>NZ_JADBGR010000078.1 GCF_014892515.1 Myceligenerans pegani
GACGGCGTTTGTGTTGACGGGGCAGGGGAGTCAGCGGGTGGGGATGGGGCGTGAGTTGTATGGGTCGGAGCCGGTGTTTGCTGCGGCGTTCGATGCGGTGTGCGGGGGGTTGGATGCGGTGCTGGATCGTCCGTTGCGGGAGGTGGTGTTCGCGGAGGAAGGGTCTGCGGAGGCTGGTCTGTTGGAGCGGACGGTGTTTGCTCAGGCGGCGTTGTTTGCGGTGGAGACGGCGTTGTTTCGGCTGGTGGAGAGTTTTGGGGTGCGTCCGGACTTTCTGCTGGGGCATTCGATCGGTGAGGTGACGGCTGCGCATGTGGCGGGGGTGTTGGATCTTGGGGATGCGTGTTCCTTGGTGGCGGCGCGGGGTCGGTTGATGCAGTCGGCGCCGGCTGGTGGCGTGATGGTGGCGGTGGAGGCGTCGGAGGAGGAAGTGACGCCGACGTTGGTTGCGGGTGTGGAGGTTGCGGGGGTGAATGGTCCGTCGTCGGTGGTCGTGTCTGGTGACGCCCAGGCGGCGCAGCAGGTGGAGTGGGTGTGGCGTGAGCGGGGTCGTCGGGTGAAGCGTCTGTCGGTGTCGCATGCGTTCCATTCGGCGCACATGGACGGGGTCCTGGCCGAGTTCGAGGAGGCGATCTCGGGTCTGACGTTCCGCGAGCCGGCCATTCCTGTGGTCTCCAACGTGACCGGCCGGATCGCGACCGAGCTGACGTCGCCCGCCTACTGGGCGCGGCAGATCCGTTCGACGGTCCGGTTCCATGACGGTGTACAGACCCTGCGGGACGCGGGTGTGGTGCGCTACCTGGAACTAGGGCCCGACGGCGTCCTGAGCGCCCTCCTGCCCGACGCCGTCCCCGCCCTGCGCACAGGCCGCCCCGGGAGGGCGACCTTCCTGACCGCGCTCGCGACCATGCCCGCCGACTGGCGGCCGTACTACGCCGGCACCGTGGGCGATCCCGTCGAGCTGCCGACCTACGCCTTCCAGCTCCGTCGCTACTGGCTGGAGCAGACCGCCACCGGCGACCCGTCCGGCCTGGGGCTAGACGCCACCGGGCACCCGTTGCTGGGCGGAGCGCTCCCCGTCGCCGACCGGGACGAGATCCGCCTCACGGGCCGCATCTCCCGGACGCATCCGGCCTGGCTCGCGGACCACACCGTCAACGGCGTCGCCGTCCTGCCCGGCACCGCCCTCCTGGAACTGGCGGCGTGGGCGGGAGAACGCATCGGGTTCGGCACCGTCGCCGAGCTCACCCACGCCGCGCCCGTCGTGCTGGGTACCGAGGGCGCCCTGCGCCTCCAGTGCGTCGTCGGCCCGGACACGGGCGGCACCCGCCGCATCGACGTCTACTCGCGGGCGGAGGGTGCCGAGGACTGGACACCACATGCCACCGGCACGCTGAGCACCGAGACACCGGCCGTCGTCGACGACCTCCTGTCCTGGCCTCCCGAGGGCGCCGTCGAGACCGACGTGGCAGATCTCTACGAGCGTGTCGCCGTCGACGGCTACGGCTACGGACCCACCTTCCGGAACCTGCGCCGCCTCTGGCGCCGTGACGGCGACCTCTTCGCCGAGGTGGGACCCATCGACGCCGGAACGGGGCACCTCGTCCACCCGGCTCTCCTGGACGCCGCACTGCACCCGCTCCTCCCCGGCGTGACCGAGGAGCGCACCACGGCCCTGCTGCCCTTCTCCTGGAGCGGCGTCCGGATCCAGTCTGCCGGCACCGGCGCGTTGCGCGTCCGGCTGACCCCGGGAGACGGCGACACGGTCGCCGTGCTGATCGCCGACGGCAGCGGCCTTCCCGTCGCCTCCGTCGAGTCCCTGGCCCTGCGACCCCTCGCCGCCGCGGCCCTCCGCGGCCCCGGCCGGAACTCCTTGCTGGGACTCGACTGGGAACCGATCCCCGAGCCGGTGCGGCCTGCCGCCGTCGCGGTCCTGGGCGACGACCTCCTCGGCCTGCCCGACACCACACCTGCCGTCCCCGATCTGGATGCCATGGTCGATGTGCCGGACGTCGTCGTCCTGCCGGTCGTGGCCGCGAGCGGGCCCGATTCCGGCCGGCAGGCGCGGGCCACCGTGCACCGCACGCTGACAACGGTCCAGCAGTGGATCGCGGACCCGCGCTTCGCACACGCCCGTCTGGCGGTCGTGACCCGTTCCGGGGACCTGGCCCACGCCCCGGTCACGGGCCTGATCCGCTCGGCTCGGACCGAGCACCCGGGCCGCTTCCAGCTCGTCGAGCTGGACGCGCCCGGCCCGGCGCTGGCCACGGCCCTGGCAGCCGACGCGCCGGAGATCGCCGTGCACGGCGGTACGGTCGTTACGCCTCGTCTGACCCGGATTCCCGTCCCGGCGCCGGAAGCCGAGCCCGTCGCGTGGGACCGGGGGACCGTCCTCGTCACCGGCGCCACCGGAGTTCTCGGGTCAGCCCTCGCCCGGCATCTCGTCGCCCGGCACGGTGCGCGCAGCCTCCTGCTGGTCAGTCGGCGGGGCGGGCAGGGCGAGGCCGCGGCGGAACTCGCGGCGGAGCTGGAGGCGCTCGGCGCCACCGCCGAGTTCGCCTCCTGCGACGTCGCCGACCGCGACGCGCTCGGCCGGCTGCTGGTGGGGCGCTCCCTCTCCGCCGTCGTCCACACCGCGGGCGTCGTCGACGACGGCACGCTCGCCGGGATCACCGCCGAACAGGCCGACCGGGTGCTCCGCCCCAAGATCGACGCCGCGTGGAACCTGCACGAGCTGACGTCCGGCCACGACCTGCAGGCGTTCGTGCTGTACTCCTCGCTGGCCGGGCTGCTGGGCAACGCCGGGCAGGCCGGCTACGCGGCAGGCAACACGTTCCTGGACGCCCTCGCGGTGCACCGGCGGGAGCAGGGCCTGCCCGGCCTCGCGCTCGCCTGGGGGCTGTGGGCCGAGGGAAGCGATCTGACCGGCGCGCTGTCCGAGACCGACCGGCGGCGACTGGCGGCGACCGGGATCAGGGCGCTGGAGACCACCGACGCCCTCGACCTGTTCGACGACGCCGTCACGCACGGCGGACCGCTGCTCGCGCTGACCGGCCTGGACCCGGCAGCCGTGCGTGCCGCGGGTGGCACGGTGCCCTCGATGCTGCGCGAGGTGCTCCCCGCGCCGCAGGGCGCCGTCACCCGCGAGACCAACCGGTACGCCGCCCTCGGGGCCGAGGAACGAGCGGCCGCGCTGACCGATCTGGTCCGGGCCAAGGTCGCGAGCGTGCTGGGGCACACCGACACCTCCGGGCTCGGGGCCGCCAGGCCCTTCCAGGAGCTGGGATTCGACTCGCTGACGGCGGTCGAACTCCGCAACCAGCTCGCCGAGGCCACGGGCCTGAGCCTGTCGAGCACCCTGGTCTTCGACCATCCGACGCCGGACGCACTCGCCCGGCACCTGGCCGACCAGTTCGCCGGAGCGGAACGCGGCCGGGCCGTGACAGCCACCGCCGTCGTGGACGACGACCCGATCGTGGTCGTGGGTATGGCGTGCCGCTATCCGGGTGGTGTCGAGTCCCCGGAGGACCTGTGGCGGCTGGTCGCCGAGGGTACCGACGCGGTGTCGGGTTTCCCGGTGAACCGTGGCTGGGACCTGGACGCGTTGTACGACGCGGATCCCGAGCACGCCGGCACGTCGTACGTGCGGGAGGGCGGCTTCCTGCACGACGCCGGTCTCTTCGACCCCGAGTTCTTCGGGATCTCCCCGCGCGAGGCCCTCGCCACCGACCCGCAGCAACGTCTGCTGCTGACGACGGCCTGGGAAGCCCTGGAGCACGCCGGGATCGACCCGTCCGAACTGCGCGGCGGCCGGGGCGGGGTGTTCACCGGGATCATGTACCACGACTACGGGACCATGACACGCCCTGTGCCCGAGGACCTCGAGGGATTCCTCGCGGGCGGTAGCGCGGGTTCGGTGGCGTCGGGACGGCTGTCCTACTCGTTCGGGCTCGAGGGCCCCGCGGTGTCGGTGGACACGGCGTGTTCGTCGTCGCTGGTGGCGTTGCATCTGGCGGCCGCGTCGCTGCGGAGCGGGGAGTGCGACCTG
>NZ_JADBGR010000079.1 GCF_014892515.1 Myceligenerans pegani
GACGGCGTTTGTGTTGACGGGGCAGGGGAGTCAGCGGGTGGGGATGGGGCGTGAGTTGTATGGGTCGGAGCCGGTGTTTGCTGCGGCGTTCGATGCGGTGTGCGGGGGGTTGGATGCGGTGCTGGATCGTCCGTTGCGGGAGGTGGTGTTCGCGGAGGAAGGGTCTGCGGAGGCTGGTCTGTTGGAGCGGACGGTGTTTGCTCAGGCGGCGTTGTTTGCGGTGGAGACGGCGTTGTTTCGGCTGGTGGAGAGTTTTGGGGTGCGTCCGGACTTTCTGCTGGGGCATTCGATCGGTGAGGTGACGGCTGCGCATGTGGCGGGGGTGTTGGATCTTGGGGATGCGTGTTCCTTGGTGGCGGCGCGGGGTCGGTTGATGCAGTCGGCGCCGGCTGGTGGCGTGATGGTGGCGGTGGAGGCGTCGGAGGAGGAAGTGACGCCGACGTTGGTTGCGGGTGTGGAGGTTGCGGGGGTGAATGGTCCGTCGTCGGTGGTCGTGTCTGGTGACGCCCAGGCGGCGCAGCAGGTGGAGTGGGTGTGGCGTGAGCGGGGTCGTCGGGTGAAGCGTCTGTCGGTGTCGCATGCGTTCCATTCGGCGCACATGGACGGGGTCCTGGCCGAGTTCGAGGAGGCGATCTCGGGTCTGACGTTCCGCGAGCCGGCCATTCCTGTGGTCTCCAACGTGACCGGCCGGATCGCGACCGAGCTGACGTCGCCCGCCTACTGGGCGCGGCAGATCCGTTCGACGGTCCGGTTCCATGACGGTGTACAGACCCTGCGGGACGCGGGTGTGGTGCGCTACCTGGAACTAGGGCCCGACGGCGTCCTGAGCGCCCTCCTGCCCGACGCCGTCCCCGCCCTGCGCACAGGCCGCCCCGAGAAGCTCACCTTCCTGACCGCGCTCGCCACCCTGTTCGCGGACGGCATGGAAGTCGACTGGCGCCGGCTCGCGGCAGGGCCGGCCGTCGACCTGCCCACCTACGCGTTCCGGACCCGGAACTTCTGGCTCCAGCCGACCCCCGCGGGCGCCGTCGACACCGGTCATCCGGCGATCGGCGGGCCCGTGCCGCTCGCCTCCGGCAACGGGACCGTGTTCTCGGGCCGGCTCGGCGCGCTGCCCGGGGCCGATCCCGGAGAGGCGCCCGGCTCGGTCGTGCTCGATCTGGCGCTGCACGCCGGAACGGAGCTGGGTGACATCGGCGAGCTCGACGTCGAGCGGGCGCTCGTGCCGCCCCCGGACGGTGGGCTCGAGGTCCAGGTGGCGGTGGCCGCTCCCGACGAGGACGGCGGTACGCCGTTCACGATCCACGCCCGCCCCGAGGACACGGGCGAGACGTGGACCCGCTACGCCACAGGGATCTACGTCCCGGCCGCCGGCCGCCCGCCGGCGGGCGGCGCGACCGAACCGTTCGAGGTCGCTCTTCCCGAGGACCTCACGGGCGCGGCCCGGCGGTACGCGCTTCACCCGACCCTGCTGGCCGGCGTGTTGCGGGAGGTGTCGCCGGACGACGCGGTGGTCTGGCGCGGTGTCCGCCTGTATCGCTCGGGAGCCGCGGCGGTCCGCGCCGCGTTCGCGGGCACCGGGCTCACGCTCACGGACCTGGACGGCAACCTCGTCCTGACCGTCGAGTCCGTCGAGTTCGGCACCCTGGAGCGCGCCGAGCGGCACCACGCCACGGCGCTGCTCGCCCTCGACCGGACGCCGCTCCCCTCGGTGCATCCGGCTCCTGTCCGGTGGGCCGTGCTGGGCGACGTGGAGCACCTGCTCCCGCAGGCCCCGCATCATGCCACCCTGGCCGAGCTGACCGGATCCCTCGCGACGCCGGACCGGCCCGAGGCGGTCGTCACCACGGTCGCCGACCCGCATCGCATGCTCACGCTGCTCCGCGACTGGCTGGCCGAAGACCGCCTCGCCGCCGTGCCGCTGGTCCTGTGCGGCTCTCCCGACGAACCGGCCGCCGCGGTGTCCTGGGGCCTGGCACGCTCCGCCCAGGCCGAGGCCCCAGGCCGCCTGGTTCTCGTGGACCTCGACGACGCCGGCCCGGCCGACGAGACCCTCCTGTCCGCGGTCGTGGCCTCGGGCGCGCCCGAGGTGTCCGTCCGCGGCGGCCGGATCTGGACACCCCGTCTGGTGCGGAAGGAGGCCGGGGACACGCCCGGGGCCGTCCCGGACGGCATCGTCCTGGTCACCGGCGGCGCGGGCGCGCTCGGCTCGCTGGTCGCCCGGCATCTCGTGCGCGAGCACGGCGTCCGGCGGTTGGTGCTGGCGGGGCGCCGCGGACCGGACACCCCGGGCGTGGAGGCGCTGGCCGAGGAACTGCGCGGGCTGGGCGCGGAGGTCTCGGTGGCCGCGTGCGACGTCGGCGACCGTGCCCAGGTGGCCGCGCTGCTCGACGCCGTCGGGCCGCTCGCCGGCGTCGTGCACGCGGCCGGTGTCCGCGACAACGGCCTGATCGGCACGCTCACGCCCGAACGACTCGACGCCGTCCTGCGTCCCTCCGTGGACGGGGCCCGTCACCTGCACGAGCTCGCCGGTGACGTGCCGCTCTTCGTGCTGTTCTCCGCGACGGCCGGCCTCCTCGGGACTCCCGGGCAGGCGGCCTTCGCGGCCGCGGGTTCCGCACTGGACGCTCTCGCCCGACGACGGCGTGCCCAGGGACAGCACGCGGTGTCCATCGCGTGGGGGCTCTGGGACCTCGGTACGGGGCACGACCACGACGCGGACCTCTCCGACCGGCATCGCGAGCGGTACGCGCGTGAAGGCCTCCGACCGATCACGGAGGAGGAGGGCCTGGCCCTGTTCGACAGGGCGCTGGGGCCGGACACCGATCCGGTCGTCGCGGCGGTGCGTCTCGACCCGGCCGGCCTGCGCGCGTCCGACGACGTCCCGCCGCTGCTCCGCACGCTCCTGCCCGCCGGCTCCCGGCGGCCGGTGCGGTCCACGCGGACCCAGCTCCTCGCCGACCAGTTGCACGACCTGGAGCCGGAGGAGCGCGGCGGCCACGTCCTGGACCTCGTGCTCCGCCAGGTCACCCAGGTTCTCGGCGGTGTGGACGCGCCGCCGGACCGCCCGTTCCGTGACCTCGGATTCGACTCGCTGACCGCGGTGGATCTGCGCAACCGGCTCGCGGCGGCCGCGGGAACCGCGCTGCCCGCGACGCTCGTCTTCGATCACCCGACCCCGGCGGCCCTGGCGGACCGGCTGATGGAGCTGGTCCTGCCGGACACGAGCCCGGCCGAGCGGGGCAAGGCCGAGCTCGACCAGCTCGGCGACATCATCGCCGGACTCGGGGAGGACGACGACGAACTGCGCTCCCTGCTGACCGTCCGGCTGCGGACCCTGCTCGCCCGGCTCGCGGAGAAGCCCGCCCTGCCCGACTGGGACGGCGCGTCCGACACGGCCGAGCGGATCGAGTCCGCCTCGGCCGCCGAGATCTTCGACTTCATCGACAACGAACTCGGCCGCACGGCCGGCCACTGACCGCGGTCCGACGAGAAAGGTGCGCCATGTCCGCTCAGCCGGAGCAGACCAACGAGGAAAAGCTCGTCGACTACCTCAAGTGGGTGACGGCCGATCTGAAGAAGACCCGCGAGCGTCTGGCGGAGGTGGAGTCCGCCGCCGGTGAACCGGTCGCGATCGTCGGCATGGCCTGCAGGTACCCCGGTGGGGTGTCGTCGGCCGACGACCTGTGGCGGCTGGCCGAGGAGGGGCGCGACGGCATCACCCCCTGGCCGGACGACCGTGGCTGGGACGTGGACGCGCTCTACGACCCCGAACCCGGTCGTCCCGGCCGTTCCTCCACGAAGGACGGCGGCTTCCTCGCGGACGCCACGCTGTTCGACGCCGATTTCTTCGGCATCTCCCCCCGGGAGGCCCTGGCCATGGATCCGCAGCAGCGGCTCCTGCTGGAGACGGCCTGGGAGACCTTCGAGCACGCCGGCATCGACCCCGGCACCCTCCGCGGCGCCGCGGTCGGGGTGTTCGCCGGCGTCGTCGAACAGAGCTACCTCGGCCTCCACGGACCCGAGGAGCTCGAGGGCTACTTCATGACCGGACGCCTCAGCAGCGTCGCGTCCGGTCGCATCTCCTATACCTTCGGGTTCGAGGGGCCCGCGGTGAGCGTCGACACCGCCTGCTCGTCGTCGCTGGTCGCGCTGCACCTCGCCGCGCAGTCGGTGCGGTCCGGCGAATCGGCCCTCGCCCTCGCGGGAGGGTGCACGGTGTCCGGGCACCCCGGCGGCTTCGTCGACTTCTCCCGGCAGCGCGGCCTGGCCCCCGACGGCCGGTGCAAGTCGTTCGCCGCCGCCGCCGACGGCACCGGCTGGTCGGAAGGCGTGGGCCTGCTGCTCGTCGAGAAGCTGTCGGACGCCCGCCGCCTCGGCCATCGCGTGCTGGCCGTGCTACGGGGCTCGGCGGTGAACCAGGACGGCGCGTCCAACGGGCTCACCGCCCCCAACGGCCCCTCCCAGGAACGAGTCATCCGGCAGGCACTCGCGTCCGCCCGGCTGGAACCGGCCGACGTCGACGCCGTCGAGGCGCACGGTACCGGTACGCGGCTCGGCGACCCGATCGAGGCGCAGGCGCTGCTCGCCACCTACGGCCAGGACCGCGACCAGCCGCTCCTCCTCGGTTCGCTGAAGTCGAACATCGGGCACACCGTGGCGGCGGCCGGCGTCGGCGGGGTCATCAAGATGATCCAGGCGATCCGGCACGGATTCCTGCCTCCCACCCTCCACGTGGACGAACCGACGCCGTTCGTGGACTGGTCGGCCGGCCGGGTGGAGCTGCTCACCGAGGGCCGCCCGTGGCCCGACTCCGGGCGGCCTCGCCGGGCCGCCGTGTCGGCGTTCGGGGTGAGCGGCACCAACGCGCACGTCATCCTCGAGCAGGCCCCGCCCGAGGAGCCCGCCGCACCGGCCGAACACGGCCTGCCGTCCGTGCCGATCCTGCTCTCGGCGCGGACCCCCGAGGCCCTCACCGCGCAGGCGCGGCGGCTGGCCGACGCGCTCGACGCCGGCGCGACGCCGCTCGACGTCGCCTACACCCTGGCCACGGCCCGCGCGGTCCACCCGCTGCGCGCGGCCGTTTCGGGCCGTGACGGGGACGGCCTCGCCGAGGCGCTGCGCGCCGTCGTCGACGGCGAACGGACGACCGGCAGGACAGCGTTCCTGTTCACCGGTCAGGGCAGTCAGCGTCTCGGCATGGGGCGCGAGCTGTACGGCACGTTCCCCGCCTACGCGGCGGCGTTCGACGCCGTCTGCGCGGAACTGACCCTCGAACGGCCGCTGAAGGAGGTGGTGTTCGGCGCCGACCCCGAGCTCCTGGACCGTACCGGGTACGCCCAGCCCGCCCTGTTCGCCCTCGAGGTCGCGCTGTTCCGGCTGCTGGAGGAGTGGGGCGTCCGGCCCGACATGCTCGCCGGCCACTCGATCGGCGAGCTCGCCGCCGCGCACGTGGCCGGGATCCTCACCCTCCCGGACGCGGCACGCCTGGTCAGCGCCCGGGCGCGCCTCATGCAGGCGCTGCCCGCCGGCGGGGAGATGTTCGCGATCGAGGCCGGCGAGGCCGACGTGCTGGCCGAACTCGCCGACGGCGCGGTCGTCGCCGCCGTCAACACCCGGACCTCCGTCGTCGTCTCCGGCACCGCCGACGCCGTGCGGGAGACCGTGGGCCGGCTCGGCGCCCGGGGCGTGCGGACCAAGCGACTGTCCGTCAGCCACGCGTTCCACTCGCCGCTGATGGACGGGATGCTGGCGGAGTTCCGTCGCACGGCCGAGAGCATGACGTTCACGGCGCCCTCGATCCCCGTCGTCTCGACCCTGACCGGTGCGCCCGGCGCCGACCTGACCGACCCGGAGTACTGGGTACGGCAGGTCCGCGAGGCGGTCCGGTTCGCGGATGCGGTCGACGCGCTCGTGCACGATGGCGTGACCACGCTGGTCGAGATCGGGCCCGGCGCGGTGCTCGCCGGGCTGGCGAGCGCCGAGGCGGGGAACGACGCCGTCGCCGTCCCGCTGCTCCGGAAGGACCGTCCTGAGGTGGACGCGCTGGCCGCCGCGCTCGGCGCGTTCCACCTCCAGGGCATCGGCATCGACTGGGCCGCGTTCTTCGCCGGCTCCGGCGCCCGTCGTGTCGACCTGCCGTCCTACCCGTTCCAGCGCCGCCGCTACTGGCTCGCCCCGACGAGCGGCGACACCGGTGCGAGCGGGCACGCGCTGCTCGGACCGGCGATCCCGGTCGCGGACACCGGCCGCATCGTGTTCCCGGGCAGGGTCCCCCGGACCCTCCCGTGGGCGGCCTCGGGCGAGATCCCCGCGACCGTCGTGGCCGAACTGCTGCTGCACGTCGCCGTGGAGACCGGCTGCACCTGCGTGGACGAGGCGGAGGTGCGGTTCCCGCTGGTCCAGCCCTCGCACGGCGCGCTGCAGTGCCAGGTCGAGGTGAGCGCCCCGGACGACGACGGACGCCGCGACGCGACGGTCGGAGTCCGCCCGGAGGGCTCGGACGTCGCGTGGACGACGGTTGCCACCGCCCGGATCAGCCCGAGCGCTCCGGTCTTTCCCGGCACCCTGGACGACGGCCCGGAGACGTCGCCCGCCGAGCTCGATCCCGACGGCTTCGGCGTCCACCCCGCCCTGCTCGCCGAGGCCCTCGGGTCCCGGACCCCGGTCCGGTGGCGCGGCCTGCGCCTGCACGCCACCGGCGCGACGGCGCTGCGCGTCCGGCTGACCCCCGTCGCCGGCGACGTCCACGAGCTGCTGGCGACCGACCTCTCCGGTGAGCCGGTCGTCACCGCCGACGAGGTGGAACTCCGCGACCCCGTTCCGGCTCGTCCGGTTCCCCGGGACACTCTCTTCGACCTGGCGTGGACGCCGCTGACATTCCCGTCGCCCGACGTCGTCCCGGCGCCCCTGGCGGAGATCGGTACTCCTGAACTCCCGGCCGCCGCGTCCGTCGCGGCGGCCGGCATCGCCGGTCCGGTCGTGTACCGAGCGGCCCCGGTGGACGACGACGCCGACGGCGTCGGCGGCGGTGGTCTCGCCCGGCTGCTCGCGCTCCTCCAGGAATGGCTCACCGAACCACGGCTCGAGGAGGTGCCGCTCGTCGTCGTGACCGAGGGGGCCGTCCTCGACGTCACCGACCCCGCGGCGTCCGCGGTCTGGGGTCTCGTCCGCTCCGCCCAGGCCGAGGCACCCGGCCGCATCGTGCTCGCCGATCTCGACCGCGCCGCGACCTCGGCCGCGCTGCTGCCACGACTGGCAGAGCTGGGCGAGGCGCAGCTCGCCGTGCGGGAGGGCCGCGTGCTGCGCCCCGGTCTGCGCGCGGCCGGTCCGGTGCCTCCCGGCCGGGCCGACGCCGCGACCCGCTGGCGTCCCGACGGCACGGTGCTCGTCACGGGCGGTACCGGCACTCTCGGCGCCCTGTTCGCCCGGCACCTCGTCACCGAGCACGGCGTGCGGAACCTCCTCCTGGTCAGCCGGCGCGGGCCCGCCGCCCCGAACGCCGGCGCGCTGGTCGCCGAGCTGGCCGCGCTCGGAGCCACCGCCGCCGTCGTGGCCTGCGACGTCGCCGACCGGGAGGCGCTGGCCGCGCTCCTCGCCGCGCAGCCCGCCCCGGTCACCGGCGTCGTGCACACCGCCGGCGTGCTCGACGACGGGACGATCACGGCGCTCACCCCGGAGCGCCTCGATGCCGTGCTGCGGCCGAAGGCGCACGCCGCGTGGAACCTGCACGAGCTCACCAAGGGCTCCGATCTCGACGCGTTCGTCATGTTCTCCTCGATCGCGGGCGTCGTGGGTGGTGCGGGTCAGGGCAACTACGCCGCCGCCAACGCCTACCTGGACGGGCTCGCCGCGTACCGCGCCGCGTCCGGCCTGCCCGCCACCTCGCTGGCCTGGGGCCTGTGGGAGCAGGACGCCGGGATGGGTGCGGGCCTCAGCGAGGCCGACCGCGCACGGATCGCGCGGGCGGGGTTCCGCCCGGTGGAGACCGCGTCCGGTGCGGGCCTGTTCGACGACGCGCTCGCGCTCGGCCGGCCCGCCGTCGTCGTCACACCGCTCGACCTCGCCGCGCTCCGGGAACGCCCGGAGCAGGCACCCGCCATCCTCGCCGGGCCGGCCCGGCACACGGGCCTCCGGAAGGCGCGGAACAGTGCCCACCGGACCGTCGCGCTCGGTGACACGCTCGCCGGCCTCACCGAACCCGCCCAGCGGCGGCTCGTCCTGGACGCGGTCCGTTCCGAGACCGCGGCAGTCCTCGGTCACGGTGATCCGGCGGCCGTTCCCGCGGACCGGCCCTTCGTCGACCAGGGCCTCGACTCGCTGACCTCGGTCGAGCTCCGCAACCGCCTGGCCGCGGCGACCGGGCTGCGGCTCGCGGGTCCGGTGGTGTTCGATCACCCCACCCCGGAGCTGCTCGCCACCCACCTGCACGCCGAGCTGACCCGGGGCCCCGGCGACACCTCCGCGCACACCGATTTCGCCGCCGAGTCGGCGCTACCCGACGACATCCGGCCGGCCGGCCCGGTCGACCGCACGAACGACCCGAGCGAGCTGCTCCTCACCGGCGCCACCGGCTTCCTCGGCGGCTTCCTGCTGCGCGACCTGCTGCGCACCACCCGCGCCCGCGTGCACTGCCTGGTCCGGGCCGCGGGCACGGACGAGGCGGCAGCCCGGCTGCGCGAGAGCCTGACGTGGTACGGGCTCGCCGACGAGATCGACGTCGACCGCCTCGTCCTGCACACCGCGGACCTGTCCGTGCCCGGCCTCGGCCTGGATCCCGACACCTTCGACACGCTCGCCCGGGACGTCGACGCCATCTACCACGCGGGCGCCACCGTCCACTGGCTGCACCCGTACGCGGCGCTCCGCGATCCCAACGTCGGCGGCACGCGGGAGATCCTCCGGCTCGCCGCGCGCCATCGGACCGTCCCCGTCCATCACGTCTCCACCACCGGCGTCTTCGCCGGCGCCCTGGCCGACGGCGAGCCGCTGCGCGCCGACGACCCGACCGGTCCGCCCGAGGCGCTGGCCAGCGGGTATCTGCAGACGAAGTGGGTCTCCGAACAGCTCGTCGCGGCGGCCCGGACCCGCGGTCTGCCCGTCTCGGTGTACCGGGTCGATGTCATCTCGGGCGACCAGCGCACCGGCGCCTGTCAGACCAAGGACTTCGTCTGGCTGAGCCTCAAGGGGATGCTGCAGGCCGGTGCCTTTCCCACCGGCATGGCCGGTGTCGTCCACATGCTCCCCGTCGACCACGTCAGCGCCGCGATCACCGCCCTCGCCGGGGACCCCGGGACGCTCGGCGGCACCTACCACCTCTACAACCAGCACGGGCTGGCGTTCCAGGACCTCGTCGCCGGCGCTCGGGACGCCGGTCACGAGCTGGCCGAGCTGCCCCGGGACGAGTGGGAGCGGCGGGTGCGGGCAGACCCGGCCAACGCCCTGCTGCCGCTGCTCGAGGCCTTCCAGATGATGAACGAGAACACCGCCGCGTTCTACCCGGCCATGGAGACCGCACCGACCGAGGCCGCGATCGCGGCGGCCGGCGGACCCGAGCAGCCGCGGATGATGCCCGACCTCGTCGCCCGGTACCTCGCCTTCTTCACCGAGGTCGGGTTCTACCCGTCGGCCACCGAGAGAGGAAACTGATGGACAGCCTGTGGTTCCGCCGATTCGCCCCCGAAGCCGAGGGCCGCCTGCGCCTGCTCTGCTTCCCGCACGCCGGAGGTGCCGCCAGCACCTACAGCACGCTCTCGCGGGCCCTCGCCCCGCACCTCGACGTCCTGTCGGTGCAGTACCCCGGGCGGCAGGACCGCCGGAACGAACCCCTCGTCGCCGAGATCGAGGATCTCGCCGCCCGGATCGCCGACCGGCTGCCGGACGGGCCCTACGCCTTCTTCGGCCACAGCATGGGCGCCGTCGTCGCCTACGAGGTCGCACGGCTGCTGGCGGACACCGGCCCGGTCCGGATGTTCGTCTCGGGGCGGGCGGCCCCGTCCGTTCCCAACAGCCGGTTCGTGCACCGGATGGACGACCGAGGACTCATCAGCGATGTCCGGTTCCTCCGAGGTATGGGCAGTTCGGTCCTCGACGACCCCGATGTGCTGGCGATGGTTCTGCCGGTACTGCGCGCCGACTACACCGCCATCGAGACGTACCGGTGGACCCCTGGTCCGCCGCTGGAGGTTCCCGTCACGGTTCTCGTCGGCGACGAGGACCCGCTGGTCGACGCACGCCAGGCCCGTGCGTGGGAGGAGCACACCACCGGCGAGCTCACCCTGCGGCCCTACCCGGGCGGTCACTTCTATCTCGAGGATCAGCCCCAGCGGGTGGCCCGGGACCTTCTGGACGACCTCGGCGTGACGGTGGCAGGGCCGAGCCCGCAGTGAGGTGCACGCCTGCCGACCACGAATCTCGCCGGAGGAATCCCGTTGCCTGCCTCTCTCCTCGCCGTGAGCGACCTGCACGTCGCGTACGACGAGAACCGGAGCGTCGTCGACGCGATCATGCCCGAGACGGACGACGACTGGCTGATCGTCGCCGGGGACGTGGGCGAGCGTTTCGACGACATCGAGGCGACACTGAGCCTGCTGCGCGGCCGGTTCCGGCGGGTGATCTGGACACCGGGGAACCATGAGCTGTGGACCCATCCCGGTGACGCGGTACAGCTGCGGGGTCAGGCACGGTACGAGGCCCTGGTGCGCCTGTGCCGCGAGCTCGACGTCGTCACGCCGGAGGACGACTACCCGGTCTGGTCGGCACCGGACGGCCCGGTCGTGGTGGTGCCGCTGTTCGCGCTCTACGACTACTCCTTCCGCGTCCCCGGTGCGGACACGAAGGAGGAGTCGCTCCGGCGCGCCCACGACGCGGGCGTGGTCTGCACGGACGAGTTCCTGCTGCATCCCGACCCCTACCCGGACCGGGAGTCCTGGTGCCGCGCGCGCGTTGCGGTGACGGAGGAGCGCCTGGCCGCGATCGATCCGACCCTGCCGACGGTGCTGGTCAGCCACTGGCCGTTGGTGCGGCAGCCGACCGCCGCGCTGTGGTACCCGGAGTTCGCCCAGTGGTGCGGGACCGACCTGACCGCGCGCTGGCACACCCGGTTCAGGGCGGTCGCGGCCGTCTACGGCCACCTGCACATACCGCGTTCGACGACGTACGACGGCGTCGCGTTCGAGGAGGTGTCGCTGGGCTACCCGCGCGAGTGGGGGCGGCGGTCGCGGGCTCCCGCGCCGGTCCGCCGGATCCTGGGCGGGCTGCCGTGATCGCCACCCTGCTCCCGGCGACGGTGCGGGGCGTGGAAGCGTACGGCGACGTGCGCGACGAGCCGCCGTTCCCCGGCGAGGCCGACCTCGTCGCCGCCGCGGTCGAGGGCCGGCGCAGGGAGTTCGTCACGACCCGCCGTTGCGCCCGGCAGGCCCTCGCGCAGCTCGGCCTGCCGCCGGTCGCGATCCGTCCCGGCCCCGGACGCGCCCCGAGGTGGCCCACCGGGGTGGTGGGCAGCCTGACGCACTGCACCGGCTACCGCGCGGCAGCGGTCGCACGCGCGGAGGACGTGTCGGCGGTGGGGATCGACGGTGAACCGCACGCGCCGCTGCCGGGCGGTGTGCTGGAGTCGGTCGTCGTGCCCGGAGAGACGGAGATGCTGCGCCGGATCACCCGGGTGGACCCGACGACGCACTGGGACCGCCTCCTGTTCAGCGCGAAGGAGTCGGTCTACAAGGCATGGTTCCCCCTGACCGGCCGGTGGCTGGGCTTCGAGGACGCCCGTCTGGAGATCGATCCGCATGCCCGGACGTTCACCGCACATCTCCGTGTCGCCGGTCACCGCCTGGACGGCGCGTCCCCGCTGACCTCGCTGGCCGGATCGTTCCTGGTGGGCCGCGGCCTGGTCCTCACCGCGGTGGTCGTCGAGCCGCGGGCGTGACGTGCACCGCTCACGGTCACTCAGCGTCCCGGGAACGACGGTGGCCGCTTGGCCAGGAACGCGGCCGTGCCCTCGCGCATGTCACCGGTCGTGAACGTCTTCCGGAAGGCCGCCTTCTCGACGGCGAGCGCGTCAGCAGTGGTTCTCCCGACCGAGTCGCCGATCGCCGACTTGCACAACGCGACCGCGACCGGTGAGCGCGTGGCGATCTCGGCGAGGGTCGCGGCGGCCGAGTCGAGCATTTCCTCTCGCGTGTCGAAGACCCGATTGACCAGCCCGATCCGCCGCGCTTCGACGGCATCGATCCTCCGGCCGGTGTAGATCAGCTCCTTGGCCCAGCCGGGTCCGACCCGGTGGTGCAACCGCACGCAGCCGCCGAAGCCCGGGATCAGGCCGAGCGACACCTCGGGCTGGCCGAACACCGCTGAACCGGTGGCGTAGACGAAGTCGGCGGCCATGGCAAGTTCGCAGCCCCCGCCGAGCGCATAGCCGGACACACAGGCGATCACCGGGACGGGCAACTCTTCGAGCAGGCGGGTGACCCTCTGGCCGAGCGCGCCGAAGGCCTCGCCCTCGTCCGGGGTCATCACGGACATCTCGCGGATGTCGGCTCCCGCGACGAACGCGCGCTCACCGGCTCCGGTCAGGATGACGCCGCGGATGTCGCTCCCGTTCGGTGGAAGCGGGCCTTCCAGCAAGATGCCCAACTCGGTGAGCACCTCTCTGTTCAGCGCGTTCAGCGCGTCCGGCCGGTTCACGGTGATGGTGAGGACGCCGCGGTCGTGCGACAGCAGCAGGGTCTTGTCGGTCATGGTGGTGGCCTCTCAGGAGTCCCATATGGCGCCGTAGGCCGGGATGCCCCGCATCTCCAGCTGCTCGACGACGTTCCAGGTGGTCTTCTTGTTGGAGATGCAGATCACCGCTTCGGCGTCGAACTCGCGGTACGCCTGGTAGGCGAGCGCCACCAGGTCGGGCTTCCCGAGAGCCGTGGTGTCCCAGATGACCGGATCAGGCTGCACGGCGAGGATTTCTTCGACCAGGTCGTCCCCGTAGGTGGCGCGCGGGTCGCGGGTGGACCAGACGAGGCGAGACGGCGTCTCGCGCGAGAGCAGGTGTGGCAGGCACGGGCCGATACCGCTGCCGGTGGCCACCCACACGACGCGGCGGAACAGCCGGTCGATGTTCCCGACGCCGGCTGTCGGGATGCCCTTGACCCACAGGTGCGACGGGCGGTCGTCGATCAGCGCCCCGGTCCAGTCGCCCGCCCGCGAGATGGTGAGCCGGAATCCGGGCATGCCGGGAGACGGCACGTTGGCGAAGGAGTGCCATTCGCGCAAAGGGCTACGGCTGACCGTGGTGGACGAGCCGGCGAACGGCGTCACGCCGTAGTCGAAGCGCACGAGCGCGACGTGCGAGGAGGGAGAGCTGATGCGTACCGGTACCCGGCGCAGCCGAAGCCACGGCAGGGCGATGCTGATCGACACGACGAGCAGCACCAGGATCGGTGCCGGCCCGGTCGCGGAGACGAGGGCGGAGAAGAGGAGGGAGTGCAGCCAGAACAGGGCGAGCAGGCCCCAGCCGCCGAAGCGGTGCATCAGCTCGAAACGGTTGTGGTGGCGCGCCCGGAACGTCGGCAGCGCCGACGTGATCATGGCGAGCAGCAGTGCGGCGATCAGGTAGGTGACCACGAGCACCGCGGCGCCCACCGGCTGCACGGTCGCGGTGGCCGCGAAGACCAGGAACCACCCGGTCGCGGACGCCATCCCGCCGACGTGGATGCCGCCGAACACGTGGTAGACCTTGCCGAGCAGGGCGCGCACCCGTAGTGGCCAGGTCACCGGCGCGCTGGTCGCGGACAGGAAGATCGCGTTGATCACGTACTGCTGCCGGATCAGCGCCGCGAGTGCGACGTTCGCCAGCACCATGCTCGAGATCGTGCCCAGGTCGCCCCACCAGCCGCCGTCGGCGAGGACCACGAGGTTGACCGCGACCACACCGGCGGCGAGCCGGTTGTGGTGCATCAATCGCCGGTGCCGCCACACGCGGCGCCATCTTCCGCGAACCGGTGGCAGCGGGCGGGCCAGTTCGGTGTCGGCCGGTGTCATGCCATGGCCTCCTCGGTGGTCAGTCCGGCGACCAGGGCCCGCTTGTCGACCTTGCCGCGGTGCGTGGTCGGCAGTTCGGCGACAGCCCGGACGGTGGCCGGCACGCAGTAGTAGGGCAGGATGCCCGCGACCACATAGCCGGCCGCGACGGCGTCCACTCCCGCCGGGGTCACGAAGCCGACCAGTTCGCCGTCGTGCAGCACGGTCGCCGCCCGTTCGCAGCCGGGTGTGCGTTCCAGCGCGGCGGTGATCGCGTCGAGCTCTACCCGGAAGCCACGAACCTTCACCTGCTCGTCGGTGCGTCCGTGGTGCTCGAGCCGGCCGTCCGGGGTCCATCGGCCGAGGTCGCGGGTGCGGAACATGCGGTTCTCGCCACCGAGGAACGGGTCGGGACGGTAGCGCTGCGCGGTCAGCTCGGGATTGCCCAGGTAGCCCTGGCTGACGCAGGCTCCACCCGCCCACAACTCGCCGACCTCGCCGATCGGGCACGGCCGAAGGCGCTCATCGAGCACGTAGACGGTGGTGTTGGGCAGCGGCGAGCCGATCGTGGGCTCCTCGCCGCGCCGGTGCGGCGGTGCGATCGTGTTCACGATGGTGACCTCGGTAGGCCCGCACGCGTTGTGGAACCGGGCGAACGACGACCAGGCGTCCGCGAGCGGGCGCGGGCAGCGCTCCCCGGCCACCGCCACCACGGCGACGTTGCGGCACAGGGCCGGATCCAGGCTCGCCAGCACACTCGGTGTCGCGATCACCACGTCGACCGAACGCACGGCCTGCAGGATCGAGTCGCCCCTGATCACCAGTTCCGCACCACGGCACAGCGCCACGAAGATCTCCCACGCCGCCATGTCGAACGCGATGTTGAGCAGCTGCGACACCTTCATGCCCGGTCGGACGCCGAGTGCTCCCGGCCCGTGTGTGACCACGTTGCACAGATTCGCGTGCGTGACGGCGACGCCGTTCGGTGCACCCGTGGTGCCCGAGGTGAAGATCACCATCGCCGGACCCCCCGGCGCGCTCGCGACCGCAGGCGGCTCCGCCCGCTCCCCGGAGAGCTTGTCCACCGCGAGCACCACCCGGCCGGGCAGCGCCGGAAGGGCGGTGACGAACTCGGACAGTGTCAGCACGACACGGATGTCAGCGGTCGCCGCGATATGGGCCAGGTGCGCACCCGACGTGATCCGCGCGTCCTGCGGCACGTAGGCGGCCCCTGCCTTCAGTACCCCGAGGATGCCGACGACCATCGGGATCGAGCGCTTCACGAACAGCCCGACTCGATTCCCGGGGCCGACGCCGAGCCGCACGAGCGACCCGGCGAGAAGGTTCGCCCGTCGGTCGAGCTCGCGGTAGGTCAGCGCCTCGCCGGCATGCGTCACCGCGACCGTCCCCGGCCGAAGCCGGGCCATGGCCTCGAACGCCCGATGCAACAGGACGAACGGCGGCGGTGCCGATGCCCCCGCCCCGAAGCGTCGGAACAACTCTTGGTCGAGTGGCGTCAGGCCGATCAATGCGGACCGGTCGATGCGATTGGTCATGTGCGGCTGCTCCGTTTCGGGACGGGCTCGCCGACGAGAGCGACCTCGAAGCCCTCATCGGCAGGCCCGGGCAGAGATTCGACGCAGAGGGTCTCGGATGGCTCCTTCTGTCAAGAAAAGCTCAGATAATGGCAATTCGGCGGTCGCGCTCGCAACGGCACCGTAAGGCAGGGTGTCCCGGAACTGGCACTGACGTAATCGGTTCAGTTCGCCGGCATGGAATTCCCCCCGCGACGTGGTCAAGCATGAGTCCGGCTAGGGTCGGGGACATGCGGCTCGATCCGATGCCTCTCGTGTCCGCCTGGACGCACAGCGGCGTCCGGGCCGGATTCGAGGTTCTCTTCGCCGAGACCGTGCCGGCCGGTTATCTGCTGCGTGGGCACACCACCGCCGTCGAGGGCCCTGAGGCATGGTCGGTCGGGTACCGGATCGAGGCAGATGGGCACTGGCACACCCGCCGTGCCGAGATCGAGAGGATGACGCCGACCGGATCGGCCCGAACCACGCTCGAGCGGATCGATCGCGCGGGCAGCGTGCAGTGGCTGGTCGAGGGCGTCCTGCGACGCGAGCTCGACGGCTGTCTCGACGTGGACCTCGAGTCGTCGGCGGTGACGAACACCCTGCCGGTCCACCGGCTGGACGCGGTCGCCGGGAAAACGTACGCCACGCCCGCCGTCTTCGTCCGTGCCGGCACCCTCGCGGTGGAGCGACTCGAGCAGGAGTACCGGCTCGTCGCCCGGACGTCGGACGAGATCCGGTTCGACTACGCGTCGTCGACCTTCGACTTCCGGTGCGAGCTGAGCTACGACACGTCGGGACTGATCCTGCGGTACCCGGGGATCGCTCGCCGGACGCGCTGAGCGCCGGACCGGCCTGCCCGGAATCCGTCGGAGCCAGGCCTGCCGTGTCGCGGGAGAGCGATGCCTGAGACCCTGGACGCATGCCACGCGACCCGAACATCCCCGACGCGTTCGACGTCTACACCGTCGTCGTCCTGCGGCGTCCGCCGGACGCGCCGGAGATCTCGGACGACGAACTCGACGTGCTCCAGGCCCGCCACCTCGCCTACCGGGCGGAGCTGAACCGACGCGGCCTGGTCGTCGCGAACGGGCCGTTCGACGAGCGGAGCGACCCGTCGTATCGCGGCATGTCGATCTTCGCCTGCGACCCGGACGAGGCCGCCCGCCTGTCCGAGGCCGACCCGTCCGTCGTCGCGGGCCGGCTCACCTACGACGTGATGGAGTGGTGGGTCGGCGCCGGGTCGCTGGCCTTTCCGCTCGCCGATCGCCCGGTCGGCCGGCGCCGCTCGATGCCCGATTGACGTCGGTGCGCTTCGCCGAGGCGCGCCGCAGCAGTTCACGGCGTACGCCCTGGGGCGCGTACCACGTGCGTGGAGACGGTCGCGGCAGGTGCAGACCTGGGTCGATGACCTGGTCGGGAGGTGGCTCGCGTGCTGTGCCCCGGCGGGTCACGAGCTGACGAGGCGGTGCCGGCGTCGCGAGGAACTACGTCGTCCCGGGATCGTCCTCGACGTGGATCGTCGCCGACGGGCACAGGTCCTCCGCCTCGCGGACGGCCGCCCACTCCGACTCGGGCGGGTTCTCGTCGAGCACGCTGACGTACCCGTCGTCCTCCTCCCGGTTCGCGAACACTCGCGGTGCCGTCCGGCTGCAGTTGCCGGAGGCGATGCAGGTGGTCGGGTTGACGGTGACTCTCATGAGCGTATGTCCTCCATGCTCAGCCGCGGTACCGGCGCACCAGCGGGCAGGTGTACGGGTCGCGGTGCTTCAGCCCGACCTGATTCAGGTAGGCGATGATCGTCCGGAAGGCTCCGCCGAGCGATGTCTCCGTGTAGGGGATGTCGTTCTCGGCGCAGTAGCTGCGGACGAGCTTCCGCAGGGCGGGCAGGTTCGGGCGGGGTGCCATCGGGAACAGGTGATGCTCCACCTGGTACTCCAGGCCGCCCATGAAGAAGTGCACCAGCGGCCCGCCCCGGACGTTTCGGGACATGTAGATCTGCCGGCGCAGGAAGTCGATGTCGGCGTCGTGCGGGACGGTAGGCATCCCGATGTGGTTGGGGGAGAACGCGCCACCCAGCAGGAACCCGAACACGGCGACCTGCACGGCCACGAAGGCGACCGCCATCCCGGGCGGAAGAACGATGAACAGGAAGCCGAGGTACCCGAGGACCCGGACCCCGACGAAGAGGATCTCGGTCCAGCGGTGGGTGACGTCCTTGCCGCCGAGGATGGTCCTGAACGAACTGGCATGCAGCGAGAATCCCTCGAAGAGCAGGAGCGGGAGGAAGTAGTAGCCCTGATACCTGGCGAGCCTCGCGGCCAGGCCGGTGCGCTCGTCGGTGCCGTCCGGCGTGAAGGACAGTACCCGGGACCGGACGTCGGGGTCCTCACGTTCCTTGTTCGGGTTGGCGTGGTGCCGGCCGTGCTTGTCCACCCACCAGCCGTAGCTGAGTCCGTTGAGCAGCCCGGCGATGATGCGTGCCGTCCACTCGTTCCAGCCGTCGGAGGCGAAGATCTCCCGGTGGGCCGCCTCGTGCCCGAGGAATCCGAGCTGTGCCATCGTCACGCCGAGCAGGGCCGCCAGGAGGAGCTGGAACCACGTGTCACCCAGCACGGCCACGCCGACGAGGATCGCCACCGTGGCCAGCGTCCAGAACAGCATCATCGCCCAGTAGAAGCCGTAGCGACGGCGCATCAGGCCGGCGTCGTTGGCCTGCGTCGTCAGCTCGTGAAAGGCTTCTACGTACCGGTTGGCGGGCATGGTCGTCCTCCCAGGCCCGGCGCCGTTCGGGCGGAGTGCGCGGACGGGCCGGTCGTTCCGTGTCGGCGGCGGTTCCGAAGGCTGATTGCCGTCCATCGAGTGATGCTAAACATGCAGGCCGGGGCTCGCCAACGCGACGCCGTGCGTCGACCAGGGGGCGTACGCCCGGCCGCTCGCTAGCCGCCCGGCCTCCCGGTCCCCGGCGGATCGGTGGTGAAGAGCCCGCGGTGCAGGATCTCGCGCGTCGCGTCCGCCGGTGGCCGGAGCCCCGCACTCGTCTCCGCCGCCTGGACGGCCATCGCCATCGGGAGCGTGAGCAGCACGTGCTGCGTGGTGACGGACGGGTGGGTGAGGCCCGCCTCGCGTGCCCTCGCCAGGAGCGGTTCGAGGGCCGACGCCGTCCGCTCGGCGAGGTCGCCGAGGGCGCGCAGCTCCACGTCACCGCCGGGGGTGACGACGAGCGCCAGCCACGGGGCGCCCCGCTGCATGTCATGCATGAAGTGGAACAGGCGCACCGCGCCGTCGTCGGCGTCCGACAGCTTCGCGGCCTCGGTCTCGATGTCCACGACGTTCTGCCACATGACGGCCGAGACCAGCGCCGGACGATCCGCGAAGTGCCGGTGCAGGGTGGTGCGGCTCACGCCCGCCGTGCGGGCGATCTCCTCGAGCGGGGCGTCCGGCCCGAGGTCCGCGAACACCCGCCGGGCGGCGGCGACGAGGCGCTCGCGGTTGCGCGCGGCGTCCCGCCGGGTTGGAGCTTCCGTCATGTGGTGAGGTTACGGGCTGCGCCGTGCACGGCGGGGTGTGGACCTGAAACGTACATCCATGTACGGTTTGTTTCACCCTCTGGCATCGGCGCCGAGGTCCCGACGAGTCCGGCCGGGGCCGGGCCGGCCTCCGGGCGCCGAGCCTCGCCGGGACCTCGGTGCCCGCCGACCCCGACGAAAGGTCTCCGCGATGACCGACACGACGCCCCGCACCGGCACGACGCTCCCGGACCTCGGGTTCGATCCCGACGCCCTGCGCGAGAGGTACCGCCGGGAGCGGGACCGCCGGATCCGCACCGACGGCGCGACGCAGTACCGGCGCGCGGCGGGCGAGTTCGGCTACTACGCGAAGGACCCGTACACCGAGCGCGTCGAGCGGGACCCGCTGACGGACGGTGTCGAGGTGCTGGTCGTGGGCGGCGGCTTCGGCGGCCTGCTCACCGGTGCCCGGTTGCGGGAGGCCGGCGTCGAGTCGCTGCGGATGATGGACGAGGCCGGGGACTTCGGCGGCACCTGGTACTGGAACCGCTACCCGGGCATCCACTGCGACGTCGAGTCCTACTCCTACATGCCGCTGCTGGAGGAGACCGGCTACATGCCGAAGTGGCGGTACGCGCCGGGCGAGGAGATCCGGCAGCACGCCGTGCGGATCGCCGAGCACTACGGCCTGTACCGCGACGCGGTGTTCCACACGCGGGTGACCGAGCTGCGCTGGGACGAGGACGCCGCGGAGTGGCACGTACGGACCGACCGGGGCGACGAGATGCGCGCCCGCCACGTCGTCGTCTCCTCCGGCACGCTCACGCAGCCCAAACTGCCCGGCATCCCGGGCATCGAGGACTTCCGCGGCCACACCTTCCACACCAGCCGGTGGGACTACGGCTACACCGGCGGCACCGCCGACGGCGGCCTGACGGGGCTCGCGGACAAGCGGGTCGCCGTCGTCGGCACCGGCGCCACCGGCCTGCAGGCGATCCCGCACGTGGCCCGGGACGCGCGGCACCTGTACGTGCTGCAGCGGACGCCGTCGTCGGTGGACGTGCGCGACAACCGGCCCACCGACCCGGAGTGGGCGGCCTCGCTCCGGCCCGGCTGGCAGCGTGAGCGGATGGAGAACTTTCTCGCGATCCTCGCCGGGGAGGACGTCGAGGAGGACCTCGTCCAGGACGGGTGGACCGGCACGGCACGACTGCAGCGCGCGATCATCACGGGGGCCGTGGACACCACGCTCGACCCCGCCGAGCGGGAACGGCTCGACGAACTGGCCGACTTCGCCAAGATGAACGAGATCCGCGCCCGCGTGGACGATGTCGTGCACGACCCGGCCACGGCCGAGGCCCTCAAGCCGTGGTACCGCTACATGTGCAAGCGCCCGGGCTTCAGCGACCACTACCTGCAGACCTTCAACCGGCCGAACGTGACGCTCGTGGACACCGCCGACCACGGCGGGGTCACCGGGATGACCGAGAACGGCGTCGTCGTGGGCGAGACGGAGTACGAGGTCGACTGCGTGATCTTCGCGACCGGCTTCGAGACCGGGGTCTCCGGCGTCGTCTCCGGCACGCTGCCCGTGCACGGGCGAGGCGGCACCCCGCTGCTCGAGGCCTGGGGACGCGGGCCGCGCACGCTGCACGGCTTCTACTCCCACGGCTTCCCGAACCTCTTCCACCTGGGGCCGCTGCAGAACGCCAACTCGGTGAACTTCGTGCACATCCTGCAGGAACAGGCGGAGCACATCGCGGCGGTCGTCGCCGAGGCGAGCAAGACCGGGGCGCGGTACGTCGAACCGACGCCCGAGGCCGAGGCCGCCTGGGCGCGCACCCTGGCCGAGACCTTCGTCGACAACTCCGCGTTCCTCGCCGAGTGCACGCCCGGCTACTACAACGGCGAGGGCACGCGCCGCGCGGCGCCGACGTCGTACAGCCCCGGGCCCGTCGCCTTCCACAGGCTGCTGGCCGAGTGGCGCAAGGGCCACATGAGCGACGTCCTGGTCGCGCCCGCCGCCGCCCGCACGGAGGGCTGAGCGATGAGGACGACACGCGGCGCCCGCGCTCGCCGGCTCACGGCCGGGGCCGCCGTCGCCCTGACGCTTCCGCTGGCGGGGTGCGTCGCCGGGTCGACGGCGGGGGAGGCGCCCGCCGGGCCGAGCGGGATCACCGCCGAGCGGGTCCTGCAGGTGACGTCCGTGCACGAGGAGACCGGCATGACCCTGCTCGAGGGCCCGGTGTTCGGCGACGACGGCAAGCTGTACCTCGTCGACGTCACCGCCCCGGCCGGGGACCCGAAGGTCATGCGGGTCGATCTCGACGCGCGCGAGGTGGAGCCGGTGTTCACCGACTCGGCGGGCGCCTACACGTCCGCCCAGCTCAGCCCGTACGACGGCCGGCTCTACCTGACCGACTACCAGGGCGGCAGGATCGTCAGCGTCAGCCAGGACGGAGACGACCCGCGAACGTTCTTCGAGGGCCGCGTCAAGGGCCGCGCCATGCACCCGGACGACCTCACGTTCGACGACGACGGGCACCTCTTCGTCACCGACTCCTCACCCGTCGCCTATCCGGTGGGGACGATGTCGGGCCGGGTGGTGCGCATCGACCGCGACACAGGAAGGGCGACCGTCCTGGCCGCGAACCTGCCCAACCCGAACGGCATCTCCTTCGACCTCGACGGCGGCGCGCTCTGGGTCAGCCAGCTCGACGCCAACCGGGTGGACCACCTCACGCTCGGCGAGGGCGGGACTGCGGTGACGGCCGGTCACGCGGCCATCCACGTGAACGGCGGCACGGACCAGACGGACTCGACCGCCGTCGACGCCGCGGGGAACCTCTACCAGGGGATGCACGGCACGCCGCGGATCCTCGTGTATGCGCCGGACGGCACCCACCAGACCACCGTGACCGTCCCGGCCGGCCACGAGGGGCTCGAGTCCGCGACCAACGTCGCGATCCGGCCGGGCACCACCGACGCCTACATGACGGTCAGCGGGCCCGCGGGCGGCTTCGTCTACCGGTTCGACGCCCTCGCCGAGGGCATCCGGCAGTCCAACGGGGGCTGACGAGCCGACGGCGCCGGAGCCCACGTCGTCCCCGACGGCCCCGGCGCCGTCCCCGACGGGCCGCGAGGCACAGCCGGCGATCAGGGAATGAGCGTGGGCGCCGTTCCGGCACCACGAGGTTAATCGTTAAACCTGCTACCGGCGGCAGCGCTCCGGCGTGATGATGTTAGCGCTCACATACCCACGAAGAGGAGCGAAGGATGAGGAAGTCCATCGCAAGTCTCGCGCTGGGGCTGGCCACAGCCCTGGCGCTGGTCACCGCAGCGGCGGTGCCTCCCGATCTCACCCCCGCGGCCGCGGCGGGCCCGAACCTGCTCACGAACAGCGACATGGAGAACGGCACGACCGGCTGGTCGACGTTCGGCGCGGGATCCCTGGCCTCCACCACCAACCCCGTCCACGGCGGAAGCCGTGCCCTCTCGTACACGGGCCGCACGGCGTCGTGGAACGGCCCGTCCCAGAACGTGACGTCCGCGCTGACGAACAACACCAGCTACACGACGAGCGTGTGGATGCGGACGCAGGGCGGGAGCCCGACCGGCAAGGTCACCCTGGCGGTGACCGCCGGCGGCTCGACCAACTACATCCAGCTCGCGCAGGGGGCCGTGAACTCCTCGGGCTGGACCCAGCTGACGGGCACCACGACGGTCTCCTGGTCCGGCACGCTGTCGTCTGCCACGTTCTACGTGGAGACGACCGGCGGGACCGACAACCTCTACGTCGACGACGTCTCGTTCATGAGCAACTCGTCGTCGTCCTGCGACCTGCCCTCGAGCTACCGCTGGTCCTCCACGGGCCCGCTGGCGCAGCCGCGGTCCGGCTGGGTCTCGCTCAAGGACTTCACGGTGGCCCCGTACAACGGTCAGCAGCTCGTCTACGCGACGACCCACGACTACGGCACGTCCTGGGGCTCGATGAACTTCGGCCTCTTCTCCGACTACTCGCAGATGGGCAGCGTCTCGCAGAACGCGATGTCGTCCGGCACGGTGGCCCCGACGCTGTTCTACTTCGCCCCGCGCAACATCTGGGTGCTCGCCTACCAGTGGGGCCCGTCGCCGTTCATGTACCGCACGTCGAGCGACCCCACGAACCCGAACGGCTGGTCGGCGGCGAGCCCGCTGTTCACCGGGTCGATCAGCGACTCCGGCACCGGGCCCATCGACCAGGCGCTCATCGGCGACGGCCAGAACATGCACCTGTTCTTCGCCGGGGACAACGGCAGGATCTACCGGTCCAGCATGCCGATCGGGAACTTCCCGGGGAACTTCGGGAGCAACTACTCCGTCGTCATGAGCGACACCCGGAACAACCTGTTCGAGGCAGTCCAGGTCTACAAGGTCAAGGACCGGAACCAGTACCTCATGATCGTCGAGGCGATCGGCGCGCAGGGCCGCTACTTCCGTTCCTTCACGGCCAACAGCCTCACCGGTTCGTGGACGCCGCAGGCCGCCTCGGAGAGCAACCCGTTCGCGGGCCGGGCCAACAGCGGTGCCACCTGGACCAACGACATCAGCCACGGTGAGCTGCTGCGCACCAGCGCCGACGAGACCATGACCATCGATCCCTGCAACCTGCGGTTCCTGTACCAGGGTCGTGACCCCAGCTCGGACGGGACGGACTACGGCCTGCTGCCGTACCGCCCGGGTCTGCTGACGCTCCAGCGATAGGAAGGAGGGGTCACCCGGCGTCGCGCGCTCCTCCGGGCGCGCGGCGCCGATCCACGAGGCGACGCCGGTCGTGTGCGGCGGGCCGCCTCGGCCGGGCCACGGCTCCCGGGCGACGGCTCGGGGGCGTTCCGAAACCGATTGAGCGGCGCCCCCGATCGTGGAACAGTGGCACCGGAGGTGAACGTATGTCCGACTCGCTCGCCGTCGAGGCCCAGGGTCTCGTCAAGCACTTCACCAGCCGCAAGTCCGTCACCAAGGCGGTCGACGGTATCGACCTCTCCATCGCCGAGGGCAGCGTGTTCGGCCTGCTCGGCCCGAACGGCGCCGGCAAGACCACCGTGGTCCGCATGCTCGCCACGCTGCTGCGCCCGGACGCCGGCACCGCGCGCGTGCTCGGGCACGACGTCGTCCGTGACGCCGACGCCGTGCGTTCCGCCGTCGGGCTCACCGGGCAGTACGCCTCGGTGGACGAGGACCTGACCGGGACCGAGAACCTGCTCATGCTCGCCCGGCTCTACGGGTTCGCGCCCGCCGCCGCACGGCGTCGCACGCAGGGCCTGCTGGAGGCGTTCGACCTGGCCGACGCCGGCGCCCGGCAGGTCAAGACCTACTCGGGCGGCATGCGCCGGCGCATCGACCTGGCCGCCTCGCTCGTGCTCGCGCCGCGTGTGCTGTTCCTCGACGAGCCGACCACCGGCCTGGACCCGCGCAGCCGCAACCAGGTGTGGGACATCGTCCGCGTGCTCGTCGAGGACGGCGCCACCGTGCTCCTGACCACGCAGTACCTCGACGAGGCGGACCAGCTCGCGGACCGCATCGCCGTCATCGACCACGGCCGCAGCATCGCGGAGGGCACCGCGAGCGAGCTCAAGCGATCCGTCGGCGAGGGCGCGGTGCACCTGCGCGTCGCCGAGGTGGCCGACCGCGTCAAGGCCGCCGAGATCACCGAGCGCCTGCTCGGCGCCGAGGTCACGCTCGGCTCCGACCCGCACGCCCTGTCGGCCCGCGTCCCCGACGAGGGGACCGACGCCGTGGCGGGCCTCCTGCCCGCCCTCGCCGACGCCGGGATCGCCGTCCCGGAGTTCAGCCTCGGCCAGCCCAGCCTCGACGAGGTCTTCCTCGCCCTCACGGGCCAGCCGTTGCCCGACGACGAGCCGGCGGGCGGCACGTCCTCCGCGCCGGGCCAGCGCGAGACCTCGGAGGCACCCCGATGACCACGACCCTGCGCGACGCCGTCGCCCTGGCCGAGCGGCCGGCCCGCCCATCGCCCCTGTCGACCACGCTCACGTTCGGCTGGCGCGCGCTCCTGAAGATCAAGCACGTGCCCGAGCAGCTCTTCGACGTGCTCGTCACGCCCGTCATCTTCACGCTGATGTTCACGTACCTGTTCGGCGGTGCGCTCGCCGGCTCCACGCAGGCCTACATCCAGTTCCTGCTGCCCGGGATCCTGGTGCAGACGATCCTGTTCGTCACCATCTACACCGGCTACACGCTCAACACGGACATCTCCAAGGGCGTGTTCGACCGCTTCCGCTCGCTGCCGATCTGGCGGCCGTCGCCCGTGGTCGGCGCGCTGCTCGGGGACACCGTGCGCTACACGGTCGCCGCCGTCATCACCATCACGCTGGGCCTGATCCTCGGCTTCCGGCCCGACGGCGGCCTCGGCGGCGTGCTGCTCGGCGTGCTGCTCCTGCTGGTGTTCGCCTTCGCGCTGAGCTGGACCTTCATCATCCTCGGGCTGTTGGTGCGCTCGCCCAACGCGGTGATGGGTGTGTCGATGATCGTGCTGATGCCGCTCACGTTCGCCTCCAACGTCTTCGTGGACCCGGAGACGATGCCGTCGGGCCTGCGCGCGTTCGTGAGCGTCAACCCGGTCAGCCACCTGGTGACCGCGGTGCGCGGACTCATGGCCGGTAGCCCCGACGCGACCGAGATCGTCTGGGTCCTGATCGCGTCGGTCGTCCTCACCGCGGTGCTGGGCCCGATCGCGATGCGGATCTACCGCAGCAAGAGCTGACCGGCCGGGTCGGCGATTCCGGAGGACGTGCGGCCTCGGAGGACGCGCGACTCCGGGGACGTACGACTCCGGGGACGTGCGGCCCGCGGGGAGGCGCTCCTCCGGGCGGTTCCGGAGCGATTCCGGAGGGCTTGGCCGGCCTGCCTGCACACTGCCCGTGGCGCTCCGGGGTGAACACGCTGTACCGTCTGGAGCCCGGGACCCACGCGCTCGCGCGTCGCCGGACCGCCGCCCAGCCGCCCTTCACGAGGAGTCGACGTGTCGTCCGACGAACTGCCGCAGGAGTTCCAGATCGACGTGCCGGACGAGATGGAGACCGGCGTCCCGGCCGATTTCGCCTCGGTGTGGCATACGCCCACATCGTTCGTGCTGGATTTCATCGCTGTAAAACAGCCGCCGAGTCCGCAGAACGACCCCGATACGGGTGAAGTGCGCAATGTCGTCGTTCCGGGGAAGGTCGCGTCGCGCGTGCGGATTCCGCCGCAGCAGGTGTTCGAGCTGGCGAAGGCCCTGACCATGCAGCTCGACGCGTGGGAGAAGGAGACGTCGGGGGCGAAGCGATCCAGTGATCAATAGTTCGTTCGGATGGTGTCGGAATGTTATTGAGCCCGACTCAGGTAAAGCGTCGTAACCTCGATCGAAGAAAATCGCCTTCACCTGTTCCGTTCGCAAAGCGCGCCGCGTAGGATGCCGAATATCGCCACGAGGGTGTGGCGGGATCCAGGGCCGGTCGGGGGGTCGGTCGGCCACGGAATGTCGGTGAGACTCCGGCATGCGCGTGAACAGGGGCGAGAGCAAGTGAAAGATCTGAACCAGCTGTCGACGGCCGGGTCGATCCTTGTCGAGGAAAAGACCGAGGCGACCGTCGTGAAGATGTCCGGCGAGATCGATATCTCGTTGCGGAGCCAGACCGGCGCGGCGCTCCGGCAGGTGCTCGACCGATCCCGGCCGGTCGTCGTCGACACCTCCGGCGTGACGTTCATGGACTCGACAGGGGCGGCGTTCCTGGCGCAGCTCCGGATGTTCGGCTCCGAGGACGGGATTCGCGTCAGCCTCGCGGAGCAGTCGACGGTGGTGCGCAACCTCCTCGAGATGCTCGGCGTCGACGCGATGTTCCGCGACACCCCGATGCGGCCCGCAGCCGCCGGAACGGGGCACGCCATCTGACGGGCCCCTCTGACAGGCCTGTCTGACAGGGGCCGTCCGAGAGGGCCGGCGGACGCCGACCGGGATGCCCGGCCGGCCGTCGTCGACAGGGGTGCGGCGACGGCCGGCGCGCCGGTCTTCACCGCCACGCGCCCGCGGGGCTTCTCGTGCCAGGGGCGCTCGTTCAGCCGCCGTTGTCCGCCGCGAGCGCCGCGGCCCCCACGATGCCGGCCGCGTTGCGCAGGTGCGCGGGGACGATGGGCGCGCGGAGGTGGAGCTTGGGCAGGAACTTGTCGTGCTTCTTGCTGACGCCGCCGCCCACGACGATCAGGTCGGGGGAGAGCAGGTCCTCGACGACGCCGAAGTACCGCTGGAGCCGTTCGGCCCACTCGTCCCAGGAGAGGTCCTCGCGGTCGCGTGCGGAGTCGGCGGCGTGCTTCTCGGCGTCCTGCCCGTCGATCTCGAGGTGGCCGAGCTCGGTGTTGGGCAGCAGGACGCCGTCGGCGAACAGCGCCGATCCGATGCCGGTGCCGAGGGTGCTGACGAGCACGACGCCGTCGGCGTCGCGGGCGGCGCCGTAGCGCACCTCGGCGACGCCCGCGGCGTCGGCGTCGTTCACGGCGACGACGTGGCGTCCGGTGGCGCGGTGCACCAGGGCGGGGACGTCGACGCCCGCCCAGGACTCGTCGAGGTTGGCGATGAACCGCACCGTGCCGTGGTGGATGGGTGCGGGGAAGGCGACGCCGATGGGCGCGTCGTCGGGCAGGTCGTAGGCGTCGACGAGTTCCTGCAGGACCTCCGCGACGGCCTCCGGGGTGGAGGGGCTCGGGGTGGGGATCCGGGTGCGCTCCTCGGCGAACTCGCCGGCGTCCAGGTCGACGGGGGCGCCCTTGATGCCCGAACCGCCGACGTCGATGCCGAACGCGATCTTCTTGCTCATGACTTGCGGGCTCCTGGCGCTTCGTCGGGTCGTCGCTGTGTCAGGATCGTCTCATGGGTGGCGAGGAGAAGTACTGGTACAACACGAAGACGGGCGAGGTCGAGCAGGGGCATCGCTCGTCCTGGACGCACCTGATGGGTCCGTACGCGACGCGTGAGGAGGCCGAGCAGGCGCTGTCGCGTGCCCGGTCCCGCAACGAGGCGTGGGAGGACGAGGACGCCGCCTGGCGCGACAAGGGCTGAGCCCGGACGAGGGCGAGCCCGTGCGGGAGACGTCACCGGTCCGGGGTCGCCGGATGCGCAGCGTGGCGAGGCCGCCCGCAGGCGGGGTACGAGCCGAGGACGGCTGAGCCCGGCGGCTTCGGAAACGCTGCTACTCCAGGAAGGAGTGCGCGTCGTCGGGGAACCTGCCCTTCTTCACCTCGGCGACGTAGTCCTCGGCGGCCTGCTGGAGGGCGCGGCCGAGTTCGGCGTAGCGCTTCGCGAAGCGCGGGGTCCAGTCGGTCATCCCGGCCATGTCGGTCCACACGAGGACCTGCCCGTCGCACTGCGCCCCCGCGCCGATCCCGATCGTGGGGATGCGCAGGATCTCGGTGATCCGCGCGGCGACGTCGACCGGCACCATCTCGAGGACGACGGCGATCGCGCCCGCCTCCTGGACGGCGAGGGCGTCGTCGGCGAGGACCTCGGCGGCCTGGTCGCCGCGGCCCTGGACCCGGTGTCCGCCGAGGGCGTGCTCCGACTGGGGGGTGAATCCGAGGTGTGCCACCACGGGGATACCGGCGTCGGTCAGCGCGCGGATCTGCGCGGCCACGCGGGTGCCGCCCTCGAGCTTCACGGCGGCGACGCCGGTCTCCTTCATCATCCGGACCCCGGTCGCGAGCGCCTGTTCGGGCCCGGCCTCGTAGGAGCCGAACGGGAGGTCCACCACGACGAGCGCGCGCTTCGCGACGGACGCCACGGCACGGGCCGGGGGGATCATGTCGTCCACGGTGACGGGGAGGGTGGTGGTGTGCCCGTGCATCACGTTGCCGATCGAGTCGCCCACGAGCAGCAGGTCGACTCCCGACGCGTCCAGCAGGGCGGCGGTGACGGCGTCGTACGCCGTGAGCATCGTGATCTTCTCGCCGCGCTCCTTCGCGGCGGCGAGGTGGTGCACGCGCACCTTCTTGGCCGACGCGGGCGTCGGCTTGGTGTGGGCTGACATGCCTTGACCGTACACGCACCAGTAACACGGATGAGGCAAGATGGCCCCCATGGACAGGCAGCAAGAGTTCGTGCTCCGCACGGTCGAGGAGCGTGACATCCGGTTCATCCGGCTCTGGTTCACGGACGTGCTCGGCGTGCTCAAGTCGGTGGCCGTGGCTCCGGCGGAACTGGAGTCGGCGTTCACCGAGGGCATCGGGTTCGACGGGTCGGCGATCGAGGGCCTCACGCGGGTCTACGAGGCCGACATGGTGGCGCGCCCCGACCCGACCACCTTCCAGGTGCTGCCGTGGCGGGGTGAGCGGCACGGCACGGGCAGGATGTTCTGCGACATCCTCACGCCCGACGGCGAACCCTCGCTGGCCGATTCCCGGAACGTGCTCAAGCGCCAGCTCGCCCGGTCCGCGGAGGAGGGTTTCACCTTCTACACCCACCCGGAGGTGGAGTTCTACCTGTTCAACCAGCCGAAGTCGGCCGGGGAGCCCCTGGTTCCCGTCGACGACGGCGGCTACTTCGACCATCTCGCCCGCGGCTCCACGCACGACTTCCGCCGTGCCGCGATCACCATGCTGGAGTCCATGGGCATCTCGGTGGAGTTCTCCCACCACGAGGCCGGCCCCGGGCAGAACGAGATCGACCTGCGCTACGCCGACGCCCTCACCACCGCGGACAACCTCATGACGTTCCGCACCGTGGTCAAGGAGGTCGCGCTGGAGCAGGGCGTGTACGCGTCCTTCATGCCCAAGCCGCTCGCGACGCACCCCGGCAGCGGCATGCACACGCACATGTCGCTGTTCGAGGACGACCGCAACGCCTTCCACGAACCGGGCGCCCAGTTCGAGCTGTCCAAGACCGCGCGCCAGTTCATCTCCGGCCTGATGGTGCACGCCGGCGAGATCACCGCCATCACGAACCAGCACGTGAACTCGTACAAGCGGCTGTGGGGCGGCCAGGAGGCGCCGTCGTACATCTCCTGGGGGCACAACAACCGGTCGGCCCTCGTGCGCGTGCCGATGTACAAGCCGGGCAAGGGCAACTCGTCGCGCGTGGAGTACCGCGCGCTCGACTCCGCCGCGAACCCCTACCTCGCGTTCGCCGTCCTCCTCGCGGCCGGCATGAAGGGTATCGAGGAGGGCTACGACCTCATCGAGCACACCGAGGACGCCGTCTGGGACCTCACCTCGGCCGAGCGCCGGTCCCTCGGGATCAAGCCGCTGCCGCGGAACCTGTCCGAGGCGATCGAGGCGATGGAGCAGTCCGAGCTCGTCGCCGAGACCCTCGGCGAGCACGTCTTCCAGTACGTGCTGAGCAACAAGCGCCAGGAATGGGACGCCTACAGCGCCCAGGTGACGCCGTTCGAGCTCGAGCGCTTCCTGCAGGTGCTGTGACCGGTCGGGCTAATCTCGGAACGTGACCAGCCGCCGGCCCCAGACGCTGACCACCCACCTGATCCGGGCGGGCTTCGCCGACCTCACCAGGTCCGCGACACTGTGGAACGACGCCGGCCTGGTCGCCGTCCGTGACGGGGAGGGCGACGAGTCCCTTCCCATCGGGCCGGACGGCCGCGCGGTGGTCCTCAGCGACCGCGCCGGGGCGCTCCTCGCACGTCTCGGCGACACCGCCGACCCCGACCTCGCGCTGCTCCAGCTCACGCGCCTCGCCGGCGCGTCCCCCGACACGCTGCGCAAGGTCCTGTCCGACGACGGCGGCCCGGGCGAGCCCGCCGACGTGGGCGTGCAGGCGGCGGCCACCCCGGCGCGACGGCTGCTGCGGGTGCTCGGCGCGTCGTCGGCCCTCGGCGACGAGCTCGTGCGCCGCCCCGAACTGCTCGACGTGATCGCCGACCCCACGCCCGGCATCCACGTCCCGCCGGCGGAGGTGCGCGCCGAGCTCCTGCGCGCCGTCGACGCCGACCCCGACGCCGAGGTGCCGGTCGCGGGCGAACTCGCCCCGGACGCGGCCGCGCGGGGCGGGGCGGCCCTGGGCGAGACGGGTCCGGGCGGGTCCGGACCGGGCGGCGCACCGGTGGGCGTGGCGGGTGCCGGCGCGTCCGGCGCGGACACGCTCGGACTCGGTCACGGACGGCCGGGCCGCCACCCCGGACCGCCGTCGTACACCGACCAGTTGCGGCGCGCCTACCGGGCGCGGCTGCTGCGGATCCTCGCCACCGACGTCACCGCTCCGGTCGCGACCGCCGCCGTGCCCGCGGTCGCGGCGGCGCTCGCGGACCTGGCCGGGGCGGCGCTCGAGGCGGCGCTGGCCGTGGCGCGGTACGCGACGCCCGGGCACGAGGCGGTGCGGCTCACTGTCATCGGGATGGGCAAGACGGGCGGGCGCGAGCTGAACTACGTCTCGGACGTCGACGTCATCTACGTGGCCGAGCCCGCGACCGGGCCCGACGGCGAGCCGGCCACGGAGGAGGACGCGCTCCGCATGGGCACCCGCCTGGCGACGGCGCTGGCGCGGGTGTGCTCGGGAACGTCGGACGAGCCCCGGCTGTGGGAGGTGGACGCGGCGCTGCGGCCCGAGGGCAAGCAGGGCCCCCTGGTGCGGACCCTGGCCAGCCACGTCGCCTACTACGAGCGCTGGGCGTCCACCTGGGAGTTCCAGGCGCTGCTCAAGGCCCGGCCGGTGGCAGGGGACCGCGCGCTGGGCGACGCGTACGTCGCCGCGCTGTCCCCGATGGTGTGGCAGGCGGCGTCACGGGAGAACTTCGTCGAGGACGCGCGGGCCATGCGCAAGCGGGTCGAGGACAACGTGCCGGCCGCGGAGGCACCGCGGCAGATCAAGCTCGGGCGCGGCGGCCTGCGCGACGTCGAGTTCACCGTCCAGCTCCTGCAGCTCGTGCACGGGCGCACCGACGAGTCGATCCGGTCGGCCACGACGCTGGACGCGCTCGCCGCGCTGGCCGCGGGCGGGTACGTCGGCCGGGCCGAGACCGGGCAGATGACCGAGTGCTACGCGTTCCTGCGCGCGCTGGAGCACCGCATCCAGGTGTTCGGGCTGCGCCGCACCCACCTCATGCCGACCGACGACGCCGACCTGCGCCGGCTCGCCCGCGGGCTCGGCATGCCCGGGGCGGAGGAGCTGACCAAGCGGTGGAAGGCGGTCCGCCGCGAGGTGCGGGACCTGCACGAGGCCGTGTTCTACCGGCCGCTGCTGCCGGCGACGGCGGGCCTGAGCGAGGACGAGATCTCCCTCGCGCCGGAGGCGGCCATGGCACGGTTCGCGGCGATCGGCTACCGCAACCCCGCGGGCGCCATGCGGCACGTCGAGGCGCTGACGGAGGGGGTGTCGCGGCGCGCGGCGATCCAGCGGCAGCTCCTGCCGGTCCTGCTCGGCTGGTTCGCGGACGGCGCCGACCCGGACGCGGGGTTGCTGGCCTTCCGGAAGCTCTCCGATGTGCTCGGATCCACGCACTGGTACCTGCGGCTGCTGCGGGACTCGGAGGTGGCCGCCGAACGGCTGGCGCAGGTGCTCTCCAGCTCCTCCTACCTGGCGGACGCGCTGGCGCGATCGCCGGAATCCGTGAAATGGCTCGGCCGCCCCGAGGCCCTCGAGCCGCTCGGGGCCGAACGGCTCTCCGCGGAGATGGACGCCGTGCTGGGGCGGGCCGAGGAGCCCGCGCCCGCGGCGCAGGCCCTGCGGGCGCTGCGCCGCCGGGAGCTGGCGCGGACCGGCGTCGCGGAGGTGCTGGGCGAGCTCGGCCCGGTGAGCGCGGCGCGGGCGATCTCGGACGCGGCCGACGTCGTGCTCGGGGGCGCGCTGCGCGTGGCGCGGGCCGAGGCCCGGGATGCCTCGGGGATCGCGGCGGGGGCGGAGCCCGCGATCCTCCTGGTGGTGGCGATGGGGCGGCTCGGCGGCCAGGAGATGGGCTACGGGTCCGACGCCGACGTGATGTTCGTGCACTCCCCGGCGTCCGGCGCGGGGGAACGCGAGGCCGGCGAGTTCGCGCTCGCGGTGGCGCGCGAACTGCGGCGGCTGCTGAGCGCCGTCGGGCCGGAACCCCCGCTGCCCGTGGACGCCGACCTGCGGCCGGAGGGGCGCAACGGGCCGCTGGTGCGATCGTTCGCGTCGTACCAGGAGTACTACGAGCGGTGGTCGTCGCCGTGGGAGGCGCAGGCGCTGCTGCGCGCGCGGCCCCTGGGGAAGTGGGCGCCTGCGGGCGGCGCGAGCGGGCCGGAGGCGTGGCTGGCCGACCGGTTCACCGGGCTCGTCGACCCGCTGCGCTACCCGGCCGGAGGGCTGCCGGACGACGTCGTCCGCGAGGTGCGGCGCATCAAGGCCCGCGTCGAGGCCGAGCGGCTGCCGCGGGGCGCCGACCCGGCGCGGCACCTCAAGCTCGGGCGCGGGGGAGTGTCCGACGTCGAGTGGACCGTCCAGCTCCTGCAGCTGCAGCACGCCCACGAGGTGCCCGAGCTGCGGACCACCGGGACGATCCCCGCGCTGTACGCGGCGCGGGACGCGGGGCTGGTGTCGGCGCAGGACGCGACGGAGCTCCGGGAGGCGTGGTTCCTGGCCTCGCGGCTGCGGTCCGCGATCGTGCTGTGGTCCGGGAAGACCACCGGCGCGCAGATCGACCGGCTGCCGCACGGCAGCCAGGACCTGGCCGGCGTGGCCGGGCTGCTGGGCGACGTCGGGACGGGCCCGGAGCTGGAGGAGCTGTACCTGCGCACGGCCCGGCGGGCCCGGGCGGTGATGGAGCGGCTCTTCTACGGCGAGGAATGAGGCCGTGGCCAGGTTGGTCCAGCCCCCTGATCTCCGTGAGTCCGTGTATCCTCGGCGCAGCGTCGCGTGTCGGTGGCAGGCTGTGTCAGGCATGGAGGCGCCGGACCGAGAGGATCACGACGTGAACGTCGCCCTTTCGACCCCCGCCGGATGAGCGGGGGCGACACCACCAGGCTCGTCGCCTGGGCACAGGAACTACGCCGGGTGCACCATCGCCTGCGCGAGGCGCTGCGGGTCACCCGCCGGGCGGTGTCCGACGGCAGCCCGGCACACCCCGCGGCGCGGGAGCTGCTGCTGTTCTGCCACGGCTTCTGCACGGCCCTGACCGGGCATCACGAGGGCGAGGACCGCGCCCTGTTCCCGGCGATCACCGAGCGGCATCCGCAGCTCACCGAGACGATACGGAAGCTGGAAGCGGACCACTCGATGATCGCGTACCTGCTCACCGCGCTGCAGGACGCGGTCGACCGCGCAGCGCCCCCGGAGGAACTGGACCGCCACCTCGAGGGCGTCGCCGCCATCATGGAGTCGCACTTCCGCTACGAGGAACGCGTCCTCCTGGCGGTCCTGGACACCCTCGACCTGGATGCCGACCCCCAAGACGTCCTCGGTCCCCTGTAGCTCGTGGCCGCCTCTCCGAGAGCTCACCTCCGGCCGAAGAGCCACCCCAGGAAGGTCGTGTCCCGCTCGAGGTCCGACGGCGCGGCGGTCGCCGGACCATGAGCAGCCGGTGGCGGTCCGGCGCCCTCCGCAGACGCACCGGAAGACGCCCGCGCGCGCCTCCCGGTGACCGCCGCACGCATCTCGTCCAGGAAACCGTCGACCTCCGCGATGTCGTAGCCCTCACGGAACCTCACGACCCGGAACCGTGCGTCGTCGACCAGCGCGGCGGCCCGTGCCGCCCGGTGCTCGCCCTCCGCCCGTACCGCCCCGGCGAGGCGGTCGAGGAACGCGTCGACCTCGGCGACGTCGTAGCCCTCGCGCAGCCTCGTGCCGGAGAACCTCGCGTCGGCGATGCGGCGGACCAGGTCGTCGGTCATGGCGTCATCCTGCCACTGCCGCGGCCGGCCGCGTCACCAGATCTGGCCGGCCCACTCCGGGTGGTCGATGAACGGGTTCCGGTTGCCCTGCCAGTCGGTGTAGATGATCTCGTTGCGGCGCCGCTCGGTGGCCGAGACAGGGTCGGACGCGTGCCAGTCGAGCAGCACGGAGATCCGCCCGTGCCAGGGCGCCGAGCCGCTGCTCACCGCGTCGTTGAGCTCCAGGTCCACGCCGTCGTCGCCCTCGTACCGCACGGCCATGTAGAAGAGCATCCGCGCGACGTCGCCCTTGACCCGGTCCGGCGGCTCGAACGAGTCGGCGTCGGTGTAGCAGCCGCCGCAGCCCGAGACCGACGAGCCGCCCTCGTCGAAGTCCTTGTTGCCGCGGGTGGAGTTCACCTGGACGTCGCTGGGCCGCAGGTGGTGCAGGTCCGTGCCGGGCCCGGCGGAGGTGCCGAAGTCGCCGTGGCTCTTGGCCCAGGTGTGCTCCCGGTTCCAGTCGCCCACGTTCCCGCCGTTGTCGTCCTTCGAGATCGAGGTGCCGGTGTACAGCTCGATGACGTTGCTCGAGTCGTTCGGGTCCTCGTCGGTCTCGCGCAGCGCGGTCCACACGGTGGAGTAGCTCAGTTCGGCGTGGTCGTCGATGATCCCGTGGAGCGCGGACTTCAGGGCGTTCCCGGTCAGGCCGTCCGCCGCGTCGTAGTACCCGGCCGGTTCGTCACCGCCGGGATCGCTCCCCCCGCCGTCACCGCCGTCGTCCCCACCGTCGACGACGGCGAACGCACTGCCGTTCTTGAGCCCCGGCCGCGAGAAGTAGGTCGTCAGCGTCCCGGTCACGTCGAGGAGCTGGCCCATCCGGCCCGGGTTGGACGCCAGGCCGAAGTCGGCGCGGAAGCCGCTCGGGATCTGGACGTAGAGCATGTCTTCCGTGTCGGTCTCGCCCGGGGCGTCGGCGAGCGCCAGCGCGTAGTCGGTGGGGAAGCCGCTGGTGACCACGGTGCCGGACGAGATGGGCTGCCCGACGACGTACCCCCGCACCGTGGCGGTCGATCCGTCCTGCGTGGCGCGAGCCTGGGCGACGCCGATCGGCGTCGCGGCGCTGCTCGGCGGGGCGGCGCCGAGTGGCGCGACCCCCGCGAGGAGGAGGGAGAAGGAGAGAGCCAGGACCGTGGACAGGGCTGGGCGCCCTCGCAGCTGCCGCATGTATTTCACCCTAGCCAGGGTCGATGGCCCGATGATGACGGTACCGTTAACTCTTCTTGGTCATGGCCGGCGCTCTCAGGGCGGCGCCCGGGTGCGGGGCCTGCCACACGACACGCGGCGACCGCCGTCGGTCCCGGGGCGACCGCCGTCTCACGACCGTGGCGTGACCCGCTGGCGCCGTCGGACCACTACCGCGTCTGCCGGACCACCACCGCGACCGTCGGATCGCCATGTGGTCGCCGATCGCTACCGTGGCGGCATGAGGCTCGACAGCTCGACCTGCCGGGAGCGGCTGAGCGCCGCGAGATCGGCATACCTGGCGACCACGGGAGGCGACCTGGCGCCGCACATCGTCCCGATCGCGTTCGCCGTCCTCGGCGACCGGATCGTCACCGCGGTCGACCGGAAGCCCAAGTCCACGACTGCCCTCCGGCGGCTGCGGAACATCGCGGAGAACCCGAGGGTCGCCGTCCTCCGCGACCACTACTCCGACGACTGGGACCGCCTGTGGTGGGTCCGCGCGGACGGCACGGCCGACGTCGTCGACGACGGACCGGAGTGGTACGACGGCGTCGCGGCCCTGACCGCCCGCTACCCCCAGTACGCCGACGCCCCGCCCCACGGTCCCCTGATCCGCATCACGACAACGCGCTGGACCGGCTGGGCCCACACCGCCTGACCGCCTCGCGCCGAGTTAGGGTTCTGTGCGGCAGGGATCGGCCTGTCGCGGATGGCGGGGAGAGGTATCGGTGGAGCTGTCGCTGGTTCTCGGCCCGATGAAGTCCGGCAAGTCACTCGACCTCATCGCGCAGATGGCGCCGCTGGCGTACTCTCGGCTGAGCTGCGCCGTCGTGCAGTCGGCCCGGCACGTGCGGGACGCCCGAATCGTGTCCCGCACGGGCGCCTCCGTGCCGACGGTCAAGCTGGAGACCCTCGAACCGCTGCTGCACACCACCGAGGACGTCGTCGCCATCGACGAGGTCCACATGTTCACCCCCGCCGACGTCCGCGTCGTCGAGGAGCTGGTGCTGCGCGGCACGCGCGTGCTGGCCTGTGGCATCGACCTCGACCACCGCGGCGAGCTGTTCGCCACCATCCGGGCGCTGCTCGAGCTCGGCCCGACCGACGTGCGCTACCGGCGCGCCGTGTGCGACCGCTGCCAGGACCTGCACGCCGCGTTCACCCAGGTGCTCAGCGACGGCGTGCCGTTCCTCGAGCCCCTGGGCGCCTCGGAACCGCTGCCCGACGACGGCACGTTCACCTACGAGGCGCTGTGCCGGCGCTGCTTCGTCCTGCCGGAGACGGCGATCGTCACCGGCACGTCCGGCGTGCCCCGGCCGCCGCGGACCTGACGCCGATCGCGCGCGGTTGGCAGACCATTTCGCATATGCGAAACTGTCTGTCGTGAGTCTGATGGCTGTGTCCGAGGCTGCCGAGCGCCTCGGAGTCTCCACGCGACAGGTGCAGTACCTCGTCGCACGGGGTGAGGTGCGCCAGCTGGCCCGGGGCATCGTTGACGAGAGCTCGATCGAGCGGTTGCTCGCAGTCAGGCAGGGCTCACACCGCCGGGCGTGGTCCGAGGCCACGGCATGGGGTGCGGTCTCGCTGCTGTCAGGCGGTGACGCCGAGTGGATGGAAAGGACACAACGCTCGCGGCTTGGTGCGCGTCTACGAACTCTCGGCGCCGCCGACCTGGTCGAGCGAGCGCGTAATCGTGCTGTCGTGACTCACTACCGAGCGCACTCCAGCGCAGGGCAGCGCCTTCGCGGCATCCTGGTGTACCCCACCGACGTCGCCGGTCGCCTCGGCCTTGTCGAGACCAACGATATCGACGGCTATCTCGCAACCTCTGATCTCGACGGTGTGGTGCGCCACCACGGCCTCATCCGCGACGACGAGGGCCGTGTCACGCTTCGCGCCACGACGATGGACCTCGCCGTCGTTCGTGAGCTCGCCGATCGAAGTGTCGCCCTGGCCGCGCTCGACCTTGCCGAGTCCCTCGACGTGCGCGAACGCCGGGCCGGCATGGACGATCTCGGCCGCGCGTTGAAGGACTTCCGTGACTGACCGCATCACCATCGCTGCCCGATGAGGCGCGGGAGTGGCGAACGCTCCTCGAACCGTGGCGCACCGACGGCCAGACCGCGTTGCGGATCCTGACGGCGTAACGGACAGGGTGTCGAGGTGCTGGTGTCGTGTGGGCAGGCGCTCAGGCAGGCCCGCCTTCAGGCCCCGATTCACGGTGCGGGACTTGTTGAACCGCGGGCCAATCTCCCGCGAAGAACCGGCGACGACGTCGGCCCGGTCTTGTCACCGGCGGGGTCCGGCATGTATGAACACAGGACCTGTGACCTGCGGCATTGGTCGGATCCCCAGGACGACGCCGTTCGCAGGAACCCGCCGCATCCTCACCGAAGGAGATCTGTCCGCATGGCCGAAGTCAGTAACGACGTCTTCCACCGCCCCAGTGCGTCGCCCAGGCCCACCACCAGCGGCGACGACGGCGCGCCCACATCGGGAACGCCCCTGGCGGTCGCGATCCAGGCGGCCGCGAGCGACACCGTCGAACGTGTCACCAGTGCGCCCGCGGTCCGGGACGCCGTCGTCGTCGACGTCGTCGTCGATGCCGCGGAAGCCGACGCCGGCGAGCCCGACGCGGGCGAGGTCGATGCCGGTGAGCCCAATGCTGGTGAGCCCGACGACGGTGAGGCCGCCGTCGACCATCCCGCCGCCGAGGCCGACGGGACGGGCGTCGCAGATCCGGCCGACACCCTCCCGGCGGATTCCGCGGCGAGCGGCGCGCCGGAGGCCGCTGCGGAGGACGACGCCACGGAAGAGGGCGAGCCCGCGGAAGAAGAGGACTCCACGCCCGGCGTGGCCGAGGGCGCCCAGGACACCGTGGACGCCGAGCCGGCCGATGCGAGCCGGGCCGATGCGAGCCACGATGGAGCAGGCCAGGACGACGCGGAGGAGGAGGCTCCGATGGACGGTACGGAACCGGCCGGGCGGAACATCGACGGCGCCGACGCCGTGGGTGGCGACCAGGACGGCGGCGCGGAGGCGGTGGCGCGGGCCGACGCGGCGGCGCCCAGCGCCGAGACGGGCGCGGCGGGCACGCGTCCGTCAGCGCACCTGCGTGGTGACACCACGGTGAGCGACGGCGTCGTGACGAAGCTCGTCAACGCGGTGGCGGCGAGGGTCGAGGGCGTGCACGCGCTGGACGGCGCCGGAGTGGAGGTCGTCGACGACGTCGCGACGATCACGGTCTCCTTCGTGGCGGAGTACGGAAGCCCCATCAGGCCCGTGGCCACCCGGGTCCGCACCGACGTGATCGAGGCCGCCGAAGGGCTTCTCGACCTCGACGTCGAAGCCGTGCACGTCACCGTCAGCGACCTGCACACGCCCGACCCGGCCTGACGCGCGAGAC
>NZ_JADBGR010000080.1 GCF_014892515.1 Myceligenerans pegani
GACGGCGTTTGTGTTGACGGGGCAGGGGAGTCAGCGGGTGGGGATGGGGCGTGAGTTGTATGGGTCGGAGCCGGTGTTTGCTGCGGCGTTCGATGCGGTGTGCGGGGGGTTGGATGCGGTGCTGGATCGTCCGTTGCGGGAGGTGGTGTTCGCGGAGGAAGGGTCTGCGGAGGCTGGTCTGTTGGAGCGGACGGTGTTTGCTCAGGCGGCGTTGTTTGCGGTGGAGACGGCGTTGTTTCGGCTGGTGGAGAGTTTTGGGGTGCGTCCGGACTTTCTGCTGGGGCATTCGATCGGTGAGGTGACGGCTGCGCATGTGGCGGGGGTGTTGGATCTTGGGGATGCGTGTTCCTTGGTGGCGGCGCGGGGTCGGTTGATGCAGTCGGCGCCGGCTGGTGGCGTGATGGTGGCGGTGGAGGCGTCGGAGGAGGAAGTGACGCCGACGTTGGTTGCGGGTGTGGAGGTTGCGGGGGTGAATGGTCCGTCGTCGGTGGTCGTGTCTGGTGACGCCCAGGCGGCGCAGCAGGTGGAGTGGGTGTGGCGTGAGCGGGGTCGTCGGGTGAAGCGTCTGTCGGTGTCGCATGCGTTCCATTCGGCGCACATGGACGGGGTCCTGGCCGAGTTCGAGGAGGCGATCTCGGGTCTGACGTTCCGCGAGCCGGCCATTCCTGTGGTCTCCAACGTGACCGGCCGGATCGCGACCGAGCTGACGTCGCCCGCCTACTGGGCGCGGCAGATCCGTTCGACGGTCCGGTTCCATGACGGTGTACAGACCCTGCGGGACGCGGGTGTGGTGCGCTACCTGGAACTAGGGCCCGACGGCGTCCTGAGCGCCCTGGTCGACAACGGCGTCCCCACACTCCGCACAGGCCGCGCGGAACGCGACACGTTCCAGCTCGCGCTCGGTGCGCTCCATGCCGACGGCGTCGACGTCGACTGGCTCGGTGCGTTCGCCCGGCACGACGCCCAGGTCCTGGACCTGCCCACCTACGCCTTCCAGCGACGTCGCCACTGGCTCGACGCCGTCGCGGACGGCCACCCGCTGCTCGGCGCCCCCGTCGGGCTGGCGGGCCGGGACGAGCGGGTGCTCAGCGGCACCGTGACCCGCGGCGCCCTGCCGTGGACCGCCGACCACGTCGTCGGCGGCGCCACCCTCTTCCCGGGCACCGGGTTCGTGGAGCTCGCGGCCCGCGCCGCCGAACTCACCGGCGGCGGTCACGTGGACGACCTCACCCTGACGGCGCCCCTGGTCCTGTCGGCGCACGACGCCACCGAGCTCCAGGTGGTGGTCACGGGCGACGACGAACGGCGCCGCATCGAGATCTTCGCCCGAACCGCCGATCGGCCGTGGGAGTCCCACGCGCGAGGCGTCCTGGCCGCTCCCGCCGATGCCACCCCCTCCTTCGCCGGCCTGGTCTGGCCGCCGACCGGCGCGACAGCGGTCGATCTGGACGGTGTGTACGACCGGCTCGCGGAACGCGGCTACGCCTACGGCCCTGCCTTCCGTGGTCTGCAGAAGCTGTGGCGCTCCGGCGACGAGTTGTTCGCCGAGGTGCGTGCCGGGGACGGCCCGTACGCGCTGCACCCGGCGCTCCTGGACGCCGCACTGCACGCGCTGCTGCCCGGCGTTGCTACCGAGACCGGCCCGAACTGGGTCCCGTTCTCCTGGTCCGGTGTCCGCGTGCATCGTGCGGGGGTGAACGCCGTCCGGGTCCGGATCACCACTCTGGCCGATGCCCCTGACGTCCGTGAGGTGGCCGTCGCCCTGTTCGACGACACCGGCGCGCCCGTCGCGGACGTGGCGTCCCTGACGCTGCGTCCGCTGGTCACCGCGGGCCTGCGGGCCGCCGTCGAAGGCCTGTCGCACGTGGGCTGGACCGCGGTCGCGCGGCCGGAGGGCGCGGCCGCGGCGGTGTCGACCGTCCTGCGGTTGCCCCGCAGGGATCCCGCCGAGGCCCGGACGGCCCTGCGCGAGGTCATGGAGCGCGTCCAGGGATGGTTGCGTGACGAGCCCTCGCCGGACAGCCGCCTCGTCGTGGTGACCAGCGGTGCGGTGGCCACCGGTCCCGACGAGGACGTCACCGACCTGGCGCACGCCGGGGTCTGGGGCATGCTCCGCTCGGCCCAGACGGAGAACCCCGACCGGATCGTGCTCGCCGACGTGGACGACCCGGACGCGGACCTGGATTCCCTGCTGGCGTCCGGTGAGCCGCAGTTCGCGCTGCGGGCCGGCGAACTGCTCGTGCCCCGTCTCGTGCGGACCGTACCGGCCGACGACCCGGCCACACCGCTCTGGTCCGACGGGACCGTCCTCATCAGCGGTGCCACCGGCGCGCTGGGGCAGGTCCTGGCACGCCACCTCGTGACCGAGCACGGGGCCCGCCGGCTTCTGCTGCTCAGCCGCCGGGGCGCGGACGCTCCGGGTGCGACGGAGCTGGCGGCCGAGCTGGCCGGCCTGGGTGCCGAGGCGGTCTTCGCCGCGTGCGACCTGGCGGACCGGGACGCTCTCCGAGACGTCCTGTCCACCGTGCCCGCCGAGCACCCGTTGCGGGCCGTCGTACACACCGCGGGGATCGTCGAGGACGGTGTCTTCGCCGAGCTCGACGCGGAACGACTGGACCGGGTCCTCCTCCCCAAGGTCGAGGCCGCCTGGAACCTGCACGAGCTGACCCTCGACCAGGATCTGCGGGCGTTCGTGCTCTACTCCTCGGTGGCGGGCCTGCTGGGTACCGCCGGACAGGCCAACTACGCGGCCGGGAACACCTTTCTCGACGCCCTGGCACAGCATCGCCGGGCGCACGGCCGCCCCGCGACATCCCTCGCCTGGGGGCTGTGGGCGCAGTCCAGTGCCATGACGGAACGGCTTGCCGACGTCGACCGCACCCGGATCGCCCGCAGCGGCCTGGTCGCCCTGGAGTCCGAGGAGGCGATGGCGCTGTTCGACGCGGCGCACGACGCGGGGCACCCGGTCCTGGCCGTCACGAGGTTCGACACGTCCGCGTTCCGCGGCGGGTCCGCGCCGGTGCTGTTGCGCGGTCTGGTCCGGACGGCGGCCCGGCCCGCCGATGCGCCCGGTGACTCCCTGGCGGATCGGCTGGCCGCGTTGCCCGCCGAGGACCGGCAGCGCGCGGTGCTGGAGCTGGTCGTCGCACAGGTGGCCGGGGTTCTCGGCCACGCGGGCGGCGAGGGAGTCGGACCGGACCGGGCGTTCCGCGATCTCGGATTCGACTCGCTGACCGCCGTCGAGCTGCGCAACCGCCTCGGCAGCGCGACCGGGCTGAGACTGCCGACCACGCTGGTCTTCGACCACCCGAACCCGGAGGCCGTCGCCGCGTACGTCCTCGCTCAGCTCGAGACCGATCGCCCCGCACCGGTCCTCGCCGAGCTGGACCGACTCCGGCCGCTGCTGGCCGAGGCGCTGGCCGGGCAGGAGCACCGGGAACAGGTGGCCCGGTTGCTCCGTGAGCTCCTGGACGCCGGCGACGACGATCCGGCGCACGATCTCGACTCCGCCAGCGACGAGGACCTCTTCGCCCTCGTCGACGGACTGGACTGAATGTTTGCATCGCACCGACTCGCGGAAGGCGAAGACCCATGGCTGACGAGCAGAAACTGCGCGACTACCTGAAGCGAGCCATCGCCGACGCCCAGGACGCGCGCAAGCGCCTGCAGGAGCTGGAGGACCGGCGGCAGGAGCCGATCGCGATCGTGGGGACGGCGTGCCGTTATCCGGGTGGCGTCGAGTCCCCGGAGGACCTGTGGCGGCTGGTGGCCGGCGGCGTCGACGCGGTGTCGGGGTTCCCGGCGAACCGTGGCTGGGACCTGGACGCGCTGTACGACCCCGACCCGTCGGTCCCCGGCACCGTGTACGTGCGGGAGGGTGGGTTCCTGCACGACGCCGACCTGTTCGACGCCGAGTTCTTCGGGATCTCCCCGCGCGAGGCCCTGTCCCTCGACCCGCAGCAACGGCTCCTGCTGATGACCGCCTGGGAGGCGTTCGAGCAGGCCGGAATGGACCCGCGCGGGCTGCGCGGCAGCCGCACCGGGGTTTTCGCCGGCGTGATGTACAACGACTACGGCTCCCGGCCGCACCTGCCGCCGGAGGACGAGGGATACCTCTTCAACGGCAGCGCGGGGAGCGTGGCGTCCGGGCGGCTGTCGTACACGTTCGGGCTCGAGGGCCCGGCCGTGTCGGTGGACACGGCGTGTTCGTCGTCGCTGGTGGCGCTGCATCTCGCGGCGGCCGCACTGCGCAACGGGGAATGCGACCTGGCGCTGGCGGGCGGGGTCGCGGTGATGTCCACGCCGGTCGCGTTCCTGGAGTTCTCCCGGCAGCGGGGCCTCGCCCTGGACGGCCGGTGCAAGTCGTTCGCTGCGGGCGCGGACGGTACGGGCTGGTCCGAGGGTGTGGGGCTGCTGGTGGTGGAGCGCCTGTCGGATGCGATCGCCAACGGGCATCGGATCGTGGGCGTGGTCAAGGGCAGTGCGGTGAATCAGGACGGTGCGTCCAACGGGTTGACGGCGCCGAACGGTCCGTCGCAGGAGCGGGTGATCCGCCAGGCGCTCGCGAACGCGGGCCTGGGCGCCGCGGATGTGGACGCCGTGGAAGCGCACGGTACGGGGACGCGGCTGGGCGATCCGATCGAGGCGCAGGCGCTCCTGGCGACCTATGGCCAGGAGCGGGACGAGCCGTTGTGGCTAGGCTCCCTGAAGTCGAACATCGGCCACGCGCAGGCCGCGTCCGGCGTCGGCGGCATCATCAAGGTGCTGGAGGCGATGCGTCACGGCGTCCTGCCGCGCACGTTGCACGTGGACGCGCCGTCGCCGCATGTCGACTG
>NZ_JADBGR010000081.1 GCF_014892515.1 Myceligenerans pegani
GGCGGCGAGGGCGCCGCCGAGGGCCGTGAGTCCGGCCGTCACCGTGGCGGCATGCCACGCCATGCGTCCCGGCCCGGCCCCGGTGCGCCGCCGCCAGCGGCGTCCGTGCAGGGCGCGCAGCAGCGCGTCGTCCGCGTTCCCGGCCTGGGCCCGCACGCTCGCCAGGGCTCCCGCGGGGCGCACCGGGTGGCGCACGTGACGCGAGCCGCGAACAAGCCGCCAGCCGGCGTCGCGGAGGCGCAGCGCCAGGTCGGCGTCCTCGCGGTAGGCCCGGGTGAAGCGCTCGTCGAACCCGTGCACGGACTCCAGGGCGGACCGGCGGCAGGCGAGATCGGCGGTGGGCCATGCCGCGCGCTCCAGGCCGGCCGTGTTGCGTTCCAGGTCGGTCGGGGGCCGGTGCTCCGGCAACGGGACCACGATCCTGCCCTGCACCCCGGCGACCTCCGGGCCGGCGGCCGCCAGGTCCCGCCCGAGCGCCGCCGCCCAGCCCTGCGGGACCACGACGTCGTCGTCCAGGAACGCGACCCATTCGGTGCGGACGGAGCGGCGGCCGGCGTTGCGCGCGGCGGCCGGGCCGCGTCCGCCCGTGCGCAGCACGCGTACCCCCGGCACAGGCGCCGGCCCCAGGAGCAGCGGCGCGTTCCGCCCCCGGCGGGGGAACGGGCGGTCGTCGACGACGACGACGACGTGCGGCCGGGGCCCGTCGCCCAGCGCCACGTTCAGCGACGCGAGCAGGGCGCCCAGCGCGGGCCGGCCGATGGTGGGCACCACGACGGAGTACGACGGCGTCACGGGATCACCTCCCCCGGTGCGGGGCCGGCCGCGAGGTCCGCCCGGCGCACCAGGTGCGGCCCGAGCACCAGCACGTCCACCGGTACGGAGCCGAAGAGCTCCAGCGCGTCCCGCGGGCTGTCCACCATGGGCCGGCCGGCCGTGTTCAGGCTGGTGTTCACCACCACCGGCAGGCCGGTCCGGTCCCGGAACGCCCGGAGCATCGCCTGGAGCCGGGGCTGGGAGTCGTCGACCGTCTGGATCCGCGCGGTGCCGTCCACGTGCACGGTGGCGGGGATGCGGTCGCGCCACTCGTCCGCGACGTCGTGCACGAACAGCATGTACGGGCTGGGGACGGGCCCGCCGGAGAAGATGCGGGGCGCGTCCTCCAGCAGCACCATCGGCGCGACCGGCCGGAACTGCTCGCGGCCCTTGACCAGGTTGAGCCGCTCCGTGTTGGCGCGCCGGCCAGGGTGCGCCAGCAGGGAACGCTGCCCGAGCGCACGGGGCCCGAACTCGGAGCGGCCGTCGAACCACGCCACCATGCCGTCCGCCGCCAGGACGTCGGCCACCTCGCGCGGCAGGTCGGCGGGCGTGGTGAACGGGATACGAGCCGTGCGCAGGGCCTCGGCCAGTTCCCGGTCGGACCAGGAGCGGCCGAGCGCCGCCGAGCCCATGGGCTCGACGGGGACACCCGCCTCGGCCGTGAGCTGGAGGGCCGCCCCCAGGGCGGTGCCGGCATCCCCGGCGGCCGGCTGCACCCACACGTCGTCGAACGGGGCCTCCCGCCACATCCGCGAGTTCGCCACGCAGTTCAGCGCGGTGCCGCCGGCCAGGGCCAGCGCGTCGTCGCCGGTCCGGGCGTGCAGGGCGGTGGCCAGTTCGACGAGCACCTCCTCCAGGCGCGCCTGGACGGAGGCCGCGAGGTCGGCCCGGTCGGCCGCGGGCGTGCCGGCCGCGATGTCCGTCCCGGTCGCGCCGGGCGCCGCCGGCGCCGCCCAGCGCGACCAGTCGGGCGCCTCGGCGACGAACCCGCCGTCGGGCGTGGTCCGCAGGTACTCGCGCAGGGGCGGGAGGAACCGCGGGTCGCCGTACGACGCCAGGGCCATCACCTTGTACTCGTCGCTCGAGCGCAGGAAGCCGAGGTGTTCCGTCAGGGACTCGTACACGAGGCCCAGCGAGTAGGGCAGGTCCTGGCTCGCGAGCATCTCCAGCCGCCCGTCGTCGTACCGGCCCGCGAGGTAGGAGGACCGCTCCCCGCGGCCGTCGAGCGACATCACGCTGCACGTGCCGAACGGCGAGGCGAGCGCCGCGGACGCGGCGTGCGCCACCTCGTGCGGCACGAATCGCACGACCGCGGGGCTCAGGCCCGGCAGGGCGGTCGCGATGAACTGCGGCGCCCGTTCCGCGTAGCGCAGGCGCAGCCAGTCCCACGGATCGGGCAGGCCCATCTCGTCCGACGGCTTGGCCAGGCCCGGGTCGAACGAGTAGGCGACGGCGTCCAGGTCGGCGGGTTCGAGCCCGCCTGCCTCCAGGCACCAGCGCATCGCCTGCTCCGGCAGCTCCCAGGCGGCGAAGGGGACCGGGCGCTTGCCGTGCTTGCGCCGGGAGAACCGTTCCTCCTCGGCCGCCGCCACCACGCGCCCGTCCACGACGAGCGCCGCCGACGGATCATGGAACAGCGCGTTGACCCCGAGAACTCGCACAGTGACCTCCACAAGTGGTCGTCACCGGGCTTCTTCCGGTTCACTCACGCTCTCAAGCCATGGAACCACTCGCATCTTGAACCGCTTCTCGGTGCCTCCACGGCATCCGGGCAGGTCAGCGTGGGTTCAGCCCTTCCGTGGCGGGCCCCTCGAGCAGTGCGCCGTCGGCGGCGAACCGGGAGCCGTGCACCGGGCAGTCCCAGGACTCCTCCTGCTCGTTCCACCGCACGACGCCACCGAGATGGGGACACACGCGCGACACCCGCCGGGCCTCGGCCCGCTGTCCCGTGGGACGCGTCGCGGCGCACGCCCATCCCTTGGCCTGCTCCCCGAACGTCGCCGCGGCCCGGGTGGTGGGAGCCGCCGGGCGTGCCCACGGCTCCAGGTCCGCCGCCCACTCCACGGGGTCGCCGAGGATGCGGCCGGCCAGCGCCAGGCCCGCGGCCGCGGCGTTGGTGAGACCCCACTTGGCGTAACCGGTCGCGACGAGCAGTCGCTCGTCGCCCGGCACGGCGGGCCCCACCAGCGGCAGCCCGGTGTCGCTCGTGTAGTCCTGGGCGGCCCAGGCATGCAGGGGAGCGCCGACCGGAAGCCGCGCGCCGGCCCACTCGTCCAGCGCCGCCAACCGCCGGGAGGGGTCGCGTTCCCGGCCGACCGGGTAGCCCTCCCCGCCGACCACGAGCAGGTCGCCCGCCATGCGCAGCGAGCGCACCGGCGTGCCGGCCGTGATCGACATGGTGTCGTCGAACCCCAGCGGCAGGGCGGCCGGGTCGGGGACCTCCCACGTGGTGAGGAGGCTGCGCCCGGCCTCCAGGCGCAGGAACAGGCCGCCGAGCCGGCCGGGCGGGGCGCCGGTGGCCAGCACCACCCGGCCGGCGAGCACGGTGCCCCGGGTGGTGCGCAACGCGACACCCGAGCGGAGCCGGCGCACCTCCCGCACTCGCACGCCGTCGTGCACGGGGACGCCGCGGGCGCGGAGGCGGGCCCGGAGCGCCGAGAGCATGCGCAGCGGGTTCGTCTGCCCCTGACCCGGCAGGCGCACCGCGCCGAAGGTCTGTCCGGGGAACGGCGGGTTCTCCTCCCAGCGCGCCGCGACGTCCTGCGCCGCGCACGCCAGGAGCACGTCGTCGATGTCGCTCACCTGTTCCGGCGTGGTGGCCACGGTGAGGTCGTCGCGGTTCTCCACGGGGACGCCGAGGTCGTCGAGGGTGCGCCGGAGCCAGCCGAGGCCGGCGAAGTTCGCGGCCAGGTAGGAGCGCAGTACCTCGTCGCCGTACCGGGCGATGCGGGCGAGCCGCGTGCCCTGCAGCACCGACAGCTTGCCCGTCGAACGCGCGGTGGTGGTCGCCCGGGTGGTCCGGGCGTCGAGCACGACGACGTCGACGCCGGCCTCCCCGAGCAGAGAGGCCGTCGTGACGCCGGTGAGACCGGCGCCGACCACCACGACGTCGGCGCGCAGCGGTCCGGGTGCCATGACGTCCGGCGTGCCCGCCCCTTCGGGGACCGGGGTGCGGTGGCGGGATGGGTTGCTCATGGTGTGCCTCCTGCGCGGGTGGTCGCTTCCCGGGGCAGACCTCCGAGCGTGACACGGAGTCCTCTCACTCGCAGGGGACACGCGATCTGCCAGGTACGGTGTCCCTTTTCAGGTGAAGGCTCTACACTCGGTCGCGAAGGAGTCATGAAGCGGCTTCAGGTCCCGTCCCGGATCTGAGAGGTTCCCATGTCCCCTGTCAAACAGTCCGATCCCGTCGTCGAGAGCTGTGCCGAGAACGGTGTCAAGAACGGTGCCGCGAACGGCACGCCCCTTGCGCTCTCCGCCGGTGACCTGGTCGACGCCCTCGGTGTCGGGACCAACCTGCTGGTCGGTCGCTACTGCGTCGAACTCGCCTCGGGCGACTGGTGGTGGTCCGACGAGGTGTACGCCATGCACGGCTGGAAGCGGCACGAGGTCGAGCCGAGCCTTCAGGCACTCCGGTCCCGCAAGCACCCCGACGACAGGGCGCGCATGGTCCGAGCGGTCGGCGACGCGCTGCGCGCCGGGCGCCCGTTCGCCTGCGGGCACCGCATCGTGGGCAGGGACGGCCGCACCCGTTCGCTCGTCGTCACCGGCCAGGCCCTGCGCAACGCGCCGGCCGGCACCCGCGAGGTGGCCGGCTACGTGGTCGACGTGACGCCCGTGCAGAAGGAAGCCCTCGACCGGCGCGCGGCGTCGGTGGTGAACCACGCCTTCGTCAGCCGCGCCGTGATCGAACAGGCCAAGGGCGTCGTCGCCGCGGTCCGCGGGGTGGACGCGGGCGCGGCGGAGCAGGTGCTGCGCGACGCGGCCGGCGAGGTCGGCGTCCCGTTGCGCGTCGCGGCCGACCAGATGACCACCGCGCTGCGGAAGAACGAGAAGTCGGGCCTCACGCCCGCCGTGCTCTCCCGGGCCCTGGACGCCATCCACCCCGTGGAACGCCCGCACGGCCGCGACCCGCTGCTGACCCGGCGGCCCCGGTCGGCGGCTCGCTGAGCTCTCACCGGGCGCCGCCCGGGCTCGCACGCCGCGAACGCGGGACGGGCGAGTGGCGGCGGCCCTGCCTAGGGTCGAGGACGTCCGTGCCCGGCACCTACGGCAAGGAGCAGATCATGCGCATCGGATACACCCTCATGACCGAGCAGAGCGGTCCGCGCGAACTGCTGCGGTACGCCGCCGCGGCGGAGGACGCCGGCTTCGACTTCGAGCTGTCCAGTGACCACTACAGCCCCTGGCTCACCGAGCAGGGACACTCGCCCAACGCCTGGGTGCTGCTCGGCGCCGTGGCCCAGGCGACCCGCGACGTCGAACTGATGACCTTCGTGACCTGCCCCACCATGCGCTACCACCCCGCCGTCGTGGCCCAGCAGGCCGCGACGCTGCAACTCCTGGCCGACGGCCGGTTCACCCTCGGCCTGGGCAGCGGCGAGAACCTGAACGAGCACGTCGTCGGCGAGGGCTGGCCGAGCATCGCGCTGCGCCAGGACCTCCTGGAGGAGGCGGTGCACATCATCCGCGAACTCCTCACCGGCGATCTCGTCACCTGGGAGGGCGACCACTACCGCGTCGACTCCGCCCGCCTGTGGGACGTTCCCGACGCCGGCGTCGAGATCGGGGTCGCGCTCTCCGGGGACCGCGGCGTCGCGCGCTTCGCCCCGATCGCGGACCACCTGGTCCAGGCCATGCCCGACGGTGACGTCGTCCGCGGCTGGTCCCGTGAGCACCCGCGCGGCTCCCGGGTCTACGGCCAGCTGCCGGTGTGCTGGGACCCGGACGAGCAGACGGCGATCGAGCGCGCCCACGCCGAGTTCCGCTGGTTCGGCGGCGGCTGGGCGGTGAACGCGGACCTGCCCACGCCGGCCGGCTTCGCCGCGGCGACGAGATTCGTGCGCCCGGAGGACGTCGCGTCGTCGATCGCCTGCGGCCCCGACCTCGACAAGCTGGCCGAGAGCGCCCGGCCGTTCCTGGACGCCGGATTCACCGACCTCGCGATCGTCCAGATCGGGGACCACCACCAGGACCGGTTCCTCGCCGAGGCGGCCCGGCCGCTGGCCGAACGGATGCGCTCCCTCTGACGCCGCGCGGCCCGGCCTGCCCCCCCCGACGTCGTGCCGCCCGGCCCGCCTCACGAGGCCCGGAGGGCGTCGCTGCCTCGCCGGAGCGCGACGATCAGCGCCGCCGCGACGAAGTAGTCGTGCCCGGGGGTGCGGCCGGCGGCCCCGACCTCGTCGCTCAGCGCCCGCACCGCTCCCGTGAACCTCGCGGTGACTTCCTCGTCCGGCTCGTCCTGCCCGTCCGGCGCGCTCCTGGCCAGGGCTCGCGCATAGGCCCGCAGCGCCGCGGCGAGCGCGGGCCGCAGGTCCGGGCCGAACGCGACCTCGGTGCGATCCCGGCGTTCCCAGTCGGCGAGCAGGCGCACGACGTCGTCGACGACCTCGGCCGAGACGCCGAGCCGGTCCGCGCGCCGGATCTGCGTCGTGGTGCGCTCACGGAAGCGGTGCTCGCGCCGGTTGGCACGCGTCGCCTCCCGCAGGTGCGCGACGGCGTCCTCGGTGTGCCGGAGCGTCGGGACCAGCGCGCGGCGCCGCTCCTCCCACTCGTCCGCCGCGAGCGGACCGTCCGACTCCAGCTGCGACGCGAGCGTGCCGACCTGCTCGACCAGGGCGCGCCGCAACCGGTCGAGCGCGACGTCGGACGGGGTGAGCGGCAGCGGTGGCGCGATCAGGTTCAGCACGACGCCGATCGCCGCGCCCACGAGGAGCAGCCCGGCGAAGGCGGTCGGATACTCGAGATCGTGCGCGCTGCCCAGCAGCAGCACGAACAGTCCCGCCGTGACCGCCCAGCTGCCCATCTCGCCGAGCGCCCGCCAGGCGGCGAAGAGCATGGTGACTCCCACCACCAGCCCCACCGCGAGCGTGCCCGGCAGCCCCAGGCGATCGATGCCGAGCGCGATCGCGGCGCCGAGCAGCACCGCGATCATCGCGTGCGCGGACTCCCGGGCCGACCGGATCGTCGTGCTCGACGTCGCGGCCACGGCCCCCAGCGGCGCGTAGTAGGCGTAGTCGGACAGCGGCGCGGGCGCCAGCTCACCGGCGAGCCAGGCGAGCGAGGCGGCGACCGCGCCGCGCGCCGCGAGCCCCCATCGCGGGTGCCGCAGCGCCGTGACCAGACGGGCCGGGTGGCCGGTGGCTCCCGGGTCGCTGCCCGGTCGGTGTCGTCGTGTCATAGGTCGTGTCGTGCGACGCGTCGTCGTGCGATGCGTCGTCGTGCCGTGGTGCGGTGCGGTCGTGTCCGTGCCGGGTCCCGTCAGGAACCGGAAGGCAGACCCTGGGCATGGTGTGGATCGTGCGAACGTTCGGCGGCCGTCAGGACCTTCAGGAGCGCGCGCTCGTCGGCGTCCATCCAGCGGGACGCGCGGGAGGCGTTCGCGCGGGACAGCTCGATCAGCCGGTCGAGCTCCGGCCGGTCGTCCGCGAGCAGCACGGGATGGACGTAGCTCTTGCGGCACACCGCGGGCGTGTTGTGCAGGTGGCGGGCGGCGATCCGGACGGCCTCGGCGGTCTGTGCCTCGTGCTCGCGCCGCCCGGCCGGGGCGAGGCGGCGCAGGTGCCCGAGGACGACGGCGCTCGCGCCCCACGTCCGGAACGTCTTGGCCGTGTAGTCCGCCCCGGTCACGCGGCGCAGGTAGTCGTTGACGTCGCTCGATCCGATGCTGCGGCTCTCGGTGCCGTTCACGTACTGCAGCAGCCGCTGGCCGGGCAGGTCCTGGCACCGGCGCAGGACGTTCGCCACCCGCCGGTCCTGCACGACGACGTCGTGCGGCGCTCCCGCCTTGCCCGGGAAGCGGAACCGCACCTCGGCGCCCTCGATGACGGCATGCCGGCTGCGGAGCGTCGTCAGTCCGAACGAGTTCCCCGACCGGACGTACTCGTCGTTGCCGACCCGGATCAGCGTCTCGTCGAGCAGCCGGACGACGGCGGCGACCACGCGGTCCAGCCTCAGGCGCGGAGTGCGCAGGTCGGCGTCGACCTGCTTGCGCAGTGCCACGAGGACGGCGCCGAAGCCCGCCAGTTCGTGGAACTTGGCGGCGTCACGGTACCGGCGCCACTGGCGGTGGTACCGGTACTGCTTGCGGTTCTTGGCGTCGCGGCCGGTGGCCTGGAGATGGCCGGCGGGGTCCGCGCAGATCCACACGTCGGTCCACGCCGGCGGGACGGCGAGCGCGCGGATCCGCGCGAGGGTCGCCGGCTCGGTGATCCGCGCGCCCTGGTGATCGACGTACGAGAAGCCTCTGCCGCGCCGTCGGCGGCGAATACCTCGGTCGGCGTCACAGCTGTGGACCAGGGGATCGCCGGCGGCATCCATCCGCATCCCTCCTGCCGCGGCGGTCAGTGGTTGCGCAGCGCCTTGATGAGGTCGGCCTTGCGCATCGACGAGCGGCCCTCGATGCCGATCTCGGCCGCCCGCTTGCGCAGCTCCTCGACGGTCCAGTCGTCGTAGGCGGGTGCCTTGCCGCCCTTGCGGCCGACCGACTTGCGGGAGGAGCCCGCGGCGGCGTTGGCGATGCGCGCCGCCTTCTCCTTGGAACTGCCCTCGTCGCGCAGCTCCTCGTACAGTTCCTTGTCCTTGACGCTCGGACCGGGGTCTCGCTTCGGCATGACCACTCCTTCCCTCGGCCGGACCTGGCGGCCCGGCGTCATCATGCGCACCGGCGACGGTCAGGGTGTGCCGCGGCTTTCGGCGCGAGGTCCTGGTAGAAGGACGGCAGTCGTCGACCGGCACGCAGTTCCAGGCTGGCACGAGGTGGGGCCACTCGCAGCGCGCCGCGCGTGTCAGCCGCCCGACGGCGGTTCGGGCGTGGCGGGCCGCTGATCCGGTTGTGGCGGGTGACCTTCGGCGAGCGAGTGGCGAGGTCCGGGTTCACGGTGGAAGGACCCGGAGAGGAAGGAGAGGCTCGTGGCCAGCATCACGAAGTCGATCGACGTCGATGTCCCGGTGAGAACGGCGTACAACCAGTGGACGCAGTTCGAGGAGTTCCCCCGGTTCATGGAGGGAGTCCAGGAGATCCGTCAGCTCGATCCGACCCACACCCACTGGAAGACGGAAGTGGGCGGTGTCGAGCGTGAGTTCGACGCCGAGATCACCGAACAGCACCCGGACGAGCGCGTGGCGTGGAAGAGCCTGTCCGGGCCCGCTCAGGCCGGTGTGGTCACCTTCCACCGGCTCAACGACGACCAGACCAGGGTCACCGTGCAGCTCGACTGGTCGCCCGAGAGCGCGGCCGAGAAGGTCGGCGCCGCGGTGAACTTCGACGAGCACCGCGTCCAGGGAGACCTCGAGCGCTTCAAGGAGTTCATCGAGTCCCACGGCGTCGAGACCGGGGGATGGCGGGGGGACGTGGGCTGAGAGCGGGGTCCTCGGCCCGGAGGCGCGCGACGGGCAGGTCAGGAGCTCTTCTGACCTGCCCGTTCGCTGTGCGCCCCGGGCGCTGGGCCGGACCCGGTGAGCGGTCGGGTCCGGCCCTGCGTCCGCATCAGTGGGGTTCGGTGTCGGTCACCGCGGGGAGTGCGCCTGTCGTGGCCAGGCGGTGGTACCAGTGGGCGGAGTCTTTCCAGAGGCGTTCCTGGGTGTCGTAGTCGACGTGGATGATGCCGAAGCGGCGGTCGTAGCCGTAGGCCCACTCGAAGTTGTCCAGCAGGGACCAGGCGAAGTAGCCGCGCACGTCTGCGCCCTTGTCGCGGGCCAGGCCGAGTGCCTCGACGTGGTCGTGCAGGTACTGCACGCGGCGGGGGTCGTGCACGCGGGCGACGCCGTCGGTGACGGTGACCTCGTCGTCGAACGCGGCGCCGTTCTCGGTGACCATGAGCGCCAGATCCGGGTAGCGGTCGTGCAGTTGGAGGAGCAGGTCGGTCAGGCCGGCCGGTTCGATGTTCCAGCCCATGGCGGTGTGCGGGCCCGGCTGGGGCAGGAACTCCACGTCCTCGGCGCCGATCCACGGGTTGCCGGCGGAGTCCTTGTGCCCGTCGGCCTGCTGCCGCTGCCCCTGGCCCGACCAGGCGCGCACGCGGGCGGTGGAGTAGTAGTTCACCCCGAGCACGGTCAGCGGCCGGTGGATGGCCTCCAGGTCACCGTCGCGCACGAACGACCAGTCCGTCAGCGAGGCGGTGCGCTCCAGCAGGCCGGCCGGGTAGGCGCCCTCCAGCAGCGGCCCGAGGAACGACTCGTTGGCGATCTCGTCCGCCTTGCGCTTGGCCTCCAGGTCGGCCTGCGAGGACGGGTCGTCGGGCCGCACGACGTGCAGGTTGAGGGTGATCGACACCTTGGCCGACGCGCCCAGCACGTCCCGGATCTCCCGGACCGCCAGACCGTGGGCCAGGTTCAGGTGATGGATCGCCCGCAACGCCGCCACCGGGTCGCTGATACCCGGGGCATGCACACCCGAACCGTAACCCAGCAGGGCCGTGCACCACGGCTCGTTCAGCGTGGTCCACACCTCCACCCGGTCACCGAACTCCTCGGCCATGCGGCGCGCGTAACGCGCGAACGCCTCCGCGGTGGCACGATTCGTCCAGCCGCCCGCGTCCTGCAGTTCCTGCGGCAGGTCCCAGTGGTACAACGTGACCACCGGCTTGACACCCACGGCCAGCAAGGCGTCCAGCAGATCGGAGTAGAAGCCGATCCCCTCCGGGTTGAACTCACCACTACCCCCGGGCTGCACCCGCGGCCACGCGATCGAGAACCGGTAGGCGTCCAGACCCAGGTCCGCGATGTGCCGCACGTCCTGACGCCACCGGTGGAAGTGGTCGTCGGCCACGTCACCGGTGTCACCATTCAGAGTCTTGCCCGGCGTGTGAGAAAACGTGTCCCAGATCGACCGACCCCGACCACCCTCCCCCACACCACCCTCGATCTGATACGACGCCGTCGCAGAACCCCACACGAAATCGGCAGGGAAGGTACGGGTATCG
>NZ_JADBGR010000082.1 GCF_014892515.1 Myceligenerans pegani
CAACCACCTGCCCGGCCGGACGAGGGATCAGGAAGCGGCGGTCTCGCGCTTCTCCTTGATCTTCGCCTTCTTGCCGCGCAGGTTACGGAGGTAGTACAGCTTCGCCCGGCGGACGTCACCGCGGGTCACGACCTCGATCGAGTCGATCGTCGGCGCGTGGAGCGGGAACGTACGTTCCACGCCGACACCGAAGCTGATCTTGCGGACGGTGAACGTCTCGCCCACGCCGCCGCCGTGGCGACGGATGACGATGCCCTGGAACGCCTGGACACGGGAGCGGGTGCCCTCGATGACCTTGACGTTGACCTTCAGGGTGTCACCGGCGCGGAACTCCGGGATGTCGTCGCGCATCGAGGCTGCGTCGACGCTGTCGAGCTTCTGCATCGTTCTTCTCCGTACCTGCCACAGGTCAGGCGCGAATCTCGCGGCCGCGAGGATCCCGCGGCCGACTGGGCTGATGTGAGGTGGCGTGCCGTGCTGACGATCGTGCCGGGTCCGACCCGGCGGCCGTCCCCCGTGGCAGAGACCTGACCGCCGACGCGCCGAGGACCTATTCTGCCACAACGGCACCGGTCCGACGGCCGCGCCGGTGTGATGTCACTCGGCCGGCGCGTCCCCGATCGGGGGCGTGGCCACCACGCGCCCGTCGTCGGACACCGTCCACCCGAGCTCCGCGAGCAGCGCGGTGTCGTGCCTGTCGAGCGCCGCCCCGTCGAGCGCGGCGATCATCTCGGGCCGGCGTCCTGCCGTCCGGCGCAGCGCCTCGTCCCGCCGCCACCGGTCGATCCGGGCGTGGTGCCCGGAGAGCAGCACCTCGGGGACGTCGATGCCGTACCACCGGGGCGGCTTGGTGTACACGGGGTACTCGAGCAGCCCCGCGGCCCCGTGCGACTCCTCCACGAGGGACTCGGGGTTCCCCACCATCCCCGGCACGAGCCGCCCGACCGCCTCGATCATCACGAGCGCCGCGACCTCGCCGCCGTTGAGCACGTAGTCGCCGATCGACAGTTCCCGCACGTCGACCCCCATGGCGCGGTAGTGCTCGGCGACCCGCGCGTCGATCCCCTCGTAGCGCCCGCAGGCGAACACGAGATGCTCCGCGGTCGCGAGGTCCTCGGCGTGCCGCTGCGTGAAGACCTCACCGGACGGCGTCGGCAGGACGAGCGTGCTGCCCGACGGCGATCGCGGCGGGGCCGGCTCGTGGGACGGCGGCGCCTGCGGGGTGTCCCCCGGCGGGCCCGCCCCCAGGACCTCGTCGAGGGCGCGACCCCAGACATCGGGGCGCATCACCATGCCCGCCCCGCCGCCGAACGGGGTGTCGTCCACCGTACGGTGGCGGTCCGTGGTCCAGTCCCGCAGGTCATGGACGTGCAGGTCCAGCAGCCCGCGCTGCCGCGCCTTGCCGACCAGCGACAGGTCGAGGGCCGCGAGGTAGTCCGGGAAGATCGTGACGACGTCGATCCGCACGTCAGCCGTCCTCGTCGGGGTCACCGGGGAGTGCGTCGGGCCCGGCCGTGGTGGCCGAGTCCGCGTTCCGCGCGAGGAGCCCGCCGGGCGGGTCGAGCACGACCCGCCCGGCCGCGACGTCGACCACCGGCACGATCGCCTTCACGAACGGGACGAGCGTGCGCGCGGTACCGGCCGGCAGCGGTTCCGACACCACCAGGACGTCGTGGGCGGGCAGGTGGTCGAGCCCGACGACCTCGCCGACCACGGTCCCGTCGGTGAGCTCCGCCCGCAGGCCGCGGAGCTCGTGCGGGTACCAGGCATCTTCTTCGTCCGAGGCGTCCACGTCGACCACGAGCTCGACGCCGCGCAGGCGCTCGGCGGCCGTACGGTCCGGCGCCTCGGCGAACATCACCACCCACCGGTCCTGGTGCACGCGGGCCCGGGTCACGGTCAGCGGCCCGGCCTCGGCCGGTACGGTCCGCAGGACCTGGCCCACGCCGAGGCGTTCGGCGGGATCGTCGGTCCGCAGGTCCAGCGTGACCTCGCCCTTCAGTCCGTGAGCGCGCCCGATCCGGGCGACGGTCAGCTCCATCTGAGACTCCTCGGTTCGTGGTGCGAGCTTCGGCCCGCCGCCCCACCGTGCCGCACGCTCCGCGGCGGGGCAAAAGAAGCGGGGCCCGGTCCTCGGACCGGGCCCCGTGCGTTCGTTCGCGCCCTTCGTCAGCGCCGGTCGACGTCCACGACGTCGACGCGAACCGAGCCGTCGGCCGCCAGCGCGCCGACGACCGATCGCAGTGCGCGTGCCGTCCGGCCGCCCCTGCCGATGACACGGCCCAGGTCGTCCGGGTGCACCCGGACCTCGAGCAGGTCGCCCCTGCGCAGCGTCTTCGCGGACACGCGGACGTCGTCCGGGTTGTCGACGATCCCGCGCACCAGGTGCTCGAGGGCCTCCGCGAGCATCAGGCCTCGGTCTCGGCCGGGGTCTCGGCGTCCTCCGCCGGGGCGGCGTCGGCCTTGGCGGCGGCGTCGGCCTTGGCCTTCTCGGCCTCGGCGTGCACGGCGTCGATCGCGGCGGAGGCGTCGCCCTTCTCACCCTTGGTCTTCAGGGTGCCCTCGGCGCCCGGCAGGCCCTTGAACTTCTGCCAGTCGCCCGTCACCTTGAGCAGGGCGGTGACCTGCTCGGTCGGCTGCGCACCGACACCGAGCCAGTACTGCGCGCGCTCGGAGTCGATCTCGATGAGGGACGGCTCCTCGGTGGGGTGGTACTTGCCGATCTCCTCGATCGCACGACCGTCGCGCTTGGTCCGCGAGTCCATGACGACGACGCGGTAGTAGGGCGCACGGATCTTGCCGAAGCGCTTCAGACGAATCTTGGTGGCCACGAAGTGGTCTCTCCTGGTTCTCAGAATGGGGTGACCCGTCCAGCCGGCCGTGGGGGTGGTCCGGTGGGTGAGGTCGGGACCGGGTGCGTGCGGGTGAGAGGGGCCCGGGCGCACCGAGTACCCGGATATTGTGCCAGACCTGGCACCCGCTGACCAAGGCGACCGGTCCCGAGCCGCCGAAGGCGTAGCTGCGGCTCCGGGAAACTCAGTACAGCTCGCCGCGCAGCACGATCGCCGTCGGGTACCGCAGGACATCGATGTTCTCGCGCGGATCCTCCGGGTACACCACGAGGTCGGCGCTCGATCCCTCGACGACGGCCCCCAGTCCGAGGAACGAGCGCGCCCGCCAGGACGCCATCGCCACGACCTCGGCGGCAGGCACACCGGCGGCCACGAGTTCCGCGCACTCGTCGGCGATACGCCCGTGCCCGATGGTGCCGCCCGCGTCCGTCCCGACGAGCAGCCGCACGCCGGCGTCGTAGAAGTCGCGTACCTGCTGGTAGCGGCGGGCGTGCAAGTGCCGCATCCGCTTCGCGAACACCGGGTACCTCGGCTCGGCCTGCGCCGCGATCGCCTCGAACTGCGCTACCTGGAGCAGCGTCGGCGTCACCGCGACCCCCGCCTCCGCGGCCCGCGAGATCTGTTCGGCCGTCATGCCGGTGCCGTGCTCGATACCGTCCACGCCGGCGTCGAGCAGGGCGTCGACCGTCTCGGTCGCGAACGTGTGCACGGTGACACGCGCCGCCTCCGCGTGCGCGGCGGCCACCGCACGCGCCAGCACGTCGCCGGGCCAGAGCGGGGTCAGGTCACCGCCTTCCGGGAGCGACCGGTCGATCCAGTCCCCGACGAGCTTGACCCAGCCGTCGCCGCGCAGGGCCTCCTCGCGGACCGCGGCGGGTAGTTCGGCCGGATCGTCCAGTTCGCGCGCGAAGTTCCGCAGGTAGCGCCTGGCGAGCGCCAGATGCGTCCCGGCGCGGATGAGCCGAGGCAGGTCACCACGCGCCTGCACCCACCTCGTGTCCGACGGCGAGCCGGCGTCCCGCACCACGAGCACGCCCGAGTCCCGGTCGGCGACGGCCTGGCGCGCGGCGACGTCGTGCGGGACGGCGCCCTCGGCGGCCAGGCCGATGTGGCAGTGGGCGTCCACGAGACCCGGCAGCGCCCAGCCCTCGATCACGCGCATGCCCGCGCCCTGGGCCGAGGGCCGGGTCAGGCTGACCCGGCCGCCCCGCACCCAGAGGTCGCCGAGCTCGCGGTCGTCGTCCAGGAGAACGTTTCCGCGGATGTGCAGGGTCGGGGCGTCCGACACGGGGACTCTCACCTGTCCAGGAACTTGCCGAGCTGTTTCTCGAGCGCCTCCATGTCCGGCGGGGCCTGGTCGTCGCCGGCCTTGCCGAACGCCGCGCCGGCCGGTGCGGACGACTGCCGGCGGCCGCCCCCGAGCGCGCGCTGCATCGCCTCACGCTCCTGCTGTGCCCGCTTCGCGGGGTTCCCCGACTTTCCCTTCTTCTTCTTCGGGGGCTGGGTCTTGCCGCGCGACTTCTTCCCCATGCCCATGCCCGGCCCGCCCGGCATCGCGGGCATTCCGCCGGGGCCCATGCCCGGCATGCCGCCGCCCCGCCCCATCTGCTTCATCATCTTCTGGGCCTGCGAGAACCTGTCGAGCAGCTGGTTGACGGCGTTGGCCGAAGTGCCGGAGCCGCGGGCGATCCGCGCGCGCCGCGAGCCGTTGATGATCTTCGGGTTGTCCCGCTCGGCCGGCGTCATCGACCGGACGATCGCCTCGATGCGATCGACCTCGCGCTCGTCGAACTGGTCGAGCTGCTCGCGCATCTGGCCCATGCCAGGCAGCATGCCGAGCATCTTCTTCATCGAGCCCATGTTCTTCAGCTGCTGCATCTGCACCAGGAAGTCCGCCAGCGTGAAGTCCTCGCCGGTGGCCACCTTCTGGGCCATCTTCTCGGCCTGCTCGGCGTCGAACGCCTTCTCGGCCTGTTCGATCAGGGTGAGGACGTCACCCATGTCGAGGATGCGGGACGCCATCCGGTCGGGGTGGAAGACCTCGAAGTCGGTCAGCTTCTCGCCCACGGAGGCGAACATGATCGGCCGGCCGGTCACCTGTGCGACCGACAGCGCCGCACCACCGCGCGCGTCGCCGTCCAGCTTGGACAGCACGACGCCGGTGAAGTCGACGCCGTCGGCGAACGCCTTCGCCGTGTTCACCGCGTCCTGGCCGATCATGGCGTCGATGACGAACAGGACCTCGTCCGGCGTGATCGCGTCGCGGATGTCCGAGGCCTGCTTCATCAGGACCTCGTCGATGCCGAGCCGGCCCGCGGTGTCCACGATGACGACGTCGTGCAGCTTGGCGCGTGCCTCCGCCACACCGTCGCGCGCGACGGCGACAGGGTCACCGATCAGCGGCGCGTCGGCGGCGGGGTCGTCGGCCGACGCCGTGTTGCCCGGGTGCGGCGCGAAGACGGGCACGCCCGCGCGCTCGGCGACCACGGAGAGCTGGTTCACCGCGTTCGGCCGCTGCAGGTCGGCGGCGACCAGGAGCGGCGTGTGCCCCTGGTCCTTCAGCGCGAGCGCCAGCTTGCCGGCGAGCGTCGTCTTGCCGGCACCCTGCAGGCCCGCGAGCATGATCACGGTGGGCGGCGTCTTGGCCAGGTTCAGCGGCCGGGTCCGACCGCCCAGGATCTCGACCAGCTCGTCGTTGACGATCTTGACGACCTGCTGCGCCGGGTTGAGCGCCCCCGACACCTCCGCCGACAGCGCCCGCTCCCGTACGGCCCTGGTGAACTCACGCACCACGGGCACGGCGACGTCCGCGTCGAGCAGCGCGCGCCGGATCTCGCGCACGGTGGCATCGATGTCCGCCTCCGAGAGGCGCCCGCGCGCGCGCAGGTTCTTGAACGTCTGGGTCAGCCGGTCGGACAGGGAGTTGAACACGGGGTCCAGGGTACTTGAGCAACCGCGCCGGGCCGCTCGCCGCGGCAGCATGTCCCGCACCACATCCGCCGCCCCGGCGGATGTGGTGCGTCAGCCGCCCAGGGCGGAGCGGGCCCTGCCGGTGAGGTCGTCCACCAGGCTGGCCCGCCAGGGGGTCCATGCCTTGGGGCCGAGCGACGTCGTGTCCGCCTCCGTGAGGAGCCGCAGGACGTCCAGGAGATCGGCGCGGTGGTCGACGGCCTCGAGCAGCGCCTCCAGCGTCTCCGGGTCGTCGTGGTCGCCGCTCACCGCCAGCTCCGAGAGCACCAGGTGGTGCCGGACAAGCCGGGCGACGTCGTCGGACACCGCGCGGTCGAAGCCCATGCGACGCATGATCGCCGGCACGCGGCGCGCCCCCTCGACCGAGTGGTCGGGCGCTCCGCGCACCTTGCCGATGTCGTGCAGGAGTGCGGACAGGAGGAGCACGTCGCCCCCGCCGGCGTTCCCGCCGGCGTCCGGGCCGGTCGCGCGGCCCGCGTCGGCGGGCGCGCCGAACGTCGCGCCGCGCTTGAGCCGGGCGGCGAGGCGCGCCGTCTCCACGAGATGGCGGTCCACGGTGTGCCGGTGGATCGCGGCACGCTGGGGACGGTTGCGCACGTCGGCCCATTCAGGGATCCACGTGGTCACGACCCCGGCCAGGTCGAGCGCCTCCCACACGGGCACCTGCGCGCTGCCCGAGGCGAGCAGGGCGAGCAGGTGGGCACGCGCGGCCGGCGGCCAGGGCTCGGGCAGCGGCGGGCAGTCGCGCAGGGACGAGATCGTCACCGGAGAGAGGTGGAGGCCGGTGCGCGCCGCCGTGGCGGCCGCCCGCAGGGACAGCTGAGGATCCGACGCCGGCCGCGCGTCCACCCCCAGCACCAGCTCGCCGTCGTGCTCCACCAGGCCGTCACCGACCGGGCGCAGGCGCGGCGGCTTCATGCGCCCCCGGATGATCAGGGGCTTGCCGATCGGCCTGCGGTCCAGGGCCTTGCGCGCGCGGCGCACGGTCGAGTCCAGCGCGTACGAGATCTCCCGGCCGGCCGCGGCGAGGCTCGCGAGGAGGTCGTCGCCGTCGTCGTAGCCGCAGCGGTCGGCGACCTCGTCGAGGTCGGCCAGCAGCAGGCGCGTGGTGCGGCGGCGGGCCGTCACCTGGAGGGCGTCGCGCACGTCGAGCAGGTGGGTGTACGCGTCGTCGACCGTGCCGTGCGGACGGTCGGTCAGCCAGGTCGCGGCGAGCGCCGACAGCACCACGGCGTCCCGGATGCCGCCGCGGGCCTCCTTGAGATCCGGCTCGATGAGGTAGGCGAGCTCGCCGGAGCGTTCCGCGCGCTCGCGCACGGTCCCGAGGAGTTCCGGGAGGCGACGGCGTGCCGCGTCCCGCCAGTCGGTGAGGACACCGGTCGCGGCGCGGTGCACGAGCGCGGTGTCGCCCGCCATCGCGTGCACGTCGAGCCACGAGACGGCCGCCGGCAGGTCCTTGGACGCCACCTTGCGGCACTGCGCGAGGGAACGGACGGAGTGGTCGAGGTCGACGCCGGAGTCCCACAGGGGGTACCAGAGGCGCTCCGCGACCCGGGCGAGCTGCTCGTCGGTGTGGGTGCGGCCGTCGTGCACGAGCACGAGGTCGAGGTCGCTCATCGGCCCCATGTCGCCGCGGCCGAGGCTGCCGACGGCGGCCAGCGCGACGCCGGTGCCCGGGACGTCCTCGACCGCGTACTCCCAGAGCGCGGTGAGCCGGTCCGTCACGTGCCGGACGAGGGCGGCGCGGCGCTCCCGGCCCGGTGTGCCGTTGCCCGACGGCGTGCCTGTGGCCTCCGCGGCGATGGCCAGCAGTTCGTCGCGGAGGCCCCGCACCCCGTGCGTGGGATGCGGGGCCTCCGGTGAGCCCTGCGGCACGTCAGAGCGCGGCGTCGCCGTGCTCACCGGTGCGGACGCGGGCCACGTCGTCGACGGACACGGTCCACACCTTGCCGTCGCCGATCTTGCCGGTCTGGGCCGCGCCGACGATGGCCTCGGACACCGGACCGGCGTCCTCGTCGGACACCAGGACCTCGATGCGCACCTTCGGCACGAGGTCGACGGTGTACTCGGCACCACGGTAGACCTCGGTGTGCCCCTTCTGACGGCCGTAGCCGCTTGCCTCGGAGACGGTCATCCCTCGGACGCCCGCCGACTCGAGGGCCGACTTCACGTCGTCGAGCCGATGCGGCTGGAGAATTGCCGTGACGAGCTTCATGCACGTACCTCCCTAGTCGTAAGGTCCCTGTCCCGGCCCGGCCGGGTCAGCGAACCTCGGTGATGGTCGAGCCGACACCTTCGTACGCCGTCTCACCGTGCACGGCGAGGTCGATCCCGTCGACCTCCTCCTGCTCGGTGACACGCCAGCCGAGGGTGACCTTGAGGACCAGTGCGATCAGGTACGTGACGACGAACGAGAACACGATCGCGACGAGCGCGGCGATGATCTGCGACACGAGCTGGATCGCACCGCCACCGTAGAAGAGGCCCTCCAGGCCGCCGTTCTCCTCGCCGATGCCGGCCCACCAGGTGTTCGCGCCGTCGGCCGCCGTCGCGAACAGGCCGATCAGTACGGTACCGACGAGGCCGGACACCAGGTGGACGCCCACCACGTCGAGCGAGTCGTCGTAGCCGAACTTGTACTTGAGGCCGACCGCCAGGGCGGATGCGACACCCGCCGCGGCACCGATGACGAGCGAACCGTAGATGTCGACCGACGCGGCGGCCGGCGTGATCGCCACGAGGCCCGCGACGACGCCGGACGCGGCACCCAGCGAGGTGCTCGCGCCGTCGCGGAACTTCTCGGTGACGAGCCAGGCGAGCATCGCGGCGCAGGTGGCGACGGTCGTGTTGATCCACGCGCGGCCGGACGTGCCGTCGGCCGCGAACTCGGAGCCGGCGTTGAAGCCGAACCAGCCGAACCACAGGAGCGCGGCGCCGAGCATGACGAAGGGCAGGTTGTGCGGGCGCATCGGCTCGGTGCCGAAGCCCTTGCGCTTGCCGACCACGAGCACCAGGGCGAGCGCGGCCGCACCGGCGTTGATGTGCACCACGGTGCCGCCGGCGAAGTCGATCGGCGCCGAGAGTGCCGCCGCGATCGGGCCGTCCGTGCCGAGCAGGCCGCCGCCCCACACCATGTGCGCGACCGGGATGTAGACGAGCGTGACCCAGAGGATCGCGAAGACGATCCACGTGCCGAACTTGACGCGGTCGGCGACCGCACCCGAGATCAGGGCGACCGTGATGATCGCGAACGTCGCCTGGAACGACGCGGCGACGAGTGCCGGGACGCCGGAGCCGAACATGAGCGAGTCGGCGTCGTTGATCACCAGGCCGAAGTACTGCGTCGGGTCGCCGATGATTCCGCCGATGTCGTTGCCGAACGTCATCGAGTAGCCGTACAGCGCCCAGAGGACTCCGACGACGCCGATCGAGACGAAGCTCATCATCATCATGTTCAGGACGCTCTTCCCGCGCACCATACCGCCGTAGAAGAACGCCAGTCCCGGCGTCATCAGCAGCACGAGCGAGGAGGCGGTGAGCATCCAGGCAGTGTTGCCACTGTCCAGTGCGAACTCTTCCATCCGTTTGCCTCTCTCCATGCCAGCCGGGGGTGGCTGGTCGGTGATCACGCTCCCCAAGTGTCGTTACACGGGACCGGCACCGATGTTACGGATATGTGACGCAGTGCGAAAGAGTGTAAATACTTGATTTCGCGAGCGCGCTGGGTGAAATGTCCGCCGCCATTGTGATTCGATCGTGATGCCAGCGCTACCCGTCCGTGACTTCACACGGTCTTCAGAGTTTTCTCACCATTTGGACACGCCTGCATCCCGGGGCAACCATGACCGCTTCTTGACCTGGAGTCAGCCGAGTTCGCAGCGCACTCTCAGCCGAGGATTCCGTCCACGAACTCGGCCGCGTCGAACGGGGCCAGATCGTCCGGGCCCTCCCCCAGGCCGACGAGCTTGACCGGGACGCCGAGCTCGCGCTGGACCTGGACCACGATGCCACCCTTCGCCGTCCCGTCCAGCTTGGTCAGCACGATGCCCGTCACGCCCGCGACCTCCGCGAACACGCGCGCCTGCGTGAGGCCGTTCTGCCCCGTGGTCGCGTCCAGCACGAGCAGCACCTCGCTGGGCGCCGCGACCTTCGACGTCACGCGCACGATCTTGCCGAGCTCGTCCATGAGCCCAGCCTTGTTCTGGAGCCGTCCCGCCGTGTCGACGAGCACCACGTCGGCCTTCTCGTCGCGGCCGCGCGTCACGGCGTCGAACGCGACCGACGCCGGGTCCGCGCCCTCCTTGTCCGACCGCACCGTCCCGACGCCGACCCGCGCCCCCCATGTGGTCAGCTGATCCGCCGCCGCCGCCCGGAACGTGTCCGCCGCGCCCAGCACCACCGACCTGTCCTCCGCCACGAGCACCCGCGCGAGCTTCCCGACCGTGGTCGTCTTGCCCGTCCCGTTCACCCCTACGACGAGCACGACGGCAGGCAGCCGCGTGCCCTCCTCGCCCGCGGACGGCTCCACGTGGAGCGAGCGGTCCATGTCCGGGCCCACGAGCGCGACCAGTTCCTCCCGCAGCAGCTCGCGCACGGCGGCGGGCTCGCGCACGCCGAGCACCCGGACCCGGGTGCGCAGGCTGTCCAGCAGTTCGGCCGTCGGGCCGGCGCCGATGTCGGCGAGGAGCAGTTCCTCCTCCAGTTCGTCCCAGTCGTCCTCGGTCAGCGAGTCCCGGGACAGCACCTCGAGCAGGCGGGCACCCAGCGGCGACCCCGACCTGGCGAGGCGGTCACGGAGCCGCACGAGCCTCCCCGCGACGGGAGCCGGCTTCTCGACGACGGGCCTCGCCACGGCGGGCTTCTCCGCGGCCGGTTCGGACGGTGCCTCCTCGGCGATCGTCCCCGTCCCCGGCTCGTGGATCACCACGGTGCCCGACGCCGGCCCGCCCGCCTCCTCGGTCTCGGACGTGACCTCGTCGACCTGGCCGGGCCTCTCGATGGTGTCGGCCCCGCCGGCATCGCCGGACCCCTTCGCGCGGGCGCGCAGGAAGGCGATCAGGCCGCCACCGGAGGCGGCCACGACGAGTCCGACGATGATCTCGATCCAGGGAACTTCGTTCACGCGGACGATTCTCCCAGACGCACTCCCCGGGCGTGGCGTGCGGCCGCCGCCTGTGGACGGACGGGGGACGTCACGTAGAGCAGAGCCGCGACCTCCGGGCAGGGCGAGACCGCTCTCCCGAGCCGCTCAGCCGGATCCGCCCGGCCGAGACCGTTCAGCCCTGCTTGTCCTCCTGGCGCTCGCCCGCGCCGGGACGCAACGGGCGAGGCACGAGGTTCTGGAGTGCCCTCGGGTCGCTCAGCACCGGCTTGACGGTCTGGATCGGAACGTTCACCGCCTTGGTCGCCTGATCGCGGGCCTTGCCGAGAAGGCCCTGCAGCTCCTCCGCGTCCATGTACCCCGGCTTGTCCTCGACCGTTGCCCGGAAGAACTCCGACATCTCCATGTCGACCGGCGCGGCCTCGTCCGACCGGCGACCCTGACCGGGCTTGCCGACCCATACCGAAGGGGCACCCACGGCATGCGTGGCCACCGCCGACGCACCCTTCACCCGGCCGGTCTGCTTGGGCCAGCCGCCGCCGGCCACCCGGTGCCACCCCGCACGGAACCGCCCGGGGAACGTGTCGGCCCGCTGATTGCCGTCCGCCGCGTCCATGACGTTGGCCACCAGGAACACCCCGGCAGCCAGCAGGAGACACACGACGAGGAGGAGGACCGACCACCACATGGCGTCATTCTCTCCCGAAACCTTGTCGGATGCCCCCACGGACGCGCCGAACGACCGTCAGAAACACCACACATCCCACAGGCAACCAGTCCCTGGCCGCCGGAACCGGTGCGAAGACCGAGGACGCGAACCCGTCGCCGCCGGAAACCGTCGCGACGGCGGCGGGCGCCGAGGAACGAGGCGTCGCGTCGACGGAGCCCGGCAGCGGCAAGGCATGGCGCCCGCGGGGCTGAGCCCGGCGGCTCAGGAGGGCACCGCCTCGCGATCGCCCATCCGCTGGCTGATGACGGTGGTCACGCCGTCGCCCCGCATCGTCACGCCGTACAGGGCGTCCGCGACCTCCATGGTCCGCTTCTGGTGGGTGATCACGATGAGCTGGCTGTCGCGCTGCAGTTCCTTGAAGATCTCGATGAGCCGGCCGAGGTTCACGTCGTCGAGCGCCGCCTCGACCTCGTCCATGATGTAGAACGGGCTGGGCCGGGCCTTGAAGATCGAGACCAGGAACGCCACGGCCGCGAGCGACCGTTCGCCACCGGACAGCAGCGACAAGCGCTTCACCTTCTTCCCCGCGGGCCGGGCTTCCACCTCGATACCGGTGGCGAGCAGGTCCGACGGGTCGGTCAGCCGCAGCTTGCCCTCTCCGCCCGGGAAGAGCCGCGGGAAGATCTCGAGGAACATGTTCGCCGTGTCCTGGAACGCCTCCGCGAACACCTGCTGCACGCGCTCGTCGATGTCGGAGACGATCTGCAACAGGTCCTCGCGCGACTTCCTCAGGTCGGCGAGCTGCGTCTCGAGGAACTGGTGCCGCTCCTCCAGCGCCGCGAACTCCTCCAGCGCCAGGGGGTTCACCGCGCCCAGCCGTGCCAGCGCACGCTCGGCCTTCTTCAGGCGCGCCTCCTGCTCCTCGCGCACGTACGGGACCATCCGGTCGGGCTTCGGCCCTCGCGCCTGGTCCGTGGCGCCTGCCGCGGTGGCCTCGCTCCCGGACGGCTCATCGCCCGCGTCCGGCGTCACCCCCTCGCCCTCCGGCTCGACGCCGGCGACCTGCTGCACGATCTTCGCCGCCTCCGGATCCGCCGGGTCGAGGCCGAACTCCCGCAGCGCCGACGCGCGCAGTTCGATCGCCTCGGCGCGCGCGGCAGCGCCCCGCGGCAGCGGCGGGTCACCCGCGTGACGGATCGGGTTGCCCTCGTCGTCCCGCTCCACGACCGCACGCCGCGCACGGCGGCGGGCCGGGGCGTCGCCGTCGTAGAGGGGAATGAGCTGGTGCGGGCCGAACTCCTCGACGAGCACCTCCGGATCGGTGCCGAGCTCGTCGATCGCGCGGGCCTCGAGCTGCTCCAGGCGCAGACGCTGCTGGGCACGAGCGACCTCGTCCTTGTGCGCGACGTCCGTCAGCTCGCGCAGCTCCGCGGTGAGCGACTCCACCGTGGCCCGCACGGCACCGAGCTGCGCGTTCCCCGCGGCCCGCGCCTCCTCGGCGGCGGCCTTGTCCGCCTGCGCCCGCTCGAGGGACCGGCCGATGCGCTCGAGCGCGACGGCCGCGCCCTGGCGTACCGTCACCGCGCGGGCGGCGTCCCGCCGTCGGGCCTCCTCCCGCTCGGCGGCGGCGGCCCGCGCCTCGCGTTCCTGCCGGGCGGCGTGGGCCAGGGCCTGCGCGCGGCCGGACACCGCGCGAGCCCGCTCCTCGGCCGTGCGCAGCGCCAGCCGCACCTCGGTCTCGCGCGCACGGGCCTCCGTCGCGGCGGCCGCGGTCTCGTCCCGGCGAGCCTGCGCCTCGTCCAGCGACTCGGCGGCCTGCTCCGGCTCCTCCTCGGCGGCCTCCAGTCGCTCGACCAGTGCCGCGAGGTCCATCTCGTCCTCCTCGCGGCGGGCCATGGCCTGCTCCAGAGCCGCGCGGTGCCGCTCCGCCTCCTCACGGGCGGAACGGGCGGAGGCGCGCAGCGAACCGAGGTGCTCGGCCGCCGCGGCCATCGCGGCGTCGGACTCGTTGAGCCTGGCCAGGGTCTCGTCGTGGCGTGACGTCGCCGCGTCGAGCTCCGCCCGGGCGGCGATCAGGTGGGTCTCCGCGTTCTCCTCGCGCGCGGCGGCGTCGTCGCGCGCCGCCTTCGCCTCGTCGAGCGCCGCCTGCAGGTGCAGCACGCTCGGCGCAGCCGCCGACCCGCCCCACGCGCGGGCCCCGCCGAGCAGGTCGCCGGCCCGCGTCGCGGCCACGAGCTCCGGGTTGTCGCGCACGAAGGCCCGGGCCCGGGCGAGATCCTCCACGACCACCACGTCGCGCAGGATCGTCCGCAGCCCCGCCTCGGCGGGGGCGGCCACGTGCACGACGTCGGCCGCCCAGAGAACGGCGTCCGGAAGCCGCACGTCGGGGCGGGACGGCCCGGACGAGGCCGAGGCGCCGACCACCAGGCTCGCGCGGCCCGCGTCCTCGTCGCGCAGCAGCCGCAGCGCGTCCACCGCCGCGTCCAGGCCCGACACGGCCACCGCGTCCGCCAGCGGGCCGAGCGCGGCGGCCACCGCGGCCTCCCATCCCGGCTCGACGCCCAGGAGTGCCGCGACCGAACCGAGCACGCCCGGCAGGTCGGCGGCGAGGAGGGTGCCCGCCCCGTCCTTGCGGTCCAGGCTGAGCTCCAGCGCCTCGACCCTCGCGGCCGCCGCGCCGCGTTCCTTCTCGGCGGTCGTCTTCTCGGCGGTCAGCCGCTCGACGGCGCCGCGGGCCAGCTCCAGGTTCGCCACGGCGGCCTCGTGCGCGATGTCGAGCCCTTCCTCGCCCTCCTCCACGCCCGACACCTCGGTCTCGAGGGCGGCGAACTCGCGGCTCGTCTCCTCTGCGCGGTGCTCGGCCTCGAACACGGCCTCCCGCAGGCGGGCCAGCTCCGACTCCGCGGCCTCGACCCGGCTCCGCCGCGCCGCGACCTGCCCGGCCAGTCGCGCCATGCCCTCACGCCGGTCCGCCGCCGCGCGCATCAGGGCGCCGTGCGCGCGCTCCGCCTCCTGGGCCGCCGACTCCGCCTCCGTGCGCTCCTCGACGGCCGCCTCCACGGCCTCGCGGGCGATCTCCACCTCGGCCGCCAGCTCCTCCTCGCTGGCGCGCGCCCGGGCGGCCTGGGCCTCGAGGTCGTCGGGGTCCTGACCCGGATGGTGAGCGGGCTCCGAGGTGCCGAGCAGACGGGCACGCTCGTCGGCCAGCGACTGGAGCGCGCGCAGGCGCTCCCGGGTCTGGGACAGCGCGAACAGCGTGTCCCCGGCACGACTCACCTCGGTCGACGTCGCCGACGCCGACTGCTCGAGGCGGGACAGCTCCGCGCGCGCCTCCGCGAGACCCGCCTCGGCCTGGGCCTGGCGCTCCTTCAGCGCGTTCTCGTCGGCGAGGTCGGCCTCGATCTGCGCCTGGAGCTGGGCGAGGTCGTCCGCGAGCAGGCGGGCGCGCGCGTCGCGCAGATCGCGCTGCACGGTCTGTGCCTTGCGGGCGGCCTCGGCCTGGCGTCCGAGCGGGCCGAGCTGGCGGCGCAGCTCGGCCGTGAGGTCGGCGAGCCGGGCCAGGTTGCCCTGCATCTGGTCGAGCTTCCGCAGCGCCTTCTCCTTGCGCTTGCGGTGCTTGAGGACGCCCGCGGCCTCCTCGATGAAGCCCCGGCGTTCCTCGGGGGTGGCCCGCAGGACGGCGTCGAGCTGCCCCTGTCCCACCACGACGTGCATCTCCCGGCCGATGCCGGAGTCGCTCAGCAGCTCCTGGATGTCCAGGAGGCGGCAGGAGGAGCCGTTGATCGCGTACTCGGAGCCGCCCGTGCGGAACAGCGTCCGGCTGATCGTGACCTCGGTGTAGTCGATCGGCAGCGCGCCGTCGGTGTTGTCGATGGTCAGGCTGACCTCGGCGCGGCCGAGCGGAGCACGGCCGGAGGTGCCGGCGAAGATGACGTCGTCCATCTTGCCGCCGCGCAGCGACTTCGCCCCCTGCTCGCCCATCACCCAGGAAAGCGCGTCGACGACGTTCGACTTGCCCGAGCCGTTGGGACCCACCACGCAGGTGATCCCGGGCTCGAGGTTCAGCGTTGTCGCCGACGCGAAGGACTTGAAGCCCCGCAGCGTGAGCGTCTTGAGATGCACCGCACAACCCTAACCGGACACGCCGCGAATCCGGTCACACCGGCGTGTCTCTCTCGGTCTTCCCGGGCCGCCGGGCTCCCCCGCTGCGGGCGCTCGTACCTCGCGTGCTCGCTACCCGAGTCCGGCGGCCGGGGACCGGTCGGTCTGGTCGTGCACCGCGCTCATAGCTCGGGGAACCACAGGGAGATCTCGCGGGTGGCCGACTCCGGCGAGTCGCTCCCGTGCACCAGGTTCTGCACCACCGCCGTACCCCAGTCGCGGCCGAGGTCGCCGCGGATGGTGCCGGGGGCCGCCTCGGTGGGGTTCGTCGCGCCGGCCAAGGACCGGAAGCCGGGGATGACACCCTCGCCCTCGGCGACGACCGCGAGCACCGGGCCCGACATCATGAACTCGACCAGCGGCTCGAAGAACGGCTTGCCCTCGTGCTCCGCGTAGTGCTTGTGCAGCAGCGCGGGCGTGGCGTCGAGCAGTCGCACGGCGCGCAGGGTGTATCCCTTGGCCTCGATGCGGCGCAGGATCTCGCCGGACAGACCGCGGCGCACGCCGTCGGGCTTGACGAGCACGAGCGTGCGCTCCGTCACGGGCGCCTCGGCGGTCTCGGTGGGCAGGTTCTCGGTGACGACGTCGGTCATGGGCCCTAGCGTAATGGGCCGGTACGACGGCGATCGCTCAGGTGTTGGGCGCGGTCTCGGGGTGCTCGGCGTCGTACGCGGCACGCTCCCGGTCCACGCGCGAACCGAGCCGCACCGCCATCACCCACAGACCCGCGAACACCAGGTTGACGACGGTCGCCAACGGCACGACGAGCCCCGTGGCGAGCACCAGAACCTGTGCGAGCGTCCCGCCCGCGATCCCGGCCGGGCGCCTCGTGAGCCGCGACAGCACCAGGAGCAGCAGGGCGAGGCCGCCGCCCACGCCCCACACCACGGCCGCCGAGTCCGACTGGAGCGGCCCGCGTTCGAAGGCGAGGTCACGCAGGCCGAACGCGACCAGCGTGATGAACAGCACGAGTACGGCCTCGCAGGCCAGAACGGTCGAGGTGAACTGCACCAGCGCGGAGGGCCGGGCCTTGATGCGATCGCCGGGGGCGGGTCGGTCCTTGCTCACCCCGCTACGATATCCGGCCCGGGGGCGGCGTCCGCACCCTGCCGCGCGCGACCCGATGTGGTGTCCGCTACGTCCGGCGGCTCCTCGCAGAGGATGGAGCGCAGTTCACGGATCGCCTCCGGCATGTGGACCTGGACCCCGTGCCCTCCGCCGGACCGCACCCAGGCGAGCGTGGTGGCCTGGACGACGGCGCCCGCGGCCGCGAGGACGGTCTCCGCGTCCGCCGTGAACGGCGCCACCGGCCGCCGCTCCTCGAGCAGGGCGATCAGTTCCGTCCGGTGCCGTTCGATGGCGTCCTGGTGGTGCTGCAGCAGGCGGGGCTCACGCCGCACGAGCTCGACCGCCGCCCGCACCCGGGCCGGCTCGTCGCCGAGCTGGTCCAGCATCCCTCCGATCAACGCCCGCAGATCCGTGAGCAGATGGCCGCTGGGGCCGCCCTCGGCGAAGGTGCGGGCGGCGTCCGGATCGAGGCCCACGTCGGTCCGGATCCCGATGACAGCCTCGTCCTTCGAGTCGAAGTAGTTGAAGAAGGTGCGCGGCGAGATCCCGGCCTCGGCGGCGATCCGGCCGGTGGTCACGGCGTCGTACCCGTGCTCCCGCACGAGGCGCTGGGCGGCGTCGATGATGGCGCCCCGGCGGACGCGTTTGTTGCGCTCGCGCAGGCCAGGTCGGTTCTCGCTCATCCGGATATTCTGCACCGGCCCCGTGGCCGCCGGGCTCCTCGTCCCAAGGAGCCCGACGACGGCCGCGGCGGGCGCCCGGACGACACGTCACACCTCGCCGAAGCCGGAGCCGATCATCTCCGCCAGGATCCTCGCCGCCCCGGCCGCGTCCGGGCCGCTCACCGTGATCGTCAGTTCGCGTCCCTGGGTCGCCCCGAGCGCCATGAGCTGCAGCACGCTCGACGCGTCCACGCCGTCGACCAGCACCGACGCGCCGAGCTCCGCGACCTTCCGGGACACCAGTGCGGCAGGCCGGGCGTGCAGCCCGAGCGGGTTGCGCAGCGTGGCGGTGGTCGTGACGCTGTCGGCCCCGCCGTCCGCCGCGTCCGCCTGGACGGGCCCCACTCCCGCCTCCGCCGCGGCGTCGTCGGTGTCCGGCACGACGCCGGCGGCCCGCGCGAACGTGCCACCGGCGTCCCGCACCGCCGCCACGACGCCGTCCACGTCGGAACCGCCGTGCGCCGCGACGGCCGCGGCGACCGCGCCCTCGACGAACGGGCCGGGCGCCAGCACCGCGGACGCCGTCAGGTCCTCCTCGAGCTCCAGCGCCGACTCCACGGTCAGCACCGACGAGCCCAGGTCGGCCAGGACGACGACGTCCGATGCCGCGGCCGCCGCCTTGCGCAGCGCCGCGGTCACGTCGTCGAGCGAGCTGCCCAGCCCTCCGTCGGGCAGCCCTCCGGCGGGGATCAGCGTCACATCGGGAGCCATCTGCCCGGCCAGCTCGGCCAGGCCCTGCGCCATCGCCGCCGAGTGCGACACCAGGACGATCGCGACCGTCATGCCACCTCCCGCCGGCTCGCGCGGCCGGTGCGCGCCGGGATTCCCGGCACTGCCAGGGCTCCGCCGTCGCCGGTCATGCCGGCTCCTCGCCGAGCGCGTCGACGGCTGCCGCGAGCAGCAGTGCGGTGGACCGCGCGCCGGGGTCCTCGTGCCCGGCGCTGCGCTCCCCGAGGTACGACGCGCGTCCCTTGGTGGCCACGAGCGGGATCGTCGCCGTCGACCCGGCGTCCGCTGCCGCGGCGGCCGCGCGCAGGGCGTCCGCCTCGTCGCCCTCGCCGGCGGCGCGCTCGGCGGCCTCGACGGCGGGCGTCCAGGCGTCGACCATGGTTTTCTCCCCCGGCTCGGCCTTGCCGCGCGCGGTGATCCCGTCCAGCGCGGACTCGAGCATCGCGACGATCCCGCGGGTGTCGATCGTCTCGTGGCCGGTCACCTTCGCGGCACGGAGGAACGCCGTCCCGTACAGCGGACCCGACGCCCCGCCGACGGTGGACATCAGCGTGGTCGCGGTGAGCTTGAGGACGTCGCCGACGAGGCGGGGCGGTGCCTCCGGACCGCCGGCACCGGACCCGTCGACCTCGGCGCGCCGGGCGTCCAGCTTGGCGACGACCGCCCGGAAGCCGCGGACGAGGTTCTCGCCGTGGTCGCCGTCGCCGATCTCCCGGTCCAGCTCGGTCAGCTCGTCACGCCTGTCGGCGACCGCGTCGGCGGTCCGCCGGATCCAGCGCTCCGCCCAGTCAGCATCCAGCGTCACCGCAGCATCACCTCATGCCTCCAGTCGTGCCGTGGAGTCGGCAAATCGGACTTTCACCCTCTCCGCTCGCATGCACCCCGGTCACCAGCGCAGTGCCGCCGTGTGCACGGGAGCGTCCCACAGCGCCTCGAGCTCGTCGTCCAGCCGCAGCACGGTGACCGACGCGCCCTGCATCTCCAGGGAGGTGACGTAGCTGCCCACGAGCGAGCGAGCCACGGTCACGCCCCGCTGTTCGAGGAGGCGCCGCGCTCGACCATAGACCACGTAGAGCTCCGAGGCGGGGGTTCCGCCCATACCGTTGACGAACAGCAACACACGCTCGCCCGGCGACAGCTCGAGGTCGTCGGCGACCGGGTCGAGCAGCATCTGCGTCACCTCGTCCGCGGGGACCGCCTTCACCCGGCGCCGGCCGGGCTCACCGTGGATGCCGATGCCGATCTCCAGCTGGTCGTCCGGGAGGTCGAAGCTCGGCCCTCCCACGTGCGGGACGGTGCAGGCCGTGACGGCGACCCCCATGGTGCGCACGTTGTCCACCACGTGCTGCGCGATCCGGGTGACGTCGTCGAGGTCGCCGCCCTGCATCGCCGCCGCGCCGGCGATCTTCTCCACGCAGAGCGTCCCGGCCACGCCCCGGCGGCCCGCGGTGTAGGTCGAGTTCTCCACGGCGACGTCATCGTTCACCACGACCGTGGCGACGCGGGCACCGTCGGCCTCCGCGAGTTCTACGGCGAGGTCGAAGTTGAGTACGTCGCCCGTGTAGTTCTTCACGATCGCGAGCACACCCGCCCCGCCGTCGGCGGCGTGCAGCGCGGGCAGGATGCCGTCGGGCGTGGGCGACGTGAACACGGCACCCGGGACGGCGGCGTCGAGCATCCCGTCGCCGACGAAGCCGGTGTGCAGCGGCTCGTGGCCGGAGCCGCCGCCGCTGACCAGGCCGACCTTGCCGGTCGTGGCGCCGCCGACGCGGGTCACGTAGGTGGGGTCGTGATGCACCTGGACCAGGTCGGCGTGCGCGAGCGCGAATCCGGCCAGCGAATCGGCGACGGCGTTCTCGGGATCGTTGAGCAGCTTCTTCACGGCTGGTCCCTTCTTCGTCGACGCGGGCAGATCCATCCTCTCACCGGCGCCGCGGCGCGCGGGAGCCCGTTCACCGGCGCAGCAGCGCGCGGGCGTCCGCGACCGTGACGACGGAGCCGGTGACCAGCACGGCGCTGCCCACGCCGACGCCGACGACGTCGCCCGCCTCCGCCAGGTCCGTCGCGACCTGGATCGCCTCGGCGAGGTCGGCCGCGACGTGCACGCGGTCCTCACCGAAGACGTCGTTCGCCACGTCGGCCAGTTCCTCCGGCTCCATCGACCGCTCGTTGGTGTTCCGCGTGACCACGATCTCCGCGAGCACCGGTTCGAGGACGGCGAGGAGCGCCTCGGCGTCCTTGTCGGCCATGATCCCGACGACGCCGACGACACGGTGCAGGTCGAACGCCTCCTCGAGCGCCTCGACCATGGCCTCCGCGCCGGCGGGGTTGTGGGCGGCGTCGACGATCGTCGTCGGGCTGGATCGCACGACCTCCAGCCGGCCCGGGCTGGTGACCTGCCCGAACCCGGCCTCGACGACGCCGCCGTCGAGCGCCTTGCCGCCGCTGATGAGCGCCTCGGTCGCGGCGAGCGCGAGCAGGGCGTTGTGCGCCTGGTGCGCGCCGTGCAGGGGCACGTACACGTCCGTGTAGAGGCCTCCGGGGGTGCGCAGGGCGACGAGCTGGCCGCCGACGGCGAGCTGCCGGCCGGCGACCTCCAGGTCGACGCCCTCGCGGATCAAGCGGGCGCCCGTCCGCTCGGCGCGCGCCAGGATCTCGGCGTCGGCGTCCTCACGCTGGGCGGCGACGATCGCCGTCGCGCCGTCCTTGATGATCCCGGCCTTCTCCGCGGCGATCTCGGCGATGCTGTGGCCGAGCCACTTCTCGTGGTCCATCGCGACGGGGGTGAGGACGGCGACCGGGGCGTCGACGACGTTCGTGGAATCCCAGCTGCCGCCCAGGCCCACCTCGATGACAGCGACGTCGACGGGCGCGTCGGCGAACGCGGCGATCGCCATGACGGTCAGGACCTCGAAGAAGCTCAGCGGCGGGCCGCCGTCGGCCTCGGACTCGCGGTCGGCCACGCCGATGTACGGCGCGACGTCCTCGAAGACCTCGACGAAGCGGTCCTCGTCGAGCGGTTCCCCGTCGATCTGGATGCGCTCGGTCACGCTGGCCAGGTGCGGGCTGGTGAACAGGCCGGTGCGCAGGCCGTGCTCGCGGACCAGGGACTCGATCATGCGGGCCGTGGAGGACTTGCCGTTGGTGCCGGTGATGTGGATCGCCCGGAACGCGCGGTGGGGGTCGCCCAGCAGTTCGAGCACGCGCTCGACGCGTGCCATGGTGGGGTCGATCTTGTGCTCGGGCATCCGGGAGAAGATCTCCCGGCTCACGGTCTTGAAGGCGTCGCTCACGAGACGAGGATAAGTGGGCGGGCGCCACCCGGGCGGACGGGTCCGCCCCGTTCCGCCGGTCGTCGCATCACGTCGTCGATGCCGGGTCGTTCGTCGCACCACCATGGGTACCGGTGCATCGAGGTGGACCTGGGACGGGTGAGACCCGACCGGATACCCTCGCCCTGTGGCCGACGACACTGCGACCAGCCGGTATGTCACGTTCGGCGGCGTCGCCGAGCTGTCACGGGTCCCATCGTCCATCCCGATGCTCGTGGTGCCCTTGGGACGCGAGCGCCGGTGATCGTCGATATCGGCGACCCCGGCGCTCGCCTCGGAGCCGGGTAGCGACCCCGCTACATCAGGCCCGCGAGTCGGTACAGCACCAGGCCGCCCGCCACGGCGACGTTCAGGCTCGCACCCCAGCCGGCCATCGGGATCTCGACGCATTCGTCGATGTCGGCGAGGACGTCGTCGGGCACGCCGTGGTGCTCGTGGCCAAGCAGCACAACCGTGGTCCCCGTAGCGGCGCCGAGGCGCGGGAGCGGCGTCGCGCCGTCGGCCAGTTCCGCCGCGAGCACGCGGCGGCCGGCGCTGCGCTGTCTGTCGAGCCACTCCTCGGTGGAAGGTGCGACCCAGTGAATGCACGGTCGCCGACCGCGCAGTGTGTCGCTGGTGGCGAGGACGTTGCGGTCGTACGGCGTGCGCGGCACGGCCTGCACGCCCCCACCGCGTCGCAGGTGCGCGGCAGGGTCCCGAGGTTCGCGTCGTAGGCGACCCACAGGGGCGCGATGATCAGGCGGTCCCAGCAGCCGTGCCGACCGCCACGTCGCCGGGACGTCAGCCGTAGATCTTTTCCGCGTAGCTCGGGCCGTAGTGCTGCTCCACCTCGGCGAGGGTCTGGTCCTTGCGCTCGAGTGCCTGGGAGATGACGGCGCGGCGCGGCGCGGCGTCGGGCTCCCACGACTCCGGGTCCCACGCCCTCGAACGCAGGAACGCCTTCGAGCAGTGGTAGAACACCTCGGCGATCTCGACCTCCAGGCCGATCACCGGGACGTGGTTCCGGACCCGGAGGTCCGCGAACCAGGGTGCGTCGCGGACCATGCGGGCGGTGCCGTTGACCCGGAGCGTGTCGCCGCGGCCGGGGACGACGAAGATGAGCCCGATGCGCGGGTCCGCCAGCAGGTTGTGGAAGCCGTCGGCGCGGCGGTTGCCGGGACGCTCGGGGATCGCGAGCGTGCGGTCGTCGAGCACGATCGCGAACGACCCGGCCGGGTCGCCCTTGGGCGACACGTCGAGGCCGCCGTCCGGGTCGGCCGTCGCGACGAAGCCGAGCGAGGACGCGGCCAGGAACTCCCTGTCGAGCTCGTGCAGGGCGGTGCGCACCTTGTCTCGCGCCGGATACGTCGCCTGCCCGACGATGCCTTCCAGCTCCGTGACGGACGTGATCGGGGTACCGAACCGGGAAGTCGCTTCAGCAGTCATGCCGTCAACGTATCCGTGCCGTCGAGCACATGGAACTCCTCGAGCGCCTTTCGAGGTGCTCTGCCCTGGCCGCTGCCCTCGGCCGTGCGGCCTGAGCCCTCACCCGAGCCAGCCCTGTCGTCGGGCCGCCGAGACCGCCGCGGTGCGGTCCTGGACGTCCAGCTTGGCGAAGACGCGGATCAGGTGGGTCTTCACGGTGGCCTCCGCGATGAACAGCCGGGTGCCGATCTCCGCGTTGGAGTGGCCGCTCGCGACCAGCGTGAGCACCTCGACCTCGCGCGGCGTGAGCCGCTCGGCCCGGACCGAGGACACGAGGCGCGTGGCCACGCTCGGCGCCAGCACCGTCTCGCCCCGCGCCGCCGACCGGACGCCGGCGACCAGGTCCGCGCGGGGCGTGTCCTTGAGCAGGTAGCCCGTGGCACCGGCCTCGACCGCGCGCAGGATGTCGGCGTCGGTGTCGTACGTGGTCAGCACGACGACGCGCGGCGGGCTGTCGACCGCACGGATCCGGGCCGTGGCCCCGACGCCGTCGAGCACCGGCATCCGGAGATCCATGAGAACGACGTCCGGCGCGAGTTCGCCGGCCAGTGCGACCGCCTCCGCGCCGTCGCTCGCCTCACCGACCACCTCGAGGTCGGGTTCGACGCTCAGCATGCCGACCAGGCCCGAGCGCACCACGGGGTGGTCGTCCGCCACCAGCACCCGGATCATCCGCGCTCCCCTTGGCTCTCGCCGTCGTGCAGCGGCAGCCGAACCGCCAGCACCGTGCCGCCCGTCTCCCCGGGACCGATCGACAGGCTGCCGCCCGCCGTCGTGACGCGCTCCCGCATGCCCGAGAGCCCGAAACCCTCGCCGGCGACGAACCCGAATCCCTCGGGGAGTCCGCGTCCGTCGTCGGACACCTCGAGCAGCACCGTATCGTCCACGCGGGTCAGCCGGACCTCGACCGCGCTCGCCGCGGCGTGGCGCCGCACGTTGGCGAGCCCTTCCTGGGCCACCCGCAGCAGTACCACCTCGGCGGACGGCGGCAACCCCAGGACGCCGTCGGCGACGAACCACGCCTGCAGGCCGGTCTCGTCGCCGAACCTGGCCACGAGCCGGCCGAGCGCCTCGGCCAGCGACTGCTCCTTCAGCGGCGCCGGCGCGAACGCCGCGACGAGCGCCCTGGCCTCGGCGAGGTTGTCGCGCGCGGTCTCCTCGATCAGGCCGAGCCGGTCGCGCGCCGCCTCGGCGCCGTCGTCGGCGTCCAGCACCGCCGACGCCGCCTGCGCCTGCATGACGACGCTCGTGAAGCCCTGCGCGAGCGTGTCGTGGATCTCGCGGGCGATCCGGGCCCGCTCGGCCTCCACGCCGGCCGCGTGATGCGACCGCGCCAGGGCGTCCTGCGCAGCGCGGAGCTCGTCGACGAGACGCGCGTGCTCCTCACCCTGCCGCATGGTCCACGCGACCCATATGCCCAGCCCGACGGCGAACAGCAGGACCACGCCCATCTGCGCCGGCACGACGATCACCGCTTCCGGTGCGAAGCCCACGCGGATCAGGATCCCCAGGCTCGCCGCCAGCGCGAGCGCCGCGCTGACGACGACCGCCCAGCGGCGCCGTTCGAGCAGCATCCAGGCATGTGAGAACGCCACGAACAACAGCAGCGGCGCGCTCCCCGAGCTCGCGGTCGCCGTTCCGGTGCCGATCACGAGCACCACGACGTACGCCGCGGCAGCCGACTGGTTCCGCGAGCGCGCCGCACGGCCGCCCCAGACCGCGTAGGCGATGCCGATCGCGGCGATGGCCACGTACGACAGCAACAGGTCGGCGCCCCGTGCCCCCTCGACGGCGATCTGGATCGCGGTCAGGATCAGGATCGCGACGAACACGACGTCCCACCACACGACGATCCGGTCCCAGGCGGCGTACGGCCCGTCGGGAGCCGGCGGGGCGGCGTCGCTCCGGACGCCCGCGCGTTCCTCGTCGCCGTCCGCCGTCGCCTCACCCGTCATCGCGCCTCCGCCAGCGGAAGGTCCGCACTCCGATCACGAGTCCCAGGATGAGCCACAGGGCCAGGACCGTCGCGACGAGGAGGTGCTGCCACTCCCCCGTGGTCTCGACCGCGGCGAACTCGTCGGGCAGGAACACCGACCGCATGCCCTGGGCCAGCCACTTCAGCGGGAACAGTTGCGCGACCTGCTGCATCCAGTCGGGCAGGGACGGGTACGGGAAGAACACCCCGGAGATGAACTGGAGCACCAGGACGACGGGGGTCACCACCGCGGACGCCGAGCGCCCGGACCGCGGCACCGTCGAGAACGCCACGCCGCAGACCGCGCCGCTCGCGGTCCCGAGCGCGAACACCCAGGCGAACGTCCACCAGCGGTCGCCGTCGGGCAGCGGGACGTCGAACGCGAGGCTCGCGAGCGCGATCAGGGCCGCCGTCTGCACGACCGAGACCAGGAGCACCTGCCCCACCTTGCCGAGGAAGTACGAGAGTGCCGGGAGGGGCGTGGCGCGCAACCGTTTGAGCGTGCCGTCGTCCCGCTCGACGGCGATAGAGATCGCCATGGTCTGGAAGCTCGACAGCATGACGCCGGTGGCGACCATGCCGGGCAGGAAGTACTGCGCGAAGTTGATCTCCACGGGACCGGCGCCGATGTCGAACACCTGGTCCTCGCCGCCGAACACCGAGGCGAAGATCGCCATCATGATCAGCGGGTAGGCGAAGATGAAGATCATCGCGTCGCGTTCGCGGACGAAGCCGAGCAGCTCCACGCGGGTGCGCACGAGACCGAGCGCGAGCGGGCCGGGCAGACGGGGGCGGGTCGGGGAGGTGCCGGGAACCCTGTCGCGGGTGCTGGTCGTCATCGCCGTGCCTCACTGCTCTCGTCGCTGCTTCCGGCGCTGGTCTCCGCACCGGTCCCGGCGCCTTCCTCGGCCGCGGTGCGCCCGCCGCCGATGAGGTCCAGGTACACGTCCTCGAGGGTCGGCCGGGTGATGGTGAGCCCTGGGATCTCACCGCCGGGACCGCCGATCTCGCGCGCGAGCCGGGCCACCGCCTCGGTGGGTCGGTCGGTGCGGAGCGATCGCCGCGCACCGCCGTCCAGCCAGCTGACCAGCGGCGTGCGCGCGTCCGGGCCGCCCAGGCTGTCCGGCGCCCCGGAGGCGACGACCGTTCCGTGGTCGATGACGACGACGCGGTCGGCGAGGTACGCCGCCTCCTCCAGGTAGTGGGTGGTCAGCAGGATCGTGGCGCCGTCGTCCCGCAGTCCGGTCACGAGGTCCCAGAACGAGCGGCGCGCCTGCGGGTCGAAGCCGGTGGTGGGCTCGTCGAGGAAGAGCAGGTCGGGCCTGCCCACGATGCCGAGCGCGACGTCGAGCCGCCTGCGCTGCCCGCCCGACAGCGCGCGCGTCCGCTTGCGCGCGTGCTCGGTGAGGCCGACGGCCTCGATCACCTCGGCGGGTTCTCCCGGAACCGGGTAGTACCGCGCCGTGGCGCCGACCATCTCGGCGACGGTGAGCTCGCCCAGGTCGCGCGAGTCCTGCTGCACGACGCCGATGCGGGCACGCCAGGCGCGGCCGGCTCGCGCGGGGTCCTCACCCAGTACGGAGACCTCCCCGGCGTCGCGATCGCGGAAGCCCTCCAGGATCTCGACGGTGGTGGTCTTCCCCGCGCCGTTGGGGCCGAGCACGGCGAAGATCTCGCCGCGCTCGACGTGCAGGTCGAGGCCGTCGACGGCCGCGACGCGCGCGGTTCCTCCCGCGCCGCGCGACCGGTACGTCTTGCGCAGCCCGCGCACGCTCACTGCCGTATCGCGGGGGCGCACCCGCTCCACCGTTCCGCGCACTGGCGCCCGTTCCGTCTGCATGCCCACCATGCTTTCGCGCGCCAGGCCTCGGCCACCACCACCGGCCGGTCGGATCCCGTGTCCACCGAACGATGGACCCGGCAGGTTACGGCCCGCCGGCGCCGAGGACGGCCGGCACGTGGGCCGGCACGCGCGACTCGCTCAGCGCGGCCCTCGCAGCCTCCACCCCGCCACCGCCACGCCGACGACCGGCGCGATCACCCACAGGGACACCGGCCCGTGCGAGCCCGGATCGATCAGCGTGAGCCAAAGGTGCTCCCCCAGCACCCGGAGCGGCTCGAACGGGTAGGCACGCAGGACCTCCGCACCCATGTGCACCTGCTGCAGCGCCGCGGAGATCGCCGGCCGCAGCGACTGCGCGACCCACACGAGCGTGAGCGCCGGCGCCCACAGGACCCACGTCCACGGCCGCCCAGCGGCGACACTCGTCCCGAGCGCCACGCCCACCAGCACCGCCAGGAACCAGCTCGTCACCAGCGGCGCCACGGGAGAGGCAGGCCCAGCGAAGGCCGATGCGACGATCAGCAGCGCGTCGTGCGCGAAGGCGATCGGCACCGCGACGGCGCACGCGCGGAGCCAGACCGGCCCGAGGGCGGCAAGCAGCCCGAGCGCGAGGCCGCCGGCCGTGGCCGCCAGGGCGACGACGGTGAGCCCCGCGACGATCTCGGAGCCCGCCGACGCACCGCTCGGCCACCAGCCGGCCATGGAGCCCCCGGCCAGGAGGAACGTCCCCACCGCGGTGCCGAGGGTCCCGACGACGGCCGCCACGGCCGCCCACCGGACGGTGGACCACCGACCGCCGACGACGCCGACGACGCCGCGATCGGCCTCGACACCGCCACCTCCACTGAACCGCCGCACGAGGACCACCAGGTACCCCGCGGCGGCTCCCCCGGCGATCATGCCGGTGACGAAGCTCGGCAGCCCGGACAGGCTCGACCCGTCGACGCGGGCGAGGAGGAACGCCTGGGGCGCGACCGCGACGGCCAGCCAGGCCGCGGGCGCGGCGAGCAGTGCGCCCAGCACCCACCCGTACCGCGGCACCGTGGCAGGATCACCCACGCGTAGCTCACTCACGCGGGCGATCCTGGCAAAATATCTCCATTCAGGTCAACTAAGCGGACTTTTGGACCGAAACCGTGCGGTCGGCCCCGTCGTTCGCCGAGACGGACACCGTGTCCGCGAGCGTCTCGCCGGCCACGAGCCCCTCGTGCGCCCGCACCGCGTCGACCCACTCGCCCGGCACCTCGAGCGTGAGCGCGATGCGGTCGGTCACGTGCAGGCCGGCCGCCTTGCGCGCCTCCTGCACGTCACGGATCACGTCACGGGCGTAGCCCTCGGCGCGCAGGTCGTCGTCGAGCGCGAGGTCGAGCACGACGAATCCGCCCCCGGCCAGGACCGCGGCGGCGACGTCGGCCCCCGCCCCCTCGCCCACGACCGTGGCGAGCTCGTACTCGGACGCCAGCAGCTCGACCTCGCCGTCGTCCGTCCGGACGACGACCCGCTCGGAGCCGTCGTCGCCCGCCCGCTTCGTCCACGCGCCCGCCTTCGACGCCTTGATGACCGCCTGCACGCCCTTCCCGAGGCGTGGCCCGGCGGCCCCCGCATTGACCGCGAGCCGCTCGGTGATCCCGTACGACGACGCCACCTCGGGCGAGAAGGCCACCAGCTCGACCGACTTCAGGTTCAGCTCCGAGGCGAGCAGGTCCAGATGCGGCGCGACACCGTCCGGATCAGGCACGGCCACGACCAGGGAGCGCAGCGGCTGGCGCACCCGCAGCTTGTTCGCCTTGCGCAGCGCCAGTGTCTGCGACACGACGGCCCGGGCCGACTCGACGGCGGCCACCAGCACGTCGTCGGCCACGAGGATCGCGTCCTCCGCGCATCCGATCGGCGAGCTCTCGGGCGCCCCGAGCGACGGCCAGTCGGCCAGGTGCACCGACCGGCCGCCGGTGAGGCCGCGCCACACCTCCTCCGTGGTCAGCGGCGCGAGCGGCGCCATGACCCGGCAGAGCACCTCCAGCGCGGTGTAGAGGGTGTCGAACGCGTCGGCGTCCTCCTCCCAGAACCGGTCCCGCTGCGTGCGGACGTACCAGTTGGTCAGCGCGTCGAGGTACTGGCGCACGGACTCGCACGCGCCCGCGATGTCGTACCCGTCGAGCTGGTCCGTGACCGTCTCGACCAGGTCGCGGGTCCGTGCGAGCAGGTACCGGTCCATCACGCCCAGCCGCGCCACGCGCTCCGGGTCGAGGTTCCGCGCGATCCGGCCCCTGCCTGCGTCGGCGGAGGCGGCGTCGCCGGAGCCCTTCACGCTGTTGGCGTAGAGCGTGAAGAAGTAGTACGTGCTCCACAACGGCAGCAGCACCTGGCGCACCGCGTCGCGGATGCCCTCCTCCGTCACGACCAGGTTGCCGCCGCGCAGGATGGGCGACGCCATGAGGAACCAGCGCATGGCGTCGGACCCGTCGCGGTCGAAGACCTCGTTGACGTCCGGGTAGTTGCGCAGCGACTTGGACATCTTGCGGCCGTCGGAGCCCAGCACGATGCCGTGCGACAGCGCCGTCTGGAACGCCGGGCGGTCGAACAGCGCCGTCGCCAGGATGTGCAGCGTGTAGAACCAACCGCGGGTCTGCCCGATGTACTCCACGATGAAGTCGCCCGGGTAGTGGTGCTCGAACCACTCCGTGTTGTCGAACGGGTAGTGCACCTGGGCGTACGGCATGGAGCCGGAGTCGAACCAGACGTCCAGCACGTCCTCGACGCGCCGCATCGTCGACCTTCCGGTCGGGTCGTCGGGATTCGGCCGGGTCAGCTCGTCGACGAAGGGCCGGTGCAGGTCGGGGACGTCGGGGTTGGCCGGGTCGCGCGGCAGCCGCCCGAAGTCGCGCTCCAGTTCCTCGAACGACCCGTACACGTCGATCCGCGGGTACTCGGGGTTGTCGCTCTTCCACACCGGTACCGGCGAACCCCAGAACCGGTTGCGGGTGATCGACCAGTCTCGGGCGCCCGCCAGCCACTTGCCGAACTGCCCCTCCTGGATGTGCTCGGGCACCCAGGCGATGTCCTTGTTCAGCTCGACCATCCGGTCCTTGAACTTCGTCACCTCGACGAACCACGACGACACTCCCATGTAGATCAGCGGCTGCCGGCACCGCCAGCAGTGCGGGTAGGAGTGGTCGTAGGACTCGCGGCGCAGCAGCACCGTGCCGGCCGTGACCGAACCGGCCTCGTCATCGCCCGCGCCGCGCGTGCGCGCCTTGAGGTGGTCGATGATCGGCAGGTTCGCGTCGAACACCTGCAGCCCGGCGTACTCGTCCACCGGGTGGGTGAATCGCCCGTCGGCCCCCACCGGCATGACGGACTCCACGCCCTCGCGGTCGCAGACGATCTTGTCGTCCTCACCGAACGCGCCGGCACTGTGCACCAGGCCCGTACCGTCCGTGGTGGTGACGAAGTCCGCCTCGACGACGCGGTGCGCGCGCTCGCGGCCCGCGTAGTAGGAGAACGGCGGCGTGTAGGCGACGCCGAGCAGGTCACGGCCGGTGAGGCGGGCCACGACGCGAGGTTCCTCCGCTCCCTCCTCGACCAGCTCGCGGGCGTACGCGGCCAGGCGCGCCTCGGCGACGACGTACCGGGAGCCCGCCGCCTCCACCACGGCGTAGTCGATGTCCGGCCCCACCATGACCAGCAGGTTCGACGGGAGCGTCCACGGCGTGGTCGTCCAGATCAGGAGCTTGTCGCCCGGCCGCACGGCCCCGTCGGCGGATCCGCTCACGACGTCGAAGCCCACCGTCACCGCCGGGTCCTGGCGGTTCTGGTAGACGTCGTCGTCCATGCGCAGCTCGTGGTTGCTCAGCGGCGTCTGGTCGTTCCAGCAGTACGGCAGGACGCGGAAGTCCTCGTAGATCAGGCCCTTGTCGTACAGCGACTTGAACGCCCAGATCACCGACTCCATGAAGGTCGGGTCCAGGGTCTTGTAGTCGTTCTCGAAGTCGACCCAGCGGGCCTGACGCGTGACGTAGGCGCGCCACTCGTCGGTGTACTTCATGACCGAGCTGCGGCAAGCGGCGTTGAACGTGTCGATGCCGAGCTCGACGATCTCGTCCTTGGTCTTGATGCCGAGCTGGTTCATCGCCTCGAGCTCGGCCGGCAGGCCGTGCGTGTCCCAGCCGAAGCGGCGCTCGACGCGCCGGCCGCGCATCGTCTGGTAGCGCGGCACGACGTCCTTCGCGTAGCCGGTCAGCAGGTGGCCGTAGTGCGGCAGGCCGTTGGCGAAGGGCGGGCCGTCGTAGAAGACGAACTCGTTCTCACCGTTCTCGCCCGCGTCGCGCTGGTCGATGGAGGCCTGGAAGGTCCCGTCGACCTCCCAGTGGTCGAGGACCTCGCGCTCGAGCGCGGGCAGGTCCGGGGAGGCGGCGACGTTGTCCTCGTCGCGGTGCAAGGGATAGCGGGCTGGGTCGGCCATGGTCTCGGGGCTCCTGCGGTGGTCGTCGGTCCGGCAGCGCTGCTGCGAGGACGACGTCGCGCCGCCGCCGTCCGGGGACGACGACGAGCCGCGGGCCGCGGTACCACCCCGCTTGCCGTTCGCTTTCGCGAACGGCCGCTCGTTGACGGCTGTGACGGGCCTGCCCGTCCGGTTCTACTGAGGTGTCCGACGGCGACCGCGGGTGCGGTCACGTGTCGGTACCCGTTCTTCCGGAGGCTCACCGGTGATGGCCGGGTCGACGCCTGTGGGGCAATCCTATCGCCAGGTCGCAACCCGAAATGTGTCACCCCACGCCGAACGTGACCGTGTGATGGCCCGTCGCGCCGTCCGGGGCGGGCGGCGCCTCGGCGTCGGTCTGGGTCTCGCCGTCGGCGGTCGTCGCGCGGACGGCGACGGTGTGGTCGCCCGCGTCGAGGTCCAGGACGGCGCGCCACTGCCGCCAGGTGTCGGGCCCGACGGTGTCCGCGATCTCGGCGGGCACCCAGTCGCCGTCGTCGGCCCTGACCTCGACGGCCTCGATGCCGGTGTGCTGCGCCCACGCGACCCCGGCCACGACGACCTCCCCCGCGCCGACGGTCGACGCGTTCCGCGGGACGTCGATGCGGGACTGCACCTTGACGGGCCCCAGCGCGGACCAGCCGCGCGGCGTCCAGTAGCCCTGGTCCTGCTCGAACGTGGTCACCTTGAGCTCGGAGACCCACTTCGTCGCCGACACGTACCCGTACAGCCCGGGCACCACGAGCCGCGCCGGGAACCCGTGCCGGGTGGGCAGCGGCTCCCCGTTCATGCCGATGGCCAGGAGCGACGTGCGGTCCGGGTCCATGAGCACCGTGAGCGGCGTGCCGGCGGTGAAGCCGTCCACGGACCGCGAGAGCACCATGTCGGCGCCCGCCTGCGGCCGGGCCCGCTCCAGCAGCTCCCGGATCGGGTGACCCAGCCAGAGCGCGTTCCCGATGAGGTCGCCGCCCACGGGGTTCGACACGCACGCGAGCGTCACGTGGTGCTCCGTCATCGGCAGCTCGATCAGCTCGTCCCAGCCGATCTCGAACGGCTCGTCGACCATCCCGGTCACGCGCAGCGACCAGTCCGCCGGATCCACCTCCGGGACCCGGAGGGCGGTGTCGATGCGGTAGAACACGTCGTTCGGCGTGACGTACGGGGTCAGGCCGTCCACAGCCAGGTCGGCGCCCTCCGGGACGGGGGCGGCGGGGTGGGCCGGGCCCGGCAGGCGGAACCGCTCGCGCACCGCCTCGACGGCGCGCCCGCCGGCGCTGATCGCCTGCGACGCCGCGAGCGCCACGACCGCACCGGCCGCGGCGAGGCCGGTGATCTGGAGGAACCGGCGCCGGTCCGGGGCCGACGACGGCGGGGTGGCGGGCGTGGTCTCGGCGCCGGCCTCGTGGTCGGTCGCTTCGTGGGTGATCGGCGCATCGTTCTGCCGATCGCCCACGGCCCGACCGATCGTGCCGGCGGACAGCGACCCGATCGCCGCCCGCAGCACCGGGACGGCGACCGCGATCCCGATCAAGCTCGGCGCCGCCCACAGCGCCGTCGCGCCGGGCCGTGCGACGGCGAGGGCCGCGCCCGCCACGCCCACGAGGGCCAGCAGGGCGACGCCGGTCCAGGTCCGGCGGCGTTCCAGCCATCCGGCGAGGGCCGCGCCCGCCGCGAGCACGAAGCCCATCGAGCCGAGCAGCACCGCCTTGTCGGCGGTGCCGAACCACTCGACGGCGAAGTCCTTGAGCCACGGCGGGACGACGTCGACCACCGCCGCGCCGCCGGCGAAGATCGTGCTCGCACCGGGGGCGATCACGGCGGCGAGCAGCTCGGACACCGCCAGCCCGACTCCTCCGGCGACGACCCCGGCCACGGCGGCGAGCACGCCTCGCTTGTCACCTGCGTTCATGCCGCCAGCCTGCCACCGCCGCCCGGCGAATCCCACGCGCCGGCGGACATCGTCAGGATTCCGTAAGGGCCGGTCGTCGGGTGGTCGGCCGGATGTCGGATGATCGGTCGCCCGGGGGACCGATCATCCGACAACGGGCCGACCACTCAGGTCACACGTCGGCGTTCCGGACGATCTTGCTGTTGTGGGCCTGGGCGCGGGGGCGGATCGTCACCTGGTCGATGTTGACGTGGTCCGGGCGGGAGACGGTCCAGGCGACGGTGTCGGCGACGTCCTCGGCGGTGAGCGGCGTGAAGCCGGCGTAGACCTGGGCGGCCCTCTCGGCGTCGCCGCCGAAGCGGACCAGGGAGAACTCCTCGGTGGCGACCGCTCCGGGCGCGATCTCGATGACGCGCACCGGCTCGCCGGCGATCTCCCACCGCAGCGTCTGGGACAGCATGTGCTCGCCGTGCTTGGCGGCCGTGTACCCGGCGCCGCCCTCGTACGCGCCGAGCGCGGCCGTGGAGGTGAGGTTCACGACGTCGGCGACGCCGCGGGCCGTGCCCGCCTCGCGCAGCAGCGGCAGCGTGGCCTTGGTGACGCGCAGCGTGCCGAGCACGTTCACCTCGTACATCCAGCGCCAGCCGTCGACGTCGCCGTCCTCGACCTTGTCCAGGCCGAGCGCGCCGCCCGCGATGTTGATCACGGCGTCCAGCCCGCCGGTGGCGGCCAGGTGCTCGGCGAGCCGGGCCACGGCGTGGTCGTCGGTCACGTCGACGGCGTAGGGCTCCGCGCCGGTCTCGGCGGCGAGCGCCTCGAGCCGCTCCTTGCGGCGGGCCGCGGCGACCACCCTCCAGCCGTCGGCCGTGAGGCGGCGCACGGTGGCCGCGCCGATGCCCGACGACGCCCCGGTGACGAGTGCTCTTCTCCCAGTGCTCATGTGGCACGAGGGTACGCGGGCGTTCTCTCCTCGGCGGCGGGATCTCGTGGCACCATTTCCGACATACCGCGCTACATCGTGGCAGGCGCGGGCACGGACGAACGGGGGCCTCGGTGAGCGATCTGCACGTACTGGCACCGGTCACGCGGGACGAGCCGAGGTCGCGCCGCGGCCGGTCGGCGGTCCTCGCGGTGGCGCTGGTGCTGGTGGTCGCGGCCGTGGTCTGGCTGTTCGTGACCCTGCTGCAGGGTTCACGGGCGGAGGCCAGGAGCGAGGCCGCGCTCGGGCGGAGCGCGCACGCCGCGGGTGACTGCGACGCGGCGGACCGGCACCTGAAGTCCGCGCTGGACTCGGGCAGCGTCTCGTTCCTCGACTCCCCGGTCGACCGGTCGGGGCTGCGCGCCGAGATCGCCGCCTGCGAGGAGTTGGAGCGGGCGCGCCACCTGGCGGGGCGGGAGGAGTACCGCAGGGCGATCGCCGGATACGGCGACTACCTCGCCTCGGGCGCGGCGCGGTACGGCGGCGCCCTCGACGAGCGGTCCGAGGCGCGGATGGCGCTCGGGCGGGACCTGGAGGCCCGGGACGAGGAGCGGCGTGCGGTGCGGCAGTACGCCGCCGTCATGGCCGACGCGCCGGAGTCCGACCTCGCCGAGACCGCGCGGGAACGCGTCTGGGCGCTGTACGAGCGGGACGTCGAGCGGGGCCGGAAGAAGGAGCCCTGCCGGGCGCTCGATCCCGCGCGCGCGTGGGCGAGGCTGAAGGGCGAGGCGCTCGAGCCGGTCCGGGCCGCCGCGCACGAGGCCCTGTCCTGGTCACTGCTGCGCTGCGGCGAGGAGCGGATCGCCCGCGCGGAGGCGGCGGCGCGCGACGCCCGCTACGAGCCGGACGTGTTCGGCGCCGCCCGGTACGCCCTCACCCGGGCGGTAGAGGACTATCCGGGCACGAAGCCGGGCAGGCTCGCGGGTCAGCGGCTCGACGCGCTGCCGGGCGTCGCCGCCCGCGCGAAGTCCCTCGCCGCCGAGGTCGCCCGGGAGCGGCTCCGGACCGCCACGATCAGGAAGCAGGTCGCGGCCGCCCTGCGCGACGGCGACGGCCTCACGCGGCCCCGGAGGACCGGCGACGCCGGGGACAGCCTGCACCTGACCGTCCGCAACGCCACGGGCCGCCAGCTCTACGTCGCGTGGACGGGCAGGGAGACGGACTCGGTGACCATCCCGGCCGGGGGGAAGACGTGCGCCGGGGCGCGGACGATCACGATCACGCTGCCGCCGGGCGACTACTCGTTCGCGGTGCGCGAGAAGGGCGGCTGGTCCGCGGGGTCGTGGTCCTTCCCGAGCAAGTCCTTCCGCACCTGCGTCCGCTGAAGCACGCGCCGACGACCGGCGGCCTCGGCCGGCGCCGCCTCGGCCGGGGGCAGGTTCCGCCGCGGTCGCCTCGGCCGGGGCCGGGGCCGGTTGCCCTCCCTGTCGGTGACGCGGCGTATGCTGTGGGCCGGATCGCGGGACTTCTCCTGACCTGTCCCGTCGTCGCGGCCCGGACTGTGGGCCGCTGATCCGCCGGCGCGAGATGGCGCGTCGCCCCCAGCCCGGCACCGCGGGTCGTCCTGCGGCGCGGGCCTCATCAGCGACCCTGCACAGGAGCCATCGTGCGTACCCTCATCCCTGCCGTCGTCCGCACCACCGCTCGCCCCGCCGCCGCGGCCACCGCGCTGGCCGCGGCGGCCGTGCTCGCCCTCGCCGGGTGCTCGTCCGCCACCTCGGGCACGGACGGGAGCCCGGACGACGGCGGCCCGGCGTCGGACACGTTCCCGGTCCGCCTCGACAACTGCGGTTTCGCCGCCGAGATCCCCGCGCCGCCCGAACGTGTGGTGACGATCAAGTCGTCGACCACGGAGATGCTGCTCGCGCTCGGCCTCGGCGACCGGATCGTCGGCACCGCGTTCCTCGACGGACCGGTGCCCGAGTCCCTCACCGACGCCGCCGCCGACGTCCCGGCGCTGGCCGAGCCCCTGACCGACGAGGCGCCGGGCTCGGAGGCGGTACTGGAGCTCGAGCCCGACCTGATCTACGCGGGCTGGGAGTCGAACCTCACCGCGGAGACCGCCGGGGACCGCGAGACCCTCGCCGCCCTCGGCGTCGCCACCTACGTGTCCCCCGCGGCCTGCAAGGACCCCGCGTACATGCCAAACCCGCTCACGTTCGACCACGTCTTCGGCGAGATCGAGGAGATCGGCCGCGTCTTCGGGGCCGAGGACGCCGCCGCGGACCTGGTCGCCGAGCAGCGGTCGGCGCTGGCGGCGATCGAGCCCGACGACCGCGGCCTGACGGCCCTCTGGTACTCCTCGGGCGACGACGTCCCGTACGTCGGCGCGGGCATCGGCGCGCCCCAGATGATCATGGACGCGGCCGGGCTCGAGAACGTGGCCGCCGATGTGCGCGACACCTGGACCTCGTTCGCCTGGGAGGAGGCCGTCGCCGCCGATCCGGACGTGATCGTGCTGGTCGACGCCGCCTGGAACACCGCCGAGGCCAAGAGGGAGCGGCTCGCGGAGAACCCGGCGACCGCCGAGATGACGGCCGTACGGAACGAGAACTACGTCGTCGTACCGTTCCCCGCGACCGAGGCCGGCGTACGGAACGTGGACGCCGCGGCCGACGTCGTCGACCAGCTCGGAGCGCTGGGCCGGTGACCCCGTCGACCGGGACGACGGCGGAGGGCCGGGCGGCTGCGGAGAGCCGGACGACCGCGGACGGCCGGGACCGGCCGCCCCGTCCGGCAGGCGCGTCCGCCGGACGGGGCGGCCCCGCGGTCGCCGGGCTCGCGCTCGGCGGGGTGCTCGTCGCGTCGCTGCTCGCCGCGGTGCTGATCGGGCCGGCCGACCTGTCCGCCGCCGAGGTGGGCCGCTCGCTCGCCACCCACCTCCGCCTCGACCTGGTGCTGGAACCGCTCGGGCTCCCGGTCGAGCCGCTGTCCCCCATCCGCGACGGCATGGTGTGGCAGCTCCGCGCCCCCCGTGCCCTGACGGCCGCCGCCGTGGGGGCGGGTCTGGCGGTGTGCGGCGTCGTGATGCAGTCCCTCACCCGCAACCCGCTGGCCGACCCCTACCTGCTCGGCCTGAGCTCCGGCGCGTCGCTCGGCGCGGTGCTGGTGCTCGTGGCGGGCGGCGGCGCCGCGCTCGCGCTGCTGCCGGTCGCGGCGTTCGGCGGCGCGGTGCTCGCGCTCGCGGCGGCTCTCGGCCTGGCGGGCGCGCTCGGCCAGGTCACGCCGACCCGCACCGTGCTCGCCGGGCTGGCGATCAGCCAGATGTGCGCGGCGGCGGTGTCGTTCGTCATCTTCTGGTCGGTCAAGGGCGACGCGTTCCGCGAGGTCATGAGCTGGCTCATGGGCTCGGTCGGGTCGGCGACCTGGGTCTCGGTCGCGGTGACCGGGGCGGCCACGCTGCTCCTCGGGACCGGGCTGATGCTGTCCGGGTCGGTCCTGGACGCGTTCACGTTCGGCGAGTCCGCGGCGGCGACGCTGGGCATGGACGTGCAGCGGGTCCGCTGGACGCTGCTGATCGCGGTCGCGCTGCTGACCGGCGCGCTGGTGTCGCAGAGCGGGTCGATCGGGTTCGTCGGGCTGATCCTGCCGCACGCCGTGCGGCTGGTCGTCGGCGCCCGGCACCGCCTCCTGCTGCCGCTGTCCGCTCTCGCCGGGGCGTCGTTCCTGGTCTGGGCGGACACGCTGGCCCGGACCGTGTTCGCCCCGCGCGAGCTGCCGGTCGGGATCGTCACGGCCGCGGTCGGCGCGCCGGTCTTCGCGTTCCTCCTCTGGAAGGGCAGGGCCCGCGCATGACGGACCGATCGCCGTCGTCCCCCTCGATCGCGCGGGGCCCGCGCCCGACCGACCGGGCCCGATCGGACGCTCGGAGGCCGTCGCGCGGCACCGAGCCGGGACCGTCGTCGTCCTCGGGGGAACCGGACCCGTCGGTCCGGCGCGACGCGGGGCTCGCGGCCGAGCGGGTGTCCTGGGGCATCGACGGGCGGCTGATCCTCGACGGGGTCGAGCTGGCCGCGCCGGCCGGGGCCGTGACCGGGCTGCTCGGGCCGAACGGATCCGGGAAGTCGACCCTGCTCCGGGCGATCGCGGGGATCCGGCCGCCGGACGACGGCGTCGTCGTGTTCGACGGCGACGACCTGCTGCGGACGGGGCGCCGCGCCCGCGCCCGCACGCTGGCGCTCGTCGAGCAGGACGCGAGCACGGACCTGCCCATCACGGTGCACGACGCCGTCCTGCTGGGCCGCATCCCGCACCGTGCCCTGCTCGCGGGGAACTCGGACGCGGACCGCGAGACCGCCGACCGCGCCCTGGCACGCGCCGGCGCCGCCGACCTGGCCGACCGCCAGATCGCCACGCTGTCCGGCGGCGAGCGCCAGCGCGTCCACCTGGCCCGCGCGCTCGCGCAGACTCCGCGCCTGCTCCTGCTGGACGAGCCCACGAACCACCTGGACATCGCCGCGCAGCTGCACACCATGGAGGTGCTGCGCACCCTCGCGGCCGACGGCGTCACCGTGCTCGCCGCGCTGCACGACCTCAACCTCGCCGCGGCGACCTGCGACCACGTGGTCCTGATCGCCGAGGGCCGGGTGGTCGCGGCGGGCCCGACGGAGCAGGTCCTGGTCCCGGAGATCATCGAGCCGGCCTACGGGGTCGGCTGCGACGTCCTCCCCCACCCCCGCACCGGGCGCCCGGTCCTCACCTTCTCCCCGGCCGCCACGATCCCGGTCGCGTAGACGCCGGCCGGGAGGCGCGCTGCCGCGGCGAGGCGGGTGAAGACCTCGGCGCTGCGGGTGCCGGGCCAGTCCTCGGGCAGGAACTCCGGCGGCAGGCCCGGGTCCTGGTACGGGATCGGGCGGTAGGCGTCGAGCGCCCGGATCCAGGTGCGGAACGCCTCGGACGGCTCGGGCCCGCCCGCGCCACGCTCCCCGTCGAGCAGCCGGGTGATCGGCTCGGCGTGTCCCGCGAGGAAGCGTTCGTGCAGTTCGCGCAGCGCGGGCAGGTCCCACCACCGGGCGATCGCCGCCGCGGGTCCGCCGGGGTAGCGGATCTCGGAGGCGAGGAAGACCGTCGCCCGGCCGGTCAGCTCGAGCTCGTCGAGGATGACGGCGACGTCGTCGGCGAGGTGCTCCGGACAGATCCACAGCGCCGACGACACCGACCCGCAGCCGATCGCCGCGAGCCGGCGTCGCAGGCGGTGCCGCAGGTCCCGCTGGTCCTCGGGCACGCTCCAGGAGACGAGGCACCAGCGGCCGGCGTCGTCCCCGGTGCGGCGCGGGCCGAAGATGCGCCGGTCGCCGCGGCCGAGCATCTCGGCCGCGGCCGGGGCGACGGCGTAACCCGCGACGCCGTCGCGGGCCTCGGCGACCAGGAGCCCCTTCGCCTTGACGCGACCCAGCGCGGTCCGGGTGCGCGCGGCCGGGACGTCGAGCTCGGACATCAGCGCGACCAGGGCCGACACGGGCATCCACCCACCCTGGTCCCGCAGGGTCGCACCGACGAGGGTCCGCAGCAGCGAGGTAGCGCTGCCCGGACGCGACTCGAAGTCGTCGAGGACGGTCACTGGGGGCGGGTCACGGTCGTCGGGTCACTGTCTCGGGGCGGCCCCGGGGTCGCGCAGCGCCTCGGCGACCAGCGCCAGGCCGCGCGCGACCTCCGTGAACGACGTGCTCAGCGGCGACAGCCCGATCCGCATCCCGGCGGGAGGGCGGAAGTCGGGCACGACGCCCCACCGCCACAGCAGCGCCGTCACCTCCCGGAACCGGGGGTGCTCCAGCGTGACGTGGCTGCCGCGCACGGCGGCGTCCCGCGGCGAGGCCACGCGCACGCCGTGCGGGGAGAGGTGCTGGTCCGCGGCCTCGATCACGAACCGGGTCAGCGCCACGGACTTGGCGCGCACGGCCGGCATCCCCGTCTCCTCGAGGAGCGCGAGCATGTCGCGCAGGGCCAGCATGCCCACGACGGGCGGCGTGCCGCTGATGAACCGCCGGATGCCGGGCGCGGGCTCGTACGCGGGTCCCATGGCGAACGGGTCGGCCGCGCCCATCCAGCCCTGCACCGGCTGCCGCAACCCGGCCTGCAGTTCCCGTGCGACGTAGCCGAACGCGGGCGCGCCCGGGCCACCGCCCAGGAACTTGTACGTGCACCCCACCGCGAGGTCCACGCCGCACGCGTCGAGCTCGACGGGCACCGCGCCCACCGAGTGGCACAGGTCCCACAGGACGAGGCCCCCGGCGTCGTGCACGACGCGCGTGATCGCCGGCATGTCGGCGATGAACGCGGACCTGAACGCGACGTGGCTGAGCAGCACGAGCGCGGTGCGCTCCGAGACCACGCCCGCGACGTCGTCCGCCGTCACGCCGAGGGCCGGGTCGGGCCGGATCCAGCGGATCGTCATGCCGCGCTCGGCGGCGATGCCCTCGAGGACGAAGCGGTCGGTCGGGAAGTTCTCGGTGTCGGCGACGATCTCGTCGCGGCCGGGGCGTGCGCCGACGGCGGCGCGCGCCAGCTTGTACAGCATCACGGTGGTGGAGTCGGCGACGACGGTCTGGCCGGCGGCCGCGCCGAGCGTGACCCGGCCGATGGCGTCGCCGAGCTCGGTGGGGGCATCCATCCAGCCCTCGTCCCAGGCGCGGATGAGGCGGGAGGCCCAGACGTCGTCGACGAACCCGGCGAGCCGGTCGCGCGTGGCGCGCAGGGGGCGGCCGAGCGAGTTGCCGTCCAGGTAGGCCACCAGACCGGGACTCGGGGCGAACCGGTCGCGGTAGTGGGCCAGCGGGTCCGCGGCGTCGAGCGCCGCGGCCCGCTCGGCGAGGTCCGGCGGCGTGAGCGCGACGGCGTCGGGCGCGGCGGCGGGCGCGACGGTCTCGGGGACGACGGCGGTCGCCGGCGCGGTCGATTCGGGGACCGCCGGTCGGTCGGTGGCGTCGGCCGCGGCGGATGCGCCGCCGTGCGCCGCCGTCGCGCTGCTCGGGGTCGTCATGTCAGGGCCTCCAGGTCCGCCGGGGTCAGGCGGCGGGCGTCGGTGAGCCAGTCGACCAGCTCGTCGGCGGTCTCCGGCCTCGGGTGCGGCGAGATCAGCGCGCGTCCGGGGACGACGCGGTCCGGGGCGCCGACCACGGCGCGCAGCAGCGCCTTCCCGGTCAGGCCCGCCTCGCCGAGCAGCTCGATCTCCCGGGTGTTCAGGCCCACCGGGGTGTTGCCGTTGCCCATGTCCGTGCCGTACACGACCGCGCCGCCCGCCGAGGAGAACCGACGCACGTTGTCGAGCGCGGTCGCGAGCGCCTCCCCCTCGTGGATCGAGAGCGTGGAGATCCAGGTGGTCCGGCCGGCCGAGGCGCGCAGCAGCTTGTCCGGCAGCGGCTCCGAGAACGGCGCGTGCACGAGCACCTCCGCGCCCGCGCCGAGCGCGCGGGCGGCCTGTCCGGCGCCCTCGGCGTGCACGACGGCGGGGAGCCCGGCCGCGCGCGCCGCACGCACGAGGGCGACCAGAGTGACGTCGTCGAGCAGCGGCATGTCGGCGTGCAGGGCGATCTTGACGAACGACCCGCCCACGGCGACGACGTCGGCCACGGCGCGCTGCGCGTCCGTGCGGCCGGCGACCGGCCGGACGGCGGCCCGCGGCACCCAGGCCCGCCCGGTCGGGTAGCCGCCCGGCGCGGTGTGGAACGGGCCGGCGAAGCGGACCTTGACGCCGGACGGCGGCGCCTTCGCGATGGCGGCGATGACCACGGGATCCCAACCGAGGTCGTGCACCTCGGCGACGACCGAGCCGGCGAGCCGGTCCGGGTCCACCAGGCCCAGATGCACGTGGTGGTCGATCACGGCGGGCAGGAGCGACCGAGCCATCAGGCACCGACCTCCGTCCGTACCGAGATCAACTCCGGGAAGAACGTCAGATCCAGGGCCCGCTTGAGGAAGTCGACGCCCGAGGACCCGCCCGTGCCGGTCTTGAAGCCGATGGTGCGCTGCACGGTGCGCAGGTGCCGGAACCGCCAGAACTGGAAGGCGTCCTCCAGGTCGACCAGGTCCTCGCACGCCTCGTAGATGTCCCAGGCGGAGGACGGGTCCCGGTAGATGCCGGTGAGCACGGGGATCAGATCGGGGTGCTCGACCCAGGCCTCGGTCACGTCGCGCTCGAGGATCTCGTCGGGCACGGCGTGGCCCCGGCGAGCCAGCAGGCGCAGGAACGCGTCGTAGACGGTGGGCTCGCGCAGGAGGCCGTCGAGCAGGTCGTACGCCTCCTGGTTGCCGCGGAAGACCGGCAGCATCTTCTCGTTCTTGTTGCCGAGGATGAACTCGACCGCGCGGTACTGGTACGACTGGAAGCCCGACGACGAGCCGAGCACCCCGCGGAACTCCGCGTACTCGCTCGGCGTCAGGGTCGCCAGGACCGACCACTGCTCGGTGATGGTGCGCTGGATATGCTTGACGCGGGCGACCGCCTTGAGCGCGCGGAGCAGGTCGTCCTCGTCCAGGTGCGCGCGGGCCGCGCGGAGCTCGTGCAGCACGAGCTTCAGCCACAGCTCGGTGGTCTGATGCTGGATGATGAACAGCAGCTCGTCGTGGTGCTCCGGCCGGCTGACCGGGTGCTGCGCGGAGAGCACCTGATCCAGTCCCAGGTAGGAGGCGTAGTCCATCTCCTCCCGGAAATCCGTCCGGATGCCTTCCTCCAGGGGCCGCACCCCCGCCGTCGTCGTCTTCATCACGCCTTTCCCCTCCTCAACCGACCATAACGCCAACCTGACGACCGACACGAATCTGAGAGATCTGGGCACGGCGGTTCGCTCCCCGGCGGCCTTCTCGCCATGATGGGACGCATGGACCTGCCTGAGCCCGTCGCCGCCCTGGCCAAGACCGTCAACCCCGCGTTCGAGAAGGTCGCGAACGGCTTCCCGCCGTTCGCCGTCGTGCACCACGTCGGCCGCACGTCCGGCACGGAGTACACGACGCCGGTCGTCGCGTTCGCCGGACGCGACCCCGACTCCGCCGAGATCCTCGCCGTGATCCCGCTTCCCTGGGGCTCCCGGACGGACTGGATGCGGAACATCACCGGCGCCGGGACGTTCGAGCTGACCCGCGGCACGACGAACTTCCACGTCGACCTGCTGCGGGTGCTGCCGGCCGAGGAGGCGGTGACGATCCTCGCCCCCGTGCCGCGCCAGCTGCTGCAGACCTTCGCGCTGGAGGAATGCCTGGTGGGACGCCTGCGGCGGGTACCGTCTGCGCATGCCTGAGTACACGCTGCGCGACGCCACCCTCGACGACGCGGCCGCGATCGCGGCCGTCCACTGGACCGGGCGGCGCGCCGTCTACCTGCCGCTCGTGCCCGAGGAGCACTGGAGGACGGACACGCAGGCGGCCGGCATCGAGGCCTGGAAGCGCCGCCTCACCGCGGGCGAGACCCCGCTCGTGGCCGAGGTGGACGGGCTGGTGGTCGGGTTCGCCGTCGTCGGCAAGGCGACGCCGCGGCTCGGCCACGAGCCCAAGCGTGATCTCGCCCTGCACGACCTGTGGGTGACGCCGGAGATGCACGGCAGCGGGATCAGCCGGGCGCTTCTGAACGGCGTGCTCCCGCCCGCACGGTCCGCCGAGTTGTGGATCGCGGCGGCCAACACCGGCGCGCGCAAGTTCTTCCAGAAGAACGGCTTCCTGCCCGACGCCACCACCGGAACCGGGGAGGACGGCGTCCTGGAGGTGCGGCTCGTGCGCTGACGCCATAGATTCCACTCGTGGCATCGTGGAGAGCGCGGCAGACGTCCGGAACCGTGGTCGCGCTGGCGCTCCTCATCGCGGCCTGCACCGCGAGCGCCGAGGATCCCGAGCCGGAACCCGCACGCCCGGTGACGGTGACGGAGTCACGGCTCCTCGCGGACGTCCGGGCGCGGAACGTGGACGCGGGCAGCCGCGCGATCACCGCGACGTTCACCGACCGGGGCCGTGAGCTGAGGCTGGACGGCTGGTTCGACTACTCGACGGGCACCGGGTACGGCACGGTGTCCTCCGACGGGCTCCCGTCGGACCGCGTGACCTGGAACGGTGAGCTCGTCGCGACGGCCGCCGGGAAGACCATGGGCAAGCCGCTGACCTCGCTCGACGGCTGGACCGCCGCGCCGCTCGACCCGAGCGGGTCGGCGCTGGGGGTGGTGCTCGCCGTCCTGGCGGGCCTCGGCGCGGAGCGGCCCGACGACGCGGCGCTCATCCGGCGGGGCGGTGCGCTCTGGCTGCGGGAGGACGAGACCGGCGGGCGGAGCGTGACGGTGTTCGCGGGGCCGACGTCGGGGCTGGGTGACGGCGGTGGGACCCGTGACGACGGCGGCGGCGGGCGGGGCGACGGCAGCGACCGCGATCGTGCTGACGAGACGGATGCCGGCGGCGAGGCGCCGGCGTCGGGCGGCCCGGACCACGAGGACGCCCAGCCGGTCGACCCGGACGCCTCCCGGATCCGGTACTGGGTGGACGACGACGGGCTGGCGCACCGCGTGGACGTACGACTCGGCGACACGTGGGCCGAGGTCATCCTCGAGAACGACGACGTACCGGTGCCGCCGCTGCTCGCCGACATCGACCTGGACGTGAAGGGCGGCGTGGCGAGGACCGACGCGGCTCCGAAGGACGGCGACTGAACGCAGCGTGATAATGGCCGCATGGGACTGTGGATCACCGGCGACCCTGACACCGACGAACTCCTGAGCGACAACCCGTTCGCCCTGCTCACGGGGATGCTCCTGGACCAGCAGTATCCGATGGAGCATGCGTTCGCGGGCCCGCGGAAGATCCTCGATCGGCTCGGGTCCATCGACCCGCAGTTGATCGCCGAGACCGAACCCGACCGATTCGTCGAACTGTCCACCACTCCCCCGGCCATCCACCGCTACGGACGGTCCATGGCCGGACGCGTCCAGGCGCTCGCCCAGGCTGTGGTCGACGAGTACGACGGCGACGCGTCGCGCATCTGGACCGACCCGGGCGCCGACGGCGAGCCCACGGGCGCCGAGGTCCTCAAGCGCCTCAACGCCCTGCCCGGCTACGGCGAACGCAAGGCCAAGATCTTCCTCGCCCTGCTGGGCAAGCAACGCGGCGTCCAGCCAGAGGGCTGGCGCGAGGCGGCAGGAGAGTTCGGAGAGGACGGCTCCCGCCGCTCCATCGCCGATGTCACCTCCGCCGAAACCCTCCAGGAGGTCCGCGCCTTCAAGAAGGCCCAGAAGGCGGCCGCCAAGGCGACGGGCGAGTAAACCGGGTCCTCACTGCTCACACCTCAAGGGTGGCTGTCTGGCAGCCCGCCGTCCTTGAGGTGCGCGAGCTGTTCGGAGGGCAACATATCCACGAAGTTCGATCCGTGGCAAGGTGGAGGCATGACGACGACGCTCGAGCTCACCCCGACGACGGTGGCCCCCTCCGGCGCATGCTGCGCGCCCATGGTCCGCGAGGCCATCGACCCCGACCCCGCCCGCGAGCTCGCCCGCGTCTTCAAGGCCCTGAGCGACCCCACCCGCGTCCAGCTCGTCTCCATCATCGCCGCCCACGACGGAGGCGAGGCCTGCGTGTGCGACCTGACCGAACCCGTCGGCCTGGCCCAGCCCACCGTCAGCCACCACCTCAAGATCCTCGTCGACGCGGGATTCCTCACCCGCACCCAGCGCGGCAAGTGGGCCTACTACGCCATCGTCCCCGGCGCCCTCGACCGGATCGCCCGGTCCCTGACCACGGTCGAGCCACTCGGACGCCGAATCGAGAGGGGCCGGCGAACAGAGGGCTGAGCGTGCCGGCGGCCCCGGTCAAGCGCCTGGCAGCACGACCCCGTCGGCGCCCCGGGACCTCAGCCAGTCGGTCCGGGTGATCTCGTACCGGACCTCGCCGTGCTCGGTCCCGGGCAGCGGGTCGTCGAACGGCACGTGGAACGTCTCCACGTGGCGCAGGCCGCACTTCTCCAGGACGCGTCGCGAACCGGCGTTGACCGCCATCGCCTCCGCGACCACCCGCTCCACGCCGAGCTCGAAGGCGTGATCGACGAGAGCCCGGCCGCCCTCGGTCGCGAGGCCCTTCCCCCAGGCGCCCCGACGCAGCCGGTAGCCGAGCTCGGGAACGCCGGCGCCGTCGGACAGCAGACCGAACCAGCCGAGGAACGTTCCGCCGTCGTCCTCGGCGACGAAGCGGCCGAAGCCGGCATGCCGGGCACGATGCCGCAACAGTTCCGCGACCTCCGCCTCGACGGCGTCACGCGACGGCGGCCGCCGGTCGAGATACCGCATGACGCCGGGCTCGGAGTTGAGCAGGCACAGCCGATCGACGTCGTCCTCCCGGACCGGGCGCAACGCCATCCGCGCAGTTCTCAGGACGGCCTCGCTCACACGCCCATCGTAGCGGAGCGCGGCGCTCCGGCCGGCGCCGATCAATTCCCGGGACATGCGCGGCGATCCTCGCCAGGATGGCGGGCATGGAAGAGGTCGAGGTCGTCGTCGCGCACAGCCAGCGCGCGACGTTGCGCGTCGGTGACGTGTTCCTGAAGGTCGACGGCGACGCGGCGCACGCCGACACCGAGGTGCGGGCGATGGCCATGGCGCCGGTACCGACGCCGGCGGTCCTCTGGCGCGAGCCGCCCGTGCTCGCGATCGCCGCCGTGCCCGGCAAGGCACTGGGCCGCCTGGGCGAACCGTCGGACGCGTCGCCGGCGGCGTGGGCCGCGGCGGGCGCCACGGTACGGAGGCTGCACGATGCGCCGCTGCCGCCGTGGCCGGGACACCGGCTCGAGGACGTGGCGGCGGAGCTCGACAGGGAGTGCGAGGCACTGCTCGCCGACGCCGTGCTGCCCGCCGACGTGATCCGGCGCAACCGCGAGATCGCCGAGGCCGCGCTCCGACCGTGGAAGCCGGCCTTCATCCATGGCGACCTGCAGATCACGCACGTGTTCGTCGACGGCGACGAGGTCACCGGCATCATCGACTGGTCCGAGGCCGCGCCGGGCGACGCCATGTTCGACCTCGCCATCCTGACGCTCGGGCACGAGGAACGCCTGGACGACCTGCTGGCCGGCTACGGCCCGGGCGCGGACCGGGGCGTGATCCGGGCCTGGTGGTCCTTGCGCAGCCTGGTGGCATCACGGTGGCTGATCGAGCACGGCTTCGATCCGGACGCGCCAGGCTGCGAGTTCGACGTGCTCAGGTCCCGGATGCGGGAACCCTAGGACCGGCGTCCGAGCCGGCCGGGCCGGGGGCCGGTGCTGCCGTGCCGCGACGACGTCGCGACGTCCGGCGACCATGACGCCACTCACCTGGCGCCGCGAACTCAGTGCGGGATGCCGGCGCGCTGCGCGACGAGTTCGGCGCGGACGAGTTCCAGGAGGTGGCCCATCCAGTTGCCGCCGGCGTGCGGCCCGCGGCCCCAGAAGTCCGAGTGGAGGTCGTCGTAGTGGATGACGGCGTCGCCGGTCGCGAGCAGGAGCTCCGCCAGGTCCGGGTGCTGCGCGAACTTGAGCCGCAGCACCCAGGCCATCACCGCCGTCCGCATCCGGTGGAAGTCCGGTACCGGGGCGGCCGAGGCTGCGGTGATCTGCTGGATCTCCCACGCCGACCCGGCCCGGCGTATCGCCGCCCGCTCGGCCGGATCGCTCGTGGACTGCGCCCAGTAGGCGTGCTCGACGCTCGGGTAGGTCTCGTCGCCGACGGCGATCGGCGCGGGGAAGTCGTTGCGCAGGCCGATGTGCGGGGACTGCTCTCCTGCGTAGCGGATGTTCCAGTTCCCCAGCGGGAGAAAGCCGCGCGGCGCGGCGCCGTCGTCGGCCGGTCCGGGCCGGTGGGACGGCCGTGCACCGGACGCGAAGGGACCGTACTCCTCGAAGTAGGCAAGGTTCGCCCGGGTGACGTCGTCCGGGTCCATCACCTCGTCGTACGACTTCTCGCACAGCTCGTGAAGGGGAGCGTCCTTGGCGTCCTGGTCGCCGAGGACGTACATCCGCAGGTGCTCGGGCACGGCGTCGTACGCCTCGCGCAGGGCCGCGAAGTCGGGCTCGCTGCGGCTGGCCAGGAACCGGTCGACGGCGATCGCGCAGCGGTCGCTCGAGTCGGGCCGGTCGTTCAGCTCGTCGATCAGGTCGGCCACCTCGCCGAGCAGTTCCTCGGCGGCGACCTCGGAGTACACGGTGTCGAACGTCCAGGACGCGAGCCCGTGCGCCGAGCCCCGGCCGCCCGGCTCCGCCTCCGTCACCACCCAGCCGGAGCGCAGCTTCTCCGCGAGCCCGTCGAGGTCGACCCACTCCCAGCAGTAGATGGCGCCGTCGGCGTAGATCTCCAGCGGTGTCAGGAAGTAGTGGCCGTTGTGGATGAACACCCAGCGCCAGGTCCCCTCGACCCGCTCGCCGTCGACCATCCGGTACGTCCGGTTGAGTATCGTCACCGTGCCTCCGATCCGCCTGAACGATAGCGTGCACGGTTGTCACGAGGGGCGAGACACCTGCCGGATCGGGTGCGGCCGGTCGCCGATGATGTCGATGGTGAGCAGGGCGAGGTTGGCCGCGATGGTCGCGCCGACGAGCGCGGTCAGTACGCCGACCGTGGCATCGGCGACGTGGTAGCCGAGCCAGGCCCCGAGGAACGACCCGCCGACGGCCACGACGAAGCCCCGCGAGCGGGTGGCGGGACGCCGGTCCCGGTCGACCCAGGCCAGGTACACGCCGAGCCCGATCGTCGCGCCCATGGACACCACCACCACGGCCGGACCACCCACGAACACCGCCGGCCACAGGCTCCACACGAGCAGAACGGCCAGGAACCATCCGCCAGGACCCAGGATCGCCGGGGCGAGGCTGCGCAGCCAGATGCTCGCCCCGCGCCCGAAGCCGCCCCGGCGACGCACCCTGCCGGCCATCCAGCCGAGCATCGCGGTGGCGATCAGGGCACCACCGAGCAGTGCGCCGGCCACGATCTTGGCGAGGGTCGCCATCGTGAGCCCGACCTCGAACTCCGCCGCGCGGGTTTCGTACCGGGAGTCGTCCACCTCTCCGCTGTCGAAGAACGTGGTGAGGAGCCGTTCGCCGGCCTCGGGCTGGTAGTGCCAGAAGTCGTCGGAATGCCCGAGTTCGGCCAGGATCACCTGCCGGCCGTTCGGCAGTGCGGGAAGCAACTGGTCGGTGGCGTGGCGCGCCGGTGTCGAGAAGTCGACCGTACCGCCGATCAGCAGCGTCTCCACCGGTGACGGCCGCACCTGCCGGTAGTCCGCGTGGTCCGGGCTCGCCGGCCACGCCTCGGTGAGCCGCCCGGCGCCCCAGAGGATGTCGGAGGCGGCGTTGCCGAGGATCGAGCCGGGATCGCCGCCGCGCGCGTAGTAGGCGTCGACGATCTCCGCGTCGATCATGCCTGACGCGGCGCCGTCGCCCGAGGTGGACGACTCCGGGAAGACCAGATCGGCCAGCACGGACAGGGCCCAGAGCCCGCTCGGGTCACCGTCGGCCGCGCGCAGCCAGGCATCGAACATGGTCGGCGCGTTCAGTGGCGCGGCGCTCTCGGTCGTGTGGAACAGGCCGAACATCGTGGCCGCCCGGACGTTGCCGTCCTTGATCGGCAGAAACCCCCAGCGATCCGGCATGTCCGCCGCCGTCGCGGCCATGGATGCGGCGAGATCGTCGGTGCGGGAAGCGCACCCCTCGTCCGCGCGGCAGAGCTCGGCGTAGTGGTCGAGCTGGTCGTCGGTGGTCGCCGGGTCCCAGAGGAATCGGCCCGGAGGGTTGACCGCGAGCATCGCCGAGCGGTGGATCGACTCGGGATACCGCCAGGAGTAGATCATCGCGGTCCGGGTCCCCGCGCTCGAGCTGAACAGGTTGATCCGTGCGTACCCAAGAACCTGGCGTGCCGCCTCCAGGTCGTCGACGCGCTGGGGAAGCGAGTAGCCCTCGAGGTCGACGCCCTCGGCCACCAGGCGCTGCGCGCATTCGGCGAACGCCTCGGCGTAGCGGTCGAACGACTCGTCGCTCACGAGGTCGGCCGACTGCCGCAGCGCCGACTGCACCTCGGGGCAGTCCAGGACCGTCGATCCGTCGATGCCGCGGTATCCGACCAGGACCACGTCGTGGCGCTCGGCCAGGCGGCTCGCGGTCGGGAACGACATGTTCGTCGCGCCGGGACCACCTCCCAACCGGAAGATCGGCTCTGCGGGGTTCCCGCCGGTGGCCCGAATGCGGGTCACCGGCAGCGCGATCAGGTCCGAGCGCGGGTCCCGCCGGTTCTCCGGGACCATCAGTGTCCCGCAGTCCGCTTCCAGGCTCCCCGCCTCGGTGTCGTACGCGCACGGCTCCAGGGCGATCTCACCGGACGTCGCGCCATCGGGTACCACCGGTCGCGAGTCGTCCGGCCGGTCCAGGAGGACGAGGCCGAGCACTGTCAACCCGATCACCACCAGGGCCGCGATCCGGCCAACGGTGAACCCTCGCGGCTGCCGCCTGGGAACCATGTGAACTCCTCGCGTCGGTGCGGAATCGCCCGGGCAGCGGTTCGCCCGCACAGCGATCTGATCGAGACAGATCCTGGTGCGACCGCATTCGCGGCGCCATGGTGCTGCCCGGTGCATCCGGGGTGGGGCACGCCCCACTCGGCTCGCGTTCCGTCCTCGCACGTCGGTTCCATGCGGGTCCCGCAGTGGGATAGCCTCCGTGCCGTGCACGTGCTCTCGTTCCTCCGGTCGCTCGTCGGCGGTCCCCGGCGACGCCCGATCGGGGCGCTGGCGATCCTGACGGTGATCGTCGGCGTGGTGACGATGCACTCGATGAGCGGATCACCGACGTCGCACACGCACCAGGTGCCCCACGGCGCCGCCGTCGTCGACGGTGCTTCCGTCGTCGAAGTCTCCGTCGGCCCCGCTTCGCGGGCAGCGGCGGAACGGGTCACGACGTCGGGACCCACCGCCGTCGCCGACACGTCGGCGCAGGGCCCGGAGATCCAGGCCCTCGGCGAGCCGGGCACGGGCGCCTGCCATGACGGCTGCGGCGGGCACGACCTCACGACGGCGATGTGCCTCATGGTCCTCGTCGCGATGCTCGCCCTCGTCGTGCCCGCACGGCGGCTCCTGTGGCGAGCCCCGCTCGAGGTGTCGACGCCCCTGCTGCCGGCACCGGCCGGCGTCCGGGCGGTCGCCGCTCCTTCCTTGCACGAACTCTGTATCTCGCGGACGTAGACCCGGCCGCGGCGCGCATCGCGCCGACCCGCAGCGCGACCGTGTCGGAGCACGGTCGCGCCAGTGAGTGCTACCCGAGACGAGTTGAAGGAAGACCCATGAAGCACACCCTGATCTCCGTCGTCGCCCTGGCCGGCGCACTCGCCCTCGCGGGCTGCTCGGGCCCCGAGGAGCCCGCGCAGGACACCGCGAGCACGGCCGGCGAGCACACGGAGCACAACGACGCCGACGTCATGTTCGCGCAGATGATGATCCCGCACCACGAGCAGGCGATCGAGATGGCGGACATCGTCCTGGCCGAGCCCGGCGCCGACCCCCGGATCGCCGAGCTCGCCACCCGGGTCAAGGAGGCGCAGGCCCCCGAGATCGAGGAGCTCGGCCGGTGGCTGGACACCTGGGGCGCCGAGCGCACCTCCGAGCACTCCGGCCACGCCGGGATGGACGGCATGATGTCGGAGGAGGACATGCAGATGCTGGACGACGCCGCCGGCCCCGAGGCGAACCGCCTCTTCCTCGAGCAGATGATCGTGCACCACCAGGGTGCGATCGAGATGGCGCGAACCGAGATCGAGTCCGGTCAGGACGCGGGCGCGGTCGAGATGGCGCAGACGATCATCGACACGCAGGACGCCGAGATCGAGACGATGGAAGAGCTCCTCGCCTCGATGTGACCGACGGGTGGTGCGCCGGCGCCCGGCCGGCGCACCACCGTGCAAAGGAGTCCCCATGCGCCGAACGCTTGCCGGCGCGCACCCCCGCACCGTCGTGGCACGGACGGCCGCCGGACTGGTCGCCGCCCTCCTGCTCGCGCTCTGGTGCGCGCCGTCCGCCGGCGCGCACACCCGGCTCGAGTCGACGGCGCCCGCCGCGGGGTCGACGTCGAGTCGCCCGGTCACCGAGGTCACGCTGCGGTTCACGCTGCCGGTGAGTGCGCTCGGCGACGGCGTGGTGATCGACGGTCCGGAGGGCACCGTCGAGGCCGACGTCGCTGGCGCCGAGGACGGCCTCGTCCTGACGGCGACCCCGCGCGACGCGCTGGGCGCCGGCGACTACACCGTGACGTGGAACGCCGCGGCCCAGGACGGCCATCCGCTGGAGGGTTCCTTCGGCTTCACCGTGACCGGCGCGGGCCCGAGCGGGTCCCCCGACGCCACCGGCACGCCGTCCGCCGGCGCGACGACGCCGGGAGAGGTCGGCGGTGGTGCCGGCAGCGGTGATGCCGCGAGCGGTGGCGCCTCCGGCACCGACGGGTCGCACTCCGGCACGGGCCACGACATGGATCACGATCCCGCCGCCATGGACAGCCCCGCGACCGATGTCGCGGAGGCGATCGCACGGCTGGGCAGCGCCGCCGCGCTCTGGGGCGGGCTGGTGGCCGCAGGCGGCCTGGTGTTCACGGGTTTCGTGCTGCGCGGCCGGGACCCGGCCGACGTCGCGGCCGTGCTGCGACTCGTCCGGTGGGCGGGCGTACTGGTCCTCCCCGGCCTCGCCGTCCGCGTCATGGCCGGATCGGTACTCGTGGCGCACGGCGATCTCACGGCGGCGATCTCGCCCTCCGCGATCGGCGGCTCGCTCACCGGCACGACCCTCCGGGCCGTCGGTCTCCAGGCCGCCGGCGCCCTCGCGGTGGCGGCGGGTGCCTGGCGCACCCTGCCGGGCTCGTGGCTCGCCGTCCTCGGCGCCGTCGTGATGGGCGCCGGACACGTCGTCAGCGGCCACAGCAACACCGTCGAACCCCGCTGGCTGATCGTGATCGCCGACGTCGCACATCTCGCCGCGGCGGCCACCTGGGTGGGCGGCGTCGTCGCGATGGGCCTCCTGCTGCGCGTCAGACGCCGGCGCGGACGCGAACCCGACGCCGCGCTCCTGGGAGCGCGCTTCTCGGTCGTCGCGGCCGTGTCCGTGACGGTGGTCGGCGCGGCGGGGGTGCTGCTGGCGGCCGGCGTCCTGGACCGCCCGGCACAGCTCTGGGAGAGCAGCTGGGGACTGCTCCTGCTGGCCAAGGTCGGTGTGGTGCTCGTCGTCGGGGCGATCGGCGCCTACCACCACTTCGGCGTCGTGCCGCGGCTCACGGCACGACGTCGTGGGGTGGTGCGCCATGCGGGACGCTCCCGTACGGCGGGCACCACGCTGCGGCGCAGCGCCGGCCGCGAGACCACGCTGATGGTCGTGGTCGTGCTGCTCACGGCCTGGCTGGTCGGCGCGTCGGTGCAGGGCTGATCGCGGACTCGTCAGGCCGCGCCGGACGCCCGGCGCGGGCCGCGGCGGGCGTCACCGGTACCGCGCCGCGATCGGGCACTCCATCGGGTCGCTGTGCCCGAGGCCCACGCGGTTGAGGTAGCGGATCACGATCCCGTAGGACTCCACCAGCCCGGCCTCCGTGTACGGGATGCCCCGCTCGGCGCAGAACTCGCGCACGATCGGCTGCACCCGCCGCAGGTTGCCCGACGCCATCCGCGGGAACACGTGGTGCTCCACCTGGAGGTTCAGGCCGCCCATCGCCCAGTCGAGGAACCGCCCGCCGCGGATGTTGCGGGAGGTGAGCACCTGCCGGCGCAGGAAGTCCACGTCGGCGTCCTTCGGGATCAACGGCATGCCCTTGTGGTTCGGCGCGAACGACGCCCCCATGTAGAGACCGAACACCATCAGCTCGACCGCGAGGAACGCGACCCCGAGCCACGGCCCGAGGGTCGCGATCACGAGCACGGGGAAGCCGATGAGCCGGATCGCGAGCAGCCACGCCTCGGCGCCGCGGTGCTTGATCGCCGGCGTGGTCGCGAGGCTGTGGATGGCGGTCGCGTGGAACACCGGACCGAACAGCGTGAGCATCGGGAAGAACAGCCAGCCCTGGCGCCGGGTCACCCAGCCGAGCAGGCCGGTGCGTCCCTCCCCCTGCCCCGGCACGAACACGAGGGCGCCGGTGGCGATGTCGCCGTCCTTGCCGATCACGTTGGGGTTGCCGTGGTGCTTGTTGTGCTTGCGGGTCCACCAGCCGTAGCTGAGCCCGACCACGAGGTTGCCGATGATCCGGGAGAACCACGCGTTGCGGGACCCGCTGGTGAACACCTGCTGGTGGGCGCCGTCGTGCGCGAGGAACGCGCCCTGGGTGAAGACGACGGCGAACCCTGCCGCCACGAGCAGCTGCCACCACGTCTGGCCCAGCGTCAGCAGCAGCACGAGCGCGACGGCCAGCTGCGCCGCCAGCGCCACGGTCCGCCACACGTACCAGCGAAACCGCCGCTCCATCAGGCCCGCGTCGCTGACACGACGCATGAGGTCGAAGTAGTCCGCGGTCTGCGGATTGCGGGCGGTGCGTGGCCGGACGGGTCGAGCAGGCGGAGCGGGCCGAGGCGGGCGGACCGGGGTGTCGATGGTCATGAACGTCACGGTAGGAACGAGGTCACGCGCTGCGCGTCCCTCGCGAGAGCCAACTTCACCCCCTACGTGAGTAGCGGGTCCTCGTCCTCGACGACGGGGATGACGGCGGTGAGCTCGAAGCCGCCGTCGTCCGTCGTGTCCGCCGTGACCGTGCCGCGGAGGGCGCCGACCCGCTCGCGGATGCCCGCCAGGCCGAGCCGGGCGCCGGGCGCGGGGTCGGCGGCCCGCTCCGCCGGGGCCGAGTTGGTGACGCGGACGGTGAGGTCGTGCTCGTCGTCGGAGATCGTGACCGCGACGGACGATCCCGGGGCATGGCGCAGGGCGTTGCTCAGGGCTTCCTGCACGACGCGGAAGGCGGTGAGGCCGACGGCGTCGGGCACCTCGGAGTCGGTCCCCGAGTAGGTGATCTCGGCGCCCGAGGCGCGGGTGGAGTCGACGAGTCCGGCGACGTCGGGCAGGCCGGGCAGGGGTGCGGTCGGCGCGGTGTCGTGCCCGCGCAGGATGCCGAGCAGGCCGCGCATCTCCCCGAGCGCGCGCCGGGAGGAGGCGGCGATCTCCGCGAACTCCTGCTGGACGGCGTCGTCGAGACCGGGCAGGCGGTATCGGGCCGTGGTGGCCTGGACGGTGATGACGGACATGGAGTGGGCGACGACGTCGTGCAGCTCGCGGGCGATGCGGTTGCGCTCCTCGAGCTCGCGGCGCCGGGCGACCTCGGCGGCGCTGAGCCGCTGGGCCTCCTCGACGCGACCGACACTCGCGATCCACAGCCGGACCAGCAGCCCGACCAGAGCGAACGCACCGCTGACCGAGAGCAGCACGACGCCGTTGGCCATGACGGCGTCGTCGGCCTGGTGGTCGATGGCGGCCGGCGCCAGAACCGTGAGCATGGCCCCGGCCGACCAGAGGGACGCGGCCCAGTACCAGGAGTGGCGCAGGGCGAGGACGAACACCGTGAGGCAGTGCGTGAGCAGTACGGTGACGGGCCACGGCCAGGGCCATCCGGGCGCGGCCCCGGCGGTGATCGGGATCAGGATCAGCGCCCCGGCGATCGACGCGCCCAGTCCCGCCCACGGCCACCGGACCGCCAGGCCCGCGGCGGAGCAGTGCAGGAGGATCCCCACCATGGCCACCGTGGGGCGGGTGCCGTAGCCGGAGGCGGTGACCGGCCAGCCGACGGCGACGAGCACGACCGTGCCGACCGAGACGACCGTCCACAGCCACACGACGGCGCGGCGCGCGGGCGAGGCGGTGGCGGCGTCGGTCCGTGTCAGGGCGCGCATGACGACCGGCAGGCGGCGTTCCCGGGGACGATTCATCGCCGTCAGACTAAGGCTCCGGCGCGGGCGCGCGCGTCACTCGTGAGAGCCAATCCCGGGACCGGTCGGTCACCTGGTCTGTTGCGACCGGGTTGCCGGGATAGGTTGAGGTCATGGCGTCCCATCCCGACACGGCCGGGCACGAGATCCGCGTGCTGGTCGTCGACGACCAATCGATGATCCGTGCCGGTTTCGCCGCGCTCCTGGACGCCCACGAGGGCATCACCGTGGTCGGGACGGCCGACGACGGTGCGGGGATCACCGAGGTCGTGCGCCGCACGCGGCCCGACATCGTGCTGATGGACATCCGCATGCCCGGCGTGAACGGCCTGGACGCGACCCGCGCGATCCTCGGCTCGCCTGGCACGCCGCCCAAGGTGATCATGCTGACCACGTTCGACGCCGACGACTACGTCTTCGCCGCGCTGCGCGCCGGCGCGAGCGGGTTCCTGCTGAAGGACTCCCCGCCGGAGGAGCTGACGCACGCGGTGCGCGTGGTGGCCGCCGGCGAGGCGCTCCTGTCCCCCAAGATCACGCGGGCCCTCATCGCCGACTACGCGGCGCGGCCGGACGCGCGGGCCCGGCCCGACGCGACGCTGTCCGGCCTGACCGATCGCGAGCTGGACGTGATGCGCCAGGTCGCGGCGGGGCTGTCCAACGCCGAGATCGCCGACACGCTGGTGCTCGCGGAGCAGACCGTCAAGTCGCACGTATCGCGCATCCTGACCAAGCTCGGGCTGCGCGACCGGACCCAGATGGTGGTGCGTGCCTACGAGTCAGGACTGGTCCGCGCGGGCCGGTAGGGCACGCTCACGGCTCAGCCGAACAGGTTCCGACTGACCAGCACGGCGATCCCCCAGACGAACAGCGCGGTGATCAGCGAGTACTCCAGCCACGCCCGCGACGGCCGTGCCTGGATCGCGTACGACATCAGCGTGATGGGTGGTGCAGGCATCCGCGGCGCCTTGTCGTCGGGCAGCTCCTGGTTGAACCGGTGGAAGCTGATCTGGATCAGGACCATGCCGGCGATCAGTCCGGTGAGGAAGCTCAGGTGCTGCATGTCCGTGAGGAAGAGCAGCACGACGAGAACGCCCGCGAGAGCGGTGTTGACCGTGTCGAAGACGCTCATCGGCCCGGGGCCCCTCGCGTACATCGCCGCGATCCGCTTGATCCTGGTCTCGTAGGGCACGACGGCCCAGAGCAAGAACTTCGCGAGGCCCTGCAGCATGAACAGCAGCAACAGGATGACGAGCACGAGTTCTGTCATGTCAGGCTCCCTTCCGGTTCCGACCCGTACCAGGTGCGCAGGACGCCCCGATCGACGAGGACGACCGAACCCGGCGGGACGCCGAGGATCCGTTCCACGGCTTCGGTGGAGGCCGCGACCGTCTCGCAGGCGGCGGCCAGGCCGGCCGGTCCGTCCTCGCCCCGGAGGAGCAGCGCGGCGAGCTCGTCGTTGAGGTCCTGGATCAGGGCCACGAGCACGCGGCCCGCACGCTCTGGATGAGCAAGCGTGAGGTCTCCCTCCGCCACGCCTTGCGCGACGATGCGCGCCAGCAGCGGCGCGATCCGGTCGGTGATCGTCGCGCGCACCTTGACGCGCACGACCGCGTTGCCGTCGGAGTACCAGACCCGCAGTATCCCAGCCAGGAGATCGCGGCGCTCGGTCTTCCACTCGCCCAGGTCCGCGAAGAACCGGCGCAGCTTCGCGACGGCGGCCAGATCGGCGTCGTCCACGACCGGCGCGAGGCGAGACGTGATCGCGGCCGACATGCGGTCCGCGAGCGCCTCGAGCAGGTCCTGCTTGGAGCCGAAGTAGTGGTAGAAGGCGCCCTTCGAGGCGCCTGCCTCGGTCAGGACGTCCTGCACGCTCATCGCCTCGAAGCCCTTGGTGTCGACCATCCGCTGGGCCGCGTCGAGGAACTCGTCGCGCCGCTGCGCGTGTGCGGCAGCGTTGACCGTCCGGGCCATTCGGTCTCCTCCGGAATTAATAAACCGACCGTCGGTCTCATTATTGCGAGACGCCGGGGGCACCGCAAGGCCCGAGCCGGTTCAGTCGGTTCTGTTCGGCGCCCGGCGCGTCGTCCGGGCGCGGGCACCCGCTGCTTCGATGACGACATGCCCGGTCTCGAACCGGCGGGCCAGAACCCTCCGGAATCGCTCACGGCGGGTCGGCTGACCGTCCCCGTCCGGCCTGGTCGGCCGGGGCCGCACCGGGGCCACCGTCAGGCGCGCCGGCTCCGGTTCGGCCGCGGGTCGGTGGAGCTCGACGTAGCCGCCCGTGGCCAGCCGGACGATCCGGCCCGTGGGGTGCCCGTGCCGGGCGACCTCACGGTCCCTGTGCTGGAGCCCCACGCAGATCCGGCGCGTCACCTCGAACGCCAGGGGCGGGCCGGCCACCAGCGCGACCTGGAGAGCCGTGATGACGGACTCGAAGCTCACGCTGAACGCCGTGGCGACGACGTCCGCGCTCGCGGCGCCCCACAGCACGCCGTAGAAGAGCGCGCCGGCGACGCCGATCCCCGTGCGCGCCGGGACGTTCCGGGGCCGGTCGAGCGTGTCGTGCTCGGCGTCATCACCCGTGACCCAGGACTCCAGATGCGGGTACACGACGACGAGGAGGAAGTAGACGGAGACGACCGCGAGCGGAACCAGGATCGCGAAGGTCCACGTCCAGCCGAACCACTCGGCCTCCCAGCCGACGGGAACCAGCCGGAGCGCCCCGTCGAGGAAGCCGATGTACCAGTCGGGCTGGCTGCCCGCGCCGACGTCACCGGCCGCCGTCGGGCCGTACGACCCGATCGGGCTGATGCTGGAGGTGGCTCCCAGCAGCACCAGGACGGCGCCGGTGATCGCGGTCAGGCCGGCGGCGCGCAGGGCGGCGTCGGGCCAGAGCCGCAGGCCGAGGGTCGCCCGGGCCGCCGGGTCGGCCGGGCCGGCCGAGCCCCGGGCGTACGCGAGGCGGGCACGCACCAGCAGGAGGACGGCGATCAGGACGGGGGCGATCGCGACGTGCACCGGGTAGAGGTTCTCGATGATCTCGCCCGGGAACCGGCCGCCGAACATCCAGGAGACGAGCCAGGTCCCGATGACGGGGATGCCCAGCACGACGCCTTCGACGATGCGCAGGCCCGTGCCGGACAGCATGTCGTCCGGCAGCGCGTATCCGCTCCAGCCCGCGACCAGGACGGCGATGAAGGCGAGGATCAGCAGGACCCAGCCCGCCCGCCGCGGCCGGCGGAACCCGCCGGTGAGGAAGACGGCGAGGATCTGCGCGATCATCGCGGCCGGCAGCACGAGTGCGGCCCAGTGGTGGGTCTGCCGCACCAGCATGCCGCCCGCCTGCTCGAGCGAGATCTCCATGGTCGAGTCGAACGCCCTGGACACCCGGGACCCGACGAGGGGCTCGTGCGGCCCGTCGTAGGCGACGAGCTCGCTGGAGGGCACGTAGGTGAACATCAGCAGCACGCCCGTGACCGCCAGGACGAGCAGGCAGGCGACCGACACGACGCCGAACAGGTTCGCCCAGTGCAGGTGGACGCGCCGTTGCCCGACCGACGCGCGCAACCGCCGGTCGAGGCGGGCGAGGGGACCCGGTCCGTGGCGGCGAGTCGCTGAACTCTGGCGGGTGAGGAGCTTTCGCATGACGACCTCCCGTTGCTCTCACCCGTACGACGAGCCGGGGCGAGCAGATGTGATGTGGCGGTCGTCACTCCACGCACGTCACTCCACGCACGTCACCAACCGCGCGTCACCACCCGCGTCGTCACACGTACGTCATCTCGACCAGACGGTCGCGCAGCGCCGCCAGCTCGTCGGCGGACGGCTCGTCGCCCCAGATCGGCTGGGCGCTGGCGCCGTCGGCCGCGGCGACGACCAGGTTGCACAGCCCTTCGGGCAGCCCGTCGTCCCGGAGCTCCTCGCGCCACCGGCGCGAGTCCTCCCGCGCGAGGTCGCCCACCGCCTCGATGGTGGACAGGTGCGCGATGAGCGCCAGTTCCTCGCGCGCCGCGGCGGCGTCCTTCGCGCCGTCGATGGTCACGCGGACGTAGGCCCGCACGAGCCGACCGGGCCCGTCGTCGTCCACGGCGACGTCGGCGAGGACGGCGGCCCGGAACCGCTCCAGGCGGTCGACCACCAGGGCCTGCAGCAGCTCGCCCTTCCCCGCGAAGTGGTAGAGCAGGCCGCCCTTGGAGACCCCCGCGCGGCGTGCGACGTCGTCGAGCGAACCCGACACCCCGCGCTCGCGCACCACCCGCGCCGCCGCGTCCAGCAGCGCGCGGCGCGTCGCCTCCCTGTCCCGTCCCGCAACCCTGCTCACCTGCTGCACCCCTCCCGGTCCAGCCGCCCACCCTGCCACAGTAAGCGACGTCACGTCTTTACTATACCGGCCAGCCGGTACAGTAAAGATCATGACCACGACCGTCCCCACCACCGCGATGTCCACCCGGCGCCGGTGGGCCGCGCTCGCCGTCCTCGTCCTGGCGGTCGGCCTGCTCGCCATCGACGGCACCGTCCTGTACCTGGCCGTCCCCTCGCTCACCCGCGACCTCGACGCGACCGCCACCGAGGTGCTCTGGATCGGCGACGTCTACTCGCTCGCCATCGCGGGCCTGCTCGTGACGATGGGCACCGTCGCCGACCGGATCGGGCGCAAGCGGCTCCTCCTGATCGGCGCCTCGGCCTTCGGCGCCGCCTCGGCGCTCGCCGCCTTCGCCCCCACCGCAGAGGTGCTCATCGGCGCCCGGCTGCTGCTCGGGGTCGCGGGGGCGACGCTCATGCCGTCGACCCTCTCCCTGATCCGCACGATCTTTCCCGACGCCCGCGAGCGCACCCGGGCGATCGCGGTCTGGTCCGCGGCGGCGGGCGCGGGGGCCGCCGCCGGACCGCTCGTGGGCGGCGTACTGCTCGAGCACTTCTGGTGGGGGTCGGTCTTCCTCGTGAACCTCCCGGTGGTCCTGGTCCTGGTCGGCGCGGGGATCGTCCTGCTGCCGGAGTCACGCGATCCCGCACCCGGCCGGCTCGACCTGCTCTCGGCGGCGCTCTCCTTCGCCGCGCTCATGCCGCTGGTCTACGGCGTGAAGCACGCGGTGAGCGACGGCCTCGACACCACGACGATCGGCGCCCTCGTGCTGGCGGTCGGCGCCGGCGTCGCGTTCGTCCGCCGTCAGAGGAGCCTCCGGAGCCGATCGCTGGCTCCGCTGCTGGACATCGACCTCTTCCGCGTGCCGGCCTTCACCGGGGCGGTGCTCGCCAACCTCATCGCGATCTTCGCCCTGACCGGGCTGCTGTTCTTCTTCTCGCAGTACCTGCAGCTCGTGCGGGAGTTCAGCCCGCTGGTGGCAGGGCTGGCGGAGCTGCCGGCGACGCTGGCGTCGATCGCCGTCGTGGCGGTGGTCGGCGTGGCCGTCGCGCGTCTGGGGCGCGGTCGCGCGATCGCCGCCGGGCTCGCCGCGACGGCCCTCGGCATGGTGGCGATCGCGGCCGCCGAGGGCACCGACCACTACGTGTGGCTCGCCCTGGCCCTCGTGCCCACGGGGTTGGGGGTCGGCCTCGCGATGACCCTGACCACGGACGCCGTCGTCTCGGCCGTGCCGCCCGCGAGGGCGGGCGCCGCGTCCGCGATCTCCGAGACGGCCTACGAGCTGGGCGCCGCGCTCGGCGTGGCGCTCCTCGGGTCGCTCGTGACGCTCGGCTACCGCGCCCGCGTCGTCGTCCCCCAGGACCTGCCCGACGACGTCGCCGCGCGCGTGTCGGACTCGCTCGCCTCCGCCGTCGCCGCCGCGAGCGACCGGCCCGAGGTCGTCGACGGCGCGCGCGAGGCCTTCGTGGGGGCGCTGCAGACGAGCTGCCTGGTCGCCGCGGCGCTGACCCTGGCCGCCGCCGTCGTGACCTGGCGCCTCATCCCGTCGGGACGAGAAGGTCGGTAGCGGCCCGGACCAGGCGGGCGAGGTGTGGCGAGCGGGATCCCTCGGACCACGCGAGCGAGATCGTGTAAGGGCTCGCGTCGGTCACGGGCCGGTAGACGATGTCGGGCCGCGGGTTGGCGTCGGCAAGGCTCCGCGGGATCAGCGCGACGGCCTGGCCCAGGGCCACCACCTCGATCAGCTGGCCGGGGTCGCTCACCGTGGGGCCCCGCACCTCGGCGCTCTCGTCCTCCGCCAGGCGGCCGCGGGTCTCGGCGACGTGGTGGTCACGGCCGGACCAGTAGGCGCGCTCCGCCGGCGTCGCCTCGGGCCACTGCGGCATCGGTTCGCCGTGCAGGTCCGCACAGCGCAGCTCCTCCCGCCGGGCGAGCGGGTGCCCGGCGGGCAGCGCGGCCGCCCGGGGCTCGGTGGTCAGCGGTTCGCTGTCCAGCCCGCGCCGGTCGAAGAAGGAGCTGACGAGGGCCACGTCGGCCCGTCCGTCGCGCACCATGTCGGCCTGCTCGCGGTACCCGCTGACGACCGTCTCGACCGGGACGGCTCCCGGAAGGCACGCGTACGCGGCCAGAATGCGTGGCAGCATGCCCGTGGCGACGCCCGGCTTGGCGGTGGCGACCAGCGTCGGCGTGTCCTGCGCCGCGCGGCTCGCGCGACGCCCGACCCCCGCGAGGACGTCCAGCGCGTACCGGGCCTCGTCGAGCAGGGTCTCCCCGAGCTCGGTGAGGCCCACCCGCCGGGTGTCGCGGTGGAACAGGGTTCCGCCGAGGCGCCGCTCGAGCTGACGGATCGCCCTCGACAGCGGCGGCTGGGCCATCCCGAGACGCTCGGCGGCACGCGAGAAGCTGAGCTCCTCGGCCACCGCGACGAAGTAACGCAGCTCGCGGACCTCGATCCCGTCCATACCCGCAGAGTATAAATCTAGACCGAGCCGGTCCTTCCCCGCCCGCCGGGCGCACTGGTGCAGTGGTGCCATGAACCTCACGACCCGACCCGTCCTCGACGACAACACCCAGCGGATCCTGTCCGACGTCGGCCTCCTCGTTCTCCGTCTCGCCGCCGGCGCCGTGTTCGTCGCACACGGCTGGGGAGACGTGTCCCAGCCCGGTGGGGCGGGCGCGAACATCGAGAACTACCGCGGCGCCGGCATCCCCCTGCCCGAGGTCAGCGCCTGGTTCGGCGCCTACATGCAGCTGATCGGCGGCGTCCTCCTGCTGTGCGGCGCCCTGACCCGCGTGGTGGCCGCCGGCCTCGCCGTCGTCATGGCCGGGGCGCTGATCTTCGTCCACCCCGGCGAGGCGCTGGTCATGGGCCAGGACGGCAGCGGCTCCGGATTCGCGTTCATCATGCTGGCGGCCTCCCTGGCGCTCGTGTGCACCGGCGCGGGCGGGCTCGCCGTCGACCGCCTGTTCGGCCGGCGCCGCACCGACGACGTCCGCTCGGAGCAGCCCAGTGGCGCGCGGTAGGGCCCGAGGCGGCACCGTCGCGGCCGTCCTCGCGGCGGTGCTCCTCCTCGGCGCGTGCGGCGGACCCGGTGACGACGGCGAGCCGCGGTCCCGCTCCGCGGAGACCGGCGGGACGTCACCGGAGTCACCGGAGCCCGCCGGACAGGGCGACCTGCTGGACCGCTTGCGCGAGGGCGGGCTGACGCTCGTCATCCGGCACGCGGCCACGGACCGGTCGGACCCGGACGACGCGGAGGTAGACCTGGACGACTGCTCGACCCAGCGCAACCTCTCCGACGAGGGTCGCACCGAGGCGGCGATGATCGGCGACGGCGTCGCCGATCTCGGGATCCCGGTCGGCGCGGTCTGGGCGAGCCCCTACTGCCGCAGCCGGGACACCGCCGAGCTGGCCTTCGGCCGGGCCGAGGTGGTCGACGGGCTGGAACGCCTCTACCCCGTCCGTGACGAGCGGGCCGACGACCGCCTGAACGACCGCATCCTGGCGGAGGCGCCCCGGCCGGGCGAGCCGAACCTGGCCATCGTCAGCCACGGCGTCTACCCCAGCGTCCTGGCCCCGGGCGTGTCGATCGCCGAGGGCGAGGCGGCCGTCTACGCGCGCGACGGCGACGACGGCTTCGACCTGATCGGACGGCTCGGCCCGCGGGAGTGGACCGAGTCGTCTCCGGACCGGGGCCGGCCGGCTTCCGCCATGGCGGAGGTCTCGGGCAGCGTCGTCGCGGTGCGTGCCCCCGGCGGCACCGGCAGCGCGTTCCGGGTCGCGGTGCCCGGCATCCTGGTGACCAGCGCGCAGGTCGTCGACGGCGCCGACGAGGTCGCCGTGCGTCTGCCCGACGGCACCGAGCTCGTCGCGCGGGTCCTCGGCCGGCGGCCCGACGTCGACATCGCCGCCCTGCGCGTCGACGACGACTCCGCGCTGCCCGCCCTCCACTCCGGCTCCGGACTGGCGGACGCCCGGCCCGGCGACCGGGTCCACGCGGTGGGCGCCGACGGCGACGTCACGACGGGCACGGTGCGCGACCTGGACTCCTCGGTCCGGGCCGGAGGCACCGAACGCCCGGTGATCCGGCTGGACCGCCGGGCACCCAGGGCGGCGACCGGCGGTCCGCTCGTCGACGAGGACGGCTACGTCCTGGGCGTGCTCACCACGACGCCCGGCGAGCCCGACGGCCTCGCGATCCCGGTCGATGTCGCCCGCGACGCTGCCCTCGGACTCGTCCGCGACGGCGAGACGTGACCCGGTGGAGCGGGCGCCGCCAGTCAGTCGTCGTCGCGGTTCGCGAACCAGGCCAGGAACAGGCCCAGAACCATCCACCCCGTCGTCGTGAGCAGTGGGACGAGCACGACGCTCCTCACGTCGTCGTCCCACGGCTCCGTGCGGGCGAGCAGCGAGACCACGGCGAGGGTGGTCACCACGGCGAGCAGGCCGCCGTCGGCCACGACCACGAAGCCCTCCACAGCGGGGGCGATCTCTTGGCCGATGGCGTCGGGGAACCACAGGGTAGGGAACGGGCCGCCGGTGCCGAGGGCGGGCCACGCGTCCGCCAGGGTCTCGTGGAACGTGGGGTCGAGCGACGCCGCGAGCAGCATCAGCCCCACCCCGGCGCCGATACCGGCCGACGTGTCCAGGCAACCTCCGCGCCCGGTGCCCGCCCTCCGGGCCGTGTACACCGGTCCGAACGTCATCCCGCCGGCGCAGTACGCCAGCCACACCGTGTAGCCCAGGATCGCGAGCCCGAACGCCAGTGCCGCGATGGCCACGATGAGCCCCCAGGCGAACAGCACGAAAGCGGCGACCACCGCACCGCCCGCGAGGAAGAACACCGAGCCCGCCCAACTGTCACCGGTGGCCCGCACCACCCCGGCCATCACCAGGGCGGGCACCGCGACCGCGGCGGCGACGAAGTAGCGCAGGTGCGCCTCCACGAATTCGGCGATCTCCGGCACCAGGAGCCACAGGACGCACAGTCCGATCGTCCCCAGGAGTATCAGGATGCCGCCCAGGAACCCGTCGCGCGTCGCGACGGCGAGGACCACGTGGATCCCCAGAACCACGGTGAGGTACAGGAGAAGCGCCAGGACCGGGTTCGCGACGACGAACTCCCACAGCCGGACGGCCAGGTATGCGAGCCAGGTCACGGCGGGCACCAGAAGCAGGCCCGTCACGCCGCCCACCACGGCCGTCGCCGCCGGACGCACCGATCCGCCGCGCACCGACCGGATCCCCGCGGCCAGCCATGTCGCGGGCAGCGCGACGAACGCGGCACCGAGAAGGAACGAGCCGATCGGTGTGTCCGTCACGGCGGCGGCCGCCGCGGACAGACCGTGGCCGAACGTGCCGAGCCAGTTCAGTACCGCCTGCGCGAACTCCGGCACCGCGGGCAGCCTGCCGGCCGCACCGAAGAGGGCCGGCATGGTGACCATCACGTACCCCAGGCCGAGCAGCGGCAGGACCACGACGAGCACCAGCGGATCCATCCCGAGGACGCGCCTCCGGCGCCAGGCACCGAACCCGTCGTCGTACCCATCCAACGCCATGTGCCCTCGCTCCGGGGAGAATGCGAACGAACCAGGACACAGCATCCCTGGCGAGTGAGGAGGCTGACAACGGCTGCCGGCAATCGTTCAGGCCCGGTTCATCTGCGCGACCGGCGCGGAACCCGGCGGGGGTGCGTCAGCGGCCCCCGCCGGGTTCCGGGATCAGCAGTACCGGGATCAGCAGTACAGGTTTCCGCCCGGGTCGACGCCGAGCCGCGCGGTGAAGTCGCGGTACTTGTCGACGCGGCTCTGCACCTGCGCCGGGTTCCCGCCGTTGCACTCGATGCTGCCGTTGATGCTCCGGATCGTCTCGCCGAACCCGGCGCCGTTCACCATCGCCGCGTGGCCCGTCATGGTGCCCGGGCCGCTCTGGGTGTTCCAGTACCAGAGCGCGGTCCGCCACGCGACGGACGAGTTGTTCTGCACCATGCTGGGGTTGTGCAGGAGATCGAGGCCCAGGTGGTCACCCGCGGCCTTGTAGTTGAAGTTCCAGCTGAGCTGGATCGGGCCGCGGCCGTAGTACTGGTCGTGGCCGGCCGGGCAGCCGTACGGCTGGGACGTGTCGCAGTAGTGCGGGTAGTTCGCCGTGTTCTGCTCCACGATGTGGACCAGGCCACCGGTCTCGTGCGAGACGTTGGCGAGGAACGCGGCGGCCTCCCGCCGCTGCACGGCGTCGCTGCCGGTGTGGGCGAAGGCCGGGAACGAGTTCATCGCGTCGACCAGCCCGGAGTACGTGTAGAACGGGTTCCGGTTCGGGAAGAACTGGTTGAACTGCGCCTCGCTCACGACGAACCCGTCGCCCGGCTCCCCGCCGCCGTCGTCACCGCCGCCACCGCCGTCGCAGGCGCCGAGCGACTCCCACACCCCCCACTGGCCGGTGGTGCCGGGCTCCTCGCCCTGGGTCCACCACTTGGCGCGCCAGGCGCCGCCGTCGTGGGTGACCGAGTTGCCCCCGACATAGACGGACCCGCTGTTCCACGGGGCCGAGTTGCACTCGGCGGGCTCGGCCTGGGCAGCGGTGCCGGGAACGAGCGTCGCTCCGGCGGTCAGGAGCGCAGCGGTGAGAACTGCGAGAAGGAGCGGCTTTCGACGGGACCTCACGTGAACCACCTCGTTCGTGTTCGGGGCGCCGCGGGCGCCCGACGTCGATTTGTTCGGGACGTTAGCAAGTGTCCGCGGCGCCACGAATGAGGGATTCCCACATGGCCGGCGTAGCGGTCGGCCGGATGTCTGATGGTCGGCCGCCCGGGGAGCCGACTTCGCGACAAGGAGCCGATCGCTCGACAACCAGCCGACCGCACGTACCCGTCACTCCACGGCGTACGCCCGGATCACCGTCTCCTCGAGCCGCGAGCCGGCGTCGTCCCACGCCTTCGCGCGCAGCGACACGTGCTCGGTGCCGTCCGGCACGGTGACCCGCACGTCGAACCGGCCCTCACCGCGCTCCCGGACCGGTGCCCGCCGCCATGTGTCGCCGTCGTCCGCGGACCACCACAGCCTCAGACCCTGGACGCGGCCGCCGTCCGACCGCTCCTGGTGGCCGACCGAGACCCGCAGCACCTCGGTCTCCTCACCACGGTTGTGCGCGTCGAGCCGTGCGCCGTAGTCGAGTTGCAGGAGCGGGAGCGCGGTCGTCTCCTCCACGGCTCCCGAACGGAACCTCCAGTCGGCGTGGACCTCGGTCGACAAGGGCCACCACTCGGCGTCGCGCGTCAGGTCGAGGCGCAGCCGGTAGCCCGCCTCGGCGTCCGGCACCTCGGCGAAGACGGCCGGGTAGAACTCGCCCTCGTCCAGCAGCTCGCCGTCGCGCCACAGCCGCACGCGGTTGGTGGTGAACTCGTCGAGCGGATCCTGCGTGGAGTGGCCGGCGTCGTCCACCCACGGCGGCAGGCTCGCGCTCAGGAACCCGTCGGCGCGGCGGTGCACCGACGTGGCGTCGTCGTTCGCCGGGTCGACGTAGAACCCGGCGTGGTGCACCTGCGCGAGCAGCGTCTCCCTGGCCCGCTCGCCCGGCTCGTAGCGCCGGTCCGCCGAGAGCAGTTGGGGCGCCCTGCCGTGCTCCCACGACGCCGGCGACACGCCGTGCGTCCACGAGACCGCCGGGTCGGTCGACAGGTACTGCGTGACCGTCGCGGGGGCGTCCACGGTCCACGACGTCTCCCACCGCCCGGTGTTCCGGACGCCCGCGTACGTGAACGACTCCACACGCTGCCCCTCGTGGCTCGCCCTGTGGTCGAGCCGCACGGTCGCCGTCGTCCGCCGTCCGGCGAACTCGGTGAGGTCGTCCGGGACCGCGCCGTCGTGGACGTGCATCATGTCGTAGCGGTACGACGGCGAGTCGTCCGGGGCGCGCAGGTGACTCTCGGTGAGCAGGCGGAACTCGCCCTGGTCCACGTGATCCGTGGGCAGCGCGTACAGGTCCTGGCCCGCCGTCACGGAGCTCCCGTCCTGCGCCCACGATCCTCCGGCCACCTCGCGCGCGAGGGTGAGGCCCGCCGACTCCCGTTCCGCCGGCCGGTGGGTGCGCACCTCGACCGGCACGGCGTCGCGCGCGTCGAGCGTGACCGTGACGTCACGGTCGACGGCGATCTCGGGCGCGGACACCGCCGTCACGGAGCCGGGGCCCGTGCCGGCCGTGTCGGTGACGAAGCCGCCCACGTAGTAGGTGCCGACGGGCACGCGGTACTCCAGCACGCCGTCGTCGGGGAAGGCCGGGAACTCGAAGAAGTCGTCCGAGTTCTCCAGCCGCATGATCGTCACCCAGTCGTCCGCGCCCGCCGGGGCGCCGTCGCGTCCCGTCGCCTCGACGCGCAGCCGGTACGACTCCGGCTCGTCGGACAGGCCGACGACCGTGCGCAGGGAGCGCCCGTCCGCGTCGGTGGCCGTGACCTCGCCGCCGAACAGTCCGCCGGCCGTGAGGCCCGCGTCGATCGTGACGTCCACCGTGGCGGAGCCGCCGGCCGGGACCGTGAGCCGCTCGGCGCTCAGCGTGAGGAGGCCGCCGGGGACGTCGCCGCCGTCGTCGGAGCGGAGCGTGGCGGACAGGTCGAGCGTCGTGTCCGCGGCGCCCGGGTTGGTGTACGTGAGGGTGCGCGTCTCGGGCCGCTGCGGCCAGGTGAGCAGGCCGAGCGACAGCGACGCGGGCTCCACCGTGACCGGCTGCTCCAGCGCGCCCGGGATCCAGAGTCGCCCCGCGCCCTCCTGCCACGTGTTCGGCGGCGTGTCCTCGGCGGCGGTCATCAACACGGACTTGAGCAGCCGCGCCGACAGATCCGGGCGCTGCTGCGCCAGGATCGCGGCCGCCCCCGCGACGTGCGGGGTCGCCATCGAGGTGCCGCTGAGCGCGGTGTGCAGGTCGTCGACCGGGTCGCCCAGCGACGTGCCCGCGGCGCGTGCGGCGACGATCCCGTCCCCGGGCGCGGCGATGTCCGGCTTGAGGGCGTGGTCGCCGAACCGGGGGCCGGCGCTGGAGAACCAGGCCTGCTCGTCGGCGTCGTCCACGGCCGCGACGGTCAGCGCGCTGGTCGCGGTGCCCGGCGGGGTGATCGTGTGCCGGCCCGGGCCGTCGTTGCCCGCGGCGGCGACCACGAGCATGTCGTACCGCTCGGTCGCGGCGTCCACGGCGAGCGACGCCGGGTCGGTGCCGTCGGTGTAGTACCACGGCTGGCCGAGGCTCATGTTCGCGATGTCGGCGTCCTGTGTGCCCGCCCACTCCAGCGCGTCGATCGACCAGGAGACCAGGCCGTCGCCGTTGTCGTCGAGCACCTTGGCGTTCAGGAGGTCCGCGTCCGGCGCGATCCCCCGGTGGGCGCCGTCGGAGGCGGCGCCGCTCCCCGCGAGGATCGACGCGACATGCGTGCCGTGCCCGTGGCCGTCGGTGGGGTCGGGGCCGTCGGGGTCGTCGGTGAAGTCGCGTTCCCCGACGACGGCGCCGGCAAGGTCCGGGTGGGTCGTGTCGATCCCGCTGTCCAGGACCGCGACCGTGACGCCCTCGCCCGTGTACCCGGCGTCCCATGCCTGGGGCGCGCCGACCTGCGGCGCGCTGTCGGCGTCGGCGGCCTCGACGGGCATGTCCAGCCAGACCTTCGGGGCCGTTCGGGGCGCGCTCCGGCGCTCCCGGGCGGGGTCGGCGAGCGCCTTCAGCAGCGACCTCGTCCCCGAGGCGGTCGTGTCGGAGGGCGGGCCGCCCGGCGTCGTCGCGCCCGAGGCCGGCCCGCGTGGCGCGGTGTCCGTTGCCGACCCGCTCGTCACGGCGTCCGACGCCGCGCCGCCCGAGGCCGTGTCCGATGCCGAGGTGCGCGATGCCGAGGTGTCCGGCGCCGCGGTGTCCGATGCCGACGTGCCCGACGTCGGCGAAGGGGTGCCCTTCGATCCGTGCGCGGGAGCCAGGCTGCCGGCCGTGGCGCCGATCGACTCAAGCACGCGCGCGGCCGGCGCGCCCGGCAGGTTCGCCCCGCCGCGCACGATGACCGGGATGGCGGTGCCGGGCGCCGCGCCCTGCCCGCCTCCGGCCTGATCGGCTCCCGTCTGACCTCGGCCCGTGCCGGTACCCGGGCCGTCCGGGTCCTGGACGGCGGCGAGCGCCACGACGTCGAACAGCGACGGGTCGAGCCGGGCCGGGACCAGCGTGGCGACGTCGGACGGGACGACGAGCGTGGTGCCGTCCGCCGCGGTCCGGCGGAAAGAGACGGGCTCGCCGCCGGGCCGCGGCGCCGCGTCGATCCGGACCACAGACCCGCCCGCGGGATGGTCCTCGTCCGGGAGGAAGGAGACGCGGTCGCCCGTGAGGAGCGTGACGACAACCCGTCCGGTCGCGGCGGCCGGGGCGGCGACCCCATCTCCTCCGGTGGCGCCGCCCGGCGGAGCCGGGGCTCTGTCGGGCGCGGCGACGGCGGCGGGTATCGCTCCCACGACCAGCGCGGCGACGGCCGCTGTGACTCGTAGCGAAATTCTGCGCATGGTGACCTCTCCGACGGTTCGCGGCGCTGCGGCGCGCCGCTCCTTCACGAGGAGGTGACGCCGGGGCAGGGCGGATCGTTGCATCGCGCCGCGCAGGACATACGCGGGAGATGCATGGCCGCGCGGGAGATCACGGATCGGACAAGGGCGGCATTTCGTGGTGCGGTGTCGGTGTCTCGTGGAACACTCGACGCATGCTCGAACTCGCCACCGGTAGCGGCCTCGCCATGGCCGCTGGGGTCAACGCCTGGATCCCGCTGCTCCTGCTCGGCATCCTGTCCCGCTTCAGCGACCTGCTCTCGCTGCCGTCCGGCTGGACGTGGCTGGAGAACCCGTGGGTGATGGCCATCCTCGCGGTGCTCCTGGTGCTGGAGATGACGGCGGACAAGATCCCGGCGCTGGACTCGGTCAACGACGTCGTCCAGACGGTGGTCCGGCCCACCGCGGGCGGCATCGCTTTCGGGGCCGGAGCGGCGTCCGAGACGGTCACGGTGCAGGATCCCGAGGCGTTCGTGGCGGGCGGTGAGTGGGTCACGGTGGTGATCGGGATCGTGCTGGCGCTCGTGGTGCACGCGGCCAAGGCGGGCGGCCGGGTCATCACCAACACGGTGAGCGGCGGGACGGCCGCCCCCGTGGTGAGCACCGTGGAGGACGTGGCGGCGGTCGGCATCTCGTTCCTCGGCATCACGCTGCCGTTCCTGATGATTCCCGTGCTGATCCTGTTCGCGATCGGGTTGTGGATGATCGTGCGCGGCGTGCGCAGGCACCGGCGGATGAAGCAGATCGACGAGGCGTACGGGACGGCGTAGACAGCGCGCGCCGCACTCGTGCGGCAGGGTCCTGAACCGTCGGACTCCACGCCGGGGATTGCAGCTCGACGCTGACCACGCCGACTGGCGGCCACATGGCCGGATGGCCTCGCGGGTCTGAGAAACTGGGATCTCACCTCCCCGAGATCAAGGACACCCATGGCTCGCACCCGCTCGTCCGCTGTCACCCGCGCCGTCCGGCGTGCGGGGGCACGGCTCGTCTGGCTCTTCACCGGCTACCGCTTCGCTCCCAGCAAGGCGCCGGACGAGCCGACCATCTTCGTCGGGGCGCCGCACACCTCCAACACGGACTTCTTCCTCATGCTCGCGATCGCGTGGGAGCTGGACGTGCGCATCAAGTTCCTCATCAAGGACTCGTGGCTGCGCGGTCCGTTCTCCGGGCTGATCCGTGCACTCGGCGGCGTCGCGGTGGACCGGGGCGATCCGGCCGGCCTGGTCGACCAGTTGCTCGGGGGTATGCGTGCCGGCACGGTCTCCCACCTGGTCGTCACCCCGGAGGGAACGCGCGGCGGCGGCTCGGGCTACTGGAAGTCGGGCTTCTACCGGATCGCGCAGGCGGCCGGGATGCCGGTGACGCTGGGCTACGTCGACGGCGACCGGCGTGTCGCCGGGCTGGGCCCGTCGCTCCGGATGACCGGCGACGTGCGCGCGGACATGGACCGCATCCGCGCCTTCTACGCCGACAAGTCGGGCGTCCGCCCGGAGAACCGCGTCGAACCCCGCCTCCGAGCAGAGGACCCCCCGGGCGAACACCCTGCGGCCGCAGCCTGACCCCGCCCCTCCGCCCCGACCTGGCGATGCGGTCGGTCGTTTGTCGTGTGGTCGTTCGGTTGTCGGGTGATCGGTCCCCCGAGCGACCGATCATCCGACAACGGACCGATCGTCCGACAGGGAACCGACCACGCGGCATCGGACTGCCGGTCCTTCGAGTGGCTGGTCCGGATCGGCCGGTCCGGTCGGCGTCGGCCAGCGTTGGTACGCCTGACTCGACATCGGGCCGCTCGGCAGTAGGCTGCCGTTTCGTGAGATTGCGGATCGCCAGAGTCGCCGATGCCGGTGCCGTCGCGCGGGTGCATCACACCACCTGGGTCACCGCGTACGGCGAACTGCTTCCCGCCGAGTTCTGGGAGACCCATACCCTCGCGGAGCGCACCAGGGGCTGGCAGCGATCCCTGATGCGTGGACTCGCGCCGACCCTGGCGGAGGTCGACGGCAAGGCGGTCGGCTTCGCGCACGCGTCGCGGGCCCGCGCGCAGCACCGCGTCGAGCCGGTGCGCGAGACGCAGCTCTGGATGCTCTACGTCCTGGACGACCATCACGGCACGGGCGTGGGCCAGGCGCTGCTGGACGCCGTCGTCCCGCCCGGTACGCCGTGCCAGCTCTGGGTCGCCGAGGACAACCCCCGGGCGAGGCGCTTCTACGAACGCAACGGCTTCACCGTGGAGGGCGCGCGCATCACCGACGACAGCTTCGCGAACATCACCGAGCTACGTATGGTGCGCTGACCGACCGCATGGCACCCGGCCGACCGCATCTACTTCTCCAGCCTGCGCGCCTCTTCCTCGGTCTGCGCGGCGCCGTCCTCGTCGCCGTTGCTCCGCAGCATCCCGGCGAGCGAACGCAGGGACAGGGCGTCGTCCGACTTGGCCAGGCCCGCGCCGCGCGCGCTGCGCCACAGGCCCATGGCCTGCTGCGCGACGTCGAGCGCCTTGCCGCGTTCCTGCTCGCCGACGAGGTTCGAGCTGAGGTCGGTGAGTGCGCGTTCCATCGCCTCGCGCTGCTTGGCCGGGTCGTCGTCGAGGCTCTTGAAGACCTGGACGGCGTCCGACACGAGGGCCGACGTCCCCTTCGTCTCCTTGTCGCGCCCGCGCTCCGTCATCGCGCTGCCGAACGAGAGGAGAGCGACCGCGAATCGGGAGATCGTGCTGCCCTGATCACCGGGAATCTTCTCGGCACCGCGCTCGACGAGGGCGTGCAGCGCCTCGGCGGCCTTCTCCTCGAGCCCGCCCCCACGCCGCTCACCGGCGTCGGCCGGCGCGGCACCGACAGAGTCGGCACCCGCAGGATCGGCACCGGTCGCCGAGGCCGCCCCGCTACCGACTGGCTCGGCGTCGGCCCCCTCGGCACCGGACTCCGCCGGGGCGGACGTCTCCTCGGCGCCGGACGTCACCGGCGCCACGACATCCTCCGCGACCTGCTCCGCGGCCTCCACGACGTTCTGCTCCGCACCGGGCTCGCGCACCGTCTGACTCCCATCGCTCATGATGGAAGTGAAGCTACCAGAACCGGGCAAACGCCCGAGGTCCCGAGATGTCGCCGAAGTCGGGCCACGTGGCAACCATTCACGCGGCGACCGTTCACGTGCCGACCGTTCCCGCGGCGACTACTTCCGTCCCCCCGGCTGCTCCCCGGGGTCCACGATGATCTTCGCGCCGTTGCCCGGGGGCGGCGTCGTCCCGGGCGAGGCCCCGTTCGGCTTCCCTGCACCCTTCGCCGCGTCCGCCGCGCCCTTGGCGGCGCCACCGGCCGCCTTCGCGACGCGCGCGGCGCGGAACGCCTTGACGGCCTTGTAGAGCGTGTACCCGGCGACGACGACGGCGACCGCGTCGTCCGACAGGCCGAGGATCGGGATGGCGTCGGGGATCAGATCGATCGGGCTCGCAATCGTGCCGATCGACGCCACGAGCGCGATGATCTGCTTCCAGTTCATGCGTTCGAACGTAACGGAATTCTCGAAGACTCGCCAGACTTGTCCCCAAAGACCGTGATGCCGGAGGGCCATCCGAGCCGCGCCGACCACACCGTCGCACGACGCACGCTCCCACCCACCGGAGCACCCGGAACGCCGCCGTCCCGCCGGTGGGAGAAGGTCCGGTGGGAGGAGGCCCTCAGACCCGGACGGGCTCCTCGGGAACGAGGCGGCTCGTGTACCCGGCGGCGACGAGCCGGTCGAACGCGCCCTGCACCTCGCCGGGGACCTCCTGGTCCGCCGCGATGAAGCCGCGCTCCGCGTACACGGTCAGGCGCTGCGTGTCTCCGACGAGCATGTCGATCACGCGGTCGACGTCGCCGATGCTCGACACGTACTCGTCGAGCGGCAGCGGCGGGGAGACGCAGTACGCCTCCACCTCCGGCCACACGACCTGGCACGTCGCGAAGACGCGCCGCTGGTGGTACGGCTTCGTGACGAACATGACCGACCGGGCGTCGATCGAGTGCTCGCTGAGGACCTTGCGGCTGTACTCGACGTTCTCGGCGGTGTTCCGGGCGAGCGGCTCGATCAGGACGGCGTCGTCCGGGACGCCCTGCGCGATCGCCCTCTCGCGGTACCCCACGGCCTCGCCGTGCGGGAACGCCTCGAGCGTGGTGGTCGCGTTCGCGCCCGTGAAGACGATCCGGGGGAAGTACCCCTGGTGGTAGAGCTCGGCGGTGTAGTCGGCGACTCCGGTGTCGTGTCCGCCGAGGCCGATGCAGACATCGACCTCATGAGGATCCTGCCGCAGGTCGTGAAAATCCCACAGCGTCTCGACGTCCTCCCGCACCCCCGCGGGGATCCTGACGTTCGGCATATCCGGACCATACGTCCCAGAGCGTCGTACGGCACGAGCGGGCATCTCGCCCCCTCCCGTCGGCCCCCGATGACGGGTCAGTTCGTTCATGTCGCCACGCGCTTCCGGTCGATTACCAGCGGCATGCGGAGACAACGTAGCGGAAGATTCACCCATTTCACGACTCCGCGTCAGTGATGCCGGAGCGGCGGAATCACTGGGATCATGGTGCGGCGCACGCGCGGGACTCGCATCCCACGTCGCCCGATTCCAGCTCCTACCTGCATGCCCTCGTCTCCTCGGGTGCCGCGTCGATGTCGAACCCGGCGGCTTCGACCACGCGCTGCAGCAGCGCGAAGGTGGGCTCGAACTTGCCCGACTCGATCCGGCTGACCGTGGACCGCGAGACACCGGCCAGCTCGGCCAGCACGCTCATGCTCAGATCCCGCTCCCTGCGGACTCGGGCGACGATCTCGGCTGCTGTGCTCACGGTTCCTCCGCGCTGTGGTGCTGGCTGGACGCACGACAAGGTCCGCCGGTCGGTACGTCGCCGGCAGACCCTGTCCTGCGTCGAGCCTATTCATCTAGTTTTCCATTGTCACGCCCAACGGCCCGGCGAGCGGCGAAAGGTTGCGCGTCGTATCACCGTCGGGTATTGGCCCGTCATATGCCGGTCAGCGAAACCCAGTACTCTCTGCGCTCATGAGCACCGTCTCGACAGCGCGCACCGCGCGACGCCTCGCCGGCGAGCATCCCGCGTGGATGCTGCTGCGCTCGGCGCACGCCGCGGCCGCGGTCACGCTGCTCGGGCGGCACCTCGCCGGCGGCACGCGCCGCCTGCCCGAGACGGAGCTCGTGGAACGGCTCGAGGACGACATCGCCGAACTACGGCGCCAGGGATTCACGCTTCCCCACTCGGCCGGACCGCAGGTGTCCGAGTGGTTGCGCGACGGCGTCCTCGTGCGCCGCCCCACCGTACGGGCGGACGGCGGGACGGGACCCGAGCAGCTCGAGCTGTCCGACGGCGCGCTCGCCGCGATCACGTTCGTCGCCGGCCTCACCGACCCGCATCCGGTGGCCACGCCGACCCGGCTGTCGATCGTCCTGAAGACCGTGCGCGACGTCGCCGACGCCGTCGAGCCGGACCCCGAGTCCCGGCTCGCCGCGCTGCGGGCGGAGCGGGCGAGGCTCGACGCCGAGATCGACCGCGTCCGGCGGGGCGCCGCGGCGCCCCTGGACCCCGCGGGCGTGGCCGAGCGCGTCCGCGAGGTCCTCGCCCTCGCGGACGGCGTCCCGGCCGACCTGCTGCGCGTCCGCGCGGCGCTGACGTCGACCGACGCCGAACTGCGCCGCGGCCTCACGGAATCCGGCCCCGCCCGGGACGCGTTCGTCGACGACGTGTTCCGCGGCGTCGACCACCTCGCGGAGACGCCGGCCGGGCGGAACCTCACGGAGTTCCGCGCGGTGCTCGATGCGGGCGAGCACGACGCCACCGCACACGTCACCCGCCTGCTGCAGGCCCCGGGCGCCGCGGCGGAGCTCACCCCGGCCGAGGTGGCCGCCCTCCGCCGGCTCGTGGCGGACCTGCGCTCGGCCACGGATGACGCCACCGGCACGCTGACCGCGCTGCGCCGCGCGCTCCAGCGCGCGGCGCGTTCCGGAGACCTCCCCCAGGAACAGGCGCTGGCCGGATTGCTGCGCGAGGCCGAGGCCACCGCCCTGGAGCTCGCCGACGAGGTGCCGCCGCACGCCCCGACCCGCCTGACCCTGAAGCTCGGGGCCGTCGCACCGGCGTCCCCGGCGGGCATCCGCCCGCACGATCCCGCCGACGACCGCCCGGCGCCGCTGGTGCGGCCCCGGGCCGCGACCACCGACGCCCCCACGGACCTCGCCGCGCTCCGCGCGCTCGCCCGGTCCGCCGAGATCGACGAGGACGAGCTGCGCGGCAACGTGAACGACGTCGTGGCACGCCGGGGCGGTGCCACCGTCGGCGAGGTGCTGCGGGCACATCCCGCGACACAGGGCCTGGCGAGCGTCGTCGGACTGCTGTCCCTCGCCGAGCGGCACGGGCGCCGCGACGGCGGCACCGAGGACATCACCTGGTCGGGAGCCCGGGGCAGCCTGCGTCGCGCCCGAGTACCACGCCATCGCTTCGAGGAGCCCGTCCCGTGACCGGACCCATGGAACATCTCAGCAACTCCCGTCCGGGCGGCAGCGGGCCGGCGCGTGTCGTCCGGCCGGGGCGGCCCGACGACACCGGGCAGCACGCCACCGCGCCCGTGAACGCGCCGGGCGTCCCGCCGTCGTCGGGCATCGGCACCGGCACGGACGAGCCCACGGCCCGGCTCTGGCAGGGCGATCCGGGGACGCTCCCCGCGGCCGCACGGCGGGCGCTGGCGGCCCTGGTCCGCGGCCCGTACCTGTCCGCCGCCGACGACGACGAGACCTGGCGCGACCTGCTCACCCACCTCGACACGGTGCACGCGCGGCTCGCCGACATGTACCTGGACGTGGTGGTGGACCACGACGAGCAGATCGCGTTCGTGCGCGACGCCGCGTCCGCGCCCGACGCGCCGCCCGTGGTCCGCGAGGTCCCCCTGGCGTTCCTCGACACGGTGCTCCTGCTGCACCTGCGCACCCGGTTGCTGGAGTCTCCCGGTCAGGACGTGGTGGTCGACCTCGACGACGTCGTCGACCACCTGCACGCGTTCCGGCGCCGCGGCGGCACCGGCACCACCGGCTACGGCACCGGGTTCGACGTCGGGATCGCGGCGGGGTGGGACCGGCTCGTCGACACGGGCATCCTGCGCCCCGCGGGGCCGGGGCGCCGCTGCGTGGTGTCGCCGGTCCTGCGTACCCTCTTCGGGGCCGACGAGATCCAAGCCGTCCAGGCCGAGTACGCACGTCTGAGCAGGGAAGGGCTGTGAGCATGCAGAGCGGCACGCGACCCGGCCAGTGGCGCCTCGCCCGCGTCGAGGTGGTCAACTGGGGCACGTTCACGGGTCACCACCGTGTCGACATCGCGCGGAAGGGCTTCCTGCTCACCGGGCACTCCGGCTCCGGCAAGTCCTCCCTGGTCGACGCCGTGGCGGCCGTCCTCACTCCGCCGTCGGAGCTCCGGTTCAACGCGGCGGCGGCCGCGGCCGTGGCGGGCGGGCGCGAGGACCGGTCCGTGACGAGCTACGTGCGGGGTGCGTGGCGGCACCGGACCGACGGCGCCACGGGCGAGGCCGTCGCCGAGACGCTGCGGCCGGCCACGACGTGGAGCGGCGTCCTGCTGCGCTACGAGGACGGCACGGGGCAGGTCGCGACGCTCGTGCGCCTGATGCTCCTGCGCCGCGGCGCGGCGCAGTCCGCGGACCTGTACGTGTACCAGCCCGGCGAGGCCGACCTCCTCGACCTGGAGCCCTTCGTGCGCACCGGGCTCGACGCCCCGGGCCTGCGCGCGCACCTGCCCGAGGCCACCGTGTCGGACCGGCACGCCGGGTTCGCGGCGGCGTTCAGCGAGCGCCTCGGCGTCGGCGACCCGAGCGCGCTGGTGCTGCTGCACCGCACGCAGTCGGCCAAGAACCTGGGCAGCCTGGACGACCTGTTCCGCGACTACATGCTCGACGAGCCGATCACGTTCGGCCTGGCCGAGGCCGCGGCGCAGCAGTTCGCCGAGGTGTCGCGGGCCCACGCGCGGATCGCGGACGCGCGGCGGCAGCTGGAGATGCTGGACCGGCTGGCCCCGTTGTGCCGCCGGTTCGACGAGGGCGCCCGGTCGGCGGTCCAGGCGGCGACGCTGCACGGCTCCCTCGAGCCGTACCGGGACGCGATCAAGCTGGAGCTCGCCTCGGCGGCGCTCGGCGACGCGCAGCGATACGAGGACGCGGCGGCGCACGATCGCGACGTGGCGGACGACGAGGTGGAGCAGGCCGCGAGCGCGCACCGGCAGGCGGTGAGCGTGCTGCAGGTGCGTGGCGGTCAGGCGATGGCGACGCAGGGCGACCGGTTGCAGCGAGCGGGCGAGATCGCGGCGCTGACCCGGAGGCGGCGCGCGGAGCTGGCGGCGGATCTGGAGTCGGTGGGGCTGTCGGCGCCGGAGTCGTTCGGGGAGTTCTCCGCGCTGCGGGAGCTGGCGCGGTCGGAGCTGGCGGGGAGCGAGGGCGCCGAGGCCGGCCCCGTGACCGGGTCCATGCCGGTGCTCACGGGCGCGGCGGCGCAGATGCGCCAGGCGCACGAGGCGCGGGCGGCGGTCGCCGCGGAGCACGCCGCGATCTCGGCGCAGGTGCAGGCGCTGCGGACGTCGGGGAGCAATCTTCCGGCCGATCTGCTGGCAGCGCGGCGTGCGGTGTGCGACGCGACGGGGATCAGCGAGTCAGCGCTGCGGTTCGCGGCGGAGCTGCTCCGGGTGCGTCCGGGTGAGGAGCGCTGGACGGGGGCGATCGAGCGCGTGCTGCGCCCGCTGGCGACGACGCTGCTGGTGCCGTCGGCACACCGGGACGCGGTGCGGGACGCCGTGGACGCGGCGGATCTCGGCACGCGTCTGGAGTACCGGGTCGTGGGGGTGCGCCAGGACGCGCCCCGTGCGGCGTCGGGCCCGGACTCGCTGATCCACAAGGTGGAGGTGGCGGACGGTCCGGCGTCGGGCTGGCTGCAGCGGCACCTGTCGGACTACGACTACCTGTGCGTGGAGGACGCCGCGGGCCTGGACGAGGCCGAGCGCGCCGTGACGCTGGCGGGTCAGGTCAAGCACGCGAGTGATCACGTGGTCAAGGACGACGCCGCGGCGGATCCGGCGACGTGGGTCCTGGGCGCGGACGTCACGGACAAGCTCGATCATCTGCTCGGCAAGGCGCGCGAGGTGCAGGCGCGGCTGACCGCGGCGGAGGACGCGGTCGCCGCGGCGACGGCCGCCGAGCGGGAACGGCTGCGGCGCGCCTTCGCGCTGCGGCAGGTGCAGCGTCGGGAGTGGCACGACGTCGACATCGAGTCGGCCGAGCAGGATCTGGCCGAGGCGCAGCGCACGTTCGACTCGCTGCTGAGCGGGACTCAGGATCTCGCGGCGGCGGAGCACGACGTGACGGGGGCCGAGCGGCGGCTGGTGGCCGCGCGTACCGCGGCGTCCGTGGCGGCGGACGTCCTGGCCGAGGCGCGGGCTGCGCGGCGGGCCATCGAGCGGGTGGTGGACGAGCTGCGCGGGACGGTGTCGGGGACGATCCCGGAGGAGCACCGAGCCGAGCTGGAGCGGCGCTACACCGAGGTGCGTCCGGTGGTCACGCACGACGTGGTCGACGAGGTGTCGCTGGTGGTGTCCCGTGCGCTCGACGCCGAGCGGGAGGCGGGGCTGCGCAGTTCGGGTGCGGCGGAGCGGGAGATCACGGAACTGCTGGGCGAGTTCCGGCGGAGCTGGCCCTCGCTCACGCGGGACATCGGGGCGTCCGTCGGTGACCGGGGGCACTATCTCGCGCTCGGCGAGGAGATCCGGACGCAGCGGCTGCCCGAGCTGGAGGACGAGCTCGAGCAGATGCTCACCGGCGGCGCGCAGCGGGCGCTGGACCGGCTGGCGGCCGAGATCCGGCAGGCGCCGTCGGTGATCCGGGAGCGGATCGTGCCGGTGAACGAGTCGCTGCGCCGGTCGGAGTACGCGCCGGGGCGGTTCCTGGAGATCCGGGTCAAGGAGCAGCAGCCCGCGGCGGTGCGCGAGTTCCTGGACGCGCTCGACGGGCTCGCGACGGACCGGGGCACCGCGATGCCGCGGCTGGAGCGGCTCATGCGGCGGCTGGCCTCGGCGGATCCGGCCGACCGGGCGTGGCGGGCGCTGTGCCTGGACACGCGGCGGCACGTGCGGTTCACGGGGGTCGAGCTGGACGGGGCGGGCCTGACGCTGGACGTGCATGAGTCGTCGGCCGGGCTGTCGGGTGGTCAGCGCCAGAAGCTCGTGGTGTTCTGCCTGGCCGCGGCCCTGCGCTACCGGCTGTCGACGCTGGGCGACGGGACGCCGGCCTACGGTTCGGTGATCCTGGACGAGGCGTTCGACAAGGCCGACACGGAGTTCACCCGAACCGCGATGGACACGTTCCGGGACTTCGGGTTCCATATGATCCTGGCCACGCCGCTCAAGCTGCTGCAGACGCTCGAGGAGTACGTCGGCGGCGTCGGGCTGGCGACGTGCACGGACGGCCGCGACTCCCGGATCGACGTGGTGACCCTGGACCCGTCCCCGGTGGTGGAGCGCACGTCCGCTGCCTAGAGATCCCGGGCATCCTTCAGGCCGCGTTCGTAGGCCTCGCGAGAGCCCTCGCGGAACAGGTCGTCGGCGCTGGGGCGCACGAGTGAGCGCGCGCCGGGGCCGTCGTCGTCGGACACGTACCGCGAGAGGCCGCGGACGACGGCGATCGCGCGGCCCGTCGCCTTGCCGCGGACGAGTTCCGTGGCGGAGGCGACCTCGTCGGCGACGGCGGTGACCGTGACGTTCAGGGGGCGGCCGTGGCTGTCGGTGCCGCCGCGCAGGTCGTCGGTGGGGGCGATGCCGGCGGCGCCTATCGCGATGTCGACGAGGGCGTCGCGCCACGGCCGGCCGGCGGTGTCGGTGACGACGACGCCCAGGCGCGCCAGCCCGAACCGGTCCCGCAGCGCGGCGCGGAGGCCTCGCGCGGAGGCGTCGGGGTCGCGCGGCAGGAGCAGGATCGTGCCGTCGGGCGTGTTCGACGCGTCCACCCCCGCGGCCGCCATCACCAGCCCGAGGCGGTTCTCCACGATGCGCAGCGGCGGGCCGTCGGGCCGCTCGCGCACCGCGACGACGCGGACGGTCTCGTCGGTGATCGCCTGCTCCCGGTCCGCGGCCGCGACGACCTGGCCCTCCGCCTTGGACACGATCTTCGAGGTCACGGCGACGACGTCGCCCTCGGCGGGCCGGTCGGCGGGGTCCTGCGCGGCCAGCAGGTCGCCGATCGCGACGCCGAGATCGGTGCCCGGGGTGATCTCGGGCAGCCCGTCGGGCGCCCACACGGTGAGGCGGTGCATGGTGGCATTCTCCCCTGGTGGGTGGGCAGGTGGGCGGCGGTCGTGGCCGGTCAGGGGGTGAGGTCCGGAAGGACCTGGGCCGCGTAGGCGTCGATCCAGGCGCGCGGGTCCGGGCCGGCGTCGTGCACGTAGATACGGTCGAAGCCCAGGTCGAGGAAGCCCTGCAGGTGCTTGCGGTGCGCCGCGAGGTCGTCGGAGACGAGCACGCGGCCGGCGAAGTCCTCGGGCCGGAGGAGCCGGGCCACGGCGGCGACGTCGTGCGGGGAACGCAGGTCGGAGCGGGGGAGCCGGGCCGCCCCGATCGGCGGGTTCGCCAGCAGGTTCTCCTCGGCCCGCGCGGCGTCCGGTGCCCAGGAGACCGGGACCTGCACCACCTTCGGCATGGCGTCCGGGTCCTTGCCGGCCTCCCGCGCGCCCGCCGCGAACCGGTCCAGCAGCACCTCGAGCCGTTCGGGCGGCGCCGCCATCGTGATCAGGCCGTCCGCCTGGCGCCCGGCGCGGCGCGCGGTCACCGGACCGCCCGTGGCGACGAGGACCTCAGGGGCCGTCTCCGGGGCCGTCCACAACCGTGTCGCCTCCAGCCGGAAGTACTGCCCGGCGAACCGGACGTCGCGCCCGGCCGGGGCCGCGAACAGCTTCTTGATCAGGTCGACGGCCTCGAACAGCCGCGCGATCCGGCCCGGCGCCTCGGGCCAGTAGTCGCCCGTGACGTGCTCGTCGACGGCGTCGCCGCTCGCCACGCCCAGCCAGTGGCGCCCGGGATTCATCGCGGCCAGCGTCGCCGAGGCCTGCGCGAGCACCGCGGGGTGCATCCGGTTCCCGGGCACGGCGACCGGGCCGAGGTCTCCGGTGGTCCGCTCCCCCAGCGCGCCGAGCACGTCCCACACGAAGGCCGCCTGCCCCTGCCGGGCCGTCCACGGCTGGAACCGGTCGGTCGCCATCACGCCGCCGAAGCCGCGCGCTTGCGCGTACACCGCCAGCTCCACCGCGTCGCGTGGATGCAGCGCCTCGAGCATCGCCGCCAGACCGATCGTCGCCACGAACCGACCCTATAGGGACCACGCGGGAGGGCCGTGCGGTCAGTCGCCGGTCGAGCGGTCGGTCCGTCGATGCGGTCGGCCGCACGTCGAGCGGTCGGTCAGATGTCAATGCGATCGGTCCCTCAGGCGGCCGACCGGATTGACATCGGGCCGACCGCTCGACGAGGGACCGACCACACCTACCCGCACCCGCCGTATGCCGACGCGTCAGGATCCGGCGCGGGACTCGGCGCGCTGACGGACCCACGCCGCGGCGTCGTCGGGGTCCGTCCCGGTCACCTCGCGGTAGATCCGTCTCGCGTCCCCCATCATGTTGTTGGCGATCAACTCGTCGATCTTGGCGAGGGTCTTCGCCGGGACGGCCGCGGCACCGGGCTCGGCTACGCCGAGATGGTCCAGCAGCAAATCGAACCGGCGTTCCAGCCTGCGGAGGCTTTTCGCCGAGGGCCCGAGGTTCCCGGTGACATTGATGACCAGGATGACGAAGAGGACGATCAGGATCAGAGTAAGGATGAACTCCATACCAGGACGTTAGCGGCGCTTCGCGACCGCCCGAGCACTTTCCGGCACTCGGTGGCGCCCGTCCGCTCGTTCCCGGACGGTGGGCGCGGGCATGGGGAGAGGTCCCCACCGCGCATACCGCTACGAGCCACGACAAAGAGGCGTTCGCGCTGGTAGCGTCCCGGGACTGAGGGCCGGAACAGCCAGGCGCGACGGCCGGCGGCCCTGGCCCGATGGCTGGTGAACGCGACCAAGGAGACGGATGCGGTCCATGTTCCACGTACGACGGACCGGCGCGGCGCTGCTCGCCGTCGGCGTGCTGTCCTCCTGCACGGCCGGGGCGGACGGCAACCCGCCGGAGCCTCCGCCCGCGCTCGACGCCGCGACGACGGAGTACACGGCGGCGTACGACGACGTCGTCGGCGCCCTCACCCGCGACATCCCCGAGGTGGAGTGGACCGCCAAGGACCGCTTCCCGCACGTCGCGGAACAGCCCGACGGCCGGTGCGTGCTCTTCCTCGCCGAGAGCCTGGGCGAGGGCGATCTGTACGAGCCGAGCGGCGGGCTCACCGAGCTGGCCGCCGTCCTCGATCCCGTCCTGGACGAGCACGGCTTCGACCCGGTGTCCGAGGTCGTCTACCCCGAGAGCGGCGGCGACGTGTACGTCACGGCCACCGACCCGGCCGGCTGGGAGCTCACGGTCGGGGCGTACCCGCCGATCGTCGGGCTCTCGGGCCCGGTCGAGACGGACCGCTGCGACGAGAGCGCCCTCGGCTGATCCCGAGACCGTTCGGGAGCAGGTCCGGGCCCGCTTGCCACGCAGCGCGGAGCAGGTGAGAGGTCCGATCCGGGCTGTGGATATCCGGGCGCCCTGTCGTGCGGAATCTGGGACACTTGACCCATGAGTACTCCGATCCCTGCCGGGCACACGGACCCGGCCACGACCATCACCAACGCCACGACAACACCCGCCGCTCAGGTAGCCGGTGCCGACGTCGTCCGCGCGGTGGTCAAGGGAGTACCTGATCGGGTGAGCGCGGACGGCCTGGAGGAGAAGTTCGACGCCCGCTGGAGCGGCGAGGGCACGTTCGCGTTCGACCGGAGCAAGACCCGCGAGCAGATCTACTCGATCGACACCCCGCCGCCCACCGCGTCCGGTTCGCTGCACGTGGGACACGTGTTCTCCTACACGCACACCGACCTGATCGCCCGGTACAAGCGCATGCGTGGGTACGAGGTCTTCTACCCGATGGGCTGGGACGACAACGGCCTGCCCACCGAGCGCCGCGTGCAGAACTACTACGGCGTGCGGTGCGACCCGTCGCTGCCCTACGTGGAGAACTTCGAGCCGCCGCACGAGGGTACGGACGGCAAGAACGTGAAGCCCGCCGATCAGGTGCCGGTCAGCCGCCGCAACTTCATCGAGCTGTGTGAGCGCCTCACCACGGAGGACGAGCAGAAGTTCGAGGAGCTGTGGCGCCGTCTCGGCCTGTCGGTGGACTGGTCGCAGACGTACCAGACGATCGGTGCGGACTCGATCGCGACCGCGCAGCGGGCGTTCGTGCGCAACCTCGCCCGCGGCGAGGCGTACCAGGCGGAGGCGCCGGGGCTGTGGGACGTGACGTTCCAGACGGCGGTCGCGCAGGCCGAACTGGAGGCGCGGGACTACCCCGGCCACTACCACAAGGTGGCGTTCGGGCGGCCCGACGGCGGGAAGGTGTTCATCGAGACGACGCGCCCCGAACTGATCCCGGCCGTGGTGGCGCTCATCGCCCACCCGGACGACGAGCGGTACCAGCACCTGTTCGGCACCACGGTGACCTCGCCGCTGTTCGGCGTGGAGGTCCCCGTGCTGGCGCACCACGCGGCGGAGCCGGACAAGGGTGCGGGCATCGCCATGTGCTGCACCTTCGGCGACCTCACGGACGTGCAGTGGTGGCGTGAGCTGCAGCTGCCGACCCGGTCGATCGTGCAGCGCGACGGGCGCATCACCCGGGAGGTCCCCGAGTGGATCGAGGGCGGTGCCGGTGAGGCGCTGTTCGGCGAGATCTCCGGCATGACGACCTTCAGCGCGCGCAAGGCGATCGTCGAGGCGCTGCGCTCCTCGGGGGACCTCGAGGGCGAGCCGGTGCCGACCCAGCGCAAGGCGAACTTCTTCGAGAAGGGCGACAAGCCGCTGGAGATCGTGACGTCGCGCCAGTGGTACATCCGCAACGGCGGCCGTGACAGCGAGCTGCGGGACGAGCTGCTGGCCCGGGGCAAGGAGCTCGACTTCCACCCGGACCACATGCGCGTGCGCTACGAGAACTGGGTGGGCGGGCTGAACGGCGACTGGCTGATCAGCCGGCAGCGGTTCTTCGGCGTGCCGATCCCGCTGTGGTACCCGGTGCTGCCCTCCGGCGAGGTGGACCACGCGAACCCGATCGTGCCCTCCGAGGACCGGCTCCCGGTGGACCCGACGTCGCAGGCGCCGGAGGGCTTCACGGAGGACCAGCGCGGCGAGCCCGGCGGGTTCGTGGGCGACGCCGACGTGATGGACACGTGGGCGACGTCGTCGCTGTCCCCGCAGATCGTGTCCGGCTGGGAGCGCGACGAGGACCTGTGGCAGCGGGTCTTCCCGATGGACCTGCGCCCGCAGGGCCAGGACATCATCCGCACCTGGCTGTTCTCCAGCGTGGTGCGCGCGCACCTGGAGAACGGCGCGCTGCCCTGGAGGAACGCGGCGATCAGCGGCTGGATCCTCGATCCGGACCGCAAGAAGATGTCGAAGTCCAAGGGCAACGTGGTCACGCCGATGGACCTGCTCGTGGAGCACGGCTCGGACGCGGTCCGCTACTGGGCGGCCTCCGCCCGTCTCGGCGCGGACGCCGCGTTCGAGGTGGGTCAGATGAAGATCGGCCGGCGCCTGGCGATCAAGGTCCTCAACGCGTCGAAGTTCGCGCTGTCGTTCGGGCTCGACCCCGAGTCCGGCGGGGGAGAGATCCTGCTGGACCCGGCGGCCGTGACCGTGGACCTCGACCGCGCGATGCTCGCGGGACTCGCGACCGTGGCCGAGCAGGCGACGGCAGCGTTCGAGGCCTACGACCACACGCGGGCGCTCGAGGTGACGGAGACGTTCTTCTGGACGTTCTGCGACGACTACCTGGAACTCGTCAAGGACCGGGCCTACGGGGACGGCGCGGGCAGCACGGCGGGGTCGGCCGAGACCCTCTCGGCGCGTACCGCGCTGGCGATCGCGCTCGACACGCAGCTCCGCCTGCTGGCGCCCTATCTTCCGTTCGCCACGGAGGAGGTGTGGTCCTGGTGGCGCGAGGGCTCCGTGCACCGCGCGGCATGGCCGACAGCGGAACCCCTGCGGGCCGGCGCCGCGGGCGTCGATGCCACGCACCTCACCGCGGCCGGCAACGCGCTGGCGGCGATCCGGAAGGTGAAGTCCGAGGCGAAGACGTCGATGCGCGCCCCGGTCCTCGCGGGCACCCTCGCGGTGCCCGCCGCGGACCTGCCGGCCGTTCAGCTGGCGATCGGCGACGTGCGGGCCGCGGGCCGGGTGACCGGCGGCCTGACGCTCGTCGAGACCGCAGAGGGCCAGGGCGACCCGAACGTCCAGGGCGGCATGGTGACGTCCGACGTCGAGCTCGGCGAGCCGGAGCCCCGCAAGAAGGGCTGAATCCGCGACGCGGAGACCCGTGGGTCTCGTGGGTGCCGACCGCCTCCGGCCGGATCCACGAGACCCGCGGCGGTCTGGCGCCGAGCCGAGATCGCGACACAGATGACCGTGCCGCCGACGATCGTGGTGTTGCCACACGGGCCGTCGTGACGGAACGCGGGCCGGTGCGGAACACGGGTCGGCGCAGAACGCGAGCCGGGGCGGCATGGAACGCGGAGCCGGTGCGAACGCTGGCAGGCGCAGAACGCGGACCGACGCGGAACGCGAGGCGGCGGATGTCAGTGTCCCGAGGCAGGATCGGGGTATCGGACCGACCCGGAGGACACCATGGCCGACGCACCCACCACCCGGACCTACCCTCATGGCGTGCCGAGCTGGATCGACCTGGAGACGCACGAGGTCGACGCGGCGCTCGCCTTCTACGGCGAGTTGTTGGGCTGGAGGTTCACCGAGAAGGTGCCGCCCGCGGCGCCGGGGCGCTACGTCGTCGCGTCCCGGGACGGCACGGACGCCACCTCGATCGCCGCGATCGCCACACCCGACCCGGGCTTCGACGGCGAGGTCATGTGGCACACGTACCTGGCCGTCGACGACATCACCGCCACGGCGGAGCGGGTCACCGCGCTGGGCGGCGTCGTGAGCTCCCCGCCGGAGCCCGTGGGGCCACCGGGCGGGCCGGCCGCCGGTCAGATGGCCCGGATCGCCGACCCGCAGGGCGCGCCCAGCCGCCTGTGGCAAGCGGGGACGCGACCCGGCGCCCAGGCCGTCAACGCGCCGGGGACCTGGAACTTCAGCAGCCTGCTCACCCCTGACGTGGACCAGGCGCTGCGGTTCTACGGGCCGCTGTTCGGGTGGGAGCGGAGCGACGACCTCGGCGCCGGGATGGCGCGCGTCCCGGGGTACGGGGACCACCTGGCCCGTACGGTGGACCCCGCCATCCACGAGCGCCAGGAGCACGTGCCGCCCGGCTTCGCCGACGTCGTCGCCGGGATCGCCCCCGCCGCCGGCCCGGCACGCTGGTCGGTGGCCTTCGCCGTGGCCGACCGCGATGAGTCGGCGGCGACGGCGGAGCGCGGCGGAGCAACCGTGCTGGCGACCGAGGACAGCGAGTGGACCAAGGAGGCCACGATCCGCGACCCGTTCGGCGCCGAGCTCGTCCTGTCCCAGTTCGCCCCGCCGGCGGAGTTCCTCGAGGCCGAGGCACAGGCAGGACAGGCCTGACCCCGTGCCGGCACGCCCGGCACCGCGGGCGGCGCGGCGTCGCGTCGCCCGGATCCGCCGAGCGCCCGTCCGTCGGCGGGAGATGTCGGACGTGCTCGCGCGGATGTCGTCGAGCAGTATTCCGCGGGCCGCAGGCGCACTCAGTCGTTCGCGCCGCTCGCCACCTCTTGGGCGTAGTGGGCGAGATCCGCCGCGACCCAGTCGCCCATGCGCCGCAGTTCGGTGCCCATGGACCCGGCGATGTGCGGCGTGAGGAACACGTTCGGCAGGTCGTACAGCGGCGACGTGGCCGGCAGCGGTTCCTCGGGGTCCGTGACGTCGAGAATCGCGTTGATCCGGCCGCTGACGAGTTCCTTCTCCAGCGCGGCCGCGTCCACGATCACGCCGCGGGCCGTGTTGATCAGCGTGGCGCCGTGGGGCATGAGCGCGAGGAACCCGGCATCGATCATGCCCACCGTCTCGGGCACGACCGGGGCGTGCAGCGAGACGACGTCGCTGCGGCGCGCCAGCTCGGCCAGCTCCACCTTCTCGACACCCAGCGACGCGGCGTCGTCGATCGTGAGGAACGGGTCGTAGACGAGGACCCGCAGGCTGGGGAACGGGCGCAGCAGGTCGATGACCAGCCGGCCGATGCGCGACGCGCTCACCAGGCCCACGGTGCGCCCGTAGTTGCCGGCCGTCGGGAACTCGTCCTCCCGGTCGATGAACGCGCGCCGCTCGCGGAGCAGGTCACGCGCCCGGAATGCCTCCTTGTTCGCCAGGAGGATCATCGCGAGCGTGAGCTCGGCGACAGGAATGGCGTTGGCCATGCCGACGTCCGACGCCGCGACGTCCCCCGGCCCGTCCGGGAACAGGTATCCGGCGCCGCCGCCCGCGTGGATGACCCGGCGCAGCCGCGGCGCATGACGCAGCACCGAGGCGGGCAGCGACGGTGCCCCCCAGCCGGTCAGCAGGACCTCGACCCGGGACAGCACCCGCCGTGCCTCGTCCGACTCGAACTCGGTGAGCACCTCACCGATCCGCCGGGCGGGGACATCGGCCAGGGCCTCGTACCCGGGGCCGAACAACCGCTCGGCCAACCGGTCGGATCCGACCGCCACTGCGTACTCGATCACGCTGCTCCTTCGATGGTGCCCCGGGGCCGGCGGATTCCCACGCCGGCGATCACCGGGAGGCTAGAGTGCCGCGGCGAAGCCCGTCAAGAGAATCGTGAAAGCGCATTCCGCTGCCGGACGGCCATCAGACCCCGCACTCGTCCGCACCCGCATGCGGACCCGGCCGAACCCCGCATGCGGACCCGGCCGAACCCGCACTCGGACCCGGCCGCACCACCTCGCTGTGGCGCGGCCGGGCTGTCCCGGGAGATCCCGTCAGTTGAGCTTGAGCTGTGAGCACGTCAGTTGAGCATCAGCACGACCGAGTCGCCCGCGTCGGCCGCGGCGGTGAAGAACCGGCCGAGGTCCTCGTAGGCGTCGGCCAGGGTGTCGAGCCGCTCCTCCGGCGGATGCTCCGTCGGGTCCGGGCAGCCGTCGCAGATGGCGGCGTCGTACAGCGGCGCCAGTTCCTCGAACGGCGTCCCCGTCAGGAACGCGGCGGCGGTGGCCACGTCGGCGGACGGCAGCAGGCGCGCCGTCCCGATCGCCCCCGGGACCCCCAGCGGTTTGCCTCCCTGGACGACGTCGACCGCGAGCCCCCCGTGCTCCCGCAGGAGGCCGTGCAGCCCGCCCCATGCGAGGCCGATGGTGAAGTACTGTGCTTCGCCGGGCGGAACGTCGCGCTCCACCCAGTCGTCAGCGAGCGCTTCGACGTGCGAAGCCGCCCAGTCGTCGTCGCCTGCGGCCCTGGCCGCATCGTCCGCGCCGAGCCGTGCGTACTCGCAGTGGACTCCGCTCAGCACCGTGGTGAAGCTCGGCCGGTTCCCCTCGTGATTCCCCATGGCCGGGCACGCTAGCGACTTGCGTCACACTGCGGGTCGGGCATATTGAACAGACCAACCGCAACGGCTCGGAACGCCGACAGCCTTCACAAAGACTTTACATCCGGGGCCGTTTGCGAAGCGGATTCACGGATCGCACACCGGACCAACCGGTCAGGGGGTGTGGGGAACCCGTAGGCCCCGCCGACTCCCCGACCGGTTGCCGACCGCGTGGCGACTCAGCCGCGAGTCCGCTCGCCGCGGAGCCGGACGTCGTCCCCCGACATCGCGCCGGCGAGCTCGTGCGGAGTGTGCTCGTCGTGCCAGCGCAGCGTCGCCGCCACGCCATCGACGAGGCCGCTCGCGCCGACGCCGACCGAGCCCTCGGGCGCGAACGTGAGCCCGGCGTCCTGGGCGATCGCCGCGCGTACCAGCGCCACCGCCGCCGGGAGCTCCTCGAGGCCTTCACGCACGCCCAGCGCCTCGAGGTCGGACCGGTCCGACGCGATGTGCACCGGCTCCGGCCCGATCCACAGCGTGCGTCCGTTCCCCTGGCCGTTGCCCGTCCCGTACTCCTCCGCCAGCACCAGCTCGGCCACCTGCGCCCGGCTGAGCACGGCGACGACGTCGTCCACCGACGAGACCGCGCCCTCGTCGCGGCCGAGACCCTGCCTCAGCTCGGCGAGGACACGCTCGCGCCGCCGTTCGCGGTAGCTGTCCAGCGCCTCGGCGACCCGCTCGGCGAACGCGCCACCGTTGGCGGCGCCGCCGCTCGCCGCCCCGCCGCCGAGCGTCGCCGGTCCGCCCCGGACACCGCCCGGGACCTCGACGCAGAGCTCCGCGGTCGGGAGGCCGACGCGCTCCCGCACGCCGGGCACCGTGCGCACGTCACCCGTGAGCACCACGAGTTCCGGGGCGGACTCCTCGACCCACCGGTCCACCTCGGTCGCGATCGCGGCCGCGTTCCGCCCCCACGAGTCCTCGGCGCGCGACTCGATCCGGGCACGCTTGACGGCCGGCGACCCCGGCTTGGCGATCTCGTCGTCCGGCGCGGTGTACTCCTCGTACCTCCGGCCGCCGACGCCGGTCCGCGTGAAGTCCGCGCCCTTCCGGTCCATCGCGACCACCAGCAGTTCCACCGACTCGTCCGCGGCGCGGACCGCCTGCAGCAGCTCGGGCACGTTCGACCACGAGGCCACGTCCGACGTCGGCGCCTCGTGCAGGACCCGGTCCACCAGCACGCCGGTGTCGTCGGCGATGACGACCCGCCCGTGCAGGCCCTGCTCCCACGTCGGGCGCCGGGCGGCCTCCTCCATGCTGTCCAGGACGTCGTCCGGGGCACCCTGCGCCGCGAGCGACCTCCGCGCCGCGCGCCACCGGTTCGCGACGTCGCGATCGGCGACGGCCTTGTCGGAGGGTGTCGCGTCGAGGTACACGGTGGCGAACGGTCCGGGGTGCCCGAGGAGCGGCTTGAGCCAGTCGATCTTCATTCCCGCCTCCTGGTACGAGGGTGTAGCTCAGAATCCCTCCAGCCTCCGTCGTATCGCTGGCGAGCGCCACCCCTGGACCAGGTTTTTCCTTGGGAATTTCGTGACGGGAGGCCGCCGGACCGACGTCGCCCACCGTCCCGTCAGAAAGCATCCCTTCAAGCGTACGTATCGAGTTCCGGCATCGTCTCGTCCGCGTGCTCGCGCGCGATCAGCTCGTGCCGCCGGATGACCTCGCTGACGATGAACTGCCGGAACTGCACAGCGAAGTCCGGGTCGAGTCCCGAGGCCTCGGCGATCTCCGTGAGGCGCTCGATCTGCTGGGCATCGCGCGCCGGGTCGGCCGGCGGCATGTTGCCGATCGCCTTGAGCTCGCCCACCTGACGGGTCAGCTTGAAACGTTCCGCCAGCAGGTGCACCAGGGCGGCGTCGATGTTGTCGATGCTTGCGCGCAGGCGCAGGATCTCCGAGGGCATCGACGAGGCAGCGGGGTCCGAGGTCATGGACACGAGGCTAACCCGGTGGAGGGCACCGAGCGCCCTCGTGCCGACCACCGGACGTCGCACGGTTCCGCCCCCAACACGCACGAGGCGGGCGAGGCAGGCGCGGGCCGTGCGCAACGCGGGCGCGGGCCGTGTCCGAGGCGCCCGCGTTGACAGGACGGCGAGTTCTGTCACGCGAAGTCGCGGGTATACAGTCTTCTCGCACTTCCGCACTGGAGCCCGGTGCGTGAGAAGTGGGTCCCACCCCTTGACACTGCGGAGCTCAGCCCAATGACAGTCGTCTCCACGCCGGCCCTGGTGAACGTGCCCGAGGGCACCAGCATCAACACGATCCTGCGGGACCGTGTCACCAGGTCCGGGGGCGAGACGCTGATCGAGCGCCGCGACACCCCGGACGGGCCGTGGATCCCGGTCACGGCCGCGGCGTTCGAGGAGGAGGTCCTGGCCGTGGCCCGCGGGCTGATCGCCTACGGCGTCGGGCCGGGCGACCGCGTGGGCATCATGTCCCGCACCCGCTACGAGTGGACGCTGCTCGACTTCGCCGTCTGGGCGGCGGGCGCCGTCCCCGTGCCGGTGTACGAGACGTCGTCGGCCGAGCAGGTGCAGTGGATCTGCTCGGACGCGGGTGTCCGGCTGATCTTCGCGGAGTCGGCCGCGCACGCCGAGACCATCGGGCGCACCCGGCACTCGCTCCCCGCGCTGGAGGACGTCCTCGTCATCGACGACGGCGCCGTGGCCGGCCTCCGCGCCTCCGGTGCCCATCTGCCGCTGCTGGCCGTCACGGAGCGACGCGACGCGGTGCGCCGGGACGACGTCGCCACGATCATCTACACCTCCGGCTCCACCGGCCGGCCCAAGGGCGTCGAGCTCACGCACGGCAACTTCGCGCACCTGACGACGAACGCCGCGGTGGCGATCCCGGAGATGCTCGACACCCCGGGATCGCGCACCCTCCTGTTCCTCCCCCTCGCCCACGTCTTCGCGCGCTTCGTGGAGGTCGCCGTCTTCGCGGGCAACTCCGTGCTCGGCCACGCGCCGGACGTCAAGAACCTCGTGCCGGACCTCGGCACGTTCGCGCCGACCTACCTGCTCGCCGTGCCGCGCGTGTTCGAGAAGGTCTTCAACTCCGCCGAGGCGAAGGCGTCCGGATCCGCCGTGAAGCGGCGGATCTTCGCGTGGGCCGCCGACGTCGCGATCCGGTACTCGCGGGCCGCCGACACGGCGTCAGGGCCCGGCACCGGGCTGCGTCTGGCGCACCGGGTCGCCGACCGGCTGGTGTACGGCAGCCTGCGCGCCGCCATGGGCGGGCACCTGGAGTGGGCGGTGTCCGGCGGCGCGCCGCTCGGCGAGCGGCTCGGGCACTTCTTCCGCGGGGTCGGCGTCACGATCCTCGAGGGCTACGGGCTCACCGAGACCACCGCGCCGACGTCGGTCAACCGGCCGGCGCACACGAAGATCGGGACGGTCGGCACGGCGCTGCCGGGCACGTCGATCGCCATCGCCGACGACGGCGAGGTCCTGCTCCGCGGCCCGCACATCTTCCGCGGCTACCACAACCAGCCGCAGCTCACGGCGGAGGCCCTCACCGGCGGCTGGTTCCGCACCGGCGACCTCGGCACGGTCGATGAGGACGGCTTCCTGCGAATCACCGGCCGCAAGAAGGAGATCATCGTCACCGCCGGCGGCAAGAACGTCGCGCCGGCGGTGCTGGAGGACCGGCTGCGCGCGCACCCGATCGTGAGCCAGGTCGTCGTGGTCGGCGATCAGCGCCCGTTCATCGGCGCACTCGTCACGCTCGACGCCGAGATGCTGCCGGGCTGGTGCGCGAACCACGGCCTGCCGAACCTGAGCGTCACCGAGGCGCGGGTGCACCCCACGGTGCTCGAGGCACTGGACGCCGCCGTGCGGCACGCGAACGAGGCGGTGTCCAAGGCCGAGTCGATCCGCAAGGTCAGCGTCCTGGACTTCGACTTCACGGAGCAGAACGGCTACCTCACGCCGTCGACCAAGGTGAAGCGCGCCAGGGTGATCGCCGACTTCGCCCACCTCATCGACGACCTCTACGCCCCGTCCACGCCTACGACCCCGTCCACACCCACCCGGGCATGAGCCCGCCGGCCGATCGCAGGGCCGCGACGCCCGCGATCGGTCCGTTCGTGAGCGATCGGTCGTTCGATCTGCCGATCACTCATGCCATGACCGACCACGCGCAGCCGTTGGTCGGCCGTGCCGGCCACTTTCGTTGCGGTGCCCGAGATTCCGGGGGACCCTCTGCTCATGGACCCGCTCCCCCAGCAAGCGATCCACCCCGGTCGGACCTACCGGGCGAACGGCGTGCGGATCGATCCGCTCACCACCGCCCAGGCGCGGCGCCGGGTCGCCCCGTCGTTCTGGACCGGCGACGTCCCCGACTTCGCCCACCACCTGCGCGGCGGGCGCCGGGCCGACGGCCCCCGCGCCGTCGGGACACCGACCCCGAGCCCGGAACCTGCCGAGATACTCGACGGCCCGGCGGTCTGGTGCGGCTTCCTCGCCGACCACTTCGGGCACTTCGTCGCGGAGCACGCGCCGCGCCTGCTCTTCTCCCGGCTGGAACGACCGGACGACACGTTTCTCTTCATGCTCCGGCCGTGGGTCAACGAGGCCGCCGTGCCCACCTGGTTCTGGGACATCCTGGACTGGTACGGAGTCCCGCGCGAGCAGGTCGCGTTCGTCACCTCGCGCCCGGTTTTCGTCCGTGAGCTGCGAATCCTCCCCCAGGCCGAGCACCTGACCGTCGGCCCCGCCCGCGAGTACCTGGACGCACTGGACGACCACACCCGGCCGATGCTCCCGGCCGGCCCTCCCGACGGCACCCTGTTCGTCTCGCGCGCCGGGATGAACCTGCGGCTGGGTGGCGAGCGGTACCTCGAGGACCGCCTCCGAGCTGCGGGGGTGACCGTGATCCGGCCCGAGGCAGCGCCGCTGCGCGAGCAACTCGACCTGTATGCGAGCGCCCGCACGATCATCTTCTCCGAGGGCTCGGCAATGCACGGGCGCCAGCTCCTCGGCAGGATCGACCAGGACGTGAGCGTCCTGGTCCGACGCAAGGGCAAGCACGTCGGCCGAGTGCTGCTGGAGGACCGGGTGCGGACGCTGGACTACCTGGACACGCTCGTCGGCAACCTACCGTTCTCGGTCGACGCCTCGGGCCGCCCGGCGATGTACCACGCGTTCCCGCTGGCCGACCAGCAGGCGCTCGTCGAGGCGTTCGACAAGCACGGCGTCGACCTGTCCGGTTCCTGGAGCGAGTCCGCCTTCGAGCAGTCGCAGAAGGAGGATCTGGAGAACTGGGCGAGCTGGGTCTCCCAGGGTTCTCGCGCCGGGTCCGGCCTGGAGGCTCGGGCTCGCCTCCTTCAGGGCGCGCTCGCCGCCGTCGGGCAGCTCTCGCGGAGCGGTTCGCTGGTGAAGATCGCCGAGAGCATCGCAGCGCAGAAGGCCGCGGAGGCGACGGGTGCGGAGCAGGTCACTGCGGCGCCCGACACGATCCCCGCCCGGCGGGACTCCGAGGACGCACTCCGGGACCGCATCTCCGTGCTCCAGCGCCGCCTGGACCAGATCGAGCACTCCCGCACCTGGCGTGCCACGACCCCGGCCCGGCGTGTGGGATCCTTCCTGCACCACACGGCCCGAAGCCTGCGCCGCCGAACCACCCGCTGACCGCCGACAACCCGGCCCGTTCGAACAGTCAGGTGGTTCGCTTCGACGTCGGCTTCGTGTGTACCGAACCGCCTGCTCGGCCCCTCAGGCGCTCTTCTCGCGGGGCTGGCGGCCCCGGACGGGGACGCGGCGCGGGACGACCGTCGGGTTGACGTTCTCCAGCACGACGTCTCGGGAGATCACCACGCGCTCGACGTCGTCGCGGCTGGGGACGTCGAACATCACCTGCTGCAGCACCTCTTCCATGATGGCGCGCAACCCGCGGGCGCCGGTGCCCCGGAGGAGGGCCTGGTCGGCGATGGCCTGGACGGCGCCGTCCTCGAACTCCAGCTCGACGCCGTCGATCTGGAACATGCGCTTGTACTGCTTCACGAGCGCGTTCCGCGGTTCGGTGAGGATGCGGACCAGCGCTTCCCGGTCGAGCGGCGACACGGACGCGACCACGGGCAGGCGCCCGATGAACTCGGGGATCAGGCCGTACTTCTGCAGGTCCTCGGGGCGCACCTCGGCGAACAGGTCGTCGTCGGCGCCGGTCTCCATCGGCGCCGCGAACCCGATGCCGCGCTTGCGGGCGCGGGACGCCACGATGTCGTCGAGTCCCGCGAACGCGCCGGCGACGATGAACAGCACGTTCGTGGTGTCGATCTGGATGAACTCCTGGTGCGGGTGCTTGCGGCCGCCCTGCGGCGGGACCGACGCGCTGGTTCCCTCGATGATCTTCAGGAGTGCCTGCTGCACTCCCTCCCCGGACACGTCGCGGGTGATCGACGGGTTCTCCGCCTTGCGGGCCACCTTGTCGACCTCGTCGATGTAGATGATCCCGGTCTCAGCCTTCTTGACGTCGAAGTCGGCGGCCTGGATGAGCTTGAGCAGGATGTTCTCGACGTCCTCGCCCACGTAGCCCGCCTCGGTGAGGGCCGTGGCGTCCGCGATGGCGAACGGGACGTTGAGCATCTTGGCGAGCGTCTGGGCGAGGTAGGTCTTGCCCGTGCCGGTGGGCCCGATCAGCAGGATGTTCGACTTCGCGATCTCCACCTGGTCCGCGTCCTCCTGGTTGCCCGGCGCCTTGGGGCCGGTGCTCGCCTGGATCCGCTTGTAGTGGTTGTAGACCGCGACGGCCAGGGCCCGCTTGGCGGACTCCTGGCCGATGATGTACTGCTCGAGGAACTCGAAGATCTCGCGCGGCTTGGGCAGCTCGGTGAGCCCGACCTCGGCCGCTTCGTTCATCTCCTCGTCGATGATCTCGTTGCAGAGCTCGATGCACTCGTTGCAGATATAGACGCCCGGGCCTGCGATCAGCTTGATGACCTGCTTCTGGGACTTGCCGCAGAAGTTGCACTTCAGCAGCTCAGCGCCGTCACCGATACGCGCCACGTATTCGTCTCCTCGCTCCTGCGCTCTCGCGAGCGCGGTCCGGGCTCTCGGGCTTCTGTCACTTCCGGAAGGCTGCCAGATCTCCGGATGGGGCCGCCGGCCCCTGTCGGTTACCTCCTATTGCACACCACCGGGGCCCCGGTTGTCAGCCGGACTCACGGCGGGTCGTCCAGGTGCGATTCTCGCCAGCTCTCGCAAGATTGCCATGATTTCAGCGGCGTGTCTCGTTTTTCCGGCGGTGCCGCCGGTCCGGGCGGTCCCAGCGGTCTCGGCCGGCCCACTGGTCTCGTGTGTCCCGGCGACGCGGGCCGGCCGGCGAGCGGTCGGCCGCTGTCGGCGGGGGTCGGTCCCCCGACCGACCGCCCGACAACCGACCGCCCCGCGCCCGCAACCGGCCGACCGCACCACCGTACGCGCGACCTCTCAGGATGCCGGGATGACCTGCACCTTGCGCGACTCCAGGACCTGGTCCACCAGGCCGTAGTCCTTCGCCTCGGCGGCGGTGAGGATCTTGTCGCGCTCGATGTCGTCGCGGACCTCCTGGCTCGTCTTGCCCGAGTGCCGTGCCAGCGCCTCCTCCAGCCACTCACGCATCCGGATGAGCTCGTTGGCGTGGATCTCGATGTCCGACGCCTGCGCGTAGCCGCCGCCCTCCATGGCGGGCTGGTGGATCAGCACGCGGGCGTTCGGCAGCGCCAGGCGCTTGCCCGGCTGGCCCGCCGCGAGCAGCACGGCCGCCGCGGAGGCGGCCTGCCCCAGGCAGACCGTCTGGATCTGCGGCTTGACGTACTGCATCGTGTCGTACAGCGCCGTCATGGCGGTGAACGACCCGCCCGGGCTGTTGATGTACAGGATGATGTCGCGGTCCGGGTCCTGGGACTCCAGGACGAGCAACTGCGCCATGACGTCGTCGGCGGACGCGTCGTCCACCTGGACGCCCATGAAGATGATGCGGTCCTCGAACAGCTTGGTGTACGGGTCCTGGCGCTTGAATCCGTACGCGGTGCGCTCCTCGAACTGGGGCAGCACGTAACGGTTCGACGGGGCGCCGTACGGCAGTCCGACGCCGCCGGGCCGCGCGTACGAACCGGCAAGGCGTTCGGCCGCCGCCAGGAACTGGGCTTCAGGGCTCACTGTGGTCTCCTCGATCTTCGAAGTGGTCTCGGCGTCGTCAGGACGCGGTGTTCATGCCGCCGCCGCCGGCCAGAGCCGCGTGCTCGACGACGTGGTCGATGAAGCCGTACTCGAGCGCCTCGGGCGCCGTGAACCACTTGTCCCGGTCGCTGTCCTTGACGATCTGCTCGACCGTGTGGCCGGTCTGCCCGGCCGTGAGCTCCGCGAGCACCTTCTTCATGTGCATGATCAGTTCGGCGTTGATCCGCACGTCGGTGGCCGTGCCACCGATGCCGCCCGAGGGCTGGTGCATCATCACGCGGGCGTGCGGGGTCGCGTAGCGCTTGCCCTTCGCGCCCGAGCTGAGCAGGAACTGGCCCATCGAGGCCGCCATCCCCATCGCCACGGTCGCCACGTCCGGCTGGACGAACTGCATCGTGTCGTAGATCGCCATACCGGCGGTGATCGAGCCACCGGGGCTGTTGATGTAGAGCCAGATGTCCTTGGTCGGGTCCTCGGCCGCGAGGAGCATCATCTGGGCGCAGATCGCGTTGGCGTTTTCGTCACGCACCTCCGAGCCGAGCCAGATGATGCGTTCCTTGAGCAGCCGGTTGTAGATCGAGTCGTTCAGGCCGAAGTTCGACCCCTCCGACCGTGCCACCGGCTCAGCGTCTGTCCGCAGATCGTTCACGTCCCACTCCTCAGTGTCCGGCAGGTTCCTGCGCAAGCATGTCGATCGACCCTAACGCGCCCGGAGCCGCCGGAACTCCCTAGTAAGGCCCCGTTTCGCCGACAGCGCACGTGCGCTGCCCTGGGCGTAAGACGAGCGATCGCGCGTCTCCCCATCGTCGGGTCCGCACACCCGTCCCCGCCAGTCCATGCCACGGAGAACGACGGCCATTAATCGTGTTTAATGGGGACTGGGACACGGCGGCGCCCGGGCGCCCTCCGTATGGAAAGGCCGCCCCGGGCGCCGTCGTCAGGTCGGCCGGGTCAGGCCTTGGCGGGCTCCTGCGTGCCCTCGGTCCCGTCCGCCGCGTCGGCGGCGGCCTGCGCGTCGGCCATCGCCTGCTCCAGCGCCGACTGCTGCTCGTCGATCTCGTCCGAGCCGATGAACTCGCTCAGGTCGACGACGGTACCGTTGGAGTCCTTGACCTCGATCTGGCGCAGCGCGACGGCCAGCGCCTTGGAGCGCGCGACCTCGCCGACCATCGCCGGGATCTGGCCGCCCTGCTCCAGCGTCTGGATGAACTCCGACGGCTCCATGCCGTACTGGCGCGACATGCTGACGAGGTACTCCACGAGTTCGCCCTGGCCGACCTTGACCTCGAGCTTCTCGGCGAGCGTGTCTAGCAGGATCTGGTTCCGCAGCGCCTTGGTGGCGTCCTCGGTGACCTCGGCGCGGTGCTCGTCGTCCTCCAGGCGGCTCTCCTGCTCGAGGTGACGGTGCACCTCGGCCTCGACCACGCCGGACGGCACCGGCACCTCGACGGCCCCCAGCAGCTTCTCCAGGAGCGCGTCGCGCGCGGCGACGGCCTGGTCGGAGCCCTTGCCCTGGGCGGCCTGCGACCGCAGGTCCTGCTTGAGCTCGTCGAGCGTGTCGAACTCGGAGGCGAGCTGCGCGAAGTCGTCGTCCGCCTCGGGCAGGTCGCGCTGCTTCACGCTGGTGGCGGTGACGGTGACGTCCGCCTCCTCGCCCGCGTGGTCGCCGCCGGCGAGGGGGGCGCGGAACGTCGTCGTCTCGTCGGCGGACAGGCCGGTCAGGGCCTCGTCCAGGCCCTCCAGCATGTTGCCCGAGCCGATCTGGTAGGAGACGCCGGAGACGGAGTCGACCTCCTCGTCGCCGATCGTCGCCCTCAGGTCGATGACGACGTAGTCGCCCTCGGCGGCCGGACGGTCCACGCCGACCAGGGTGCCGAAGCGCTCGCGGAGCGCGTCGAGGCGCTCGGTGACGTCATCGTCCGTGACCTCGGCCGGCTCCACGGTCAGGTCGATCGTGCTCAGCTCGGGCAGGTCCAGCACCGGGCGGATCTCGACGTCGGCCGTGAACTTCAGCTGCCCCTCGCCGGCCTTGGCCGGGATCTCGGTGACATCGACGGTCGGCTGCGCGAGCGGGCGCAGCTCGTTCTCGGTGAGCGCCTGGCGGTAGAAGTCGTTGAGACCGTCGTTCACGGCGTGCTCCACGACGGCACCCCAGCCGACCCGCTGGTCGATGATGCGCGGGGGCACCTTGCCCTTGCGGAAGCCGGGGATGTTCACCTGCTCCGCGATGTGCTTGTAGGCGTGGTCGATGCTCGGGACGAGCTCGTCGTAGTCCACCTCGACAGTCAGCTTGACCTTGGTGGGGTCCAGGGTCTCGACGGCGCTCTTCACTTCGTTGGTCTCCAGATGATCGGTGGTGCGCTCACCCGGTACCTGGAGCGTGAAGAACTCACGACGGCAGGAGCCACCTGGCGGGCGCGGGGATGCAGAATCGTGCGACAGGTGCACGGCAATCCCGATCATCTTACGCCCCGCGGCGTCTCCTGCCGAATGCGACGCCGGGCGCGGGTTTGCGCGCTTCCCCGGCGCGGCACACCATGCGCACATGGACGAGCTGAACCGGGCGATCGTCGAGCGCCTGCTGCGCGACGGACGCGCCACGTACCAGGAGGTCGGAAAGGCCGTCGGGCTGTCCGCCCCGGCCGTGAAGCGGCGGGTGGACCTCATGCTCGCGCGCGGGGAGATCGCCGGGTTCACCGTGCACGTCACGCCGGCCGCGATGGGCTGGACCCTGGAGGGCTACGTCGAGATCTTCTGCGACGGCATCGTCGCCCCGGCAGTGCTGCGGCGCGACCTGTCGCCGATCCCGGAGGTCGTCCGGGTCGCGACCGTCACGGGCGACGCCGACGCCATGGTGCACGTCGTCGCCGCCGACATGGCCGGCATCGAGCGCACCGTGGAACGGATCCGCTCGGCGGCCCACGTCGTCAAGACCCGCACCTCGATCGTGATGTCCCGCGTCGTGGACCGCCCGGAGGCGTGAGCGGCGCCGGTTGCCCTGCGGTCGGTCCGTTGTCGGATGATCGGCCGCTCGAGGGACCGATCATCCGACATCGTGCCGACCACCCGGCATCGGACCGACCGCTCGGGCCTCAGCCGTCTGCGACCGTGAACCGCGCCGTCGCGATGCTGCCGTAGCCGTCGTCCACCAGGAGGTGCACGTCGTACTCGCCCGGCGGCAGCGGCCACGTCGTGCCCTGCGCGGACCCGTCGACCACCCGGGACCCGCTCGTCGCGCCCGAGACGTACAGCCAGCGGTAGGAGGGGACGGAGCCCGGCGCCGTCCCGGCCGGGTACACGCCGATCCAGTCGCGCTCCCCGCCCGGACCGCCGTCGAACGTCACCTCGATCGGGTCGCCCGGCGCGTAGGACGCGCGGTCCGTCGCGATCGTCGCCGGCGCGGGCTCCTCGACGTCGGGCAGCGGCGCGGCGTCGACCTCGAACGTCGTGGCCACGGCGCGGTGGTCCGACGGCCACGGGCTCACCTCGACGTCGCTGTGCGGCGCGCCGAAGTCGCCCGGCAGCGGCGACGCCGACGCCGGCTCGCCGACCACGACGCTCTCCTCCGTCTCGGTCGCCCCCGCCGCGTACACGAAGTCGATGCGGTCGTGCACCTCGTCACCGGTGACGGCGCCTGCCGGGTAGCCGGGGGTCCAGGTGTATCCGGGCGCCTCCACCGGGTCGGGGCGCGCCTCGCGGTAGGTGTCGCGGAACCTGAGCTCCGCCAGCCGCCGCGAGACGGGCCACTCGAGCGCCAGGTCGAACGGGCGCGGCGTGGCCGCCGCCGTCGCGGCGGTCCAGTCCAGGTGGGACGGCACGTTGAAGTCGCCCGTGAGGAACACCGGGAACCCGGAGCCCGCGAGCGCACCCAGCGACTCGAACCGGCCGGCCATCTGCTCCATGTGGATGTCGTTCTCGTTGGCCAGCACCTCCGCCGTCGACGCGCCGTCGCGCAGGTCGTACGGGCCGTACGGATAGGCCTGCAGGTGGACGTTGCTCATGGCGACGCCGTGGCCCGGCGCCGTCTCCACGAACACGTGGTCCGCGGCCGCGCCGGGCCGCAGCGGGTACCGGCTGATGATCTGCAGCGGCTCGTTCACGTGGTCCCAGCCGAGCGCGTCGGCGATCCGCCGCAGGTTCCCGCCCGACTCCTGCACGCCGACGACGTCGGCCCCGGCCGCCTCGATCGCCGCCGGGACCTGGTCGAAGTCGACCCGGGTGCCGCCCACCCAGATGTTGAACGTCATGACCGTCAGCTCGGTCGCCACGTCCGGGCCGTCCGGGCCCGCCGCCCGCGCGGTGAGGAACGCGTCCAGGCCGGCCAGGTCGTCGGTGTTGATGTGGTCCACCCCGGCGTCGGCCAGCTCGGTCCACACGGACTCGCGCGCCGCCCCCGGCCGGTCCGGCGTGGCCCAGAACCGGACGCGGTAGCCCGCGGCGTGCGCCTCGGCCACGACGTCGCGCAGGCGCTCGCGCTCCGCGGCGGGCATCGCGCCCTCACCCTGCCAGTCGAACAGGTTGTTCCAGTTGTCGCTGACCAGCGGCATCACGGTCGCCGGAAGCCCGGAGCCCAGGTCGCCGGACCGCCCGTCGTAGAACGCGAACCGCACCCGCTGCGAGCGCATCGTCTCCAGCGGGCGGTTCCCGCTGATCACTGCGGTCACCGGGCCCGGCCGCACGTGGCCGCGCACCGCGCGGGTCATGATCCTGCGGTGCTCGGCGAGCTCCTCGTGGATCGCGGCGTAGGTGGCCTCGCCGTCGGACTTGATGTCGATCAGGAGCTGGAGGCTGCCGTCCCATCCCGGGTAGACGCTCCGGTCGCCGTGGCGGGCGTTCTGGCGCACCAGGTCGCGCAGCGGGTCCAGGTAGAGGCTCTCCAGGGTGCGGTCCGGGTCCACGTCCTCCCGGTCGTGCGCGACGAGCAGCTCGCCGTCGACCAGCCAGACGTCCGCCTCGACGCTGGTGAAGCCGTGGGCCAGGGCGTCGCGCAGGGGGCGCTCGTGCTCGTAGTCGTTGTGGGCGTGCGCCGCGTCGTGCGGCTCGCCGAGGACGACGTCGCCGCCGCGCGGCCCGCCGGCCTCCGGTGCGGCCGACGACGGTGCCGCCGCCCCCGCGAACAGGGTCGCGACCGCGAGGGCCGCGCCGACGATGGTCCTACCGCGCATGGCATCTCCTTGTAGACCGGGCGAAGCTGACCGGACGAACCGGGTCGACTCATGCAAGCGCCGGACGCTGACGACAGGATGAACACGCGACGGCCAGGGAACGACGACGAACGGAACCCCACCGCGGCCGCCCGCCCGGACGCCCCGCCGGCCGCCCTCCGGTCGATCGGCGGCTCAGGAGCCCCCGCGTTGCGCCTCCGGGCGGGCGATCTCGCCCGAGCCGCGGACGACCAGCCGGGTGGGGACGACGATCTGGCGCGCCGGCCCCCCGTCCCCGCCGATCCGGGCGAAGACGCGCTCCGCCGCGAGCCTGCCGATCCGGTCGGGATCCTGCGCGACCACCGACACCCGCGGCTTGACCAGGTCGCCCGCCTCGACGTCGTCGAACCCCACGAGGGCGACGTCGTGCTCGAGGCCGAGCTGCTGCAGGGCCCGGATCGCGCCCACGGTGACGAGGTTCTGGCTGGAGAAGATCGCCGTCGGCGGCTCCGGCAGGGTGAGCAGGCGCCGGGTCACCGCGGTGGCGCTCGCGTCGTCGTGCAGGTCGAGGACGATCAGCGCCGGGTCGGGGGTGATGCCGGCGTCGGCGAGCTCGTCGAGGTAGCCCGCCCGGCGCAGGCGGGCGGTCTGGATGCGTTCGAGGTCGCCGAGGAACGCGATGCGCCGGTGGCCGTGCGCGACGAGGTGCCGCACCGCGTCGCGGGCGCCGTCGTAGTTGGACGTGACGACGCTGTCGACGTCGATGCCCGCCGGCTCCCGGTCGATGCAGACCAGCGGGGTGCCGCGGTCGAGGTGCACCCGCAGGTAGGACTGGTCGTCGTGGACGGGGGTGACCACGTAGCCGTCGACGCGGCGCCGCGAGAGCGCGGCGATCGCCCGCTGCTCGGCCACCGGGTCGTCCTCGAGGCTGGTGGCGAAGACCGCGTAGCCGTGCTCGGTGGCGACGCGCTCGATGGCGCGGTGCACCTGCGCGGCGAAGGGGTTCGCCACGCTCGACACGAGCAGGCCGATGGTGTGGGACCGCCCGTCGGCGCGCCGGAGGTTCCCTGCGTGCAGGTCGGGCTCGTACTGCAGCTCGGCGGCGGCGCGCCGCACCCGCTCGGCGGTGTCGGCGGAGACGTTGGGCTCGCCGTTGACCACCCGCGAGACGGTCTTGACGCCGACGCCGGCCAGCCGCGCGACGTCGCGCATCGTGGGCCGGCGGGCCGTGGTGGGCGTGGAAGTGTCGCCTGACATCGATGTCACGAAACTGTCTCTCCTCGATCCTCGTGGGTTGACCCTACCGCGCGGCTCGGGTAGACATTGCGCTGACAACGTTGTCGGGCGAGAGCCCACGGCAAAGGAGTTCGACGATGACCCTCATGATCGCGAAGCCCGGGAACCGGCGCCGGTGGCGGCGTGGCGCGACGCTCGCGGGCACCTGCACCGCCGCGGCGCTCGCCCTGGCGGCGTGCGGCGGCGGCACGGGCAGCGCCGACAGCGACGCCATCGGCGTCTCGCTGATCGTCAAGACCACCACCAACCCGTTCTTCGTCGCGATGCAGGACGGCGCCGAGGAGGCCGCCGAGGAGCACGGCGTGTCGCTGACGATGGCGGCCGGCCGCGAGGACGGCGACGAGGACACGCAGATCCAGGCGATCGAGAACGCGATCGCCCGCGGCGACGCCGGCATCCTCATCACGCCGAACGGCCCGTCCGTCGTCGACGCCATCGCCTCGGCGCGGGACGCCGGCCTGTACGTGATCGCCCTCGACACGCCGCCCGACCCGGCCGACGCCGTGGACATCACCTTCGCCACGGACAACCGGCTCGCCGGGCAGAAGATCGGCGAGTGGACCGCCGGCGCGCTCGACGGCGAGAAGGCGACGATCGCCATGCTCGACCTGTTCGCCGACAAGGTCGTCACCGTCGACGTCGACCGCGACCAGGGCTTCCTGGAGGGCATGGGGATCGACGTCGCCGACCCGCAGGCCAACGGCGACGAGGCGGCCACCGGCGCCTACTCCGGCGGCGACTACGAGATCGTCGGCCACGAGGCGACCGACGGCGCCGAGGACGGCGGCCGCACCGCGATGGAGAACCTGCTCGCGAAGAACCCCGACATCAACGTCGTGTACACGATCAACGAGCCCGCGGCGTACGGCGCCTACCAGGCGCTCGAGGCGGCGGGCAAGACGGGCGACGACGTCCTGGTCGTGTCGGTCGACGGCGGCTGCGCCGGCGTGCAGAACGTGACCGGCGGCGTCATCGACGCCACGAGCCAGCAGTACCCGGTGAAGATGGCCGAGCTCGGCGTGGAGGCCATCGCGCAGCTCGCGACCGACGGCACCACGCCGGAGACGAGCGAGGGGCTGGACTTCTTCAACACCGGCGTCGAGCTGGTCACCGACGAGCCCGTCGACGGGGTCGAGTCGATCGACTCGACCGAGGCCACCGACATCTGCTGGGGCTGATCACCGATGAGCGCCACCACCACCGCGCCCCCGGCCGACCCGGCCGCGGAGTTCCTCGACCGGCGCAGCCCGCTCGAGCGCGCCCGCGGCGTGCTGCACCGGTACCCCGCCCTGAGCCCGGCCATCGTCCTCGTCCTGTCCGTCGTCGTGTTCGGGATGCTCAACGAGCGCTTCCTGGCACCGGCGAACCTGTCGCTGATCACGCAGCAGGTCGCGGTGGTGGGGACGCTCGCCGTGGCCCAGACCCTCATCATCCTCACCGCCGGGATCGACCTGTCCGTCGGGTCGGTCATGGTGCTGTCCTCGATGGTCGTGGCCCAGGTGGCCAGCGGGTCCGGCGTGCCGGCGGCGCTCGCCCTGCTCATCGGGCTCGCGACCGGGGTCGCCTGCGGCGGCCTGAACGGGCTCCTGGTGACCCGCCTGTCGCTGCCGCCGTTCATCGCCACGCTCGGCACGTTCAGCGTGTTCACCGCCCTGGCCCTGCTGTACTCGCACGGGGCCACCGTCCGCGGTGGCGACATGCCGGCCCTGCTCACCTGGACCGGTACGACGATCCCGGTGGGCGGGGTACGGGTCTCCACGGGCGTCATGCTGATGCTCGCGGCCTACCTCGTCGCGGCGTACGCGCTGTCCCGCACCGCCTGGGGCAAGCACGTCTACGCCGTCGGCGACGACAAGGAGGCCGCCCGGCTGTCCGGGATCAGCATCAACCGCGTGCTGATCAGCGTCTACCTCGCCGCCGGCGCGATCCTCGCCCTGGCCGCGTGGATCCAGATCGGCCGCGCCAACGCGGCGAGCCCGAACGTGGGCGTCGACATGAACCTGGACTCGATCACCGCCGTCGTCATCGGCGGGACGAGCCTGTTCGGCGGGCGCGGCACGGTCTGGGGGACGCTGCTCGGCGCGCTGATCGTCGGCGTCTTCCGCAACGGGCTGTCCCTCGCCGGACTCGACGTGCTGTACCAGACCCTGGCCGTGGGCATCCTCGTGATCGTCGCGGTCTCGCTCGACCAGTGGATCCGGAAGGTGCGCAGATGACCACCGCAGAGACCTCCGTCAACGGCACCCCCTCCCCCGTGGCAACGCCCGTCCTGCGGGCGCGCGGGCTGGTCAAGACGTACGGCCACGTGGTCGGGCTCGACGGCGTCGACCTCGAGCTGTACCCCGGCGAGGTGCTCGCGATCATCGGCGACAACGGCGCCGGCAAGTCGACCCTGATCAAGTGCCTCACGGGTGCGGAGATCCCCGACCAGGGCGAGATCCTGCTCGACGGCGAACGCGTCCACTTCAAGCGACCGCAGGACGCGCGCGCGGCCGGGATCGAGACGGTCTACCAGACGCTCGCCGTCGCGCCGTCGCTGGACATCGCCTCCAACCTGTACCTCGGCCGCGAGGTGCGGCGCCCCGGGCTGCTCGGGTCCGTGCTGCGCCTCACCGACCGGGCCGGGATGCGCAAGGCGGCGCGACGCCACCTCACGGACCTGGGCATCTCCACCCTGCAGGACGTGACCGTGCCCGTGGAGAGCCTCTCCGGCGGCCAGCGGCAGGCCGTCGCCGTCGCCCGCGCCGCGGCGTTCGGGTCCAAGGTCGTCGTCCTCGACGAGCCGACGGCGGCGCTCGGCGTGCGGGAGTCGGGGCAGGTGCTGGAACTCGTGCGGACCCTGCGCGACAAGGGCGTGCCGGTGATCATCATCAGCCACAACATGCCGCACGTGTTCGAGATCGCCGACCGGATCCACGTCCAGCGCCTCGGCCGGCGTGCCGCGACGATCACGCCGCGGTCGCACACGATGACCGAGGCGGTCGCGCTCATGACCGGGGCCGCCGAGGCCTGAGCGCCCGCCCGATCCCGGACAGGAGCATCAGCGATGAACGACCAGCACGAACGCCGGGTCCTGGTGATCGGCGAGGCGCTCACCGACGTCGTCACCACGGCCGGCGGCGAACGGCGCGAGCATCCGGGCGGCAGCCCGGCCAACGTCGCCGTGACGCTGGGACGGCTGGGCCGCCGGCCGCGCTTCGCGACGTCGATCGGCCACGACGACCGCGGCCGGCGGATCAGGTCCTGGCTCGACGAGTCCGGCGTCGAACTGACGCCGGCCGCCGTCGGGACCGGGCCGACGTCGGTCGCGGCGTCGCGGCTGGACGACGACGGCGGGGCGAGCTACGAGTTCGCGCTGCGGTGGGAGCCGGACCTGCCGCGCGCCGGGGACGCGTCCCTGGTGCACGTGGGCAGCGTCGCGACCCTGCTCGAGCCGGGCGCCGGCGACGTGCTGCGGCTGGTCGAGGAGGCGCGGGCGACCGCGACCATCACCTACGACCCGAACCTGCGCCCGTCGATCCGACCCGACCGGGCGGCGGTCCGCCGCCGGGTGGAGCGGCTCGTGCAGCTCGCCGACGTCGTCAAGGTGTCCGACGAGGATCTCCGCTGGCTGTACCCGGGCGAGCCGTTCGCGGGCGTGCTGCGCCGCTGGGCCGCCGGCGGCGCCGTCGTCGTCGGGACGCGGGGCGCGGAGGGTGCCCTGCTGGTGACCGCCCGGGGCGAGCTCGACGTCCCGGGGCGGCGGGTCGACGTCGTCGACACGATCGGCGCCGGCGACGCGTTCATGGGCGGCCTGATCCACGGGATGGTCGCGCGTGGTCTCGTCGGCGCCGACCGGCGCGGGGCGCTGCACGGCACCGCCCCGGGCGACTGGAGCGGTGTCGTGGCGCTCGCCGCGGAGGTGGCGGCCCGGACCGTGGCGCGGTCGGGGGCGAACCCGCCGTGGCTCGCCGAGCTGGACGAGGCCGCGGTCGCGCCCTGAGCCGCCGACGGACGGCGATGCGCGTGGGCAGGGCGGGCGGTACGCGCCGGCGTGGGCAGGCAGGGCCGGGCGTTGCGGGCCGAACCGGTTCGAACCGATTCACCGGAAGCGGCTTCGCACGGAGCTCCGACCTGCAGAGTTTCAGGGTATTGCAGCGAACGGCGTTCGAAGCTAGCGTCGCGGACCGAGCCGGGATCGTCGAACCGGTTCACGTTCGCCGTCACGTTCTCAACGAGGAGAAGCCATGCGAAGAATCCTGTCCCGAGCCTGCGCGCTCGCCCTCGTGGTGGGCGCGTCCCTGACCCCCGCGATCCCGGCGTCGGCCGCGGGCAACACGCTCACCGTCGACGTCGGCTCCGTCGTCCGCCCCGTCACGCACGTCGCCGCCGGCGGCCTGTACGGCGTCGGCTCGGACACGAAGCCGAGCACGGAGCAGCTCCTGCCGCTCAGCCCCATCAGCTTCACCCAGCCGCCGCCCGGCACCACGCACCTGGGCAACGGCGCCACCGAGCCGTGCTGCGACGCGCTCGACGTGGCCGGCAACATCACCCGCGCCGGCGCGCAGCAGTTCATCCGGATGCCGGACATCTACCCGCGCTTCCCGTACGAGTGGCAGGGCTGGGCGGACTGGGAGAACAAGGTCCGCACGATGGTCCAGGAACGCCTGGACGCCACGGCCACGACGAACGTCCACGGCTGGGAGATCTGGAACGAGCCGGACTGGACCTGGGACACCGCCGCGGCCGGGAGCTGGCACGACGGCTGGACCCGCACCCACCGGCTCATCCGGACCATGGACACGGTGACGCCGATCGTCGGCCCTGGCGACTCCCACTACAGCCACGACCGGATGCTGTCGTTCCTGACGCACGCACGGGACACGAACACGCTCCCGGACGTGATCGTCTGGCACGAGCTGGGCGACATGGACTGGAACTCGTTCGACGACCACGTGGCCGACTACCGCGCGATCGAGCGGTCCCTGGGCATCAGCCCGCGGCCGATCGCGATCAACGAGTACAACTCGTACAACCAGATGGACATCCCGAGCGTGGCCGTCCACTGGATCTCCGTCTTCGAGCGGCACGGCGCGCGCGAGGCGCACCGCGCCTACTGGTTCGAGGCGGGCACCTTCGACGGCCTGTTCACGCTCGAGGGGCAGCCGACGGCGTCGTACTGGGCCTACCGCTGGTACGGCGAGATGGCCGGGAACGTCGTGCGGACGACACCGCAGAGCTGGCTCGACGGCGTCGCCTCCTACGACTCGACCCGCAAGATCGTCAACGTCGTCCTCGGCGGCGACAGCGGCGACAACGCGGTGCGGGTGAACGGGCTGTCCTCGTTCGGGTCCTCGGTCGACGTGACCGTCAGGTCCGTTCCCGGATCCGGCCGCCACACCCACGTCTCCGCCCCGACCGTCAGGTCCACCTCCAGGATGAACGTCTCGAACGGCAGCGTCACCGTTCCGGTCACCGGCATGACCGCGGAGGGCGCGTACCAGGTCGTGGTCACGCCGGCGGGTGGTCCGACGTCGTCGTGGCAGCAGACCTACGAGGCGGAGAACGCGTCGGTGGTCAACGCGCAGACGCGCTCGTCGTCGGGCGCATCGGGCGGGTACTACGTCGGCGGCATCGACGGCTCGGCGGACATGCGCTCGGACAGCTTCGTCGACTTCACCGTCAACGTGCCGACCGCCCGCAGCTACACGATGACGATCCGGTACGCGAACGGCACCGGGGCGACGTCGACCCACGGCCTGGCCTACAACGGCGGCGCCTGGTCCACCGTCTCCTACCCGCCGACGGCGGGCTGGGCGCAGTTCTCGACGGTGAACGTCACGGTCGACCTGCGTGCGGGCCACAACGTGATCCGGCTCGCCAAGGGCTCCCCGTACTTCGAGGGCGGCACGGGCTACGCGGAACTGGACAGCATCACGCTCTCCTGACGCGCGCGGCGGTGCCGGCCGCTGCGTGGCCGGCCGGATGTCGTGAGATCGGTCGCCCGAGGGGCCGACTTCGCGACATCCGGCCGACCACCCGACAACGGACCGACCACACAGCAGGCGACCGGGCCCGGACCGGATCCTCGGGGACCCGTCCGAGCCAGGCCCCTCAACGCAGGTCGAGGCGCATCAGAACCCGCGGGAAGCCGTTGAGGACCGACGTCGTGTCCGCGGCGTGCTCGAAACCCGCGGCCTCGAACGTCCGGCGCATGCCCACGTAGGCCATGGTCAGGTCGACCTTCTCACGGCCGTTGTCGACGGGGTACGCCTCGACGGCCGGCGCGCCCTGGCTGCGCGCGAGGTCGACGGCCCCGGCGATCAGCGCGTGGGACAGCCCGCGTCCCCGGAAGCCCGGCCGGACGCGGAGGCACCACAGCGACCACACGGGCAGGTCGTCGACGTGCGGGATCTTGCGGCTCCGCGCGAACGACGTCGCCGCACGGGGCGCGATCGCGGCCCACCCGGCCGGCTCGTCGCCGTCGTAGGCGAGGACGCCGATGGGGCCCTCGCGCATCAGTTCGGCGACGTACTCGCCGCGGGCGGTCCCGAGCAGCGACCTGTTCAGCTTCGGCTCGATCCGGTAGCTCAGGCACCAGCACACGTTCGCGTCCGGGCGCTTGGGGCCGACGAGCGTGCGGACGTCGTCGAACACGGTGGCGGGGCGGACCTCGATGCTCACGATCCCACTCTGTCACCCCGAGCACGTCGTCACTCCGAGCGCCGTCGTCACTCCGACCGCATCGCTTCGCGGCGCGCCCCGGGTCCACGAAACCCCCGCTGCCGAGGCAGTACCTCACTCTGCGAGGCGCTGCCTCGGCAGCGGGACGCCGGCCCGGGACGGCCGGGGGCGACGTTCCCCGGAGGCGGTGGCGGTCCGGTGGGAGATGGCGGCCGGCTACCGGTTCAGTGAGTAGGAGTTCACGCGGAAGTCGCGGCCGCCGGCGGACGAGGTGATCTCCCAGCCGAACTGGATCTGGTCGATCCGGACCCGCGGCATGTAGCCGTTGCCGACCAGCCACTGGCAGTGGGCGGTGATGTCGACCCACGCGTTGGTGCTCTGGGACTCCGCGAGGAAGCTGTAGACGTGGTTGCCCCCGTTGTGGCCCTGGTAGTACCGCCATCGGCGGCCCCCGAGGTCGACGGTGGTGCGGTAGCTGCCGATCGGGCCGACGTTCGACGTCCACTGCGTCCAGATCATGATCTCGTGGTCGTGACCGTTGCCCCAGACGTCGTAGGCGGTGTTGTAGGCGAGCCCGGAACCCGAGGGGACGGTGACGTTGGCGGAGCTGTTGACGTTGCCCATGTTCCAGACGTCGCGTCCGAGCGTGTAGGACACGTTCGGGTAGGACTTGATGCCGCCGGTGTTCGGGTGGTCGGCCCACACGCCCCAGTTGTCGAAGGAGTTGGCCCAGATCGTCTGCGCCCCGTGGCCCTCGCCCCAGATGTTGTTGTAGAGGGTGTACTCACCGGTCCGCCACGTACCCCAGCGGTCGGAGGACCACCAGGTGGCGGCCCGGGCGGGCGCCTGGACAGCGAGCGCGGCACCGGTGCCGGCGAGGGGAGCCGCCAGGGCGGCCAGGAGAAATGATCGGCGTCTCATCGGTTCTGCCTTTCCGTCTCGGATGACAGCGGAGCGATCATCGTTCTGCGGGCCGGACGGCCCGGGTTCCCGGCGTGGAGGACGACGTCGGCCTCGGTGGGGTCGTGATGGTGGGCCGGGAACTTTGCTCCGATGACTGCGGTTCAGAGCCTAGCTCGAAGGGGTGAAAAAGGGAAGTATGACCCTCATTTCGTCGCCAGACATCGGAGTAATTGCTGGCCACCGCGGCCGCCGGCGCCGCGTGGGAGCGCCCCGGCGTAGGGTTGTCGCGTGACTTCCGGTACCTTGAGCCGCCCGACGGCGGGCCGGGCGATGTCCCCGCGGGAGCAGGAGAATCGCCGGCTGCTACGGGCCCGGGACGCCATCGAGCGCGACTACGGCAGGCCGCTCGACGTGCCCGCACTGGCCCGGATCGCGCACGTCTCGCCGGCACACTTCAGCCGGAGGTTCCGTGCGGTCTTCGGCGAGACACCGCACCGCTACCTGCAGCGGCGCCGGATCGAGCGCGCGATGGCCCTGCTGCGCGACACCGCCACACCCGTGACCGACGTCGCGATGACGGTGGGGTTCAGCAGTCTCGGGACGTTCAGCCGCACCTTCCGGGACGTCCTCGGCGTCTCGCCGACCGAGTACCGGCGCCGGGTGCGACCGGTCGCGGCCCCCGTCTGCTTCACCAAGAGCTGGATGCGGCCGGCCGGCTGACAGGCCACCGCGGCCCGCCGGCCGAGAGGCCATCGGAGAGCTGAACCACCGGCCGGGCTGAGAAGCCGCCGACGGTTGAGCAGTTTCGGAGAAGCGCACCGCCGTCGTCCCGCCGTAGCGTGACCGGCATGTTCAAGAACATCTCCATCACCTCCGTGTACGTCACCGACCAGGACGAGGCGCTCGCCTTCTACGTCGGCAAGCTCGGGTTCGAGGTGAGCAACGACGTCGACCTGGGCTTCATGCGCTGGCTGACCGTCGCGTTGCCGGCCGATCCCGACCGCCATCTGCTGCTCGAGGTGCCGGGCCCGCCGTCGGTGAGCGACGAGGTGGCGGTCCAGGTGCGCGACCTGCTGACCAAGGGAGCGCTCGGCCTCGCGTGCATCCTCACCACCGACGACTGCCGTCGCACCCACGCGGAGCTGAGCGCCCAGGGCGTGGAGTTCACCGAGGAGCCCACCGAGCAGCCGTACGGCATCGACTGCGCGCTGCGCGACCCGTTCGGCAACCACATCCGGATCACCCAGCCCGCCACCGGCCCGGTGGAGGTGACCCAGGCCGACATCGACCGCTGGAGCAGCTGACCTCGACCCGCCGGCCCGCCGCCGAACAGGCCGACCACGCCGGACCGGCCGACCACGCCGGCCGGACCCCGAGTCGATCGGGGTCCGGCCAGCGCGCTCATGGCCCGCGGTTCGGGCTCGGGGTGCCGGCTACCGGCGACCCGGCGACGAGCCGGGCTGACCCCCGGGGCGCCCGTGCCGTGGCGTGGCCGACTCGTTGGTCACGCCCTGCACCAGAGGCGCCAGGGCGAACCAGTCGATGTCGGGCGCCCACCCGGTCGCGTTGCCGAACCGGAGCGCGCCGCCGGAGGTGGTCAGGTCCAGCGGCACCGTGTGGGTCCAGTAGCCGTTCCAGGAGTAGTTGTGCCGGAAGGCGCCGCGCGTGGTGCCGCCGCCCTCCTCGGTCACGTCGAGGAACCGGCTGATGACGTCGGTGTTGTAGGCGTGGCCGGTGTTCTTGTCGGCGTTCGCGTACCGGACCACGAGGTCGTACGGGCCCGCCCCGGCCTCGGCCGGACGCGCCCAGACGCCGTGGTTGGCCGTTCCGCCGCCGAGCCATCCGACCTTCCGGCCGGAGACGTTCGTCGGCTGGGCCACTCCGTCGACCCGCGCCGCGCCGTGCAGTTCCAGCCCGTCCTCCGCCTCGACCCGCAGCACGGCGGCGTCGCCGTCGGTGGCGCGCTCGGTGGTGAGCGACGACAGGTCGATCCCGCCGCCGGAGGTGACGACGAGCTCCGAGATCCCGGCCGCCAGGTGCACCCGCGCCGTGGAGGCTCGCTCCCCGGCGCCGGCCGCCGCGAGGCCGTCGACCGCCCGCCCGTTGACCGCGAGGCCGACGCCGGTCGCGGCCCTCGCCGTGTAGTCGAGGGTCACGTCGTAGTAGCCGGTGTCGCGCGCGGCGACGTAGAACACCGCGGCGCCGTCGCCGTCGATCCGGACCGACCCGTCCGGCGCGGAACCGCCGTAGTTCACGGTCGCGCCCTCCAGGCGCGCCAGGGACGCCGGGTAGGTCGCCTTCTCCGGGCCCTCGACGAGCGCGAGGTCGAACCTGTCGAGCGAGATGTCCGAGCCGGGCAGCAGCGTGCTGCCGTCCGCGCTCATCCGCAGCGAGAGGTCGTGACGGCCCGCGGTGAGCTCCACGAGCACCTCGGCGCGGCCGCGGTAGGCCCAGGAGAACCCGGCCTCGTACTCGACCGTCGCCGCCCGCGTGCCGTCGACGAACAGCGCGTGCCTGCCCGGCCCGATCTCCGGGCCGTTGACGCCGGCGACGACCCCGAACCGGTAGGTGCCCGTGGCGGGGACGTCCACGGTCCAGGTGAGCGAGGAGCCCGCCTGGTTCGTGCTGCCGACGTCGCGCTGGCCGGAGGCGGCGAACGTCCACGCGTCGCTCATGGGCTTGCTGTACACCTGGACGTTCTGGAGGGCGGTGTCCTCCGCCTCGGTCTCGGCGCGCCACGTCGTGTCCACGGCGGGCCGCTCGTCCTGGGCGGGGGTGACGACGAGCTGATAGGCCGAGAGCCGGTCGTCGTTCGGGACGTCGACCTGGATCGAGCCGCCGGCGACGGCGACCCGCTCGGCGGCCACGACACGCGGGGCGAGCGCCTCGCCCTCCTGGCCCGACCACTCCGCCTCGCGCACCTGGACGTCGACGACGTCGCCGAACACTCCGGCGTCGATCCCGGACAGGTCGACGCGCACGTCGGATCCCGTGCCGCCGAACACGACGGTGGCCTGCGCCTTCTCCTCGTCGAGGGTGGCGATGCCCTGCAGGGTGTCCGCCGTGTCGAGCTGCGGCGGCGTCACCCGGACGGTGTCGCCCGTCAGGTCCGCATACCACTTGAGCAGCCACCAGGCGCCGTTCGCGGCGTTGCCCTTGGCCATGTTGTCGTTGAGGTTGCCGGCGTAGGTCCAGTACGCGGTCTGCGCGTCGACCTTGGTGTCCTCGAACATCGCGAGCCACTGGACGAGCTGGCCGGGCACGGACATGTCCCGCCGCATGGCGTACTCGGTGATGTTCACGGGCAGCGGCGCGATGCCCAGGTCGGCCTCGATCTGCCGGTACGCGTGGTAGTGGGAGCGATACGTCGCCAGGTTCTGGATGCCGAGCTCGTGCCAGGTGAACATGTCCGGCAGCACGTCGTTGGCCTGGGCGAACTCCAGGATCTCGCGCGTGCGCTGCGGCCGCCACGCCGCGTCGCCCATGCCGGCGATGCGCGCCTCCGGGTAGACCTCCCTGATGGTCCGGTGGACGGCCTTCCAGTCCTGCAGGAAGGTGCCACGCATCGTGGACCAGTTCCCGTACCAGTTACCACCGTCGGGTTCGTTGAACGGCGTGAACACGTACTTCTCGGGGTGGTTCGACTCCTCGACGATGCTCGTCACGACGGTCCGGACGATGTCGAGGTACGAGTCGAAGTCGGCGGGCCGGCGGCCCCCGTTGTACGGCCAGTCCGGGTAGTAGTCCTGGATGTTGACCATGAGGTACTCGCCGCCGCCCGCGAAGAACGCGTCCTCGACGTCGAGCGGGTCGCCGTTGGGGTGCTGCTCGCCGTGCGGCGCCTTCTGCGTGATGTTCGTCGGGCGGGCGCCGGCGATGATGGCGTCCGTGGGAACGCCGTCGTCGCCGAGGCCGTAGAGCATGCCCGACGCTCCCCCGCGGAAGGGTCCCGTCGAGGTGGCGAGGTCGACGGCGAGGACCTCGGGATCCGCGGCGGCCGCGGAGCTGGTGGTGGTGGCCATGAGTCCGGTCGCGGTGACGACGGCGGCCGTGGCACCGGCCGTCACGCGCTTCCACACCCTCTTGGGTCGTCCCTCACTGCTGCGATGCTGCATCTTCACACTCCTTCGTGCGTCTGTCGATCTGCTGGTCGTGCGCTGCTGGCCATGCGCTCTGTGGTTGCGGGCGGCCGGACGCCGCCGGATGCCCGAACGGGCGATCACTCGGCGAGGATCCGGTTGATCTCGTCGTTGGCTGCCGTGAGCGAGTCGGCGTCGGCGTTGCCGAGGGCGATGTCCTCGAACGCGACCGAGGCGACGGCGTTCACCTCGCCGGCGCGCAGCGTGATCGGCGGCAGGAACGTGCGGCCCTCCTCCTCGTAGGCGAAGAACGCCGAGACGTCCCAGCCCTTCTCCTCGAAGGCGGCGAGCGCCGCGTCCGCCGACTCGGGGATCGCCGGGAAGACGACGGCGTGCTCGGCCACGATGTCCTGGCAGTCCGTGGAGCCGAGGAACTGGACCCACTGCCAGGCGGCGTCCTGCTTGTCCGAGGAGGCGGAGATGGAGTCGGCGACGCCGTTGAACAGCGAGGCGCGCTCGCCCGTGGGGCCGACGGGTCCGGGTGCGATGCCGACGTCGACGCCGTCGAGTTCCATGAAGGAGCGGGTGGCCCAGGAGCCGTTGGTGCCGAGTGCGACGCTGCCCGAGCCGACCTGCGTCAGCGTCTCCTCGGAGAAGACGCCGGCCGCGGGGGCGTAGCCCTTCTCGGCGAGCCCGTAGAACCAGTCGACCGCCTTCTGGAACTCGGGGTCGTCGAAGTTGTAGCGGGTACCCCAGGGGTTGGTGTCGAGGTAGTCCCAGTCGAGGGTGCCGGTGAAGTTGGCCCACTGCATCTGGCCGGTCTCCTCGAAGTTGGGGTTGATGCCCATCCCGTAGACCTCGACGTCGGACGGGTCGAACCCGTCCTCGTCGCCGCGCACGCCGTTCGCGTCGACGGTGAGGTGGGCGATGATGTCCTCGAAGGTGCCGCCGTCGTCGGGGTTCCAGTCGGCCGCCCACAGGTCCTCGGCCGTGATGCCGGCCTCGTCGAGCAGGTCCGCGTTGTAGAAGAAGGCCGTGGTGTCGAAGTCCTTCGGGAGCCCGTAGGTGGATCCGTCGGCGTACTGCCAGGGGTCGAGGAGGCCGTCGGCGTAGATGCCGGTGTCGAAGCCGTCCTGCTCGATCCTCTCGTCGAGCGGGACGATCTGCCCCTGTGCGGCGAACTCGCCGTACTTGGACAGGTGGTCGACGAACACGTCCGGGCCGGAGCCGCCGACGAACGAGGCGGTCAGCTTGGTCCAGTAGTCGTCCCAGGCGAACTGCTCGATCTTCACGGTGATGTCGGGATTGGCCGCGGTGAAGGCGTCGGCGCAGGCCTGGTAGGCGGGCAGCTGGTTGGAGTCCCACAGCCAGTAGGTGATCTCGCCGGTGGCGGGGTCCTCGGAGCCCGGGCCCCCGCCGGAGCAGGCGCTCAGTGCGAGGGCCACGGCCCCCGCGAGCGCGAGGGGTGCTGTCTTGCGCATGGTTCATTCCCTTTCGCAGTCATCCGCGTCGATGGTGCGGAGTGATGGTTGGCACACCGGGGCCGTCACTTGATCCCGGTGAAGCCGATCGAGTTGACGATCCGTCGCGCGAAGGCGAGGAAGAGCAGGAGCATGGGCAGCGCGGCCAGGAGTGTGGCCGCCATGAGCCCGGCCCAGTCGGGCGCGGATTGCGGCGCCTGGGCACGGAAGACGCCGAGTGCGAGCGTGAGCACCCGTGACTGGTCCGACTGGCTGACGAGCAGCGGCCACAGGTAGTCGTTCCACGCGGTCATGTAGGTGAGGATCGCGAGGGTGGCCACGGCCGGGGAGGCCATCGGCAGGATGATGGTGAAGAAGGTGCGGAGGCGTCCGGCGCCGTCGAGCTTGGCGGCCTCCTCGATCTCGAAACTGATCCCGGCGAAGAACTGCCGCAGGAAGAACACCGCGAACGGCGTCATGATCATGGTGGGCAGCGCGATGCCGGGCAGGGTGTCGAGCAGCCCGAGGTCGCGGATCAGCAGGAAGTTGGGCAGCAGGGTGAAGATGACGGGCACCATGAGCCCGGCGAGGAAGACGCCGTAGACGACGTCGCGGCCCGGCCAGCGCAGGCGGGCGAACGCGTAGGCGGCCATGGCGGAGAAGAAGATCTGGCACACCGTGACGAGCGTCGCGACGACGACGGAGTTGAGCAGGTAGCGCGGGAAGTCGAGCGCGGCGCCGGAGCCGCCGTCGGCCAGGGACTCCTCGGGGGTCGCGAGCCCGAGGGCGCGGCGGAATCCCTCGACGCCGAGCCCGGCGGGCAGGGGGTCGGCGGCCGCGCCGGGCAGCGCGGCGTTGGTCGACAGCGCGGTGCGCAGCATCCAGTAGAACGGGAACAGGGTCGCGATCATCACGAGCACGAGGACGACCCAGCCGAGGATCCGGCCCGTGCTCGGTCGCCGACGACGGCGGCCGGCGGCGTCGGCCGTGGGCGTGGCGGTCGGGTGGGGGGTGGTGGGTGACGGTGCGGTGGTGGTCATCGTTGCCTCACGCCATGTCGTTCTGGTTGGCCCGGGTCAGCCGGAACTGGAGGATGGAGATCGTCGCGAGGACGACCATGAGGGCCACGGACATCGCCGACGCGTAGCCGAAGTCGTAGCCGCGGCTGAACGCGACCTCGTAGATGTAGTACTGGATGACGTTCGAGGCGTTGGCGGGCCCGCCCTGGGTGGCGACGGAGACGGTGTCGAACACCTGGAAGGAGCCGATCATCGTCACGATGAGCACCAGGCCCAGGTACGGCCGCAGCAGGGGCAGGGTGATCGAGCGGAACATCCGCAGCTCGGAGGCGCCGTCCACACGCCCCGCCTCGTAGAGGTTCTCGGGGATGGTCTGCAGGCCCGCGAACACGAGCAGGGCGGTGTAGCCGACGTGGCGCCAGACGTTGACCAGCGCGATCGTGGGGATGACCAGCGACTGGTCGCCGAAGAACATCACCCGGTCCCCGCCGAGCGCCTCGGCCACCTCGTTGACGAAGCCGAGCTGGTAGTCCAGCAGCATCAGGAACAGCATCGCCGCGACCACGTTCGAGACGAGGTAGGGGGTCAGGACGATGCCGCGCACCACCATGGACCGGGTCAGCCGGTGCATCAGGACGGCGATCAGCACGGCGAGGGCCGTCTGGACGCCGATGTTGAGCACGACGTACCAGATCGTCACCCGGAAGGCGTTCCAGAACACCGGGTCGGCGACCATGCGCTGGTAGTTCTCCAGCCCGACGAACCCGCCCGGCTGGAAGGCCGTCGCGTCGGTGAAGCTGAGCCAGACGCCGCGGAGCGTCGGCCACAGCAGGAAGACGACGAACCCGATCGTGGCGGGCAGGATGAACAGGAGCGCGACCGGGAGGTCCTGGACGCGCCGGCGCCGGCTCGCCACGTCCTCGCGGAGCGGTCGCGGCCTCGGCGCCGCTTCGGTCACGGCGCTCATCGTGCGGCCTCCACGTGGATCAGGGCGGTGTGGTCGGGGTCGAGGGCGGGCACGCTGATCCCCACGCTCGTGAGCACCGCGCCGGGCAGGCGCAGGCCGGTCCCCCACCACTCGGGATACACGCGGGGGTCCGTCTGCTCCGCCACGCCCGGCCCCGAGGGCCGGACGACGTAGGTGCGCTCGGGATCGAGGCCGGGCAGGCGCACCGGGCCCGGGGGCCAGGTGACGTGGCGCTCGACGACGGTGACCGCGTACAGCGCCTCCGACCGGTCGGGACGCACCGCGCCGTGCAGCCACAGGTCGCCCTGTTCGAGCGAGCGCCGGACCACCCGGCCGGTGTGCACGAGGTCCCGCATCCGCTTGTAGTACCCGACCCACTCGCGCAGCTCGGCGCGCTCCTCGGGGCCCGCGGCGGTGAGGTCCCACTCGATGCCGAAATGGCCGAACAGGGCGGTCGCGGCGCGGAACGACAGGTCGAGGCGTCGCCCGGTGGTGTGTGCGCGGTCCGCGCCGACGTGGCTGCCGACCAGTTCGGGCGGCAGCAGCTGCGCCGTCCACCGCTGGATCTGCTGGCGCTCGCGGGCGTCGATGCAGTCGGACGCCCACACGCGGTCGGTCCGCTCCAGCACCTCCAGGTCGACCCGGGCGCCACCGGACGAGCAGGCCTCGATCTCGATCCTCGGGTGGGCGGCGCGGATCTCGTCCATGAGCCGATAGGCGGCGAGCGTCTGGGCGTGCACCCCCGCGCGGCCGGTGCGCGTCGACCCGGCGTCGACCAGGTCGCGGTTGTGGTCCCACTTGACGAAGTCGACGCCGAGTTGGCCGAGCACCGCGGACACGCTGCTGCGCACGTGCTCGAACGCGCCGGGGTGGGTCAGGTCGAGGACCTGCTGCCGGCGCGCCTCGACCGGCAGCCTGCCGGGCACCTGCAGGAGCCATTCCGGATGCGCCGCCGCGAGCTCCGAGTCGGGGTTGACCATCTCGGGCTCGAACCAGAGGCCGAACTCCATCCCCAGCCCCCGGACGTGCTCGACGAGCCGTTCGAGGCGCCCGCCGCCCCACACCTCGTCGGCGATCCGCCAGTCCCCGAGGCCGGAGGAGTCGTCGCGGCGCGAGCCGAACCAGCCGTCGTCGAGCACGTAGCGCTCGACGCCCGCCTCGGCCGCACGGTCGGCGAGCGCGATCAGCCGCTCCAGGTCGTGATCGAAGTAGACGGCCTCCCAGACGTTCATCGTCACGGGACGCGGCGAGCGCGGGTGCCGGTCCCGCGAGCGCAGGTGGTCGTGGAACCGCGCGGCGAGCTCGTCGAGGCCGACGCCGTGCCCGGCGTAGAGGCGCGGCGACGAGTAGGTCTGACCGGGGTCCAGCTCGATCTCGCCCGGCAGGAGCAGCTCCCCGCCGAGCAGGAGGCGGCGGCCGTCGAACGTGCGCTCCGCGGCGACCTGGTGGTTCCCGCTGAACGCGACGTGCACGCCCCAGACCTCGCCGCGGTCGAAGTCGAAGCCGTGCCGGCCGGCGACGAGCAGGGTCGCGGCGTCGGCGCCGGTGCGCCCGTGCCGCCCCTCGCGCAGGTGGGTGCCCACGGTCAGCGCGCGCCGCTGCGGCACGCGCTCCTTGGCCCACCGGCCGGCGAGGTCGAGGAGCTCGTCGGCGGAGGTCGGCACCGGGAGCGCGAGCCGCAGCGCGTCGACGGTGTAGTGGTCGTCGCCGAGGTTCGTCAGGTGTGCGCGCAGGCGCAGGATGCCGGAGGCGAGCAGCTCGATCTCGAGCACCAGGCGCAGCGCGGCGTCGTCGTCGGACGCTGTCGTGGTCACCAGGCCGCCGCCGGCGTCGTCGTACCGCACCTCGACCGACTCGGGGCGGAACCGGGGCGACCACGCGCGGCCCGAGCGGTGCCCCTCGAGGCCCGGCGTCCCGGTCCAGCCGGTCCAGGACTCGGGGAGCACGGCGACGCGGACGTGATCGTCGACGCCGTTGGTGGCGAGCGCCGGGACGGAGGACGCGATGAGGCCGGCGAGGCCGGCGTCGTCGAGGTCGCCCGGGTCCGCTCCCCAGTGGACGATCGCCGGCAGCGCGTCGGCGGGAAGGGACAGGACGACCGCGACGCCCGAGGCCGCGAGCCTCACGTGCTGCGGCCAGGCGCGGCCGGCACCCTGCCGGGCGTCCTCGACCTTCGGCATGGTGGCCATGCGGGACAACTCCTTCGTCGCCGCCCGCGACTCCGCGGGAGATTTCTGCAAACGTTGGTCAGACCCTAGCGGCAGCAGGGTCCGTTCTGCAAACGTTGGTCAGAGTGAGGGCGAACACCCGCGTTGCCAGCAGGAATGCGGTGGGCATCACTCGCACGAGGTCGGCGACGGCGGCTCTCGGGCGATGCGCGCCGACCTCATGCCACGGTCGCCGACCTCGTTGTCGTCAGGCGGGCGGGGCCGCCGTGCTGCCGCGCACCACGAGGCGGGGCAGCGCGGACGAGCTGCGCGGCTTGCGCCCGGTGGCGATCCACTCGGCGAGGAGCTGGAAGGTGCGCCGGCCCAGTCCGGTGAAGTCCTGGACCACCGTCGTGAGCGGCGGCGCCCACATCCGCGCGAACGGCTCGTCGTCGAACCCGACGACGCTGACGTCCTCGGGGACCCGGCGTCCCGCCTCGACGAGCGCCCGGACCACGCCGATCGCGACCTCGTCGTTCCCGCACAGCACCGCCGTGACGGACGGGTCGCGGGCGAGTTCCTGGCCGGCCTCGTACCCCGAGTCGGGGTCGTAGCCGGCCCGGAGGACCGCGGGAGGTTCGAGCCCTGCGTCGAGCATCGCGGCCCGCCAGCCCCATTCCCGCCCCGACCGGGCGCGGGTCGCCGGGATGGCGACGTGGTGCACGGTGCGGTGGCCGAGCGACAGCAGGTACTCGGTCGCCTCGCGGCCGCCGGCCTCGTCGTCGAGGAACGCGTGCGGCCGCGAACCCGGTTTGCGCCGGGCGCCCGCGGCCGCGACCACCGGCAGCGACTCGGGCAGGGCGTCGAGCGTCGCCACGCCGACGGCGTCGAACTCCACGACGACCGCCCCGGCCAGCGGCTGGGAGAGCATGAGATCGACGGCGCCCTTCAGCGCGTCGGGGTCCTCGGACTCGATGACCCCGATCGTCACCACGTAGCCCGCGGCTCGCGCGGCCTCCTCGATCCCCTGCAGGGTGGCCGCGTATCCGTAGCGCAGCGTGTTGCGGGCGAGCACGGCCACGGTGGACCGCCGGCCGCTCACCAGGGTCTGCGCCGCCGCGTTCGGCCGGTATCCCAACTCGTCGACAGCGGCCTGCACGCGCTGCCGCAGGGCAGGGCTCACCGGGGTCCGGCCCGTCAGCACACGCGAGACGGTCGACACGCTGACACCGGCACGTTCCGCGACATCACGCAGCACGGGGGTCTGCGGGCCAGATGGATGCACGAGTGCAGACTAACCGCGCACCACCCGGAAAACGTTCACACCCGCCCGCGACGGCGCGACTCGGCCGAACCGCTCGTCGCGTCAAACCCGGACGCGAGCTCTTGCGCTCGCGCACCGCCGGGCGTACTCGCCCGGCGCGACGCCGAACACGCGCGCGAAGTCGCCGGTGAAGTGCGCCTGGTCGTAGTAGCCGACGGCGGCCGCCAGCCCCGCCAGGTTCGGCTCCGGCTCGCGGCCCAGCAGTTCGGCGGCGAGGTGCACCCGGTGCCGCTGCAGCACCCACTTGGGACCGACGCCCACCCAGTCGGCGAACAGGCGTTGCAGCGTGCGCGGCGTGGTGCCGAGCCCCGCCGTGAGCTCGGCGACGGTCGTGCCGGGCACGGCATCGGCGATCATCGCGAACGCCTCGCCGAGCGCGGCCAGCGCCGCGGTGGACCGCGGCGTCCTGGTCCGCTCCGCGGCCGCCCGGAGCAGCGGGGTGACGGTCCGGACGGCGGCGTCCGCGCGGCCGTCCCGCGCCTGGTCGATGGCGACGGTGGCGGCGCGGGGCGCCGTCGGGCCGAGGATCGTGGCGGGCCCGACGGCGCCCCGCTCGCCCGGGTGCGTGAGGCCGAGCAGGGCTCGGTACCCGCCGGGGCGCAGCTTGGTGCCGACGACGCCGCCCGAGCCGGACAGGGTGCGCTGGTCGACCGCAGCCGCGGGCATGGCGTAGGCGAGGAATCCGGCGTCCTCCGCGACGACCTGCCCGACGGGGTGCGGTACCACGGCCTGCGTGAACGTGGCGCCGGGCGGCAGGTCCCAGGTGATCACCCAGTGCCAGTCGACGAGGTCGGCAAGGTCCGGGGCGGGCTGGACGCGCGCCAGGGTGAACCGGTCGCGCGCCAGCGCGGGGTTAACGATGCCCAGCGTGGGGCCGGCCTCGAGCGCCTGCGTGACGGCGGGGCCGTCGTCGAACACCTGTCGCATTCTTCCAAGCCTGGCACAGCCGGGCCGCGTGAGTATCGACGTCATGAGGAACTCGACCCTGCACCCCAACATCGCCGTGTCCGACGCGCGGGCGGCCATCGCCTTCTACGAGGCCGCGCTCGGCGCCGAGACGCTCGACGTGATCACCGCCGGCGACGCCGTGATCCACTCCGACCTGATCCTGCGGTCCGCCGCGGGCGAGTCCACGTTCACGGTGGCCGCCGCGTTCCCGCCGGACTCCGTCGCCCCGGAGCCCGGCGGCCCGACGCACGCGAGCTTCACGATCCCCGTCCCGGACACGGATGCCGCCTACGCGCGGGCGATCGGTGCCGGGGCGACGAGCCTCGTCGAGCCGGCGGACTGGTTCGAAGGGTTCCGCCAGGCGGCCGTGCGCTGCCCGTTCGGGCATCGCTGGTACTTCGTGACGGTGGACGACGCCGTGACCACCGCCGACGTCCAGCGCGCGAGCGACGCCTGGGCGGCGAGCCGGGACTGACGCCCTTTGGCGTCCGCGGCCGGCGATCAGCTCAGGGCAGGGCTCCGTCCGCGCGCGGCGACCAGCCCCTGCTCGGAGGCCAGGAGGGCGATCTGGAACCGCGTGCGTGCGCCGAGTTGCTCGGCGAGGTGGGAGACCTCGGACTGCACCGTGCGCCTGCTGATGTCGAGCGCCCGGCCGATCGCCTCGTCGGTGAGGCCACCCGCCATCAGGTCGAGGATGGAACGGGACCGGGGCGTGAGGGTGATGCGCTCCGCCGGCTCCGCGCCGGCGTCGCGCGTGGGCAGGTATTCGGGAACGGCGAGGTCTCCCTGCTCGCCACGCCCCAGGAGCGGCAGGTCGTGCGACCGCCACAGTTCCTGCGGGACCGCCGCGTCCCACACCCGCTCGAACAGTTCCGCGAGGGCCCCGACCAGCGCGGGAGCGTAGACGACGATCGAGGTGTCCCCCGCGTCCGGGCCCCCGGCGGGGAGCATGGCGACCTGTCGGTCGACCACCACCAGCTTGAACGGCACGCGTGGCGCCAGACGCAGCCGCGTGGGGGTCCCCCGCCCCTGGAGAGCCGTCTCGAGCGACACCGGGTCCATGAAGGTCTCGCTGTCGTAGACGCTGCGCACGTCGGCTTCCGGATCGATGGCGGGCACCATCGGGTCGGGGTGGGAAGCGGTGCCCGCCGCCGGGTCGGTCGCCCCCGGATCGGGCGCCAGCAGCGGCGGCTTGACCAGGTGCAGCACCTCGCGGGTAGCCGAACCCAGGAGGTGCCGGTACATCGCCGCGACGTCCTCCGGGCTGCTGAGGACCTCCGTGCGCACGTCGTCGTCGCGCCCCGCCGCGGCCCGGTACGCGATCGCGAGCTCGTCGAGATGCCTCTCCCACTCGGCCAGGTCCCGGCGCCGCTCGGCGAGCAACGTGGTCAGCGCGGAACGTGGCGGCAGCGCCGCCCACCGTCCGCCGGCGGACGGCCTCGCGGGCCCGTCGTCCCGCCGCACGACCAGACCGTCCCGTTCCAGCTCGTGCAACGTGGCACGCACCTCATCCAGCTCGAGGTCCAGCCCGCACGCGACCTGCTTCTCGTCGACGGCGCCCCTTCCGACCGCGTATCCGAGGACCTGTATCGCACGGGCGACCGCGTCGGCCGGCTCGCGTGGCTCGATGGTCATGGCGCTCCCCTCCCTCTGGTGGCAGAACTGGCGCCCCGTTGCGATCTCCGACATTGTCGCGGCGGCACCGGTGGGGAACCAGGCCCTGCCAGTACCAGGGTCGACGATCAGCCCCGCTCCGCACGATCCGCCAGCACGAGGCGGTACCCGACGCCTCGCACGGTCTCGATCCCTACTCCCTCGACTCCCTCCAGGCGGCGGCGCAGGCGCTTGACCGCCGACACGATCGCCTGCGGTCGCCCGGTGGAAGCCGTGCCCAGACACGTGCCGCGAGGTCGCCGTAGGTCCACACCCGGTCGGTGCGTGTCGCGAGGGTGGCCAGCAGCGAGATCTCGCGCGCAGACAACCGGACCCGGCCACCCGGGGCGTCCACCTCACGGGCCGCGACGTCGATGCTGATCGAGCCGCACACGACGATCGCTGGGACGACGACGACTGGACCGATCTCACCGCGGAGGGCGACGGCGGGGACGGCGACGGGGACGGTGGTGAGTGAGGGCGGTCGCCTGTCCCGGTGGCGACGAACGGACGGCGGGGACGGCCTCTGCCCGAGAGACCGCCCCCGCCGTGCCGCTATGTCCCCGCTACATCCCCGCGGCGGTGGTGTAGACCGACTGCGCCACCGACCCGAGGTACGGGCCGAACATGACGTTGCGCAGGCCGCGGTACCCGAACGAGTTGACCGAGGTCAGCACGCCGTTGCCGGACGCCTCGTCGTAGGACGTGAACCACGGGCCGCCCGAGGACCCGCCGGTCATGTTGCACGACAGGGCGTAGTCGTTGCTCCCGCCCCAGACGTCGTCGCCCGTCTGGCCGTGGCACCAGGCGATGTCCGTCCCGTCGTACGGGCGGGCCGCCGGGTAGCCGAACGAGTACGCGTACTGCCCGCGCGACAGGTTGAAGCCGATCGGCTGGCTGCCCACCACGTCGGTGAGGTTCTGCCCGCCGACCGTGTTCATCACGGCGAAGCCGACGTCGTAGTCGAAGTCGCCCTGGTTGGCCCACTGGGACGTGGTGAGCAGCGAGCGCGCGGTGAACGTGCCGTACGGGCGCGAGCCGTCGTCGTACGCCGGGACGAACGCGAAGTTGGTCGCGTACGCGCCCGGGCCCTCGTTGAGGCAGTGCCCGGCGGTGAGGACGACGTCTTCGTTGGCCGAGGACACGGCGCTGCCGGAGCAGACGTAGTTGGTCCCGCCGAGGGTGAAGAACACCTTCCCGGTGGTCGCGACGACGTTCCCGCCGCCGGTGTAGTACTCGCCGACCTCCGCGGCGGCCGCCTTCGGCTCCTTGCTCGCACGCTCGCCGACGACGGCGGGCGCACCGGCGGCAACGCTGTCACCGGCGGACGCCTTGTCCCGGTCGGCCACGAGCACGTCCGCGGGGACCGCGGCGCGCATCCGCTCGGGCGTCCAGTAGCTCACGATGCGCTCGTGGGCGGTACGGGTCGTCGCGGCGGCGTGCACCTCCACGCCCTTCGGGTGGGGCTCGGGTGCCGCCTGGGAGGGCGCGCCCAGCGCGAGCGTGGTGCCGGTGAGGATCAGGGCAGAGAAGCTCGCGAGGAGCGTGCGGGTGTGGGTGATACGCATGCGTTCTCCTTGTCGTCACGGTCCGGTCGATAACGGACCATGACGAGTGTGGAGGCATTTCGGACATGCGAGGTTTCCTGTACGTAAATTTCCGGGCCTGTACCGGTATGGAGTTGGTCATGCCTGAAAAGTTGTCAGAACCGCAAGCCGGCCGGTCGAATCCCGGAGTGATGACCGACGATGACACCATGACTGACGACGGCACCTTGACCGACGACCTCGACGCGGTACTCAGCGGCGTCGGGCCGCGCTTGCGCGCGATCCGCAAGCAGCGGCGCGTGACACTTGCCCGGGTCGCGGAGCTGACCGGGATGTCGGTCAGCACGCTGTCCCGGATCGAGTCCGGCCGGCGCCGTGCGACGCTCGAGGTGCTCCTGCCGCTGGCGCGGGCCTATCGGATGCCGCTCGACGGCCTCGTCGGCGCGCCCGCCACCGGTGACCCGCGGATCCATCCGCGGCCGGTGACCCGTCAGGGCGTGGTCTGGGTGCCGTTGTCGCGCGATCCGGGCGGCATCAACGCGTACAAGCAGGTTCTGCCGGTGCCCGCGACCGTTCCTGACGTGCTCGACCAGCAGGTGCACGAAGGGTACGAGTGGATCTACGTCCTGGGTGGACGGATGCGGCTCGCACTCGGCGATCAGGACTTCGAGATGGGTGCGGGAGAGGCGGCCGAGTTCGACACGCGCACGCCGCACGCGGTCGCCAACATCGGGGAGGGGCCGCTCGAGCTGCTGATCCTGTTCGGACAGCACGGGAAGCGGGCTCACCTGCGCACCGCGGACTGAGGGCACGGACCCGCACCAGGGACTGAGGGCACGGACCGACGGGCTCCGCGCGCCCGGGCCGGCTCCGCGCGCGCCGGGGCCGCCTCCGCCTCGGACGTCCGCGTCAGGCCCGCTGCTCCGGCGACGGCGTGGGGTGCACGTCGAACACGCTGACCGGCGCGCTCGGGTCGGCACCCGAGATCAGCGCCGGCCCGCGGACGACCTGGCGGGCCGTGCGGCGGATCGCCCTGAGGCCGTGCCGGGCGATGTGGGCCTCGAAGGCGAGCACGTGCAGGTATCCGGTGGCGGCCTCGACGACGGCGCGCATGTGCAGGTCTCCGGTGGCGGCCTCGAGGACCGGCGTCGGTTCCACGGTGCGTGCGGTGGAGAACGTGACCTCGACGCGGCGCGGAAGCGTTCCCGACGTCACGACGACCTTCTCGCCGCTGCTCGAGGACACGTGCTCGGCGATCGCATCGCGCGTGGCCTGGTCGAGGCGGGCGGGCCCGGGGCGCGCCAGGAGCAACTGCCGGCTCCCGTTCCTGCCGGCGGAATCGGGGACCGCGCTCCAGGACACCTCCGGTCGGCCGACGCCCGACCGCTCCAGGGCCTCGCCGAACGCACGCTCGATCGCGGGGGTGTTGACCCCCAGCTCCATGAACTTCTCGACCCGCCCCTCGATGTCCTCGGGGATGTCGAGGTCGACGACGACCCCGACCCAGTCGACGGCCGGGGCGGGCTCGCTGTGGGCCGTGAAGTCCGTGGGATCGAAGGCGGCGACCTGCTCCGCCACGTCGAGGTGGAAGTCCTCCAGGTGCCGCCGCAGCTCGACCGTCCGGCGCCACTCCTCGAAGGGGAAGTCCGCGGCCGCCGCCAGTTCGGTCAGCGGGACCTGAGCGCGCCGGAGGAGGTCGACGGTCATGCCGTGCCGGAGCTGGCTCCGCGCGTACCGGCGATACCCGGACACGGGATCGATCGCCGTCGGGGCCACGATGCCACGGTCGCCGTACAGCCGCAGGGCCTTCGGGCTCAGGCCGGTCATGGCCTGGAACTCTCCGGCGGTCAGATCGTCGTTCATCATGCTCCTGTCCATCGGGTGGGGTGCCCCGTCAGCATGCGCGGCGCCCCAGGGGCAAGGTCAAGCCTTGCGCGGGGTCTTTTCGCCGGCTTCGATGCGGAAGGGGTAGCGGTTGCCGGCCGGTGGCGTGGGGCAGATCGGGAAGTAGTCTGCGAACGCGCAGGGCAGGTTCAGCGCCCGGTTGAAGTCGAGCGTGACGGTGCCGTCCGCGGCGGGCGCGGGGACGTCGAGGGACCGGCCGGCCGGGTAGGTGGTGTCGCCGCTGGTACCGTCGGTGAAGACGGTGGTGTACCGGCCGGCGGCGACGATGACCTGCATCCGGTAGGCGGCGCCGTCGTGCTCGAAGTGCACGACGCCGGGCGAGAGGTACTCGTGCTCGCGCCAGCCCACCGTGTCCAGCGCGAGGGACCGCTCACCGTCGTGCGCCTCGAACCTTCCCGTGACGATCCAGGCGGGATCCGGATCGTGGACCGGCACGCCGTCGAACACCGCCCGGGCGGGTGCCGCCGGGTCGTAGACGTTGATGTGGTAGCCGTCGCGGTAGGTGATCCCGATCTCCAGGTCGCCGACGGCGATCCGGCGGTCATCGGGGCCCTCGGCCAGGTCCAGGGCGGCCACCTGGGCGAGCTCGGCGCCCTCGAAGGTCATGGTGGCGCCGTCGAGATCGATCATCAGGGTCTCGCCGCTCTGCCACCAGCGGCCGGGCACGCCGTCGTAGCTGCGGGGCGTGTCGTCGAGCCAGTGCACGGCCACGGCGGCCAGCCAGCCGTGGGGCTGGGCGAGCCACTGCTGCCAGCCCGCTCGCCAGGCCCTCCACTCGGCCTCGTAGACGTTCCGGCCGGTAGCGTCGGTCACGGGGTGTGTCATGGCGTACTCCTCGGGGTATCGGGCGTCCGGAACGGACGCATGTCAGGTCGCGCGGGACGCAGGGCCGCCCAGCATGCGGAACCGTGCCCGGCGGGACGGCACGGGACGGCCGTCCCGCCGGGTGTGGCAGCTCAGTCCGGGG
>NZ_JADBGR010000083.1 GCF_014892515.1 Myceligenerans pegani
CGGCACCGGCGACGGCGCCCGCGATCGCGGCGCCCGGCGCCTGCCCGCCCTCGGGCTGCTGCACCGTCACCTCGAGGTTGAACAGGAACCCGACGGACTGCTCCCGGATGGCGTCCTTCATCGCCTCGAAGAGCTGGAAACCCTCCCGCTGGTACTCCACCAGCGGGTCGCGCTGCGCCATGGCGCGCAGGCCGATGCCTTCCTTGAGGTAGTCCATCTCGTAGAGGTGCTCGCGCCAGTTGCGGTCCGTCACCGACAGCACGACCCGGCGCTCCAGCTCGCGCATCGCGGCCGAGCCGAGCTCCTCCTCGCGCGCGGCGTAGGCGACGCGCGCGTCCGAGAGGATCTCCTCGAGCAGCATCTCGCGGCTGACGCCGCCGGCGCCGCCCGCCTCGGCGACCACGTCGTCGACGGTGATCGACACCGGGTAGACGTTGCGCAGCGCCGTCCACAGGCCGTCCAGGTCCCATTCCTCGGGCGCGCCCTCGGCGGTCGCCGCCGTGACGTAGTCGGTGATGACGTCCGTGATGAAGTGCTGCACCTGCTCGTGCAGGTCCTCGCCGTCCAGCACCTTGCGCCGCTCGGCGTAGATGATGTCGCGCTGGCGGGACAGGACGTCGTCGTACTTCAGCACGTTCTTGCGGATCTCGAAGTTCCGGGACTCCACCTGCGCCTGCGCGGACTGGATGCCGCGCGTGACCATCTTCGACTCCAGCGGCATGTCGTCGGGGAACCCGGCGCGGTGCATCATCGCCTCGGCCAGACCCGAGTTGAACAGCCGCATGAGGTCGTCCTGCATGGACAGGTAGAACCGCGACTCGCCAGGGTCGCCCTGGCGTCCGGAACGACCGCGGAGCTGGTTGTCGATGCGCCGGGACTCGTGGCGCTCGGTGCCCAGCACGTACAGGCCGCCGAGCCGCGTCACCTCGTCGTGCTCGGCCGCCACCGCCTGCTGCGCCTGCTCCAGCGCCTGCGGCCACGCGGCCTCGTACTCCTCGGGGGTCTCGGCCGGATCCAGGCCCTTCTCGGCGAGCGCCGCGACCGCGATGTGCTCGGCGTTGCCCCCGAGCATGATGTCGGTACCGCGGCCCGCCATGTTCGTGGCGACGGTGACCGCACCCTTGCGGCCCGCCATCGCGATGATCGACGCCTCGCGCTCGTGCTCCTTCGCGTTCAGGACACTGTGCGGCACGCCGGCCTTCTTCAGCAGGCCGGACAGCAGCTCGGACTTCTCGACGCTGGTCGTGCCGACCAGCACGGGCTGGCCGTCCGCGTGGCGCTCGACGATGTCGGCCACGACCGCGTTGAACTTGCCCTCCTCGTTCTTGTACACGAGGTCGGGCTGGTCGATGCGCTGCGGCGGCTTGTTCGTAGGGATCGGGACGACGCCGATCTTGTACGTGCCCTGGAACTCGGCGGCCTCGGTCTCGGCCGTACCGGTCATGCCCGCGAGCTTGTCGTAGCGGCGGAAGTAGTTCTGCAGCGTGATCGTGGCGAGCGTCTGGTTCTCGGCCTTGATCTCGACGCCTTCCTTGGCCTCGATCGCCTGGTGCATGCCCTCGTTGTAGCGGCGGCCGGCGAGAATGCGCCCGGTGTGCTCGTCGACGATCATGACCTCGCCGTTCAGCACGACGTAGTCCTTGTCGCGCTTGAACAGCTCCTTGGCCTTGATCGCGTTGTTGAGGAAGCCGATCAGCGGGGTGTTCAGCGACTCGTAGAGGTTGTCGATGCCGAGGTAGTCCTCGATCTTCGCGATCCCCGGCTCCAGCACGCCGACGGTGCGCTTCTTCTCGTCGACCTCGTAGTCCTGGGTGGGCACCAGGCGGCGCACCACCTTGGCGAACTCGACGTACCAGCGGTTGGCGTCGCCGGACCCCGGCCCCGAGATGATCAGTGGCGTCCGGGCCTCGTCGATGAGGATCGAGTCCACCTCGTCGACGACGGCGAAGTGGTGACCGCGCTGCACGAGGTCCCCGGGTGACCACGCCATGTTGTCGCGCAGGAAGTCGAAGCCGAACTCGTTGTTGGTGCCGTAGGTGATGTCGGCGGCGTACTGCTCACGGCGCTCGGCCGGCGTCTGGCCCGACACGATGATGCCCGTCGACATGCCGAGGAAGCGGTAGACGCGGCCCATGAGCTCGCCCTGGTACTTGGCGAGGTAGTCGTTCGTGGTGACGACGTGGACGCCCTTGCCCTCCAGGGCGTTGAAGTAGGCGGCGGTGGTGGCCACGAGCGTCTTGCCCTCACCGGTGCGCATCTCGGCGATGTTGCCCAGGTCGAGCGCGGCCCCGCCCATGATCTGCACGTCGAAGTGGCGCTGGCCGAGCGTGCGCCGCGCGGCCTCGCGCACGGCCGCGAACGCCTCGGCCCGGAGCTCGTCGCGCGGGGTCCCTGCCGCGAGCCGCTCCTTGAAGCGCTCGGTCTCCTCCCGGAGCTCGGCGTCGCTCAGCTCCTCGAAACTGGGTTCGAGCCGGTTCACCTGCTCCGCGATGGAGTGCAGCTTCTTGAGCGTCCGGCCCTCGCCGAAGCGAAGGACCTTCTCGAGAATCGAGGGCACGCGGGTTCTCCCGGATCGGTCGGTGTGATGTTGCCCACCTGTGGGCACGCTTGCGTGGGCATGCGTGCCCATCGTAGGCCGTAAGGCTGGATGTTCGAACACAACGATGGCAGCCACGAGCGCCCCGCGCCGCAGGGTTCGCTCTGGGGAGAACGGCGCGGGACCTCGGAGCCCTCGCGACGCCCCGCGGGGCGGGGTGAGGACCCCGCGGCGCGGGGCGACGGCGTGATACCGCGCGACCGTACGAAACGTTTCTTGCTTACCATCGCTGCATGGTGACCGCAGCAACGTTCCTGCTCGTCACGACCGCCCTGGGCCTCGGCGCACACCTGTTCCGCCTCCCTCCCCTCGTGGGGTTCCTGGTCGCCGGTTTCGTGCTGCACGCGGCGGGCTTCGCCGAGCCCGCGTACCTGGAGCCGGTCGCCGACCTGGGGGTCACGCTGCTGCTGTTCGGCATCGGGCTCAAGCTGGATCTGCGCTCCCTGCTGCGCAAGGAGGTGTGGCTCACCACCGTCGCCCACCTGGTCATCAGTGTCGCCATCACGATCGGGTTCCTCGGGGCGCTCGGCGCCGTCGGCCTGTCCCTCGCCGCGGACAAGGACCTGGGCACGCTCGCGCTCATCGGCCTCGCGCTCTCCTTCTCCTCCACCGTCTTCGTGGTCAAGGTGCTCGACGGCCGCTCCGACCAGCGCGCGCTCTACGGGCGCATCGCCATCGGCGTGCTGATCATGCAGGACGTCATCGCCGTCGTCTTCGTGTCCGTCACCGCCGACGACCCGCCCAGCCCGTGGGCGCTCGCCCTCGTGCTGCTCGTCCCGGGTGCGTGGCTGCTGCGCAAGGCCTGGTCCCACATGGGCCACGGCGAGCTGCAGGCGCTGTTCGGCGTGGCCGTCGCGCTCGGCCCGGGATACGCGCTGTTCGACCTCGTCGGGCTCAAGGGCGACCTCGGCGCGTTGGTGATGGGGGTCCTGCTCGCGGGCCACGCGAACAGCACCGAGCTCAGCCGGAACCTGTTCACCCTCAAGGAGCTCCTGCTCGTCGGCTTCTTCGTGTCCATCGGCTTCGCCGGTGAGCCCACCGGCATCACCATCGCCGTCGGACTCCTCGTGCTGCTCATGCTCCCCCTGCAGGGCATCGCCACCGCCCTGCTGCTGCGTCTCATGCACCTGCGCAAGCGCACCGCGATCCTGAGCGGGCTCGTGCTGACCAACTACTCCGAGTTCGGGCTGATCGTCGTGGCGGTCGGCGCCCAGGCGGGGCTCCTCGCCGACGACTGGGTCGTCGTCCTCGCCGTCGCCGTCGCCCTCAGCTTCGTCCTCGCCTCGGCGGTGAACACGCGCGGCAACGAGATCGCCATCGCCCTCGCCAAGCGGTTCCCCTCCAAGCCGAACGACTGGCTGCACCGGGAGGAGCGCCTCATCGACGTGTCCGGTGCCGAGGCCCTCGTACTCGGTATGGGACGCATCGGTCGCGGGGCGTTCCGGCAGCTCGCCGACGACTACGGCATGAACGTCGTCGGCGTCGAGCACGACCCCGAACGCGTGGCCGCGCTGCGCGCCGAGGGGTACACCGTGGTCCAGGCCGACGCCACCGACATCGAGTTCTGGGGGCGCGTCCGCAGTGCGGGCAACGTCCGCCTGGCGATCCTCGCGATGCCCTTCCACCAGGCCAACCTCATCGCGCTCGGCCAGTTGCGCGCCGGCGAGTTCAACGGCACGGTCGCGGCCGTGGCCAGGTACGACGACGATGTCGCCGAGCTGGAGCGACACGGCGCCGACGCGGTGTTCCACCTCTACGGCACGGCCGGGCTGGCCCTCGCGGACCATGCGGCCGAGGCGGCTCTCGGCTACGACGCGGCGGAGGACCTGCGCGACGCGCAGGCCGAGGCGCGGCGGGAGCCCGACGGCGAGGCCGGACGGCGCGGGGCCGGAGCGTCGCCTGCCGGGTGACGCGTAGCTTCACCCTGTGGACAACCGGCGCGGGGACACGTGCCGGGGCAGGCTGGCCGCATGCCCTCGTCCAGGATTCCCTTGTCCGAGGCGCCCTCCCCTGGTGCGCCCGCTCCACCGGCGCGCGCCGTGGCGGCCCGTGCCCTGTGCCCGTTCGTCGACCTCAGCCGGCTGCTGTTGCCGGTCGCCTGCCCGTGCGGCGAACCCGACGTGCGGTGGTGCACGCGATGCGCGGAGCGGTTCGCCGGCCCGCCGGCCCGCGTCGAGCAGGGCGCGGGTCGGCTCGACCGGCTCGACGGCGTGCCGCCGCTGCCGGTGTGGGCGCTGACGGCGTACACGGGTCCGGTCCGGGACGTCGTCGTGCACTGGAAGGACCGCGGGCGGGCGGACCTGGACGCCCTGCTCACCCGGGCGCTGCTCCGGGCGGCCCGGGGCCTCGCCCTGCGGACACGTGCCACGATCGCGGTCGTTCCCGTGCCGACGGCAGGCCCTGCCCGGCGACAGCGCGGGCGTGATCCGGTCCGCGCGCTGGCCGCGGCCGTCGCACGCGGGCTGCGCGAGGGCGGCACGCCGGCCCGTCTCGCGCCCGTCCTGCGCCGCCGCACCACCCGGGACCAGGTCGGACTCGGCTCCCGGGAGCGCGGACGCAACCTCGCATCGGCGATCCGGTCCACCCGCCGGACGGAGGGACGTGTCTGCATGCTGGTCGACGACGTTCTCACATCCGGGGCCACGCTCGCCGCGAGCGAACGCGCGCTCGAAGCGGCCGGATCTGCCGTGCTCGGAGCAATTGTGCTGGCAGCGACGCCGCCGCCCGACGACGAACGCGGACGTGCCACGACATGGTGACGACCGGTCCGCACATGTCGTGTTGTTTACCTGTCATTGGGGCTGTCGCAAACTCCCGATCGGGGGTTAGCCTGAGTTTCCCCGAGGGGAGTAGCGGCCCCTCGAAACCGCGACGGGGGGTGATCCATCCCGGCACCGCGAAAAGGTGCCCCATTCATCCAGGCGGAACCCGGGCGCGCAAGGCGCCCTCGACCCGAAGCGGAGACAGCAACATGGAGATCGTCGTCGTCGGCAGGCACACGGTGGTGGCGGACAAGTTCCGTCAGCAGGTGGAGGACAAGCTCTCCAAGGTCGAGCTCCTCTCCCCCACGGCCAGGCGGGTGGACGTGGAGGTCACGCACGAGAACAACCCGCGGATGGCCGAGCAGCGCGAGCGCGTGGAGCTCACCGTGCGGGCGAAGGGGCCCGTGATCAGGGCGGAGGCCGCGGCGGACGACCGCTTCGGCGCGCTCGACCTCGCGATCGACAAGCTCAACGAACGACTGCGCCGCGCACGCGACCGGCGCAAGCACCACCGGAACCACAAGCCGAACTCGCACACGACGACCCCCCGCCCGCTCGACGACGACATCCTCACGCCCCGCGACCGCCCGGAGCCGCAGGTCGCGGCGCCCGCCGCGCTCGCCGAACCGGGCGACTCCGTGGAGACCACGATGGGTGACTCACCCGTCGTCATCCGCCAGAAGCTGCACCACGCCGAGCCCATGACTCTCGACGACGCCGTCTACGAGATGGAGATGGTGGGCCACGACTTCTACCTGTTCATCGACAAGGAGACGGCGCGCCCGTCCGTGCTCTACAAGCGCCAGGGGTGGACGTTCGGCGTGATCCAGCTCGACGAGGCCTGCATCGGATAGACGCCGCGCGGGGAGTGCGGCTCGCACTGCCCTGAGGTGACGGCCGAGGCGGAGGCGGCGGCAGCGACGAGGCAGGGAGTGGCTGCCGCCGCCCGCCCCGGGCCGGGCGGGCCCGGGTTTCACCCGGCCCGCCGGGCGATTCACGCCTGGCACGCAGCTGGACCTGGCACACTGGACGTCATGAAATCCCGCGTCCTGGTCGTCGACGACGACACCGCCCTGGCAGAGATGATCGGCATCGTGCTGCGGGGCGAGGGGCTCGAACCGATCTTCTGCACGGACGGGGACGAGGCCCTGCCGATGGCTCGCATGCACCAGCCGGACCTGATCCTGCTGGACGTGATGCTTCCCGGCAAGGACGGCGTCCAGGTCTGCCGCGAGGTCCGTGCCGAGTCCGGCGTCCCGATCATCATGCTCACCGCGAAGTCCGACACGGTCGACGTCGTGCTGGGTCTGGAGTCGGGCGCCGACGACTACATCTCCAAGCCGTTCAAGCCCAAGGAGCTCGTGGCGCGCGTCAAGGCGCGGCTGCGCCGCACCGAGGACCCGGGGCCCGAGCGGCTCCAGGTGGGAGACATCGACATCGACGTCACCGGGCACACCGTCACCCGGGACGGGGAGAAAATCGCCCTGACGCCGCTGGAGTTCGACCTGCTCGTGGAGCTCGCCCGCAAGCCGTGGCAGGTGTTCACCCGCGAGGTCCTCCTCGAGCGCGTGTGGGGCTACCGGCACAGCGCGGACACGCGGCTGGTGAACGTGCACGTCCAGCGCCTGCGCTCGAAGATCGAGCGTGACCCGGAGAACCCCGAGATCGTCCTGACCGTGCGCGGCGTCGGCTACAAGGCGGGTACTCCGCAGTAATGCCCAGGGTCACGTCCTGGCCACGCCGCTCGATCGCCCGCGCCCGCATCGCGATCGTCCGGCTCGTGCGGCGCGCGGTGCACGCGTTCCGCGCGTCCCTGCGGCTGCGCATCATGGCGTCGGCGCTGGCCATCGGCGTCGTGGCGGTCGCGGTGCTGGGGCTGTACCTGTCGACGTCGGTCCGCGACGGCATGGTGGAGCGGCGGCTCGAGTCGATCATGAACGAGAGCGCCGCCCTGACGGCGGACGCCAACCAGGAGTTCCGGAGCTCGGCGGTCGCGGACGAACAGCAGGCGCTGCTGCTCATGAGCTCCGTGGCCGAGCGGATCCTGGCCAGCGCCTCCAGCGTCGAGGCGGTCTTCGTCGTGCACCCGCTCGACACGCAACCGCAGGTCAGCGACGTGATCATCCCGGACAGCATGGGGGCCCAGCAGAACACCCTGCTCACCGCGGACCTGCGCCGCGAGAACGCGGCGCTGCGCGAGCGGGACGGCGCCACCGGCGAGCAGGTGATGCAGTTCACCGAGGTGCGGGACCCGGGGCAGTCGAACCGGGCCGAGCCCGGCGTCGTCGTCGGCACATCGCTGCAGGTGCCCCGGTTCGGTCCGTACGAGATCTACTACGTGTACTCCCTGCAGGCGGAGCAGGAGACGCTCACGTTCGTGCACCGGGTGCTCGGCATCGGGGCGGCGTTCGTCCTCCTCCTCATCGGCCTCATCACCGCCCTCGTCAGCCGCCAGACGGTGGCACCGGTGACACGGGCCGCGGCGGTGGCCGAGCGCCTGGCCGACGGCCGCCTGGACGAGCGGCTCCCCGATGTCACCGGGATCGACGAGATGGCGACGCTGTCCCGGTCGTTCAACGCGATGGCCGACAGCCTGCAGCAGCAGATCCAGCAGATGGAGGAGCTGTCCGCGGCGCAGCGACGGTTCGTGTCGGACGTGTCGCACGAGCTGCGCACCCCGCTCACCACGATCCGCATGGCGGGCGACGTCATCCACGCCGCGCGGGACCAGCTCAGCGCCGATGTGAGCCGATCCGCCGAACTCCTGACCGACCAGATCGAGCGGTTCGAAGGGCTCCTCTCGGATCTGCTGGAGATCAGCCGGTTCGACGCGGGCGCGGCGGTGCTCGACGCCGAGCGGCGCGATCTGGGGGACGTCGTCATGTCGGTGGTGCAGATGGCCCGGCCGCTCGCGGAGAACAAGAACGTACCGCTGTCCGTGCGGCTCCCCGACGGCGACACCGTGGCCGACATCGATCCCCGGCGCATCGAGCGCATCGTGCGCAACCTCGTGGTGAACGCGATCGAGCACTCGGAGGGCCGCCCGGTGGAGGTCACGGTCGGGCAGGACGCCGGCGCGGTGGCCGTCGTCGTGCGCGACTTCGGGGTCGGGATGACCAAGCCGGAGGTCGAGCACGTCTTCGACCGCTTCTGGCGGGCCGACCCGGCGCGCGCCCGCACCACCGGCGGCAGCGGACTCGGGCTCGCCATCGCCCAGGAGGACGCCCGCCTGCACGCGGGCCGTCTCGAGGTGTGGGCCAGGCCGGGCCGCGGCGCGAGCTTCCGGCTCACGCTGCCGCGGCGCGCCGGCATCCGGCTCGACTCGTCGCCGATCCCGCTCGTCCCCGACTCGCACGAGCCGCAGGTGACCACCGATCAGATCCCCGTCGTGCACCCGCCCACGGGACCGTCGCCCACCACCATCCCCGACCTGGAGATCCGCTGATGCGCGCCACGCACCTCGCCGCCGGGCTGGCGGCGGCCCTCGCGTTCCTGCTCCCTGCGGCGGGGTGCGCGTCGGTACCATCGGCGGGACCGGTCATGCACCGCCAGGCCGACGCGGGCGACGACGACACGTACGCCGTCGTCCCCCCGGCACCGCTCGAGGGCGCGGCCCCGGAGGACCTCGTGCGGTACTTCCTGCTCGCCGCCGGGTCCGGTTCCTCCGCGGTGACGGGGTACGACACGGCACAGCTCTACCTGACGGCCGACCGGCAGGAGTCGTGGGTGCCGACGGAGAACGTCGTGGTCTACCGGGGATCGCTCAACTTCTCGCTCACCACCGACGGCCCCGACGCCGCCGACGTCGCGGTGTCGGTGGATGCCGTCGCCCGCGTCGACGCGCACGGGATGTACACCGAGGCGTCGAACGCGGCGCCCTTCACCACGAATTTCTCGCTGACCCGCGACGCCGACGACCAGTGGCGCATCGACGAGCTCGAGGACGGCATCCTCGTCCCGGAACGCCTGTTCGCGAACCAGTTCCGGGCGACGCGGCTGTACTTCCCGAGCCGCGACCACGAGGCCTGGGTGCCCGACCAGCGCTGGTTCCCGCGCAACTTCTGGCGCACCAGCGCGGTCGTCGAGCTCCTGAACGGTCCGCCCCCCTGGCTTCAGGGGGCGGTCGACACCGCGGCCCCGGAGGGCACGCCACTGGCCGTCCCGACCGTTCCCGAGGCCAGTGACGGCACCGTCACGGTCAGACTCGGTGGCGACATCGGTGAGCTCGGCGAGTCCGCGCACGGACTGCTCCTCGCCCAGCTCAAGGAGACGTTGTCCGACGGCGAGGTCCGGCCGGAGATCGCGCTGTACGCCGGTGACGCCAGGCTGAACGAACCGTCGATCGACAAGCCCAGTCTGCCGGCCACGCGGGGCACGCCCGTCGCGCTGTCGGGCAACGAGCTGTTCACGGTGTCCGGCGACCGGCTGACGGACTTCGAACGCCCGGTCCATCTGGAGAATCTCGACCCGACGGCGATCGCGCTCGGGCCGGGCGCGGCACCGATCGTCGTCCGCGACGGCAGGAGCCGGATCGTGCGGGTCGCCGACGTCGGCAACGCCACGGGCCAGCAGGAGCTCCTGGCGGGGACGCGGCTCGCCGAGCCGTCCGTGGACCGCCACGGGTACGTCTGGTCGAGCGACGACCTCGGCAAGAAGAACTTCGACCCGGCGGAGGACGCCGGGGAGCTCCTCGTGGTGCACGAGTCCGGCACGCGGCACGACCGGGCGCCGGACTGGCTGAGCGGCCGGCAGGTGATCGGTGTCCGTGTCGCCCCGGACGGGACCCGGGTCGCGGTGGTCAGCCGCCGGGCGGGAACGACGTCCGTGCACGTCACCGCCGTCAAGCGGGGCGAGAACGGCGAGCCCGAGCAGCTCACCACGCCGCTGGAGGTCGCGGCCTCCGTGCCCGACGTGGTGTCTGCCCAGTGGTCCGGCCAGACATCGCTCCTGCTGCTCACCCGGGACGACGACGGTACGACCGCGATGTACGAGGCCGGCGTGGGCGGCCTCCCCGACGACAGCGGCAGCACCGAGTCCGTCCAGGGGCTGACCGACGTGAAGACCCTGGCCTCGGGCGTCACCGACGCGGGCACCGCGCTGGCCCTCACCCACCGCGGCGACCTGTACCAGGAGCAGACCACCGGTTGGGGCGAGCCGATCGCCGAGAACATCGTCGCGGTCGCGTATCCCGGCTAGGACCTTCTGGAGCCAGGACTTCTAGAGCCTTCCCGCTGCCTTCAGTGCCAGATAGGTGTCCGCCAGGCGGGGAGCCAGGTCGTCGGGCAGCGCCTCGATCACCTCGGCGCCGTAGCGGCGCAGCATGGTCGTCGCCGCCGTGCGTTCCAGACCGCCTCGCGCCGCCGCGGCGGCGTCGTAGACCTCCGACGACGACCCGCGTCCCACGGCCATCCCGGCGACCTCCTCGTCGGCCACGGACGCCACGACGACCTGGTGGTCGCGCGTGAGCTGGTCGACGACGGCGAGCAGCCCGTTCTCGACGGCCGCCGGGTCGAGGGACGTGAGCAGCACGACGAGCGCCCGCTGCGACATCCGCTCGCGTACCTGCCCGACCACTCCCGGCCAGTCGGTCTCCAGGAGCACCGGCCCGACGACGCTGAGCGCCTCGGCCATGGCGGGCATGAGCCGCGGCCCGGCCGCACCCTGGACCCGGGCACGGACGGCACGGTCGTAGGCCACGAGCTCGACGCGGTCGCCGGCCCGACCCGCCAGCGCCGACAGCAGCAGTGCGGCCTCGATGCTGGCGTCGACGCGCGGGGCACCGATCTGGCTGCCCACCGCGCCGACCCTGGCGGCCGATGTCCGGCCCGTGTCCAGCACGATCAGCACGCGACGGTCACGCTCCGGCCGCCAGGTGCGGACCACGACGTCGCCGCGGCGCGCGGTGGCACGCCAGTCGATCGAGCGGACGTCGTCGCCCACCACGTACTCGCGCAACGAGTCGAACTCGGTGCCCTCGCCGCGGACCTGTACGGCCGCCCGCCCGTCGAGCTCGCGCAGGCGAGCCATGCGGGAGGGCAGGTGCTTGCGGCTGGCGAACTCCGGGAGCACCCGCAGCCGGCCAGGCACCGGCAGCGTGTGCTGGCGCCCGGCGATCCCGAGCGGGCCGAGCGTACGGACGGTGACACCGCCCGCGAGCCGGTCCCCGCGCCGCATCGGCCGCAACGGCGTGGTGAGACGGATCGCCTCCTCGTGGGGCAGGTCGACGGTGTGCCGGCCCGGGCCGCCCGCCGCGGAGCCCTCGCCGGCCCCGGCCGACGGCGGCCACGCGTCCCGGACCACGCCGCGCAGCCGGCGTCCGGCCACGTTCCGGACCACCAGCTCCGACGTCGCGAGCTCACCCAGCCGGACCGACTGCGGGACGAACCGCTGGACCTCGACACGGCGTGGCGAGGCCGCGAGCGCGATGTCCACCCCGCACACGACAACGACGAGCAGGGCCCAGGCCACCACGGTCCCGGCACTGGGCCAGAGCAGCGCCGGGATCACACCCGCCGCCATGAGCACGGCGGCTCGCCAGGTCAGGGCCATGCGTCCCGCCTCAGCGGGGCACCGGCACGGAGGCCAGCACCGTGTCGAGCACGCCCTCGGCCGTCACGCCCTCGAGCTCCGCCTCGGCCCGCAGCTGGACGCGGTGCCGCAGGGTGGGGTGGGCGAGCGCCTTGACGTCGTCGGGCGTCACGAACGAGCGTCCGGACAGCCAGGCCCATGCGCGCGACGTGCGCAGGAGGGCCGTGGCCCCGCGCGGTGAGACGCCGAGCGAGAGCGAGGGCGAGTACCTCGTGGCCCGGCACACGTCGACCGCGTAGCCGAGGACCTCGCGCGACACCTGCACCTGACTCACCTCGGCGCGCGCACGGGCGAGCACGTCCGCGTCGGCCACCGGTTCGAGGCCGGCGCCGCGCAGGTCGCGGGGGTCGAAGCCGGCCGCGTGCCGGGCGAGGACCTCGACCTCCTCGTCGCGCTCGGGGAGCGGCAGCACCAGCTTGAGGAGGAAGCGGTCGAGCTGCGCTTCCGGCAGCGGGTAGGTGCCCTCGTACTCGACGGGGTTCTGCGTGGCGATGACGACGAACGGGTCCGGCAGCATGCGCGGTGTGCCGTCCACCGAGACCTGCCGCTCCTCCATCGCCTCCAGCAGCGACGCCTGGGTCTTGGGCGGCGTCCGGTTGATCTCGTCCGCGAGCATCAGGTTCGTGAACACCGGACCCTCGCGGAACGAGAATCGCGCGGTACCGGCGTCGTAGACGAGGGAGCCCGTCACGTCGCCGGGCATGAGGTCAGGGGTGAACTGCACGCGCTTGGTGTCCAGGGACAGCGCCGCCGCGAGCGAGCGGACCAGCAGTGTCTTCGCGACGCCGGGCACACCCTCCAGGAGCACGTGGCCCTGGCAGAGCAGCGCGATGAGCAGGCTCGTCACCGCGGAGTCCTGGCCGACGACGGACTTGCCCACCTCGGCGCGCACACCCGCGAGGGCCGAGCGAAGACTCTGCGACGGCGCGGGAGGCTGGGACGCGGCACCGGGCTGTACGGCGCGCGGCTCGGCGGCCTCGGGCGGTGCGGCGTCGGGGCGGGGCGCCGGGCCGGCGCCGGACTCCGACCGGGTGTAGACGGGTTCGGTCACGATCGGTGGACCTCGCTCTCCAGGTTGTCGAGACTGCGGGCGAGTTCGGTGAGCTCGCCGTCATCGGCGGGCGGGGGCCCGTACAGCAGGCGCGCCACCTCGTCGGTGGACCGCCGTGTGGCGCCCGCGACGGCGTCGGTGACGGCCGTCGCGTCGGCCGATCGGGCCAGGCCCAGCCGCTGTGCCATCCGGTGCGCCGCCGAGGCCCGCAGGCCCGCCGCGGCGTGGCCGCGCGCACCTACCGCACGGTACAGGCGGGCGCGGCCGCGCATCGTCTCGGCCGAGCGCACCAGCACCGGCAGCGGCTCGGTCACGAGCGGGCCGAGGCGCCGCGCTCGCCAGATCGCGAGCACCAGGCCGGTGAGCAGGAGGATCCAGACCACGGGCCCGGTGCCCTGGGGCAGCACACTCCCCGGGCTCGCCTCCGGACGCGGCGCCCCGCTGTCGCCGCCGTCGCCGCGGCCGGCTTCCCCACCGCCCGGCGGCCCGTCGAGCATGGTGGTGTCGAAGAGGTCGGGGACGAGCCACGTCAACTCGTCGTGCGCGCCGAGCGTCCACAGCGCGAGCGCCGCGTGACCGCCGTCGAGGACGGTGTCGTTGCGGATCAGGGACGGATCATAGATCACGTGCACCCACCGGCCGTCGGCCTGCAGCCGCACATAGGCGAAGCCGTCGCCGGCGGCGGCGGGCCAGCAGCTGTCGGCGGTGCCCTCCACGACACTCAGCCCGGTCTCCAGCCGGACGTCCTGGGCGGCTCGAGCGGCCGGCGCGGCGCACTGCGGGCCACCCGGAGCCGCCGGCCCCGCGTACCACTCCTCGACCCGTCCGTCCGTGAAGGCGTCGAGGAGCTCGAGGCTCGGGGCGAGCAGCACGACGTCGGACTCGATCGCTGCGAGCGCCTCGATCTGCCCCGGCTCGAAGTAGGCGGGATGCGGAGTGACGACCAGCGTCTCCCCGGCCGACGCGCCGTCGAAGGCCGCACGAACGGTGCGCACCTCGTTCACGGTCACCCCGTGGTCCCCGAGGACCTCCGCGACGGCGCGTCCGCCGTCGTCGTCCGGGTTGCCGGTCGAGTACGGGATGTCCGACCCCGTGGGCCGGGTGAAGGCCAGGACGAAGAGGAACAGGCCGATCGCCGCCATGACGAGTCCGATCCATCCGACGGTCTTCCACGAGAAGCCGCGGCGCGCCGGGCGTCCGACGACGACCGGCACGTCGGTTCCCGTGCCGCCGCCCGGCCGGGGGCCGACGGCGGGTGGCGGAGTGGGGATCTGCGTGGTGGTCACGGCGCGTCCACCTCCCGGGCCGAGGTGTGGTGCCCGCCCGCCGTGTGCGCAGGGGTGGAGCCCGCGGAGGCGGCCCCGGCCGTGTCACCGGAGGTCCGGGCGGGCGACGCCGGGTCGCCGGGTCCTGCTCCGGGCGCCGCCGGTTCCTTGCGTTCCACCCTTGCCGCGGCGACGGCGTCGTCGAGCTCGCGCAGGGCGGTGTCGTCGGGCGCGGAGGCGCCGAGGCCGCCGTACTCGACCTGGTCGAAGAGGCCGGCGGCGAGGTGCAGGCGGGCCGCGAGTCCGGGCAGCCGCACGCCGATGTCGTTCGCGGCTTCCTGGGCCGTCCGTCCCGGGCGGGAGTCGATGACGGCGCGTTCCTCACAGGACCGGACCACGGCCCGGTACCGTTCCGCCACAGCCGCCGACCAGTCGCCGGATCGCGCGGCGGCGTCGGCCGCGGCGCGCATCTGCGCGGCGGTCCGTGCGTCGTCCTTCTCCACGACGGCCGCGGAGCGCCTGACCCCGCGCTCGCGGCGTACCGGGCCGGCCACGAACCAGGCGATCGCGAGCACCACGAGCACCAGGACGACGATCACGATCGCGAGCTGGGTGCCGGGCAGCCCGGCATCCGGGACCTCCAGTCCGCGGAACCAGTCCACGACCGCGTCGATGAGGCGCTGGAGCAGGCTCTCGCGCTCGGCGTACTCCGCGCGCTGCAGCTCGGTCCGGAGCCAGTCGTGCGCTTCCTCACGGCCGGGTTCGACCGGAGGTGCGGTTCGTGGTGTCATCGGTCCGCCGCGGCCGCCGCGAGCTGCACGTCGAGGCCTTCACGGCGCATCCGCGTGTCGATGTAGAGCAGGGCGACGACGGCGCCCAGGAAGATCGTCTGCGCCAGCACGGCGATCAGCGACGTGAGCGCGACGCCGATCTGCACGACGATCGGATCGGCCATGACCGACGCGAAGCCGAGCCCGTAGGAGATCGGCGCGGTGATGATCTGGCTCAGGAACCAGAGGATCAGGTACGTCAGCAGGTAGATCCCGAGCATGCGCCAGAAGACGCCGCGCGTCAGCCGCCACCCGCGCACCACCGCGGCCCAGAAGCCCTGGCCCTCGAGCACGATCGCGGGCGCGATGAGCAGGGTCCGGACGAAGAACCAGGCGATGAAGACCAGGTAACCCGCGAGCGCCAGGAACGCGCCGAGCACCCCGAAGCCCGTGTCGAGCGCGAACATGCCGACCACCAGCGCCACGGCGACGGCCAGGAACACGAACACCGCGAGGCCCTGGAGCAGGCCGAGCGCGACGAGGAACCACCAGCGCGGGCCGACGCGGCGCCAGGCGTCGCCCATGGAGACCTTCTTGTCGATGGCCGACTCGCTCACGGAGAGGGCGACACCGCCCATGGCGAGGGGCGTGGCCAGGGCCAGCGTGATCCCGGTGCCGATCCCCACGCCGTAGAGCCCTGGGATCAGCCCGCTCATCTGGCTCAGGGCGGCGGCATCGGCCGGGTCCGCCGTCTCGGCGGCCATCACGTCCTCGAGCTGGCCCCACAGGTCGGCGAAGATCGTGGTGAGCGGGAGGCTGAGCACGGCACCGACCGCGGCGGCGAGCGCCAGCACGATCGTGGTGAATCCGAGGACCACGCCGGGGTTGTGCCGCACCGCCTGGAAGGCGCCGTCGTAGATCTCCCCGAGCGAGAGCGGGCGCAGCGGGATGATGCCCGGCTTGTCGGCGACCGGCGGCAGCGCGCCAGGCATCCCGCCGGGGGCGGCGCCAGGCTGCTGACCGTACGGGGCCTGGCCGTACTGTGCCTGGCCGTACCGGCCCTGCCCGTACTGGGGCGCCGACTGCGGTGCCGGCGCGCCGGTGGCCGGTTCGCCGGGGCCGTACCCCGGTGCGTACTGACCGTAGCGCGGCGGCTCGCCCCACCCGTTCTGGGGGGCGGGCGCGCCCGAACCGCCGTCAGGACTGGCTGGCGTCGTCACAGGCTTGTCTCCCGGGGAATTCGTGGGCTTCCAGCACACCACGGATGTCGGTGGCATGTCGTTCGGAGCGACGTCGCCACCCTAGCGCGAGACGCCGACACGGCGGACAGAAACGCGCGCGCCCCTCGGTGCGCACCGGGTCCGGCGGCGCGGTCCGGCGTCGGATCCGGCACGGTCGCTGCCGATCGAGCAGGTCGGTCCAGGTCGGTCCCGGAGATCAGTCCCGCAGGTCCGGGACCGCGTACGGGAGCCGGTGCAACAGGCTCGCGTGCTCGTCGGCACGCGACTGCCGCAGCCGCGCCGCGTCCTCCTCCCGCAGGCGCCGCTCCGCGAGGACGGCGTGCAGGAATGCCTCGGGGTGCGTCCCGGCGGGCGGGCCGGGCGCGACGTAGGGTTCGACGCGACCTGCCAGGTCGTCCGCGACGCGGAGCCGGGACTGCGGCGCCAGCTTGTGCGCCCGGCCGAGGAACTGGCGCGCCGCGAGCGCCAGCCCGTCCGGCAGCCGGCGCATGTCGGTGGTGTCGGCCCACGTCGCGAGCTCGGGTGGCATCACGACGGGCGCCGACGGCGGGTGCCCGCCCCGCACTCGCACCACGTAGGATCCGGCGGCGAGGTCGCCCAGGCGCTTGCCGCGGCGGTTGATCAGCGAGGTGATGACGGCGAGGAAGCCGACGGTGAGCCACAGTTCGAAGATGCCCACCAGGGCGCGGACGAAGGCGTGCCGGAACCGGATCGGGCCGCCGTCGTCGCGCACGACCCGGATCCCGGCGGCCAGCTTGCCGAGCGAGCGGCCGCGGGTCAGCGTCTCGACCGTGGTCGGGACGCCGACCATGACGGTGATCGTGACCAGCACGTTGGTGATCAGCAGGGCGTCGAACCCGGCCTCGCCGCGCAGGAACTGGTCGGTCAGCCACGGCACGGCGAGCACGAGCAGGAGCACGATGACGACGAAGAGCGCGATCAGGTCGAGCAGCACCGCGAGCGTGCGCGAGATGAACCCGGCCGGGCGGGCGTCGAGGAGCACTCCCTCGCCGATGACGATGCCGTCGTGCACGTGATCTCCTTGCTGCGGGCTCTGCGTTCCTGCCGATGGCCGTCCTGTCCACGACAGAATCTAGGGGATGGCCCCGGTGTGGGGCAGACTATCGGCCGTGGACATCGATGCCTTCACCGCCGTGCACGCGAAGGAGTGGGACCGCCTCGCCGAGCTGACGAGGCGCAGGCGCCTGGACGGCGCCGAGGCGGACGAGCTGGTGCGGCTGTACCAGGCCGTGGCGACGCACTTGTCCACCGCACGGTCGGCCGCGCCGGATCCGGCGGTGGTGACCCGCCTGTCCGAGCTGCTGGTCCGTGCCCGCGCGAAGATCGCCGGCTCGCACGAGCCCGCGTGGCGCGGTGTCGTGCGGTTCGCGATGGTCACCGCGCCCGCGGCGCTGTACCGGATCCGCTGGTGGGCGCACGCGGTCACGGCGGCGGCGCTCGTGGTCGCCGTGATCACGGGGGTGAACGTGGCCACCGACCCCGAGGCGCTGCGCGCCATGGGCACGCCGTCGTTCCAGGAGCAGTACGTCGAGCAGGCGTTCGCGGAGTACTACGACCCCGGCGCAGGCTTCGCGGGCGTGGTGTGGACGAACAACTTCTGGATCGCGTGGCAGTGCATCGGCGGGGGAATCACCGGCTTCTTCCCGCTGTACGTGCTGTGGCAGAACGCGGTGACGGTCGGTTCCATCGGCGGGATGATGGCCGCGCACGGCGAGCTCGACACGTTCCTCACGCTGATCGCCCCGCACGGCCTGCTCGAGCTGACGGCGATCTTCGTGGCCGGGGCCGCGGGCCTGCGGTTCTTCTGGTCCTGGATCGACCCCGGCCCCCTCCGGCGCTCGACCTCCCTGGCACGTGAGGGCCGGGCCCTGATCACGGTCGCCATCTCCTTGACGGTGGCGCTCGGCGTGTCCGGCCTCGTCGAGGGCTTCGTCACGGGGTCGTCGATGTTCTGGTGGCTGAAGATCGTCATCGGGGCGATCGCGTTGGCGGCCTTCTGGGCGTACGTGTACGTCCTGGGCGGTCGTGCCGTGCGCGACGGCGAGACCGGTGACCTCTCGGCGGACGAGGCCGGGGCCTACGCGGTGACGGCGGGCTGACCCGGCCCTCCTGCGGCCCGCCTGCCGGGGCCTGCCTGTGGCGCCGGGTCCGGACCGGCACCGCGACCACGGCGCCGATGGTGCGCGGGGGCCACGGCGCCGAGCGGCCGGACACGTGTGTCCGACACTCCGGCTACCGTGTCGCCGTGTCCTTCGTTCCACCGCCCGCGCCCACCACCCGTCCCGACCTGGCCGGCACGTTCGGCATGGCCGCGTCCACGCACTGGATCGCGACCGCCACCGCGCAGTCCGTCCTGGAGCGCGGCGGCAACGCGTTCGACGCCGCCTGCGCCGGCGCGTTCGTGCTGCACGTCGTCGAACCGCACCTGAACGGACCGGGCGGCGACATGACCGCCGTCCTCGTCGCGGCCGATGACGCCGCCCGTCCCCGCGTCCTGGCCGGTCAGGGCCCGGCACCGGCCGCGGCCACCATCGACCGCTACCGTGCCGAGGGCCTGGACCTCGTGCCCGGTTCGGGTGCGCTCGCCGCGGCCGTCCCCGGTGCCGTCGACGCCTGGCTGCTGCTCCTGCGGGACCAGGGCACGTGGACCGTGCGCGACGTGCTGTCGCATGCGATCGGCTACGCGCGCGACGGCCACCCGGTCCTGGAGCGCGTGTCCGGCACGATCGCGGCGGTCCAGCAGCTGTTCCGCGAGCACTGGCCCACCTCGGCGGAGCGGTGGATGCCAGGCGGTACCCCGCCCGCCCCCGGCGAGCTGATCACCAACCCCGCCTACGCCGACCTGCTGGAGTCCCTGGCCGCGGCGGCCGATGGCGCGCCCTCGCGCGAGGCGGGGGTCGACACCGCCCGTGCCCGGTGGCGCGAGATCGTCGGCCCGGCGATTGAGGAGTTCGTCCGCACGCCGCACCGGCACTCCGACGGCGCCGACCACGCGGGGATCATGACCGCCGACGACGTCGCCCGGTTCGAGGCGACCTTCGAGGAACCCACGACCGCCCGCTTCCGGGGCCACGTCGTCGCGAAGACCGGCGCCTGGGGGCAGGGCCCCGCCCTCCTCCAGACGCTGACGATCCTCGACGGGTACGACGACGCCCTGCTGGACCCCTCCACCGCCGCGGGCGCGCACACGATCGCCGAGGCGCAGAAGCTCGCGCTCGCGGACCGCGAGGTCTGGTACGGGGACGCCGTCCCGGTGGACACCGCAGTCGCGGGCGCCGCGGACACGAGCGCCGCGGACACGGACACCGCAGGCACGGAGCGGTCCGGCACCACGGCCGGCGTCCCGCTGGACCACCTTCTGTCGGCCGGGTACGCGGCCGAGCGCCGGTCGCTCATCGGCGAGACGGCGAGCCACGAGATCCGCCCCGGTGTCGTCCCGGGGCGCGCCACGCCGCCCGTGCCCCCGCTGCGCACCGAGTACGCGACCACCGCCCCGGCCGGCTCCCTGCCGGGCGCGCCCACGGGCGGAGCGGCAGCCGGGGTCGGTGAGCCGACGGTCCCCGGACCGGCAGCCGCGTCCGAACCATCCGCCGTCCCCGGCGGGGCAGCCACGTCCGGTGACCGGCCCGAGTCCACGCCCGGACCCGCATCCGGAGACCCCACGCACCCCTCCGTCCACCACGGCCACCCCGCGGGCGAGCTCCCGCCGGACGCCCTGGGCGCCACCCGCGGCGACACCTGTCACATCGACGTCGTCGACCGCTGGGGCAACATGATCAGCGCGACCCCGTCGGGCGGCTGGCTGCAGTCCTCGCCCACGATCCCGCGTCTCGGCTTCTGTCTCGGCACGCGACTGCAGATGACGTGGCTGGACCCGGCGTCGCCGTCGGCCCTCGTACCCGGTCGCCGCCCCCGCACCACGCTCACGCCCACGATCGTGCTGCGCGACGGCGAGCCCGTGCTCGCCTGCGGCTCCCCCGGTGGCGACCAGCAGGACCAGTGGCAGCTCCTGTTCCTCCTGCGCGTGCTCGTGGGCGGCTACTCGCCGCAGGCGGCGATCGATGCCCCGGCCTGGCACACGACGTCCTTCCCCGGCTCGTTCTGGCCGCGTACCTGGACGCCCGGCGGCCTGGTGGTCGAGGACCGGCTCGGCGACGACGTGATCGCCGCCCTCGCCGCGCGCGGCCACGAGATCACGCGGGCCGGCGACTGGGCGCTGGGCCGCCTGTCGGCGGTCACCCGCGACCCGTCGACGGGTCTGCTGGGCGCCGCCGCCAACTCCCGCGGCGCCCAGGGCTACGCGGCGGGCCGCTGACCGCAGCGGCCGGAGCCACTCGCCCCGGCAGAGACCGTCAGCGACTTCGACGGCGGGGCCCTGACCTCGGCGAGGATCACCACCGGTCCGGCGGAGACCACCAACATGTCCGTCGAAGGCCGAGCAGGACATTCGCGACCAGCCCTCATCACCGACTCTTCTCGCGAGAGCCGCCCCGTGCAGGTATGTTTCCAACAGGTGACTTTATTGTCGGACACTTTCCCGAATGTCGGGTCAACCCGTAAGTTGCCTTTTGGCCTCGGACCACGGGGCCGCATCAACCTGAGGGAGCAACCATGCGCATGCGATACCCCCGTCCCGCGCGCGGCCTCGCGGTCGCGTCGGTGGCGGCGCTCGCCGCGGCGTCGTTCGGCCTGTCGGCGAGCGCCGCCGCCACGGACGAGCCCGCCTCCACGCCGGTCCCGATCGTCACACCGGACGGCGAGACGTTCTCGTACGTGGTCAACGCCAGGCACGCGAACCCGGGGAGCACCTACGCCGTGGAGCGGGCCGTGCGAGCCGCCCGAGGTGTCGTCGTCCAGTCGTGGCCGCAGATCGGCGTCGTCGTCGCCCATTCGGCCAACGGCTCGTTCCGGGACGACGTCGTCTCGGGCCACGGCCGCTGGTCCGTCGACTCCGTCGGCGCGACCCGTACCGCCACGCCGTACGAGGGTACGCCCGAGGCGGTCGCGGGGCCCGGCGTCCAGCGGGCTCCCTCGCTCCGGTCCGAGGCGGCGGGCGGCGCGGCCGTGGACGCCGCCACCGACGAGGAGTTCACCGCGATGGTCGAGGAGGACCCCCGCGAGAGCGAGCAGTGGGACATGTCGCTGATCCAGGCGGACGCGGCGCACGAGATCACGGACGGCTCGCCCGGCGTCGTCGTCGGCATCCTGGACAGCGGTATCGAGGCGGATCACCCGGACCTGGCGGGCCAGGTGTCCGCGGACCTGTCGGTGAACTGCACCGACGCGGGTCGTCCCGACACGTCGGCGGAGGGCTGGTGGCCCACGACGTCGTCGCACGGCACGCACGTGGCCGGCACCGTGGCCGCGGCCCGCAACGGAACGGGCATCGTGGGCGTGGCGCCCGGGGTGACGATGGCCTCGGTCAAGGTGGTCAACGACCAGGGATACATCTTCCCCGAGTACGCGATCTGCGGGTTCATGTGGGCCGGCCTCAAGGGCATGGACGTCACGAACAACAGCTACTACGTCGACCCGTTCATGTACTGGTGCGAGGACCAGCCCGACCAGTACGCCGCCAAGGAGGCCGTCCGCCGCGCGGTGGACTTCTCCACCCGCCGGGGCGTGGTGCACGCGGCGGCGGCCGGCAACGCCGCCACCGACCTGTCGACCAACACGAGCGACAGCAGCAGCCCGAACGACTCGGAGCCGATCGACCGCGTCATCAACTCGGGCTGCGAGGACATCCCGGCAGAGCTCGACGGCGTCGTGACCGTGTCCTCGATCGACGCGGAGGCGAACCTGTCGCCCTTCTCCAACCGCGGCCTCGGTGAGATCGACGTCGCGGCCCCGGGATCACGGGTGCTGTCCACCGTGACCGGGCACGGCTACGCGCTGTACAGCGGCACGTCGATGGCGTCCCCGCACGTCGCGGGCGTGCTGGCGCTCATGAGGTCGGAGCACCCCGACTGGTCGCCCCGACGCATGGAGTGGCAGATCCGCGCCCAGGCCGACGACCACGAGTGCGGGCCGGTCAGCCGCGGCCCCGAGTGCGTCGGCTCGCCGGAGGAGAACTCCTTCTACGGCGACGGCATCGCGGACGCCCTGGAGGCGGTCATCCACCACTGATACGAGGTCAGATGGACGACGGCGGACGTGGTCGCGTGAGCGACCACGTCCGCCGTTTCGTACGTCCGCGCCGGGCGGTCGGACAGCCGTCAGAACGAGTGCGGCACGCCGCGTCACGGCGGAGCGTGAGCTAGCCCGCAGCGGCCTGCCTCAGTGCGACCGAGGCGTCGGGCACCGGCCCGATCCGGCGCGCGATGTCGGCGTCCAGGCGCAGCCGCGCCCTTTCCCACATGTCACCGAGCTTGCGGTCGTGGCTCGGCACGTAGTCCTGCAGGCCGCCGGGCCGCGGCGTGAATTCCCCGAACACGACACCGCGCTCCGTCTCGTACAGGTCGACGCGAACGAACGGCACGCCCGCCGCCTTGGACAGATCGCGCGCGATCTCGGTCATTTTGGGCAGGGACGCGGGCACGGGCACGGTCGGATCAACGGGCCGCCACCGGGAGATCGCCCCCAGGTCCGCCCCGTTCTCGTCCACGTAGCGGAAACGCACCGACGTGGCGTCGCCGTGCGACCCCACCGAGCGCAGAAGCACCTGCCCGATCTCCCCGTAGAAGGCGTAGATCTTGGCGTCCTCGAGGATCTCGCTGCCGGACAGACCGGTCAGGAACTCCTCCGCGAAGTACGGCGCCAACGCACGCCTCCTCGCCTCCTTGAGGCGGAAGTGCTCGACGATGTCCTCCCGGCTGAGCACCTGGTCCGTGCTGATCAGGCGGAACGCCGCGCCCTCGCGGCGCAGAGGAAGCACCCCGTGCGAGGTCGCACCCCCTGCCGACTTCAGGACGAACGCCTCTGGCAGGCCGGACAGCTCGATCTCGTCGACGGTCTCCCACGTTCGGTAGACCGCGGGCAGGACCACGCCCCTGCCCTGGACGAGCGCCTTGCCCCTCAGTTTCTGGACGAGGGCGAAACGCGGATCGACGGACTCCTCGGCGCGTTCCCACTCGGTGCGTGACGACTTCGCCCCCTGCGCGCTGATCCGGCGCTCGGCCTCAAGATACTTGCGGAACGACGGGATCGTCCCCGCTTCCAGCCCTCTGATCCGCTCCCGCGCGATCTTCACCCGGCGCCTCTCCTGCTTGACGGCACGTTCGGCCTCCTCCGCGCGGCTCGCGGCAGCCGCGGCATCGCGCTCGGCGGCCTCCGACCGCTGCTCGGCGGCCTCCGCGCGGCGGCGATAGGCGTCCCGCTCACCCACGAGTCTCGACAACGAAGGGACCCTTCGAATCAGACCCGCCACAACGTCCATGTCATGCCTTTCCCGAATCTCATCCGTCGGCCCGGACTGCACGAAGCGGCCGGGCGCTTCGGGCGTCCGGATCAATAGCCGTGCGAGACGGCGCCGATCATGCCGGCGGCGACCGTCTTGTTGGTGGACTCGTCGACCAGGATGAACGAGCCGGTCTGGCGGTTGTTCTGGTACTTGTCCACGAACAGCGGCTGTGTCACGCGCAGCTTGATGCGGGCGATCTCGTTGAGCTTGATCTCGGTCGCTTCCTCGTCCCGGTGCAGCGTGTTCACGTCGACCCGGTAGTTGATGCCCTTGACCATGGCCCGTGCCCAGCGGGTCGTATGCTTGATGGCGTACTTCTTGCCCGGGGTGAGCGAGGCGGTCTCGTCCATCCAGCAGATCTGGGCGTCGATGTCCTGCGTCACGGTCGGTGCGTTGTTCGGACGGCAGATCATGTCCCCGCGCGAGATGTCGATCTCGTCGGTCAGCCGCACGGTCACCGACATCGGCGGGTAGGCCTCGGGGACCGGGCCGTCCGCTGTGTCGATCGACTCGATCGTGGACTCCAGACCGGAGGGCAGGGTCAGGACACGGTCACCCGGCTTCATCACACCGGACGCGACCGTGCCCGCGTAGCCCCGGTAGTCACGGGCGTCGTTCTGCTGGGGCCGGATCACGTACTGCACCGGGAACCGCACGTCCACCAGGTTGCGGTCCGAGGCCACGTGCAATCGCTCCAGGTGGCTGAGCAGCGTCGTGCCCTCGTACCAGCCCATGTGCGCCGACCGGTCCACCACGTTGTCGCCCTTGAGGGCCGACACCGGGATGAACGTCATGTCCGGCACCCGCAGGCGGGCGGCAAACTCCGTGAACTCCCCGCGAATGTTCTCGAAGACCTCTTCGGAGTAGTCCACCAGGTCCATCTTGTTCACGCACACGACGATGTGCGGCACGCCCAGCAGCGTGGCCAGGAACGTGTGGCGGCGCGACTGCTCCACCACGCCCTTGCGCGCGTCCACCAGGATCAGCGCCACGTCGGCGGTCGAGGCGCCGGTGACCATGTTCCGCGTGTACTGGATGTGCCCGGGCGTGTCCGCGATGATGAACTTGCGCTTGGGCGTCGCGAAGTAGCGGTACGCCACGTCGATGGTGATGCCCTGCTCACGCTCGGAACGCAGGCCGTCGGTCAGCAGCGCCAGATCCGTGTAGTCGTTACCGCGATCCTTGCTGACCTGCTCCACCGACTCCAGCTGGTCCTCGAAGATCGTCTTCGAGTCGAACAGCAGCCGTCCGATCAGTGTGGACTTCCCGTCGTCCACCGAGCCGGCCGTCGCGAACCGCAGCAGGTCGGTCGAACCGGCCTCGTACACACCCAGCTCCTGCCCGGCCGTGCTGCCAGCGGGCTCCGTCGCCGTCGTCATCAGAAGTAGCCTTCCTTCTTGCGGTCCTCCATGGCGGCCTCGCTGACCTTGTCGTCCCCGCGCGTCGCGCCGCGCTCGGTCAGGCGCACTGCCGCAACCTCCTCGACGACCTGGCGCATCGTGGTCGCCTCGGACTCGACGCACGCGGTCAGGTTCGCGTCCCCGACCGTGCGGTAGCGGGTGAGCTTGCGCTCCGCGGTCTCGCCGTCCCGGAGCGGGGTGAACTCGTTGACCTCGTACAGCATGCCGTTCCGGTTCACGACCTCACGCTCCCGCGCGAGGTAGAGGTCCGGAAGGTCGATCTCCTCGGCCTCGATGTACGACCAGATGTCGAGTTCCGTCCAGTTCGACAGCGGGAACACCCGGATCGACTCGCCCTGGTGGACCCGGCCGTTGTACAGGTTCCAGATCTCCGGACGCTGGTTCTTCGGGTCCCACTGACCGAAGTCGTCACGGAAGGAGAACACCCGCTCCTTCGCGCGCGCCTTCTCCTCGTCCCGGCGCCCGCCACCGAACGCGGCGTCGAAACCATGCTTCTCCAACGCCTCGAGGAGGACCGGCGTCTGGATGCGGTTGCGCGAACCGTTGGGCTCCTCCTGCACCAGACCGCGGTCGATGGCCTCGGGCACCGACGCCACCACCAACTGCACCCCGAGACGAGAGGCCCACCGGTCACGGCAGTCCAGCACCGTCTGGAAGTTCAGCCCGGTATCCACGTGCAGGATCGGGAACGGGATACGCGCCGGCGCGAACGCCTTGGCCGCCAGATGCAGCATGACGATGGAGTCCTTGCCGCCGGAGAACATCAGCACCGGGCGCTGCATCTCCGCGACCACCTCGCGCATGATGTGGATGGCCTCGGCCTCCAGACTACGCAACTGGCTCAGGACATGACTCTTCACTCCTCAAGCACCTTCCTTGCTGATCGACGCGACGACGGATTCGACCCCGACGGAATCGAGCAGCTCGCGAAGCCGCACCGCGAGTGCCGGGTGACACACGAACAGGTCGGGGAGCCAGGGACTCTCCCGGTTGTACTCGAGCGGCGACCCGTCGAGACGGGTGCACACGAGCCCGCGAGCCTGCGCCACCGCGACCGGTGCCGCCGAGTCCCACTCGTACTGCCCGCCGCCGTGGACGTAGGCGTCAACGGTACCCCCTGCGACGGAGATCACCTTGACCCCGGCCGAACCCATCGGCACGAGTTCGACGTCGTCCCGCTCGGCAAGCGTCGCCACGAACTCCGGAGGGCGGCTGCGACTGGCCGCGATGCGGAGCGGACGGTCACCGCGCAGCACGGCGTCCGGGTCGGCAGGGCCGCCGGGAGTGGTGTCCGCCGTGGTCAAGGTCGTGCCGCGGCCCGGGAGGCCCACGGCGCCGACGGTCAGGCCGGCGCCCCGCTCCCAGAGCGCCACGTGCACGGCGAAGTCGTCGCGCCATTCGCCCTCCGGGCCGTCGGCGCCGGTGTGCCGCTCGGCGAACTCCCGCGTGCCGTCGAGCGGGTCGATGATCCACACACGATCTGCACTCGTGCGCGACGCATCGTCCTTCGCCTCCTCGGACAGCACGGCGTCGTCCGGCCGGGCGGCGGTGAGAGCGCGCGCCAGCCAGTCCTGGGCGGCGGCGTCGCCCGCGTTCTTGAACGCCTTCTGCTCGAAGGCGCCGCCCGCGGCGTCGACGTCGGCCCGGAGTCCGAGCAGCACCTCCGCGGCTCCGTCGGCCAGGGCTCGCGCCAGGGCGGTGTCGTCGAGCGAGCCCGTGGGAAGGCGGGGTGAGGGCGAGTTCATCAGTCTCCAGCCGGCATCCGGGAGCGCGGGGACACCCCGGAGCCCGACGCGGAGGGCGAGCGGGTGAAACCCCGAGGTCGCGCCGAGGCTACCATTCGACGATCGGTGCCGCTGATGGCAGACTGATGATCGAGATATCCGGCCGGAAAGATAGGAAAAGCGTGGACATCGACCTTCCCCTCATCCTGGGCGGTCTGGTCGTCGGCTTCGTCGTCGGCCTCACCGGTATGGGCGGTGGAGCGCTGATGACGCCGATGCTGATCTTCGTGTTCCGGGTGGACCCGCTCACGGCGGTCTCATCCGACGTCGTGGCCAGCCTCCTCATGAAGCCGGCCGGGGCGATCGTGCACCTGCGCCGCCGCACCGTGAACCTGCCGCTCGTGGGCTGGCTGTGCCTCGGCTCCGTCCCGGCCGCGTTCTCCGGTGCCCTGCTCATCAAGGTCATCCCGTTCGGCGACCAGCTCGACGCCGTCCTGAAGTCCATCCTGGGCGTGGCGCTGCTGCTCGCGTCGATCGGGCTCGTCGTCCGCGCCGTCCTGCAGATGGTCCGCGCCCGTTCCGCCTTCGGCGAGGGCCCCGTCGAGCCGAGCGCACCCCAGCTCGTGGTGCGCCCGCTGCCGACTGTGCTGCTCGGCGCCGTCGCCGGCCTCATGGTCGGCCTCACCTCGGTGGGCGCCGGGTCGATCGTCATCGTGATCCTGCTGATGATGTACCCCGCGCTCAAGGCCTCCCAGATCGTGGGGACGGACCTCGTCCAGGCCGTCCCCCTGGTGGCCGCGGCTTCCCTGGGTCACCTCCTGTACGGGGACTTCTCCCTGGGTCTGACCGTCTCGCTCCTGATCGGCGCGATCCCCGGCGCCTGGTTCGGCGCGCACGTCTCGAGCCGCGCGCCGGGCGGCATCATCCGCCGCGCCCTGGCCATCCTGCTCCTCGCGTCCGCGCTCAAGCTGCTCGGCGCTCCCCTCTGGGTTGTCATCGCCGCGGCCGGTGCTGCACTGGTCGGCGGGAACCTGGTATGGATCTGGGTGAAGCGACGCTTCGGCGCACCCGCCTCCGCCGCACCCGTGCCCGCCGAGGCGTCGCCCGCAGCGCAGTCCTCCCCGGATGATCCCGCCCGCACCGACGAATCGAGTCGCCGCACATGACCAGCTCCCCCGCCCACGTCCTGACCGACGACGAGCTCGACCTCCTCGAGCTCGCCCTCGGCGGGGCGGTCCCTCGCCTGCCCTTCGCCGAAGGCCCCGTCACGCTCACGGACACCGAGAACACGCCGCTCGCCGAGGTGGGCGACGACGGCTCCGTGTCACCCGTGAAGCCGATCGCCGCCGCGCTGGGACCGCAATGGGACGAGCGCCTGCGTGTCCCCGCCCGGGACGTGAGCGCCGACGTCGCACCGGGGACGACGGCGGTCTGGCTGGCCGAGGCCCCGACGGCCGAGGACGTCGCGGCGGTCGCCCGCGCGGCGGAGACCGGCGAACTGCTGCTCCTCGTACCAGCGTCGCGGCACACCGCTCCGGGGACGGTCGGCGCCGCGGGGCTCACGCGGGCGGCACTGGCGCTCGCCGCCGAGACGGGGAACCCCCGGGTCGTCGTCGTGCCGTACCCGCACGGTTCGGCAGCGCGGGCGGGCGGAGCGTCGTCGGGTGGCCCCACCGCGCCGGCTGACATGGCGCCCGCCCCGTCGGACATCGCCACGGCCTATGGCGCGGAACGCCTGCTCGTGCCCGCCGACGAGCGCTCGCCGGAGGCGCGTGCCGCCCTGGCGGCCCTGCCGGACGCCCATGCGCGCGCTGTCGCCGCTCTCTACCCCGCGGCGTCCGCACGCGAGGTGGAGCGTGCCGCCGCGGCCGGTCACAGCCGGGGCACGGTGGTGTTCTTCACCGGCCTGTCGGGCTCGGGCAAGTCGACGGTCGCACGGGCCCTGGCCGCCGAACTGGACGACGACGGGCTGGAAACCACCCTGCTCGACGGCGACGCCGTGCGGCACCACCTGTCCAAGGGGCTCGGCTTCGACCGCGAGTCGCGGGAGACCAACGTGGAGCGGATCGGGTACGTCGCCTCGCTCGTCGCGAAGCACGGCGGGATCGCCGTCGCAGCGCCCATCGCGCCGTTCGCCGCGAGCCGGGCGAAGGTCCGCGCCCTGGCCGAGGCCACGGGGGCGCGCTTCCTGCTGGTGCACATCAGCACGCCGCTGGAGGTCTGCGAGGCCCGCGACCGCAAAGGCCTGTACGCCAAGGCCAGGGCGGGCGAGATCCCCGATTTCACGGGCATCAGCTCTCCCTACGAGACCCCCGACGACGCCGACCTGACGATCGACACGAGCGAGGTCTCGGTCGAGGACGCGGTCACCCGGGTCCGCGCCGCGATCTGACCGGACGAGATCGACCCGGGCTCCGCTCAGGCGGCCGGGGGGCGGGTGCCGTTCAGGGCGAAGCGGGCCACCGCTCCCCAGCCGCCCAGCTTGTCGCGGGACCGCACGGCGAAGGCCAGGCGGATCGGCGGAGCCTGCCAGCCGAAGATCCGGTTGAACACGACCGCGCGGGCGTGGGCGTCGCGGCCGCCCCAGCGGGAGCCAGAGCTCTCCACCGGGTGGATGCCGTAGACGAACGGGACGGCGTCGCCCGCGAGGCCCGCGCGCAGGAGGTCCGCGATGAGGATGTACTCGTCGCCCAGGTACAGCTCCGCGCCGGCGCCGAAGCGTTCGTCGAACCAGACGTCGTGCGCGCGCAGCCGGTCGACGTCGACGAGCATCTCGTAGGTGGCGGCCTTCGCGGAGTTGAACAGCGTCAGCGGGGTGACCTCGGCGGCGTAGCGCTTCCGCAGCTCGCCGTCGGCCCCCATGCCCCGGCCCAGGGCGATCGCCTTGCCGGTGGCGCGCAGGTGCTCGACGCCGCGGCATACGCCGTCCAGGTCGACGCGCACGTCGTCGTCGCAGAACAGCAGGTAGCGGCCGCGCGCGTGGCGCAGCGACGCATTGCGGCTCTTGGCGACGCCGCGCCCAGGGACGCGCACGAGGCGCACGCCCTCCGGCGGCACGAACCCCTCGGGGAGGTCGCCCTGGACGCACAGCAGCAGGTCGAGGTCGTCGGAGCGTTCGGGCCAGACGACGTCGCCTGCTCGCTCGGCGAGCGACGAGTAGGCGATCGTGAGCAGCGGGCCCGCGGCGCCGTCGTCGGACGCGGGGATGCCGGACGACGACGGCGCCGGCGTGCCGCTCACCGGCTCCAAGGGAGGACCGGACGACGACGGCGCCGGCGTGCCGGGCAGCGATTCCTCGGTCATGGTGTCGACCGGATCAGCGCGCGGCCCGCGCGGCCCACGTGTCGACCGCGGTGCGCACCGCGGCGGCCACCTCGTCGAGCTTCGCCTCGCTCACACGCTCGGTGACGACCAGTTCCGGCAGGTCGGCGGCGTTCAGGTCGAGCGGCACGCTGACCGGCTCGAACGTGCGGCTCAGGCCGGCGCCCAGCGAGTAGTCGCGGTACTTCACGCCGTTGCCGTGCACGGTGCCCTCCATGCCCTCGAACACGACGAGGGCGCACGGGATCCCGTAGGAATGGCAGGCGATCATCACGTGCATGGCGCTGGTGACGACGGCGTCGTACCCGACGAGGTGCGCCGTGAACGTCTCGATGTCCTCGGGCGACGACATGAGGACGGACAGCTCGTCCCAGCCCTCCGGCAGCACCACCGGGAGGTTCGCATGCGTGAAGTGGCGCACCAGCGCGACGCGCCCGTTGGTCTCGCCACGCTCGTGCGGGTAGATCCGGGACAGCAACAGGCCCGGATCGCCGAACGACGTGACCTCCGGGCCGCCGGACTCCCGGACGCGCTCCGCGGTGATCGGGCCGCGCAGCGACACGTAGGTGGCCTTCGGCTCGAGCGAGATGTCGTCGCTGGAGATGCCCGTGCCCACGACGACCGACTTCGGCTTGACGAACCGGCCGATCGATCCGACCGACAGGATGTGCGGACGGCTCACCGGCGCGGCGGGCTCCAGGAAGCGCAGCGGGCGGCCGCTGTAGTGCGCGAGGACCAGCGGCGACAGCCAGTCGCCGAAGTTGCCCGGGTACGGCCGCGGCCACCAGGCCAGCGGAATGGGTGTGCCCTCGCCGGTGGTGCGGAAGTGCACGAACGTGTCGGCGGCTCGCTTGGCGTCACGCTCGGCGTCGTCGACGGGGCCCATCCGCTCCAGCCGCGACCACAGCTCGGCGACCTTGTCGGCGCGGCCCGCCTGGCCCTCGCGGACGAGACGGTTCGCGATACGGATGCGGCGGCCGGAGCCGCTGAAGCCCTCCTTGAGGCCGTGCGTCAGCACATGGGTCACGCCCACGCGGTCCGCCACGAGGCGCAGCGAGTTGCGCGCGTCCCCCGGGAGCTTGCGCTCCACCTTCTTCAGCACGTCGAGCACGCGACGTCGCATCGGCACGCCCGCCGACGCCGACCCGCCGGGCAGGCCCGCGCGGCCGTGCTGCACGACCTTGCCCTTGAACTCCTCGACGTTGCCGCTCGAACCGAACGAGAAGAACGGCGTCACGTCCGTGATCTCCGGCTTCGCCTTGGAGAACACCGCGACGGACGGGATGATCTGGAACGACAGCGACTCGGCGTTCTTGCGCCAGGACTCCTCGAAGAAGTAGTCGTCGGTCGCCTTGATGCCCCGGCCCGCGGCCTCCGCCGCGGCGGCGTCGGCCACGAAGCGGCGCGCGGCCGGGCTCGTGTTGACGCCCCAGAAGGCCGGCTCCCAGAACCGCGTGCGGTTCGCGTACCCGATCGACAGCGGCGACGAGAACCCGCGCTGGAAGCCGATGATGTCGGCGGAGAAGTCCGCGATCAGCGGCGGGAACGACGACAGCGAGCAGTCGACGTCGATCCAGTACACCTTCTTGTCCGGGTGCTTCTCGCACACCTCGGCCAGGAAGGGCACCTTCCGGCGCGTCACGTCCGCCCAGTCGAGCCCTTCGGGGATCTCGATCTCGCGCAGCTCGTGCGCGACGCCCAGGCGGTCCAGCACGGCGCGGAGGCGCTCGCCGTGTCCGCGGTAGTAGTCGTCCGCCGTGTAGAACGAGCAGACGATCACGTCGTTGCGCGGCGCCTCGGCACGGTGCTCGGCCAACTCGGTCTCCGTCGTCGTCTCGCTCTCGACCGCGATGTTCTGGTCGGGCGTCGTGGTATCGGTCGTCATACAACTTTCCGTGGGCTCACCGCGGGGTACGCGGTAGGGGTGGCCGGGCCGTCTCGGGGCGTTCGCCCCCGAGAGTAACGGAGAACGGGGAGATCGCGCCGGAAGACGTCGCGCGAGCAGCGGTGCCCCTCGGAGGGCGGCGCCCGCTCGCGCGATCTCCGGCGCCGGCCCTCGGTCCGGATCAGGAATGGCGTTCCGGGCCGCGGAGGAAGCCCGCGCCCCAGGACATGTGCATCACCGCGAGGACGCCGGGGAGCAGCGCTCGGGAGCGGGGCGGCAGCTCGCGGCCCTCGCGAAGCGAGCCGGCGGTCACGCCGAGCACGTAGCCGCCGGGGATCACCAGACCCCACAGCAGCCACGGCACGGTGAGCGCGCCGACGACGCCGGCCGCGACGCCCGCCGCGATGCCGCACACCGCGGCCGGAGGGGCGAGGTACCGCAGGCTCGCGGTGTCGGGGTACTGGCGCATCACGTGGTTGCGCCAGCGCCCGGACCGGAAGAACTGCGTGGCGAGCTGGCGCCAGCTGCCGCGTGGCCGGTACCCGACGCGGAGCGCCGGATCGAACCAGACGGCATGCCCCGCCTGCCGGAGCCGGTAGTTCAGCTCCCAGTCCTGGGCACGCAGGTACGCCTCGTCGTACAGCCCGACCGCCTCCAGGGCGTCCCGGCGGAACGCGCCGAGGTACACGGAGTCGGCGGGCCCGGCCCGGCCGCCGGTGTGGAACGGGGCGGAGCCGATGCCGAGCGGTGAGCTCATCGCCACGGCGACCGCCTTCTCGAACGCGGTGCGCCCCTCGGGGACCATGATCCCGCCGACGTTCGCCGCGCCCGACGAGAGCAGGACCCGCACGACCCGCGACACGTAGTCGGACGCGATATGGCTGTGGCCGTCCACGCGCACGAGCAGGTCGTGCCGGGCGGCGCGGATCGCCGCGTTGAGGCCGGCGGGCGTCCACCCGGCTGGGTTCTCGACGACCGTCAGCCGCGGCTCCTCGGCGCTGAGCTTCTCCGCGATCTCGGCGGTGCGGTCGGTGCTCGGTCCGACGGCGAGCACCACCTCGAACGGCCCGGCGTAGTCCTGCTCGAGGATCCGCCCGACCGCTTCGGCCAGGTCCCGTTCCTCGTTGCGGACCGTGAGGAAGACGGAGACGCCGGGCAGCTTCCCGGGCTCCGCGGGCGTGGTTCCGGGGGGTTCGGGCACAGTCCCGGAAACGCCGGACGCATCAGACATGCGGGACATGCTAGCCCTCGTCGGCACGATCGCGCGGGTCGGTCACCTTGACAACGGGAATCGTCTCCGTGTCCGGCGCGGGCTCGGTGCTCTGCGGCCTGCGCTGGCCCACCCACGACCGGCGGGAGCGGTGCGACTCGGCGTCCGCGCGCACCCGGGGCAGCTCCGGAAACCCGGTGTCCGAGGTCGACGAGGGCCAGCGCGGCACACGGGGAACGGCGGGTTCGGCCGGTCCCATGACGGGACGCGTCTCCGGCGCCGCCAGCGGGTCGTCGCCGCCTCCCGAGCGATCCTGGTAGCCGCCCCCCGAGCGGTCGGATCGCACGTCCTCCCAGGTGAGCCGCCGCAGCGTACCGGTCGAGGGGCGAGCGTCGTCCTCCGTCACCCTGCGCAGCGCCCCGGTGGCGGGGCGTGCGGTGTCCGGGGAGATCCGGCGCGGGGACCCGGTGGCCGGACGGGAGGCGTCCGGGGAGACCTTGCGCAGCGACCCCGTGGCGGGACGAACGTCGTCCCGGGAGACCTGGCGCAGGGAGCCGGTGGCCGGGCGCAGGTCCTCCTGGGTCACCCTGCGCAGCGAGCCGGTCGCCGGGTGGCCGGTCTCCGCCGGCCGCGGGAGCTGCTTGTGCTGCCCCGCCACCTTCGCCGGCCGCTTGCCGCCGTTCGGCCTGCCCTTGCCGGCGCCGCGGCCCTTGCCGGCGCCCTTGCGGCGGCCCCCGGGGCCGATCTTCCCGCCGGCCGTCGCCTTGCCGCCCTTGCCCTTGATGAACTTCTGGTACTCGTCGCACACCGTGTCGACGTCGCCGTCCATGCGGACCTGGCCCTGGTCGAGCCAGATCACACGGGTGCACATGGCGCGCACCGAGGCGATCGAGTGGCTGACGAGGAAGACCGTGCCGGCCTCCTCGCGGATCTTCTCGATGCGTTCCTTGCTCTTCTTCCGGAAGGCGGCGTCGCCCGTGGCCAGCGCCTCGTCGACCATGAGGATGTCCGGCGTGACGATCGTGGAGATCGCGAAGCGCAACCGCGCGGCCATGCCGGAGGAGTAGGCGTTCATCGGAAGGTAGACGAAGTCGCCGAGATCGGCGAAGTCCACGATCTCGGGGATCTTCGCCCGGGCCTCGGCCTCGGACATGCCCAGCGCGAGACCGCCGATGGTGATATTCCGCTCGCCGGAGAGATCCTTCAGCAGCGCCGCGTTGACGCCCAGCAGGGACGGCTCGCCGGAGAGGTACACCCGCCCCTTCGTGGGCGGGTGGAGGCCCGCGACGGCGCGCAGCAGCGTGGACTTGCCGGACCCGTTCGTGCCGACGATGCCGATGGCCTCGCCGTGCCGCGCCACGAAGGACACGCCGCGCACCGCACGCACCTCGGTGATGGCGCCCACGCTCTGGCGGGCACGCCCGACGATCCGGTTGAACAGCGACCTGTTGGTCCCGGAGACGGGCCTGCCGCCGAACACCCGATACGTGACATGAACATCGTCCACGATGACCGACGGCGCACCGAGTTCGGTTCGCACCGCGCGGTCAGGCAAGTCCTCGGCGTCGATCTCGAAGTCGATCTCCTCGAACTTCCCGTTCGAGGTGCCCCTGGCGACGTTGTCAGTCACGCCCGTACCTTTCCTCGGCTGCCCAGAAGTAGACGAGGCCGCTCACCAGTACAAGCAGAGCCCATCCACCTGCCCACGCCCAGATCCAAGGGTCGTAGGGGATCGACGGCTCGTTCATCATGATCATGCGGAAGAGCTCCAGATAGATGGCGACGGGCTGGTGCTCCAGAGCCACACGAAGCCAGGTGGGCTCGCTCACGTAGTGTTCGATCGAGAAGAGCACACCGGAGCCGTACATGAGCAGGCGCGTGACGAACGGAAGCACCTGCAGCAGGTCAGGCTTGCCGTACGCATACCGCGCCATGAACAGGCTGATGCCGGTGTTGAGCACGGTGACCAGGGCAACCGCGGGGAGGATCTCCAGCCAGTGCCAGTTCAACGGCACCGGGTTCAGCGTTTCCAAGGGGATGAAGCCCGCACCGAACGTAAAGAGGCACATCACGACGACGGTCGGAACGAACAACGTCAAGCTCGTCAGGACGGTCGCCAGCGGCAGCACCGCGCGCGGGAACCGCAGCGACCGGACAAGCTGCATGTTGCCATCGATGGCACGCGCCCCGGTGCTGATCGCGTTGTCGATGAGACGGAAGACGAACACGCCGATCACGATGAACGCGACGACGTTGTCCAGTCCGCGACTGGTTCCCAGGATGAACCCGAAGATCACCGTGTAGATGATCGCGTTCAGCGTCGGGTTCAGGGCGGCCCACATCTGCCCCAGGTACGACCCCTGGTGCTTCGCATACGCCTTGGACGTGGAGAACACGCGAATGAAGTCGCGACGCGCCCAGAGCTGCTTCAGATAGGTCCCCATGCGGGGGCGGACCCCGGCCTCCTCGAGGCCGTGCTGCTGGGCGAGCGCCCTCGCCTCGGCCGAAGACAGCGGCTGGGGTACCGCCGCTCGATTCTCGGTGACGGTCACGGACTCCTCGTTCTCCTTGGTGCCGCGGCATCCGGGCACGCCGGGGTCTTGATCGGGCCTCAGTCTAACGACGCGCGAGGCGGGTCAGGGTCAGGGGGACAACGCTCCGGCGGGTCGGTCAGTGCCCCTCGACGGCACGACCGGCGTCGGCTCCGGACGCGGCAGCGACTCGTTCGGCGAGCCGATCCTCCGCCGCCAGCCAGTACTCCTGGCACGTGGAGTACTCCGCGCTCCACGGCTTGCGGTGCCCGGCCCAGTGGATCAGCTTCGGGTCCCGCACGTCCTCCTGCGCCGGGAACGCGTTCCACGCCGGGTCCATCACGACGCGCGTGTTACCGGCGTAGACGTTCAGGAGCTGCTGGTCGTTGAGCCCGTACATGCCGGCCCACGGGAGATAGTTCTCGGCGAAGCCATCGGCGCGCATCCGGTCCAGGTTGAGCACCATGATCCCGGCGTTGAACGCGACGTAGTCGTACGTCTGGTGGGCGGACATCCGCCGCAGGAACTCGTTCGCGACCGCGGCCCCGCCCGGCATCCGCTTCGTCGTGATCCAGGTGTTGCGGAACCCCGACAGAAAGTACCGGCCGGCGGCGTCGCGCGCGGCGAGTGGCGCGTCACCGAGTTCGATGTCGTAGAGCTCGGCGATGTCGGTGAGCAGCACGGCGTCGATGTCGTGGTAGACCACCTTGGCCAGGTCCGGCAGCAGGTACGGCAGCAGCAGGCGGTCCATCGTGGCCACGGTGATGTGGGAGAGCATGCCGCTGATGGCCCCGTACTCGATGCCGTCGCACGGCAGCCAGTGGATCTCCAGCTCCGGGAACAGCGCGTTGAACGCGTCGATGTCCTCCTGCGAGTGGTCGCGGCACTGCACGTACAGCACGGTGGGGCGTTCGGCGTGATCGGCCAGCGCGGTCGCGACCACCTTCGCCTGCTCCTTGAGGTTGCCGTCCATGGCGATGGACACGTGCACGGGCGCGCCCGCGCGCTCCACCAGCGCGGGCCGGACCTGCTCGCGGGACCGCACCCGGGCGACGACGTCGTCCAGGTCGAAGGGCAGTGGGTCGTTCGTGCCGGGCGCCGCGAGCCGGCGCCGGGCCTCGGCGACCTCCGGCTCGCACGCCTCGGCCCACGCCGCGTACACCTCCTCGGGCTTCTTCCCGGCGAGGATCTCGGTGAACGCGACGTCCAGGAGGCGGGTGATGCGCTCCTGCATCGCGCGGCGGTCCGCCTCGGTCGCGTCGAGCAGCCCGTTGAACCGGATGTCGGCCGCGCGCCGGGGCCGGAACTCGACGTCGGCCCCGATCGCCCAGGTGGGCAGGTAGCAGTGCAGGCGAGAGGTGATGATGCGCGAGTAGTCGGTCTGGTAGCCCTCCAGCAGCCGGACGGCCTCGTCGATGTTCTCGGCCAGCGTGCGGTCGCGGACGGCGTCGTACTCCTGCTTGATGGTGGCGGCACCGCGCGGGCCGGGCGTGTCGACGTAGACCGCCGGCTTGCCGGCGCCCGCCCGGCGGCGCTCGAAGAGCCCGTTGACGGTGGTCGTCAGACAGCCGGAGAAGAACGCCGGGACACCCGCGGCGAGCAGGAGGTAGACCGTGTTCCAGTCGCGGCAGCCGACCGGCCCGTGCGCCTTGAGGTACTCGACGGCCTCGGGCGTGAGCATCTCCAGCCGGTTCACGTGGAACGAGATGAGGATCGGCCGGAGGCTGGCGTGGAACGGGAAGTCCGGGATCAGGCCGAAGGCCGAGTTCATGTACCAGCCGAACCCGAGGGTCCAGGTGTTCTCGGGGATCGCGTCGGTGGCCGAGGCGTCGCGGTTCATCTCGACCAGGTGGACGGCGCGCTCGGGGCCGCCGTCGACCCGGTGCTCGGCCGGGACGCGGGCGGCGAGCCGCGCAAAGCTCTGCACCAGGTCCTCCTGCCCGGTGAACGTCAGGCCCGTGCGCCGCACCAGGTGGGATGACGCCGCGATGGTCTGCACGTAGTCGCCGATGTTCTGGGTGGTCATCTTCCGGTCAGCGGCGCGGTAGCCCATGACGGCGAACGGCACGGCGCCGTCGGCGACCGTGGCGGGCTCGGCCGGCTCGACCTCGCGCCGCACCCACTCGGCCAGCCAGTCCAGGCGCCCGGCCGCCTCCGAGCCCTCCGGGGCCTCGGCGACGAGCCGCTCGTACAGGCGCGCGGCGGTCTTCCCGCGGTGCGTCGCGAGCGTCGCCTCGAGCACGCCGAGCGCACCGGCGACGTCGAGCTCGGGCTGGGCGAGGACGACGTCGGCGAGAGCGTCCAGCGCCGCAGGGTCCTTGCGCGCTGCGACCCGGGCGTACTCCCGGGCGGCCCACTTCGCCGCGGTCTCCAGCGGGACCTCGCCGAACCGGGTCCAGGCCAGGGTGTCGAAGCTGTAGTACTCGGCGGCCACCGCCTCGCCGAGCGTGCCGGCGACGCGCGTCGCGTCGTCGCGCATGAGGGACTGGTTGAGACTGCGCATCGAGACGTCGTCGCGCGCCGCGATGAGCCCGCGCACGCCCTCGACGACGGCGGCCTCCAGCGGCAGGCCGCGCTCCAGGGCACGCGCCAGGTCGGCCTTGGCGACCGTGGCGCGAGCGCGGCGGCGGTTCTCCATCTCCTGCTCGCGCGTCAGCGTGAGCGGCGGCACGACGCCGGCCTGCCGCCCGGCGTGCAGATTCGTCTCCCCGCCGAGGATCGCGATGATCCGGTCGTAGGCGAGCACGTACCGGCGCAGCCTCCTGACCTTCTCCGCCGGCCCCGTCCCGGAGAGGCGGGACAGGGCGGGACGTGCGACGGACGCCGCCGCCCGGCGCATTCGTTGCGAGAAGGATCCGCTCATGCTCGTCTTTCCGTGTGGGAGGGAATGCGGGTGAAATGCTACCGGCGCCCGGCTCGTGCTCTCGGATCATGATCCAGGCTCGGGACGCCGTCGGGCGCGGCATCGCGCATGATCGCGGACGGCTTCATCGAACCTGACGTCGTTCTCGGCGAGATGTTCACGGGGCGGGGTCTCGGGCAGGTTCACGGGGTGAGGACGAGGCGCCGGGCGCGGACCAGGACGCGGGCGGCGGCCCGGCCGACCCGCCGCCCCGTGCGTTCCGCAGCCGCGAGCGCCCGATCCGTTCCCGTCGGGGAGACGACGCGGCGCAGGGCCTCGCGTGCCTGGTTCCAGCTCCCGGCGGCCGCGTGGGTGAACACCTGGCGGCGCGCGCGCGGCAGGGACGCGAGGGTGTCGGAGCTGAGCAGCGACAGGATCTCGGCCAGCGGTTCCGCGAGGCGCCGGCGCAGCTCGTCCTCCTCGACCGGATCGCCCGGCGCCGGGCCCGGGGAAGCCGGATCGCCCTGCGGGGCACCGCTGAACCCCGGGTCCTCGAGGACGATGCGCACGGCGTTCCACAGGTAGGAGCGCAGCAGCATCCCGGAGTACACGGTGCGCACCCGCTCGCCCGCTCGGGCCAGCAGCGGCGCGCACAGCCGCTCCTGCTCCAGGTAGACGAGCTGCGCCTCGGGGGTGGCGCCGAACGTGGTCATCGAGCCGTTGCCGAAGCGCTGGCGGTAGCGGTACACGACGTCGGGCACCAGGTCGGCGCGCGCCGCGAGGGTCGCGCGGGCCATCGCGACGATGTCGTTCGACCGCCGGGAGTCCTCGAACCGGATCCGCTGGGCGTCCCAGAAGGAGCGCCGGAACACGCGGTTCCAGCAGGCGCGGTTGCGCACGAGACCGGGCTCGTCGCGGACGGTGACGCCGGTGCGCGCCTCGGTCACGTGCCGCGTGACCGGCTCGGCGGGGCTCGCGGCGGCCCGGCCCGCCTGGCGGTCGCCGGCGGGACCCACGGGGCCGTCGTCGCCGGCCACCGGCTCCTCGCCGTCGCGGAACCGCACGAAGTTGCCGACCGCCATGTCCGACCCGCTCCCGCGCAGCGACGCCAGCAGGGCGGCGTACGCGCCGGGCGGTACGACGTCGTCCCCGTCGGCGAATGCGAGGTACTCGCCGCGTGCGAGCGCGACGCCCTGGTTCCGTGCCGGGCCGCCGCCGGGACGTTCCGCGGCGACGAGGCGGACGCGCGGGTCGCCGATGGCGGCGACGACGTCCGGCGTGCCGTCGGCCGAGCCGTCGTCGACGACGACGATCTCCAGCCCCAGGCCCTCCTGGCCGAGGATGCTGCGCAGGCACTCGCCGATCCACGGTGCGACGTCGTGCGTGGGGACCACGACGCTCAGTTCGGGAGTCGTCATGACGCGGCACCGCCGTTCCGGCCGGCGGGCGGTGCGGTACGCGCGGCGCCGCGCATCAGCGCTTCCGCCCCGCCGACCGCCGCGAGGACGGTCCGTTCGGCCCGCGCGCGCGCTCGGCCCGCGAGGGTGCCGGGCCGGGGGCGCGGCCGGAAGACAGCCGCCGCCCGCGCCCACCGCCGGTGGCGCAGCGGGGTGTAGACGCGCAGCCGGTCGGCGGGCAGGTGGCGCCACACCGCGGCGGGAGCCGCCCGGACCAGGTGCACGGCCGCCTCGCGGGCCGCGTCCAGCTCCGCGTCGGCGGACGCGTCCGGTTCCAGCAGCGCGGGCAGCTGCGACCAGAGGTCGGTAACCAGGACGCCCTCGAGGTACGTGGTGAGCAGCGCGGGCGAACGCCGGTGTCGCACCTCGGCGAGGCACGCGAGCTCCTGGGTGACGTAGTCGCGCGCGAGGGCCGCCCGCTCCGCGGGCGCGCGGCCGACGCGGGCCCGCCGGATCTGGACCGGATCGTCCAGGACCTCCCGCCGCAGGGTGAGATCGGCACGCAGGGTGACGAGCAGGTCGTCGGCGTGCTCGGTCGGCGCGAACGCCAGCCCGGCGGCATGCCACGCGGCGCGGTCGACCAGGCGGTTCCAGCCGGCGCGGCCGCGCCCGACGGCCGGGGCGGCCGACGCGGTCAGGCGGCGCGGTGCGAACATCACGTGCCCCCCCACGACCATCTCGGCACCGGTCTCCCTGGCGCGCGCGACGGCGGCGGCGCAGGCGTGCTCGGGCAGCGTGCCGTCGGCGTCGGCGAACATGACGTAGGTGCCGCGGGAGCGAGCCACGCCGAGGTCGCGTGCCGCGCCACGGCTCGCGCCCGCGGCGTCGACGCGGCGCAGCCGGGGGTCGGTGGCGGCCGCCGACAGGATGGCCGGGGTGTCGTCGAGGGATCCGCGATCGACGGCGACGAGCTCCAGCTCGGCCAGGGACTGGTGGAGCACGGACCAGACGGTCTCGGCCACGCGGTCGTCTTCGTCCTTCGTCACCAGGACCACCGACAGGAGGGGGGTCCGCGCCGGCCCCGCGGACCTCGGGCCGCCGACGAGGTCGGCCTGGGGTTCGTGCACCATGCGCCCTTCCGTAGACTGTGGCGGTCACATTCAAGCACACGCGCACCTTCTGAGGTCATTCGATGCCAGGACGCGCCACGCGACGCATCCAGACGTTCCCCTACTGGACGTCGAACCCGTTCGTGCAGATGTTGTACGCCGAGGCGGTCGCGCGTGGCATCGCCGTCACCGGCACGGCGAACGTCCAGCTCGCGGCCCGCGCCCTGCGCGATCCGGCGACCACCGGCCTGGTGCACCTGCAGTGGCCCAGTCCGATCACGGACCAGGCGACGGACGCCGACGACGCGGAGGGGCGCGTCGACGACTTCCTCGACGCGGTGCGAACCGCCAGGGGGCACGGCCGTCCGGTGCTGTGGACGGTGCACAACTCCCTTCCGCACGACACGTCCCACGCCGCGGCCGCGCGGCGCCTGCATCAGGAACTGGCCGACCTCGCGGATGTCGTGCACGTGCTCCGTCCGGCCACCGTCGCCGCGGTGGCCGGCGACTACCGCATCCCGCCCGAGCGGACCGTGGTCGTGCCCCACTCCAGCTACCACGGCGTCTACGGGCGCCGGCTCGACCGGGCGGCGGCGCGCGCGGCACTGGGCGTCACCGCGCCGGTCGGCGTGCTGTTCTTCGGCCACCTGCGCCCGTACAAGGGCCTGCGCCACCTGTTCGACGCGCTGCGGGCCGCGCGCGACGCCGGCTCCGACACGGGGCTGCTGCTCGCGGGCAAGCCGTCCGGCGACGTCGCCGACCGGGTCGCCGCCCTCACCGACGACGGCGTGCCGGTCACGTCCGCGCTCCGGTTCATCGACGACGACGAGGTCGCGACCTGGTTCTCCGCGGCCGACGTCGTGGTGCTCCCGTACGAGAGGATCCTCAACTCCGGCACGATGCACCTCGCCGCCACCTACGGCGTGCCGGTGGTGCTGCCGGGCGAACCGCACCTCGTTGACGACTTCGGCGGCGAGAAGTGGGTGAGGTTCTTCAACCCGGCGGACCCCGTGGGCTCGATCGCCACGCAACTGGCCGACCCGTGGTTCCGCGATCCCGCCGTGCGCGAGGCGGCCGTGAACCACGCGAGAGAATTCACCCCCTCGCGGATGTCCCGGGATTTCGCCGATGTCGTCGACCGTATGCTCGCCGGGAGGTCCGGCAAGGCCCCCGCCGAATTCCGGCATCGGAACGGCAGGACGTGACAGCCGGACTCGGTTCCGCAGCCGGATCCCGCCGGCTACGCGACGAAGCTCCAGTGCTGGTCACATGTGGCAGCAGCCCTCTGCCCCGACGGTAGACTCCGCGCACGTGCCCTACTCCGCCGCCGCACCTATCGCGCCGACGAGCCTGAGCGGTTCGATCAGCGCGCCGGACACATCGCACACCTCCCCCAAGAAGAAGCGCCAGGAGATCGAAGGTCTCCGGACCCTGGCCGCGCTGCTCGTCGCCGTTTACCACATCTGGTTCAACAAGGTATCGGGCGGCGTGGACGTGTTCTTCGTCGTCACCGGCTTCCTCATCACCCTGACGCTGGTGGGACACGTGCGGCGGGAGGGGCGGATCCGCCCCTTCGCCTACCTCGGCCGGATCGCTCGACGTGTGTGGCCGATGGGCGCCGTCGTCCTCCTCGCCGTCCTGGCGATGACCGTGACCATCGCGCCCGAGGCGCTGCGCGCACGGAACTACGCCGAGGTGTTCGCCTCGGCGCTGTACTTCGAGAACTGGTTCCTGGCGGCCAACGCGATCGACTACCTCAACCAGCACGACCCGCACACGCCGGCCCAGCACTTCTGGGCGATGTCCCTGCAGGGGCAGTTCTACGTCACCTGGCTCGTGCTGGCGCTGATCGCGCTGCTGCTCGTCGTCCGGGGGCGCACCGAGCGGCGGTTCAAGATGGCGTTCGGGGTGCTGATCGCGGCCGTCGGCGGGGCCTCGTTCACGTGGAACCTCATCCAGACCGCCGAGAACCAGCCGTTCGCGTACTTCTCGTCGCTCACGCGCTTCTGGGAGTTCTCGGTCGGCGGGCTGCTCGCCCTCGCGGGCGGCGCTCTCGCCCTGCGGGGCTGGACCGCCGCCGTGGCGTCCTGGGTGAGCGTGCTGGGGCTGGTGGCCTGCGGGATGGTCCTGCCCGTCGAGGGCGTGTTCCCCGGCGTCGCTGCCCTCTGGCCGGTCGCCTGCGCGACGCTCCTGCTCCTGTCCACCCGGGAGAACGAGGTGCCCTGGGCGGCGACCCGGCTGCTGTCCAACCGGGCGATCGCCTGGCTGGGCGGAGTCGCGTTCGGCATCTATCTCTGGCACTTCCCGATCCTCATCGGCTACCGCTACCTGTACGGCGAGGACGCGGTGCCGTCGCTGCCGGTCGGCCTCGCCATGATCGCGGCGGCCATCGCCCTCGCCGTCGTGGGGCACTACCTGTTCGAGCGACCGGTGGCTCGAGGATGGAACGGCGCCTGGACGAAGGTGCTCATCACCGTCGCACTCCTCGGCTCACTGATCGCCGTCGCCGTTCTCGCGCACCGGGGAACCGTCGCGGCGGAAGCCGCCGCCGAGCAGCTCGAGGAAGAGGCCGCCGCGGCCCAGGCAACGCTCGGGGACTGCTACGGGTACGCCGCGATGGTGACCGGAGACGCGTGTGACACCGTGCTGGCGGCAACACCGATCGTGCCGGACCGCAGCGCGCTGAAGGCGGACACCGAGGAGGCATACCGCTGCTACACCAAGGCCAGGGCAACCTACATCGAATCCTGCACCTTCGGTGACGGGCCGATCCGCATCGCCCTGATCGGCAACTCGCATGCCGCCCTCTTCAGCCCCGTCCTCCGGGACGCGGCGAAGGACCACGGTTGGGAGATCACACCGCTGACCAGCAACGGCTGCGTCTGGGGGCGGCTCCGGGCGGGCGACCCGGAGCTTTCGGAGCACTGCGTGAACCGCGTCCAGCAGAGCGAGGACCTCCTCTTTGCCGGCGAGCCGTACGATGCTGTCATCTTCGCAGGGGGCCGCGGCGGACTCAGCGGGCTCGACAATCCACAGCGGACCATGGAGAACTGGCGCGCGCTCCAGGCCCGTGGTACTCGGCTCGTTGTCGTGGAGGACAACCCCCGGATCGGCGACCAGGGCGAGCAGTGCGTGATCGAGGCCAGCGAGCAGGAGTTGCGCGACGGCGCCTGTGACACCTCCCGCGAGGCCGCGACCAGCGATCCCGACGGATTCGCGATCATCGCCGGGCTCATGGGTGTTCCCGTGGTTCAGACACTGGACTTCTACTGCGACGACACCACCTGCCCGGCGGTCATCGGCAGCGTCATCCCGTACCGGGACTCGCACCACCTGTCGATGACCTACATCCGCACGTTCGAAGACGTTCTGCTGAGCCGCCTCGCGGAATACATCCCAACAGAACGGCCCGCACCGATCGAGAGCGCCGTTCCGATCGATGGCGCGGTTCCGACGGAGAGTCCTGTGCCCCATGCGACCTCCACTCCGGCCGAGTAGCCGTTGGTCGCCGGAACGCCGACCCAGGTGATCGGTCGAGGGCACGATCGTGGTGCACAATGGGTGCCGTCATTCACGCCATCAACCAGATTGAGACAGACCTGGTGAACGCGATCGTAGACAGCCACGCGGGCGGCAGCCCTGCAACGAGGGACGTGCCGGGTACTGCGAAGGAGAGCGACCTCAGCGTCTCGGTAAGAGACGTCGCGGGAGTCGATGTCTATCAGTTGAACTCGCTACGAGACGACAGCACCGGCGGTCGACGTCTCGTGGACAACTTCGGCGACCTCCTGGGCCCGATGGTCGTCGAGCGCATGCTCTGGCGACGGCGACCGCAGGACCGGCCGCCGAAGTTGGCCCGACGGCGGCTCTTCGCCGTCGGCTCCACCCTCCATCGGGCCGGAGGATCCGACGTCGTCTGGGGCGCCGGGGTTTCCGGCAAGCAACTCCACCCCTATCCAAAGGCCTACCCGCGAGTCGACGTGCGGGCCGTACGTGGGCCGTGGACCGCTCGGCTGCTGACCGATCTGGGGGTCGACGTGCCGGCCGTCTTCGGTGACCCGGCGCTCCTACTTCCCCGCCTCCTCCCCGAGCTCAGTTCATGGGCGCACGCCCCCGTGACGGACACGCTCATCGTTCCGAACCACAACGACCTGGACGCCTACCGGGACGCGGAACACCCGGTGCTCGACCCGCGGCTGCCCCTGCACACCGTCCTGCGGACGATCGCCCGTAGCCGGTTCGTCGTGGGTTCCTCGCTGTACGCGGTGATTGTCGCCGACTCCCTCGGAGTCCCCGCCCGGTTCGTCGCCTCCGAGACCGAGGGCCCTTTCAAGTACCGCGACTACCTGGCCGGTACGGGGCGTCCGACGACCCGGATCGCCAGAGATATCGCCGAAGCGCATCACCTCGGGGGCCATGAGCGGCCGGACGCCGACCTCGACGCACTCGAAGACGCGTTCCCGTGGGATCTGTGGGGATTCCCCGACACGGATCGGAGTCATGTCCGGCGCTACGAGCTGGACACGATGCAGGACGTCTGGCGCCACCGCGTCGTCGCGGGAGGCGCCGCCGCCCGGTCATCGTTCCTCCAGGAAGACCTGCCGCGGCTGCGTACCGCCGTGATCAGTGGCGGACCCGACGGACCCGCACTCGTCCCTATCGCGGCCGACCTGATCACCCAGGTGGTGCCCGACGTCCTTGACGAACCACTCGACCCGGCGACCCGCCATCTGATCGATACGACCTTGCGCCGCGATGCCGCGCTCGTGGCGACCGCCGCTCGGCTCGAGGGCGCGCCCCCCGTCGCGATGCTGCATGCGGCCCGCCCGGCGGGCCGGCACACGCTCCTGTCGGTCGCCGCTCGGGTACCAGAGACGGTCGCCGACGCCGATGTCGAGGTGATCCTCACGGCCATCGGATCGAGCAAGGTGGTGGCCCGGCCCGTGCTCCTGTTCGGGCAGGCTCGCCGGCAGTGGCACGTCGTGACCGACGTCCTGGTGCCTCTCACCGAGCTCGTTGAGGACTCGTGGCACGTCGAGGTCCGTATCGGCGACCTGCGCTTGCCTGTCCGCCACGCGTCGACCGCTCAGCTCGCGCTGTCCGCGCCCACTGCGCACGACATACCGCCCCTCGGCGAGCCGATCATCGTGACGTCGGACGGCACGGTCCAGCACGAGGAGAACGCCGCCGCATGAGCACCCGCACCATCCTGTCCTTCCCCCATTGGCGGGCGAATCCCTATTTGACAATGCTCTACCTGGCGGCTGAGGCGGACGGCTGGCGGATCGCCGGCACCACGGAAGTCGACGAGCTCGCCGACGGCGTCCGCGAGCTCGTGCCCGGCGACGTCGTCCACGTGCACTGGACGTCACCCGTGACGGCAGGCGCAGAGGACCAGACGGCGGCCAGGGAGCGCCTCGACCAGTTCACCCGGACACTCGACGCGGTGGTGGACCGTGGCTGCCGGCTCCTGTGGACCGTGCACAACGAGATCGCGCACGACACCAGCTATCTCGCCATCGAGAAGGCCATCGGCGACGCGCTCGCCGAGCGAGCCACGCGAATCATCCAGCTGCACGACCGTACCGCGGAGGCCGTGGCGATGTCGTACACGCTGCCCGCAGAGAAAGTCACCACGCTTCGGCACGCCAGCTACCTCGGCATCTATCCGGACACCTGGACCACCAGCGAGGCACGCACCGCCCTCGGGGTGCCCCAGGGCGCACCGACGGTCGGGTTCGTCGGCCAGATGCGCCCGTACAAGGGGCTCGACGTGCTCTTCGCCGCGGCCGATGTGGCAGCGAGCGAACTGCCCGGACTCGTGCTGCTCCTCGCCGGCGGCACGTCGCCGAGTGACCTGGCGGTGATCGAGAGCTCGCTGCCGCGCCACGTCGACGTCGTGCGGCAGCACTCGTTCGTCGCCGACGACGAACTCGGCCTGTGGCTACGTGCTTCCGACGCCGTCGTGCTGCCCTACCGCCGGGTCCTGAACTCCGGGAGCGCCATGCTTGCCGCGAGCTTCGGGCGACCCGTGATCATGCCGGACGACACGCCGCTTGCCCAGGTCTACGCCGATCAGCCCTGGCTCACTACCTTCCGGACCGAGAGCGACAGGGTGGAGGCGCTCGCCGCGGCGATCGTACGTACGATCCGCTCCGGGCGCTGGACCTCGGCCACGGCGCGGGCGTTCGCACGGTCGTACACGCCCTACGACATGTCCCGGGACTACCTGCGGCTGATCGACGCGATGGACATGACAAAGGAGGCGGCATGACCACGACCAGCGCAGGGTCGCCGGTGCTCTCCGTCGTCGTCCCCGCCTACAACGTCGGCGCCTGGGTGCGCGAGTGCCTGTCGTCGATCCTGGACGACCAGGACGCCGATCTGGAGGTCGTGGTCGTCGATGACGGCTCGACGGACGACACCTGGGACATCGTCACGGGGTTCGCCGCCAGCCATCCCGAGGTCCGGGCCGTCCGCTCGCCTGGCGTCGGCGGGGCACAGGCGCGCAACTACGGGGCCGAGATCGCCCGGGGCGAGTACCTCGCCTTCGCCGACGCCGACGACCTTGTCCCGCGAGGAGCCTATCCGCGCATGCTCGACGCTGCGCGTGCAGGGAACGCCGACATGGTGGCGGGCAGTTTCCTGAAGTTCTACACGACCAGGACCTGGCGCCCGACCTGGCGGTGGCCCGCGTTCCACGAGCCGCGCACCGGTGTGACGCTCGCCGACCAGCCCTCGCTCATCTGCAACCGAGCCTGCTGGAACCGCGTCTTCCGCCGCGACTTCTGGTTCCGCGAGGGCATCTACTTCCCCACCGTTCCTCGCTCGAACGACATCGTGCCCATGACGAAGGCCCTCGTCGCGGCGAAGCGGATCGCCGTCGTCCCGGACACCGTGTACCTCTATCGCGACCGTCCCGGCAGCAGTTCGATGAGCTCACAGTCCGCAGGGCTGGACAGCTTCGTGAGCTATCTGTCGCAGGAGATCGTGTGCCGGGAGCTGGTGTCCTCGGTGGGCGATGCAACCCTCGACCGCGAGTACGGACGACTGTTCGCCCGGGCCGACGGCTGGGTGCACCTGGTCAAGTTCCTCGACGGTCTCGACACCGGCACCGCGGACGCCGGCGGCCTGGAACTGGCGCGCGAGATGCTTGCACGACAGATCAGTGAGCTGCCCCAGGACGTGCTCGACGACCTCGGCCCGGCTCAGCGATGGGCGTACGGGCTCGCGGCTGCGGGACACTGGTCCCTGGCCGCCGAACTCGCGGAACACACCGAGGACTTGTCCAAGCTTGACCCGACATGGTTCTTCCGAGCCGACCTCACCAGCATCGGATCGCTGTCGCTGTCCGACGCGGAGCTGCGCAAGACCGTGAACGAGCACGTCTTCGGCCCGATCCTGGGCGGCCGCCGGAGGTTCGACCCGGACGATGCCGCCCTGCTCGCCGAGAGCGCCGTGACGTTTCGCAGGATCTTCCCCACGGAGTCGCGGCACTGGAGCTCCGAACCCGCCCAGCGTCTCACGCTGGCCGTGAAGTCCGGCGACTCGAGCGAGATCGAGAAGGAGCTGCGCAAGCCGCTGCTGCGGTTCCGGGAACCGGTCCTGGCCGTGCAGGGCGGTCGTGCCGTGCTCGTGACGCGCTGCACCCGGCCCGAGCTCGGACCGCCTGCCGTCGTCGCCGTCCGTGGTGGCCACCGTCACGTGTTCGACACGGTCTCGTTCGACCCCGAGACAGGGGCGCTCACCGCGTCGGCGAGCCTCCGGCACCTCGCTTCCGGCCCGGTGTCGATCCGTCTCCAGGTCGAGGACCCGCTGGGCACGGTCGAGACCAACGTGACACCGACGCTCGCCGACGGGTCTGTAACACGGCGGGTACTGCGCGTGCTCGGCAACGGGCAAGTGGACATCCGCCACGGTGCCCGCCGTATGATCCGTGCAGCACGCGGCGCCGGCCGCCGGATACTGCAACGCTGACTACGCTCCGACGAACGAATCCCGGAGCATTCCAAGCACAGGAGCCCTCGAGATGCCTTCAACTCCCGCCAACCCCGTCCTGAGTTCGGTCGCGCGCGCACTGCCCCAAGGCATTCGCGAGCGCATCCGGCGCACCGTGAAGCGGAACCGGAACGGGCGCCCCGTTCTCGGGATCGCCGGCTTCTTCGGCGCGGGAAACTACGGGGACGAGCTGTTCCTCGAGGTGTACAAGCAGTACTTCGGGGAGGAGTTCGAGCTTCGGGTCCTCGCCGACCTGCACAAGAAGCCCTTCTACTCCCGCCCCGTCGAGGAGATCGTCAAGGAGGTCGACGCGATCGTGATCGGTGGCGGCGACATCCTGCAGTCGTGGAACTCCGACCCCCGGTACTTCAACCACGCGTTCCTGAAGAAGCCGGTGTTCGTCGTCGGCATCGGCGTGCCCCAGTACAAGAACGCCAAGCCGATGTCGGAGTTCGCCATGCGGAAGCACACGACCTTCCTCCAGCACCCGAACGTGAAGCGCATCGGTGTCCGCGACGACCAGGCCGCGCAGTGGATCCGGAAGCACATCCAGCCGAAGCGCGAGGTCCTCGTCGCACCCGACATGGTCTGCTCATTGAATCTTCCCGAGGCACACAAGCCCGAGGGCGCACCCATCCTGGGGATCGCCACGCGACAGCGCCCGAACCTGGACGAGCCCGACGACTACACTCGTATCCAGGAGCTCGCCCGGCACGCCAGCGCGAAGGGCTGGCGCATCCGCCACATCGTCCTGGGCACCATGGAGGTTGGCCGCCGCGACGTGGCCAACGCCGAGGACCTCGACGTGCCAGGCAAGGAGCTCGTGTACACCGAGGACCTCGACGAGCTCAGCCGGTCGATCGGCGAGTGCACCGCCTTTGCCAGCATGAAGTTCCACGGCACCGTGGTCGCGACGATGTACGGCGTCCCGTCCATCGTCATGATCGCGACCAACAAGAACGTGAACTTCATGAGGCGAATCGGCCTTGACGGCAACCTCTCCAGCTTCACGGACCCGAACCTCGTCACGAAGTTCGAGGAGCGCACCACCCCGGCCCCGGAAGACCTCGAGCGAATTCGCAAGGACACCGACCAGCACATGCAGGACCTGGTCAACCACGTCCGTCACGCGGTCCGCGCCACCGCGAACGCATGACCGACGGCGGCCGCGCTTTCCTCGTATTTCCGCGCTGGGTCTCGAATCCGTACCTGACCATGCTCTACCTCGCGGCCGAGGCCGACGGGTGGAACTTCCAGGGGACCACGTCCCTGCAGGGCTTCGAGCATCATGCGGAGGGCTTGGTCGCCGGAGACGTCGCACACGTGCACTGGACGAGTCCGGTGCTCGCGGGCTGTGAGACGGACGCCGAGGCACTCGCCCGCCTGGAGCGGTTTCGTGGCGCCCTCGCGGGCCTACGTTCGCGGGGCGCCCACGTGCTGTGGACCGTGCACAACGAACTCGCGCACGATGCCCGGTTCCCGGATGTCGAGAAGCAGATCGGGCAGGCCCTGGCAGAGCACGCGACCGTCGTCGTCCAGCTGCACGAGCACACCGCCGCCGCCGTCAGCACCTCCTATCGCATCCCGCCGGAGAAGCTCGTCACCGTTCGTCATTCCAGCTACGCCGGCGTCTACCCGGACGGGTGGACCACGGAGCAGGCCCGCGCTGAGCTCGGTGTGCCCGAGGACGCATATGTCGTCGGATTCATCGGTCAGATCCGGCCGTACAAGGGGGTGGATGTGCTCTGCGCCGCGATCGAGGCGGCGGCTCAACGGATGCCCGACCTCGCTCTGCTGCTGGCCGGGCGAGTGAGCGCCGAGGACGCTCCACTCCTCGAGAAGTTGCTGCCGGCATCGGTCCCGGTGGTGGAGCACCTGGCGTTCGTCCCGGATGAGGAACTCGGCCTCTGGTTGCGTGCGACGGACATCGTGGCGCTCCCGTACCAACGGATCCTCAACTCCGGCAGTGCACTGCTCGCGGCGTCCTTCGGCACGCCTGTGGTCATTCCGGGCTCCTCGACGCTCTCCGCGGTCTACGAGGGCGAGGACTGGGTCCGCACCTACCGGGCCGACGGCGACCAGGCCGCCAATCTCGCCGACGCTCTCGTCGAGGCTCGCACCGCCACGGCTACCGCATCGGAATCCGCCGCGCGGTTCGCCCGGGAATACACACCGTGGGCCATGTCCCGTGACTTCCTGGCCGTCCTCGACGCCCTGCCCGCGGCTGCCCCGCGAGACACTCCGACGAACCAGGTGCTGCGGTGAACGACGAAGCAATCCCACCGGCCACCCCCGACGTCTCCGTGATCGTCCCCGTGCACAACGTCGCACCGTGGGTCGCGGACTGCCTGGCGTCCATTCTCTCGGACCAGGATGTCGATCACGAGGTCATCGTCATCGATGACGCGTCCACTGACGACACGTGGGAGGTCGTCAGTGCCGTCGCGCGGCGCGACCCGCGGGTGCGCCTTCTCCGCAACCCGGGCGTCGGTGGCGCGGACGCCCGCAACCATGGTGTGCGACTCGCCCGCGGCGACTACATCGCCTTCGCCGACGGCGATGACCTCGTGCCCCGCCGCTCGTACGAGTCGATGCTGACCGCCGCCCGCGAGGACGATGCCGACATGGTCGTAGGCGGCTTCCTGAAGTTCTACACGACACGAACATGGCATCCGACCGCGAACTGGCCGGCCTGGGCGGAACGGCGCCGTGCCACGACCTTGACCGAGCAGCCGTCCCTGATCCGCAACCGCGCCTGCTGGAACCGGCTGTTCCGCAGGGATTTCTGGACCCGCGAGGATATCCGGTTCCCCACCGTCCCCCGCTCCAACGACGTCGTGCCCATGACACAGGCGCTTGTTGCCGCACGCAGCATCTCCGTCCTCCCGGAGACCGTCTACCTCTACCGCAACCGGCCGGGCGCCACGTCGATGAGCGCCCGCGCCGCGGGCATAGCCGGGTTCGGCTCCTACCTACGCCAGGAACTCGGCTCGAGCGACCTTCTGGCAGCTGTCGGCGACGAACGGCTCGACCGCGAGTACGAACGGCTGGTCCTGGTTCGCGACGGCTGGGTCCACCTGCAGAACTTCCTGACGGGCCTCGGGACGGTTGAAGAGAGCGACGACCAATGCGCCGCGCAGCTCGACGAACTCACCGATCTAGTCGATCAGCTCATCGCCCGCTTCCCTGCCGACGCCGTCGGCAGGCTCGATGCCCTGGCGCGATGGACCTGGTCGCTGGCCCGCGCCGGACGATGGACGGAGGCCGCACGCCTGGCAACCGAGCCTGAGGCCGTCCTGATCAGCGACACCATCCCGTCCTTCCCATCGGTCACGGACGGCTCGGACGCTCCGGCCGACGCCACCGACTACCGGCGGGCACTCACCACGGTTCTCCTGCGCCTCACCAGCGCCGAAGACACGGACGAAAGCACTGCGGAGAACCTCGCGGCGCACGCCGACCTGCTCCGCAGAACGTACCCGGACAGCATCCGGCACTGGCAACCGGCGGCCGTCCAGGAGCTCGTTCTGGCCGCGCTGACGGGCGACCCAGCGACGGTGTTCGCCGTACTCTCAGGACCGTCGCTGGCTGTCACCGATGCCCGGCTCAGTGTGACCAACGGTCGCGCCGCGCTCAGCGCGACGGTCCGCTCGGCCGAGCCGATCACGACGATCGCTGCGGGTGCGGCTCAGGGCTCCGTGTGGCGGCCGTTCGGCGAGATCGACCTGGACCCTCGCAGCGGTCTCGTCACCGCTGTGGCTCCGGTCTCCTCACTGCCCGCGGGACGCGCGTTCATCAGGCTGCGGCTAGGACACCCGCTGGGGACGATTGACGTCGTCGTGCCGGTGGCGGTGGCGCGTGACCCGGACTCCGCACGGGCTTTTCGCAGCGGCACGAACCGCCAGGTTCACATCAACCCGGGTCTGATGCAGCAGGTGCGCACCGTTCCGCGCCGGGCCGCTCGCGCAGCCCGGAGGACGGTGCGCAGAATGCTGTGGTCCTGAATTCGGGACGCAACTGATACGGTCCCGTCGATCGATGGCGTCGAGTCGATTCGCGCGGTCAAGCGAGCCCTTTGAAGGAAATGAGATGACAAACCACCCGGACACAGTAGAGCCGGACCTTTTGCTCCCGGAGCGGAGCAGACTCATCCACATCGGGATGCCCAAGTCCGGATCCACCGCGATCCAGCGTGCAGCTCAGGCGGCGCGGGACGACCTCCTGGAGCACGGGGTGCTCTACCCCGGCAAGGGCGTCAACCACATCAAAGCAGCTTCATGGCTGACCCGCACGCCGCTGAGGCATCTCCCCGACCCGGGCCCGTTCCCGCGATGGTGGAACACCGTCAAGGAAGAGATCGACGCCGCCGGCGACAAGCGAGTACTGCTCAGCCACGAGGCGATCTGCTGGACGGGGATCTCCGGTGCGCGCCGGACCGTGGAGGGCGTCGGGAGACCGACCCACGGACTACTGGTGCTGCGGAACCTCGGCCAGCTCGCGCCGTCCGTCTGGCAGCAGAACATCAAGTCGGGCCGGACCCACACGTACCACCAGTTCCTGAGGAAGGTGTTCGACAGCGCCGAGCCGGCTGCCATGTTGAGCCCGGGTCTCCATCAGGACGATGGCTACGACCTTCCAGGGCGTTGGGCAGAGGTACTCGGGCAGGAGAACTTGACCGTCGTTGTCCTCGAGAAGTCCCACCCGGATCGTCTGCTGGACACCCTCGAGGAGATGCTCGGCGTGCCTGCCGGGCTCCTGACAAACGTCCCCGTCAAGGGCGCCGGCGCCAACCGCGGCTTGTCCACCGTCGAGGCGGCACTCATCGTCCAGCTCAACCGCCGCCTCTTCAAGGAGTGGAAGACCTCGCGCTCCGACCACCGTCGGCTCGTCTTCAACGGCGCCGTCTCGCGACTGGTACAGGCTCGCGTGCCCGGACCCGACGAGGCCAAGATCGGGACCCCACGCTGGGCTCTCGAAGCCGCAGCCGAAATCGGTGAGCAACTCGCGGAGTCCGTGCGGGCGTCCGGAGCTCGCGTGATCGGCGATCTCGCCGAACTCAGCCGAATCGGCACCTCCGTCGAGGAAGAACCCAGCGTTCTCCCTGAGACCATCCCTTCTGACATCGCACTCGAGGCGCTCTCCGGCCTCTTCGCGTCCGCCACCGGATGGGATGCGTCGCACACGACGCAGCGCCGCCAAGAACCGCAGGACGCCGCGCCTGCTCCGCCCGCGACCGTGGACACGGACCGGTTGCTGCAGGATGTGCCGGCGAAGGATCTCGCCGCCGGCCTGGCCCAGCGCGTGAAGCGCCGACTGGACCCGCGCTGACCGCAGTCGCGTTCCGGGCCGGAACCACGTCCTGCCCATCTGGCTTCTCGTCTCCCACCACGTGGAAAGAACACCGTGAGCTCCACCATGGCATCGCCGACAGACACCCGAGCGCCCTCGACGAACCCACCGAGCGCCAAGTCGGCCCCGTTTCGGGCCGACATCCAAGGCCTTCGCGCGGTCGCGGTGACCGTCGTCGTCGCCGACCACCTCCTCGCCTGGCCGCGCGGCGGCTTCGTCGGCGTCGACGTCTTCTTCGTCATCTCGGGCTACCTGATCACCGGCCTGCTGCTACGGGAGTACGAGCGCACCGGTACCGTGTCGTTCACGAAGTTCTATATGCGCCGGATCAAGCGGATCATGCCCGTCGCGCTACTGGTGCTGCTCTCCACGGTGTGCGCGACATTCCTCCTGGTAGGCAGCGAACGCTTCAGATCGGTCGTCGGTGACGCGATCACCTCTGCGCTGTTCCTCGGCAACTGGCGGTTCGCGGAGGCCGGGACCGACTACTTCCAGCAGGACCTACCTCCTTCACCACTCCAGCACTACTGGTCCCTCGCCGTCGAGGAGCAGTACTACATGGTCTGGCCGTGGCTGCTACTCGGCCTGCTCCTGTTCGGCGTACGGTTCCTGCGCTGGCGGCGGGAGCACGCCCGGGCCGTGGCCGGGACGGCGGTCGGCCTCATCCTGGTCGGCTCCTTCGCGTATGCGATGTGGGAGACCACCGCGAACCCGACCTATGCCTACTTCTCGACGTTGTCCCGGACATGGGAACTCGCACTCGGCGCCGTCCTCGCGGTCGTCTCACCCTGGGTACGCATCGCGTCGGCCGCGGCTCGTCGAGCACTCGCCTGGGCCGGCCTCGCCGGTATCGTGGCGGCCGTCTTCCTGGTGGCCGAGTCTCCTGGGTTCCCCGCGCCCTGGGCCCTCCTGCCGACGCTGGCAACAGCGGCCGTCATCGCGGCGGGCGAGAGCGGGCCCACGCACAACCCGATCCTCACCAACCGGATGAGCCAGTACCTGGGCGAGATCTCCTACAGCCTGTACCTCTGGCACTGGCCCGTCGTCGTCCTGCTCGTGGTGGTCTTCCCCGGCGGGCAAGGCAGCTACTACGGCGCAGCGCTGGCGCTGACCGTCCTGTTGTCCGCCTTGTCCTACCGGTACGTGGAGAGCCCGGCTCGGTCTGCCGACTGGTTCAAGTGGACGGAGGGCAAAGCCCCTGGCTTCGTTCGGCATGCCTCGACGGCCCGCCGTCGCCTGCTCGGCCCGGCTCCCGGCTGGTACAAGAGCGCCGCCGTCGTTGCGGCCATCGTGCTCGCGACGGCGGCGACGAACACCGTCATCCAGCGCACGGAGCCGCAACAGTTCGCGGTGAAAGCCCCGGTGGCCATAGGCGCGACCGAAGCAGACCTCTCCGACTGCTACGGCGCGGCGGCGCTCGACCCCCGGCACGACTGCCCAGAGCTGAACGTCGGGGACGATGTCGTCCCGCTTCCTGTCGACGCTCCTGCGGACACCAAGGGAGCCTTCTCCTGCTACGCGACCAAGGGCAAGCCTCTGAAGGACTGTCCCATGGGCAGCACGGCGCCTGACGCCACCAAAGTCGCCGTCGTGGGCGACAGCCACGCCGCTCTGCTCACGCCGATGCTGAAGCCACACCTCGAGGACCTGAACTGGCACCTCACGCCCCTGGTCGGCAACGGGTGTGTCTGGCGAGAGGCGCCCGACCCGAGCAGCGGCAACTGCGCGCGCAACATGCCCATGATCAAGGACCGCATTGCCTCGGGGGAGTTCGACATCGTCATCGCAACCGCCCGCCGCGGCGGTGACCTCGGCGCACTCGGCGAGTACATCCCGCTCTACCAGGAGGCGATCGCCGCCGGTTCACGGGTCGTCGTGGTGGCGGACAACCCCGACCCCGCCGACGAGCACGTCGAGTGCGTGCAGGCTGTGACGTTCCGGGCGTCGGAGGGAACCTGTCCCACCCCGCGCAGCGTGGCGCTCGCAGAGCCCGATCTCCCCTTCGAGGCCGCAAAGCAGGTGGACGGTGCGATAAGGGTCGACCTGGCGGACTTCTACTGCACCGCGGAGGAATGTCCCTCCGTGATCGGCAACGTCGTCGTCTACCGCGACGCCGGGGGACACGTCACCGCGAGCTGGGGACGAAGCCTGGGAACCTACCTCGTCGAGGAGATCCGGCGCGCCCTCCGGAAGAGCGCCTGACCGGACAGGCGTCTGGTCGGCTTGATGCGTAGGGTCCGCGACCTCCATGTGGTCGCGGACCCTACGCGCCGTCACAGGCTGCGTGCGTCGGCCTCCAACAGCACGGGGATCCCGTCCCGGACCGGGTACGCGAGCGGGCGCACCGGATCGGTCGAGTGCAACTCGGGCTCCCCGACCGGACCCTCGCCGTCCACAAGAATGGCGCCGGTGACGGGGCAGCGCAGGATCTCACGCACCCAGGGGGGCAACCCCGTGCCGCTCACGCCTCCTGCTCCGGATCCTGCGCGCGCACGAGCGACAGCACGTCGTCGCGCACCTTCTCCATGATGTCGGCGTCCGCGGCCTCCACGTTGAGCCGCAGCAGCGGCTCGGTGTTCGAGGCGCGCAGGTTGAACCACCACTGCGGGTGGCCGTCCCAGTGGGACACCGTGAGCCCGTCCAGCTCGTCGACCTCGACCGAGCCCGCGCCCTCCTGCGTCACGTACGCCTCGTAGACACGCGCCCGTGCCGCCGGCACGTCCGTCACCCGCGAGTTGATCTCGCCCGACGCCACGTACGGCTCGTACATCTCACCCAGGGCGCTCAGCGGATGCTCCTGCGTGCCGAGTGCGGCGAGCACGTGCATCGCGGCGAGCATGCCGGTGTCCGCGAAGAAGAAGTCGCGGAAGTAGTAGTGGGCGCTGTGCTCGCCGCCGAAGACGGCCTTGTGCTCGGCCATCTGCGCCTTGATGAAGGAGTGGCCCACGCGCGTGCGGACGGTGGCGGCACCCGCCGCGGTGAGGAAGTCCGGCACCGCGCGGGAGGTGATGAGGTTGTGGATCACGATCGAGTCGCGGCCCTCGGCCTTCTCCTTCTCCACCTCGCGCAGCCCCACCAGCGCCGTGATGGCCGACGGCGAGACCGGGGCGCCCTTCTCGTCCACGACGAAGCAGCGATCGGCGTCGCCGTCGAACGCGAGGCCGATGTCCGCCTGGTTCGCCACCACGGCGGCCTGCAGGTCCAGCAGGTTCTTGGGCTCGAGCGGGTTCGCCTCGTGGTTCGGGAAGGAGCCGTCCAGCTCGAAGTACAACGGCACGATCTCCAGCGGCAGCTCCGGCAGGCCGACGCCGGTGCCGAGCACGGCCGGGACGGTGTGCCCGCCCATGCCGTTGCCGGCGTCGACCACCACCTTGAGCGACCGTACGCCGGACAGGTCGACGAGGCCGCGCAGGAAGGCCGCGTAGTCGCCGAGCATGTCGCGGTCCGTGACCGTGCCGGGCTCGGCGGCGGGCTCCGGAGCCTCGCCGTCCAGGTAGCGCTGGGCCAGCTCCCGGACCTCGGCCAGGCCGGTCTCCTGTCCGACGGGGGCGGCCCCGGCGCGGCACAGCTTGATGCCGTTGTACTCGGCCGGGTTGTGGCTCGCGGTGAACATCGCGCCGGGGAGGTCCAGCACGCCGGAGGCGTGGTAGAGGCCGTCGGTCGAGCACAGCCCGATGCGGACGACGTCGGCCCCGGCCGTGGTCAGTCCCTCGGCGAAGGCGGCGACGAGTTCGGGCCCGGAGTTCCGCATGTCGTGGCCGACGACGACGCCGGGGCGGGCCTCGTCGCTGCCGGTCCGCCCGTCCTGGGCGGGCAGCACCACGACCCGCGCGAACGCCGCCCCGATGGCGCGCGCCACGTCGGGCGAGAGCTGGTCCGGCACGGTGCCGCGGACGTCGTAGGCCTTGATGATCTGGGTGAGGTCGATCGACACATGGCAAGGGTACTGGTCGGGTAGACGTCATGCGGTCCGCGCGAAGGCGTCGTCGCGGAGCCCACCACTGTCATGCTCCCGCACGACGAGGTGAGCCGTCGGCCTCGTGGCGCCGGCACGGCGTGCCGCTGGGTCGTTCTGATCGCGTCAGAGCGGTGATTGCCGTTCGGCTTGATGACGACGGGGCACGCTCAGGTCGACGCGCTGCCGGCGTTGATACCAGCCGAACACGGACACGACGAAGGCTTCGACCGGCAGGCCGTGGAGGCCGCGCTCGGCCATCGACTGCCCGCGGGCTACAAGGGTTCATGGGATGTACGGCCCAGGCTCAATTACTGGCCTCAGCATCGATCTCCCCCGTGCGACCAGACGGCGATACGACACATCGAACCAGTCAACCGTTGCGGCGGATCCAGAACTTCTGGTGGGTGTGGAACACCTGGTCCTGGCCGCTCCGGTCGAGCCGGTAGTAGGAGAGGTGGAGCCAGCCGTAGTGCCTGGCAAAGGCCCCGATCCGCTCGCCGCCCGCCCCGACCTCGAATGCAGCGTCTGCGGACGCGGCGGTGACCGTTTCCTCGCGACTCATCGACGGGTCATCGGCGCAGGTGGCGCCGGCGTGATATCGGATCCCGTACGAACCGGACCAGAGCGCGACGTGCACCGCGCGGTGATCGTTGTGCGCGTACACGTGGCAGTCGTACTGACCTGTGTTCGAGAAGCCACCGAGAGCGTTGTGCACATCTTGCACCGGGAGGCCGAGCGCGTCACGCTCCGCCAGTGTGGTCCTGATCGCCCAGTCTGCCTCGGCGGCGGTGAGATCGCCGTCTCCCAGATCCCAGCTGACCACCGCGCCGCGCCCCTGCTGGTCCAACCAGACACGCGCCGTCCGCTGCGCCGCGGTGCAGACCTGCGTGCCGTTGTCGTCGCGGCACACGTCAACTCCTTCGGCCGGGAACGGCCCGATGTCACGCGATTCGCTCCAATCGCCGGGAACGCTCGGGTCATGCTCGGACATCGCAGTCAAGAAGCCCAGCATCGAGTTCATGCGGGCATCCGAGCACGACGTGGTCCACCTTCCCTGCGGAGTCGGCGTGGGGGGCACCTCGCCGAGTTCTTCCTGCAACCAATCGGCGGTCGTCTCAGGCCGACAGGCCCCCGTCTGCTCGCCCCTCGTGGTCACCAGGAACACCTTGTAGTTGTCCGTCGACCCCTCGATGAGCGACCACATCTCGAACTCGTCATCTGGGTGCGGTGTCACCACCAGGCTCGTCTTCGATGGGCTCGCCGACTCCGAAGAGCCATCCATCGACGTCACGACGCCGCGGAACGATCCGTCAGGTGCGTCCGCCTGCGTTGGCACAGCCGTCGCCAGCGCTCCTGTGGCCATCAGGCCCAGGCAGAGACCGCTGACAATGCCACGGCGTGGGAACTTACCAGGCATGGCTTCTCCTTACAGGCTGTTTCGGCACCACACAGATCCTGGACCATACTTACTCAATTCGGAGGAAATTACCCGATCAGCGGGTGAAGTCGAGGGACAGCGGCCAGCCATCAGCGACTTCTCCTGCGCACGACCACCACGCTTATCGTGCCGCTACGACGATGCCGCATACAGCGCTGTGTCGTCCACCGCCACCCCGTCGTCGTCCGACCAGCCGTCACCTCCCCTCCTCAGCCCCGACACACCCGTGTCCGCCACGCCCGATAAACTCGCCCGGGTGCGACCCACCGACGCCCCTCTCCGTCTGAGGAACACGGTCCAGACGTACGACTGGGGGGCCTACGACGCCATCCCCCGTCTGCTCGGCGCCGAGCCGGACGGCACGCCGCACGCCGAGCTGTGGCTCGGCGCGCACCCGAGCGCCCCGTCGCGCGCCTACCCGGCCGGCGATCCCGCCGACCCGGCCTCCGGCGACGGCGCGCCCAGCCCTGCCGGCGCCCGCGACTCCGCCGGCCGCCCGGGCGATCCGGTGCCCTCGGGCGATCCGGTGGCCGACGACGGCGTCACCCTGCACGCCCTCATCCGCTCGGCCCCCGACGCCATGCTCGGCAAGCGCGTCGCCGACGAGTTCGGTCCGCGCCTGCCGTACCTGCTCAAGGTGCTGGCCGCGCGCCGCGCGCTCTCGCTCCAGGTCCACCCGAAGCCGCACACCGCACGCGAGGGCTTCAACCGCGAGAACCGGCTCGGTCTCCCGGCGGGATCGCCGAAGCGCTCCTTCCACGACGACCAGCACAAGCCCGAGATGCTCGTCGCGCTCACGCAGTTCGAAGGGCTCGCGGGCCTGCGCGGCACTCGCGCCGCGCTCAGCCTCCTGGACGGTCTCGGCGGCAAGCTGGTCGACGACGTCGTGGGCGCGCTCCGCGCCGACCGCTCGGCCACGGGGATGCGGGCCGCGTTCGACGTGCTCATCCGGGCCCGGCAGGACACGGGCTGCCGGGCCGACATCGAGCGGACCGTCGACTCCGTCCGCGAGCGCCTGGCAGCGGGGTCCCCGTTCGAGCGCGCGGACCGTACCGTCGTGGATCTGGCGGATCAGCATCCCGGCGATCCGGGGGCGATCGCGTCGCTCCTGATGAACCGCTTCACGCTGGAGCCCGGAGAGGCGTTGTTCACCCCGGCCGGCGAGCTGCACGCCTACCTGTCGGGGGTGGGTGTGGAGGTCATGGCGTCGTCGGACAACGTGTTGCGGGCGGGCTTGACGAGCAAGCTGGTCGACGCGACGGCGCTGGTGGAGTGCGCGTCGTTCGCGGCGCGGCCGCCGGTGCTGCCGGAGGTGGCGACGTCGGGCGGCCGGGGTCAGGTGCAGACGTACCGGGCGCCGGTCCCGGAGTTCGCGCTGACGCTGGCCGACGTCGACCCGAGTGAGAACGTCGAGCTACCCGACGACGGCCCCCGGATCGTTCTCTGCCTCGATGGCGAGACGACCCTGACCTGCGGCAACGGCGCGACGACGCGACTGGCGCGGGGCGCCTCGGCCTTCGTCCCGGACGCGGCGGGCGCGCTGACGCTCACGGGCACGGGCCACGTCGTCTGCGCCTGGGTCCCGTAGGCCGCCGCGCAGGTCGGCGCCCGGGCGCATGGTCGGTCCTTGCGTGAGCGAGCGATCGTTCGATCTGCCGATCATTCACGGGACGACCGACCAGCGGCCCGCCTACTCCTCCGCGCGCAGCACCCTCAGGTGGCCGCGGCGGGCCGTCTCCGTGACGCCCGGTTCGGTCGGCGTCTCCTTCGCGTCCTCCGTCGGCCTGCGCGGACGGCCGGCCTCGCGGACGGCGTCGGCCAGCGCGGACAGGTCGTCGGGCGACGGCGCGGGCTCCGCGGGGAACTCCGGGACGAGCCGGACCACCTCCCAGCCGCGGGGCGCGGTCAGGCCCTCGGCGTGCTCGGAGCACAGGTCGTAGCTATGGGGCTCGGCGAGGTGCGCGAGCGGACCCAGCACCGCCGTCGAGTCCGCGTACACATACGTGAGCGTCGCGACCGCTGCGTTGGTGCATGCGGACCTCGAGCACTGTCTCACCGATCTCACCCGCTGAGGGTACGCCGCTGACCGGGAGCAATGTCACGAACACGCCGAGCCGGTCCGGCCGATGTGCCGAACACAGCACCTCCACAGCGCCCACCGGCCCGGTGCTCCCCGCTCCCCCGGCCGCTCAGTACCATGGAAGCGCCCCAGCCCCGAGGCGGAAGTCCCTCCCCATGAAGCTGTTCGTGCAGATTCCCTGCCTCAACGAGGCGGAGACGCTCCCGCTCGTGCTCGCCACGATCCCCCGCGAGATCCCGGGGATCGACGAGGTCGAGATCCTGGTCATCGACGACGGGTCCACCGACGGCACGGTGGAGGTGGCGCGCCGCCTCGGCGTGCGGCACTTCGTGCACCACGCCCGCACCATGGGCCTGGCCCGGTCCTTCCGTGACGGCATCGACTACGCGCTGCGCCACGGTGCCGACATCGTCGTGAACACCGACGGCGACAACCAGTACCCGCAGGAGCGCATCGGCGACCTGGTCGCGCCGGTGGTCAGCGGCGAGGCGGACATCGCGATCGCCGACCGGCAGACCGCCACGATCGAGCACTTCTCCCCGCTGAAGAAGGCGCTGCAGAAGGTGGGCAGCGAGGTGGTCAACTTCGCCGCCGAGACCGACCTGCCCGACGCCGCCAGCGGGTTCCGCGCCTACTCCCGCGCGTCGCTGATGCGCCTGAACGTGGTCACGCAGTTCAGCTACTGCATGGAGACGATCATCCAGGCCGGCAACAAGCGCCTGCGGATCGCGAGCGTCCCGGTCACCACGAACCCGAAGACCCGCGAGTCGCGCCTGTTCTCCAGCATGTGGCAGCACATCCGCAAGTCGGGCCAGGCGATCACGCGGTCGTACCTGATGTACAAGCCGCACACGGTGTTCGTGACGCTCGGGGTCATCTTCGGCCTGGGCTGCCTGATCCCGTTCGGCCGGTACCTGGTGCTGCTGATGCTCGGCCAGGCGGGCCAGCACATCCAGTCCCTGATCCTGGGCTCGTCGATGCTGGTGGGGGCGCTGCTCTCGTTCGCGCTGCTGGTGATCGCGGACCTGCAGAAGACGAACCGCACACTGATGGAGGACACGCTGGAGCGCCTCAAGGAGGTCCAGTACGGACGTGTCGCGGGGACGACGACGGAGGCGGGGCCGGGTGCGGCAGCTGCTTCGGCGTCCGGTTCGCACGCGGGAGAGGTGGCATCCTCCGAGCGGGATGTGGCGGATGCGTCGGCCGGAACCGCCGTGCCGGACGAACCGTCCGCGAACGGCGAGCCCGACACCGGCCGCCCGACCCCGCCGGGCGACGGCGCGGGCGCATCGACCGGGGCCCGGCCGGGCAGGCGTCCCGCCCTCAAGGCCGGGCGATCCGAGGTGCTCCGCGACACGGCCGGCGGCCGCGCCGAGGAACCGGCGGGTCTGTCGTGATCCTGACGTTCGGCACGTACGACGCCGAACGCCACCCCCGCGTCGCCGTCCTCGTCGCCGGCCTGCGCGCCCACGGGGCCGAGGTCACGGAGCTGAACCGCCCGCTCGGGTTCTCCACCGCCGAGCGGGTGCGCATGCTGCAGCAGCCGTGGCGACTGCCGCTCCTGGTGGTCCGCCTGCTGGCGTGCTGGGCGGGACTCGTGGCCGGCGTGGTGCGGCTGCGCCGCACCCGCGGGCGTCCCGACGCCGTGCTCGTGGGCTACATGGGGCACTTCGACGTGGTCCTGGCGCGGATGTTGTTCCCCCGGTCCGTCATCCTCCTCGACCACCTGATCTTCGCCGGGGACACGGCCGCCGACCGCGGCGCCGCCGGCCTGCGCGTGCGGCTCCTGAACGCGCTGGACCGCGTGGCGACGGGCTGCGCGGACGTGGTGATCACGGACACGGACGAGCACCGCGCCATGCTCCCGGACCGGTCCAAAGGCGTCACGGTCCTGGTGGGCGCCCCGACCGCGTGGTTCGACGCGTCGGCCGGCGGAGCCGCGGCGGACCGCAGCCTGCGGGTCGTCTTCTTCGGGTTGTACACGCCGCTCCAGGGGACCCGGGTGATCGCCGAGGCGGTCCGGGACGCCGTCGCCTCCGGGGCGGACCTCCGCGTGACGATGGTCGGGGCCGGGCAGGACCTGGCCGCCGCGCGCGGGGTCCTCGCGGACACACCGGGCATCACCTGGCGCGACTGGGTCGAACCCGCCGAGCTGCCCGCGCTCGTCGCCGGCCACGACGTCTGCCTCGGCATCTTCAGCGACACCCCGAAGGGGCTGCGCGTCGTGCCGAACAAGGTCTACCAGGGGCTGGCGGCGGGGTGCGTCGTCGTCACCTCCGACACGCCGCCGCAGCGCCGCGCCGTCGGCGACGTCGCCGAACTCGTCCCGCCGGCCGACCCCCGGGCCCTCGCGAAGACCCTCACAGACCTCACGGACCCGTCCCGCCTCACCACCGCGCGGGACCGGGCGGCAAAGGGCCGCGACGCGATCCGCCCGAAAGCGGTGGTGACCCCACTCGCCGAGCTCCTGACGCACCCTCGCTCCCAGCGGGCGAGGCGTGGTCGGGGGAACTCCGTGCCCGGTCACGAGGACGTCGCCCCACCACACGGCGGTGACGTGATCGAGACGCCGGGCAGCGCCGGCACCCGGGAAGCGGATGGTGGGCGGTCGTGAAGCAGTTCCTGGCCGAGGCCGCCCGCGTCCTGCGGTCGCCCGCCGTGCGGTGGGGGTTCCTCGTCGTCGCAGTCGGGCTCGCCGTCTGGTACGTCGTCGACGCGCGCGAGCAGCTCGCCGAGGCGGCGGCGATGCTGTCCGTCGGCACGCTCACCGCCGTCGTCGTCCTCGGGTTCGTGTACGTGTGGTGCACGCTGATCGCGTGGCGGGCCGTGCTGGCGGACCTCGGATCACGGCTCTCCCTGCGCGACGCCGTGAGCGTGTTCGGGCTCAGCCAGCTCGGCAAGTACCTGCCGGGCGGGGTGTGGAACGTGGTCGCCGCGGCGGAGATCGGGGCCGACCACAGCATCCCCCGGCACCGATCGGTGGCCTCGATGGCGATAGCGGTGCTGGTCTCGGTGGTATCGGGCGCCGCCGTCGGCGCCGCCGCGCTCCCGTTCGTCTCGGCCGGTGCGCTCGGCGCGTGGGGCTGGGTCGTGTGGGTCACGCCCGCGATCGCCGTCGTCCTCCTGCCTCCCGTGCTCAACCGCCTGATCGGCCTCGCCCTGCGTGTCGGCGGGCGCGAACCGCTCGCCCGTCCGCTGAGCTGGGGCGGCCTGGCGACGACGACGTCGTGGTCGGTGGCGGGCTGGCTCGTCGCCGGGACGCAGACCTGGGTGCTGGCCACGGGGCTGGGCATGACGCCGTCGGGCCGGACGTTCGCGCTGGCCGTCGGCGGCTGGGCGCTCGCCTGGACGGTGGGGTTCCTCGTCGTGATCGCGCCGGCCGGCGCGGGCGTGCGCGAGATCGTCCTCGCCGGCGTCCTGGCCGGTTCGCTCCCGGGCGTCGCGGCACCGCTCGCGGTCCTGGTCAGCCGGGTCGTCCTGACGGTGGTCGACGGCGTCCTGGCGGGGGCCGGGCTGCTCCTGGCGCGACACGGGGTGCGGCGCACCTCCGGGCGATTTCGAGGATCACCCGGGCACCATGATCCGGACCGATAATCTTCTGCCGTGAACCGCGAGCAACTCCGAGACGCCGCCACGAGAGCGACGGCACCCGTGCGGGCCGTTCCTGTCGTCGTCTGGCTGATCACGGTGCTGCACGTCGCCGTGATGCTCGCGCAGACCGCCGTCTTCCCGAACGTCCGCTCCCCCGACGAGCTGAAGCACGTCGACCTGATCGTCCAGGTGGAGCAGGGCACGGCCTGGCCGTGGCCCGACCCGGGCACCGTCTTCGTCGCCAGCGGCGTCACGGCCGGCCATTTCCTCGTGGCCGACCGCCTCTTCTCCGACCACCTGGCCCTGGCCGACCGCGTGGAGGGCGCCGGCGCCGACGAGCGGGAACCCGCGCCGCCCCGCGGCGAGCGCCCCTCGTTCGCCGGCAGCGGCGGCCTGGAGCCATGGCAACCGGAGCGCGCGGACGGCACCGCCGAGCCCGTTCCGAACCAGCTGGTCCAGCATCCGCCGCTGTACTACCTGCTCGGCGCCGCCGCACTGCACGTCGTGCCGGACTGGACCACGGCTCCGATGGACCAGGTGTGGCTCTGGCTGCGCTCGCTGAACGCCCTGCTCGCGGCGCCCATACCGCTGCTGCTGTGGGCGTCGGCCCGCCGGCTGAGGCTGCCGGAACCGCTGCCCGTCGCCGCCGCGCTCGCGCCGATCGCCGTGCCGGAGATGGAGCACCTGTACTCGGCGGTCAACAACGACAACATGCTCGTCCTGCTCGGCACCGCGCTCACCTACCTGCTGGTGCGGGTGATGACGGGCGACCTGTCCCGGCGCACGGCGCTGGCTGTCGGCGTCGTCACGAGTGCTGCCCTGCTCACCAAGGGGTTCGCCCTGATGTTCCCCGCGTGGATCGCGCTCGCGTACGGTGTGGCGGCGTACCGGGCGCGCGGCCGGCGCGGGCTTGCGATCGGTTCGCTGGCGATCGCGGCCGCCGCGACACTGCCCGGCGCCGCCTGGTGGGTCCGCAACCTGGTGTTGTACGGGGCGATCCAGCCGCACGGCTACCGGACGGAGGTGCCCGACCTCACCCCCGTCTACGGCTGGTCCGACGGCGGCGACCTCTGGCTCGGGCGCATGCTGGAGCGCTTCGTGACCACGTTCTTCGTGCAGGACCATGCCGTGGCCGAGGCGCACGACGTCTCCTGGTGGGCCGCACGGGTCGCGCTCGTGCTCGTCGCCGCGGGGATCGTCGCGGCCCTGCTGCGGCGGACGGTACCGCGGGGGACCGCCGTGGTGCTCCTCGCCGGTATGCCGATGCTCGGGGCGATCGTGGCCCGGGGCTCCTGGGAGCAGTTCGCCGCGTTCCAGGACATCACCGCGGCTCAGCAGGGCCGCTACCTCTACACCGGCTTCGCCGGGGTGGTGCTCGTCGCGCTCGCCGGGGCCGCGGTGCTGTGGCCGGCCTGGCGCCGCTGGGTGCCGGCCGGCGTGCTCGTGCTCGCGCTCGGCCTGCACACGGCCTTCCAGTACAACACCTGGATCCTGTACTGGATGCCCGAGGACGGGTCCGGCTGGGCGGCGTGGGGCCGCGCGCTCTCAGCGGTCGCGTACTGGTACCCGTGGCCGCCCTGGGTGCTCGTCGCGATCGTGGCGGCGGGGGTGGCCGCGGCGGCGGGCGTGACGTGGCAGGTGGTCCGGGGCAGCACCGCCGCACCCGCGGCGCGGGATCGCGCCGCCCGTATGCTGACGGCGTGATCCGCACCCTCGTCCGGGCCATGTCCGACCCCCGCCGGCGCGAGCACCTGGGTGTCGCCGCGACGGTGCTCACGGCGATCCTGCTGTCGCTGACCGTGCTGCTCAGCGACCCGCCCTACGCCACGGGCGACGAGCCGCCGCACATGGACTACGCCTACCAGGTGTGGCACGGCGAGCTCCCCGTCTTCGAGGAGGGCCTGGAGCTGAGGCCCGAGGGCGCCTGGCTCGCCCCCGTGCAGTGGACGGCGCAGCACCCGCCCCTCTACTACCTGCTCGTCGCGCCGCTGGTCGGGCCGCTGGCCGACGCCGGCCACCCCGTGGCCGCCGTCTACGCCGCGCGGGCGGTGAACACGCTGCTGGCGGGCTTGTTCGTGGGCGTCGCCTGGTGGAGCGCGCGCCGCTTGTGCCGGCCGGGAAGCCCTCTGCCGCCGCTCGTCGCGCTCGTGGCCGGGCTCGCGGCCGCCGTCGCACACGTGGGCGGTTCGGGGTACAACGACCTGCTGGCGGCCGTCCTGGTCACGACGATGTACGGCGTGAGTGCGACGGCGATCCGGCGCGGGCTCGACGCACGGCTCGTGGTCGCTCTCTGCCTCCTGGCGGCGGGTTGTGCCCTGACCCGGCTGTCGACCGCGGTCATCGCCGTCGTCGTGGCCGCGGTCGCGGTGCTGGCCGGGGTGGTGCGAGCGACACAGGGCCGGGGCCGGTGGGGCCCGGCGGTGTGGCTCGCCGTGGGCGGGCCGGCGACGGCGCTGGCCGCGGCCGGCTGGTTCTACGCGCGGAACGTGGCCCTCACCGGCAACATCCAGGGCTCCCACTTCGACTGGGCGCTCGAGAACCAGAACCGGGTGGAGCGGCCGGTGTGGGCGGTGCTGATCGACCCGGTCACGTGGGCGCGGCTGCCGGATCTGTTCTGGTGGGCGGGCCGTCTCCCCCCGCGCACGCTCCACCCGATGACGACGCTGGTCGTGACGGCGGTGCTGCTGGTCTGGGTCCCGCTGTTCCTCGCCGTGCTGCAGCGCCTCCGGTACCGCCCGGCGAACCGGCCAGGCCAGGTGCACCCCACCGACCGCATACTGCTCGCGGCGCTGCCCTGGGCCGCCGCGGGTACCGCCGTCGTGATGCAGGTCCTGTACGCCGCGAGCAGCGGCGGGGTCTATCCGCGCTACTTCCTGCCGGTGGCCCTGCCACTCTTCCTCGGCGTCGCCGCCGGGCTGGCGATGCGGCCCCGGCTGCTCGTGCCCGTCTGGGTGGGTGTCACCCTGGCCGACCTCGTGGTGTGGCTCGGTGTGGAGCTCTCCACGCCGGCGGAGGCCGGGCTCTACTCCGAACCGGTGGTGCCCGCCGCGGCCGTGGGCGTCCTGGCGGTGGTGTCCGCGGTGGGGGCGACCGTGCTGACGCTGCGCGCGTACCGCACGCCGGCGACGACGGTCGCCGCGGCGACCAGGGCAGCGACGACGAACCACGCCGCGAGCTGAGGCCCGTCGAGCGGGCTCCAGCCGGCCCATCGTTCGAGCGCCGCACCGAGGTTCTCCCCCGGCCCGCGGTAGAACCCGCGGAGGGCGAACAGCATCGCCGCGGCGGAGACGGCGGTTCCGCCCATGACGACCAGCGGCACCAGCCAGGCACCACCCCGCCCGGCGCCGTCGGCCGAACCGGGGTCGTCGAGCGGCACCTGAGCGTCCCGCCGTACGCCGTCTGCCCGGACGGTGCGCGCTCCCGCCGCGGCACCGGCTCGCCGCAGATCGGTCAGCGTCCACCGCCCCTCGGTGCTCCGGCGCACCGTGGTGAGCACCCACAAGCCGGCCGCCGCTCCGGCCATCAGGCCGACGATCGCGCCGAACATGTAGCGGCCCTGAACGGCGACGACCCAGCCCGTCTCGGCGAACCGGGGCCAGGCGTTCGCCACGACGGCGCACCAGAGCAGCGCGGCCTGCAGCAGGAGCACCGCGAGCGTCCTCCGGCCCGGCACGCGCAGCAGGGCCACGACGCACAGAGCGGCGAGCACGATGGCGCCGGTCCAGTACACGCCGTCGGGCACCCGCACGTCGAGCAGCCCGAAGCTCCCGAAGAACGACCAGGTCAGGTGCCGCACCGTCGTACTGACGAAGTACCACGGCCCCCGGTCCTCCACCGGCTCGAACCGCTCGGGGATCCCGACGGGCTGCACGGCCCCGAACTCCATCAGGTTCCGCAGCCACCACCACCCGCCCAGAGCGAACGCCACCCCGAGAGCCAGCAGCATCAGCCACGCCCGCCGCCCTCGGCCTTGCCCGGACACCGTCAGGAGATACGCCACCACCACGACCGGCACCGTGAACGCCGCCATCACCTTGGTCAGGAGCCCCACGCCGACCACGACCCCGAGGATCAGCGCGGTCCTCCGCCGCGGGTCCCCGCTCACCACCCGGGCGCAGAGGTACGCCGCGGCGGCGCCGGTGAGCACCACCAGGGCGTCGTTCGTGACGCTCCCCATGATGTGCCCGATCTGCGGGAGGAGCAGCGGGAACGACGCCGCCACCAGCGCGGCCGCCCGAGATCCGGTGACCAGCCGCGCCGCGCCGGCCGCGAGCAGCGGCACGGGCGTGAACAGCAGCACGTCGAGCAGGCGCAGCGCCAGGACCTGGTGGTCCCAGCGCGCCTCGACGAGCCCCGTCAGGTGCAGCCACCCCGCCGCCACCGCGTAGTACAGCGGCGGGTGCTGGGTCATCTGATCGATCTCCTCGACGTCCCAGGTGCTCGTGTCCGTGCCGGGTGCCACGATGTCGGCCAGGGCGTTGCCCGGCCCGACGATCGTCCGCTCGTCGTCGGGTGTCGGCGGCACGTCCACGTACTGGTCCTTGTCGTCCCGGTCGAGGTACCGGCCGGGAACGTCCGTGTCGAGGGCGGCCTCGTCCCGGGCGGCGTCGACCCCCGGGCTCACGAGCGCCTCGCCGGGCGCCGGCCAGCCCCCGCCGTAGGCGAGGCGGAGCGTGCTGTTGAGGTGCTGGACCTCGTCGGGGGCCCGGAACGCGGGGGTCAGCACCGCCCAGCAGGTGGCGGAGGCGGCAACAAGGGCCGTGATGAGAGCGAGGGCGAACCGATAGCGCGCCAGGGCGGTGTCGTCACGCACGGGATCAGGGTATGGCAACCACAGAGAGCCCTCACCCAGTTCCTGCCCGCCGGCGCCCTCATCGGGGGAAACGCCCGCGGCGGGAATGCCCTCGAGGAGAACGCCCGCGAGCGATCGACGACGGCGGCCGAGCCTGTCCGAAGCCTCGCCCACGGGGACGTATTGTCGTGCCGTGGTCTCGAAGTCCTCTCCCCCCGCAGCATCGGACGGCTCGGACGGCTCCCTCCGGAACGCGCCCCGGCGCACGCCGCGGCGGCGCGACCGGCGCGGCCGCGGCCTGCGCGGCCCGCTCTTCCCGCCCGGCTCTCCCGCCCACCGCACCCGGGCGGAGGTGTTCGACGACCTCGTGCTCGACGTCGCGCAGTCCCTCGACCGGCGCTGGGGCAAGGCGCTGAGCGGGACGCAGTTCGCCGTGGAGGACGTGCCGCCGTCGGACCCTGCCCCCTGGGAGGGCAGCGGCGTGCCGCTGGGCCGGTCCTTCCCGGCCGAGGCCGGTCAGCCGGCGCGCGTGGTGGCGTACCGCCGCCCGATCGAGGCCCGCTCCCACGACGAGGACGACCGGGCGGACCTGGTCCGCGACGTCATCGTGGAGCAGGTGGCGCACCTGCTCGCCCGGGCCCCGGAAGAGATCGACCCCCACTTCGGCGAGCGCTGAAGTGGGGGTCGCGACGGGTGTCCACCGCGTGAGGACGGGCGCCTACTGGGTGAGGGAGTTGACCTCACCCGGTTCGAGGTTGCCGTCGCGCAGGTCGGCCCAGAACTGGGCCACCGCGTCCTCGGGGCCGAGCAGCACCGTGGAGCCGGCGCCGTTGCCCGGGTTGTAGCCGAGGCTCGCGATCGGCGGCGTGCCGGTGACGCCGTCCTCGCCGTTCGCGGCCTGGAACCGCAGCGCGAGGAACGCCAGGTCGATCACGCCGGTGTCCTGATCGACGACGAGCGAGCCGAGGCCGGCGTTCGCGAGGGACACCTGGCTGACGGGGTTCAGCAGGACGGCGGGGTCCTTGATCGCCTGTCCGACCTTGCCGATCACCTGACGCTGGCGCTTGGCCCGGCCGATGTCGCCCTCGGGGTCGGAGTACCGCATGCGGGAGAACGCGAGCGCCTCCTCACCGTTCACCTCGTGGCAGCCGGGCGTCCACTGCATCTTGGAGCGCCAGTCGTCGACGGGACGGTCGTAGCACAGTTCCACGCCCCCGACGGCGTCGACGATGTCGCTCACCCCGCCGAACCCGACCTCGGCGTAGTGGTCGATCGTGAGACCGCTGAGCTCCTCGACGGTCTGCACGAGAAGTTCCGGCCCGCCGAACGCGTACGCGGCGTTCAGCTTCTGCCCGCCGACGCCCGGGATCTGCGCGTAGGTGTCGCGGGGCAACGAGATGAGCGCCGTGGGGCCGGAGGCGGGCTGGTGCAGCAGAAGGATCGTGTCGGTCCGGGCGCCGGTGGTGGCGTCGTTGATCCCGCCGGAGCCCCGGGCGTCGGAGCCGGCGATCAGGTAGGTGGTCCCGGGGGTACCGGCTGCGCCGGACAGCGCGTCGACGTGCTGGATCTTCCCGTTCGCCCAGATCAGCAGGCCGACGGGCCAGGCCAGGAGGGCGAGCACGACAAGCGTCGCGATGAGCTTGCCCCGACCCTTCCGGCGGGAACGACCGGGGCGCGGTGCCGGCCGGGCCTGGCCGTACCCGGCCGGGGGCCGCTGCCCGCCACCGGGCGGCTGCGGTCGCATCGGCGCGGGCGGACGCTGGGTGGCGTGCACGGAACTGGGCTGCCGCTGCTGCGGCACGGGCGCCGCGTTCAGACCCGACGCGCGTCCCGTGGCGCGGCGCGGCGGGATGGCCTGGGGCGGCTGAGCGCCCCGCGGCGGCACGGAACGCGGTGGGACTGGCGGTGGGTTCTTGCCACCGGACACTGGGACCTCCCGGGAGGACTGTCGTTTGATACGCGGCTCGCTGGTTCGCTCGCCCACGGGCACGCCGCTTCCGGGCGTCTCCGCAAGAGGGCGTGGCCTGCCCGCCGGTGGCTCCGGGCGTGCGGCCGGTTGCGCCCCGTCGCCGACGGCGATCGCCCCGTCGGAACCCGGCCGGTCCCCCGCCTGCTGCGGCGTGAAGCTCGGCGGGATCGGCGGCGCGACCCGGGCGTCCTCGTTCACCCGGGTGGCGTCGTCGTCGGTCGTGGGATCTGGCATGTCTCTCTCCGTCAGCCGCAGACGGCGGTCGTATCGGCGCCGGTGAACGCTTCCGTACCGGCTTCCTTGACGTCGTCGGTGCTGGGGGACGCCGTGGGGTCGATCGTCTCGCCATCCGGCGCCGACGGCGAGGCGGACGCGCCGGGGGCGTCCGAGGTGCCGTCGGTCGCCGACGGCGAGGCGGTGGCCGCGGCGGGGTCGTGGTCGATCGGGCGGTCGTGCTTGATGTTCTCCCAGAGGAGCGTGGCCTCGTCGGTCCACACCACGTTGGCGGTGGGGTTGGCCGGATCGGGGCCGTTCGGCACCGTGAGGAACGTGACGGCGTCGGCGCTGAGGTTGCGCAGGCTGTAGGCGAGGCCGGTGAGGTTGTCGAGCCGGGCGGTCTCGTCGTCCATGGTCATGGAGCTGGTGACCGCGTCGACGAAGCTCAGCGTCTTGCCCGGGTTGGTGAGCGTGTCGGCACTGAGCACCGTACGCACCAGGGACGCGAGCAGCTGCTGCTGCCGGCCGATGCGGCCCAGGTCGCTGCCGTCGCCGACCCCCTTGCGTGCCCGCGCGTAGTCGAGTGCGAGCTCTCCGCCGAGGGTCTGCAGTCCCGGCTGCAGGTGCAGGTCGTTCGCCTCGGGCGCGTAGATCTCCTCCTCGATGCAGAGCTCGACGCCGCCCACGGCGTCGATCATCCGCTGGAACCCCTGGAAGTCGATCACCATGAACCCGTCGAGGAAGACCCCGGTCAGGGCCTCGACGGTCTGCATCGCGCACAGCGCGCCCGACGCCGTGTCGCCTCCGACGCTCGCCCCCACGGCGAAGGCCGCGTTGAACTTCGTGTACTGCGGGGCGGTGGTGGCGCCGGTGGTCGTGACGCAGGACGGGATCTCGACCGTGGAGTCCCGCGGGATCGAGATGGCCTCGACCCGCTTCCGGTCCCCCGAGATGTGCAGGAGAATCGTCGTGTCCGACCGCGCGCCGCCGTCGGCGGTGCCACCGATGTTCACGTTCGCGCCCTCGCGCGAGTCGCTGCCCATGAGCAGCAGGTTGACCGGCTCGCCGGCGCTCGGGTCGGTGGGAGTGACCTTCTCCGGGCGGTTCGTCAGGACGTCCGTGGGCGCCGTGTCGATGTTCCCCGTCCACCGTGCCATCGCCGCGGACGCGCCCGAGATCGCGAACGCGAGGACCCCCGTCATCACCAGCGCCACGACGCGTGTCGTGGAACCCTGCCCGGCCAGAACCCGCGCGTGAGCAGGGCCGACCGAGTGGTCCAGGCCCGCTCCGGGCGTGCTGAAGTCGGGAAAGGTCACAACTTCAAAGCATAGGGGAGCGGACTTGCACGGGCGCAGAGGCCGCACAGAGGGACGGTAGAGGGTTCGTGGAGAACGAGTCAGCCGATCTTCTCGATCTTCTCGGTGGTCACGAGCCGATCCCGGCGCGCGGTGTCGGCGTCCAGGGCGGCCGCGGTGGCGGGGCTGGTGAGGACCACCGACCCCGCACCTGCCCAGGTCCGCAGGAGTTCCCGCAGGACGACGGCGGTGCCGGCCCGGCCGTCGACCAGCGTGCGCGCGGCCTCGCCGTCCGGCTCGGGGACCAGCTCGTCGTGACGGACGCCGGCGGCCGTCGGCGAACCGGCGGTGCCGGACCCGGCCGGATCGCCGGCGGTGTCCGTCAGGGCCACGCGACCGGGCTCCGGCTCGGGCGCGTAGATCACCTGGTCGGCATACGTCATCACCGCCGCGGCCGCGTCCATGGCGCCGGGCGGCAGATCGCCGTCGTACCGGCGGGCCAGGGCGGGGAGGCTGACGACGACGAGGTCGGCGGACGACGCCGCCCATCGTTCCGGGGAATCCGTGACGACGACATCGAGGTCCTCGGCGGCGGCCGCGCGGGAATCGCCGGTCAGCACCACCGTCGCGCCCACCCGCCACGCCGCGAGTGCCCAGGTCACGGTGCGCCAGTGCACGGGCAGGTCCACCCCAACCATCGAGCCGGGCTGTACGTCGTACTCCTCGACGAGCAGATTCGTGGTCTTCGCGACCCAGTTCGCGAGGACCGCCCCGGAAAGCTCGACCCGTTCGCCGTCGTCGCCGTACCAGGTGAGGCGGGGGCGGCCGGGATCGGACTGCAGGCGGTCGAGAAGAGTGGAGACGAGCATGGACGAAGGCTACGCGCCGCGCAGCGCAGCGCGCCGTTCCGCTCCGCGCGTGACCGTCCGCCGAGGTGGGGGCGATTTTCTTGTGAAGCCCTCGGCCGATAGCACACTTCCGCTTGACGACTCCAGACGACACGCGTGTAATTCCATGTATGCAGTTTTCGTAGCGGAGCAAGCGCGCGGACACGCGCGACACATGACCGACAGAGACGGCATGGAGGGACACATCATGTGGGACATGCTGGAACCGGACGGCGAGATCCCGTCCGACACCGAACGCCCGAGCGAGACCATGGCGGACGTGCTGTCGCTCTTCGACGAGGAGCAGGACGACGCCCTGCTCGGCTGGCAGGAACGTGCGCTGTGCGCGCAGACGGACCCTGAGGCGTTCTTCCCCGAGAAGGGCGGCTCCACGCGCGAGGCGAAGAAGGTCTGCCAGGGTTGCGAGGTCAAGGCCGAGTGCCTCGACTACGCCCTCGCCAACGACGAGCGGTTCGGTATCTGGGGCGGGCTCTCGGAGCGGGAGCGCCGCAAGCTGAAGCGCCGCGCGGTCTGACGCGTCGCTGATCCCGCCGTCCGGCCTCGCCGCCGACGGCCTACCGCCCGACCTCAGGCGGGCATTCTGACAGGTCTTCCGGCTCACGGGACGCGACACGCCGGATTCCCTCCTTACCCTGCGGATCCCGTCCGCGATGCGCATGATGGTCGGCGAGATGACCTCGCCACCCACCGGGCTTCCGCCCCACCGCCCCACCGACACCGCACTCGCCGCGGTCAGGTCGGTCACCGGAGCTGTTCCGGCTCTCGTCACAGTCACCGCCGTGGTCGTGACACGCGGCCGCAGCCCTTTCCTCGAAGCCACGCTCGCCGCGGTCCGGGCGCAGTCGCCGGCGCCGCGCCAGATCGTCGTCGTCGACGTCGAGACCGCACCCTCCACCTCCGAGCACCAGGGACTCAGCCTCGACGGCGCGCGGTACGTCGCCGCCAGCCACTCCCGGTCGTTCGGCGACGCGGTGAACGCGGCGGTCGCGGGCCTCTCCGCGCCGGGCGACGCGCCGGCCTCCGACTGGCTCTGGCTCCTGCACGACGATTCCGCACCCGCACCCGGCGCGCTGGCCGCCCTGCTCCGCTCCGTCGAGCACACCAGCACGGTCGCCGTCGCCGGCTGCAAGCAGCGCAGGTGGGAGGTGGACGACGACGGCCGGCCGCGCGACCCGGCACATCCAGACCGCGGCGTCCTGCTCCAGGTCGGGTACACGGTCTCCCCGCTGGGCCGGCGCATGACCGGGCTCGACGAGTCCGAGATCGACCAGGGCCAGCACGACTCGCGGGAGGACGTGCTCGCCGTCGGCCTGGCCGGGGCGCTGGTGCGCACGTCGGTGTGGTGCGACCTGGACGGCACCGACGCCGAGTACGGCCCGTTCGGCGACTCCCTCGAGTTCTGCCGCCGCGTGCGCCTCGCCGGGCACCGGGTCACCGTCGTGCCGGGCGCCGTGGTGCGGCACGCACAGCAGTCGCTGGCCGACCCGTCGAACCGGAGCCGGATGCGGCGCGGCCGGTTGCGCTTCCAGCTCGTGGCCACGTCACCGTGGCTGCTCGGCTGGGCGATGCTCGCCGTCGTCGCCGGTGCGCCGGTCCGGGCGGCCTTCCGGCTCGCCGTGAAGCAGCCCGCTGCCGCCCGCGACGAGCTCATGGCTCCGCTGTGGATGCTGCTCGGCCTGAGCAGCGTGCTGCGTGCCCGGCGCCGGACCGCGCGGTCCGCCACCCAGCCGTACCGCGTGCTGCGCCCCTTGCTCGGCACCTGGCGCCAGACGTTCCGGGAGTTCCGCGAGCGCCGGCTGGCCCGCGCCGACGCCCGCTACACCGGCCCCGACGACCTCGACCGGGAGGACCTGCGCCGCATCGCGACCCGGAGGCGCGCGGTGCTGGCCCTCGTCCTCGTCGCGGTGACCGGGGTCGCCGCCGCGGTGTTCGGCCCCGTGCTCGGCACGCTCGCGGACGGCGGCCGGCTCGTCGGCGGGGCGCTCCTGCCCGCGTCGTCCGACACGGGCCAGGTGTGGACGGCGGCGACGTCGGGCTGGGTACGCTCGGGAATCGGCGAGGCCGGGCCGGGCGATCCGCTGCTGCTGACACTGACCGTGCTCTCCCTGCTGGCCGGGGGCTCGCTCCAGACCGGGGTCCACGCGTTGTTCGTCGTGGCCCTCCCGCTCGCCGCCCTCGGGGGCTGGGCGGCCGCGGGAGCCGTGACACGCTCGGTCTGGGTGCGGGCGGTCGCGGCATTCGCGTGGGCGGCCGCTCCTCCCCTGCTCGGCGCGCTGTCCGGCGGCCTGCTCGGCGCGCTCGTCGCTCACCTCACGCTGCCGTGGGTCGCGCTGGCGCTCGTGCGGTCGGTGGGCGCGCAGCGGATCGACCTTCCGGCCCGCTCGAGCGTGAACGCCGTCACCGAGCGCCCCGTGCTCGACGGCGCGTTCGTCGAGGAGGGGCGCGGCCATCGCCTCGGTGCCGCCGGGGCGGCCGGGCTGATGCTCGCGGTCGCCGTGTCCGGCGCTCCCGTCCTGCTGCCGATCGCCGTGGTCGTGCTGGCCGGGGCGGCCTTCGCCGCGCCGTCCCGCCGGATCCACCTGGCGTTGGCGGCCCTGCCGTCCGTGGTCGCGTGCGCGCCGCTGCTGGTCCAGGTGGCGCGCACCCGTGACCTGGGCCTCCTGCTCGCCGACCCGCTGGCGCCGCCCGGCACGTTCCCGATCGGCGAGGCCGCCGGCTGGGAGGTCCTCCTCGGACAGGCGAGCGCACCGGTGGCCTGGTTGGGTGGTGCGTGGCCCGGGACGGAGCTCGGTCCGTACCTGCTCGGCGGCCTGCTCTGCGTGGTCGCGCTGGTGGCGCTGGCCGGCCCGCGGGCCGCGGGGGCGCGCGTGGGGTGGATCCTCGCCGCGTGCGGGCTCGCCGTCGTCGTCCTGGCCGACGGCGGTCCGGGCGGCCCCGGCGCGTCCGGCCCGGGTGCGTTCGGTCTCGACACGGGTCTCCTGGACGGCCGCGGCTCCGGCACGGCGCTCGCGTCCGTCGTCCTGCTCGGCCTCGGCGGCGCCGCGCTCTGCACCACGCGGGCGGTCCGGGCGCGCCGCGCGGCGCGGACCGTCGCGGTGGCCGGCGTCGCGGTGCCGCTCGTGATCGGCCTGGTGAGCGCAGCGGGCCTCGCGTCCTGGTGCCTGGCCGACCCGCTGTCCGACGACGGAGTGCACGCGACCGCCCGGCCCGCCGTGCCCGCCGTCGGGCAGCAGATGCAGGCCGCACCGCGGCAGGCCCGCGTGCTGCAGCTCGGCACCGGCGGCGACGGCGTCGTCGAGTACGCGCTGCTTCGGGGGGACGGGACACAGCTCGTGGACGCGTCGGTGGCGGGGTCCGCGGTGGCCACCGCCGCCCCGGCAGCGGGTACCAGGAGGGAGGCAGGCTCCGGAGAGGACGCGGCAGGCTCGGCCGGATCCGGAACGGACGCCGACTTCCCGGCCGCCTCCACCCAGGACGCCGTCGACGACGTCGCCGTGCGACTCGCGGCCGGGAACGACCCCGACGTGGCCGAACGACTCGCCGCCCTCGGGATCGGGGCGGTCCAGGTTCCGACGCCGGACGCGAGCGACGACGCCGCGGACGGCTCGGGTCGCGTCGCCGGGAACGCCGAGCTGACGGCGTCGCTGGACATGATCCCCGACGTCGAGCGGGTGACGCAGGGCCAACCCGTCACGCTCTGGCGCGTACGGACCGAACAGGACCCGACGCCGGGGTGGGCGCGGATCGAGGACGGGCGCTCGACCACCCAAGTGGCGTCCGGCGGCCCGAGCGTGCACGTCGACGTGGCGCCGGGCGACGCCGGCCGGCGGGTCGTGCTCGCCGAGTCGGCCGACCCGCACTGGTCGGCGACGCTCGACGGGCGCCGCCTGGAGCCGGTCGAGGTGCACACCGCCGGGGCGACCCTGCAGGCCTTCGAGCTCGGGCCCGATGGCGGCCGGCTCGACATCGGCTACCACGCGCCGCACCGGACCGCCTGGCTCGTGGCCCTGGGACTCGTCGGCGCGGTGTTCGCGCTGCTGGCGCTGCCGGTCCGGGGACGGAGGCCACGATGACGGCTGGAATGGTGACGGCTGGGACGGGGACAGCTCGGACGGGGACGACGGTGAAGGCCGGGGCGACTCGCGGCCCGAGGACAACGCGGCGGAGGCGATCAACGTGACGGCCTGGAGCACGACGCGACGGATCGGTGCGCATGCGATCAGCGTCGCGTGCGTCGCGGCGGTGGCGATGCTCGCCCAGCACGTTCCGGACGGCGGCGCCGACACCGAACCGGCCCGCACGGTCGACGTCGCGCCCGGCGAGACGACGCTGGTCTGCCCGTCGCCGGCCGAGCTCGTCCAGGAGGACGTCGGCGACGACCAGTTCGACGCCAGCCCGGTCGAGACCGAGTCCGAGCTGGCGGTCGCCGCCGAGGTGCCCGACGTCGTCGGACTCGACGGGGAGCAGGTCGCCGGAGGGACGAGCGGCGGCACAGCCGGACACGGCGAAGCTACGGGCGACGACGGCGAAGGCGACGACGAGGCCGGGAGCGGTGACGGCGCGGAGCCCGACAACGCAGCGCGGGTGATCCGGGCGGAGCCGGGCGCCCTCGCGGCCGCGACCGCGACGTCGGTCACGACGGCCGGGGACCTGCGCGGGCTCGTGGCGGGTGCCTGCCGGGAACCCGCGGTCGAGCACTGGCTGGTGGGCGGGTCGTCGGACGTCGGGTCGAGCTCGCGCCTCGTGCTGCAGAACCCGGGCCGCACCGCGGCGTCGGTGTCGCTGGAGGTGTGGGGGCCGTCGGGTCCGGTGACGCTCGGCGGGCACGCCGTCGTCGTGGTGCCGGCCGGCGAACAGGTGTCCACGACGCTCGAGGCGATCGCCCCCGGGCAGGGACGCGTCGTCGTGCACGCCGTGAGCCAGGGTGCTCGCGTGGCCGCCTACCTGCAGCACCATCGGATCGACGGGCTGGTGCCGCAGGGCGCGGACCTGGTGACGGGCGGGGCCGCGCCGTCGTCGGCCCTGGCCGTGGTGGGGGTGGACAGCCAAGGCGAGGCCGTGGACGATCCGCACGCCCCCGCGCTGCGGCTGCTCGCACCCGGCGACAGCGACGGGACGGCGCGGCTCAGCGTCTACGGCGCGGACGGGCGCGTGTGGCTACGAGGCGTCGACGAGGTGCCGCTGCACGCCGGGGCCGTGACGGACCTCCCCCTCGGCGGGCTGCCCGAGGGGCGGTACGCCGTGGTGGTGGACGCGACGGTGCCGGTGGTCGGCGGCGGGCTCGTGCACCGGCAGGGCTCGGTGCCCGACGATGCGGTGATCGACGAGGAGCCGTACGACACGGCGTGGATCGCGGGTCAGGCGGTGGGCAGCGGCGCGTCGACGGTTCCGGAACGGGCCGACGACGGCGGTGCCGGAGCCGACGGCGACGCGGACGCGCACGAGGCCGACGGCAGTGCGGGCGGGGACGGCGGCGACGCGGGAGGCCTGCCGCCCTCCTTCGGCCTGCTCGCGGTGCCCGACGACGTGTCGTGGGCCGTGAACGTCGCCGCCGTCCCGACGCAACGGGGCGAGGACGACGACCCGATCGGCACGGCCGAGGTCACGATCACCGGCTACGCGGCGGACGGCACCGAGACAGGCATGCTCGACGTGGAGCTCCCGGCGGGCGAGGATGCCGACCTCTCGGACGACGACCTGGAGCCCCTGGGCGAGAACGTGGCCGCGATCGGCCTGACGGCCACGGGCGACGCCCTGACGACCTGGTCCCTCCGCCTGACCGACGACTCCCTGATCGCCACCCTCACCCCGCCGGAGACGGCGTCGACGCAGAGCACGGTCGCCGTGCGAAACGTGGTGGCCGACTGACGACGGAGAGCCATCGCGGCCACGTTCTCGGTGCGTGGACGGGAACCTACTCGGCGACCTCTGCGCGGAGCTTTTCGCCCTTGGCGTGGGCCAGGTCGCGGAGTTCGGACTGGAACGCCAACATCCGGTCTCGGAGCGCCGCCGCGGCCTCGTCCGTGCCGGAGGCCAGGATGCGGGCCGCGAGCAGGCCCGCGTTGCGGGCGCCACCGATCGAGACCGTCGCGACCGGCACGCCCGCCGGCATCTGCACGATGGACAGCAGCGAGTCCATCCCGTCCAGGTACTTCAGCGGCACGGGCACGCCGATCACGGGCAGCGGGGTCACCGACGCGAGCATGCCCGGCAGGTGGGCCGCGCCGCCCGCGCCGGCGATGATCGCCCGTATGCCGCGCTCGGCGGCGGTGCGGCCGTAGTCGATCATCTCCGCCGGCATCCGGTGCGCGGAGACGACGTCGACCTCGACCGGGACGTCGAACTCGGCGAGCGCGTCGGCCGCCGCCCGCATCACGGGCCAGTCCGAGTCGGATCCCATGACGATGCCGACCTGCGGGTTCGTGCTCACAGTGCGCTCTCCTCGGTGTTGACCGCTGCGGCCGCCGGCTCGGCCTCGTTCGTTTCGGGCTCCGCCGCCGAGTCGGGCTCGGCCGCGTTGGCGGTCCCGCGCACCCGACCGTCGTCGCCCCTCATCAGGAGCGCCGCCGCTCCCCTGGCCGCGGCGCGCGTCTCGTCGAGGTCGGCGCCGCTCACGTTGACGTGGCCCAGCTTGCGGCCCGGCCGGATGTCCTTGCCGTACAGGTTGACGCGCGCGGTGTCGAACCGGTCGAGCAGTTCCGGCAGCGCGTCGGTCAGCGCGTCGCGCTCGGAACCCAGCACGTTCACCATGACCGTCCAGGGCGCGACGGGGTCGGTCGACCCCAGTGGCAGGTCCAGCACGGCGCGCAGGTGCTGCTCGAACTGGCTCGTCACGGCACCGTCGATGGTCCAGTGCCCCGAGTTGTGCGGGCGCATGGCGAGCTCGTTCACCAGCACCGTCGTCGGCCCGTCCGGATCGGCCGGGTCGACCGGCACCTCGAACATCTCGACCGCGAGCACGCCCGTGACGTCCAGCCCCTCGGCGACGGCGACGGCGATCTCGCGGGCGCGCGCGTCGATGTCGTCGGACAGGTCCGGCGCCGGGGCGATCACCTCCGAGCACACCCCGTCGCGCTGGATGGACTCGACCACCGGCCACGAGCGCACCTCGCCGGACGGGCGGCGCGCGACGAGCGCGGACAGCTCCCGCCGGAACGGCACCTTCTCCTCGACGAGCACGGGCGGCCCGCCCTCGGTGGCGCCGACCAGCCAGTCGTCGGCCTCGCCGGCGCCCGAGACCACCCGCACGCCCTTGCCGTCGTAGCCGCCGCGCGCGAGCTTGACGACCGCCTCGCCGCCGACGTCGGCCAGGAACTCCCCGAGCGCCGCCCTGCCCTCGTCGACCGACGACGGCAGCGCGCGCCACCGCGGGCACGGCACCCCGAGTTCGCCGAGGCGCGTGCGCATGACGATCTTGTCCTGCGCGGCGACGAGGGCGTGTGGCCCGGGGCGCACGGGCGTTCCGTGTTCGATCAGATCGGTGAGCAGGTCGTTCGGCACGTGCTCATGCTCGAAGGTGAGGACGTCGGCCGCATCTTGGCCGGCGGACGAGGCGATCAGCGCGCGGATCGCGACCTCGTCCGACGCCGCCCCGACGGGCGCGTCGGCCACGACCTGCGCGGCGGCCGTACCTGGGCTCTCCACGAGTACGCGCAACCGCACGCCGAGCTCCGCGGCCGCGGGCGCCATCATCCGGGCAAGCTGTCCACCGCCGACGACGGCGATCACGGGGGATGTCACGTGGACCAAGGGTACCGGGCGAGGTGGCAATCCAAGCATCCGCGATCCGCGCCCTGCGACCCGACTTCCACGGTGCTCCTGGCCCGACCACCGCCGTCCAAGTGCTGCCGAGCCTCAGGAAAAGGTCCACTCATGGGCCTCCCAGCACCTCGGCAGGCAGATCGAATCCGTTTGCCAGGATGTTGATCTGCGACCGGGACAGAGTTCCTTCGAACAACCAGACGTCGTCGACCACACCGTGCCACGGTTGCGCCCACGTTCCGTCGACCGTTCCGCGACCGATATCGAACGCCGGGCATCTCCCATCAAGCGCACGGCCGCGGACAACCGCTCAGCCCCCCGGCCGCACCAGCCCCGTCTCGTAGGCGGTGACCACCGCCTGCACGCGGTCGCGCGCGCCGAGCTTGGCCAGGACCCGGCCCACGTGGGTCTTCACCGTGGCCTCCGCGACGACGAGCTCGGCCGCGATCTCCTGGTTCGACCGGCCACGCGCCATCAGCACCAGCACCTCGCGCTCGCGCTCGGTGAGCGCGCCCAGCGCCGCGCGCGCCTCCGCGCCCTGCGGGTCGGTCGCGGGTAAAGCGGTCACCAGGTGCTCCAGCAGGCGCCGGGTGGAGGACGGCGCGATCACCGCGTCGCCCCGGTGCACCGTGCGCACGGCGGCGAGCAGTTCCTCCGGCGGGGCGTCCTTGAGCAGGAAGCCGCTCGCGCCGACCCGGATCGCCTCGAGCACGTACTCGTCGAGGTCGAAGGTCGTGAGCACGACGACGCGTGGCACAGTGCCGTCGGACCCGCCGCCGGCCACGCGACCACCCACGCCGCCACCTCCGCCGTCGGGCACCGGACCGGTGGCCGCACCACCTCCGCCGTCGCCCCCCAGCAGCCGTTCCGTGGCCTGCAGGCCGTTGAGGTTGGGCATGCGCACGTCCATGAGGACGACATCGGCCGGCGTGGCAGCGAGGAGCCGCAGCGCCTGCAGCCCGTCGCTCGCCTCGCCGACGACGGTGAGGTCGGGCTGCGAGTCGATCACCATGCGCAGGCCGGCACGGACGAGCTGCTGGTCGTCGACGAGGACGACGCGGGTCGGGGCGGTCTCGGTCATGGCTCCTCGTCGGTCGGGGTGGCGGACCGCGTGCCGCTGGTCCTGACGGCGGGACTGCCGGTCGCCGCGGCCGTCGTTCCGTCGGCCGGGTTGCCCGTCGGCGCGTCGGCCGTCGCGTCGACGGCCGCGTTCGCCGGAGTACCGGCCCGCACGTCGGCCAGTGTGCCATCGGCGGGGTCGGAGGGCGCCAGCTCGAGGTGTTGTCCGACGTCGGACGCCGCGGCAGGCACCGGGACGACGAACCGCACGTGGAACCCTCCCCCGGACCTCGGGCCCGCGGTGAGGGTGCCCCCGAACAGCTCGGCCCGCTCCCGCATCCCGACCAGACCGTACCCGGCGCCGGGCGCGCTGGGCGGGGTGCTCGACGCGAGCCCACGACCGTCGTCGGACACCTTGAGCTCGATCTCGCGCTCGCCCCAGCGGACCAGGACGGTCACGCGGGGGTCGGGGCCGGCGTGCTTGCGCACGTTCGTGAGCGCCTCCTGGGCGACGCGGTAGATGTTGAGCCCGATGCCGGGCGGGAGCTGGCGTTCCTCGCCGATCCGGGCGTAGGAGACACGCATGCCGTCGGCCCGGGACTGCTCCACGAGCGCCTCGATCTGCGCGACGTCGGGCTGGGGTGCGATCGGCGCGGGCTCGGCCCCCGGCCCGGAGGGACGCCTGCCGGAGGGGCCCGAGCCGCCCGACGACGCCGGGCCGCCCGGCAGCGACGCCTCGCCCGGCGCGGGTGACGTGCGCAGCACCCCGAGGATCTTGCGCATGTCGGCCAGGGCCGCGCGGCCCGTCTCGGCGATCGTGTCCAGGGCGCGGCTCGCCGCCGCCGGGTCGGACCGGGCGGCGTACCGGCCGCCGTCGGCCTGGGCGATGACGATCGACAGGGAGTGGGCGACGACGTCGTGCATCTCGCGGGCGATGCGCGCGCGTTCGGCGCCGGTGGCGATCGCGGCCTGCTGATCGCGTTCGAGCTGGAGCCGCTCGGCGCGGTCGCGCAGGGCGTCCAGCATGGCCCGGCGCGACCGGCGGAACAGCCCGAGCGCCCAGGCGGTGCAGAAGATGAGGAACGCGAAGATCCCAGCAGCCTCGGCGGCCCCGTTGTCGTCGCCGGTCAGGAGCTTCATCTCCAGGAAAAGGAGGAAACAGCCCCCCGCCGCCGCGATGATGCCGGCCCGCGGCCCCCACCGCGGGCCGTACGCGGTCAGGCCGTAGAGGGAGTAGGGCAGCAGGAGGTCGACCGGCATCAGGACGGGCACGGCCAGCGCCATGTGCGTCAGCGCGAGGACCAGCATCGCGGCCGTCGAGGCCACGGGCCGGGTGCGCACCCAGGCCATCGGCACCATCATGAACGCGGACCACACGGGAGGGAACCACGTCGGGAGGTTCGCCTCCCACAGGACGGCCTCGTACGAGCCGATCGACCCGATGAGCACGAAGCCCCCGAGGATCACCGCCACCGTCACGTCGGTCGCGAAGCGGTGCCGCTCGAACCACCCGGACACACGTTCGTACAGACTGGGGCTCTCCACGGTCGCCAGCGTATGGCCAGCCGTTGACCGGCGCGTCATACCGTGGTAGCACTTTCCCTGGGCAGGGGGAGGATTCGCACGGTTCGTGGCGGGTTCGCCGTTCGAGTGGCCGAACCGATTCGTCAAACCACTAGATGTACCCCTGCCGGTGGCAGCCAGGACGCGCGTTATGCCCTACCATGGCGGAATGACTCACGTACTCCTAGCCGAGGACGACCCGGCCATTGCCGAGCCGTTGGCGCGTGCGCTCACCCGTGAAGGTTACGACGTCGTCGCGCAAGGAACCGGCAAAGGTGCGATCGAGCACGCGAGCGGCGCGGACATCGTGGTACTGGACCTGGGCCTGCCGGACATGGACGGTTTGGACGTCGCGCGGGAGATTCGCGGGAGCGGCCTGACGGTTCCGGTCCTCGTTCTCACCGCTCGCGCCGACGAGGTCGACCTCGTCGTGGGCCTCGACGCCGGCGCCGACGACTACGTCACCAAGCCCTTCCGGCTCGCCGAGCTGCTCGCCCGCGTCCGGGCGCTGCTGCGCAGGACCCACGGCGAGACCGGTGAGGAGGAGGAGCTGCACGCGCAGGACGTGCGGGTGGACGTCTCCGCGCACCGCGCGTTCCAGGGGGACCGTGAGCTGCACCTGACCACCAAGGAGTTCGACCTGCTCCGGGTCCTCGTGCAGAACGCCGGCTCCGTCGTCGTCCGCGACACGCTGATGCGCGACGTGTGGGGCTCGGACCCCGTCGGCTCGACGAAGACCCTCGACATGCACGTGTCGTGGCTGCGCCGCAAGCTCGGCGACGACGCGAACGCCCCGCGCTACGTGTCCACCGTGCGCGGCCTCGGCTTCCGCTTCGAGATCGGAGCGAGCTAGCCACATGCGCCACCGCATCGTCCAAGCGACGATGGTCGCGGTCGCGGTCGCGGTCCTGCTGCTCGGAGTTCCCTTCGCCATCTTCGGCGCCCGGTTCGTCTACGACACCGAGGTGAAGCGGATCGAGCAGCGGGCCGTCACCTTCGCTGAGGACGTCACTCGTGAGGTGTCCCTCCCGTCCTACGAGGGAGAGCTCCCCGAGTCGCTCCTCGCGGAGGCCGTGCAGCCGGCCGCGACCGAGACACCGGCGCACGTGACGGTCAGTCTGCCCACCGGGACGCTCCTCTCGCGCGGCGAGGTACCGACGGGACCCGTGATCGACGCCGCGTGGAGCAGCAAGACCTCTCCGTTCGTGGCGGTCACCATCGAGGTCTCCGCCTGGCCCGCCTACATCAAGGCCGGTCAACTCGTCTTCCTCATGCTGATCGGCAGCGCCGCGGCGTTCACCGCGGGCTCGGTGACCGCGGCCTGGCAGGCCGAGCGCCTGGCCCGGCCGTTCGTGTACCTCTCGGGAGCCGCCGAACAGCTCGGTGCCGGGCAGGTCCGTCCCCGGCTGGAGCCGTCGGGCGTCGAGGAGATCGACCTGGTCGCCGCCGAGCTGGCGCGCAGCTCGGACCGCCTGGCCGCCCGGCTGGCCGTCGAGCGGCAGTTCACCTCCGACGCCTCCCACCAGCTCCGCACGCCGCTCACCGCCCTGACGATGCGGCTGGAGGAGATCACCCTCATGTCCTCGGAGCCCGAGGTGCAGGAGGAGGCGCGGATCTCGCTGGAACAGGTGGAACGGCTGGTCGGTGTCGTCGACGACCTGCTCGCCCGTTCCCGCAAGGCGCAGGGCGGCACCACCGAGTCCGTGGATCTGGCGGTGGTGTTCCGGCAGCAGTACGAGGAGTGGCGCGACACGTTCGAGGCCGAGGGCCGCACGCTCGTCGTCGAGGAGCCCGACGGCGAGCGCGTGCTCGCCACCCCCGGCGCGCTCGCCCAGACCCTGTCGACACTGCTCGAGAACTCGCTGCGGCACGGCGACGGCGCGACGACGCTGCGGTCCCGGCCGTCGGGCACGCGTGGCATGGTCGCCGTCGAGGTCACCGACGAGGGCGAGGGCGTCCCCGAGGACATGGTCGGGAAGATCTTCGAGCGGGGCGTGACGTCGGGCAACGGTACGGGCCTCGGCCTCGCGCTCGCACGCGACCTCGTCGCGGCCGACGGCGGGCGGCTCGAGCTCAGCCAGCGCACGCCGCCGGTGTTCTCCGTGTTCCTGGCGGGCGTGCCGCGCGCCTACGACCCGCAGGCGGTACTGCCGGTCGGGTCGACGGTGTCGTCCGCGGACCTCGGCAAGCGGCGCCGCTGGGGCCGGGGCTGAGGCATCGCGGACGGGCCGGGCGGCCCGGTTCGGCGTCGGCCGCATCCTCGGCCGCCCGCGTGCCTGCCGTCCGGCACGCGGGCGACGGTCGCTCCTGCAGCTACGTGTCCGGATGGACCATGGTCATGCCCGCGACCGTGGCACGGTCGAAGCGCGGCAGCAGCGCCGCCGCCTCCTCCAGGCCGATCACCCGTCCCACGAGGTCCTGCGGCCGCAGCGTGCCCTGCTCGATGAGCGCGAGCATCCCGGGGTAGTCGGCCGCGGACATGCCGTGGCTGCCCAGCAGGTCGAGCTCCCACCCGATGACGCGATCCATCGGGACGCGCGGGTGCCCGTCGACGGGCGGCAGCAGCCCGATCTGCACGTGGCGGCCGCGACGGCGGAGGCTGAGGACGGCGTCGGCGCAGGTTCGCTCACTGCCGACGGCGTCCACCGCGACGTGGGCACCCCCGCCGGTGAGGTCGTGGACGACATCGGGCACGCGGGTCGCGCCGTCGGACAGGACCACCCGATCGGCGCCGAGGGACTCGGCGACGGCGAGCGCCTCCCGGTTGCGGTCGACGGCGATCACGCGTGCCCCGAGCGCTCGCGCGATCATCACGGCGCTGAGGCCGACCCCGCCCGCGCCGACGACGGCGACCCACTCCCCCTCCCGCACGGCGGCGCGGCCGGCGAGGCCGCGGTACGCGGTGGCGAACCGGCAGCCGAGGGCGGCGGCCGCGTCGAAGCTGACGGTGTCGGGGACGGCGACGAGGTTGGTGTCGGCGGCGTGCAGGGCGACCTGTTCGGCGAACGAGCCCCAGTGGGTGAAGCCGGGCTGTTCCTGGTCGGGGCAGACCTGCGCGTCGCCCTGGGCACACCAGGCGCACCGGCCGCAGCCGCACACGAAGGGGACCGTGACCCGGTCCCCGACGTGCCAGTTCTCGACGCCGGGGCCGAGCGCGACCACGACGCCGGCAAGCTCGTGGCCGGGGACGTGCGGGAGCGTGATGTCGTCGTGCCCGGCCCAGGCGTGCCAGTCGCTGCGGCACAGCCCGGTCGACCCGACCCGGACGACGACGCCACCGTCGGGCGCGACGGGCTCGGGGACGTCCCGGACCCGGGGCGGCGCGCCGATGGCGTCGAAGATCACTGCGCGCATCGCGGACCCCTCGTGGACTCTCGGAAGGAGCACTCAGGGTACCGGTGGCGCGGCGTGCCGCATCGCACGAGACCGCCGAGGTGGCGGGCTGCGCGGGCAGCCTCGCACCTCGGCGGTCTCGGGGCGGGACGCCGATCAGCGCCTCGGCGGTTCGGGGACCGGTCCTGGTGTCACTCCGCCCCGAGGGCCTCCACCGGGGAGGCCTTGAGGGCGCTCCGGGCGGGAGCGACCGACGCGACGAGGCCGGCGATGATCGCGACGACCAGCACCACTCCCAGGTCGAGCCAGGGCACGGTGAGGGACACGCCGCCCATGATGGACAGTGCGGTGAGCGCCCCGGTCCACCCGTAGACGAGGCCGAGCACGATGCCGAGGACGGCCCCGACCCCGGCGATGAGCATGCCCTCGACGGCGAGCATGCCGCGCAGCTGGGACTTGCCCAGGCCGATGGCCCGCAGGGTGGCGGACTCGCGCCGGCGTTCGATGACGGACAGGGACAGGGTGTTGGCGACACCGATCACGGCGATCACCACGGCGACCGCGAGGAGGCCGACGACGATCCCCAGCATCACGTTGATCACCTGTTCGAACTGGGCTCGCTGTGCGGCGGGGCCCGTGACCATCACTCCGTCGTCGGACATGGCCTGCTGGACGTCGGCGAGCGCGTCGGCCGCGTCGACGTCGGGCACGAGCGAGGCCCAAACCTGGCTGAACATCGCATCGGGGTCGATCTGCCGCAGGTCGCCGAGGCCGACGAAGCCCGTGAGCCCTACGCTGTCGGTCCGGACGACCGTGAGGGGCACGGCCTCACCGGTTCCGGTGACGTCCAGCGTGTCGCCCTCGGCGACGTCGAGCTCCTCCATCTGGCCCTCGGTGAGCAGGACGGTGCCCGGTTCGAGGCCGTCGAGCGCGGGGGCGTCGTTCACCGTGGCACGCAGGTCCTCGACGTCGGCGCCCTGGAGGTACAAGTACTCGCCGTCGGGGAGTTCCGCGTCGGCCGAGTAGAGCTCGGCGACGTCGGCGACGGCGTCGACCCCGGCGATGGTGTCCACGGCCGAGGGCGGTACGCTGCCGGAGCCGGACATGACCATGATGTCCACGGGGAACGTCTCGTCCAGGGTCGAGTCCGCGGTCTGTCGGGCGGCGGCCGCGCCGGTCGTCATCGTCATGATCAGCGTGACGCCGATGAGCAGTGCCGTGGCGGTGGCGGACGTGCGGCGCGGGTTGCGCAGCGTGTTCGCGGCGGCCAAGCGGGACGCGGGGCCGGTGCGGGCGACGATCGCGCCGAGCAACGCGGCGACCTTGGGCAGCCAGAACACCGTCCCGATGATGATGCCGACGAGCGAGATCGCCCCGCCGAGGACGGTAGCGGCGAGCCCGAACTGGACGGCATCGTTCATGCCGAGGAAGACGCCGAGCGCGACGAGGGCGAAGCCGCCGATCGTGGCGAGGGCGGAGAAGACGGCGCGCGCCCGGCCGGCGCCCTTGCGCACGCTCAGGGTCTCGGCGGGCCGCAGGGCGGCGAGCGGCGCGACGCGGGTGGCGTTCCTGGCCGGCGCCAGGGCGGCGACCAGCGTCACGAAGGTGCCGACGGCCAGCGGGATGAGCACCACCTGCGGGGTGATCGTGACGGTGGCCGGCAGCGGCACCCCGATATCGAACTGCGGCGCGACGAACAGGGCGGTCTGGGCGAGCAGGACGCCGACCACCACTCCGCCGAGCGAGGCGAGCACGCCCAGCACGGCGGCCTCGAGCAGCACGGAGCGGTAGAGCTGCCCACGTCCGGCCCCGATGCAGCGCAGCAGCGCGAGCGTGCGGGTGCGCTGGGCGACGAGCACCTGGAACGTGTTGGCGATGACCAGGCCGGCGACGAGGAGCGCCACCGCGGCGAACGTCAGGACGAAGACCAGGAAGACGAGGTCCTCACCACCGGTGCGCTCGGCGCTGATCTCCCGCGCCCGCTCGTCCACGGTCTGGGCGGCGTGCTCCCCGTCGCTCACCACCGCGGCGGCGAGGGCGTCGCGCACCGCCTGCGTGGGCTCGTCACCGGACAGCGCGGACGGGGCGAGGACCGCGGCGATCTCGAAGGCCTCGCCCGGCACGGGCTCCTCGCCCCATTCCTCGATGTCGGCGGCCGTGGCCACGACGGCGCCGCCGCTCACGGCGTAGGCGTCGTACGGGTCCTCCGTGACGCCGACGACCCGGACGGGCTCGGCGACCTCCTCGCCGTCGCCGGTCTCGGCGTCGGTCTGGACCCAGCGGTAGATGTCGATCTCGTCACCGACACCGACACCGAGCCGCTCGGCGATGCCGTCGGGCACCGCGATCTCGCCGCGCTCGGACGGCCACTTGCCGGAGGTGAGCTCGAGCGGCATGAGGCGGTCGTCCTGGGGGCGGGCGATGCCCTCGGCGTAGGCGTACGCGCTGCCGTCGCCCAGGTTCAGGTAGGCGCTCCGGACCGGCTCGGCGGCGGTGACCCCGTCGGTGCCGCGGACGGCCTCGACGTCCTGCCGCCAGTCGCTGCCGGAGGTCGTGACCAGGACGTCGGCGTCGGCGAAGCGCGCGGCGATCGTGTCGTAGGTGGTACGGGTGATGACGTTGCCGGCCAGGAGCGTCACGGCGACGAAGGCCGTGCCAATCAGGATCGCGATCCCGGCGGCGGTCAGGCGGCCGGCGCTGCGGCGCATCTGCGCCATCGTGTAGCGGGCCGTGGGCAGGTTGTTGCGCTTCGGGGGCACCGCCGCGGCACCGGCGGGTGCGGTGCCCGCCGCGCCGGTGGACGGTGCGGTCGTCGTGGTGGTCATCGGGCACCAGCTCCGGGAACGACCGGCGTGGTGCCGGTCGACACGTTCGGCTCCAGCGTCCGCAGCGCGTCCAGGCCGGCCAGTGCCGACTCGGGCGTCGGGTCGCTGATGTCGCCGGCGATCCGGCCGTCGGCGAGGAGGACGACGCGGTCGGCGTACGCCGCGGCGGCGGGGTCGTGCGTGACCATGATGATCGTGCGGCCGAGCTCACGGACGCTGCGGCGCAGGAAGCTCAGCACCTCGGCGCCGGACCGGGAGTCGAGGTTGCCGGTGGGCTCGTCGGCGAAGACGACGTCGGGCTGCGCGATGAGCGCGCGAGCGATCGCGACGCGCTGCTGCTGGCCACCGGACATCTCGGCCGGGCGGTGTGTCAGACGCTCCGTCAGGCCGAGCGTCTCGACGAGGGTACCGAACCACTGGCGGTCGACCGTGCCGCCCGCGAGCTCCACCGGGAGCGTGATGTTCTGCTCGGCCGTGAACATCGGCAGAAGGTTGAACTGCTGGAACACGAAGCCGACGCGGTCACGGCGCAGCTTCGTCAGGGCGCTGTCGTTCAACGCCGTGACATCGGTGGTCCCGACGAACGCCTGCCCCGACGTCGCCGTGTCCAGCCCGGCGAGCAGATGCATCAGCGTCGACTTGCCCGAACCCGACGGACCCATGATCGCCGTGAACTCGCCGGCGGCGAAGTCCACGTCGACACCCGCCAGGGCGTGCACGGCGGCCTCCCCGGATCCGTAGGTCTTGGTGAGGTCGCGCGCCCGGACGGCGCGGGTGCCGTCGACGGGGACGTACACGGTGGTGTCCACGGAAGTTCTCCTCGGAACGAAGGGATGTTTCAAGAACACCCCGGAATCTACGGACGGGCCGGCGGCCTCGCGTCGTGCGAAGGGATGGTCCTGTGCGCCGGCTATGTCATACCTGAGTCGTACACGACCCTGAATCCGTAGGACCGGGAACCGGGGTGGTCCCCCGACCACCGCGATCCGCGCCGGCGACGGCGACATGGCGGTGTGGAGAATGACGGTCGTGCACAACCGGCGCGATCCGCCGTCCGCCCGCGGCGGTCGTGCGGCAGCGTGGGGCCCATGACCGTCCGCGTGACCGTGCACCCGGGCGAGGACGTCGAACTGTCCGACGGCGTCGCGCCCGCCACCTTCCGAGAACCGCTCGCCGCGCTCGTGTGCCGCCCCGAGCTGCGCCGCGCCACCCTGCTCGCCGACGGCACCCCCGTCCCCGAGGACTGCCGCGCCGGCGAGCGGCCCCTGCTCCCCGGGGCCACCCTGACGACCCGGCGGCAGGGCACCGGCCCGATGGCCGACGACGCCGCGCTGCACCGCGCGCCGTGGACGCTCACGCGCACCACCGGGACCGCGGCCGGCGTCCTCGTACCCGTCGGCGGGCCGCCAGACCTCGCACGCGGGCTCCGGCGGCTGGGAGACACGCGCCCGGCCGGCGGGGCGCGGGGCGGTCTGCGTCTCCGGCGTGGCGGTGCGAACAGGGTCCTGGCCCCGCCACGATCACCCGCCGACGCGATCTGGGTCCTCGGCCTGCTGCCGGTCCTCGCCTCGGTCGGCCTGGCCATCCTCCTGCGACAGCCCACGCTCGCGCTGTTCGCCCTGCTGGGCCTCGCCGCGCTGCTCCCCCAGCTGCTCCGGCGCCGCACCACGCCGGCCGGGACGCCCGGCACGACCGCGGCCCGGGCCCGGCCCCACCGGGCAGGACCCGACGCCCTGCTCGCCTTCGCCGTCGCCGCCCACCAGGCCGCGCCGGGAACCTGGCGCGCCGCCCAGGCCGCCTGGGCGAGGACGGGCGCTCCTCCGGGATGGCCCGGCGGGATGTGGGACACACTCCTGAGCGACGGGTCGGTGGCCGTCATCGGCCCGCAGGAGCCCGCACGGGCGGTGGCCCGCGCCATCGTCGCCGACCTCGCCGCACGCGGCCGGCCCGTCCGGGTGCTCGGCGCCGGCCGCCACTGGACCTGGTGCCGCTGGCTCGCCGCGCCCGGCGCCGCACCGGTCACGGCTGTCTCCGGCCCGGTCCCGGGCGGCGGCCGCATCACGCCCGGCCACGAGGCCGTGCTCCCGGACGACGGCGCCCTTGACACCGCGGGAGCCCCCGTGGTCGTCGTCGACCACGGCACGGCCGACGATCACGCCGCCGCCCGCCGCGCCGTCACGCGAGGAGCCACCTGCATCGTCCTCGGCGACGCCGCGGGCTGCCGCACCGTCGTCACCGTCCAGGACGGCCGCCTCCGCATCACCGGACCGGAGGTACGCCGCAGCAGCCGCCCCCTCGTCGGTGTCACCACTCAGTGGGCCGAACACTTCGCCCGGCGCCTCGCCGGCGCCCGGCACCTCGGCCGCACCCTCGCCACCCTCACCGGCGCCGCGACCACCGCCGGCGTCGCCTCCACCAACCTGCCCGACGACGCCCCGCTCGCCGGCCTGCACGATCTCGACGGGCTCCCCGCCGGCCCGACGGCCCCTCGCAGCGGCAGCTGGGCCGTGCCCCTCGGACGCACCACGACCGGAACCGTCACCTGGGACCTCGTCACCGACGGACCCCACCTCCTCGTCGCGGGCACCACCGGATCCGGGAAATCCGAGCTGCTCCGCGCGCTCGTCCTCGGGCTCGCCCTGCAGCACCCGCCCAGCCGCCTGATGCTCGGCCTCATCGACTTCAAGGGCGGCGCCGGACTCGGCCCCCTCACCGGGCTCCCGCACGTCGTCGGGCAGGTCACAGACCTGGACGCCGCGCTCGCGGCGCGAGCGCTGGCGGGGCTGCAGGCCGAGCTCCGCCGCCGCAAGACGATCCTCGCCGAGCAGGGTGTGGCGGACGTCGCGGCACTGCCGCCCGGCGTCGTCCCGCGCCTCGTCGTGGTCGTCGACGAGTTCCGGGCGCTCGCCGACGAGCTGCCCGACCTCCTGCCCGGCCTCGTCCGGATCGCGGCCCAGGGCCGGTCGCTGGGCGTGCACCTCGTCCTCGCGACGCAGCGGCCGGCCGGCGCCGTGAGCGCCGACGTGCGGGCGAACGTCACCGCGCGCCTCGCGTTGCGCGTGACCGACCCGCTCGAGTCACGTGATGTCGTGGACTGCCCCGACGCGGCGGCGCTGCCCGTGGACCGGCCGGGCAGGGCGATCTTCCGGATCGGGTCGGGAACCCCGGTCGTGCTGCAGTGCGCGCACACCGGCCCCGCCCGTCCGACGGCGGTCGTCCGGCGCGCCACGCCGTTCGGAAGGGTCGGTACCGGCCCGGGCGGCAACGGGCTCGCGGCCGCCGCGTGGTCCGGCCGGGAACACGGGAGCGGCGATCGGACCGGCGACGATCGGGCCAGTGGTGAGCAGACCGGCGGGCGGGCCGGCGGTGGGCAGGCCGGCGATGGGCAGCGCGGCGGGCGGGCCGGCATCGCGCTCGTCGGGACACCACCGCTCGGACGGCACCGGGCACCCGCCCCGCCGGGCGAACAGGTTCCCACGAGGACGACACACGGGAGAGCCGGCGACGGGCCGGCAGGTCTCGTTGCGGCGATCCGCACCGCACACGGAGGCGCGGCTCCCCACGCCCCGCTCTGGCTGCCGCCTCTCCCGGAACGCGTCACGCCCGTCGACCTCGCCGAGTGGGACGATGTCCCGGACGCCCCCGGTCTGCCCCTCGCTCTCGGCGACCTCCCGGACCAGCAGCGTCGGACGGCGATCCGCTGGGATCCCGCCGACGGGAATCTCGCCGTGCTCGGCCGCGCGAAGTCCGGGCGCACGACCGCGCTCGCGGCCCTCGCCGAAGCGGCGCGGGCACGGAGCATGACGGTGCGGGTCGTCACGCCCGCCTCGGTGTCCGCCGACCCGGGGTTGGCGCACGGCCCGGGGGCCGTCCGGATCCCCGATCTCCTGCTCGTGGACGATCTGGACGCCGTCCGCGCGGCCCGCCCCGGCTGGGAACCGCCGCCCGGTGTCCCCGTCGCCGTCGCGACGCGCAACGCGGCGATCACCCACGCCTACGGCGTCGGCCCGCGCCTCGTCCTGCTGAGCCGCGACCGCGCCGACGACGTCGCCCTGGGCGCCCCCGTGGCCCTGGCGGGTTCCGGAGGCGTCCCAGGACGTGCCGCGTGGTACGGGCGCACCGGGACGGTGCTGTGTCAGACGGTGATGTCCCGGCCGAGCCCGCCCGGTGCCGGCCAGGATCGCGCCGTCGTGGACCGGGCGGTCACCTGAGCCACCACTTCTGGTTCGCGCCGCCGTGGCACTCCCAGATCACGAGCTTCGTGCCGTCGTTGCCGTTCCAGCCCTGGACGTCGACGCACTTGTTCGCGGCGATGGACACGAGGTCCCCGGCCCCGGACAGCACCCACTGCTGCGCGACGTTTCCGTTGCAGTTCACGATCTGCACGGTCGTGCCGTTGGTGGGATCGCCCCAGGCAAGGTCCATGCACAGCCCTCCGGCACGGATCGTGCCGTCGGAGTGGAACGTCCACCGCTGCGCGGCGGTGCCGTTGCAGGTCCAGATCTGCAGCGGCACGCCGTCGGAGAAGTTCGAGTTCGGCACGTCGATGCACTTGCCCTCGTACCCGACGATCTCGCGTCCGGCACCGCCGCCCCCGGTGGTCGTCAGGCTCAGGTTGTAGTTGGCCAGGATGGGGTTGATCGGCTGGTAGATGAACCGGCCGTTGCTCGAGCAGTCGCCGATCCGGCCGGAGGTCACGCCCTGTGCCTGGTCGCCGGAGATCACGGAACCACCGGAGTCGCCGCCCTCGGCGCACGCCGAGCCGATGACCATTCCCGGGATGTCGCCGTTCCCGTAGTTGATGGTGACGTTCTTCTCCTGGATCACGCCGCAGCGCCAGCCCGTCGTCCGGCCCGAGCGGCACACGGAGGCGCCGATCGGCATCTCGTTCGAGCCCGCCACCGCGACGGTGCCGCCGCCGTAGTTGTTCACCGCCGGCCGGGGCGTCCAGTTGCTGTTGGTCCTGACCCAGGCCCAGTCGTGCCCCGGGAACTGCGACCCCGCGTAGTGGCCGAGCGCGGCGCCGTCGGGCGCATTGACCGCGTCGCCCGTGTTGCCGCAGTGTCCCGCGGTCACGAAGCCACCCGCCACGGCGAATCCGATCGAACAGAGCGTCACGTACCCGTCACCGGTGGGCCGGTGGAACTCGTTGCCACCCACGATGTCCCGCGCCGGCACCGGGGCCGTGTCGGAGTGCTCCACCCGCACGACACCGGACGGCACACCCGCCTCGTCCGCCATCGCACGCGCGGCAGCGGCATCGGCGGCCTCGATGACCAGCGCGTTCGCCTCCGGATCGGCGTACCACGCGTGCACCGACCCCGGCGCACCGACCTCGTCGAGCGCGCCCTTCCATCGGTTGAGGTCGTCAAGGCCGTGCCGCACGACGACGGCCTCCGCCCCGGTCTCGCGAACCGCGTTCGCCGCGGCGCGAGTCGTGACGGCCACGCGGATCTCGTCGCCGCTCTCCGGCACCCAGGTGCCCGCGTAGTCGTCGCCGAGCGACGACGCGAAGTGCTCCTCCAGGCCCGCCGCGCTCGCGTCGAGCGCGAGGCGGGCGGGGATCTCCTCGGGCGCGAGACCGAGGTCCCGCTCGAGTGCCTCGGCCTGCTCGGGCGGGATACCCGCCGCGTCCGACGACGCCGGCGCCGGGCCGGCCGGCTCGGCACCCGTGGCCGGGGCGCCCACGAGTGCGGCACCGGCCAACGCGGTCACCATGGCCAGAGCGAACGGCGTCAGCGCTGTCACCGGCTTGCGATACGACCTTCTCGACGATCTGAGCATCTGCTACTCCCTCGCTGGGTCCCGGCCGGGCCGGGGTGTGGGTGGGGGATGCGGCGTACGGGAGACGACGACGGTGTCGCGCGCTCGCACACCGGCGACGCGGACGACATCGCCCGCATCGCATGAGGGCCACACGCGATGCTAGTGAGGACCGAACCGTTGCTGAACAGTGACCGGGCGACGATGTGGGAACCACCTAGTTGACGCTCGGCGGGCAGGCGCCTCCGCGCATCGGCGCTGGTGAGAGTTCGAGGCGGCAACTGCAGGTCACGGTCCGGCGTCGAAAGGCCCCACCGATTGACACCCTGGACCGGCACCCGTTGCATGGAAGGCAGGTCACGGGGTCCCCAGACCCTGGCCGCATGCCGAACGGCGCAGGCGGCACGGCAGTGTGCACACGCCGTCCGGCGGGACACCTTCGAACGACCAAGGAAGGCTCAGGACTCGAAATGCGAGTGAATCGAAAGTCGGCCGGTGTGGTGGCTTCGGCCGCCGTGCTGGGTGTGACGCTGGCGGCGTGTGGTGGCGGCGGCTCGGGCGAGGGTGGGTCCGGGGCCGAGGGTGATGCCAGCCAGGTGGAGGTGTTCACCTGGTGGGCGGCGGGTTCGGAGAAGGCGGGCCTGGACGCGCTGGTGGGTGTCTTCCAGGAGCAGCACCCGGACACGGAGTTCGTCAACGGTGCGGTCGCGGGTGGTGCGGGGTCGGCGGCCAAGGATCTGCTGCAGACCCGGTTGCAGGCGCAGGACCCGCCGGACACGTTCCAGGCGCACGCGGGTGCCGAGCTGCAGGACTACATCGACGCGGCCCAGATCGAGGACGTGTCGGGCCTCTACGACGAGTTCGGCCTCAGGGACGTGTTCCCGGCCGATCTGGTGGAGCGTCTGTCGACTGAGGACGGGGCGATCTACTCCATCCCGTCCAACATCCACCGCGCCAACGTCATGTGGGCCAACCCGACCGTGCTGGAGGACGCGGGCCTGGACCCGAGCGCGGAGTACGCGGATCTGGACGCGTTCATCGCGGACCTGGAGACCCTGCAGGAGGAGGGTGTGACGCCGATCTCGGTGGCCACCACCTGGACGCAGGTGCACCTGCTGGAGACCGTGCTGCTGGCCGACCTCGGTCCGGAGGCGTACTCGGGTCTGTGGGACGGGTCGACGGACTGGACCTCGGAGGAGGTGACCGGTGCGTTGGAGGACTTCGAGACGATCATGTCGTTCACCAACGAGGACCGTGACGGTCTGGACTGGCCGGAGGCCACCCAGCAGGTGATCGACGGGACCGCCGCGTTCAACATCATGGGTGACTGGGCCGTGGCCGCCTTCGAGGAGCAGGACAAGGAACTGGGCACCGACTTCGTCGC
>NZ_JADBGR010000084.1 GCF_014892515.1 Myceligenerans pegani
CCGTCCGACGAACCGAGAACTACAGATGGATCGGAGCCGATCTCAGCCGATCGGAGCCGACCGGATCAGGCGCAGGCGTCCGGCTCCGGCGGGTTCAGCTCCTCGTTCGCCACGTACCCGGTGCCGTCCGTGTGCGTGGCGACGAGCTCCTCCCAGGTGCCGTCCTCGATCATCTCGGTGATCGCGGTGTTGATCTCCTCGCACAGGTCCGTGCTGCCCTGGGGCAGGCCCACGCCGTAGTTCTCCTCGGAGAACGGGTTGCCGACCACCTTGAAGGTGGTCGGGTCCTCCTGCGCGGCGGCGAGGCCCGCGAGGATGATGTCGTCCGTGGTGACGGCGTCGACGGCGCCGGAGGCCAGGGCGGAGACGCACTCGGAGTACCCGGGCCGCTCCACCAGCTCGACGCCCTCGGCGTACTCTTCCTTGATCCGCTCGGCCGAGGTCGACCCCGTGACCGAGCAGAGGTTCTTGCCCTCGAGGTCCTCCGGCCCGGTGATCGAGTCGTCGTTGGCGGCCACGAGCAGGTCCTGGCCCGCCACGAAGTACGGTCCCGCGAACTCGACGACCTCCTTGCGGTCGTCCGTGATCGAGTACGTCGCGAAGATCATGTCCACGTCGCCGTTCTGGAGCATGGTCTCGCGGTTCGCGGAGACGGCCTCCACGAACTCGAGCTGGTCCTCGCCGTAGCCGAGCTTGTCGGCGACATACCTGGCGACGTCGACGTCGAACCCGACGTAGTCGGCGCCCTTCTGGAGGCCGAGACCCGGCTGGTCGTACTTGATGCCGATGGTGAGCGTCTCACCGCCACCATCGCCACCATCGCCGCCGTCACCGGTGTCGCCGGGCTCGGCACTGCCGCAGGCGGCAAGGACGAGGGCGGTGGCGGCGGTCAGAGCCGCCGCGGTCATGTGCTTGCGCATGGGTTCCCTTTCGATGATGCGGACTGTCAACTGTGTCGGGAGCTGTGAGGTACTGGCTGCGGCCGGCGGAGGACCGGTCAGTGCGTGAGGATCTTCGAGAGGAAGTCCCGCGCCCGCTCGGTCCGCGCGTTCGTGAAGAACTCGTCCGGCTCGGCCTCCTCCACGATCTGGCCGTCCGCCATGAAGACCACGCGGTCGGCCGCCTTGCGGGCGAAGCCCATCTCGTGGGTCACGACGATCATCGTCATGCCCTCGCGGGCGAGGGCGACCATGACGTCGAGCACCTCGTTGACCATCTCGGGGTCGAGGGCCGACGTCGGCTCGTCGAACAGCATGACCTTCGGCCGCATGGCGAGCGCGCGGGCGATCGCCACGCGTTGTTGCTGGCCGCCGGACAGCTGCGCCGGCATCTTGTGCGCCTGCGAGTCCACACCGACCCGCTCCAGCAGCGCCATCGCCTCGGACTCGGCCTGTGCCTTCGGCGTCCCGCGGACCTTGCGCGGCCCGAGAGTGACGTTGTCGAGCACGGACTTGTGCGCGAAGAGGTTGAAGGACTGGAACACCATGCCGACGTCGGCCCGCAGGTGCGCCAGGGCCTTGCCCTCCTCGGGGAGGGGCGTGCCGTCGACGGTGATCTCGCCGTTGTCGATGGTCTCCAGCCGGTTGATCGCACGGCACAGCGTCGACTTGCCCGAGCCGGACGGCCCGATGACGACGACGACCTCACCATGGTGGACGGTGAGCTCGATGTTCTGCAGCACGTGCAGCGCGCCGAAATGCTTGTTCACGGCTCTGAGGACGACGAGGGGCTCGCCGGGCTCGCGGCGCGACGTGGGCGCGTCGTCGGTGGTCGCGGTGTCCATCCCATGAACCTAATCGATCGCGTGTTTCGCTGTCGGGACGTCGGAGTCACGGAGAGACAACAGTTCGGTAACAGATGTCCGATTATGGGCCTCTGGGCAGGGAGGTCGTGGGTCCAGGGACCCGGCGCCGTCGGCCGTAGAATTGGCGCGATGTCCACGCCCACGCTTCCCACCACGTCCGACGCCGCGGCCACCGACCCGTCCGACGCCACCACCACCGGCGCCGGATCCCGGCCGCGTACCTATCTCGTCCGCACCCTCGGCTGCCAGATGAACGTGCACGACTCCGAGCACATGGCCGGCATGCTCGAGCAGGCCGGCTACACGCGCGCGTCGAGCGAGGACGAGGCGAACAACCAGGCCGACGTCGTCGTGATCAACACGTGCGCGGTCCGGGAGAACGCCGCGACGCGCCTGTACGGGAACCTCGGCCAGCTGGCGGGCATCAAGTCGAGCCGCCCGGGCATGCAGATCGCCGTGGGCGGATGCCTGGCGCAGAAGGACCGCGGCGTGATCGTGGAGAAGGCGCCGTGGGTCGACGTCGTCTTCGGCACCCACAACCTCGACGCCCTGCCCGTGCTCCTGGAGCGCGCCCGGCACAACGAGAAGGCCGAGGTGGAGATCGCGGAGTCGCTGCAGGTCTTCCCCTCGACGCTGCCGACCCGCCGCGAGTCCGTCTACGCCGGCTGGGTGTCGATCTCGGTGGGCTGCAACAACACCTGCACGTTCTGCATCGTGCCGCACCTGCGCGGCAAGGAACGCGACCGTCGTCCGGGCGAGATCCTCGCGGAGGTCGAGGCGCTCGTCGCCGCGGGAGCGGTCGAGGTGACGCTGCTCGGGCAGAACGTGAACTCCTACGGCGTCGAGTTCGGCGACCGCGGCGCGTTCGCGAAGCTGCTGCGCGCCTGCGGCCGGATCGAGGGACTGGAGCGGGTGCGGTTCACGTCCCCGCACCCGGCGGCATTCACGGACGACGTCATCGAGGCCATGGCCGAGACCCCGAACGTCATGCCCCAGCTGCACATGCCGCTGCAGTCGGGCTCGGACCGGATCCTGCGGGCGATGCGGCGTTCCTACCGGTCCTCGAAGTTCCTCGGGATCCTGGACCGCGTGCGCGCGGCCATGCCGGACGCCGCGATCACCACCGACATCATCGTCGGTTTCCCGGGCGAGACCGAGGAGGACTTCGCCGAGACCCTGCGCGTCGTCGAGGAGTCGCGCTTCAGCTCGGCCTTCATGTTCCAGTACTCGCAGCGCCCGGGGACCCCCGCCGCCACGATGGAGGGGCAGCTGCCCAAGGAGATCGTGCAGGAGCGGTTCGAGCGGCTGCTCGCGCTGCAGGAGCGGATCTCGGCCGAGGAGTCCCGGGCCCAGGTCGGACGGACGCTCGAGGTGCTGGTCGCGGAAGGCGCGGGCAAGAAGGACGGCGCGACGCACCGCCTCAGCGGCCGCGCGCCGGACAACCGGCTCGTGCACTTCGCCGTCCCCGGCCTCACGGTGTCCGACGACGGCGCGGGCGGCCCGGGCACTCCGGCGAGCCTCCCTCCGGAGCCGGCGGGGCTGGACGACCCCCGACTCGCCGATGTGGCGGACCTCGACCCGAACCTGCCCCGGCCCGGCGACATGGTGACGGTCACCGTGACGCACGCGGCGCCGCACCATCTCATCGCTGACTCCGCGGTCGTCGAGGATGTGGCCGCGGACGGCCCGGCGTCGGGCTTCTCCGTGCGGCGTACCCGCTCTGGCGACGCCTGGGCCGCACGGGAGCGGGCGCGCCTCGGCGGCGGGGACGACCATCACGGTCACGGCGTGCCCGCACCGGACGGCCCGGTCACGCTGGGCATGCCGACGATCGGCCCGCGCTGACGCACAGGACGGGGCTACGCCGACGCGAAGCGGATCGCTCGGGTGGCCGCGGGCGGGCCGCACCGGCGCCCCACCGTGTCTCGGCGTGCGTCGCCTCAGCGTGCGTCGTCGCTGATCTCCGGCGGGGTCAGCGCGGCGACGGAGGCGAAGAACTGGGCGGCCGTCACCAGCCCGCACGACACGGTCTGCGCCAGCTGATCGTCCGTGGCGCCGTGCTCGAAGTCCACGGACACCTCGGAGTACAGGGTCAGCCCGTACGCCTCGGACCGGGCGTACACCTTGGGCCAGATCCGTTCGCGGTTCCAGTCGTTCGTGGCCTGGAGCACGCCGAGCCGTGAGGACGCCGAGAGGTTCCCGGCCCACCGGCCGCGGATCTGCAGGATCTCGTCGTGCTCGCCCAGCAGCAGGAACCAGAACCGGTTGCCGTCCCACGTGCCGGTGACGTCGCCGTCGTGATCGATGCGGAACTTGTAGCCGCGGCGGCTCAGGTCGTCGGCGATCCGCTGGGTGGTCAGCGGGCGCGGCAGTTCGACGTCGACGTTGGCGTCGGAGTCGTCGAGCGGGTCGGCCCGCTCGTCACCCGTGCGCGGGTTGAACAGCCGCGCGAACCAGCCCGGCGCGGCCCGCCGGGAGCTCAGACGATCGTTGCCCGGCCTCATGGTGCCGACCTCAGCGGGTCCGGGTACACCTCGTCGAGATGCTCGAAGAACATGGAACCCGTCGTGAGCCCGCACTGCAGGAGCTGGTCGAGCTGCTCGTCGGACACACCGTGCTCCAGGTCGACGGTGACCTCGGCGTAGACCAGGACGGCCCCGTTGTCGCGCACGCACACGTACGCCTTGGGCCAGATCCACTCGGCGTTCCAGTCGTTGCAGACCTCGAGGATCTCCTCGAGGCGTTCGATGCTCAGGTCGCGGTGCCACTGCCCCCGCACCTGGAGCACCTCGGATCCTTCGCCGACGACGAGGAAGTGGAACAGCCAGCCGTGCCACATCCCGCCGATGTCGCCCTCGGAGTCGACGAAGTAGCTGAAGTCGCTCTCGGCCAGCCAGTTCGTGACCCGCTCCCGGCTGAGCGGGGCGGGGACACGTGCCGGATCGTCGAGAGCGTCGATCAGCTCACGCAGTAGAACGCCTTCCACCCGGGACCGCAGCTCGTCGTCGGAGAGCTCCGGAGACCCGGTGCGGGGCGCTCGGCGACCGGTCGGGTCACCTTCTTCCGCCGCCTCGCGGCGGCGTGGTCCGAAGAACCTCACCGAACCACAGTACCCGCGACGGCCGGGCAACACCCATGGAATCGAGAAAGTCTTCTCATGGAATCGTCTCGACCACTCGTTCGACTACCGTGAACCAGGTGTTCACCCGAGCCGTGATCCTGCCCGCGACGGCCCTGCTCGTCCCCGGCGCCGCCGGCGTCGCCGACCCGCTCGCCGCGGTGCGGCTCGCCGCCTGCGCGGCGCTCGCGAGCCTGGCCGAGAACGGACGCCCCATGGTCCTCGCGCACGGTCCGGACGACGTCCGGGGGCCGCGACTCCTGAAGCCCTCGCTCGCCGCCGCCGGGATCGCGGACCGTACGCTGCCCGACGACGCGACCGCACCCTGGGCGGGACACGACTCCCGGCCACGGGCCGGGACGGCGGCGTCGGTGGCCCTGCTCTGCCTGAGCATGGCGCTGGGGGACCGGGCGGCCGACGTCCTCGTCCTGGAGGTGCCCGCCGAGCCGCGATCGGACGGCACCGGTGTGTCCGGCGCCGCCGCGACCGGCCCGGCGCCCGACCCGGAGCGCGATCCCGCGGACGCGGTGGCCGCGCATCTCGCGTCCGGCGGGACCCTCGTCGTCGCCTCGGGCGGACCACCCGGCCCCGCGACGGCGGCGCCCGGGGCCGCGGACGAGCCGGCCCCGGGAGTCGCGGCCGTGCTCACCGCCGCGGGAGCCGACTCGTGGACCCGCGACACCCGGACCTTCCCACAGGATCACGAGCACCTTCCGCCGGAGTACTGGCTGACCGTCTGCGCCACCGGCACCGCGGCCCGGTTAGAGTCGCAGGCGTGATCGTCGTCGCCGTCGTGGGGCCCACCGCCACCGGGAAGTCGGACCTGGCGCTGGACCTCGCCGAGGCCCTCGGGCCCGGCGCCGCGCCGGCCACCGCAGGGCTCGTCCCGGGCGACGCACCCGCCGAGATCGTCAACGCCGACGCCTACCAGCTCTATCGCGGCATGGACATCGGGACCGCGAAGGTTCCTCCGGGCGAACGCCGCGGGATCGCGCACCACCAGCTCGACGTGCTCGACCCGCACGAGGACTCGTCGGTGGCGCGCTACCAGGCCGCCGCCCGTGCCGATCTCGACGCGATCGCCGCGCGCCGCGCCCGGGCCGTCGTCGTCGGCGGGAGCGGCCTGTACGTGCGGGCCCTGCTCGACGAGATGAACTTCCCCGGCACCGACCCCGAGATCCGCACCCGGCTCGAGGAGCGCGCCGACCGCGAGGGCCGCCGCGCCCTGCACGCGGAGCTCGCCCGGCGGGATCCCGCCGCGGCCGAGTCGATCGGGCCCGCGAACACCCGCCGGATCGTGCGCGCCCTCGAGGTCATCGAGATCACCGGGGCGCCCTACACGGCCAACCTGCCACGTCAGGAGTACGTCCGGCCCGCGGTCCAGATCGGCCTCGACTGCGACCGCGCGACCCTGGACGCCCGCGTCGAGGCGCGCGTGGCGCGCATGTGGGAGTCCGGCCTGGTCGACGAGGTCCGGCGCCTCGCCTCGGCCGAACAGGGCGGCACGGGACCCGGACTCGGTACGACGGCGGCGCGCGCCGTCGGCTACGCCGAGATCCTGGCGTGGTTCCGCGACGAGACCGGCGAGGACGAGGCACGCGCCGCCGTCGCGGCGAACACGCGCCGGCTCGCCCGCAAGCAGATGGGCTGGTTCGGCCGGGACCCGCGCGTGCGGTGGCTCGACGCCGGATCGCCCTCCCTGCTCGACGACGCGCTCGCCGTCGTGGCCGCCGCCGACACCGGAGCCCTGCCTCGTCCCGAGGAGGGCCCGGTTCGCCGTAGTCTTGGCGCATGAGGATCGAGTTCACCAAGGGACACGGCACGCACAACGACTTCGTCCTCGTGGCCGACCCGAAGGACGAGCTCGATCTGGACGGCGACGCCGTGCGGCGCCTCACGGACCGGCGCGGCGGGATCGGGGCCGACGGCGTCATCCGGCTCACGTCCACCGCCTCGATCGCCGGCGCCGGCGAGGCGATCGGGGACGAGATCCTCGCCGAGGACCCGTCCGCCATCTGGTTCATGGACTACCGCAACGCCGACGGCTCCGTCGCCGAGATGTGCGGCAACGGCGTGCGCGTCTTCGCCGCCTTTGCCGAGCGGCTCGGCTACGTCTCGTTCGGGCCCGACGGCGGTCGCGGCCCTCACGCGTCCGACGGCGGCTTCGCGCTGGGCACCCGCGCCGGGGTGAAGCGGGTGCGCAAGGAACCGAACGGCTGGTACGCCGTCGACATGGGCCCCTGGTTCCTCCCGGGCGGCGACGACGCCCGCGACGCGGGCTACGACGCCGGGGTCCTGGTGCGCGGCTGGACCACGCCCCGGCCCGGACTGTCCGTGGACCTCGGCAACCCGCACACCGTCGTCGCCCTGCCCAGCCTCGACGAACTCGAGCACCTCGACCTGACCGCCGCACCCGAGGTGGCTCCCGCGCCGCCGCACGGGACCAACGTCGAGCTGGTCGTCCCGCTCGGCGACGAACGCGCGCCGTCCGGCGAGCCCGCCGGACGCGTCCGCATGCGCGTGCACGAGCGCGGCGTGGGGGAGACGCAGTCGTGCGGCACCGGCGCGTGCGCGGCGGCGCTCGCGGTGCGCACCTGGCAGGGGACCTCGGCGCCCGACACCTGGTTCGTCGAGATCCCCGGTGGCGAGGTGCGCGTGCGCGCGCTGCGTGACGGCCACGTCGAGCTGGCGGGGCCCGCGGAACTCGTGTTCACGGGGGCCCTGGACGTCTGAGCCGCGGCACGGCGCCGGCGGCGTCAGGCCGCCGACACGCGCAGGACCCGAAACCCCTTCGACGACGTCTCCCGGCTGACGGGCAGCCCCAGCTCGTCCGCGATCCAGCGGGCGAGCGAGTCCGCCCCGAGGTTCTTCTGCACCACGAGCCACGCGTCCCCGCCCGGTGCGAGCCGAGGCAGCCACCGGCCCATCAGCTCGTGCAGCACCGCTTTGCCCACCCGGATCGGCGGGTTGGACCACACGGCGGCGAACCGGACGTCGTCGGGCACCTCGTCGGGCGTGACCGCACGGACGTTGCCCAGGCCGAGGCGCTCGGCGTTGCGGCGCACCAGATCGAGCGCCCGCTCGTTCACGTCCACCGCCCACACCCGCGCGTCCGGGCGCTCCGCCGCCATCGTCAGGCCCAGCGGTCCCCAGCCGCAGCCGAGATCGAGCAGGTCCCCGCCCGGCGGCGCCGGCACCTCCTCCAGCAGGACGCAGGTCCCCTTGTCGATCCCGCCCGGCGAGAACACGCCGGCCGCCACGTCGACCTCGGCCTCCCGCCCGGCGATCCGGACGGTGATGGTGCGCAGGTCCGTGGCCGAGGCGGGCCGCTCGCTGAAGTAGTGGTCGTGGTGTCCGACGTCGTCCTGGGGCACGGCACGATCCTAGGAGACCCGGTGGCGGGCGGGTGAGCCGGAACCCGGCGGGAATTCCTCTGGAACCGGGATGGGAACACGTGGGATCCTTGTTCTAGAAGACGTCACCCCGAGAAAGGCAGTACATGACCCACGTCCCGACCGAACCCGACGCCCCGGCCACCTGGCCGGACGACCCGCGAGGCGCTCAGGCGATCGCGAACGACGTCGTCGCGCGGGTACTCGCTCGGGCGGGGACCGCGCGCTCCGAGGGTGAGACCGTCCACGCCGAGCACGACGGCGACCAGCTCGACCTGGAGGAGCGCAGCGCGCTGCGCCGCGTCGCCGGGCTGTCCACCGAGCTCGAGGACGTCACCGAGGTCGAGTACCGGCAGCTGCGGCTCGAGAAGGTGGTCCTCGTCGGTCTCTACGCCGGCGGCGAGGCCGCCTCCCGCGAGGCAGAGGTGTCCCTGCGCGAACTCGCCGCGCTCGCCGAGACCGCGGGCTCCGAGGTCCTCGACGGCCTGCTCCAGCGCCGCCAGAAGCCCGACCCCGGCACCTACCTCGGCTCCGGCAAGGCGGCCGAGCTGGCCGGCATCGTCCGCGACGCCGGCGCCGACACCGTCGTCGTCGACGGTGAGCTCGCGCCCTCCCAGCGCCGCGCGCTGGAGGACGTGATCAAGGTCAAGGTCGTCGACCGCACCGCGCTCATCCTCGACATCTTCGCCCAGCACGCCAAGTCCAAGGAGGGCAAGGCGCAGGTCGAGCTCGCGCAGCTCGAGTACCTCCTGCCGCGCCTGCGCGGCTGGGGCGAGTCGATGTCCCGGCAGGCCGGTGGCCAGGTGGGCGGCGCGGGCGCCGGCATGGGCTCCCGTGGCCCCGGTGAGACCAAGATCGAGCTCGACCGACGCCGCATCCGCAACCGGATGGCCAAGCTGCGGCGCGAGATCGCCGCGATGAAGCCCGCCCGCGAGACCAAGCGGCTCAGCCGTAAGCGCAACGCCATTCCCGCGGTCACCATCGCCGGATACACCAACGCCGGCAAGTCGTCCCTCCTCAACGCCCTGACGGGCACCGGCGTCCTGGTGGAGAACGCGCTGTTCGCCACCCTCGACCCGACGGTGCGGCGCTCACGCACCGAGGACGGCCGGGTGTACACGCTGGCCGACACCGTCGGCTTCGTGCGACACCTGCCGCACCAGCTCGTCGAGGCGTTCCGCTCCACCCTGGAGGAGGTGGGCGACGCCGATCTGCTGCTGCACGTCGTGGACGCCTCCCACCCCGACCCGGAGGGGCAGATCGCCGCCGTCCGCGAGGTGCTCGGCGAGATCCCCGGCATCGGCGACGTGCGCGAGATCGTCGTGCTGAACAAGGCCGACGTCGCCGACCCCAAGGTCGTGGGGCGCATCCAGCGGCGCGAGCGGAACACCGCCGTGGTCAGCGCCCACTCCGGCGAGGGCATCGCCGAGCTCCGGGCCCGCATCGCCGCCGACCTGCCTCGTCCCGGCGTGCAGGTCGACGTCGTGGTGCCGTACTCGCGCGGGGACCTCGTGCACCGCGTGCACCAGCACGGCGACATCGACCACACCGAGCACGTCGCCACCGGCACGCTGGTGCGCGGACGCGTCGACGAGCAGCTGGCCGCCGAGCTGAACCGGGCGGCACTCCCGGCATCCTGACGTCTCGGAGCGGTCCCGAGGCGCGGAACCGGCCGCCGGACGCGAGGCGTCGCGACGTCGCGCGCCGGCGACGCAGCAGCCGAGCACGGCGGAGTCCGGTGGCTCGGGAGACCACTGTCAGTGGTGGGCCGTACGATCGATGCCGTGACCACCCCCACTGACACGCCCGCCACCAGTACCGACGCACCCGAGGTCGACGACCTGCTCGACCTTGCCGTCGGTGCCCTCGGCGGCGGGCGGCGCGAGGGGCAGCACCGCATGGCGCGGGCCGTGACGGAGGCGATCGAGTCCGGTGAGCACCTGCTCGTGCAGGCCGGGACGGGCACGGGGAAGTCGCTCGGCTACTTGGTGCCCGCGGTGCGCCACGCGGTGTCCGCGGGGGACCGCGTCGTCGTCTCGACGGCCACCCTTGCCCTGCAGCGGCAGGTGATCACGCGCGACCTGCCGCTCGTCGCCGAGGCCGTGGCGCCGAGGCTGGCGCGCGCGCCGCGGATCGCGCTGCTCAAGGGCTGGCACAACTACCTGTGCAAGCACAAGGTCGGCGGCGGCTATCCCGGTGACGACGCCACACTGTTCGACCTGCCGGGCGCGGAGGACCACGCGGCTCCCGAGCCGCCGGGCGCGCGCACCGGCAGCGGCGGCGGCGCGGCCGGCGGACGCCGGGGCCGCGACGACGCCGCCTCGCTGGCCGATCACGTCCGCCGTCTGCACGCCTGGGCCGCGGAGACGAACAGCGGCGACCGGGACGACCTGGTGCCGGGAGTCCCGGACAAGGCGTGGCGGCAGGTCTCCGTGACCGCCCTGGAGTGTCTCGGCAGCAAGTGCCCGATGCTCGCGGAGTGCTTCCCCGACCAGGCCCGTGCGGCGGCGCGCGAGGCCGACGTCGTGGTGACCAACCACGCCATGCTCGGCATCGCGGCCTCCGGGAACCCGAACGTGCTCCCGGAGCACGACGTCGTCGTGGTGGACGAGGCTCACGAGCTGGTCGACCGGGTCACGGCGTCGGCCACCGTGGAACTCTCGGCGGCGTCGGTGGAGCACGCCGCCCGCCTGGCGCGGCGCCACGGCGGCGCGGACACCACGGCGCTCGAGGACGCGGGCACCCGGCTGGGAACCCTCCTGGTCACCGCGCCGGGCGACCGCTTCCCGCGCGGCTTGGAGGGGGAACTGCGCGACGCCGTCGCCGCGGTGCGTGACGCGGCCCGCGCGGTGCTCAGCGAGCTCAAGCCGGAGAAGCAGGAGAGGGGTCCGGGCGCGGCGTCGGGCAGCGACGCCGATCCGGGGCTGAAGCTGGCCCAGGGGGCGGTGCTGCAGCTCTTCGAGGTGGCCGAGAGGATGGCGGCGGAGGACACGACCGCGGACGTGCTGTGGCTGACCCGGCCGGACTCCGCCTGGGGCGGGTTCGGGGAGTCGGTGTCCCGGCTGCATGCCGCGCCGCTGCACGTCGCGGGCTTGATCCGGACCAACCTGCTGGGCGCGGCCACCGGGGTGCTCACCTCCGCGACCCTCGCCCTGGGCGGCACGTTCGAGCCGATCGCCGGCACGTTCGGGCTGGGGCGGCAGGGAGGCGGGGCGTCTGGCGACAGGGCGGGCGACACGGCGGGCGGTGATGGCGACGGCGACGACGAGGCCGCGTGGACGGGCATCGACGTCGGCAGCCCGTTCGACTACGGCAAGCAGGGCATCTGCTACATCGCCCGGCACCTGCCCGCGCCGGGCCGGGAGCCGACCACGGACGCGCAGCTCGACGAGATCGCCGAGCTCGTCACCGCCGCGGGGGGCCGCACGCTCGGGCTGTTCTCGTCCCGTCGGGCGGCGACGGCCGCGGCCGAGGCGATGCGGGAGCGACTCGACCTGCCGATCCTGGCGCAGGGCGACGACCAGCTCCCCACCCTGGTGCGGGAGTTCGCCGACGACCCGGCGACCTGCCTGTTCGGCACCCTGTCGCTGTGGCAGGGCGTGGATGTGCCCGGTCCGTCGTGCCAGCTCGTCCTCATCGACCGCATCCCGTTCCCCCGGCCGGACGATCCGGTGAAGGCGGCACGGGCCCGGGCGATCGAACAGGCCGGCGGGAACGGGTTCATGGCCGTGTCCGCGGCGCACGCCGCGCTGCTGCTGGCCCAGGGCGCCGGGCGCCTGATCCGGGGGACGGAGGACCGCGGCGTCGTCGCCGTCCTGGACCCGCGCCTGGCGACCGCCCGGTACGCGTCGTTCCTGGTGCGCTCGATGCCCGCCTTCTGGCCCACGACGGACCCGAAGCTCGTCCGCGCCGCGCTGGCCAGGCTCGACGCGTAGATCCGGGCGGTGGCGCCGTCCGGTGACGGGCCGGCGATCCGCCACCGCGACCTCACCCAGGAGGACACAGTGACCGCAGCCGACGACACCACAGCCCCGTACGACTCCGCCAGGACCACGAAGCTGGCAGTCGTCGGTGCCGGCGCGGTCGGGACGACCCTCGCCTACGCCGCGCTCGCCCGCGGCACCGCCCGCACTGTCGCGCTCATGGACGTGAACAGGGAGAAGGTCGACGCCGAGGTCCTCGACCTCCAGCACGGCCAGATGTTCGTGCCGCAGGCGGACATCATCGGATCCGACGACGTCGCGGTGTGCGAGGGAGCCGACGTCGTCGTCGTGACCGCGGGGGCGAAACAGCGGCCGGGCCAGTCCCGCCTCGACCTGGCGGAGTCGACGGTCGGCCTGACGAGGACGATCATGCCCGGTCTCGTCCGCGTCGCCCCCGATGCGATCTTCCTCATGGTGACCAACCCGGTGGACGTCGTCACGTACGCCGCGCAACGGTTCTCCGGGCTGCCGCGGGAGCGGGTGCTCGGGAGCGGGACGGTGCTCGACACCTCGCGGCTGCGCGAGGCGATCGCGCGGCACGCGGGCGTGGCGGTCGGCAACGTGCACGCCTACATCGCCGGCGAGCACGGCGACTCGGAGATCGCGCTGTGGAGCTCGGCGTCGATCGGTGGCGTGCCGTTGCGGGACTGGACCGGGCTGGCCGGGCGGCCCGCCCTGGGCGAGGAACTCCGCTCCCGGATCGCGGCCGACGTCGTGCAGTCGGCGTACCGGATCATCGAGGGCAAGGGCGCCACGAACTACGCGATCGGGCTGGCCGGGACGCGGATCATCGAGGCCGTCCTCAAGGACGAGCACCGGGTGCTGCCGGTTTCCTCGTATCTCGACGACTACTACGGGATCGCCGACGTGTGCCTGTCGGTGCCGACGCTCGTGGACCGGCACGGGGCGACCGAGGCGATCGAGGTGCCCCTGTCCGACGGCGAGCTGCGTGACCTGCGTGCCTCGGCAGAGCGCGTCCGGGCGATCCAGCGACGGTTCGGGCTGTGACGTGCCGCCGGGCCGGCATCGGCGTGCCGGCCCGGCGGCGGGAGGTCACAGGCTGCGCAGCACCGCGACGATCCGGCCGAGGATCTGTGCCTCGTCACCCGGGATGGGCTCGTAGGCCGCGTTCTGCGGGATGAGCCAGACGTGACCGTCGGTCTGCTTGAACGTCTTGACCGTGGCCTCGCCGTCGATCATCGCCGCCACGATCTCGCCCTGCTCGGCGACGTTCTGGCGGCGTACGACGACCCAGTCGCCGTCACAGATCGCGGCGTCGACCATCGAGTCGCCCGCGACCTTGAGCAGGAAGAGCTCGCCGTCGCCGACCACCTGGCGCGGGAGCGCGAAGATGTCCTCGACGGCCTGCTCCGCGAGGATCGGCCCGCCCGCGGCGATACGGCCGACCAGGGGGACGTACGACGCCTGCGGCGCGGACTCGGACTGTTCCGCGGCCGCGCCCCAGTGCACCTCGCCCGGCTGCGGCTGCTGGCGCGCACCCGACTCCGGGTCCACCAGTTCCATCGCGCGGGGGCGGTTGGGGTCCCGGCGCAGGAAGCCCTTCCGCTCGAGAACCTGGAGCTGGTGCTTCACGCTCGACGGGCTCGCGAGGCCGACGGCATCACCGATCTCCCGCATCGACGGCGGATAGCCGCGCGCCTCGAACGACTCGCGGATGCAGGCCAGTACCTTGCGCTGGCGGGGGGTCAGGCGGTCGGCGGCGTCGCCGAGATCGAGCGGTTCGTCGCGTCGTGCGATGGTGCCGACGCTGCCCAGGCTTCCCGGCATCATGCCCGGCGTCCTCTCACGTCCCGTCATGCTGTGGCCCTCCTCGTCGTTTGATGACGCCAACTCTAGATCGGATCCGAGCGAATCTCAAACGGATGTTCGAGCGTGTCTCGACACGAAGGGTGTTCCGTGCTACACAATGGTACGGGCGTTCGTCGTACGCTTGTGCGACGGACACGTGTTCGACAGGCTATCTCGGGAGGCGGTCATGAGCACCACGACCACGGTGGAGCTCCGCGGGCTCAGGAGGTCACGGGGCGCGCGTCCCCGGGCGGGCGAACGTCACCTGCGGGTGGTGCCCCCGCTCGACGAGACGGCTGTCGCGCGTGCGGTCGTACCTCGTCGTGGCGGGCCTGATGGCCGTGGCGGCCCCGGTGGCGAGCCCCGGGCCGACGTGCGCCCCGATGCTCCTCCTCGCGACCCGGCCGGCGTCGGCTCCCCTGTCCGTCCCGTGGCGGAGGGTGGTGCGGCTCGGCAGCACGGTGCTCGTACGCTCGCGGCCCGCCTCGACCTCGACGGGCTTCGGCTGACCGCGCGGGGCAGGTTCGCCGTCGCCGTGGTCGCGCTGGTCCTGGCGGCTCCGGTGGTGTGGGGCGCAACGGCGGTCGCGAGCTCGCCCGCGGAGCCCGTCGAGGTGCGGGCCCACGCCGTCGAACCGGGCGAGACACTCTGGGGGCTGGCCGCATCCGTCGCCGAGCCTGGGCAGGACGTGCGCGACGTCGTGCGGCAGTTGCAGGACCTGAACGACCTGACGAGCGGTGGTCTGACCGTGGGGCAGACGCTCTACGTGCCCGCCGGGTGACGCCCCGCGGGAGTGAAGTCGGCAACGTTCTCGACATATCGCTGCAGTCGTGTTGCATGGGTGCGGTTTGCCCGCATACGGTCAAGTCCCGGCCGGGAGGACCCGGTCGATGGCCGAGCCCGCAGGAGACCGCATGCACTGCCCGTTCTGTCGTCACGGTGACTCGCGCGTAGTGGACTCGCGGACGTCGGACGACGGTTCGTCGATCCGCCGTCGGCGGGAGTGCCCGGCGTGCCACAAGCGCTTCACCACCATCGAGACGGCGAGCCTGACGGTGGTCAAACGGTCCGGGGCGACGGAGCCGTTCGTGCGCGACAAGATCGCGGTCGGCGTGCGCAAGGCCTGCCAGCCGCGACCGGTCAGCGACGACGACCTGGCACTGCTCGCCCAGCGCGTCGAGGAGACGCTGCGCAGCACCGGCAGCGCGGAAATCGAGGCGAACGAGATCGGCAAGGCGATCCTGGGGCCGCTGCGGGAACTGGACGTGGTGGCCTACCTGCGCTTCGCCAGCGTCTACCAGGACTTCTCGTCGCTGGAGGACTTCGAGGCGGCGATCACGGACCTGCGCAAGGACGCCGAGGCGACCCCGGAGCCCGCGGACGGGCCCGACGAGCCGGCCGACGCGTCCCCGTCCGTGTCGTCCTGACCGGGGGAGAGCGCCACCGGGCCTGACGGGAGGTGCCGGCGAGCCCGAGGAAGGCGCAACGCGCGGGCGCGCCGGGTGGGCCTCACGCACCACGCGGTCCACGGCAAAGCGTCGTGCGGACGGGCCCGGAACGGGCCGATGGTGTGCGGCCTGCGACGGAATGGGGCGTAGGCGGGAAAAGGGCTGGCGCCCGGCGGCCGTCCGGGGGACGCTGGGCGGGACGGACCCGGCCAGGGATCCTGAGACGACGAGGAGGTGGTCGGTGTGACGTCCGAGAACAACGATCGCAGCACCGCGCCCAGCGAGGACGCCAAGGCGAAGTTCCGCGAGGCGCTGGAGCGCAAGAACAAGGCGAGCCACCGCACGGCCGAGTCGGAGCGGAACACCGGAGCGGTGCACGGCCCGGAGACGACGGGGCCCGTGCAGCGGATGTTCCGCCGCAAGAGCGGCTGAGGCGGGGGAGACCGAGGCCGCCGACCGGGTGTCAGACCTGGTCGGCGGCCTTCGGCGTGCCCCCGCCGTGCCGGCGGCCGTCGTGGACGTCGCTTGTGCACCGGATCCCGTTCTCGTAGGCTCCCGTCGAACCGGTTCGACAGTCGGTCGACCGCAACGCGTCGACCGCAATGCGCCCGATCGTGGCCCCGTCGACCGGCGCGCGGCACCTCACAGAGAGCGACACACACCGATGCAGACCTTCGAGACCGGCCCGGACGGCATCACCTGGCGCGGAGGGGGCCAGACCCTGGTCGTCCAGGCGTGGGGCGCGAACGCGGTGCGCGTGCGGTGCGCGCCCGGCGACGACGTCGTCGACACCGACTTCGCCCTGCTGCCGGCGGCGCCTGCCGACGTGGCGATCACCACCGACGGCGGGGAGGCCCGCCTGGTCGTCGGCGGGCTCACCGCCGTCCTGCGGGCGTGGGACTTCTACGACGAGCAGGTCGGCTACCGGGTCTACCGGTGCGCGGTGGAGTTCCGCGATGCCGCCGGCAAGGTGCTGCTGCGCGAGCTCGACGCCGGGGGGTCGCTCAAGCTCGACGCTCGCGCCTTCCGCCCGATCGCCGGGGGCGACCACCAGCTCACGGCCGCGTTCGAACCGGTCCCCGGCGAGAGGCTCTCGGGGATGGGGCAGTACCAGCAGCAGATCCTTGATCTCAAGGGCTCGACCTTCGAGCTCGCCCACCGCAACTCCCAGGCGAGCGTGCCGTTCGTGGTCTCCAGCGCCGGCTACGGGTTCCTGTGGCACAACCCGGCGATCGGCCGCGCCACGTTCGCCGCCAACCGCACCGAGTGGGTGGCCGAGCAGGCGAAGCAGCTCGACTACTGGATCACGGCGGGTGACACGCCCGCGGCGATCGCCGCCGCCTACGCGGACGCGACCGGCCACGCGCCGATGATGCCGGAGTACGGGCTGGGCTACTGGCAGTGCAAGCTGCGCTACTGGAACCAGGAGCAGCTGCTCGACGTCGTGCGGGAGCACAAGCGCCGGGGGCTGCCCATGGACGTCATCGTCGCCGACTTCTTCCACTGGCCGAGGATGGGCGACTTCCGGTTCGAGGAGGAGTTCTGGCCGGACCCGCGCGCCATGGTCGACGAGTTGCGCGACCTCGGGATCGAGCTCATGGTCTCGGTCTGGCCGCAGGTCTCGACCGAGTCGGAGAACTTCGCGGCGTTCAGGAAGGAGAACCTGCTGGTGCGAACGGAACGCGGCCTCGAGGTGCAGATGGGCTTCCAGGGCCCGAGCATGTTCCTCGACGTCACGAACCCCCGTACCCGCGACGCCGTATGGCAGATCATCCGACGCAACTACCACGACCGGGGCATCAAGCTCTTCTGGCTCGACGAGGCCGAGCCCGAGTACGGCGTCTACGACTTCGACAACTACCGCTACCACCAGGGCTCGAACCTGCAGGTCGGCAACATCTACCCGCAAGCCTTCGCCCGCGCCTTCCACGAGGGCCAGACCGCGGCGGGCCAGTCCCAGGTGGTGAACCTGCTGCGCTGTGCGTGGGCCGGCAGCCAGCGCTACGGGGCCCTGGTCTGGTCGGGGGACATCCACTCCACCTACGAGGACCTGCGCCGGCAGATCACGGCGGGCATCCACATGGGCGTCGCGGGCATCCCGTGGTTCACCACCGACATCGGCGGCTTCCACGACGGCGACATCACCGACCCGGACTTCCACGACCTGCTGATCCGGTGGTTCCAGTTCGGCACGTTCTGCCCCGTGATGAGGATGCACGGTGACCGGCGTCCCTACGAGGACGTCGTCGCCGCCGACGGGACGCCCCGGCTGCGCAGCGGCGCGCCGAACGAGCTGTGGAGCTTCGGGGAGGACGTCTACGAGATCCTCGCCCGGTACGTCCGGCTGCGCGAGACGCTCCGTCCGTACACGCGCCGGCTGATGGAGGAGGCGCACCTCGCGGGCCAGCCCGTGATGCGCGGCATGTTCCACGAGTTCCCCGCCGACGAGGCCTGCTGGGACGTGCCCGACCAGTACATGTACGGCCCGGACCTGCTCGTCGCGCCCGTGGTCGAGCCGCACGCGACCGGCCGCGCGGTGTACCTGCCGGCCGGCTCCTGGTGGACCGACCTCCACTCCGGCGAGAAGACCCAGGGCGGCCGGTGGGTGACCGTCGCGGCGGAGCGCGACGTGATCCCGGTCTTCGCCCGCGACGACGCGCTGCCGGAACTGGTCGGGACGATCTGATCCCACCGGGGGCCCGTCCCGCCCGGCGGCGGGGCGTCCGCCGGGCCCGCCGGTCTCAGGCGCTCCTGGCCGTCAGGGCCTGGACGATCGCGATCTGATCGAGGTCTCCGAGACCCGCGGCGACGGCGTCGTCGTACACGCCGACCGCCGCGTCGGTGAGGGGAGCCGGTATGCCATGGGCGGCGGCGTGGTCGGCGATGAGCCGCGCGTTCTTCCCGACGTCCCGGACGGAGGCCTGGGGAGCCAGGTCCCCGCCGGCGAGCTTGGCGGTCTTGATCCGGGAGATCGGTGAGGCCATCTGACCGCCGTCGACGATGGTACGCAGGGTGTCGAGGTCCAGGCCGCATCGCTCGGCGAACGCCATCGCCTCGGCCAGGCCGGTGATGGTCGCGACGAGGAACGTGTTCACGGCGAGCTTCATCGTCAGGGCTCCCGGGACGGGCCCGCACTCGTGGATCTGGGAGCACATCGCCTTGAGGACCGGTCGGACCAGTTCCACGGCGTCCTGGTCGCCGGAGACCATGGCCAGCAGTTCGCCACGCTCGGCCGGCACCCGCGATCCGGAGACGGGGGCCTCGACGTAGGTTCCCCCGGCAGCGCGGAGGTCGTGTTCCAGACCGGCGGACCACGCGGCCGCGGTCGTGCCCATCGTCACCACGACCGTGTCCCGGACGAGACCGGCGAACCGCTCGTGACCACGGCCGAGCACCTCGTCCACCGCTGCCTCGGTGGCGAGCATGCAGATCACGATGCGGCAGCGGGCGAACACCTCCTCCACCGACGACACGGCCACGGCGCCGTCGCGCACGAGCCCGTCCACCTTCGTCGCGGTGCGGTTCCAGACCACCAGCCGGGTCCCGGAACGCAGCAGGTTGCGGGCCATGGGCTCGCCCATCCTGCCCAGGCCGAGGAATCCGACGGTGTGCTGCCTCTCGTTGTCCATGGCAGGAGTGTGCGTCGCCGGCCCGGGCCGGTCGATAGCCAATCGGTGTTCCGTGGCCGCTTCCGCCGTTACCGCGCCGCCGGCCCCGGCGGGAACTCCGGGCGCTCGAACTGGTCGTTGATGCGCAGGCGGACCGTCGTGTCCATCGCCATGAGCTTCTTCGACGCCCCGCGGTGCGTGACGTCCGAGATGTCGGTGACCACGTAGCCGAGGTCGCCGTGCGTGGCGAGCATCTGGCCCTCGATGTTCGCGCCGTGGTCGGCGAAGATCTGGTTCACCTGGGCCAGCACGCCGGGCACGTTGCGGTGCAGCAGGGCGATGCGGCCCGTGCCGGTGTGCTCGAGCTGGAGCGGCGGCATGTTGACCGACAGCATCGTGGACCCGGTGGTGATGTAGTCGCGCAGCTTCTTCGACACGAACTGGCCGATCGCCTCCTGGGCCTCCTCGGTGGAACCGCCGACGTGCGGCGTCAGGATGACGTTCGGCAGGCCGCGCAGCACCGAGTCGAACCGGTCGCCCGACTTCTTCGGCTCGGACGGGAACACGTCGATCGCGGCGCCCGCGAGATGCCCCGAGATGATGTTCGCCCGCAGTGCCTCGACGTCCACCACGAACCCGCGCGACAGGTTGAGGAAGATCGCGCCGGGCCGCATCGCCGCGAAATGCTCCGGCCCGAACATCCCCGCGTTGCCGGCACGCCCGTCGACGTGCAAGGTGACGACGTCGGCCGCCGCGAGCAGTTCCTCCAGCGTCTCGGCGCGCCGGGCGTTGCCGAGGGCGAGCTTCTCCTCCAGGTCGTAGAAGACCACCGACATGCCGAGGTTCTCGGCCAGCACGGACAGCTGCGAGCCGATGTTCCCGTAGCCGACGATGCCGAGCGTGCGGCCCCGGACCTCGTGCGAGCCGGTCGCCGACTTCTCCCACACCCCCGCGTGCAGTGCCTTGTCGCGCTCGGGGAGCCGCCGGGTGAGCCCGATGATCTCGGCGATCGCCAGCTCGACAACGGACCGCGTGTTGGAGAACGGCGCGTTGAACGCCGCGATGCCGCGGTGGGCGGCGGCGGTCAGGTCGATCTGGTTGGTCCCGATGCTGAACGCGCCGACGGCGAGAAGGGAGTCGGTGGAGGACAGCACCTTCTCGGTCACCTGGGTCTTGGACCGGATGCCGAGCAGGTGGACGCCGTCGAGGGCGGCGATCAGCTCGTCCTCGTCCAGGGCGCCCTTGCGGGTGTCCACCTCGAAGCCTGCGGCCTCGAGGTTCGCGGCGGCGCCGGGGTGGATGTTCTCGAGCAGGAGGGCACGGTGCACGGGGTCATCGTGCGCCGCGCCGGTTCGTGAGACAAACGCGTCCCGTGATCCGGACAGCATCTTCCGGAGCCGCCGGCCTCGGCTGCCCGGGTGATGAAGCCGGTACTACTCGGTGAAGCCCTCCGGCAGGTCCTCGGCGTGGACGACCACGAGACGCTGGGTCGGCCGCGTCATCGCCACGTACAGATCGCTCGCCCCGCCCGGCCCCGCGGCGATCCGGCTCGGCTCCACCAGCACGACGGCGTCGAACTCGAGTCCCTTCGTCTCGCGCGGGCTGAGCACCGTGACCTGGCGGTCCTCGGGCCGCTGGGCGCCGATGCGCTCGGCCTCCGCGTCGCCGAGCGCCGTCGGCAGCGCGCGGGCCACCGCCCCGGCGATCTCCCGTGTGCGCTCGGCCGGGGCGACCACGGCGACGCGCCCGGCCTCCGGCTCGACGAACTCCTTGGCGAGCGTCACCGCCTCGTGCGCGACGTCGGACGCCGCCACCTCCGTGCCGGGGACCCGCACGAGGGCGAGCGCGTCGTCCACGTCGCGTGCCGCGACCAGGTCGCTCGCGGGGAGGCCGCCGGCCCGGGCGACGCGCTGCGCGGTGTCGGCCACGGCCGCGGGCGTGCGGTACGAGACGGTCAGCTCGGCGAGCCGCCAGCTCTCCCGCAGCAGCGGGGTCAGCATGCGCGCCCAGTCCCGCGCGCCGGCGGGCGAGGAGGTCTGCGCGACGTCGCCCACGATCGTCATCGAGCGGGTCGGTACCCGGCGTGCCAGGGCATGCCACGCCATCGGCGAGAGCTCCTGGGCCTCGTCCACGACGACGTGGCCGAACGTCCAGCGGCGGTCCGCGGCCGCCCGCTCCGCGGTCGTGAGCGACGGCCCGGACGTGGCGAACCGCGCGGCCAGCGTCTCGGCGTCCACCTGGATCATCGTGTTCACCGCCCCGGACGCGAGCACGTTGCGCGCGTGCTCCAGGGCCTCCGCCTCGGCGGCCGCGGCCCGGGCCGCCTCGGCCCGGGCCAGCGCGTCGTCCTCGCCCAGGAGCTCGTACGCCTCGTCGAGCAGCGGCACGTCGGACTCCGTCCAGGCACCGCCGGGTGCGCGCCGCAGGAGGGCCCGGTCCGCCTCGCTCAGCTCCGGCGCCGCCTCGGCGAGCCGGTGCGGCTTCGCGTACAGGTCCGCCAGCAGCTTCTCCGGCGTGATCGGGAACCAGGCCAGGTTCAGGGCGACCCGGACGTCGCGGTGTGCGCGCAGCTCGTCCATGAGCGCGGCCCGGTCCTCCGCCGCGAGCCGCGTGCCGTCGACGTCGCGCACCTGGTCGGCCAGCCGCCCCAGCATGTCCTTGACGAACGTGGTGCGCGCCTCGTTGTGCGGCTTGTGCGACCGCCGGGCGCGGGCGATCGCGTCCCGCACGTCACCGCGGCGGATCACGTAGTCGTGCCCCTCGACCCGCACCGGCAGGTCCGCGGCGGGCACCCGTTCCCGCGCACGCACGGCACGCCGGATCACCCGGCGCCACAGCGGCCGCCCCTTCACGCGCGCGACCTCGGGCTCGTCGACCCCCGACGCCTCGACGCCCGGGATCAGCTCCGCGATCGTCGTGGCCACGACGCCCGTCTCGCCGAGCGACGGCAGCACCTGGTCGATGTACCGCAGGAAGGCGCGGTTCGGCCCGACCAGCAGCACACCCGACCGCTCGAGCAGCCGGCGGTGCGCGTACAACAGGTAGGCCGCGCGGTGCAGGGCCACGGCCGTCTTGCCGGTGCCCGGCCCGCCCTGGACCACCAGCGCGCCGGTGAGCTCCGACCGGATGATCCGGTCCTGCTCGGCCTGGATGGTGGCGACGATGTCGGTCATCCGGCCGGTACGCCCGCTCGCCATCGCGGCCAGCAGTGCGCCCTCGCCCGACAGCGAGCTCGCCTCGATGCCCGAGTCCAGGTCCAGCACCTCGTCCTCGAGTCCCGTCACGGTGCGGCCCTTGGTCACCAGGTGCCGCCGCCGTCGGACGCCGGCGGGATGGAGCGCCGTCGCGCGGTAGAACGCCTCCGCGGCGGGGGCGCGCCAGTCGGTGAGGATCCCGCGGTGCTCGGCGTCGTTCAGCCCGATGCGGCCCACGTAGCGGACCTCGCCGTCCGCCAGGTCGAGGCGGCCGAACGCGAGCCGCTCCTCCACGGCGTCGAGCTGCGCGGCACGGTCCTCGTACAGCGTGGCGAAGGCGTCGCGCTCGCTGCGGTTCTGGTGCGTGCCGACGGCACCCTGCAACCGCACGTCGCGCAGCCGGCCGCGGGTGGCCTCGCGCAGTTCGTCGAGGCGGGCATACAGGACGTCGACCACGGTTTGCTCGTGGTTCAGCTCGTTCCCGATACCAGTCACGCGTGACCTCCGTGATCTTGGCCGGACCGTTGCTCGGCCTGGGGTCGGTAAGGGTCGGTCGTGAAAGACCGGCCGACCATTATCCCTCGAAGGTCAAGAGGTTCGTGGCGTTCACACGCGAGACGCTGACACGGTGACGGATCACTGCGTAGGATCGCCGCCATGGACCGGGCCGGGGCAGCACCGCGCGACGGCGCGCCCGGCGACGTCCCCGGCGCGTTCCCGCCGGAACCGCCCGAACCGCTCTCCGTCCTGCTGGTGGAGGACGACGACGCCGACGCGTTCCTCGTGACCGATCTCCTCGCGCACGGCGGGGTCCGTGCCGACATGCACCGGGCGCGGCGGGTCACCGAGGCGTTGTCGATCCTGGACGACATCCGGGTCGACTGCCTTCTCCTGGATCTCGGCCTGCCCGACGCCGTGGGCCTGAGCGCCCTGGAGCGGGTGGTCGCGCACGTGGACTCGTTGCCCGTGCCGCCCGCCGTCGTCGTCCTGACCGGCGACGTCGCCGCGGGCGCCGGCACGAAGGCGATGGCGGCCGGTGCGGACGACTACCTTGTCAAGGGCGAGGTCGACGGGGACCGGCTCGCCCGTGCGCTGCGCTACGCGACGCTGCGGCGGCGGTCGGCCGCCCAGCAGCTCGCGCTCTACCGGAGCGAGGTGCGCGCCGCCGAGACGATGCGCCTGGAGCGCGCCCTGCTGCCCGAGGCCGTCGTGCGGGACGAACGGATCTCGCTCATGGTCGGTTATCTGCCGGGCGGGAACGGCCTGCTCGGCGGCGATTTCTTCGACGCCGTCGAGCGACCGGACGGGACGCTGATGATCGTCGTCGGCGACGTCGCGGGGCACGGCCCGGACGAGGCGGCCCTCGGCGCCGCGATGCGCACCGCGTGGCGCACCCTGGTGCTCTCCGGGACGGATCCCGGCGACATCCTGCCCCTGATGGAGCGGGTGCTCCTGCCCGAGCGCCGGGGCCCGGAGGTGTTCGTCACGCTCTGCCAGGTCGTGGTGGCCGCCGGCCGCGACGCCATGGACGTGTACCTGGCGGGGCACCCGCCGCCCCTGCTGGCGACGCGGACCGGCGACCGTACGGAGTGCGCCGAGCTGACCGGCCTCGGCCGGGGCCGTGCCCTCGGGATCCCGGCGCGCGGGGGCTGGGAGGCGACGCGTGTCGCCCTCCCCGGCCAGTGGACCGTCGTGCTCTTCACGGACGGGCTCGTCGAGGCGAAGGTCACCGTGGACGACGACGGTGCCCCGACCGCGCCGGACGAGCGCGGGCGCCTGCCGCGCCTGGGCGTGGACGGGCTGCGCGCCGTGGTGTCCGCGGAACTCGCCGGCGGAAGCCACGACGTCGTGCCCCGTGTGCTGCGCCGCGTCCGGACCCTCCACGGCGGGCCGCTCGCGGACGACGCCGCGCTCCTGCTGGCGGGGTGGGACGCCGACGCCGACGCGGGTTCCGCCGAGCGCACCTCCACCCTCGCCGACTCGACCGAGTGGGGCCGCGCATGACCGTCCTGCCGGAGCCCTGGGAGAGACCCCTCGCCCAGGTGTCGATGCGCCGCAGGCTGGCGCGTCTCCAGGGCTCCGTGGCGACCGCCATCGTGCTCGCGCTCATCGTCGCGCTGCTCGCGTGGTCCCAGGCGAGCAGCGCGAGCAAGCTCGTCGAGGGCGCCTACTTCGACGCCCTCGCCGACGGCGAGCAGGCGCGGCTGGCGCTCGTGGACGCGGAACCCTCGGTCCGCTCCTACTGGGCCACGTGCCGGCCCGAGGTGCTCCAGCCGTACCGCCGTACCGCGGCCGCTCCCGATCTGCTCGGACTCGACGTCGACCAGCGGATCCTCGACGCCCGCCCCGAGGTCGCGCTCGCCCTGGAACGCGCCCGTGAGTCGACGGACGCGTGGCTCGAGGACTTCGCGCGCCCCACCGTGGCGGCGATCGACGGGGCACGCGTCGCGGCCCTCGACGGTCAGGACGACGCCGAGGAGGCGCGCGAGGAGTGCGTCGAGGAGGCGGAGCGGTCGGCGCCGCCGCTCGACGACGGCATGGCGAGCATCGCCCGGGCCCGCGACGACGTGGGGGAGTACCTCGAAGCCCTCAACGAGGCGCGGGAGGCGACGCTGGCGGAGCGGCAGTCCTGGGACGCGGTCCTGGTCGGTGCGATCGTGACCCTGGCGCTGGTCGTGGTGCTGCTCGGGACGCTGATGTGGCTGGCGCTCGAGACCTGGGTGATCAAGCCGGCCGCGATCCTCACGAAGGCGGTGCGCACGGTGGCGGCGGGGTCGATCGAGACCGAGATCAGGCCCGTCGGGGCGGGCGAGATCATGTCGTTGTCCCTGCACGTCGAGGGGATGCGTCGCGAGCTGCTGCACCACATGGAGGACATGCGCCTGGCCCAGCAGGAGGTCGAGAACGCCCACGTGATGCTCACCGACCAGGCCCGCGAGCTCGAACGGAGCAACCGGGACCTCGAGCACTTCGCGTACGTCGCCTCGCACGACCTCCAGGAGCCGCTGCGGAAGGTCGCGGGCTTCAGCCAGATGCTTCAGCAGCGGTACGGCGACTCGCTCGACGACAAGGCGCACCAGTACATCGAGTTCGCCGTCGACGGCGCCAAGCGGATGCAGGAGCTCATCAAGGACCTGCTGAGCTTCTCCCGGGTGGGCCGCTCGGGCGAGGAGCACGCCTCGGTCGACCTCGATGAGGTGCTGAGCCAGGTCGAGAGCGATCTGTCGGAGCGGATCGTGGAGTCGGGCGCCACGATCACCCACGACCCGCTGCCGACCGTGCGCGGCGAGCCGAGGCTGCTGCACCAGGTGCTGGCGAACCTGCTGTCGAACGCGCTGAAGTTCCGTGCGCCCGAGCGGGACCCGGTGGTGCACATCGAGGTGCGGTCCATGCGCACGGCGTGGGAGATCTCCGTGGTGGACAACGGGATCGGCATCGAGCCGCAGTACGCCGACAAGGTGTTCGTGATCTTCCAGCGGTTGCATCCGCGGGGCGAGTACTCGGGCACCGGCATCGGCCTGGCGCTCGTCAAGCGCATCGTGGAGCACCACGGCGGCCACATCTGGATCGAGCCGACCGAGGGCGGCGGAACCACCGTCCGGTTCACCCTCGCCAGGACCGTGACCTCGGCCGGAGGGCGGCGCACATCGACCGAACGCGCGCAGTCCACTACTCTCGGATGAGTCGACCCGGTCGCTAAGGCAACTGGTGCGGCGACACGAGTGCTGCCGTTCGGGGAGGACCTCAGGTGGAAGACCGTAGGCCGATCGAGATCCTCCTGGTCGAGGACGACCCCGGTGACGTGCTGATGACGCAGGAGGCCTTCGCCGAGCACGAGACCCCGGTGCACGTCTCGGTGGCGGGCGACGGCGTGGCCGCGCTCGACTTCCTGCGCAAGCAGGGCGAGTGGGCCGATGCCCCGGAACCGGACCTGGTGCTGCTGGACCTCAACCTCCCCCGGATGGACGGCATGGAAGTCCTGGCGGTCGTGAAGAACGACCCGATGCTGCGGCACATCCCGATCGTGGTGCTCACCACGTCGGACGCCCAGGAGGACGTCGTCGGCTCGTATTCGCTGCACGCGAACGCGTACGTGACCAAGCCCGTGGACTTCGACAAGTTCCAGGCCGTGGTGCGGCAGATCGACGAGTTCTTCGTCTCCACGGTGCTGCGTCCCGGGCACTAGGCACGGGCCGTGGGAAGTTCCTCCCCCGTTCCGTTGTTGTTCGCACCAGGGATCGTCGAGAAGGAGACGAGGAAGAGAACGTGCTGGATCCGCAGGAAATCTACGAGGTTGACGAGGCCGCCGTGGCGCGGACCCTGGGCGAGCGTGCCCTCGGCGACGACGCCCCCGAGGCGGTCCCGGGCCACGCGGTCGCGGAACGCCGCGGGATCGCGCGGCGGGGTGAGGGCCCGGTGCTCCTGCACTCGATGCGCGGGTTCGTGGACGCGGGCGCGGCAGGCCAGATCGCCGTAGAGCACCTCGTTGGCGAGCTGGCCACGGAGCGCCTGGTGACGTTCGACATCGACCAGCTGCTCGACTACCGCAGCAAGCGCGGCACGATGACGTTCGACAGCGATCGCTGGGTCGGTTACGACGCCCCGGAGCTCGCGATCGACCACGTGATCGACAAGGAGGGGACCGGCTTCCTGCTCCTGCACGGCGCCGAGCCGGACCTGCAGTGGGAGCGCGTCGTCGCGGCGGTGGAGCAGCTCGTGCGCCGGTTCGGCGTGAGCCTGGCGGTGGGCGTGCACGGGATCCCGATGGGCGTGCCGCACACCCGGCCGATGTCGCTGACCGCCCACGCCACGCGGTCCGGCCTGATCGAGGACTACACCTCGTGGTTCGGTTCGGTGCAGGTTCCGGGATCGCTGGCGTCCCTGCTGGAGCTCCGGCTCGGTGAGGCGGGCCACGACGCGCTCGGCTTCACGATGCACGTGCCGCACTACCTGGCGCAGTCCCACTACCCGCCGGCGGCCGTGGTCGCGTTGCAGCACATCGAGCGCACGACGGGCCTGGCGCTCGGGATCGGCGCACTCGACGCCGCGGCGGTGGACGCCCGGATCGAGGTGGAGCAGCAGGTGGCCGAGTCGGGGGAGATCGCGGCCGTGGTCAGTGCGCTCGAGGAGCAGTACGACGCCTTCTCCCGGTCGATCGGGCGGCCGAACCTGCTCGCGGAGTCCGCTCCGCTGCCGACGGCCGACGAGATCGGCGCCGAGCTCGAGCGTTTCCTCGCCCAGCAGGACCGGCCGGGCGAGTAGCCCGGCGCCGGCGCCTTCGGTTTCCTGGCCCGCCTCGCGTTCCCGACAGAGCGGGAATGTCCGGTATCTATGGCAATGGTGAATGGTCCGTGCCACACTGGCGCACGCCGCACCGCGAGCTGCCGGCGCCACGCTCAACGCGTGCGCGGGTCCCACAGGGCGCGTCGCGGCACGGTGCGGGCACTCGGCTCGCACGAGTGACGGAAGGTCGAAAGACGCATGGCGCAGGGTTCTGTGAAGTGGTTCAACGCGGAGAAGGGGTACGGGTTCATCGCCCAGGACGGCGGCGGTGCCGACGTCTTCGTGCACTACTCCGCGATCGAGACGCAGGGGTACCGGACGCTCGAGGAGGCCCAGCGGGTCGAGTTCGAGATCACACAGGGCCCCAAGGGGCCGCAGGCGGAGCAGGTCGTGCCGCTCTGACCGTGTTCCGGTCCGGCGAGGCGTCACGTCGTCTCTGACGCAGAGGAGGGCCGCATCCCGTGCCGCGGGGTGCGGCCCTCCTCGTGCTCCGGGCCAGACACCGGGGCTTCGTCCGCCGGAACGGCCCGCGAGGCGGCGCCGGCGGTGGTCTCCGGGGCGATCGGGTCCGGTGCCGTCACCATCGGTGCCGTCGTGCCGGCGAAGCGGGTGGCGTCCTCGCCGGCGAGCAGTGTGGCGGGGACGGCCAGCGTGCGCAGTGCCCGGCCGAGGGCGGCGTCCCGCAGGTCGGTGTGGCCGGAGGTGGCGTCGCGTACCGCCGCCAGGACCACGTTGCCGTACCTGCGGCCCTTGAGGATCGCGGGCTCGGCGATCGCCGCCAGCCGGCCGGACGCCGCCGCCGAGGGGCCGAAGACCTCGGCGAGGCTCGCGAGCTCCTGGCGTGCGAGGGCCAGCGGCGGCCGGTCCGCGCAGTTGAGCAGCAGCACACCGCCGGGTCGCAGCGCGCGACGTGCCGCCTGGGCGAACCGCGTGCCGACGAGATGGCCGGGCGTGGCGTCGCCGGCGAAGACGTCCCGGATCACGACGTCGAACGACTCCGGGTGCACGCTCGCCAGCGCCCGGCCGGCGTCGTCGGCCCGCAGGCGCAGGAGGGGGGACCGGGGCAGGGCGAACCACTCCCGCACGAGCTCGATCAGCCGGGCGTCGAGGTCGACGCCGAGCTGCCGCGACCCGGGACGCTCGTGCTCGACGTACCGCGCCAGGGCGCTGCCCGCGGCGCCCAGATGGAGCACGCGCAGCGGCCCCGCGGGCAGGAGGTCGAGCACGGCGGCCATCTGCTGCATGTACTCGAAGTCGAGGAACCCGGGGTCGCCCAGGTCGAGGCTCGAGCTGGGCACGCCGTTGACGTGCAGCGTCACCCGATCGGGATGGTCCGGGTCGCGAATCACCTCCGCCGTCCCGGTGCTGATCGGGACCGGCCCGGCGGGGAATGTCAGTGTCCCGGTGTTTGATGGGGTGCGTCGGGCGGGGCGGGTCTTGCGTCGGGCCATGGGGCCCAGTGTCTCGCGGGCCGCGGGACGGATTGACACGTTCGAACGAATGTTCGACACTGACGGTGAGGAACCGGATCGGAGGGCAACATGGGCATGACCCAGGGCAGGGGATCGGATGTCGTCGCCGCGAGCACGCGCGTACCGCGACCCGTACCTCCCGGCGTCCGTGCGCTGCTGCGCAGGGCGGACGCGGAACTGGCGCAGGCGCACGCCGCGCCCCGTCCGGAGGACCGGTTCCGGCACGCCCATCTCGCGGCCATCCGCGCGGCGGCCGCGGTTCTCGCGCTGCGCGGGCGGCCGCCGGCGCGATCCGGGGCACGGACCGTCTGGGAGATGCTCGTGCGGGTCGAGCCGGACCTGGCGCCGTGGTCCGGCTACTTCGCGTCGGGGGCGCCGCTGCGTGCGGCCGTCGACGCCGGCCGCACCGGTGAGGTGGACGCCTCACGGGCCGACGAGATCATCGCCTGCGCGGAGGACTTCCGCGACGAGGTGGCGATGCTGGCGGACCCGGACGCGACGTTCGCGCACCGCCCGCACCTGCAGCTCGTGCCGGAGGCGTCATGACCCGGAACCGGCGCACGTGAGCCGCGCGCCGAGGTCCGCGGCGGCGCGGCGGGACTGGGGCTCGGACGAGTCGGGGTGCACGATCATGCACGTCGACATGGACGCGTTCTTCGCCTCGTGCGAGATCGCCCGGCGCCCCGAACTGCGCGGCAAGCCGGTGATCGTGGGCGGGCAGGAGCGCGGGGTCGTGTCGGCGGCGACGTACGAGGCGCGGGCCTACGGGGTGAGATCGGCCATGGCGATGACACGGGCACGCCTCCTGTGCCCGCAGGCTATCGTCGTCAAGCCGGACTTCGCGCTGTACTCGAAGGTGTCCCGCGGGGTGATGGAGATCCTCGGCGAGGTCACGCCCCTGGTCGAGAAGGTCAGCGTCGACGAGGCCTTCCTCGACGTCGCCGGGGCGTGGCGGCGGCTCGGTGAACCCACCCGGATCGGGGCGGACATCCGCGAACGGATCCGGGCGGCGTACGGTGTGACGGCCTCGGTGGGCGTGGCGCGGAACAAGTTCGTGGCGAAGCTCGCCTCGACGCACGCCAAGCCCGACGGGATGCTGCTGATCCCGGACGCGGCCACGGTCGAGTTCCTGCACTGCCTGCCTGTCGGCGCGCTGTGGGGGGTCGGGGAGAAGACCGAGCAGGCACTGGCGGCGTGGGGGATCACCACGGTCGCGGAACTGGCGCACACTGATCTGCCCAGCCTGCAGACCGCCGTCGGGCGGGTGAGCGGGGCCCACCTCCACAACCTGGCGTGGGGCCGCGACCTGCGCCCGGTGGTGCCGGGACGCGAGGAGCACAGCGTCGGCGCGGAGACGACCTTCGGCGTCGACGTGCACGACGAGACGGTGCTGGCCCGACGCATCCGGGAACTCGCGGACCGGGTCGCGGCGCGGATGCGGAAGCAGGGAGTGGTGGCCCGCACGGTGTCGGTCAAGGTGCGCACCAGTGACTTCGTCACGGTGACCCGGTCGCGGACCCTGCACGGGCCGACCGACGTGGCCCGGGACATCTACCTCGTGGCGCGCGAGCTCGTCGCGTCCGTGGACCGGCGAGGCCTGCCGGTACGGCTCGTGGGCGTGCGCGGCGAGCGTGTTCTCGAGCGGGAAGGGCTGGCCGCCCAGCCGACCCTCGAGGAAGCCGCCGACCCGCGTGCGGGTGCGCAGCGGGACGTCGAGCTCGCGCTCGACGCCGTGCGCCGCAAGTTCGGCCAGGCAGCCATCGACCTCGGGGCCTAGGGACCGGAACGCAGGACGGACCGGATCCCGGGATGGACCGGAACCCAGAACACTCGTCCGACCTGTAAGGTCGCTTCGTCCGGGATGTCGACTACCGCACAGCGCGCGACCGGCTTATCCTGAGAGAGTCATCGTAACTTTGCGAGATCTGGGGGTCTCGATGCCGCTTTCCGAGTACGAGCAGCGAGTGCTGGAGCAGATGGAGCGCGCCCTCACCTCCGACGACCCGCGTCTCGCGAACACGTTGCAGTCCTCCGGCCGCAGGTCCGTGCTGCGGTACGTGCTGGCGGGCGTCGCCGTCGTCGTCGGCCTGCTGCTGCTCGTGGTGGGCGTCGCGTCGTCCAGCACGTGGATCGGCGTGGTGGGTTTCATCCTGATGTTCGCGGGCGTCGTGTTCGCCGTCGCCGCACCGCGGCGGAAGTCGGGTCCGGCGGGCGTGGTGGACGCACAGGGCAACGTCGTGCCCCCGAAGCCCGGGAAGGGCGACGGGGACCGGTCGTCCGGCGAGGGAGGCTGGTCGGGCTTCCTGACCAGGCTCGAGGAGCGCTGGGACCGCCGCCGCGACCAGGGCCGCTGAGCCCGAGACAGGATAGGCGGAGTGTGCCCAACGGGGTTGGGCCACTCCGTCTCGTTGTTTCTTGCCGGGGGCGGAGCCCCCGCACCCCGCCCCGGGGCTCTGCCCCGGACCCCGGCGTGCGGGGCCGGGTTTCCGCAGAGCCCGCGGAGGGCTCAGCGGCGCAGGGCCTGGGTCAGGACCTCGCCGACCCTGGCCGCTGCCGTGTCCGGCGTGCTCCCGAGGGTCTCCGAGATCCCCGCGGAGACCGTCGCCGTGAGTTCGTCGAGCTGCGCCGGTGACGGCGACATGTACTCGCGGGCGTAACGCTCGTTCTCCGCGGCATGGGCGAGGGCGACGATCCCCTCCGCGGTCTCGTCGGGCAGCGGGTTCCCGGTGCGGGTCCGCACCTGCTCCGCGATCTCGCCCGGCGCCTGCCGAAGGGTCGTCGACGGCCCGAGCACCACGTTCCGCTCGGCGAGCTGCGCCACCACCCGCTCCCACGCCTGCTCGGGATCGAGCGTCACGGAGTCCTGGCGGCGCCGGAGGAGCAGCCACAGCCCCACCGCGCAGACCGCCAGCGCACCCGCCGCCGTACCGGCCCAGACCTCCCAGGGCAACGACTCGCTGACGCCTCCCCGGCCCGCGGCGCCGCCCCCTGCCGGATCGGCCTCGGCCGTGGGCTCCTCGTCGGGCTCGTCCTCCGGGACGCTCGTGGGGCGCCGCTCCTCCGGCACCTCGGTCGGCGCCGGGCCCGGTGCGGCGACGGGGTTCGCGTAGTCGGGCAGCGGACCGGTCTGCACCTGCGGCGTCGGCTCGAACCGGACCCACCCGAAGCCCTGGAACCACACCTCGGGCCACGAGTGCGAGTCCTGGCCGGTGACGGACCACACGCCGTCGCCGTCCTCGTCGCTGCCGGGCAGGTACCCCACGCCGATCCGGGTCGGGATGCCGAGCGAACGGGCCATGACGAAGTACGCCGTCGAGAACTGGACGCAGTATCCCTGCCGATCGGTCAGGAAGTCCCAGGTGGCATCGTTGGTCCGGGCCGGCGCCGTGTCCGGGGTGTACGTGAACCCGCCCTCGTGGTGCAGCCAGTTCTGCAGCGCCACGGCCTGGTCGTAGCGCGTGCGCGCGCCCTCCGTGACCGCCCGCGCGAGCTCGGCGGTCTCCGCGAGGAACTCCGTCTCCTCCAGCTCGAGGTAGTCGGCGCTCGCCGGCATGCCGTCCCCGGCGGCCCGCAGCGCCTCGGGGGACAGGCCACGGTCCAGCATCTCGACCGTGTACTGCGTGCCCTCGGTGAGCCGCCCGTCGCTGCGGACCTCGTCGAGGACCGGGTCCCAGCGCCATCGGTCGTCGCCCGGGGGCATGATGACCCGGCGCGGACCGCCGGGGATCGGCAGCAGGCCGTCCCGGTCGGACGAGATCCGCACGTCGAGCGTCGTGGACCCGCCCGCGAGGTTCTCCGTCCCCGACATGAGCCGTGACTCCGGCGTGACGTCCACCAGCCCGCCGTCGCGCGGGTCCCAGCTGACCCGGCGGCCGTCCCAGGCGGTGAACGTCCGCTCGCGCAGCGGGCCGCGCTGCTCCGGGTCGGAGATCTCGTAGCTGAGGACCTCGGCCGAGGACCGCGCGCCCAGACCGGCGCGCATGTCGAACTCGTCCGACAGCTCGAGGGACTGCCCCTGCGTGCGGAAGATCTGCGAGAAACCGGTGGCCACGCCGGGAACGGCCGCGACCACCGCGCCGGTGCCCAGGGCGAGGACCGCCACGACGACGGACGAGACCGCGGTGATCCACGCCCGCGAGCGGCGTGCCCGGGCGACGGCGGCGTCCCGGCTCGATCCCCGGACGAACGCGGAGCCGGACTGGTCGAGGGTGAGCAGCAGCAGCGCCGCCGTGACCGCCACGACGAACGTCCCGGCCGGGATGCGCCCCATGATCGACAGCGACGGCGTCCACAGGACCAGGAGGGGAAGCCCGGCCATCGCGGGCATCCGCGCCCCGGCGAGCGAGTCGGCGACGAGGAACATCAGGAGCGTGCCGCCGACGGCGACCATCCCGATGGGCAGGCTGTCCTCGACCGGTGCGCGCTCCGTGGTCATGATGTTCGTGGCGATCGCGAACCGGTCGAGGACCCAGCGCCACTCGTCCACCCCGACCAGCAGGGTCAGCTCGCCCGTGGCGGTGCCGTACCGCGCCAGGACGTACCAGGACGCCACCGCCAGGCCGACGAGCGTGGCCAGGAAGGACACCGTCCCCGCGGCACGTTCGGCCGCGTGGTCGCCCGCGGACTCCCGTGCGGAGCCCCCGCCCGTCTCGCGCCGGGGCCCGGCGCGGTTCATCGCCCGGTTCAGCAGGGCCCACCGGGTCAGGCTCGTGCACGCGGCGACCAGGATCACGCCGACGACGCCGGCCCGCGTCCAGGCCCCTGGCTCGATGATCTCGCCGAGCGCGAACATCGACGCGATCGTCGCGACGGCGACCAGGACGCCGCTCACGACCGTCCGCGTGAGTGCTCCGTGATGTGCCGGGATCATGCGGTTCCCTCGCTCAGGAGCGCCCAGACGCGCTCGATGTCGGTGCGGGCCTCGCACTGTGCCACGTGCCAGCCCGCGGCGGTGAGCTCCGCGGCGGTGTCCTCGACGTCGTGCCGGTACCCCTTGCCCCGCGGGGTCACGAGCAGCGCCCAGCAGGAGCCGTCCGTGCCCAGGGCGGCCAGCTCGCGCCGGGCGTCCGGGCCCTGCGGCCCGAGGACGGCGATCAGCAGCTCGCTCGGGCGGCGGGCGAGCCGGAGCGCCCGGGCCGTGGTTCCGGCGGCGTGCTCGGCCTCCGCCGAGCCCCGGTGGCCTTGCAGGTCGACGCAGGTGTCGAGCAGCACGTGCCGGGCGGACCGGGTCGGCACGAACCGCACGCCGTCGACGGCCGGCGCCGCGCTCGTGGCGAGGATGCGGGACGGGTGACCCGCGTCGAGGAACGACGTCGCCACCGACGCGACCAGGTCGACCGCCCACTCGCCGTCGTTCACCGCGGCCGGCCTGCCGAACGCCGCGGCGGCCCCGTCCTGGAGGTGCGGAAGCAGTCCGCGGTCCAGCAGGACGCTCACCGGCCGCACGCCGGCGCTCTCGTCGGCGCGCACCAGGAGCTGACCGCGGCGCGCGGCGCTCGCCCAGTGCACCCGGCGGGGGTCGTCGCCGGGGACGTACTCCCGCAGCACGGCGTCGTCGGACGACTGCAGTCTCCCGCCCGTGGACGCCCGGTCGACGTCGCCGCGCGTGCGGGTGCGCACGGCGAGCTCGACCGTGCGGGGCCAGACCGCCACACCCGTCGTCCCGCCGAGCGGCTGGGTCGCCCGGACCAGGCCGAACACGTCGGTGCGGGACGTCAGCAGGGGACCGAGCGGCCAGTGGCCGCGGCGCGACGGCGTGAGGGAGTACGTGACGTCGATCCGTTCGGCGCGGGCGTGCACGCGCGCCCGGATGCCCTCGTGCCCGGCGAGCTCGTGGGCGGCCTGCTCCGACAGCCGCAGGCGGGCGAGGCGCTCGTAGGCGGCGCCCGTGGGGGCGGCGGCGGAGACCGCGAGATGCACGTCGGTCCGCGCGTCGCGCACCACCGGGCTCGGCGTCACCCGGCGGTGCACCACGAGAGCGCCTCGCCCCTCGTCGAGCCGCTGCAGCCCGGTGACGAACCAGGCGAGCGCGACGGCGAGCAACGCCGCCGCGCCCGTGGCCACGAGATCGGGCAGGGACAGCAGGAGGCCGACGAGCGTGAGCACCACGCCGATCAGGCAGGCTCCGACCCCCCGGCCGGTGAGCCGGACGCGGCCGAGCCGCCGGAGTGCGGCCACCAGGGGCATCAGCGGCGGTCGGATCGGTCGAGCGCGGGCACGGGCGTGCGGCGGACGATGTCGTCCACCATCTGCTCGGCCGTCGTGCCGCCCAGACGCGACTCGGTGGTCAGGATGAGGCGGTGCGCGATGACGGGACGGGCGAGGCGCTGGACGTCGTCGGGCAGGACGTGGTTGCGGCCCGCCATCGCGGCCATCGCCTTGGCCGCCTTGAGGAGCTGCAGCGATGCCCGAGGTGAGGCACCGAGCCGCAGCCCGGGGTGCTCGCGGGTGGTGCCCACCAGGGCGAGCACGTATCGCTTCACGGAGCTCGACGCGTAGACGCCGCGCACGAAGGCCGCGTACCGGAGCATGGCCGCGCCGTCGGTGACGGGCTCCAGGTGGCTCAGCGGAGTGGTGGCCTCCTGCCGCTCCAGCATGAGCAGCTCGGCGTCGGTGTCGGGATAGCCCACCGTGATGCGAGCCATGAAGCGGTCCCGCTGAGCCTCGGGAAGCGGGTACGTCCCCTCCATCTCGACCGGGTTCTGCGTCGCGACGACGAGGAAGGGGCGGGGGAGCGTGTGGGTGGTGCCGTCCACCGTGGTCTGCCCCTCCTCCATGCACTCCAGCAGGGCGGACTGGGTCTTGGGGGAGGCACGGTTGATCTCGTCGCCGATGACGATGTTGCTGAACACCGGCCCGGGACGGAACTCGAACTCGTGGCTGTCGTTGCGGAAGATGTTCACGCCGGTCAGGTCGCTCGGCAGGAGGTCCGGTGTGAACTGGATCCGCCCGGCGGCGCAGTCGATGCTGCGCGCCAGGGCCTTGGCGAGCGTGGTCTTGCCGACCCCCGGCACGTCCTCCACCAGCAGGTGTCCCTCGGCCAGCAGCACCGCGAGCGTGATGTCCGCCAGGCCGGGCCTGCCCGTCACCACCGTCTCGATCGCGGCGCGCACCCGGCTCGTGGCGTCCACCAGGTCGGCCAGCAGGGCGGCCGGGTCGCCGGACGCCGCGCCGTTCCCGGGGCCGTCCTGGACGGCGGGCGGCGGGGGCGGAACGGCGTCGACGAAGCGGCGAACGGTCCCGCCATCTGCAGCTCCGCCGGCCTGCTGGGGATGGAGCAGGCCGGGAGCGTGGGGATCGTGCTGCACTGGGGAAACCTCCGTCGGCCCGGGTCTGGGGAGCTGTCACGTCTCGGACGCCGCGCCGGGCGTCCGCTGTGTCCGTTCAGCCTAATGGAGGTGGCCGGGAATCTGTTGCGTTCGTCACCCGGCCCAGCCCGAGGGTGACGACGGCGATCGCGGCGGCCAGTGCCAGGAACGCTCCCGAGTAGCCCGCACCGGCGATCACGAGCCCGAGCGTGAACGCGCCCGCGCCGAGTCCGCCGTCGTAGGCGATGTTCCAGATCGTGCTGGCCGCGCCGTGGTGACCGGTGCCGAGGGCGCGCATCACGGAGACGAAGGAGTCGTTCTGCGTCGCACCGAAGCCGGCGCCGAGCAGGAACGCGCCGAGGAGGAACCACGGACCCCCGGCCAGGGAGACGGCGACGAGCGCGACGCCGGCGGCGCACGTCAGGCCCGCGGGAAGGAGGAGCCGTCCGGTGCCGATCCGGTCGCCCGCCGCCCCGGCGGCCAGCCGTGCCGCCACGAGCGCGACCGACGCGATCAGCAGGGCGAGCGCGACGTCTCGTGTGCCGGGCCCCGCGACCGGGATGAACGTGGTCGCGGCGCCGAACGAGGCAGCGGCGAGGAGGAAGATCCCGATCGGCCGGACGATGTGCCGGGCGGCGGCGAGCGACCGGAGCGTGAAGCTCCCGCGGTCGCGGCCGGGTAGTCCCAGGGCGATGAGGGCGCCGGCCAGGGACGCGGCTCCCGCGAACCAGAAGGTGACGTCGAACCCCCAGGTTCCGGCCACCCAGACACCGCCGGGCAGGGCGACGAGATTGGGCAGGGCCGCCGACGTCCCGTAGAGGGCGGCGGAGCGGGCGAAGCGGCCGGCCGCCGAGAGCTCGGCGACCAGCGTCCCGCCGGCGACGACGACCAGCGCGAACCCCGCCCCGCGCGCCGCGGACAGGGCCAGGACGGGCAGGAGATCGGGCGTGAGCAGGTAGAACGGGGTCGGCGCGCCCAGGAGCGCGGCGCCCACCACCACCATCGCGCGCAGGTCGAGCAGGCGGAACAGCCACGGCATGGCCAGCTGGGCGGCGACCGTCCCGGCCATCATGACGCCGGTCGTACCGCCCATCGCCGCGCTGCCGGCGCCGCCCTCGGCGGCCCACAGGGGGACGACGGACAGCAGCGCCGCGTAGTTCGTCAGCGCGAGGAAGGTGACGACCAGGAGCACCACGAACCCGCCCGGCCGGCGGATGACGTCGTGCGGGGTCGCTGTCGTGCCGGCCGTGCTCATACGGCGAGTGTGGGGCCGCGAGGCCGCGCGGGACAAGCGAGTACCGCTTCACCGGGATTCAGGCGGACTGAAGGGGCGGTGCTGCCCGGGAAGACCCACGGGCTCACCTAACCGTTTAGAGCCGCCCGGCCCCTCTTCCGGTCGTCGAAGCGCTTCAACTACGTTGCCCGTGCCGGGCACAGAGCGGTGTCCGCCAGGGGCCGCGGGTCCCTGAGGTGTCGGCACGAAGAGGTGAGTACGGATGAGACTTCGGCCAGTCGTCGCAGCCCTTGCCGGGTTGGGACTCGGAGCGGCCGGGCTGGGCGCCGCCGCGGTGAGCACCGCGGCGGCGAGCCCGCCCGCGTCCATCACATCGACCGCGGGGAGCGTGACCGCGCAGCAGGCCGACTACGAGTGGGGCAACGTCGAGATCGTCGGCGGCGGCTTCGTTCCCGGCATCGTGTACAGCGAGGCCGAGCAGGGCCTGGCCTACGTCCGTACCGACGTCGGGGGCGCGTACCGCCGCGAGGGCGGTTCCGGCCGCTGGATTCCGCTGCTGGACCACGTCGGCTGGGACGACTGGGGCCACAGCGGCGTCCTGTCGATCGCCCCGGACCCCACCGACGCGGACCGCGTCTATGCGATGGTCGGCTCCTACACGAACTCCTGGGACCCGAACAACGGCGCGATCCTGCGCAGCTCGGACCGGGGCGAGACCTGGGAGAAGGCCGACCTGCCGTTCAAGGTGGGCGGCAACATGCCCGGCCGGGGCATGGGCGAGCGGCTCGCCGTCGACCCCAGCGACCCGCGCGTGCTGTACCTCGGCACGGAGGGCGGGAACGGGCTGTGGCGCAGCACCGACCGCGGGGTGACCTGGTCCGAGGTCGGCAACTTCCCCAACCCAGGCAACTACGTGCAGGACCCGTCGGACCCGAACGACTACCTCACCAGCAACCAAGGCGTCCTCTGGGTGGAGTTCGATCCGGCCGGCGTGCCCGCGGGCTCGCCGTCGGGCACCGTCTACGTCGGCGTGGCCGACAAGGAGAACAACGTCTACCGCTCCACCGACGCGGGCTCCACGTGGGAGCGCGTGCCCGGCCAGCCCACGGGCTTCATCCCGCACAAGGCGGTGCTCGACACCGCGGGCGGCCAGCTCTACCTGGCGACGTCGGACACGGGCGGCCCGTACGACGGCGGGCTCGGCGACGTCTGGCGCATGGACACCGCCACGGGCGACTGGACGCGGATCAGCCCTGTGCCGTCGGACGACCCGGACGCCTACTTCGGCTTCTCGGGCCTGACGATCGACCGGCAGGACCCGGACACGATCATGGCCGTCAGCCAGATCTCGTGGTGGCCGGACATCCAGATCTACCGCAGCACCGACCGCGGCGAGACGTGGAGCCCGATCTGGGAATGGGCCTCCTACCCGCAGCGCACTCTGCGCTATTCGCTCGACATCTCCGGGGCACCCTGGCTCGACTTCGGCAATCAGGACGCGCCGGACAACCCCAGCCCCAAGCTCGGCTGGATGACCGAGTCCTTCGAGATCGACCCGTTCGACTCGGACAGCTTCCTGTACGGCACCGGCGCCACCGTCTACGGCGGCGAGAACCTCACCGCATGGGACTCGGGCGGGACCGTGGACATCGCCGTCCGCGCCCAGGGGATCGAGGAGACGGCGGTCCAGGACCTCGCCGCCCCGCCCGGCGCCGTGGACCTCGTCTCGGGGATGTATGACATCGGTGGCTTCGTGCACGACGACGTCACCACCGTGCCGGATCGCTTCCACTACACGCAGCCGTACCAGACGGGTGTGCTCGGCGTGGACTTCGCGCAGGACGCTCCGGACACGATGGTGCGTGTCGGAGAGTCCGACCAGGAGGGTGCCGGGCACCTGGGCGTGTCGACGTCCGGCGGTGACTCGTGGTGGGCCGCGCAGGAGCCGGGCGGCGTCACCGGGCCGGGCACGGTCGCGATCAACGCGGACGGCTCGCGGATCGTGTGGAGCCCGACCGGTACTGGCGTGCACGTGTCCACGACGCTCGGGTCGAGCTGGACGGCGTCGTCGGGCGTGCCCGACGGCGCGCGGGTCGAGGCCGACCGGACGGACCCGCAGCGCTTCTACGCCATGGCGGGGGGCACGTTCTACGTGTCCGACGACGGTGGCGCGACCTTCACGGCCTCCGCCGCCTCCGGCCTGCCGACCGGCGAGGTCCGGTTCGGCGCGGTGCCCGGACGCTCCGGTGAGATCTTCGTCGCCGGCAGCGCGGAGGGCGGCCCGTACGGGTTGTGGCACTCCACCGACGGCGGAGCCGGCTTCACGCGGGTGCCCGGCATCGACGAGGCCGACGCCGTCGGCTTCGGCGCCCCCGCCCCCGGGTTCGACCACCCGGCCGTCTACGTCTCGGCGCGGGTGGACGGCGTGCGCGGCCTGTTCCGGTCCGACGACGCCGGGGCCTCCTGGGTGCGGATCAATGACGACGAGCACCAGTTCGCCTGGACGGGCCAGGTCATCACCGGCGACCCCGACGTGTTCGGCCGCGTCTACGTCGGCACGAACGGGCGGGGCATCGTCATCGGCGAGTTCACGGGGACGGCACCGTCCCCCGATCCCACGCCGACCGACGAGCCCACGGAGCCCGAGCCGACACCCACGCCCACACCGACTCCCACGCCCACGCCGGATCCCACCGGGACCGCCCCGGCGCCGGACTGCGTGGCCGAGTGGCGGGCCGTGAACGAGTGGGGCAGCGGCTTCCAGGGAGAGGTCACGGTGACCAGCACCGGCACCGAGACGCTCGACCCGTGGGTGATCGAGTGGTCGTTCCCGCCGGGAGTCCGGATCTCCAGCGGCTGGGGCGCCGACGTCGTCCAGGACGGGACCTCCGTCACGGCGACGGCGCCGTCGTGGAACAGCGACCTGGCGCCCGGGGAGTCGGCGTCCGTCGGCTTCGTGGCCTCGATGCCGGACGGCACCGCGCCGTCGGCCGACGACATCCGGCTCGGCGGAACCGCCTGCGGGGCGCCCTGACGCCCGGCCGGTGTCGTCCGGTGCGCGATCCTGAACGATCGCGTGCGACCATGTCTGATCCGGCATGATCAAGCACAACTTCACACGACCACGGGGTGGGTGTCCGGTTCCGGCCGGGCGCCCACCCCGTCTCTTCGTGCGGGCGTCCGGGCCCGGCCGAACGCCTGGATCGCACCCGGCGCCCGTTCCGGCGCCCGCGCACCGAGAAGACCGCGATGCCCGGAACGGACACGCGCGGGTTCCCCATTTCCTCCACCGCGTCTTTATGTTCTTGACCTGCATATTGACATTACCTGCACGAGTTGCCGCGATCAAATCTCAGGCTATGTGGAGCAAAGTGGAGTAGCGTGGAGGCCGCGGGAGCGCGAGGGGAGGTGCGAGCCGTGGACACTGCGACAGCCGGGTTGCCGGCGGGCGGGTTCGCGGGCCTGGGCCTGCTCCTCGGCACGTTCACCCCGAAGCTCGACGAGAAGGGCCGGCTCATCCTTCCCGCCAAGTTCCGGGGCCGTCTCGCCGGGGGCCTCGTCATGACCCGCGGTCAGGACAGGTGCCTCTTCCTGCTCCCGATGGATGAGTTCAGCCGGATCTACGAGCAGGTCCGTTCCGCGCCCGTGACGAGCCAACAGGCGCGCGACTACCTGCGGATGTTCCTGTCGAGCGCCTCGGACGAGGTGCCCGACAAGCAGGGCCGGGTCTCCATTCCCGGGCCCCTGCGCGAGTACGCGGGCCTGGGTCGCGACGTGGTCGTGATCGGGGTCGGCACCCGCGTGGAGGTCTGGGACGCGGACACCTGGGCGGCCTACTCGGAGGAGAAGGAGGCGGGTTACGCCGAGATCGCGGAGACGATCTCGGATCTCGGCTTCTGACCGCGGCGGGGTTCACCGGCCGTCCGGTGAGGCCTCCTCCCGCGAAATCTGGCGCACTTCCCCGGCGCCAGAAGCGCGGAGGGAGACCTGACCGGGCGGCCGTGCCCACCCGGGGTGGCCCTCGGCACCTGGGCAAAACAAAAGAATCGGGCAAGCAACGAGAACGGAACGAAAAGGGAAGGAGGACGAGACATGATGAACACCACCGAGGAACGCGCGGGCGACGCGGCGGACCGGCACCTGCCCGTCCTCCTGCAGCGCTGCGTCGACCTGCTCGCTCCGGCCCTGGCCGGGCCGGGTTCCGTGCTCGTCGACTGCACGCTCGGCATGGGCGGCCACACCGAGGGCGTCCTGGAGCAGGTGCCCACCGCGCGCGTGATCGGCATCGACCGCGACCCGGAGGCCCTCCGGCTCGCGTCAGCGCGCCTGGCGCGTTTCGGGGACCGGTTCACCCCGGTGCACGCGGTCTACGACGAGATCGGCGCCGTCGTCGCCACGCACACGGCCGGCGGCCCCACGCCGGGTGCCGTGCAGGGCGTGCTCATGGACCTCGGCGTGAGCTCGCTGCAGCTCGACGAGGCGGGCCGCGGCTTCGCGTACGCCCAGGACGCGCCGCTCGACATGCGGATGGACCCCACCCGCGGGCAGACGGCGGCCGACGTGCTCAACACCTACGACGAGCGCGAGCTCGCCCGGATCCTGCGGGAGTACGGCGAGGAGCGGTTCGCGCCGAGGATCGCGCGGGCGATCGTCCGGCGCCGCGAGTCCCGGCCGTGGGAACGCTCGGGCGACCTCGTCGACCTGCTGCGCGCCACGATCCCGGCCGCGACGCGGAAGACCGGCGGACATCCCGCCAAGCGCGCGTTCCAGGCGCTGCGCATCGAGGTGAACGGCGAGATCGAGGTGCTCGAGCGCGCCGTGCCGGCGGCGATCGAGGCACTGGCGGTCGACGGTCGGATCGTCGTGGAGTCGTACCACTCGCTGGAGGACCGCATCGTCAAGCGGGCGCTGCAGCGCGGGACGACGTCGTCGGCCCCGGCCGGCCTGCCCGTCGAGCCCGAGACCCACCGGCCCTACCTGGAGGCGCTGACCCGTGGCGCGGAGACCGCCGACGGGCCGGAGCTGGAGCGCAACCCGCGCTCCGCATCGGTCCGCCTGCGGGCCGCCCGCCGCCTGCGCCCCACCCCGGACCACCTGCGCGAGGCACGCGACGAGCGTCCCCGGGCAGGTCACGGAACCCCCCGAAAGAACCAGGCACGCAAGGAGGACCGCCGATGAGCGCAGCACGCGCCGCAGCCGCGCGGACCACTACCGCACCCACCCGGTCGCCGTCGCGCCCGGCCGGACGCCCCGAGCGCCGGCCGCCGCTGACCGCGATCCCCGGCGGCGCCGGACGGACCGGCCGCCGGTTCGACGCCGTCCGTGCGCCCCTGCATGCCCGGTCCAAGGTCCCGTTCCTCGTGCTGTGCGTCACCATCCTGCTCGGCGCGCTCGTCACCGCGCTGGTGCTGAACACGACGCTCGCGCGGGGCTCGTACGAGATGGCGCGGCTGCAGAGCGACGTGGGCCGCACCGCCCAGGACGTGCAGGGTCTCCAGGAGGACATCGCGCAGGCCGAGACGGACCTCGCCGCCACGGCCCGCTCCTACGGGATGGTCCCCGCCGAGAACCCGACCATGTTCTCGGTCGAGACCGGCAAGGTGGTGCAGGGGAACGACAAGTGACGGCGCCGCGGGAGCCGCGGCGCTCGCCCGCGCCCCGGCGGACGACGCCGCCGGGGCGCGGGGCGGCCCCGAAGAAGACGGCGAAGGGCTCGGCGGCGAGGAACCCGACCGCGAAGAACTCGGCGAAGCCGCAGCGCACCGGCAGAGCGACCCCGCAGCGCGCCGGCAACGCGGCGCCTGCCCGGAAGCCCGCCCCGCGCGAACCGTCACGCGGGAGGGAGTCGGGGCGGCCGCCGTCGGGCAGGAGGAAGCCCGCGCCGCGGAAGAAGCCCGCCACCGCCTCCCGGCTCGGGCTCCAGGCCCCGCCGGACGCCCGGCGCAAGACGTCGGCGAGCACCCGCGGCGCCGCCGGCGCGCGCCGCCCGGCCCCGCTGGAGGGCCGCCGCTACACCCCCGCGCGCCCCGCCCCGGGCCGCCCCGAGATCCGGCAGCGCTGGCTGATCGGCGCCACCGCGGTGATCGTGCTGGTGTTCGTGGCGCGGCTGGTGCAGGTGCAGGTGATCCAGGGGCCCGAGCTGGCGGCGGACGCGCAGGCCGCGCGCCTGGCCACCGCCGTCACGCCCGCGCACCGCGGCGACATCACCGACGCCGACGGTGTGGTGCTGGCCACCTCGGTCGACCGCTACACCGTCGTCGCGGATCCGGTCGCCATCCAGGACTTCCGCGGGCACGGCCGCGTCGACTCGCGCGGCGAGCCCGTCCAGGACGGCGCCCTGGGCGTGGCCCAGCTCCTCGGTCCGGTGCTGAGCATCCCGGACGCCGAGCTCGCCGCGAAGCTGGTGGGTGACACCCGGTACGTGGTGCTGGCCAAGGACGTGGTGCCGCGCGCCCAGCGCGCGATCGCGGAGCTCGGCCTGCGCGCCTACATCCGCACCGACCTCGTCAGCAAGCGCACCTACCCGGCCGGCACGGTCGGGGCGGGACTGCTGGGATTCGTCGACGGCGAGCAGGCCGGCCGGGCCGGCATCGAGGCCGCGTACGACGACGTCCTGGCGGGCTCGCCTGGCTCGGAGACGTACGAACGATCACGCGACGGCCTGCGCATCCCGGCCGCCGACCAGGAGTACACGCCGGCCGTCCCGGGCGACGACGTGCGCCTCACGCTCGTGCACGACGTGCAGTGGAAGGCACAGGACGCCGTCGACCAGGCCGTCCGTGACACGGGCGCGGCGTACGGCATCGCCGTCGTGCAGGACGTGCGCACGGGCGAGGTCGTCGCGCTCGCCGACTCCGACGCACCAGACCCGAACGACCGCTCCACGGCGGCCGTCGCCGAGCCCTCCAAGGCGGTCACCGCCGTGTTCGAGCCGGGCTCCACCGGCAAGGTGGTCACCATGGCCGCCGCGCTGGAGACGGGCGTCTGGAAGCCGGGCTCGCGGTTCACGGTGCCGTACCGGTGGACGGCGCCGTCCGGCCAGACGTTCACCGACTCCCACGAGCACGCCGTCGAGCGCCTGACGCTGACCGGGGTGCTCGCGAAGTCCTCGAACGTGGGCACCGTCATGGTGGGCGAGAAGATCCCGCTCCAGACGCGCCAGGACTACCTGACGAAGTTCGGGTTCGGGCAGCCGACCGGGCTGGGCCTGCCCGGGGAGTCGGTGGGGCTCATGCCGCCCGACGACGTCGAGCAGTGGGACCTGCGCACCCGCGACACGGTGCTCTTCGGCCAGGCCCTGGCGGTCAACGCCATCCAGGCGACCAGCGTGTTCACCACCGTCGCGAACGGCGGCATCCGCACGCAGCCCACCCTGCTGGCCGGGACGACGGACGACGACGGCACCGAGACGCCGGCGCAGCGCCCCGACGGCGAGCGCGTCATCTCCACCGACACGGCCGACACGCTCCTGCACATGATGGAGGCCGTCACCGACGACGACGGCACCGCGGCCAACGCCAAGGTGCCGGGATACCGCGTCGCGGGCAAGACCGGCACCGCGCAGATGTGGCTCGAGAACGGGCAGCAGACCTACATGGCGTCGTTCGTCGGCGTCGCGCCCGCCGACGACCCCCGCTACACCGTCGGTGTGTTCCTCCGCTCCCCGCAGAGCAGCATCTACGGGGGCGAGGTCGCCGCACCGGTGTTCAGCGACGTCATGGGCTTCACCCTGCAGAAGATGGACGTCCCGCCGAGCGACGAGAAGTACCGGCCGCTGAGGACGACGTGGTGAGGATCTCGATCGGCCGCGCAGAACCTGGTGCCGGCACCGCGGCACGAGCCGTGACCTGGTCCGCCGAACACCGCTGCGTACGGCAGCCTCGCCCGCAGACGGTAGGTTCTACCCCGTGACATCCCCGCAAGCTCGGATCCGCCCGGATCATGTGACACCACGTCGGGCGAGCGACCTGGCGGCGGCCCTCGGAGCACCGGCTCCGGACACGGACGCCGAGGTCACGGGCGTCGTCTCCGACAACCGTGCCGCCGGGCCGGGAGACCTCTTCGTCGCCCTGCCCGGCGCGCGCGTGCACGGAGCCCGGTTCGCCGCCGATGCCGTCGCCCGCGGCGCCACCGCCGTCCTGACCGACCCCGCCGGGGCCGCGCTCCTGGAGGCGGAGGCGACCACGTCCGCGCGGCCGGCCGTCCTCGTCGTCGCCGACCCTCGCGCCGCCGCCGGACCCGCCGCCGCCCACGTGTACGGCGCGCCCGCCGAACGCCTCGTCACCTTCGGCCTCACCGGCACCAACGGCAAGACCACCACCACCTACCAGCTCGACCACGTGCTGCGGGCGCTCGGCCGCAGGTGCGGCCTCGTCGGCACCGTGGAGACCCGCTCCGGCGACCGGGTCCTGCCGAGCGTGCTCACCACTCCCGAGGCCGCCGACCTGCAGGCCGTCCTCGCGGCCATGGTGTCCGACGGCGTCGAGGCCCTCACGATGGAGGTGTCCTCGCACGCCATCGCGCAGCACCGGGTGGACGGCGTCGTCTACGACGTGGCCGGGTTCACCAACCTCACGCAGGACCACCTGGACTTCCACGGCGACCTGGAGACCTATTTCGCCACCAAGGCCGAGCTGTTCACGCCCGCCCGGTCCCGCCGCGGCGTCGTCGTCGTCGACGACGAGCACGGCGCCGAGATGGCGCGCCGCGCCGAGGTGCCCGTGGCGACCCTCTCCACCGGCACGGGCGTCCGGCCGCTCGACCCCGGCGCGGACTGGACGGTGTCCGGTGTCGCGCCCGACGGCACCGGCTCCGCCTTCACCCTCACCCACCGCGACGGCCGCACCCTGCGCACCCGCACCGCGCTGCCCGGCGGCTACAACGTCGCCAACGCGGCGCTCGCCGCCGTCATGGTGCTGGAGTCGGGGGCGGACGTGGACGCCGTCGACCAGGCGCTCCGGGCGGTGGACGGCCTCACCGCGACCGTGCCGGGCCGGATGGAGGTGCTGGCCACCTCGCCGCGCGTCGTCGTGGACTTCGCGCACAACACCGAGGCGCTCGAGCTCGCGCTCTCGGCGCTGCGTCCCACGACGAAGGGCCGCCTGTCGGTGGTGTTCGGCGCGACCGGGGACCGCGATCCCGGCAAACGCCCGTTCATGGGCGCGGCCGCCGTGCGCGGCGCCGACGTCGTCGTGGTGACCGACGACGACCCGCACGGCGAGGACCGCGCGGCCGTGCGCGCGGCCGTGCTCGACGGCGCCCGCGCGGCGCTGGCCGGCCTGGGCCGGGACGTCGAGCTGACCGAGATCGCCGACCGGGCGGACGCGATCGCGCGCGCGATCACCTCCGCCGGCGCGGACGACACCGTCCTGGTCGCCGGCCGCGGCCACGAGACCATCCAGGAGGTCGCGGGCGTCGACCACCACCTCGACGACCGCGAGGAGGCGCGCGCGGCCCTGGCGGCGCGGCAGGAGCACGAGAGCGAGGGCCGGTCCATGCGACCGAAGCATGAGGGGACGGGCCGGCCTATGCGGCCGAAGCATGAGAGGGAGAGCGGAGCATGATCGAGCTGACTGCGGCGCAGGTCGTCGCAGCCACCGGGGGAACGCTGCACGGGGACCCGGACGCACGCGTGACCGGACCGGTGGTCACCGACTCGCGGAAGGCGGAGCCCGGTTCGCTCTTCGTCGCCTGGGAGGGTGAGTCCGCGGACGGCCACGAGTTCGTGCCGTCCGCCGTGGCGGCCGGCGCCGTCGTCGTGCTCGCCGCGCGGGAACTGCCCGGCGCGGGCGTGCCCGTCGTCGTGACGCCGGACCCGCAGCGCGCGCTCGGCGACCTCGCCCGGCACGTGCTGGCGCGGGTCCGCGAGGTGAACCCGGACCTGCGGGTGGTGGCGGTGACCGGCTCCGTCGGCAAGACCACCACGAAGGACCTGATCGGGGCGCTGCTGCGGCCGGAAGGCGCCACGATCCTGCCCGCCGGCTCGCTGAACAACGAGGTCGGGCTCCCGATGACGGTGCTGGAGGTGACGCCCGACACGAGGTTCCTGGTGCTGGAGATGGGGGCCGACGCGCCGCGCAACATCGCGTACCTCACCTCGATCGCCCCGCCCGAGGTCGGCGTCGTGCTCGCCGTCGGCGTGGCGCACGTCGGGAAGTTCGGCAGCGTCGACATGATCGCGCGGACCAAGGGCGAGATGGCGGAGGGCACCCTCCCGGGCGGCACCGTGGTGCTGAACGCCGACGACATGCGCGTCGCCGCGATGGCCGAGCGGGTCGACCGCGCGGCCGGCACCGGCGTCGTCACCTTCGGCACGATCCCCTCCGCCGACGTGCGCGCGCAGGACGTGACGACCGGGCCCGACGGGCGCGCGTCGTTCACGCTGCGCGTGCACCCGTCCGTGACCGGGTCCGGGGAACCCGCCGAGGCCCCGGTGCGGCTCGCCCTCGTGGGCGAGCACCACGTGTCCAACGCGCTCGCCGCCACCACGGTCGCACTGCGCCTCGGCCTCGACCCGGCCACCATCGCCGGGCGGCTCGCCGAGGCGGGGCCGGCGAGCCCGCACCGCATGGCCGTGACCGAGCGGCCCGACGGCGTCACGGTCGTCGACGACGCCTACAACGCCAACCCGGACTCGATGCGGGCCGGGCTCAAGGCGCTCGCGATCCTGGCGGGGCGCGAGCGGCGCTCCGTCGCCGTGCTCGGGGAGATGCTCGAGCTGGGCGACGACTCGCGGGTCGCGCACCACGACGTCGGCCTGCTGGCCGTCCGGCTCAACATCAAGCTCCTCGTCGTGGTGGGCGAGGGGGCGTACCACATCCATGAGGGAGCTACCCAGGAGGGTTCCTGGGGGGAGGAGACGGTGTTCGTGCCGGACATCGAAGCGGCGGCGCACTATCTGGACGGGGAACTCCGTCCGGGTGACGTGGTGCTCGTCAAGTCGTCACTCGGGTCCGGGCTCTGGCGCCTGGGCGACCATCTCGCCGGGACCGGCGAGAAGATCGCGGCGCCGGCCGGGCGGGAGGCCGCCCGTTGATCGCCATCCTCGTCAGCGCGGCCGCCGCGCTGATCGTGTCCCTGTTCGGCACACCGCTGTTCATCCGCTTCCTCATCCACAAGAACTACGGCCAGTTCGTCCGCCAGGACGGGCCCACCGCCCACTTCACCAAGCGCGGCACGCCCCAGATGGGCGGCGTCGTGATCATCGTGGGCACGGTCGTCGGGGTCGCGGTGTCGATGCTGGTCAGCCAGCGGCCGCCGAGCGTGTCGGCGCTGCTGTGCCTGTACCTCATGGTGGGTCTCGGGTTCATCGGCTTCCTCGACGACTTCACCAAGATCCGCAAGCAGCGTTCCCTCGGGCTGACGGCGCGGGCCAAGCTGATCGGCCAGGGCTTCGTCGGCATCTCGTTCGCCGTGCTGGCCCTGGGCTTCCCGAACGAGCACTCCCGCACGCCGGCGTCCACGAAGATCTCGTTCCTGCGGGACACGAACATCGACCTGGCGTTCTTCGGCGCGACCGTCGGCCTGATCCTCTTCGTCATCTGGGCGAACCTGCTGGTCGCGGCCTGGTCCAACGCCGTGAACATCACGGACGGCCTCGACGGCCTCGCCACGGGCGCCTCCCTGATCACGTTCGGCGCGTACGTGCTGGTCGGCATCTGGCAGCTCAACCAGTCCTGCCAGCGGCTCGCCGCCGCCGGGCCGAGCTGCTACGAGGTCCGTGACCCGCAGGACCTCGCGATCATCGCCGCCGCCGTGATGGGCGCCTGCTTCGGCTTCCTGTGGTGGAACGCGAACCCCGCGAAGATCTTCATGGGCGACACCGGCTCGCTCGCGCTCGGCGGCGCGTTCGCGGGCCTGTCCATCCTGTCCCGCACCGAGCTCCTCGCGGTGATCATCGGCGGTCTGTTCGTCATCATCGTGGCCTCGGTGCCGATCCAGATCGGCTCGCTCAAGCTGACCGGGAAGCGGGCCTTCAAGATGGCGCCGCTGCACCACCACTTCGAGCTGTCCGGGTGGGGCGAGGTGACCATCGTCATCCGGTTCTGGCTGATCGCCGGGCTCTTCGCGGCGCTCGGGATGGGCATCTTCTACGCCGAATGGGTGGTGTCGTGACCCTGCCCGACGACGGCGGCCGGGCGGGGTCCGCGGCGGAGGCGGGCCCGCCCGTCGTCGAGCCCGCCGTGCCGCTCGGGCGCGCGCGCGTCGTCGTCGCCGGGTACGGCGTCACCGGCCGCGCCGTGGCGGCGGCCCTGGCCGGCCGCGTCGCGCGCGTCGTCACCGTCGACGCGCGGGCCGACGACGCCGACGTGCGTCTCCCGCCGCCCGGGGAGTCCCGGGCGCTCGACGACGTCGTGGCCGGCCTGATCGCGAACGCGGACCTGGTCGTCGCCTCGCCCGGCTGGCCGCCGTCGTCCCCGCTGCTCGTCGCCGCGGGCGCGGCCGGGATCCCCGTCTGGAGCGAGATCGAGCTGGCGTGGCGGCTGCGGGTGAAGGAGACGCTCGGGTCGGACGGCGCCGGTTCCCGCCCGGCGCTCGGGTCGGACGGCGCCGGTCCCCGCCCGGCGCTCGGGTCGGACGGCGCCGGTCCCCGCCCGGCGCTCGGGTCGGACGGCGCCGGTCCCCGCCCGGCGCCCTGGCTCGCCGTCACCGGCACCAACGGCAAGACGACCACCGTCGAGATGCTCGACTCGATCCTCACGGCCGCCGGGCTGCGGTCCGCGGCGGTCGGGAACGTGGGCCGCCCGCTGATCGAGGCCGTGCTCGACCCGGAACTCGACGTGCTCGCCGTCGAGCTGTCCAGCTTCCAGCTGCACCACACCCACACGATGTCGCCCCGGGCCGCGGCCGTGCTCAACATCGCCCCCGACCACATCGACTGGCACGGCTCGTTCGACGCGTACGCCGCGGACAAGGGCCGGATCTACGAGCGGGTCCAGGTGGCGTGCGTGTACAACAAGACCGACCCGCGCACCGAGGAGCTCGTCCGCGCCGCCGACGTCGCCGAGGGCGCCCGCGCCGTCGGGTTCGTCGCCGGCGTGCCCGGACCCGGCGACGTCGGCCTCGTGGAGGACGTCCTCGTCGACCGCGCCTTCCACCTGCCCGCCGACGACCCGGCGCGCCACGGGTCCGCCGCCGAGCTCGGCACGCTCGCGGACCTCGCGCACCTGGCCGGCGGCGGCACCCCGCCCGCGCACGTCGTCGCGAACGCCCTCGCCGCCGCCGCGCTCGCCCGCGCGCACGGCGTCCCCGCCGCCGCGGTACGCGACGGGCTGCGCGCCTTCACGCCGGGCGACCACCGGATCCAGCGCGTCGCGGAGATCGACGACGTCGCGTACGTGAACGACTCCAAGGCGACCAACGCGCACGCCGCCGCGGCGTCGCTCGCCGGGTTCCCGCACGGCACGGTCGTGTGGGTGGCCGGAGGGCTGGCCAAGGGCGCCGACTTCGACGAGCTCGTCGCCGGCCGCGCGGACCGCCTGCGGGCCGCCGTCGTCATCGGGGCCGACGCCGGCCCGATCACGGGCGCGCTCGCGCGACACGCGCCCCAGATCCCCGTGGTCCGGATCGATCCCGGCGACACTGGGACCGTGATGCGGCGGGCCGTGTCCGCCGCCCGCGGCCTGGCCCGGGCGGGAGACACGGTGCTGCTGGCTCCCGCCGGCGCGTCGATGGACCAGTTCGCCTCCTACGCGGCGCGCGGGGAGGCGTTCGCCGCCGCGGTGCGCCAGGAGGCGGCGGACGACGACGCGGGAGCGGGCGCGCCCGATACCACCCGGGACACCACCTGACGGAGCCGGTCACCGTCACCGACGAAGCGAGGGGGGAGCATGGCGACGACGTCCTCGGCCAGGCGCACCCGCGGCGAGCGCGAGTGGCTGGGCCAGTGGAACAACGCCGTGACGAGCTACTTCCTGCTCGTCGGCGCCACCGGCCTGCTCACCGTGATCGGGCTGGTCATGGTGCTGTCCAGCTCCGCGGTCACCTCCATCGCCGACGGCGACTCGCCGTACCGGGACTTCCTCACCCAGGCGCAGTACGCGCTCATGGGCGTCCCCGTCATGCTCGTCGCGACGCGTGTGCCCGTGCGCTGGTACAAGCGCCTCGCCCTGCCCGCCCTGCTGGTCGCGGTCGCGCTGCTGCTCCTGGTGATCTTCCTCGGCGAGATCCGCAACGGGCAGCAGAACTGGCTCGTCCTCGGGCCGGTCAGCTTCCAGCCGTCCGAGCTCGCCAAGCTCGCCCTCGCGCTCTGGCTCGGCACCGTGCTCGGCCGCAAGCAGGCGCTGCTGGGCTCGTGGTCGCACGCGATCATGCCCGCGGTGCCCGGCGCCGTCGTCGTGCTCGGGCTGGTGCTGGCGGGCGGCGACCTCGGCACGGCGATCGTCATCGGGCTGCTCGTCGCCGGTGCGTTCATCGTGGCCGGTGTGCCCGCCGGGCTCCTCGGCCTGGGCGCCGTGGCGGCGGCCGCCGTCGGCTACGCGTTCGTGGCACTGCAGGAGAGCCGGGATCGCCTGGACCGCATCCTGGCCACCTACGGCGCCGACTGCGACGCGTCGAGCGAGTGCTACCAGTCGCTGCACGGGCTGTTCGGCCTCGGCACGGGCGGACTGTGGGGCGTGGGGCTCGGCGCGAGCCGCGAGAAGTGGTCCTACCTGCCCGAGGCGCACAACGACTTCATCTACGCCGTGATCGGCGAGGAGCTCGGCCTGCTCGGCACGCTGCTCGTGCTGGGCCTGTTCGCGGTCCTCGGGCTGGCGACGAGCCGCATCGTGCGGCGGCACGAGGACCCGTTCGTCAAGGTCACGACGGCGGCCGTGGCGTGCTGGATCGTGGGACAGGGACTGGTCAACATCGGGGTGGTGATCGGCCTGCTGCCGGTGATCGGCGTGCCGCTGCCCCTGGTGTCGGCCGGCGGTTCGGCGCTCATCACGACGATGGGGGCGCTCGGGATGCTCATCTCGTTCGCGCGGACCGAACCCGGGGCTTCGGAGGCGCTCGCCGCACGCGGTAGCGTCATCCGCAGGTCGCTGGCCGTGCTCGGCACGGCGACGAGAAGGAGACGATGACGAGGTGGAACTGAGTTGACCCAGACGAATGTCCGATCGGTCGTGCTCGCCGGAGGCGGTACCGCAGGACATGTGAACCCCCTGCTCGCGGTCGCGGACGAGATCCGTCGCCGCGAGCCCGCGGCGCGGCTGCTCGCCCTGGGCACCGCGCTCGGCCTGGAGGCCGAGCTGGTGCCCTCCCGCGGCTACGAGCTCCGGCACGTGCCCAAGGTGCCGCTGCCCCGCAAGCCGTCGGCCGACCTGTTCGCGCTGCCCGGCCGGTTGCGCGACGCCGTGCGCGCCGCCGAGGCCGCCATCGAGGAGATCGACGCCCAGGCCGTCGTCGGCTTCGGCGGCTACGTGTCCACCCCGGCCTACCTCGCTGCGCGACGCAAGGACGTCCCCGTCGTCATCCACGAGCAGAACGCCCGCCCCGGCCTCGCGAACCGGCTCGGCTCCCGCTGGGCCGCACGGGTCGGCCTGACGTTCCCCGGCACCGTGCTCAAGGGAGGCGTCCTGACCGGCCTGCCGCTGCGTGCCGAGATCGCCCGCCTCGTCGACGAACGCGCCGCCGACGCGGCCGGGGCACGCGCCCGTGCCGCCGCGGCGCTCGGCCTCGACCCGGCCCGGCCCACCCTCGTCGTCACCGGCGGCTCCCTCGGCGCCGTCAGCCTCAACCGCGCCGTCGGCGGCGCCGCCGCGGCCATCACCGCGATCGGCGCCCAGGTGCTGCACCTGACCGGCAAGGAGAAGGACGGCCCGGTCCGCGAGATCGCCGCCGCCCTGCCCGCCGAGGCCGCGGCCCGCTACCAGGTGCGCGACTACCTCGCCGAGATGCAGCTCGCGCTCGCCGTCGCCGACGTGGTCGTGTGCCGGGCCGGTGCCGGCACGGTCAGCGAGCTCGCCGCCCTCGGCATCCCGGCCGTCTACGTGCCGCTGCCCATCGGCAACGGCGAGCAGCGGCTCAACGCCGCTCCCGTCGTCCAGGCCGGCGGCGGGCTCCTCGTCGACGACGCCGACCTGACGACCGACTGGGTCGCCGGGACGATCCCCGCGCTCCTCGGCGACCCCGAACGGCTCGAGGTCATGGCCAAGGGTGCGGCGACCGCCGGCGTGCGCGACGGCGCCGCCCGCGTCGTCGACCTCGTCGCGGAGGCGATCGCGTGACCCACACGGTACCTGACCTGGGGCGGAGCCCCGATGGCGAACCGGGGAGACACGACCGGGATGCGACAGCCGACCTCGGCCGGGTGCACATGATCGGCATCGGCGGCGCCGGCATGTCCGTCGTCGCCCATCTGCTGCACGCCCGGGGCGTGCCGGTGCAGGGCTCCGACGGCGCCGACTCCGCCGCCGTCGCCCGGCTGCGCGCCGCCGGCGTCCCGGTCTGGGTCGGGCACGACGCCGCGCACGTCACCGGCGAGGACGGCGAGGGCCCCGGCCCGGCGGGTCCGGGCCCCGTCGACGGCCCCGGCCCGGCCGACACCGTCGTCGTCTCCAGCGCCGTGCGCGAGACCAACCCCGAGCTCGCCGCCGCCCGGCGGGCCGGGCTGCGCGTCCTGCACCGGTCCGAGGCGCTCGCGGCGCTGATGGCGGGCGGGCGTGGCGTGGCCGTGGCCGGCGCCGCGGGGAAGACCACGACGTCGGCCATGCTCGCCGCCGTGCTGCGCGAGACCGGGGCCGACCCGTCGTACGCGATCGGCAGCACGGTCCGCACGGCCGACGGCGAGACCCCCGGCGGGCACCTCGGCTCGTCGGACATCCTGGTCGCCGAGGCCGACGAGTCCGACGGCTCGTTCCTCAACTACGTGCCGGTCGTCTCGATCGTGACGAACGTCGAGCCGGACCACCTGGACCACTGGGGCACCGCGGAGGCCATCCACGCCGCGTTCGTGGAGTTCGCCGGGCGGCTGGCGCCCGGCGGGACGCTGGTCGCGTGCGCCGACGACGCCGGCTCGCGCGCCGTCGCGGAGGAGGCCGCCGCGTCCGGCGGGCGGGTCGTCACCTACGGCGAGTCCGGCGGCGCCGGAGTGCGGATCACGGACCTGACCACGGCGGCGGACGGATCCACCGCGACCCTGAGCGGCGCGGTGCTCGGGCCGGAGCCGCTCACGCTGCGGCTGACGGTGCCGGGCCGGCACAACGCGCTGAACGCCACGGCGGCGGTCGTCGCGGCCGTGCTGCTGGGCGTCGCGCCGGCCGACGCCGTCGCGGCGGCCCGGGCGTTCGTCGGCACGGGCCGCCGGTTCGAGCCGCGGGGCGAGGCCGGCGGCGTGCGCGTCGTCGACGACTACGCGCACCATCCCACCAAGGTCGCGGCGCTCCTGGACGCCGCGCGCACGGTGGCCGCACCCGGCCGCGTGCTCGTGCTGTTCCAGCCGCACCTGTACTCGCGCACGCGGGACTTCGCCGCGGACTTCGCGCGCGTCCTCTCCCGCGCCGACGAGGTCGTCGTCACCGGCGTGTACGCGGCGCGCGAGGACCCCGACCCCGCGGTCGGCCCGCGCACGATCACCGGCCAGATGTCCCCGGCCACGGCGCACGCCGTCGAAGACATGCACGACGCCGCGCGCGAGGTCGCGGACCTGGCCCGGCCGGGAGACCTCGTGCTCACCGTCGGGGCGGGGGACGTCACGATCCTGGGTCCGGAGATCCTGGACCGGCTCGCCGAGCGCGTCGCGGCCGGTGACCTGCGGGCGGCGGGGAACGTGCGCGCATGAGACCGCCGTCGACCCCGGCACGGCGGGGGCAGCCCCCGGCACCCGGGGCGGAGCGCGAGGAACGTCCCACGCGGGACCGGACCCCGGCCCAGGGCACGCCGGAGGACCGCCCTCGCCCTGCGACGGGCCCGGTGAGCATGGTCGACCGGCTCGCCGAGCGCGACGCGGAGCGCAAGGCCATGGCGCGCATCCGGTTCTGGCGCCGCGCCGCCTGGGCGACGGGCGGCGCGGCGATCGCCGTCGCGCTGGGCTGGCTGGCCTTCTTCTCGCCGCTGCTCGCACTCGACCCCGGGCAGGTCGCGATCTCGGGCGAGGGCACCACCGTCGATGTCGGCGAGGTCCGCGACGAGATCCTCCCGGAGCGTGGCGTGCCGCTGCCCCGCCTCGACACCGTCGCGCTGCGGGAACGGGTCCTGGGCCTGAACGGGGTCAAGGACGTGCGGATCATGCGCGCCTGGCCGCAGGGGCTGACGGTCGAACTCACCTCCCGCGAGCCGGTGGTGGCGGTACCCGACGGCGAGGCGTACGCGCTGCTCGACGAGGACGCCGTGCGCGTCGGCACCGCCGCCTCCGCGAAGGACGTGCCCGTGGTCGGCGTGCCGCTGTCCGACGACGCCGGATCGCGCGCCGCCCTCTTCGCCGCGCTGGACGTCATGGCGGCCCTCCCGCCCGGGCTCGCCGGCAAGGTCGCGTCGGTCACGGCCGACACCCAGGACGACGTGCGCACCCGGCTCGACGACGGCACGGCCGTGGTCTGGGGCAGCGGCGACCGCCTGGAGCTGAAGGCGCGCGTGGTCACCACCCTGCGCCGGGCCGAGCCGGACGCGCGCATCATCGACGTCTCGTCCCCGGACCTTCCGGTCACGCGCTGAGCAGCCCGGTCACGTGCCGACGGCGGTGGCGCCGATCGTGCTCCGGCCGTGCCGGGGAGATCGCGTGCCGCGGCGAAATGACATCGGTGTGATTCGAGCGTGCATCGTGGCGCGACACGCGCGACGATGTTCTTGGACCGGCAGTGGTACACACATACCGTCGGAGTCAGCAGCAACGTGACATAACACTAACCCTCTACCTTAACCTGAGACTTTCTCGCGGGACAGGGGGCGAGGTCGCAAGGACCCGGATCGAAAGGCGACGACGTGGCAACTCCGCAGAACTACCTGGCAGTGATCAAGGTGGTCGGCATCGGTGGCGGTGGTGTGAACGCCGTCAACCGCATGATCGAGGTCGGCCTCAAGGGCGTCGAGTTCATCGCGATCAACACCGACGCGCAGGCCCTCCTCATGTCCGACGCCGACGTCAAGCTCGACGTCGGGCGCGAGCTCACGCGCGGCCTGGGCGCCGGGGCCGACCCCGAGGTCGGCAAGAAGGCGGCGGAGGACCACGCCGAGGAGATCGAGGACGTGCTGCGCGGCGCGGACATGGTCTTCGTCACCGCCGGCGAGGGCGGCGGCACGGGCACGGGCGGTGCCCCGGTGGTGGCGCGCATCGCGCGGTCGCTCGGCGCGCTGACCGTGGGCGTCGTGACCCGCCCGTTCACCTTCGAGGGACGCCGCCGCGCCGTCCAGGCCGACCAGGGCATCGAGAACCTGCGTGACGAGGTCGACACCTTGATCGTCATCCCGAACGACCGCCTGCTGTCCATGTCGGACCGCAACGTCTCCGCGATCTCCGCGTTCCACTCGGCCGACCAGGTGCTGCACTCCGGTGTCCAGGGCATCACCGACCTCATCACCACGCCGGGCCTGATCAACCTCGACTTCGCCGACGTGAAGTCCGTGATGCAGGGCGCCGGGTCCGCGCTGATGGGCATCGGCTCGGCCCGGGGCGAGGACCGCGCCGTGCAGGCCGCCGAGCTGGCGATCTCCTCGCCGCTGCTCGAGGCGTCGATCGACGGCGCCCACGGCGTGCTGCTCTCCATCCAGGGCGGCAGCGACCTGGGGCTGTTCGAGGTGCACGAGGCAGCGCGCCTCGTGCAGGAGGCCGCGCACCCGGAGGCCAACATCATCTTCGGCACGGTCATCGACGACGCCCTGGGCGACGAGGTGCGGGTCACCGTCATCGCCGCCGGGTTCGACGGCGGCGTGCCGCAGCAGCGCAAGGACTCCGGCGCGCTGGGCACGGTCGCGGGCGGGCGCTCCTCCGCCCCCGCCACGGCCCAGGTGCCGACCGTCTCGTCGGACGCGGCGCGCCGGGCGCCGGAACCGGTGCCGGCGCCCCCGGGCGACGACCGTCCCGTGTCGATCCCGCCCGCGGCGGTCACCACGCTGCCGCACGTCGTGACCGACGACGGCGGGGACGACGTGCCCGAGAGCCTCGATGAGCCCGCGGTCGTGGTCTCGCCCGCGTTCGAGCGGCGGAACGCCGAGGGTGGTTCGGGCAACGGGGCGCGGGTCGAGGTGCCGCCGCTGTTCGACGAGGCGTCGCGCCGGTCGTCCGAGGAACTCGACGTCCCGGACTTCCTGAAGTGATTGTGGCGACGTGACCTCGTACGGCGGACGGTGCGGCGGCCGGCACGGCAGCTCGCACGGCCCGGTGGGCCCGTGCTCATGACGGCGGCGACCGGCATCGGCACGATCCCCGTCGATCTCGGCGCGGGCGTGCGGGCGTTCTTCACCACGGCGGCCGGGGGAGTCTCCCCGGCGCCGTGGGCGGGGCCGTCCGGCCCCGGCCTGAACCTCGGGCTCAACGTGTCCGACGACGCCGGTCGCGTCCGGGCGAACCGGGCCCGGCTCGGCGCGGTCCTGGGCGGCGCCCCCGTGGCGTTCGCCACGCAGGTGCACTCCGCCCGGGTGATCCCCCTCGGCCCCGGGGAACGCCGGCGCTGGCACGCCGACCCCGTCCCCGACACCGCGGGCGACGGCGACGCGCTGGTCACCGCCGAGCGCGGCCTGGGCCTCGGCGTCCTGGTCGCGGACTGCGTGCCCGTCCTTCTCGCCGATCCGGAGGCGCGGGTGGTCGGTGTCGCGCACGCGGGGCGCAAGGGCGTCGCCGCGGGTGTCGTGCTGCGCGCGCTGGAGTCGATGACGGAGCGGGGTGCCCGGCCTGGCCGGGTGCGTGCCGCGGTCGGCCCGGCGGTGTGCGGACGCTGCTACGAGGTGCCCGAGGAGCTCCGTCACGAGGTCGCCGCCGTGGAGCCCGCCGCCTTCGCCGAGACGTCCTGGGGAACGCCGTCCCTCGATCTGCCCGCGGCGGTCGGGGCGCAGCTCGCCGGTGCCGGGGTCGCCGTGACCCGCATCCCGCGCTGCACGCTCGAGGACGAGGAGCTCTACTCGCACCGCCGCGCGACCGCCCGTGGGACGACCACGGGCCGCCAGGCGGGCGTGGTTGCGCTGCTCTCCGACGTCGCGCCCCTCGACTGTCAGTCACCCCGGCTACCGTTCGAGTCCTGACCTGCGGAAGCACAGGCTTGTAATTTCAGTGGGCATGAGCTGAACAACTTTGGCAAAGTTGGTCATGGCACGGCGTGTCGCACTTCGGTGTCGGATCGCGCCAGGCTACTTTTGTCAAGCCGCACGGATCCGTGCGGACGCATGCAGGCAGACCGGATGGCGGAGAAGGACTCGCAAGAGGGCGACGAACGGAGAGAGCGATGGCCGGAGCGCTTCGAAAGACCATGCTGTATCTGGGCCTCGCCGACGAGCAGGGCGAGCGGGACGCGTACTACGACGAGTACGAGGACGTGGAGGAGACCGTGCAGGAGCACCGACACGCCCAGGTGACCCCGCTGCACCCCGAGGGCGCGCCCGATCACGTCGCGCTGTCCACGTCCGAGCTGCGCCGGATCACCACCGTGCACCCGCGTTCGTACAACGACGCGCGGATGATCGGTGAGGCGTTCCGCTCGGGCACGCCGGTGATCATGAACCTCACCGACATGGACGACGCCGACGCCAAGCGCCTCGTCGATTTCTCGGCCGGCCTGATCTTCGGCCTGCACGGCTCGATCGACCGCGTGACCAACAAGGTGTTCCTGCTGTCGCCGGAGCACGTGGAGATCGCGGGCGAGGAGCGCGTGGCCGAGCCGCCCGTCACGGGCAAGGGCGCGTTCTACAACCAGAGCTGACACCACCTCCGCGAGATCCTCTCCAGCCCTCCGGCCGAGCGCGCCGGGTATCCCCGTGATGCCCGGCGCGCTCGGCGCGTCCGGGTGTCCCCGGCGCGCTGCTACCGCGTTCCCAGACGCGTCGCGTAGGTTGGCCTCGTGGCTCTGTTCTGGGGAATCATCGACTTCGCGTTGTTCGTGTTCCTGCTCCTCCTCATCGGGCGGCTGATCTTCGACTGGGTGCAGTACTTCGCCCGGGACTGGCGGCCGTCCGGCGTCGTCCTCGTGCTCGCCGAGGCGATCTACACCGTGACCGACCCGCCCCTGCGGGTGCTGCGGCGGATCATCCCGCCGCTGCGACTGGGCTCGGTCCAGTTGGACCTTGCTTTCATGGCGCTCTTCTTTCTGGTGGTTATTGCCAGGTCGATCGTTGGCGGTCTCGCCATTGCGACGGCATGACTGTGACCCGCGTCATGCGATGGCGGGCGGGCTTGTGATGAATTCGTGACCGGGCGCGGTCCTGGTGTCCAGCCCGGTAACAATCCGCTAACGTGGGAACCCGGCGGGCGCACCAGGCAGCCACCATCACCGGTGAGTGCGGGTGTCCGCCGAGCAATTCCGGCTTCAAGGCATTGAGGTGACATGTATGGCACTGCTGACGGCTGAGGACATCCTGAACAAGAAGTTCTCTGCAACAAAGTTCCGTGAAGGGTATGACGTCGAGGAAGTTGACGACTTCCTGGACGAGGTGGTGCGGACCCTCACGTCCGTCCAGGAGGAGAACGAGGGGCTGCACTCGAAGCTGGCGGCCGCCGAGCGACGGATCGCGGAGCTCTCGCGCGGTGAGGGCGCAGCCCAGCGCCAGGCCGCCCCGGCCCCGGCGCCGGTCGCGGCGCCGATGGCGGCCCCGCAGGGGGCGCCCGAGCCGGAGAACGCCACGGGCATGCTCCAGCTGGCCCAGAAGCTGCACGACGACTACGTGCGCTCCGGCCAGGAGGAGGGCGACCGCCTGATCTCCGAGGCGAAGGCCGAGGGCGCCCGGATCGTGCGGGACGCCGAGGAGACGAGCCACCGCACCCTGTCGCAGCTCGAGCAGGAGCGTTCGCTGCTGGAGCGCAAGATCGACGAGCTGCGCCTCTTCGAGCGCGACTACCGCACGCGCCTGAAGAGCTTCCTGCAGAACCTGCTGGGCGACCTCGACGCCCGGGGTTCCGCCCTTCCGCAGGGGCGCGGGAGCCAGCCGCAGGGTCGTCCCGCGGAGATGGCGCAGGGAATCTGATGCCCCGGCGGGCGGAACGGGCCACCGGGCCTGCCCGCCCGCGGTCGCAAGGGCGCCGAGCGCCGGCCCCGGACAACGACCTCAATGCCACCGGCGCGCGGCGGCACCGACAGCGGTCCGCACAGCGAGTTCTCGTCGTCAGTTCGGCGAGTCCCGTTGTGCGGGCCGCTTCTTGTGCTTACGCTTCTCGGACTTGACTCGGGGCGGCCGTGAAGGGGATCCCATGACCAAGCTTTCGACGACGACGCGCACCGCGCTGAAGCAGTCGTTTCCGAACCTTGCCAAAGACGTGAAGAAGTTCCCGGTGCGTGATGGCGAGGAGCCATGGACGTTGCACGAGGTCGAGGAGCTCGCGGCGCTGCTGCTCGAGGACAGGGAGCGTCTGGAGGGCGAGCTGAAGGCGGCGGACGCCGAGCTCAGCGAACTCCTGCGCAACTCCGGCGACGGGGCGGGTGACGACCAGGCGGACTACGGCTCCAGCGCGCTCGAGCGTGAGCAGGAGCTGACCCTCGTGAACAACATGCGCGATCTGCTCGATCAGACGGAGCATGCCATCGAGCGGATCGCGGCGGGCACCTACGGGGTGTGCGAGATCACGGGCCTGCCCATCGGCAAGGCACGTCTTCAGGCGTTTCCGCGGGCGACCCTGTCGGTCGAGGCAAAGGCTCGCGAAGAACGCCGCTAGGCGGGCACGAAAGGCCGGTGTCGATGCCGGTGCCAGGCCGATTGTGACCCGATATCAATGTGGTGATGTCTGTGTTGCGGGTGTTGCTGGTGCATTGTCCAGGCATTCCATCCGGAAATGTCGCATTCTTTGTCGATGATCCTCGCGGAGTTCCGATTGACAAGGTGAATTTCTCGGAAGATGCTCGTCGCGATGAATCACACGCGTGTCATTCATGCGTGTGATTCATCGCTTTACATTCGACGCTATTTCGAGGAGACACAATGAAGCGAGGATTCCGCGTGGCAGGTCGCGCTGCGGCGGCCGTGGTGATGGCGGCCGGCCTGGTGGGCGCCGCCGCGACGGGCGCGAGCGCGTCGGTCACGACGGCCGAGGGCCCGGGCGACGGCAGCCTCAACGTGCTGAACAACGTCTGCGTCGCGCCGTGGCACTGGGACGGTCCGGGCAACGTCAGCGCCACCGGCAACCTGACCGACTACATCGCCTGCAACGGTGAGCCGGCCGAGATGGGCGGCGCCGGCTCGATCAACATCCTGAACAACGTCTGCGCCCTGCCCTGGTACTGGGAGGGCCCGCTGAACCTGCTCAACACGGGCAACGTGACCAGCTACAACGCCTGCAACGCCCCGGCCGGTTCCTGACCGAGGCGCTGTAGTCCGCGGCACGCGTCCGTAGACCGGCCGGCGCATCCTCCCAGCCGCCGCATGGTGAGCGACGATGCCGCATCAGGTGAGGCCCTTTCCCGGATTCCGGGAAAGGGCCTCACCTTCTTTCGTGGGTGCGCTTCCTCGTGCCGTTCCCGGCGGACGGAACCGCCTTCCGTGGACGGCCCGGGACACGGCCGTCCACCGCGGGCCCGTCCCGCGCGCGCCGCATGGGAGACTTTGCCTGATGTCTACTCCCGCAGAATCCTCCGCCGCGGCCGGCGGCGAGACCGACGCCCCGGCCACGCCCGCGCCGTCGGGCAGTCGCGTCCTGATCACCTGGACCGTCGTGCTCGCGGCCGCCGTCCTCGCCGCCGACCAGCTCACGAAGTGGTGGGCGGAGTCCGCGCTCGTCGAGGGCGGTGAGCCGATCCGCGTGATCGGCGAGCTCCTCCAGCTGCGCCTCGTGTACAACCCGGGCGCCGCGCTGTCCATCGCCACGGGGATGACGTGGGTCCTCACCATCATCGTGGTGGTCGTGGTGATCGCGATCCTGCGGCTGATGCGCAGGATCGGCTCGCGCGGGTGGGCGGTGTCGCTCGGCCTGCTGCTCGGCGGCGCCGTCGGCAATCTCACGGACCGCCTGCTGCGGGACCCCGGGTTCGCGCGCGGGCACGTCGTCGACTTCATCGACTACGCCGGGTTCTTCGTGGGCAACGTGGCGGACATCGCGATCGTGGTCGCCGCGGTCTGGATCGCGGTCCTGTCCCTCCTGGGCATCGGGGTCGACGGCCGGCGGGAGAGCGACGGTTCGCGCCACGCCGAGCAGGCGGCGGACGAGGCCGGCAGGACGTCGGGGGACGCGGACGGCGTCGCCGGGCCCGCCTGATGCCGCTGCGCACGCTGCCCGTCCCGGACGGGCTCGACGGCGACCGGGTCGACGCCGCGCTCTCGCGGATGCTCGGCCTGTCCCGGACGCGCGCGGCCGACCTGGCCACCTCCGGCGCGGTGCGGCTGGACGGACGCCCGGTCGGCAAGTCCGACCGGGTCCTGGCCGGCTCGAACCTGGAGGTCGACGTGCCCGACGAGCGCGGCGGGGACGGCGGTCACCTCGTCGAACCCGTGCCCGTCGAGGGCATGGGGATCGTGCACGACGACGACGACGTCGTCGTGATCGACAAGCCCGTCGGCGTGGCCGCCCACCCGTCCCCGGGGTGGACGGGGCCGACCGTGGTCGGAGCGCTGGCCGCGGCCGGCTACCGGATCTCCACCTCGGGCGCCCCCGAACGGCAGGGGATCGTGCACCGGCTCGACGTGGGCACGTCGGGCCTGATGGTGGTCGCGAAGTCGGAGGCCGCGTACTCGGCGCTGAAACGGGCGTTCAAGGAGCGGACCGTGGACAAGGTCTACCACGCGCTCGCGCAGGGCCACCCGGACCCGACGTCGGGCACCATCGACGCGCCGATCGGGCGGCACCCGAGCGCGGACTGGAAGTTCGCGGTGACCGCCGACGGCAAGCCGTCGGTGACCCACTACGAGACGCTCGAGATGCTGCCCGCCGCGTCACTGGTCGAGATCCACCTCGAGACCGGGCGGACCCATCAGATCCGGGTGCACTTCGCCGCGGTGCGGCACCCGCTCGTCGGTGACCTGACGTACGGCGCGGACCCGGTGCTGGCCACGCGGGCCGGTCTCGCGCGGCAGTGGCTGCACGCGGTGCGGCTCGGGTTCGAGCACCCTGCCACGGGGGAGTGGCTCGAGGTGTCCTCGGACTACCCCGACGACCTCGCGGCGGCACTCGACGCGGTCGGCGGAGAGTACCGCTGAGCGGGTGACGGCGCAGGCCGTGGCCGTGGAGGGAGGCTGTCGCGGGGAGTCCTGCGCGTCGTCCTTCGTCAGTGTCGGTGACCCCGCATAGGATCGGCCCATGCCGACCGCGACTGCTTCCTCCACGGCCTCGAAGAGCGAGGATTTCGTCCACCTCCACGTCCACACGGAGTTCTCCATGCTGGACGGCGCGGCGCGGATCGGGGACCTCATGGACGAGGTCGGGCGGCAGGGCCAGAAGGCCATCGCGACCACCGACCACGGGTACCTGTTCGGCGCGCACGAGTTCTGGGCGCAAGGGCAGAAGAAGGGCATCAAGCCGATCATCGGCGTCGAGGCGTACGTGACGCCGGGCACCAGCCGGTTCGACCAGACGCGCGTGCGCTACGGCGAGCCGGGCCAGGAGGCCGACGACGTGTCGGCGCGCGGCGCCTACACGCACATGACGCTGCTGAGCAAGAACAACACCGGCATGCACAACCTGTTCCGCGCCTCGTCGCTGGCGTCGATCGAGGGGCAGATGGGCAAGTGGCCCCGGATGGACCGGGAGCTCCTGGAGCGCTACTCCGAAGGGCTCATCGCGACCACGGGCTGTCCGTCGGGCGAGATCCAGGTGCGCCTGCGGCTCGGGCAGTGGGACGAGGCCGTCCGGCAGGCCGGTGAGCTGCAGGACATCTTCGGCAAGGAGAACTACTACGTCGAGCTGATGGACCACGGGCTCGAGATCGAGACCCGGGTGACCAAGCAGCTCCTGGAGCTGGCCGAGCACATCGGCGCGCCGCTGGTGGCCACGAACGACCTGCACTACGTCCGCGAGGACGACGCCACGAGCCAGGAGGCGCTGCTCGCCATCAACTCGGGGTCCACGCTGGACGACCCCAACCGGTTCAAGTTCGACGGCACCGGCTACTACGTGAAGTCGGCCGCCGAGATGCGGCGGATCTTCAAGGAACTACCCGAGGCCTGCGACAACACCCTGCTCATCGCCGAGCAGTGCGAGGTGTCGTTCGACACGAGCGCGAACTACATGCCGCGCTTCCCGGTGCCGGACGGGGAGGACGAGATCTCCTGGTTCATCAAGGAGGTCGAGAAGGGACTGCACCGCCGGTATCCCGCCGGGGTCCCGGACGCCGTGCGCAAGCAGGCCGAGTACGAGACCGACGTCATCGTCCAGATGGGCTTCCCGGGGTACTTCCTCGTGGTCGCCGACTTCATCAACTGGTCCAAGCAGCAGGGCATCCGCGTCGGCCCCGGACGCGGCTCCGCGGCGGGCTCGATGGTCGCCTACGTCATGGGCATCACCGAGCTCGACCCGCTGGAGCACGGTCTGATCTTCGAGCGGTTCCTCAACCCCGAGCGCGTGTCGATGCCCGACGTCGACGTGGACTTCGACGAGCGCCGGCGCGGTGAGGCCATCCAGTACGTCACCGAGAAGTACGGCGACGACCGCGTGGCGATGATCGTCACCTACGGCACCATCAAGGCCAAGCAGGCGCTCAAGGACTCCGCGCGGCTGCTCGGCTTCCCCTTCGCGATGGGCGAGAAGCTCACCAAGGCGATGCCCCCGGCCGTGATGGGCAAGGACATCCCGCTGTCGGGCATCTTCGACCCCAAGCACGACCGCTACGCCGAGGCGGCCGAGTTCCGGCAGCTCCACGACACCGACCCCGAGGCGCAGCGTGTCGTCGAACTGGCGCGCGGTATCGAGGGGCTGAAGCGGCAGTGGGGCGTGCACGCCGCGGGCGTGATCATGTCGAGCGATCCGCTGATCGACATCATCCCGATCATGAAGCGCCTGCAGGACGGCGCGATCATCACGCAGTTCGACTACCCGACGTCCGAGGGCCTCGGGCTCATCAAGATGGACTTCCTGGGCCTGCGCAACCTCACGATCCTCGACGACGCCCTCGAGAACATCGTGATGAACGGCAAGGACCCGGTCGCCATCGAGGATGTCGCGCTCGACGACAAGCTCACCTACGAGCTGCTCGCCAGCGGCAACACGCTCGGCGTGTTCCAGCTCGACGGCGGGGCGATGCGCTCCCTGCTGCGCCAGATGCGGCCCGACAACTTCGAGGACGTCTCCGCCGTCATCGCCCTGTACCGGCCGGGGCCGATGGGCATGAACTCCCACACCAACTACGCGCTGCGCAAGAACGGGCAGCAGAAGATCGAGGCGATCCACCCGGAGGTGGTGGAGCCGTTCGCGGAGATCCTCGACGAGACCTACGGCCTGATCGTCTACCAGGAGCAGGTGCAGCGCGCCGCCCAGATCATGGCCGGGTACTCGCTCGGCCAGGCGGACCTGCTGCGGCGCGCCATGGGCAAGAAGAAGCCCGAGGTGCTGGCCAAGGAGTTCGTCAACTTCGAGAAGGGCGCCAAGGAGAAGGGGTACAGCGACGGCGCGATCAAGGCGGTCTGGGACACCCTGGTCCCGTTCGCCGGCTACGCGTTCAACAAGGCGCACTCTGCCGGCTACGGCCTCGTCGCGTACTGGACCGCGTACCTCAAGGCGAACTACCCGGCCGAGTACATGGCCGCCCTCCTGCAGTCCGTGGGCGACAACAAGGACAAGATGGCGCTCTACCTCAACGAGTGCCGCCGCATGGGCATCACCGTGCTCCCGCCCGACGTCAACGACTCCGCCGTGAAGTTCACCGCCGTCGGGGGCGACATCCGCTTCGGCCTCACAGGCGTGCGGAACGTCGGCAAGAACGTGGTCGACGCGATCGTGGCCGCCCGCGAGGAGCGCGGCGCCTACACGTCGTTCACCGACTTCCTCGACAAGGTGCCGGCCGTCGTCTGCAACAAGCGCACCATCGAGTCGCTCATCAAGGCGGGCGCCTTCGACTCCCTCGGGCACACGCGGCGTTCGCTGCTCGTCGTGCACGAGCAGGCGGTCGACTCGGTCATCAGCGTCAAGCGCAAGGAGGCGGAGGGCCAGTTCGACCTGTTCGCCGACCTGGGCGGCGGCGACGCGGGCGACGACGGCGGGATGAGCTTCGCGGTGGACGTGCCCGACCTGCCCGACTGGGAGAAGAAGCAGAAGCTCGCCTTCGAGCGGGAGATGCTCGGCCTGTACGTCAGTGACCACCCGCTGTCCGGTCTGGACCACGTGCTGTCCCGGGCGTCGGACACGTCGGTGGCCTCGCTGCTCGGCGACGGTGAGCGGCCGGAGAACTCCGTGGTCACGGTCGCGGGGCTGCTCACGTCCGTGCAGCGCAAGATGAGCAAGAACGGCAACCCGTGGGCCGCGGTCACCCTCGAGGACCTCGAGGGCGCCGTCGAGGTGATGTTCTTCGGGGAGACGTACCTGGCCTACTCGACGGTGCTGGCCGAGGACCAGGTGGTGGTGCTGCGCGGGAAGGTGCGCAAGCGCGACGAGCAGGTTTCCCTCCAGGCGATGGAGGTCGCGCTGCCGGACATCACGGTGGGCGCGGACTCCCCGCTCGGCGTGACCGTGCCGCACACCCGCGCGGTCGAGCCGGTGATGGTGCGTCTGCGCGAGGTGCTCGCCGACCACCCCGGGTCGGCCGAGGTGCACGTGGCGGTGGACGAGCCGGGCAAGCGGACGATCGTGCGGGCCGCGGACTCGCTGCGCGTGGAGAAGACGCCCGCGTTGTTCGGCGACCTCAAGGCCCTGCTCGGGCAGAACTGCCTGTCATGAGCGACGCGGGGATCGTGCGGGACGCGGGAACGGTGCGAACGGGCGAGGAAGGGATGACCGACGCCGTGGTGGCTGGTGACGAGATCTCCGGGGCAGGGAGCATCTCCGGAGAAGAGAGTGCCGGGGAAGAGACCGCCGGACGGGAGAACGCGGGGGAGGAGGGCGCCGGGCAGGAGGCCGTGCCCAACGACCGCTACGACGAGCGCGACCACACACGGTTCGCCCTGGTCCCGGCGGCGTACGTGCTGCTGCGCCGGGAGGCGCCGCCGGCCCCCTGGAACGGCGGCACGGGCCGCAGAGGGCTGCCGCCCGGACCGGGCGCGCCCGGCTCCACGGAGGTGCTGCTCCAGCTCCGGCAGAACACCGGGTACCGCGACGGCTTCTGGGCGTGTGCCGCGGCGGGACACGTCGAGGAGGGCGAGTCCGTCGTCGAGGCGGCGGTCCGGGAGGCCGCCGAGGAACTGGGCGTGACGGTGGACCCGGCCGACCTGCGGCCGCTCACCGTGCTGCACCGGGGGGAGCCCGGCGGGCCCGCCGTCGAGCAGCGCGTGGACTTCTTCTTCGAGACCACGCGCTGGGAGGGCACCCCGCGCATCCTCGAACCGGAGAAGACGGCGGACCTCGCCTGGGTGCCGCTCGCCGAGCCACCCGTCTCGCTCGTGCCGCACGAGGCCGTCGTGCTGGACGCGGTCCGTGCCCGCGAGATCTCCGGCCGGGACGTGCCGCGCCTCATCACGTTCGGATTCGACGACGCGGCGGGGCGTGCCGGGTGATCAGGCTCAACCCGGAACAGCTCGTGTTCGTCACCGAGCGGCACCTGGCCACGCTCACCACGCTCCGCCAGGACGGCACACCGCACGTGGTCCCCGTGGCGTTCACGTGGGACGCGGCCGCCGGCGTGGTGCGCATCACGGCGAACCGCGGCTCGGTCAAGGCGCGCAACGCGCGTGGCTACCCGCCCGGCGGCGCAGCGCCGCGGGCCGCCGTCTGCCAGGTCGACGGCGGCCGCTGGATCACCCTGGAGGGACACATCGAGGTCAGCGAGGATCCCGGCGAGATCGCCTCCGCCGTCGAACGGTACGCGAGGCGATACCGTGCACTGGGTCCGAACCCCGAGCGCATCGTCCTGCGCCTGACCCCGGACAAGGTGATGGCCAGCACGTACATGGCCTGACCCCGCGTCGCCCCCGCCGGCCGCAGGCGGGCGCACCCGGCCCGGCGGCGTCAGATCCAGCCCTCCTCCCAGGCCCGGTGCGCCGCGGCGTGCCGCGTCGCGACCCCGAGCTTGGCCATCGCGGCCGACAGGTAGTTGCGTACCGTGCCGGGTGCGAGGTGCACGGCGGCGGCGATCTCGCTCACCTGTGCACCCGAGCGCGCCGCCCGGAGCACCTCGATCTCCCGGTCGGTGAGGGGACACTCGTTCTCGGTGAGGGCGGACGCCGCGATCTCCGGGTCGACGTACCGGCGGCCCGCCGCAACGTCCCGGATGATCTCCGCGAGTCGTTCCGCGGGCGTGGACTTGGGGACGAAGGCCCGCACTCCCGCGGTCAGGGCGCGGCGGAGGACGGCCGGCCGTGCGTGCCGGGTCACGAGGACGCAGTGCGTGGGCAGCTCGGCGCCGATCCGCGCGGCGGCGTGCAGGCCGTCGGCCGGCGGCATCTCCAGGTCGAGGACCGCGACGTCGGGCCGGTGCGCGGCCGCGAGGCGCTCGGCGTCGGTGGTGGTGGCGGCCTGGGCGACCACCGTGAGGTCGTCCTCGAGCTCCAGCAGCGCGGCCAGTGCCCCGCGGAGCATTTCCTCGTCGTCGGCGATCAGCAGCCGGATCACGGGACGGCCACCGTCGCGGTGACGACGAACCCGTCGCCGGCCGCCTCCCAGGTGAGCCGCCCGCCGACAGCCGTGAGCCGCTCCGCCAGCGATGCGAGCCCCGTACCGCCGGGCAGCACGTGGGTGCCGTCCGGCGCCCCGGTGGCGTCCACGCCGTCGTTGGAGATGCGCAGTCGTGCGCCGTCGTCGTCGGCGGTCAGCTCGATCGACGCCCGCGACGCGCCGCTGTGCCGGAGGATGTTCGTGGTCGCCTCGCGGACGACGAGGCCGAGCAGGTCGCGCCCGGCCGCGTCGAGGCCCGCCTCGGCCGCCGGGTCGGCCTCCACCCGGGCCACGACCCCGGCCGAGGACAGCACGCGGGACGCGTTGGTGAGCTCCGCGTCCAGCGTGGTGCGGCGGTAGCCCTGCACCAGCGCGCGGGTCTCGCGCAGCGCGTCCCGGGCGAGCTGCTGCACCTCCCTCATCGAGGCCGCCGCGCGCTCCGGGTCGGCCTGTGCCAGCCGGGCGGCCAGCTCGCTCTTCAGGGCGATGACCTGCAGGTGATGGCCCTGCACGTCGTGCAGCTCGCCCGCAAACCGCAGTCGTTCGCCGGCCACCGCGAGCTCGCCCGCCAGGCGGCGCGCGTCGTCGAGACGCTCCGCGAGCTGCCAGGCGTGGAGCATGCCGAGCGTCGTCGGCCCGAACGCGGCCACCATGAGCAACGGCATCCACGCCGCGTGCGCGGTGTCCCGCTCGCCCAGGAGGACCGCGACGGTCGCGCCGGCCAGCGGCAGGACCACCGCCGCGACGCCCAGCACCGCCCAGGCGCGGCGTGCCGGCAGGAACATGGCCAGCGCGGAGATGGTCGCCGCGGGAGCGAGCGACCAGAGCCCGAAGTTGCCGACCGCGAGCGGGACCACCCCCGCGACGAGCCCGCTGGTCGCGGCACCGGCGGTCAGCACGGCGGACGGCGTCCGGGAACGCAGCCGGAGCTCCAGCAGCGCCCCGCAGGCGACGATCGTGCCCGCCGTCGCCACGGCGGTGACGACACGGACGACGACGGCGACGCCGGGGTCCAGCACCCAGTCGCCCACGACCAGCCCCAGCACGCACGCGACCGTGCCGGCGAGGCCCCACCAGACATTGCGGCGGAACGCCGCCAGGCTGCGTCCGCCGTCGTCCCGGACCGCCGGTGCCACGGTGCTCATGGCGCCATTGTGGCAGCGCAGCGGCCGATCCGGGTGGCCCGTCGCGAAGGCCATGACATCTGTCACGGCGGGTCGTGACATCCGCCCGGCGGGGGGTGGTGTCCGGCACTACGGACGCCCCGCGCCGGGCGGAACCCTGGTTCATGAGGCGGCGGGCGCCGCCCGGCGAACCGAGGAGGACACGATGACCGAAGAGACGATCGACGCGGCGGTGCGGCCGGTGGTGCGGCCCGGGCGGCGGCCGGCGCAGGCGCGGGCTGCGGACGTGCGGCACGACACGACGCCGGGGACGCGGAAGGAGCGGTCCGCCGGACGGTTCCTGCTCCACCTGGCCGAGATGGTCGCGGCCATGCTGGTCGGGATGCTGGTGCTGGGCGGGGCCCGCGCCTGGGCGGTGGACGCGCTCGGTGTCCCGGCGTTCCCGTCCCGGCCCGACCTCGACACGATGCTGATGGTGCTGGACATGGTCGTGGGCATGACGCTGTGGATGCGGCTGCGCCGGCACGGCTGGGCCGCGATCGGCGAGATGGACGTGGCGATGGCCGCGCCGTTCGTGGTGCTGCTCCCGCTGTACTGGACCGGGCTCGTCTCCGACGGGGGCCTCGTCCTCTGGGGTCACGTGCTCATGGTCCCGGCGATGGCCGCGGCGATGCTCCGGCGCCCGGCCGAGTACGCGGGGCACAGCGCCGCGGGGCAGGGCAGCGCCGAGCAAGGCAGCGCGGACCCCGGCACCGCGGAGCGCGGCGCTGATGGTCGTGGTGCCGCCGGTCACGGTGCCGGCCGCGGGCTGGACCTGGCCTGGCTCGCCCGGCGCTGGCCCGTCGCGCTCGCGCTGCTCCTCTTCGTCGGCACGGTCGCCGGGGACGACGCGACGGTGCCCGCGTGGATGGTGGCCGGTATCGCCGCCGTCTATCCCGTCGTCGGGGTGCTGCGACGCACCATCCGGGACCGCTCCATGGCGCTGCTGCAGGCCGCGGGACTCGTGGCGTTCGCCGGCATCGCGGTGCTGGCGTCCGTGGTGGACCCGGTGACGGGGGCCTTCGTGGTGGCCGCCGGCCTCGTGGGCCACGCCGTGTGGGACGCGTTCCACCATCGGGCCAACGCTGTCGTCTGGCGGTGGTACGCCGAGGCCTGCGTGGTCTACGACCTCCTGCTGGCCGCCGCGGTGGTCGCGGCCGTGGCGGTGTGAGCGGGCGGGAACGACCCCGGAGCGTCGTCGTCGGACTCAGCCGACGACGGCGCTCTCCTCGCCGCCCGGGCCCCGTACCGTCACGCGGTCGCCTCGGGTGAGCTGCCGCCCGCGCCGGGTCTCCTGCTGGCCGTTCACCAGCACGTCCCCGGCGGTGACGAGTTCACGAGCCTGCACGCCGTCCTCGGCGAGGTTCGCCAGCTTGAGGAACTGGCCGAGGCGGATCGACTCGTCCCGGATCGGGACACGTTCGGGTTCGGGCAGCGCACCGGGCTGCGGATCACGGATCTTCACGCCCCCATCATCTCCCACGACGCACCGCCGTCGCGGGCGTGCCTCCCGTCGATGGTCCGCGCGGCGCACCTGCCGGCACGCGCCGCGAGGAAGACGCGGCGCCACGACTCCGGCCACCTCCGTCCACCACCTGGCCGTCCCTGTCGTCGGACCCCCGGGAAACTAGACTGGGCGTCGTGATCCAGCGCATCGATCTGACCGGGCGCGACCTGACGGCCCCGGTCGCACGCCGCGACCTGCTCGCCACCCTGCCACGCGCGGAGATGCGCGTGGACGACGCCGCCCGTGCGGTCGAGCCGTTGCTGCATCAGGTGCGCGACGGCGGTGCCGGTGCACTGCGCGACATCGCCGAACGCTTCGACGGCGTGCGCCCCGAGCACTTGCGCGTCCCGCCCGAGGCGCTGGCGAACGCCCTCGACACCCTCGCACCGGACATCCGTGCCGGCCTGACGGAGGCGATCCGCCGCGTGCGCGAGGTGCACGCCGCCCAGGTCCCGGCCGAGCGGGTCACGGAGCCTGCCCCGGGAGCCGTCGTCCGCCAGCGGTACGTGCCCGTGCGGCGCGTCGGCCTGTACGTGCCGGGCGGCCTGGCGGTCTACCCGTCGAGCGTCGTCATGAACGTCGTCGCGGCGCAGACCGCCGGCGTCCCCGGGATCGCCCTGGCCTCCCCGCCGCAGAAGGACCACGGCGGGCTCCCGCACCCCACCATCCTGGCCGCGTGCGCGCTGCTCGGCGTCGACGAGGTGTACGCCGTCGGCGGCGCGCAGGCCGTCGCGATGTTCGCGTACGGAGCCGCCGGCACCGCACCGCAGGACGGCGAGACCCTGTGCGAGCCCGTCGACGTCGTCACCGGCCCCGGCAACGTCTACGTCGCCGCCGCCAAGCGCCTCGTGCGTGGCCTCGTCGGGATCGACGCCGAGGCCGGCCCCACCGAGATCGCCGTCCTCGCCGACCGCACGGCCGACGCCACGCATGTCGCGCTCGACCTCGTCAGCCAGGCCGAACACGACCCCATGGCAGCCTCCATCCTGGTCACGGACTCGCCCGAGCTCGCCGACGCCGTCACCGAGCGCCTGGCCGACCTCGCCGCCGCCACCAAGCACAGCCTGCGCGTCGCCAAGGCCCTGGACGGCCCGCAGTCCGCGATCGTGCTCGTCGACGACATCGAGGCCGGGCTCGCCGTCGTCGACGCCTACGGTGCGGAACACCTCGAGATCCAGGCCGCCGGCGCCGCGGCGCTCGCGGACCGTGTGCACAACGCGGGCGCGATCTTCGTGGGGCCCTGGTCACCCGTGTCGCTGGGGGACTACCTGGCCGGATCGAACCACGTGCTGCCCACCGGAGGCACCGCGCGGTTCGCCAGCGCGCTCGGCGTGCACTCGTTCCTCAAGCCGGTCCAGGTGATCGAGTACACCCGGGACGCGCTGGAGCAGGTGGCCGGGCACATCAGCGCGCTCGCGAACGACGAGGACCTGCCCGCGCACGGCGAGGCGGTGCGGGGCCGGTTCGCCCATGGCGGCTCGGAAGTTTGAGGGTCGAGGTGTGAGGCTCGTTCCGTCGCGTCCGGGACCTGTGGATGACGCCGCGCCGTCCCGGGCGCGGATGGAAGACTGTTCTCGTGCCCTCGACCCCGCCGCCTCGCATCGGCATCGCCGCGATCAAGCATCTCGTGGGCGGCGGCGCCTTCGAACGGGGGCGGGGTTACCAGGCTGACGGGCGCGTGCTGGGCCGGATGTGGGATCCCGCGGCGCGCGTGCTGACCGGTTCGGTCGGCGGGACCAGGAGTCGCCCCTACGAATGCGAGATCCGGTTCACCGTGAGCCCCGTGGGACGGTACGCGGTGGCCGGGACGGAGTGCTCGTGTCCCGTGGGCGCGTACTGCAAGCATGTCGTCGCGGTGCTCCTGGACGCCGAGCAGGGCGCGGACGTGCCGCCCGGCGGCTCGGCCGCGACCCCGCGTCACACGCAGTGGCGGGGCTGGATGCGGCGGTTCACGGCGGCTCCCGTGAGGGCGCCGCGCGTGTCCGGCGGTGCGGCCGAGCCGGAACTCGCCCTGGGGGTCCAGGTGCGCGAGCGCGCCGAGGGGACGGTGCTGCAGGCCAAGCCGGTCCGCCGGACCCTCAAGGGGACGTGGAGCAGGAGCAACGACGTCACGTGGGACTCGCTGCGCCACGGGTACGGCTACGGCGTCGGCCGCGAGGTGGCGGGACGGGCGGACCGGCGCGTGCGGGCCTGGTTCGCCGAGCTGGGTGATCTCGCCGGGATGCGGTACGGGTCCGGAGCCTGGCGGGACCTGGGCGATTTCGGCCGTCTGCTGTGGCCGCTGTTGGGTGAGGCGGAAGAACTCGGGGTGCCCGTGGTGGGTGTCGGGCGCGGCGACGAGGTGCGCCTCGCGTCGTCGTCGGACCTGGCGCTGGACCTCCGCAGGGCCGACGGGGCGTCCGGGCTGCGCGTGGGCGCCTCGGTCCGGTTCGACGGCGAGGAGCCGCGCCGGGACTCGGAGTGCGGGGCGCTGGGCGCGCACGGGCTGTTCGCGGTGACGCCGCTGGGCACGACCCGGCGCCTGATCACGATCGGGCCGACGGCGGAACCGCTCACGGAGGCGCAGCTCGACGCGCTGGCCATGCCGGAGCTCGACGTCCCGGAACGTGACGTGCCGGAGTTCCTCACCGACTACTACCCGCGGCTGCGCAGCCGCGTGACCGTGCGGGCGGCGGGCGACCTCGACCTTCCGGAGGAGGTGGAGCCGGTCCTCGTGTGCACGGCGGTCTTCTCGGGGCCGGACCGGGCGACGGTCACCTGGTCCTGGGAGTACGGCACGGGCGCCCTCGGGCGACGGTACGCCGTCGGCGACGGCGGTGGGATCGACCTGCGTGACCTCGCCGCGGAGGCGCGGATCGCGGCCCTCGCCTCGGCGGCGGTACGGCAGAGCTCGACGTTCTCCGGTTTCCGGCTCGTCGGCCGGCACGAGGTCGGCGGCCTGGCGGTGCTGGAGCTCGGCACCGAGGTGCTGCCCGCGCTCGAGGCGATGGCCGGGGTCCGCGTCGAGACGCACGAGCGCCCCGACTACACCGAGCTGAGCGATGCGCCGACGGTGTCGGTCTCCGCCGCCGAGTCCGGCGACCTGGACTGGTTCGACCTCGGCGTCGCGGTGAGCGTGGACGGTCGCGAGGTGCCGCTGCCGGTGCTGCTGGCGGCCCTGACCCGCGGCGACGACCGCGTCGTCCTGCCCGACGGCGCCTGGCTGCGGACCGATCATCCGTCCCTGGACCGGCTGCGCGAGCTGGTCGCCGAGGCGGTCCGGCTCAGCGACCGGCCCGGAAAGCTCCGGCTGTCCCGCTACAACGCGAGCCTGTGGGGCGACCTCGCCGAGGTGGCCGACGTCGTCGAGCAGTCCGAGTCGTGGCGGCGCTCGGTCGACGGCCTGCTCGCGCTGGCCTCCGGGCCCGGCGACCTCCCGGATCCGGAGACCGAGGTACCGCTGCCCACCGGGCTCAAGGCGGAGCTGCGCCCCTATCAGCGGCGCGGGTACGCCTGGCTGACGTTCCTCGCGGAGCACGGGCTCGGCGGGATCCTCGCCGACGACATGGGACTCGGCAAGACCGTGCAGACGCTGGCGTTCCTTGCCCGTGCGCGCGAGGGACTCGGCGACGCCCCGCGCCGGGAGCCGGGGGACAAGCCATTCCTGGTCGTGGCACCGGCGTCGGTGGTGGGCAACTGGCTGGCCGAGGCCGGGCGGTTCACGCCGGACCTGCGCGTCGTCGCGCTGTCGTCGACGCCCGGACGGACGGGTACCACGGTGGCCCGGGTCGCGGGCGACGCCGACGTCGTCGTCACCAGCTACGCGATCTTCCGCCTGGCGCACGAGGGTTTCCGCGAGGTGGGGTGGAGCGGCCTCGTCCTGGACGAGGCGCAGTTCGCGAAGAACCACGCGACGCGGGCCAACGAGACGGCGCGACTGCTGCGCGCGCCCTTCAAGCTGGCGATCACCGGCACGCCCATGGAGAACAACCTCATGGAGCTGTGGGCGATGCTCGCGATCGTCGCACCGGGTCTGTACGGATCGCCGGGGCGGTTCCGCGAGGACTACGTGCGCCTGGTCGAGGCGGGGGCGAAGGATCCCGGTCAGGCCGAGGAGGCGGACCGGGTCGTGGCGCGGCTGCGCCGCCGGATCCGGCCGCTCCTGCTGCGGCGCACCAAGGAGCAGGTCGCGCCGGAGCTGCCCGAACGCCAGGAACAGGTGCTGGGCGTGGAACTGCACACCAGGCACCGCGCCGTCTACGACCGGCACCTCCAGCGTGAGCGGTCGCGGATGCTGGGGCTGCTGGACGACTTCGACGGCAACCGGATCGCGATCTTCCGGTCCCTGACGATCCTGCGCCGTCTCGCGCTGGACGCCTCGCTCGTGGACCCCGACTACGCGGGCATCCCGTCGGCGAAGCTCGACGTGCTGGCGGAGCAGCTGTCGGAGGTGGCCGCCGAGGGGCACCGCGCGCTGGTGTTCAGCCAGTTCACGTCGTTCCTGGGCCTCGCCCGGGACCGGCTGGAGGCCGCCGGGATCGCCACCGAGTACCTCGACGGGTCCACGACGCGGCGCCCGGAGGTGATCCGGCGGTTCAAGGAGGGCGGTGCCCCGGTGTTCCTCATCTCCCTCAAGGCGGGCGGGTTCGGCCTGAACCTCACGGAGGCTGACTACGTCTACCTGCTCGATCCGTGGTGGAACCCGGCGACGGAGGCGCAGGCGGTGGACCGGACGCACCGCATCGGGCAGACCCGCAACGTCATGGTGTTCCGGATGGTGTCCGCGGGGACGATCGAGGAGAAGGTCATGGCGCTCAAGGAGCGCAAGGCGAAGCTGTTCGACGCCGTGCTGAACGACGACGACGGTGCCTTCGCGGGCGGGCTGAGCGCGGAGGACATTCGCGGCCTGCTCGAGGACGGGTGACGGCGCCGGGTTCCGCCGGCTAATCGTTTCCGGGCCTGGTGGTTGATCGATAACGTTTTCGTAGCGTGCTCGGGTCATCACCGATCGAAGGAGATCCGCATGGATTCCGCACGATTCTCGCCCCGGCCGGCGTCGTCGAGGTCGCCGGCGCCGCCGGGACGGTCACGCACGCGACAGGTCCGGCGCCGGCCGCGCGGGGGCCGTCCCGCCCGGCGGCTGGTGGCCCTGGCCGCGGTCGCCTCCCTGGTCACGGCGGGCGCCGTGACGGCGATGACCGCACCGGCAGCGGTCGCGGCCGAAGGATGTTCCGTCGAGTACGACGTCGTGAACGAGTGGCAGGGCGGCTACCAGGCGGGCGTCACGGTGACCAACCTGGGCGACCCTGTCGCGTCGTGGGACGTGACGTGGGAGTTCGGGTCCGGCCAGGGCATCTCGCAGGCGTGGAACGCGCGGGTGACGCAGAGCGGGTCGCGGGTCACCGCGAGCAACGTCGCCTGGAACGGCAGCCTCGGCACCGGGCGGTCCGCGAACTTCGGCTTCATCGGCACGGGGCCCGGCGCTCCGGTGCCCGGCGCCTTCACCATGAACGGTGTCGCGTGCACCGGCGACGTCGGGAGCACGCCGACGCCGACCGGCCCGGATCCGACGCCGACCGGCCCCGGGCCGGGATCCGGCGGCGAGTTCGACGGCTCCGACTGCGACGTGTCGGGCAGTGGCCCGGGCGCCGATCCGCGGCTGCCCGACCCGTTCCTCTCGACGGACGGCAGCCGGATCACGCACCGGTCCGACTGGCGGTGTCGCCGGGCGGAGACCAAGAAGCTCGCCGAGGACACGATGTACGGCACGAAGCCCGGCCCGCCCGACAGCGTGACCGGCACGGTGACGGGGTCGAGCATCACGGTGAACGTCTCGGACGGGGGCCGGAGCACGAGCTTCTCGGCGAGCGTCGAGACGCCCGGGGGCAGCGGCCCGTTCCCCGCCGTCGTCGTCTACGGCGGCTTCGGCGGCGACACCGCGACGATCCTGAGCTCGGGCGCCGCCGTGATCCGGTACGACCCGCTGGTGGTGGGGCAGGAGGGCACGTCACGAGGCAACAAGTCCGGCGCGTTCTACGACGTCTACGGCTCGAACAGCGGAACCGGGCTGCTCGTGGCCTGGGGCTGGGGCGTGAGCCGCATCATCGACGTGATCGAGGCCGACGACGGCGGCGTGCTGGACCCCGACTCGTTCGGTGTGACCGGATGCTCGCGCTACGGCAAGGGGGCGTTCGTGGCCGGTGCCTTCGATCAGCGCATCGATCTCACCATGCCTGTCGAGTCCGGCGCGGGCGGCGCGCCGATCATGCGCGGGCTCGCCCAGGAATCCGGTGCCCAGTCGCCGAGCAGCGCCTACGGCGAGCAGCCGTGGCTCGGCGACGCGTTCGGCAGCTACCAGAGCAACGTCTCCGGTCTCCCGTTGGACACGCACCAGGTGATCGGCATGATCGCTCCGCGGGGCCTGTTCCTCATGGAGAATCCGCACATCGACTGGCTCGGCGCGGGCTCCGGGGCGACGGCGGCGCTCGCGGGCCGGGAGATCTACCGGGCGCTCGGTGAGGCGGGGAACATCTCGTACGTCTCCGCCGTCTCGGACGGCAACCACTGCGCGAACCGCTCGGAGTGGGTCCAGCCGATGCGGCAGCACCTCCAGGCGTCCCTGTTCGACGCGGGCCAGGGCCCGGGCGACTTCCGGATCTCGCCGAGCCGGCCGGGCGATCTCGACCGGTGGCGCGACTGGACGACGCCGTCCCTGAGCTGACGGGAGACGACCAGGTGCCGTCTCGCTCCGGTTGTCGGGGGGTGGTTGTCGGGGGTGGTGTGCCGCCGGTATGCGGCCGCCCGCCTCCGGCAACCGGAGCGACCGCTCGAGGCGCCGGTGTGGGAATCCCTCATGTCCGGACCGGCGTGCCTTGCTAGCGTCCTGAACAAATGGTCGCCGGAGCGCCCGCGCGGCCCGGATGCGCAAAGCAGAGGTGGTCGTCGTGAGATCCCGTCGTTCCCCGCTACTCGTCGCGGCCCTCGCGGCCGCCACCCTCGCCACGGGTGCCGTCGTCGTCCCCGGGTTGGTGGCAGCGGCCGTGGCGGCCGAGTGCACGGCGGCCGCCTGGACCGAGGGGACCACCTACGCGTTGGGTGACCAGGTAACCTACGAGAGTCACACCTACACCGCGCGCATCGCGCACACCGCCCACGTGGGCGCGGGCTGGAACCCGGCGGATACGCCGACGCTCTGGTCCGACGACGGCGCCTGCGACGGCGACCCGCAGCCGACGCCGAGCGACCCCGAGCCGACGCCCTCCGATCCCGAACCCACGCCCAGCGACCCGGGACCCACGCCGAGCGACGACCCGCCGGACACCGAGTGCGGCGTGCAGGGCCGGCCCGCGGGCAAGGTCCTGCAGGGCTACTGGGAGAACTGGGACGGCGCGTCGAACGGCGTGCACCCCGGCATGGGCTGGATCCCGATCGACGACCCCCGCATCACGGACCACGGGTACAACGTCGCGATGCTCGCCTTCCCGGTCATCCTCCCCGACGGCACCGCCCTGTGGGAGGACGGCATGGACCGCGGCGTGGACGTGCCGAGCCCTGCGGAGATGTGCGCCGCGAAGGAGGACGGCACACGACTGCTGCTGTCGATCGGCGGGGCGACCGCGAGCATCGACCTGACCAGCCAGGCCGTGGCCGACCGGTTCGTCGAGACCATCGTGCCGATCCTCCGCGACAACCACTTCGACGGGATCGACATCGACATCGAAGCGGGGCTCGTCGGCAGCGGTGACATCGACACGCCGTCGACGCAGCAGGCGAACCTGATCCGCATCATCGACGGCGTGCTCGCACGGATGCCGGCCGGCTTCGGCCTCACGATGGCACCGGAGACCGCGTACGTCACCGGCGGGAGCGTGGTGTACGGCGGGATCTGGGGCGCGTACCTGCCGATCATCAAGCGGTACGTCGACAACGGCCGGCTCTGGTGGCTGAACATGCAGTACTACAACGGCGAGATGTACGACTGCGACGGCAACGGCTACGCGGCCGGGACCGTCCAGGGCTTCGTGGCGCAGACCGACTGCCTGAACGAGGGGCTCGTGATCCAGGGCACCACGATCCGGCTTCCGTACGACATGCAGGTGCCGGGCCTGCCCGCGCAGCAAGGTGCGGGCGGCGGATACATGCCCCCGTCGCTCGTCAGCGAGGCGTACTCGTCGTACGACGGGCAGTTGAAGGGCCTGATGACCTGGTCGATCAACTGGGACGGGTCACGCGGCTGGACCTTCGGCGACAACGTCAAGGCGCTCCAGGGCCGGTAGGCGCCGAGGCCGGGCGGTGGGCCCGCCGGGATGACGGGCTCACCGGCCGCCCGGGACGGTCCGCCGTCGCGACCAACCGCCGTCGAGACCATCCGCCGAGGGGCATGCGGCACCTCCCGTCCGCGACGGGAAGGGCCGCATGGTTCTCGGCCGGTGCCCGGCACCCTGGGCCACCACGTCCGGAGGGCCCCGGAGTCAGCGGATTCCCAGCACGAACGGCAGTACCCGGGCGGCCCCCGCCTGCCGGAGCAGCCGCGCCGCGACCGTGAGGGTCCAGCCGGAGTCCGTGTAGTCGTCGACCAGGAGCACCGTGCGGCCCGGCAGACCGCGCAGCGCCGCCTCGCCGAGCTGCAGTTCGAGGCGCCGGGCGACCCCCGCGAGCCGCATCGCCGAGTTCACGTCGTGCCTGGCGGGTGCATCGTGGCCGGCGGCGGGGCCGACGGCGCCGATCATGGGCACCCCGAGATACGCCGCCAGTCCGGTGGCCAGGTGGTACGACAGCTGCGGGCGTGTCACCGACCGCACACCGACCACGCCCTCGACGAGGAGGCCGGCACCGGTCGCACCGGGTTCACCGGCGACGCTCGATGCGTCGCCCGGCGCCCCGGTCCCGTTACCGCCGGCGTCCTCGCCGGCGCTCTGCCCCGCGGGCTCCCGGAGCGCGGGCCACTCGTCCAGGACGCGCGCCGCCGCACGTCGCAGAGGCACCGGCAGCTCCCCGTCGGACGTGCCGGGACCGAACAGTTCACGCAGCGGTCCGGACCAGCCGAGCCCGTCCAGCCGGGCGATCGCGCGCCCCGGCTCGGCCTGCTCCTCCCCGGGGATCTTCCCGCGCAGATCCAGCCCGAGGGTCGACAGACCGCTGGGCCACATCCGGCGAGCCTCGACCGGCGTGCCCGGCCGGTCCATCTCGGCGCGCGCCTCGGTGACGGCCTCCGGGTCCGGCGGCTCGGGCAGGTCGACGCCGCCGCACCGGTCGCAGCGCCCGCACGTCCAGTCCCGGGTGAGATCCGGGTCGTCCAACTGGGCCCGCAGATACGCCATGCGGCAGCCCGGCGTGGCGACGTAGTTGACCATCGCCTGCTGCTCGGCGGCCCGGGTCGCGGCGACCCGCTCGTAGCGCTCGCGGTCGTAGGCCCACTCCCGGCCGGTCGACTCCCAGCCGCCCCTGACCCGGCGTACCGCGCCGTCGACGTCGAGCACCTTGAGCATGGTCTCCAGGCGGGAACGCTTGAGATCGACGTGCGTCTCCAGCGCGGCCGTCGACAGCGGCGCCCCGGCCTGTCGCAGCGCGTCCAGCGTGGCGCGCACCTGCGGCTCCGCGGGGAACGCCTGCGCGCCGAACCAGTCCCAGATGGCCTTGTCCTCGTGGCCGGGCAGCAGGACCACGACGGCCTGGTCGACACCGCGCCCGGCCCGGCCGACCTGCTGGTAGTACGCGATCGGGGACGAGGGAGCCCCGAGATGCACCACGAACGCCAGATCCGGCTTGTCGAAACCCATGCCCAGGGCGGACGTGGCGACGAGCGCCTTGACACGGTTCTCCTTGAGATCGGCCTCGAGCAGCTCGCGCTGCGCGGGCTCCGTGCGCCCGGTGTAGGCGGCCACGGCCAGGCCCGCCGCACGGAGCTGGTCGGCGACCTGCTCCGCCGCCGATACGGTCAGGCAGTAGACGATGCCCGAGCCGTCGACGTCCTGCAGTGTCTGCGCCAGCCACGCCACCCGAGTGGGCTGGTCGCCCAGCTCCAGGACCGCGAGGTGCAGCGACTCGCGCTCCAGCGGCCCCCGCAGCACGAGCACGTCCTCGCGCGGTCCGGCGGCCACCGGCCCGCTCTCGCCGTCCGTCGTGCCGACGTGCCCGCTCGCGCCGGTGCCTCCGGTCACGCCGAGCTGCTCGGCGACGTCGTCGGTGACGCGCCGGTTCGCCGTCGCCGTCGTGGCGAGCACCGGGATACCCGGCGGCAGGTCGGCCAGGAGCGTGCGGATGCGCCGGTAGTCCGGCCGGAAGTCGTGCCCCCAATCGGAGATGCAGTGTGCCTCGTCGATGACCACGAGCCCGGCATCGGCCGCCAGGCGGGGCAGCACGTCGTCGCGGAACGCCGGGTTGTTCAGCCGCTCGGGAGAGCACAGCAGCACGTCCACGGCGCCGGCGGCGATGTCGGCGTGGATCTGGTCCCACTCCGTGACGTTGGACGAGTTGATCGTCACCGCACGGATCCCGGCACGCTCGGCGGCGGCGATCTGATCGCGCATGAGCGCCAGCAGCGGGGAGACGATCACCGTGGGACCCGCGCCCCGGGCCCGCAGCAGCTTCGTCGCCACGAAGTACACGGCCGACTTGCCCCAGCCCGTGCGCTGCACCACCAGGGCGCGGCGCCGGAACGCGGCCAGCGCCTCGATCGCGCGCCACTGATCCTCCCGCAGCGCGGCGTCCTCCCGGCCGACGAGCGCCCGCAGCGCCGTCTCCGCCTCCTCCCGCAGCCCGGCACCTCGAGCCGCGGTCACCGGGGCCATGGCGACCGCTGCCGCGCGAGGCCGCGGCTCGTCGTGTGCCGTGTGCTCGTGCCCGGCCTGGTCGTGCCCGGCCTGGTCGTGCAGTGTCCCTTCGCCCTCGCCCTCGTCGCGCCCCGGTGCCCCGTGCGTCGTCGGCTCGTCCCCCGGCCCCGGCTCGGCGGAGGCCCGGCTCTCTGCGACCGCGCCCATGTGCGCGCCCGGCGCCTCGCCGTCGTCCGCCCCCGCTTCGTCGGCCCTCGCGGCGACGGCGCCACCGCTCGACCCGCCCGCCTCCTCGAGCATGCCGCGCAGCATCTGCAGCCTGGCCGCCTGGGCCTCAGGGGTGTTCCGGGCCGACGGCGGCAGCGCGGGCTCACCGAGCTCGACGAGAACGGCGTCGTCGTCCGGCGGCTCCTCCACGGTGAACGGAAGGTCTGCGAAGGGATCGTTGGTCACGCCGTCGATCGTAGGGGCCACCACCGACACGCGTGCGGTGCGCGCCGCCCGGGCTGTGGAAAACCTGGCGCGCGGCGGCCGCCGCGGCGGTTCGGCGCGACGTCGTGTCTACGTCGGCCGCCGTCCCGCCCCGGCGTATCCCGCCGGCGTCGTCCCGCCCGCGACGTGTCCCGGGTCGGCGTGTCCTACGTCGTCGTCCGCTCGCGCAGGAGCGCCATGCCCGAGCCCACGATCGCCGTCACGTCCGCCATCGCCGCGATGATCTCCGGCGTTCCGGCGAACTCGAAGGGCGACAGCACCCCGAAGAACCCGACCGTGGCCGACAGGAGGTACGCCGTCAGCGTCAGGAGCCCGAACCCGATCCCGCCGATCAGTGGCAGCCAGTGGCGCCACACGATGATCGCCGCGGTCAGGATCACACCGCCCACGGCGTTGAGCACGAACATCGGGCCGACGACGTCGATGTCGCGGTATCCCTCGAACCAGAGGACGAGGTGGACCATCGCGGAGACGAACACGCCCGCCGCGCCGAACCACCGCCAGACGGTCGAGACGGGAGACCTGTCCTGGTCCATCGCTGGCGTGTCGTGCGGTGACGGGTCCATGATCGACATGGTGCCGAAAGCGGCGCCGCTACGCCAGGGCGTCTCTCCGGACGACCTCTCCGAACGACGACGGCGAAAGGTGAGGGAGATGGCGGAACGCGCAGGGGCGACCGACATGACCCGCCGCGAGATCCTGCGCCGGGCGGGCGTCACCTCCGGAACCTTGGTGGGTGGGGTGGCGCTCGCCGCCTGCTCGGGGGGCGGCGAGGAGCCGGCCGCGACGTCCGGGGCCGGGCAGGGGACGGGCGGAGGGACGGACGGCGTCGTCGTCCCGCTCGCGGACGTCCCGGTCGGCGGGGCCGTGTCCGCCACGATCGACGGCCAGGAGGTCCTCGTCACGCAGCCGGTCGAGGGCGAGATCCACGCGTTCAGCGCAATCTGCACCCATCAGGGCTGCACGGTCGCGCCGGGGGACGGCGAGCTCGCCTGCCCGTGTCACGGCTCGCGCTACGCGCTGACCGACGCGGCGGTCCTCGCGGGCCCCGCGCCCGAGCCGCTCCCGGAGATCGCGGTCGTCGTCGACGGCGACGACGTGGTGACGTCGTAGCCGGGCACGTGACAAGCCGGGTACGTGGCAAGCCGGGCACATGGCAAGCCGGGCACATGGCGAGGCGGTGGCAAGGAGAGCCGGCGGGCGGGAGCGCCGCCCGCTGGGCGGACTCCCGCGCGGCCGTGTCGGCCCCCTTCCGTAGACTGACCCGGTGATCGCATCCCGCACCGAGACCCGGTCGTCCGGCGCCGCGGCGCCCGGCGGACCCGCCCCGTTCGGGGGCCTGCCGATCCGGCCCGAGCTCGCGCACGAGCAGCCGTACGGCGCCCCGCAGCTCGACGTCCCGGTGCTGCTCAACGTGAACGAGAACCCGTACCCGCCGGCCCCCGAGGTCGTCGAGACGATCGCCGGCGAGGTCGCCGGCGCGGCGGCCTCGCTCAACCGCTACCCGGACCGCGACTTCGCCGCGCTGCGCGAGGAGCTGGCGGACTACCTCGAGCTCGAGTCCGGCGTGCCGATGGGGCCCTTCTCGGTCTGGGCGGCCAACGGCTCCAACGAGGTGATGCTCCACCTGCTGCAGGCGTTCGGCGGGCCGGGACGCACCGCGCTGTCGTTCGCGCCCACCTATTCGATGTACCCGGAGTACGCTCGCGACACCCACACCCGCTGGGTCACGGCCCGCCGCGAGGACGACTTCACCGTCGACCCGGTCAAGGCCGCCGCCGCGATCGCCGAGCACCGCCCGTCCGTGATCCTGCTGGCCAGCCCCAACAACCCGACCGGCACCGCGCTGCCGCTGAGCACCGTCGAGGCGGTCCTCGACGCCGCGTCCGCCGTGGCCCCGGCCACCCCCGCCGTCGTCGTCGTGGACGAGGCCTACGCCGAGTTCCGCCGCGCGGGCACGCCCAGCGCCGTCGGTCTCCTGGCCCGCCACCCCAACCTCGCCGTCACCCGCACCATGTCCAAGGCGTTCGCACTGGCGGGCGCCCGCGTCGGCTACCTCGCCGCCCAGCCGCACCTGGTGGACGCGCTGCGCGTGGTGCGCCTGCCCTACCACCTGTCCGCCGTCACGCAGGCGGTCGCGCGAGCGGCGCTGCGGCACCGCGACGCGCTGATGGCGCAGATCGGCAGCCTGCGCGGGGAACGTGACCGGCTCGTCGCCTGGCTGCGGGAGCAGCACGGCCCCGACGGCGTCCCGCTCCGCGTCGCCGACTCCGACGCCAACTTCGCCCTGTTCGGCACCTTCGCCGACCGGCACGCCGTCTGGCAGGGCCTGCTGGATCGCGGCGTGCTGATCCGCGAGACGGGCCCGGACGGCTGGCTCCGCGTGTCCGTCGGCACGCCGGAGGAGAACACCGCGTTCCGTGACGCCCTCACGGATGTGCTCGAAGACCTCACGCACGTGACCGAGGAGACCGCATGATGCCCGCCGAACCGTCGTCGCCGGCCGCTCAGGCCCCTCCGCCCGGCCCGGCCCCGCGTACCGCCCGCATCGAGCGCGCCACCTCCGAGTCGAAGGTCACCGTCGAGCTCGACCTCGACGGCGCGGGCCGCACCGACATCGCCACGGGCGTGCCCTTCTACGACCACATGCTCACCGCGCTCGGCAAGCACTCGCTGATCGACCTGACCGTCCACGCCGACGGCGACACGCACGTCGACGCCCACCACACCGTCGAGGACGTCGCGATCTGCCTCGGACAGGCGCTGCGCCAGGCGCTCGGCGACAAGCACGGCATCGCCCGCTACGGCGACGCCACGGTCCCCCTGGACGAGGCGCTCGCGCTCGCCGTGGTCGACGTCTCCGGCCGCCCGTACCTCGTGCACGAGGGCGAGCCCGCAGGCCAGGAGTACCACCTGATCGGCGGCCACTTCACGGGCAGCCTCACCCGGCACGTCCTGGAGTCGCTGGCGCACCACGCCCACGTCACCCTGCACGTGCGCGTGCTCGCCGGCCGCGATCCCCACCACATCGTCGAAGCCCAGTTCAAGGCCCTGGCGCGTGCCCTGCGCGCCGCCGTCGCGCGCGATCCGCGCGTCGAGGGCATCCCGTCCACGAAGGGTGCGCTGTAACGCCCATGACCGACACACCCCGTCCCGTAGGCGACCCCGGCGAGAACGAACCGGAGTTCCCCGCCGTCCCCGACGACCTGAGCTCGCTCGACGACCTCGGCATCGAGGTCCCGGACGACCTGTCAGAGCTCACCCAGCCCTCGTCCGAACCGGACATGGCCGTCCTGATCACGCAGATCGCGGGTGCCGAGCCGCTCGCCGCGGCCGCGTCGCTGGCCGGGCTGGACCTCGACGCGGTACCCACCGAGGTCGGGGCGCTCGCCGTGCTGCGCGACCCGACAGGGGGCGGCCCCGACGCGGCCGCGGCCGCGCTGTCGCAGGTCGTGCGCGGCGTCCCCCTGGTCCAGGTGACGCGCAAGGGCGAGCAGCTGACATGCGTCCGCTGGTCCGACGGCGAGCGCGGGGACGAGATCTCCCCGGCGCTGCTGCTCGGCGGCGCCCCGCAGACGGTCGAGGACGTGCTGACCGGCTACGCGAAGGTGGCGGACCTCGAGGGCGTCGTGGCCTCCGGCTCGATCGGCCGGGTGAAGGCGATGCGTATGCTGGCCTCGGCCGCGCGCAAGGCCCGCCGGGCGAGCCGCGGCAAGCCCGGCAAGCGGGACGACGTCTGATGGGCTCGCGCGTCGTCGTCCTCGACTACGGCTTCGGCAACGTCCGCTCGGCCACGCGGGCCTTGGAACGGGTGGGCGCCGAGGTGACGCTCACCGCCGACCGGGCCGCCGCCCAGGACGCGGACGGCCTGGTGGTGCCCGGCGTGGGCGCCTTCGCCGCCTGCATGGCGGGCCTGCGGAAGGTGCGGGGCCACGAGGTGATCGGCCGCCGCATCGCGGGTGGCCGTCCCGTGCTCGGCATCTGCGTCGGTATGCAGATCCTGTTCGACGCCGGGGTGGAGCACGGCGAGCGCGCCGAGGGCATGGGGGAGTGGCCCGGGGCCGTCGAGCGGCTCGACGCCCCCGTGGTGCCCCACATGGGCTGGGCACGGATCGAGGCTCCGGAGGGATCACGGCTCTTCGAGGGAGTCGAGCAGGAACGCTTCTACTTCGTGCACTCGTACGCCGCGCAGACCTTCACGCGGGGCCACGACGCGTTCGCCGACCCGCGCTTCCGGCCGCCCCTGGTCACCTGGGCGCACGCGGGCACGCCCGGACACGGCACGCGATTCGTCGCCGCCGTCGAGGACGGGCCGCTGTCGGCGACGCAGTTCCACCCCGAGAAATCCGGCGACGCCGGAGCCCGGCTCCTGGAGAACTGGGTCCGCGGCCTCGGCTGAGCGCCGCGGTCGTGCCATGTCCGACGACGGCGTCCGTGGTCCGTTCCGTACGGGGCGGACCACGGACCGCCGTCGTACACCGACGATCAGACGGACCATGATCGGATGGTCAGTCAGACAGGATTACCGATGACAGACCGACTGGTGCTGCTGCCCGCCGTCGACGTGGCGGACGGCCAGGCCGTTCGCCTCGTGCAGGGCGAGGCCGGCTCCGAGACCTCCTACGGCGACCCGCTCGCGGCCGCGCTCGACTGGCAGAGCGGGGGAGCCGAGTGGATCCATCTGGTGGACCTCGACGCCGCCTTCGGGCGCGGTTCGAACGCGGAACTGCTGGCCGACGTCGTCGGGCGGCTGGACGTGCAGGTGGAGCTGTCGGGCGGGATCCGCGACGACGCGTCGCTCGCCCGGGCGCTCGCGACCGGGGCACGCCGCGTCAACCTCGGCACGGCGGCGCTGGAGGATCCCGCCTGGACGGCCAAGGTCATCGCGGAGCACGGCGACCGCGTCGCCGTCGGCCTGGACGTGCGTGGCACGACGCTCGCGGCGCGCGGCTGGACGCGCGAGGGCGGTGACCTGTACGAGGTGCTCGGACGCCTCGACGAGGCGGGCTGCGCGCGCTACGTCGTCACGGACGTGACGAAGGACGGCACGCTCCGCGGCCCGAACCTGGATCTGCTGGCGGACGTCGCCGAGCGGACACCCGCGCGGGTCGTGGCGTCGGGCGGGATCTCCTCCCTGGACGACCTGCGCGCCCTGCGGGCCCTGCGGACGCCCTCGGGGGCCGCGATCGAGGGCGCCGTCGTCGGGAAGGCGCTGTACGCGGGGGCGTTCACGCTGCCCGAGGCGCTGGACGTGGCGGGCCGGCCGTGACCGGGGGCCGCTCGATCCAGCCCACGAGCCAGTTCGCCGGCGACGACGGCTCGGCCGACGCCGAGCTCACGCGCCTGCTGGCGCTGCACTCCACGGGCGCCGTCCCGCTGGCGGACGTCGTGGCGCGCCTCGCGGACACGCGCGTGCTCGTACCCGTGCTGGCCGAGCTCGCGGTGGGGGAGGACGTCGCGGGTCCGGAGGGGCGGACGCTGCACGTCGACAAGGAGGCGTCGTCCGGCGTGGTGGCCCTCCGGGCGCCCGACGGCCGCAAGGCGCTGCCGGTGTTCACGTCGGTGGCGGCGATGTCCGCGTGGCGCGCGGACGCCCGTCCGGTTCCGGTCGAGGCGGCTCGCGCCGCGCTGTCGGCGGTGAACGAGGACTGGTCGCTGCTGGTCGTCGATCCGGGCGGTCCCGTGACCGTGCTGGTGCCGCGGCCCGCCGTCTGGGCGCTGGCGCAGGGGGAGCGGTGGCGCCCGGCGCTCGAGGCGACCGAGGACGGCCTGCGGGTGGAGCGCGAGGTCGCGGAGTCCGTGACCGTGGCGGCGGCGCCGGTGCAGCATGTGGTGCGCGCGCACGCGGAGCCGGGTCGCAAGGCCGAGGTCGCGGTGGTGCTGGCGCTCGATCCCGGACTCGACCGGGCCGGGCTCGACGCCGTCCTCGCGCAGGTCAACGCCCGGCTCGGCGCCTCCGACGTGATCTCGCGGCGGGTCGACTCGCTGGAGCTGCGCATCGGCGCGGCGCGCTAGCTGCCGGCCGGACGGCACTGCGCGCGTCCAGGCGCCCCGCGCAGGTCTCACGGTCCCGCGCAGGTCGCGACGTCCTCGAACGCCGCGGCGTCGGCCAGCATCTCCCGCACGGTGGAGATCGGGACGAGCAGGCTGTCGTCGTCGGCGGTCTTCGCGTACACGACGCCGATCACCCGGCCCTGGTCGTCCAGCGCCGCCGAGCCGGACGAGCCCGGCTCCACCTTCGCGTCCGTGACGAGTACCTCGCCGAGGTTGGCGTTCAGGGGATCCCGGGTCGAGCCGATCACGCGCCCCGAGGAGATGGTCAGCTCCCCGCCGGACGGGTAGCCCGCGATCGTCACGTCGTCGCCCTGCTCCGGGTCCGACTCCGCGAGCACGGGGTAGGAGGGCAGCGGGTCGCGGGTGCGGACGATCGCGAGGTCCGCCAGCCCCGCCGTCGCGGCCGTGCCGACGTCGATGTCACGGCCGTCGTAGGTGCTGACCTGGAGGTTGTCGCTGTCCGCCACCACGTGCTTGTTCGTGATGAGGGTGTACTCGTCGATGGCGAAGCCCGACCCGGTCGACAACTCGTCGCACCCCACGTTGCGCACGCGCACGGCCATCCGCTGCACGGCGTCGAACCCGTCCGGCGAGATCGAGTCGCTGTCCTCGGCCGGCTCCAGGCCGGCCACGGGCGACGGGACGATCTCGCTCGGTACCGGCTCGGGCAGCGGGGGCAGCACGCCACATCCGGCGGTGGTGACGGCGATCAGTGCGGCGAGCACGGCGGCGGGGCGCGTGCCGCGCCTCACGACGCGAGCTCCTGCTGCAGCGCGTCGTTGGCGTCGCTCGCCTTGTCGCAGAGGTCGCCGACCTGGTTCTTGAAGCGGGTCAGGTCGGCGGCGTCGTAGGCGTCGGCGTCCTCCAGGTAGCCGATGAGCTGATCCTGCGCGTCCACGCACTGGCCGAGGGCGACGGCGACCTTGGCGGCCGCCTCGCTGACGCGTGCCTGGTAGTCGAGGTGCTGCCGGGACGCCACGTTCTCGTCCCCGAGCTGCGCCTTCTCGTTGGCGAGCTCGCTGATCCTGCCGGTCGCGGTGGCCAGTTGATCGCGGGCGGCGGCGAGCTCCGCGTTCGCGCCGTCGAGCTGCTGCTCCAGGGTCGCGGCCTCGGAGGCGTAGCGATGCGCCTCCGCCTCCCACTCCCCGGCGGTGCGTTGCCACTGCGTCGTGGTCACCCAGAGATAGCCGGCGAGCACGAGCGCCAGGACCAGCACCGCGGCGAGCCATGGCGCGGCGCCGGCCCGGTGTCTCGGCCCGCCCGCTCCGGACGGCGGGGGCGGCGAGCTGTACCCGGTGGGCGGCGGGACGGGAGGAGTCGTGGTCATGGGCCTACTTCGGTCGCGGACGGGTCAGCCGACGTCGAGGAGGTCGGACGCCGTGGAGGTCAGACGACGGAGCCGGTGTACTTCTCGCCCGGTCCGTCGCCCGGTGCGTCGGGGATGACGGAGGCCTCGCGGAACGCGAGCTGGAGCGAGCGCAGGCCGTCGCGCAGGGAGCGCGCGTGCTGGTTGCCGATGTCGGGGGCCGACGCCGTCACCAGCGCGGCCAGCGCCGTGATGAGCTTGCGGGCCTCGTCGAGGTCGAGGTGCTCGCTCGCGTCGTCGCCCTCGGCCAGGCCGCACTTCACGGCGGCGGCGCTCATCAGGTGGACCGCCGCGGTGGTGATGACCTCGACGGCCGCGACGTCGGCGATGTCGCGGGTCGCGTCGCCGGCGTTCTTCTCGCTGGTGGTGCTCATGGACCCATCTTTTCATCCGTGGCGCGATACGCTCGCCACTGAAGCGCTTCAGTAGTGTTCGCGAGGTGACGTTCACAAGGGACCCTCGGAAGGTGACGTCCGGACGTCGACGTTCGCGAGGCCGGGCGCGCTGAGGGCGGTGAGAGGCCCGGGCGGATGGTGCCGCCGGGGCCGCCGCCTCGTGAGCCGCGCGTCACAGCGCCCGCGCTGGGACGGCCGGGGTCGTGCGTGCTAATCTGGTCAGCGACCGACCCGGGGACTCGCTCCCCGGGTGCACCAAGTGGATCCCATCCCACCCGAGTCGCCACCGAGCGCCATGCGCCAACAGTGTCCGGGTCCCGGTCGGGCAGTCGTGTTCGTGCATCGTGCGGCTCCCCACCCGTGATGGCCTCCGCTTGTGCTCAGGGCGGGGGCCCTTCTCGTTCCTGGTGGTCCACCTGCAACTTCCTAGGAGCATCACCATCAGCGAGCCTCGCATCAACGACCGGATCCGTGTTCCCGAGGTCCGGCTCATCGGCCCGGGCGGGGAGCAGGTCGGCGTAGTTGCCACGGCAGTCGCCCTGAAGCTTGCCCAGGACGCTGACCTCGACCTCGTCGAGGTCGCCCCGAACAGCCGGCCGCCCGTCGCCAAGCTCATGGACTTCGGCAAGTACAAGTACGAGTCCGACATGAAGGCGCGTGAGGCGCGGCGGAACCAGACGAACACGATCCTCAAGGAGATCCGTTTCCGGCTGAAGATCGATCCGCACGACTACGAGACCAAGAAGGGTCACGTGGAGCGGTTCCTCTCGGCGGGCGACAAGGTCAAGGTCATGATCATGTTCCGCGGCCGTGAGCAGTCCCGTCCGGAGATGGGCCGGCGCCTGCTCGAGCGGCTGGCGGACGACGTCGTGGAACTGGGCTTCGTCGAGTCCATGCCGAAGCAGGACGGTCGCAACATGACGATGGTCCTCGGTCCGGTCAAGAAGAAGGCCGAGACCAAGACCGAGCGTCCGACGAAGCAGCGCGGTCACGAGAAGCTGAGCAAGTCCCAGGCGCGCCGTGCCGCGGAGGCGGCCGAGGCGGCAGCGGCGGCGGAGACCGAGTCTCCGGCCGAGGACACGGCGAGGACCCCGGCCGCGTCGTCGGGTCCGGCCTCCGCGCCCGCCGCGGCGGCCCCGGAGCCGGACACCAGGAAGCCCGCGCCGAGGCCGCGCACGGCACCGGCGCCGAAGCCCGCCGCCGCGAAGCCGGCGGCCGCGCCGAAGCCGGCTACCTCGAAGCCGGCGACCGCCAAGCCTGCCGTGCCGAAGCCCGCCGCGAAGCCCGCGGCTCCCAAGCCGGCCGCGCCGAAGCCGCGTGCGCCACGCAAGGGCTGAGCGACAACCACAGACCACCCTGACACCGGGACCGCCTCACCGGGCCCGGTACGCAGTGCCGGGCCCGGCGGGCCCGGCCGACATGAGGAGAGACGGCAGTCATGCCGAAGAACAAGACGCACTCCGGTGCCAAGAAGCGGTTCCGGATCACCGGGAGCGGCCGGGTCATGCGCGAGCAGGCGATGCGCCGCCACTACGCCGAGCACAAGCCGACCAAGCGCACCCGCCGTCTGGCGATGGACCAGCCGGTCGCCCAGGCCGACGTCAAGAAGATCAAGAAGCTGCTCGGCAAGTGACCCGCCCGGCGCCTGAGACGACGGCGCCCCGGACCACTTCCAGCCCGAAGGACACAAGGAGCTACACGTGGCACGCGTGAAGCGGGCGGTCAACGCCCAGAAGAAGCGTCGTACGACCCTCGAGCGGGCCAGCGGTTATCGCGGCCAGCGCTCGCGCCTCTACCGCAAGGCGAAGGAGCAGGTCACCCACTCGCTGGTCTACAGCTACCGCGACCGGAAGGCGCGCAAGGGCGACTTCCGCAAGCTGTGGATCCAGCGCATCAACGCGGCCTCCCGCGCGCAGGGCCTCACCTACAACCGCCTCATCCAGGGCCTCAAGGCCGCCGGTGTCGAGGTCGACCGCCGCATGCTCGCCGAGCTCGCGGTGAACGACGTGGCCGCGTTCAACGCGCTCGTCCAGGTCGCGAAGGACGCCCTCCCGGCGGACGTCAACGCCCCGGCCGCGGCCTGAGGTTGACCGAGAACCACCCGGACGCCCGGACGGCGCCCAGCACCTTCGACGTGACGCTCGCGAATCCGCGGGCGGATCGCGTCAGGCAGGTGCGGGCCCTGTCCGGGCGTTCGGCGCGCTCACGGCACGGGCTGTTCCTGGTGGAGGGGCCGCAGGGCGTGCGCGAGGCGGTGCGCTGGGCGCCCGACGGGACGGTCCGCGACGTCTATCTCACTGCCGCCGCCGCCGAGCGGTACCCCGAGATCGTGGACGCGGCGAAGGACAACGCCGCCGGGCAGGCCGCCCGCACCGGGTCCACCGCCGGGACGCTCCGGATCCACGTCGCCACGCCCGAGGTGCTGGCGGCGATGAGCCCGGACGCGCAGGGCGTGCTTGCGGTGCTGCGCTCGGGGCATGACGAGGCCGGCGCCGCGCTCCCGGCGGCTCGGCTGGTCGCGATCCTGTCCAACGTCCGCGACCCGGGCAACGCCGGGACGGTGATCCGTGCCGCCGACGCCGCCGGGGCCGACGCGGTGATCCTCGCCGGCGAGAGCGTCGACGTGCACAACCCGAAAGTCGTGCGCGCGACGGCGGGCTCGCTGTTCCACCTGCCGGTCGTGACGGGCCGGTCGCTGGCCGACGTCGTCGCGCGGCTCCGTGCGACGGGGTGCCAGGTGCTGGCCGCGGACGGCGCGGGTGAGCACGACCTGGACGAGCTGCAGGACACCGCCGGGCAGGGACGGAAGCCGGACCTGGCGGGCCCGACCGCGTGGGTGTTCGGCAACGAGGCGTGGGGGCTGCCGGAGGCGGACCGCGCGCTGGCGGACGCCGTGGTCCGGGTGCCCATCCGCGGGAGAGCGGAGTCGCTCAACCTGGCGACCGCGGCGGCGGTCTGTCTCTACGCGAGCAGCCGCGCGCAGCGCTGACCCGCTGCGCCGATTGCGGCGTCGTCCCCGTGCGGCGTGTCCCGTCCGGCGTGCCGGTGGTGCCCTGGCCGGGGGGCGCGCCCGCCGATAGCGTGGCGCCATGAGATATGTGCCCGATCTGACTCGCATCACCGACGCCGCGGCCGAGCAGTTCGGCGTGCGGCAGGTCTTCGGCGAGGCGTACGAGCGCGACGGGAAGCTCGTGATCCCCGTCGCGCGCATCTGGAACGGCGCGGGCGGCGGTGGTGGCGGCGGCGCGGAGGACCACGAGGGCGGCCCCGAGGGCGGCGGCGGGGGCGTCGGGTTCGGCCGCCGCGGCGAGCCCGCGGGCGTCTTCGAGATCGACGACGACGGAGCCCGCTGGGTGCCCGCCGTGGATGTGGGCCGGATCGTCCTGGCCGGCCAGATCGCGGCCGTCGCGATCACCGTGGCGGTCTGCTGGGCGGTCTCGCGGCGCCGGTCCGAGGGCCGGTGAAACACCTACCGGTTCCGGCCCGTGCCCGCCTAGGATCGATGGGTGCGCTTGTTCACGGCGGTCTTCCCGCCCGAGGGTGTCCTTGACCATCTCGATCTCGCCATCCATGGCGTGACCAGCGTCGGCGCCTCCCCGCGGTGGGTGCCGCGCGAGAACCGGCACGTCACGCTGTCGTTCTACGCGGACGTGCCGGAGGGTGCCGTGGACGACCTGGTGGAGGAACTCGCGGGGGTCGCCGGCAAGCACGGGCCCCTCGACCTGCGTCTCCGCGGCGCCGGATCGTTCGGCAGCCGGGTCCTGTGGATCGGGGTCGACGGCGACGTGGGCACGCTGCGCGACCTCGCCGAGGACTGTCTCGCCGCGTCCCCGCGCGAGGTCCCCGAGGACGTCAAGCCACATCGCCCGCATCTCACGATCGCGCGGGCCCGGGCCGGGCAGGTGCGTCCGCCGCGCGGCCGGGACCGCTGGGGCAAGCGGCGGAGCGCCTACGACGGCGGCCGTGGTGGCGGCCGGGCGGCGACGTCCTCCGAGGTCGTCCGGGATCGTTTCGCGGGTGCCCGGTCCGAGCTGGAGCCCGCCGCGCACGCGCTGTCGGTGTACGCCGGGCCGCCGTGGCCGGTCGGGGAGTTCGCGCTCGTGCAGTCCCGCCCCGGCGAGGGCGCCCAGGGCGGGCCGCGGTACACCGTCCTGGAGACGTTCGACCTGCGGGGCTGACGTCTCAGGCGCGCGGCCACGACACGGCAGGTAATAGTGTGCCAAGCGTGCCGCGACCCATACCGGCGTGACGAGCGCGGGTGGGTTGTGCCAGGATGATCGGCATGCAGGCGCGTGATCACCGATTTACCGGGCCCGTCAGGGGCCTAGTGGTGCGCGCTGTTCGCGTGTGCTGATCGTCGCGCGATTCCTCCCTGTGGATGGAGCGACCGGGGCCGTGGCGGGCATCTAGACTGCACCTGCCGCGTGCGGCGCCGCCCGATCCGGGTCGGTGCCCCCGGCTCCCGACCCCGCCAGGAAGGCAAGCATGTCCACGCCCGACGTTCAGGCCGCCGTCGATCCGCTCGACGAGGCGGCGCTCGATGCCGCCGTCGAGCAGGCCCTCGCCGAGATCGCGAAGGCCGCAGACCTCGACGAGCTCAAGGCCGTCCGTACCACCCACACCGGAGACCGCAGCGTTCTCGCGCTCGCGAACCGCGCCATCGGCGCGCTGCCCGGACCCGACAAGGCGAGAGCCGGCAAGCTGATCGGCCCGCGCCGCGGCCGCGTCAACAAGGCCGTCGCCACGCGCCAGGCCGAGCTCGAGGCCGAGCGGGACGAGCGCGTGCTCGTGGAGGAGTCCGTCGACGTGACCCTCCCGACCGCGCGTACCGCCGCCGGTGCGCGGCACCCGATCGAGCTGATCCAGGAGCGCATCGCCGACTTCTTCACGGGTCTGGGCTGGGAGATCGCCGACGGTCCCGAGCTGGAATCCGAATGGTTCAACTTCGACGCGCTGAACTTCGGCCCGGACCACCCTGCCCGCCAGATGCAGGACACGTTCTACGTCGGCGGGACCGAGACCGCCGGCGCGTCCGCCCCGGCAGCCGGCTCGCCTGCCGGGACGTCGTCGAACCTGGTGCTGCGCACCCACACCTCGCCCGTGCAGGCCCACAGCCTGCTCGAGCGCGGCGTGCCGCTGTACGTCGCGTGCCCCGGCAAGGTGTTCCGCACCGACGCGCTCGACCAGACCCACACGCCCGTGTTCCACCAGGTCGAGGGGATCGCGGTGGACGAGGGCCTGACGATGGCGAACCTCGTGGGCACGCTCGACGCGTTTGCGCGGGCGATGTTCGGCCCGGAGGCCCGGACCCGCCTGCGGCCGAGCTTCTTCCCGTTCACCGAGCCCAGCGCCGAGATGGACCTGTGGTTCCCGCAGAAGAAGGGCGGCGCGGGCTGGATCGAGTGGGGTGGCTGCGGCATGGTCAACCCCAACGTGCTCCGGTCGGCCGGCATCGACCCGGAGGTGTACTCCGGGTTCGCTTTCGGCATGGGGATCGAGCGCACGCTCATGCTGCGCCACGGCATCGCTGACATGCACGACATCGTGGAGGGCGACGTCCGCTTCTCCACCCAGTTCGGGACGGAGATCTGACGTGCCCCGCATCGTGAAGGACTGGCTCGCCGACCACGTCGAGCTGCCCGCAGGCCTCGCCGCCGAGCAGCTCGCCGAGGCCCTGGTGAAGGTCGGCCTGGAGGAAGAGGAGATCCACCCGGCGGCCGTGACCGGGCCCCTCGTGGTCGGCAGGGTGCTGGAGCAGCACCCGGAGCCGCAGAAGAACGGCAAGACGATCAACTGGTGCCAGGTCGACGTCGGTCCGCACAACGAGGACGGCAAGCCGGTTGCCGACGGGGGGACGCCGCGCGGCATCGTGTGCGGCGCCCACAACTTCGGCGTGGGCGACCTCGTGGTCGTCTCGCTGCCCGGTACCACGCTGCCCGGTGGTTTCCACATCACCGCACGCAAGACGTACGGCCACGTGTCCGACGGCATGATCTGCTCCCCGGCGGAACTCGGTCTGGGCGGGGACGCCGGCGGGATCATCGTGCTGCCACGCGACATGGGTTTCTCTGAGGCGGACCTGACACCGGGGCAGGACGCGATCGAACTGCTCGGCCTCGGCGAGGAGGTCCTGGAGATCAACGTCACGCCGGACCGTGGGTACGCGTTCAGCTACCGTGGCGTGGCGCGCGAGTACGCCCACTCCACGGGGGCCACGTTCACCGACCGCGGCGTGCTGACCGGCTCGGAGCCGGCGGCGACGCCCGACGGATTCGAGGTCCGCCTCGAGGACGCGGCACCGATCGACGGGCGGGTCGGCTGCGACCGGTTCGTCACGCGGATCGTGCGCGGCATCGACCCGTCCGCACCGTCGCCGGAGTGGATGCGCCGCCGCCTGGACAACTCCGGGATGCGGTCCATCTCGCTCGCCGTGGACGTCACGAACTACGTGATGCTCGACCTCGGCCAGCCGCTGCACGCCTACGACCTCTCCCGGGTCGCCGCGCCGCTCGTGGTGCGCCGTGCCGCGGCGGGGGAGAAGCTCACCACGCTGGACGACGTCGAGCGCACGCTGCACCCCGAGGACCTGCTCATCACCGACTCGCACGACGACGGCACCGGGTCCCGCGTGCTCGGACTCGCGGGAGTGATGGGCGGTGAGTCCACCGAGGTCAGCGACGCGACCACGGACGTGCTGGTGGAGGCCGCCCACTTCGACCCGATCACCGTGGCGCGCACCGCGCGCCGCCACAAGATCCCCAGCGAGGCGGCCAAGCGGTTCGAGCGTGGCGTGGACCCGCTGCTGCCCGCCGTGGCGGCGCAGCGCGTCGTCGACCTGCTGGTCGAGTACGGCGGCGGAACCGCGGATCCGGCGGTGGGCGACGTCGGCGGCACCGCCGAGGCGTTCTCCCGGACCCCGATCGTGCTCCGGGCCACCGAGCCGACCAGGCTGTCGGGCGTCGAATACACGCCCGAGCAGGTGCGGTCGACGCTCGAGGAGGTCGGATGCGAGGTGCGGGCGTCGACGGACACCCCGGGAGATGCACCCGCCGAGACCTTCGCCGTCACACCGCCGACCTGGCGTCCCGACCTGACGGACCCGGCCGATCTGGTCGAGGAGGTCGTGCGCATTCGAGGCTACGACCAGATCCCGTCGGTGCTGCCCAAGGCGCCGGGCGGCCGCGGCCTGACCGCCGAGCAGCGCACCCGTCGGTCCGTCGCCCGCGCCCTGGCCGAGACAGGATTCGTGGAGGTGCTCAGCTACCCGTTCGTCGGTGCCACCGACTACGACGCCCTGGGCCTGCCCTCCGACGACCCGCGCCGCACCTCGGTCCGGCTGGCCAACCCGCTGGCCGAGGACCGCCCCTACATGCGGACGAACCTCCTGGTCACGCTGCTGGAGACGGTGCGGCGCAACGTGTCGCGCGGTCTGTCGGACCTCGCGGTGTTCGAGACCGGTCTCGTGACCCGTCCGGCGGCGGACGCGCCGGCGGCTCCCGCGCTCCCGGGCGGTGCGCGCCCGTCCGATGCCGATCTGGCGGCCCTCGCCGCCGCCACGCCCGACCAGCCGCGCCGGGTGGCCGGCGTCCTCACCGGCGACCGCGAGGCGGCCGGTTGGTGGGGCACGGGTCGCGCTGCCGACTGGGCCGACGCGCTCGAGGCGGCGCGCCTGGTCGCCGAGCGCGCAGGCGTCGAGGTCACCGTGTCGGCGGATTCCGGGCACATGCCGTGGCACCCCGGCCGTTGCGCGAAGCTGGAGGCCACCGATTCCGCCGGCCGGACGCACCTGATCGGCCACGCCGGCGAGCTGCACCCCAAGGTCGTGGAGGCGTTCGGCCTGCCCGCCCGTGCCTCGGCGTTCGAGGTCGGCCTCTCGACGCTCGTGGCCGTCGCGCCGGACGAACCGGTGACGGCCACGCCGGTCTCCGCGTTCCCGGCCGCGAAGGAGGACTTCGCGTTCGTGGTCGATGCCGGGCTCCCGGCCGCCACTCTGCGGGACGCGATCGTGTCCGGCGGCGGTGCGCTGCTGGAGGACGTGAGCCTGTTCGACGTCTTCACCGGCGAGCAGATCGGTGAGGGCCGCAAGTCCCTCGCCTACGCGGTGCGGCTGCGCGCGGCCGACCGCACGCTGTCCGCTGACGAGGTGCGCGGGGTGCGTGAGTCGATCGTCGCCGCCGCGGAGCGGGCAGGGGCGGTGCTGCGTGCCTGAGGCCGTGGACGCCGTCGACACCGTCCCGCCCGCCCGGACCGCGCTCGTGACGGGCGCGTCGCGCGGTATCGGCCGCGAGATCGCCCTGGGCCTCGCGCGCGCCGGGCTCGACGTCGCCCTGCTCGCGCGGGACGGACAGCGGCTGGCCGAGGTCGCGGAGGAGATCCGCGGCCTCGGCCGGGCCGCCGTCGTCCTCACGGCCGACGTGACCGCGGAGGCCGAGGTGCGCGACGCCGTCGCACGCGCCGAGGCACCGGCGGCCGACGGCGGCCTCGGCTCCCTCGACCTGCTGGTGAACAACGCCGGACGCATCGAGGCGGAGACGCCGCTGTGGGAGTCCGACCCGGACGACTGGTGGGCGACGTTCGAGGTCAACGTGCGTGGCGTCTACCTGGTGAGCCGGTACGTCGTGCCGGGCATGCTCGCGCGCGGCGCCGGACGCGTCGTCGACCTCGCGTCCGGGGCCAGCACCCACGGGCGCCCCGTGATCAGCGCGTACGTCGGCAGCAAGACCGCGATCCTGCGGATGGGCGAGCATCTGCACCTCGCCGGGTACGACCGCGGCCTGCGGTCCTTCGAGGTCGCGCCCGGCGTCGTCGCCACCGACATGACCGCCTCCATGCCGATGCACCAGGAGCGTACCGAGTGGACGCCCGTCGCACGGACGGTGGACCTGGTGAACGCGATCGCGGCCGGAACGCTCGACGCCTGCTCGGGCTGGCACGTCCGCGCCACGGACGACACGCCCGAATCGCTCCGGGCCCTTGCCGCCTCCGCCGGGAACGGTCCCGTGCCCGCGGCGGCCCGCCGTCGGCTCCGGGTGCTGCCCGCCGGGCCCGAGGACCCCTTGGGCGACCTCTTCACCGGACGGTGACCCGCCGGGCGGGTCACCGCCCTGCAGGTCGGGAACGGCCCTGCCGGAGAGTGCCTGACCTGGGACGGTACTCGTCACTTTGCTGGCGCACGCGGCATCCGGTCTCTACGGTGTGGGAGGTCGCCGCCGCGACCAGTTCGCTACCGAACGAGGGGGAGAACCATGCGACACGGACGTACCACTGTCCGGACCACGCGGACGCTGAGCGCCGCGCTCGCCGCGGGGCTGCTCGCGGCCGCCGGCCTGACCGCCGCCGCACCGGCCACCGCGGACACCGAAGCCGTGCCAGGGTCGTCAGCCGCGGCCGTCGAGGCAGCCGCGACCAGACTCACGGCGAGCAACTTCCGGTACGGGCTGGGCGAGACCTCGCCGTCCCTGATCAGTGCGCTCGACAGCGCGCTGCCCAACGTCTCGGTGTCGACGGTCGCGAACGACGGGAACCGTACGGGGGCGACGTGCGGCGCGCCGTCGGTCAGTCACCGGCGGGCGTACTTCTGCTGGAACTCCGGGGACCAGTCCACCTCCGCGTGGTACCCGCAGGGCATCACCACCAGCTCGGACGCGTACGGCGCCGGAACCTACGAGGGCAAGCGGATCCTCGTCGCGAGCTGGTACGACCACGACGGGGGCATCGACAAGGGCGCCCGGCTCAGCTTCGTCGACCTCGACGGCGGCACGTCGAACCCGTCCTACCGGCACGTGCTGCTCGTCGAGCCGACGGGGACCAGCAGCTCGCCGTCGTACAGGCCGGTCAGCGTCCACGCCGGTGGCCTCGCCTGGTACGGCAACCACCTGTACGTCGCCGACACATCGGGCGGCTTCCGGGTCTTCGACCTGGACCACCTGTGGCGTGTGTCCACGGGCAGCTCGACGAAGATCGGCCGGCAGTCGGACGGCTCGTACCACGCGTTCGACTACAAGTACGTGCTGCCGCAGACCGCGAAGTTCTCGGACTACACCGTGAACGGCTACGCCCAGATCCGGCACTCGTCCGTGTCGCTGGACCGCTCCAGCACGCCGGACTCGCTGATTGTCACCGAGTACCAGTCGCCGAGTGCGGTCGACGGGGGTACCCAGGTGCGCACCATCCGGATCCCGATTGACTATCGCGACCGGTACCTCAAGCCGGCGTCGGACGGCGTCGTCAAGGCGACCGAGGCGTACCGGATCGATCTGGAGAGCGTCCAGGGGTCGACCGCGCTCGACGGGGAGTTCTACTACTCGCAGAGCGACGGATCGAGCGGCAGCCCGAACTCCGACGGTGACCTGTACACGTTCGCGGCGCCGTCGGGCTCGCTCGTGCGGCACGGCAACGCGCTCACGATGGGGCCCGAGGACCTGTCCTACGACCCCACCCGCGACCACCTGTGGACCCTGAGCGAGTACCCGGGGCACCGCTGGGTGTACGCGACGGACGCGTCCAGTTACTGACGCGACCGACGCGCGAGGTGCTGCGGGCTCAGTCCGCTCCGGACTCCGCGCGCGCCTTCAGCCCGGCGAGCTCGGTCTCGACGAGCTGGCGCGTGCGTTTCCTGGTGAGGACGCCGAGCGGGCCGGCGAGCGGTCCGACCTGGGTGATCGTGAGCGTCACCCGGGACCGGCCCTCGCCGGCCCGCTCGACGACGTGCTCCGCCTGGGTGCGCATGCCCGGCACGGCGCTGGTCCAGGCGAACATGCGTGGCGGGTCCCAGTCGTCGACCGTCCAGACGGCGAGCGGCAGGCCCGGTTGCTCGATGCGCACGGCCGTACCGGCGTCGGGCGGGTTCGGACCGTCGACGATGCGGACCGACGTCATGGAGGACGTCCAGCCCGGCATGCCCTCGACGTCGGACAGGACCTGCCAGACGATCTCCGGTGGCGCGGCGACCTCGGCCGACGTCGAGTAGGAGGCCATCAGCCGGCGGCCTGCGCGTCGCGCCAGTCGATCCACCGCTTGACGTCGGACAGGTCGTAGCCGGGGCCGTTCGTGCCGATCGTGAACAACGTGGCCCCCGCGGCGACGAGGGCGTCCCCCGTCCGGGCGGGATCGCCGACGACGTCGACGGACCGCTCGACGAGCCGCGCCGTGTCGCGCCCGACGGAGGTGCCGTGCTCGTCGAGGATCGCCGACTTGCGGGTCAGGACGTCGACGCCGCCGAAGCTGTGCCAGATGTCGGCGTGCTCGGCGACGATCCGCAGGGTCTTCCGCTCACCACCGCCGCCGATCATGATCGGGATGTCCCGCGTGGGCGCGGGGTTCCCGGCCGCCAGGCGCTCGACGATGCGCGGCATCGCCGCGGAGAGCTCGGCGATGCGGGATCCGGCGGTGCCGAACTCGTAGCCGAACCGGTCGTAGTCCTTCCGGAACCAGCCGGCGCCGATGCCGAGGATCAGGCGGCCGCCCGACATGTGGTCGACGGTGCGGGCCATGTCGGCCAGCAGATCCGGGTTGCGATAGGAGTTGCAGGTCACGAGGGCGCCGATCTCGACACGCTCGGTCTGCTCCGCCCAGGCGCCGAGCATGGTCCAGCACTCGAAGTGCTTGCCCTCCGGGTCGCCGTGCAGCGGGTAGAAGTGGTCCCAGTTGAAGATGACGTCGACACCCATGTCCTCCGCGCGCAGGACGGCGTCGCGGATCTGGGAGTAGTCGGCGTGTTCGGGCTGGAGCTGGACTGCGATGCGGATCGGGCGGTCGGTCATGGCGCCAGGCTACGCCGCGGCAGCGCCGGATTCGCGGGCTCGGCTCTCGGCGAATACGGGAATACCCGCGTGCGAGGGACGCCGTACCAGGGATGCCGTGCGAGGGGTGCGGCGTCAGCCGCGTGCGGCGACCACGAACACCCGGCGGAACTCCAGCGGTGTCCCGTAGGGCCGCTCCGGATACGCCTCGCGCAGCGCGGCGCCGTAGTCCCTCTCGAACCGCTCCCGGAGCGCGGGATCCGCGTCCTGGAGCGCGTGGAGGGTCGGCTGGGCGCCGGTGGCGCTGATCCAGCTCAGTACCGGGTCCGGTCCGTGGAGCACGTGCGTGTACGTCGTCTCCCACGCGTCGACGCCCCAGCCCGGGCCGGCGAGCAGGTCGAGGTATCCCCCGGGATCCTCGGTGGCGCGGCGGGGCACCGGCGCGCCGAGCGCGGAGGCGTACGGCTCACGCGCGGCGATCTCGCGCAGCAGTCGGTGCGACGGCGCGTCGTGGTTTCCCGGGACCTGGAACGCGAAGACCCGTCGCGCGGAGTCCCGCAGATCGGGCAGGAGGCTCCGGTGCTCCGGGACCCACTGCAGCGCGGCGTTGCTCACCACGACATCGGCACCGGTCACGGAGAGACGCCCGGCCGCGTAGTCGGCGATGTCGCCCTCGATGTAGGTCGTTCCCGGATCGTGCAGCTCCCGCGCCGTCGCGATCATGGCGGGCGACGAGTCCACGCCCGTCACGGCAGCGTCCGGCCAGTGGGATCGCAGCACGCCGGTCAGGTGCCCCGGACCGCACCCGAGGTCGACGACGCCCGAGGGTGTCACCTCGCGTGCGGCCAGCAGTTCCGCGACGCGGGCGACCAGCTCACGGAACGACCGCGACCGCTCGTCGGCGAATCGCAGGTACCGGGTGGGGGACCAGTCGGCCATCGCGAACCCTCTCGCTCGACATCGAGTATCTCGACATCAAGATACACCGTGCTCGTACGCCCAGCGGGCCACCTCGACGCGATTCCTGGTGCCGGTCTTCGTCATGATCGCCCCCAGGTGCGTCTTCACCGTGCTCAGCCCGAGGTGCAGGTCCTCGCAGATCTCGCCGTTGGTCCTGCCGGCGGCGACCAGGCGGAGCACCGATGTCTCGCGGTCGGTGAGCGGAGCGGCCGGCGGGCGCGGAGGGTCGCCCGGTGCCGCTCCAGCGAAGTACGCGAGCAGCCGCACGGTGACCGCCGGGTCGATCAGCGCGTCGCCGTCGGCCGCGGCGTGCACCGCCTGCGAGAGCAGGGCCGGTCCGGCGTCCTTGAGCAGGAACCCGCGCGCCCCGGCCCGCAGGGCCGCGTGGACGTTCTCGTCGAGATCGAACGTCGTGATGACCACGACCGCCATGGGGTCGGCGACGTCCGGCCCCGCGAGCAGTCGCGTGGCCGAGACGCCGTCGAGCACAGGCATGCGGATGTCGAGGAGGCAGACGTCCGGGCGCAGCCGGCGCGCCTCGCTCACCGCCCGGGCGCCGTCCGCCACGTCCGCGACGACCTCGATGTCCGGCTGCGCGTCCAGGATCGTGCACAGGCCGGTGCGCACGATCTCCTGGTCGTCGGCCACCAGGACGCGGACCGTCATCGGCCCCCCTCGGCGGCGTGGCCGGGCCGCTCCGCCGGGACGGGCAGGACCGCGTGCACGGTCCAGCCGCGCTCCTCGTCGGGCCCGGCCACGAGCGTGCCGCCGAGCGCACGCGCCCGTTCGTTCATCCCGGTCAGCCCGAATCCCGTGTCCGACGGCGGCTCGTGGCCGGTCCCGTGCCGGGTGTGCGGCACGGCGGCGCCGTCGTCGTGCACGATCAGGTCCAGGACGCCGTCGTGACGCTCGAGCGTGACGGTGATGCCGGTCGCTCCCCGGGCGTGGCGCCGGGCGTTGGCGACGGCCTCCTGGGCGATGCGGACGACGGCCGTGCTCGTGGCCGCGGGGAGCGGCTCGACGCCGTCGGCCACGTGCAGGCGCACCGGGGGCGGGCCCGGGTCGGCGAGGTCCTGGAGCCGGTCCAGGCCGCGCGTCAGCTCGCGGGGCGTCTCGCTGCGGAGCACGCCGACGAGCGATCGCATCTCCGCCAGGGCACGCCGCGCCTCGGCCTCGACGAGCCGGAGGGCCTCGACGGCCGCGGCCGGATCGCCGGCCGCGGCCGTCGCGCTGACCTGGCCGGCCTGGGCCCGGACGGCGACGGCGGACAGGTGGTGGGCGACGGTGTCGTGCAGGTCGCGGGCGACGGCCTCGCGCTCGCGGGCCCGGACACGGTCCAGCTCGCGGGCCCGCGCCATCGACCGCTGGCGCACGACCTCGCCGACGAGCGCGACGAGGACGAGAACGGTGACGCCGCCGATCGCGTCGTCGAGGCCGCCCACGCCCGCGATCACGGACAGCGCGAGGCCCCCGGCGATCAGGGGCGTGCCCGCCAGGATCGCGCGGCCCGAACCCCAGCGGAAGAGCGCGTACGGCGCGAGGACGATGAGCACCGCGGAGTACATCGCGGTGGATCCGTGCCCCGCGAGGATGTCGGCGAGGTCGTGCGCCGCGCCGATGCCGAACGTCCAGGCGACGACGGCGAACGGGCGCACCCGCCGCCAGGGGAGCGCGACGAGGGCCGCGAGAGTGGCCAGCGCGGAGGCCACCGGCCACGCGAGGTCCTGGCGGAGCGCCGCTTCGACGACGAGGCCGACGGCCGCGATGCCCACGATGATCCAGTCGCGCCGTGCGGGCGGTGCGGCGCCCGGGGCGGCGGGTCGCCGGACGGCGGTACCGAGCGGGCGTCGGAGCGCCTCGCCGTTCGTCGTCCGCATATCGGTGATGGTAGTCATCGGGCGATCTTTCCGGGACGGCGGCGGAGGATGACCCATTCCGCGACCAGGGCGTTGATGACCCAGGCGAGGGTCATGAGGATGGTGTTGACGACCGGCATGGTGGGGTCGTCCGGCTGCGGGTTCGCGACCGCGAGCCAGGGGCCGAGCAGCACGGCCTGTGTCCCCGCGCCCATCGCCAGGGCGTAGGCCCGGGTCATCCAGGCGCCGTGCGTGACGTAGTCGTGCCGCCGCAGCGCGCGGACGGCCAGGACGAGCGCGGCCACCATGACGGTCCCGACCACGTAGCGGACGCCGTTCACCACCGCGGTGTCCTTGGCGGGCAGGTCGTAGAAGGCCGTCATCCACAGGCCGGACAGCGCGGTCGCCAGCCCGGCCGGGATCAGGACGGTGCCGGCGGCCCGGTGCCAGGCGTTGCGCCGGCGCCGGAAGCCGGGGGAGAACTGCAGCGCGCCCAGCAGGGAGTAGACCGTGACGGCGACGATGTGCACGAGGACGGGCAGCGGCGCCTCGACGAACCGCGCGTTCTCCTCGGTGACGGCCGGATCTCCGGCGAGCTCGGTGACGCGTAGGGCGCCGCCCAGGGCGGGGACGGCGGACAACAGCACGAGGCCCGACGGGATGAGCCAGTCGGCGGGACGCGATCGGGGACGGACGGCCGGGCGGGTGGTCGTGGAGGACATGCCCCGAGTCTTCGCCGGCGGCACCCGCCCCGGTATCGGCCATCCGGCCGGACCTCGCCGGCCGGACGGCCGATACGCCGACGCCCCGGGGCGGTCACGGCAGGAGCAGCACCTTGCCCGTCGTCGCGCGGCCTTCCAGCGCCCGGTGCGCCTCGGCGGCGTCCGCGAGCGGGAACCGCGCGCCGATCCGCACGTCGAGCCGGCCCGAGGCGGCCGCGCCGAGCACCTCTGCCGCCCGCCACTCCAGCTCGCCGCGCGTCGCCAGGTAGTGCCCGAGCCTCGGCCGCGTCAGGTACAGGGAGCCCTTCCGGTTCAGGAGCTGCGGATCCAGCGCGGGTACGGGCCCGGACGCCGCGCCGAACAGGACCAGCATCCCGCGGCGCCGGAGCGAGTCCACCGAGGCGTCGAAGGTCGCCCGTCCGACGCCGTCGTACACGACGTGCACGCCCGCGCCGTCCGTCAGGTCGCGCACCACCGCGGGCAGCTCAGCGGTGAGGTCGGACATCGCGGCGTAGTCGATCGTGTGCGCGGCGCCCGCCCCCGCCGAGAGGGCGGCCTTCTCGGGCGTCGACACCGTCGTGATGACGCGCCCGCCCCGCGCCGCGGCGAGCTGCGTGGCCAGCAGCCCGACGCCGCCGGCGCCGGCGTGCAGCAGCACGTCGTGCCCCGGACCGATCTCGAACGTCGAGGAGACCAGGTAGTGCGCCGTCATGCCCTGCAGGGGGAGGGCAGCCGCGGTCTCCAGGTCGAGGCCGGCGGGGACGTGGATCGCCTCGGCGGCGTCGACGAGGGCGAGTTCCGCGTAGGAGCCGGGCCCCTCCGCCCACGCGACCCTGTCGCCGACGGCGAATCCGTCGACCTCGTCCCCGACGGCTTCCACGGTGCCGGCTCCCTCGGACCCGACGACATGCGGGAACTCCATCGGATACATGCCGGACCTGCGGTAGGTGTCGATGAAGTTGACGCCGGCCGCCGCGACGCGGACCAGTATCCGGCCCGGTCCGGGGCTCGGATCGGGCACCTCGTCGTAGGACAGGACCTCGGGACCGCCCGCCGCGCGGGCCATGACTGCACGCATGCTGCGACCCTACGACGACGGCGGCCGGTCGCTCGACAGCCGGTCGTCGAGTGTCCGGCCCGAGGCGCCGGCCGTGCGGACGACGCCGGCCGCCGCACGGCTGGTCCCCGCACGGCTGGTCCCCGCACGGCTGGTCCCCGCACGGCCGGCGGGTCGTCGCCGGGTACCGTGCGACTCGTGACCCGTACCGTCCGACCCCTGACCGAGGCCGACTGGCCCGCCGTCTGGCCGATCATCGAGGCCGTGTGCCGCGAGGGCGAGACCTACGTCTACCCGACCGACATCACCGAGGAACAGGCACGCGCCTACTGGCTGGAGCCTCCGCCGGGCGCGGTCGTCGTGCTCGAGGAGGGCGGAGAGATCCTCGGGACCGCCAAGATGGGGCCGAACCGCCCCGGCCACGGCGACCACATCGGGACGGCCTCGTTCATGGTGGCCCCGGCGGCGCGCGGCCGCGGCGTGGCGCGAGCCCTGGGAGAGCATGTCATCGCCTGGCACCGGGAGCGCGGCTACCGGGGCATCCAGTTCAACGCCGTGGTCGCGTCCAACTCGCCCGCGGTGCACCTGTGGCAGAAGCTCGGCTTCACGATCGTCGGGACGGTGCCGGGCGCGTTCCGCTCGCCCGCGCACGGCGAGGTCGGCCTCCACGTGATGTTCCTGCCCCTGGAGTGAGGCGCGGGGCCGTTCGTCGAGCGTGCAGGCCGGGCCGCGGCCGGGCGTGGCTACGCGTGGCGCGAGGTCTCGTGGCCGATGTGCCCGGCCGGCTCGAGCTGGAACGTCGAGTGCTCGACGCTCACGGCGAACTCGGTGGCGACGCACTGCTGCAGCGCGTCCAGGACCTGGGGCGCGCAGCCGTCGCGGAAGCAGGCGTCGTGCACGACGACGTGGGCGGACAGCGTCGGCAGGCCGGTGGCGACGAGGGAGGCGTGCAGGTCGTGCACCTCCGCGACATGGTCCACCGCGAGCAGCCGGGCCCGCACCGCTCCCAGGTCGAGCCCTGGCGGCGCGGACTCCAGGAGCACGGAGGCGGTCTCGAGCAGGAGCCGCACGGCGCGCGGCACGATGAGCGCGGCGATCACGAGGCCCGCCACGGCGTCGGCCCGCTGCCAGCCGGTGGTCGCGATCACGACGGCTGCCACGATGACACCGAGGGAGCCGAGCGCGTCGTTCAGCACCTCCAGGAACGCGGCGCGCAGGTTGAACGACGCCGATCGGGCGCCCGCCAGCACCGCCAGCCCCACGAGGTTGCCGGCGAGCCCGACGAGACCGAAGACCAGCAGTTCGACGCCGGGCACCTCGGCCGGCTCGATCAGCCGCAGCACACCCTCCACCAGCGCGTAGACGCCGACGGCGAGCAGGACCGCGGCCTGGGCGAGCGCGGCGAGCACCTCGGCCCGGCGGAAACCCCAGGTGCGCTGCGGGGTGGGCGGGCGCAGTGCGAGCGTGGCCGCGACCAGCGCGATGCCGAGGCCGGCGACATCGGTCAGCACGTGCGCCGTGTCGACGAGCAGCGCGAGGCTGCCGGTGATCCAGGCGCCGACGGCCTGGGCGGCGAGGACGGCGGCTCCGACGCCGAAGGCGATCGCGAGCCGCCGGCGGTGGCCCGGCGCGGCGGGATCACCGGAGTGCGCGTGGTCGTGGGTGTGCTCAGTCATCGTGAGCATCCTCGGACACGTTCCCCCGCTCTGGCCACCCGGGGCCCGTTGTCCACAGGGCCGCCGCGCGCGGTCGGCAGGGGGCCGCGGGTTGGTTGAGAGCGATGGAATAACTATGTAGACTCCCGAATATGTCTTCCACGTTCCGTGTCGCCGTCGCGGGTGCGTCCGGGTACGCGGGCGGCGAGATGCTGCGGCTCCTCGCGGCCCACCCGCAGGCCGAGGTGGGTGCGGTGACCGCACACACCTCCGCCGGCTCGCTGCTCGGCGAGCACCAGCCGCACCTGCGCTCGCTCGCGCACCGCGTCATCGAGCCCACCACGCCCGAGGCGCTCGCCGGGCACGATGTCGTGGTGCTCGCCCTGCCGCACGGTGCGTCGGGCGAGATCGCGGCGCGGCTGCCCGCCGGCACGCTCGTCCTCGACCTCGGGGCCGACCACCGGCTCACCGACGCCGACGCGTGGAGGGCGTTCTACGGCAGCGAGCACGCCGGCTCGTGGCCGTACGGCCTGCCCGAGCTCATCCTCGCGGAGGGGGCCGGCGGGGACGCTCCCGCCAGGCAGCGTGACCGGCTCGCGGGGGCGACCCGCGTCGCCGTTCCGGGCTGCAACGTCACGGCGGTCACGCTCGGCCTGCAGCCTGGCGTCGCGGCGGGCCTGATCGACCCGTCTGACGTCGTCGCCGTCCTGGCGAACGGCTACTCCGGCGCGGGCAGGAGCCTCAAGCCGCATCTCCTGGCGAGCGAAGGGCTCGGCTCGGCCCAGCCGTACGCCGTCGGCGGCACGCACCGGCACATCCCGGAGATCGTGCAGAACCTGCGCGCCGCGGGAGCGTCCGGCGTGCGCCTCAGCTTCACCCCCACCCTCGTCCCGATGGCGCGCGGCATCCTCGCCACGGCCACCGCACCGCTGGCCGCCGGCGTCGACCCCGCCGCCGCGGCGCGAACGGTCCGCAGCGCCTGGGCCGAGGCGTACGACGGCGAGCCCTTCGTCCACCTCCTGCCCGAGGGCCAGTGGCCCGGTACGGCCATGACCCAGGGGGCCAACACGGCGCTGGTCCAGGTCGCCGTCGACGCGGCCGCGGGCCGGGTGGTCACCGTCACGGCCATCGACAACCTGGTCAAGGGCACCGCCGGGCAGGCGGTCCAGGCCATGAACATCGCGCTCGGCCTGCCGGAGACCACCGGCCTGGACACCGAGGGAGTCGCGCCGTGACCGCTCGCCGCCGGGCCGCCGCGGGGCCCGCGCCGCTCGGTCCGCGACCCGGTGTCCGAGGCGGCATCCGACCCGGTGCCCGGCACGCAGTGCCCGATACCGCTACGACAGGAGGAGCAGAGTGAGCGTCACCGCAGCCCAGGGCTTCCGGGCCGCCGGCATCACGGCCGGGCTCAAGGCATCCGGCAGGCCGGATCTCGCGCTGGTCGTCAACGACGGCCCGCGGTACGCCGCCGCGGCCGTCTTCACGTCCAACCGAGTCGTCGGGGCCCCGGTCCTGTGGTCCCGTCAGGCGGTCAAGGACGGCGCGGCGCGCGCCGTCGTGCTCAACTCCGGCTCGGCCAACGTCTGCACGGGGCCCGGCGGCTTCCAGGATGCGCACGCCACCGCCGAGGCCGTCGCCGAGAGCCTGGGGATCGGCGCGATCGACGTGCTCGTCGCCTCGACCGGTGTGATCGGCGTCCGGCTGGCCCGCGAGAAGCTGCTCGCCGGCATCCCCGTCGTGACGAGTGCCCTGGCCGACGACGCGGCCGCCGGCCAGGCGGCCGCCGCCGCCATCATGACGACCGACACGGTGTCCAAGACCGCGGTGCGCACGATCGACACGCCCCGCGGCGCCGTCACCGTGGGCGGCATGGCCAAGGGGGCCGGGATGCTCGCCCCTGCGCTGGCCACGATGCTGTGCGTGATCACCACGGACGCCGTCGTCCCCCACGAGGAGGCCGATGCCGCGCTCCGGGCGGCCACGCGGGTCACCTTCGACCGGGTGGACTCCGACGGCTGCCAGTCGACGTCGGACACCGTGGTCCTCATGGCCTCCGGGGCGTCCGGTATCGCTCCGGACAGCCGCGAGTTCGCCGCCGCGGTTCGTGAGGTCTGCGCGGATCTCGCCCGCCAGCTCCTCGCCGACGCCGAGGGGGCCGCCCACGACATCGCCATCACGGTGCGGAACGCGACCAGCGAGGACGCGGCGCTCGCCGTCGCCCGGGCGGTGTCGCGGTCCAACCTGGTGAAGACCGCGATCTTCGGCAACGACCCCAACTGGGGCCGGATCCTGGCGCAGGTCGGGACGGTCCCCGTGGAGGTCGCGCCCTTCGACCCCGAGGCGCTCGACATCTACGTCAACTCCGTAAAAGTGTGCCAAGCGGGTGGCGCCCACGAGTCCCCCGACAAGGTCGACCTGGCCTCGTCCCGCGAGGCGACGATCGACATCGACCTGCACGCCGGCGAGGCGGAGGCCACCCTCTGGACAAACGACCTCACGCACGCCTACGTCGAAGAGAACAGCGCGTACACGTCATGACCGGCACACCGAACAGCGCGGTCCTCGCCTCGCTGACCGCGGACCAGAAGGCCGAGGTCCTCATCGAGGCTCTGCCATGGCTGCAGGAGTTCGCCGGCGCGCTCGTCGTGATCAAGTACGGCGGCAACGCCATGGTGCGCGACGATCTCAAGGTGGCGTTCGCACAGGACATGGTGTTCCTGCGGCAGGTGGGGCTGAAGCCCGTCGTCGTGCACGGCGGCGGTCCGCAGATCAACGCGATGCTCGATCGCCTCGGCATCGAGTCCGAGTTCCAGGGCGGCCTGCGCGTCACCACGCCGGAGACGATGGAGGTGGTGCGCATGGTGCTCACCGGCCAGGTCTCGCGCGAGCTCGTCGGCCTCATCAACGCGCACGGCCCCAACGCCGTGGGCCTGAGCGGCGAGGACGGCGGCCTGCTCGGCGCCGCGCGGCGCCACGCGACGGTCGACGGCGAACCGGTCGACGTCGGCCTCGTGGGCGACGTCGTGCAGGTGGACCCGCGGGCCGTGCAGGACCTGCTCGATGCGGGCCGTATCCCCGTCGTGTCCACCATCGCGCCCGATGTCACCGATCCGACCCAGGTGCTCAACGTCAACGCCGACACGGCGGCGAGCGCCCTCGCGGTGGCGCTGGGCGCGAAGAAGCTGATCGTGCTGACGGACGTGGAGGGCCTGTACACGGCGTGGCCGGACAAGGATTCGCTGGTGGAGCAGATCACGGCGCCGGAACTGCGGGCGCTGCTGCCGCGCCTGGCGTCCGGGATGATCCCGAAGATGGAGGCGTGCCTGCGGGCGGTGGACGGCGGAGTGCCGCGTGCGACGGTGATCGACGGCAGGCAGCCGCACAGCGTGCTCCTGGAGGTCTTCACGGCGCGCGGGAACGGGACGATGGTGGTGCCGGTGCCGCCGGGCGGCGCCTCGTCCGCGGGGCCCGAGGAGATGTCGAAGGTGGTGCCGGAATGAACGATCTGACGACGGCGGGTGTCGTGTCGCGGGCGGCCGCGGGTGGCTCGCGGGGCGCGGTGGCGCCGGGCGAGGCGACGGGCGCGGCCTGGACGGAGCGGTACACGGGCGCGGTGATGGACACGTTCGGGCCGCCGCAGCGTGTGCTCGTGCGCGGTGAGGGCGCGTACGTGTGGGACGCGGACGGGAAGCGGTACCTGGACCTGCTGGCGGGGATCGCGGTGAACGCGCTGGGGCACGCGCATCCGACGCTGACGGCGGCGATCAGCGCTCAGCTGGGCACGCTGGGGCACACGTCGAACTTCTTCGGGACGCCGGCGCAGATCTCGCTGGCCGAGCGGCTGCTGGCGCTGGCCGGTGCGCCCCCGGGGTCGCGGGTGTTCTTCACGAACTCGGGTACCGAGGCGCTCGAGGCGGCGTTCAAGATGACGCGGCGGGTGCCGGTGTCGCCGGGCGGGGTGCCGGGCGAGGTCTCGTCCGGGGCGCGGGGCGGTCGCTGCCGTACCCGGGTCCTCGCGCTGGAGGGCGCCTTCCACGGGCGGTCGATGGGCGCTCTGGCGCTCACGTACAAGCCCGCCTACCGGGAGCCGTTCGAGCCGCTCCCGGGTGGCGTGGAGCACCTGCCGTTCGGGGACGCGGCCGCGCTGGAGGAGGCGTTCTCCCCCGAGGTGGTCGCGGAGCGTGGCGAGGTGGCGGCGTTCGTCGCCGAGCCGCTGCAGGGCGAGGCGGGTGTGCGCCCGCTGCCGCCGGGCTACCTGGCGCTGGCACGACGACTCACGCGGGAGCACGGGGCGTTGCTGATCCTGGACGAGGTGCAGACGGGGATCGGTCGCACGGGTGAGTGGTTCGCGTTCCAGCACCCGGGCGTCCTGGGGCCGGCGGGTGCCGCCGGTGCGGCGGGCTCTGCGGGCGTCGCCGTCGCGGCCGGCGCCGACGTGCTTCCCGATGTCGTGACGCTCGCGAAGGGCCTGGGCGGCGGCTTCCCCGTCGGCGCGGTGATCGCGTTCGGCGAGGAGCCAGCGCGGCTGCTGGGCCGGGGGCAGCACGGGTCGACGTTCGGCGGGAACCCGGTCGCCGCGGCGGCGGCGCTGGCGACCCTCGGCGTGATCGAGCGGGACGGCCTGCTCGCGCAGGTGCGTGCGACGGGCGACCTGCTGCGCGCCGCGATCGAGGGCAGCGGAAACCCGCTGATCACCGGGGTGCGCGGGCGTGGGCTCCTGCTCGCGGTGCAGCTCGCCGCGCCCGTGGCTCCGCGGGTCGTCGCCCGCGCGCTGGAGGCGGGGTTCATCGTGAACGCCGTCGCGCCCGACGCCGTCCGCCTCGCCCCGCCGCTCATCCTGACCGCGGACCAGGCCCGTGAGGCCGCCGCGTTCTTCGCCGGCCTGCCCGCCTCGCTCGCCGAGCACGCCGCCGAGCCGCACACCGCAGAACCCATCGCCGCAGAAGCCGTCGAGGAGCACACCGAGGAGACCCCATGACCGTCCGCCACTTCCTGGCCGACGACGACCTCACCCCCGCGGAGCAGCGCGAGGTCCTCGACCTCGCCATGGCGCTGCGCGGCGACCGTCTCGCCCGCCGCCCCCTGGAAGGACGCCGCGACGCGCCCGGCGCGATCGCGTTCATCACGGACAAGCCGACGCTGCGCACGCAGCTGTCGTTCGCGGGCGCGATCGCGGACCTCGGCGGGCAACCGATCGTCGTGGACGGCAACCTGGCCCAGATCGGCGCGCGCGAGTCCGTCGAGGACACCGCGCGCGTGCTGGGCCGACAGGTCGCCGCGATCGTGTGGCGCACCTACGGGCAGGACCGCCTGGAGACGATGGCGGCACACGCGGGGGTCCCGGTCGTGAACGCCCTCACCGACGCGTACCACCCCTGCCAGATCCTGGCGGACCTCGTCACGATCGCGCAGCACCGCGGGGGAGTGGCCGCGCTGCCCGGCACCACCCTCGCGTACGTGGGCGACGCCGGGAACAACATGGCTGCCTCCTACCTTCTCGGCGGCGCCACGGCAGGCCTCCACGTGCGCATCGGCGGCCCCGAGGGCTTCCGGCCCGACCCCGGGGTGCTCACCCGGGCCGCGCGGATCGCCGAGCGCACCGGCGGCTCCGTCGTCTCGGTCACCGCCCCGGAAGAGGCCGTGTCCGGGGCCGACGTCGTCGCCACCGACACCTGGGTGTCGATGGGCGACGACGCCGCCGGGCGCGAGACCGTCTTCGAGCCGTACCAGGTCAACGCCGGCCTGCTCGCCGGCGCTGCCCCGGACGCCGTCGTGCTCCACTGCCTTCCTGCCTACCGCGGCAAGGAGATCACCGAGGAGGTCCTGGAAGGTCCCCGGAGCGTCGTCTGGGACGAGGCAGAGAACCGCCTGCACGCCCAGAAGGCACTGCTGGCCTGGCTCCTCGAGGAAGGAGCACGCGGATGACCGGCGGCGCACCACGACCGTCGTCGGACGGCTCGCCGGCCGCCGACCAGACAGCCGACCAGACGGCCGACCAGACATGGGGTGGCGGCGACACGCCCACCGGCGTCGTCACCGTCCCGACCACGAAAGCGGCGCGGCACGCGCGCATCCTGGACATCATCACGCACACCGCCATCCGCTCCCAGGCGGACCTGGCCAAGGCGCTCGCGGCCCACGGCGTCAAGGTCACCCAGGGCACGCTGTCCCGCGACCTCATCGAGCTGCGGGCCGAGAAGGTGCGCGGCGCCGACGGCTCTCTCGTCTACGCCGTGCCCGGTGAGGGCGGGGACCGCAGCGTGCAGGCCGACCAGGACGCCGAGTACCTGGCCGCCCGGCTGGCGCGGCTGGCCACCGAGCTCCTCGTCTCGGCCGAGGCGTCCGGCAACCAGGTGGTGCTGCGCACCCCGCCGGGCGCCGCGCAGTACCTGGCCTCCGCGATCGACCACTCCCTGTTCCCCGGCGTGCTCGGCACCATCGCCGGGGACGACACCATCCTCGTGATCGCCCGGGACGCCGACGGCGGCAGCGAGCTGGCCCAGCGCCTGCTCGCCCTGTCCGCCTGAGGACGTACCCGGAACCACCTGCTTGAATCGAAACCAACGAACCACGGAAGAGAAGAACCAATGACCGAACGCGTCGTGCTCGCCTACTCGGGCGGCCTGGACACCTCCGTCGCCATCGGCTGGATCGGTGAGGCCACCGGAGCCGAGGTCGTCGCCATGGCCGTCGACGTCGGCCAGGGTGGCGAGGACCTCAACGTCATCCGCAAGCGCGCGCTGGACTGCGGCGCGGTCGAGGCGTACGTCGCCGACGCCCGCGAGGAGTTCGCCGACGAGTACTGCATGCCGGCTCTCCAGGCCAACGGCCTCTACCTGGACAAGTACCCGCTCGTGTCCGCGATCTCGCGCCCGCTGATCGTCAAGCACCTCGCCCGCGCCGCCCGCAAGTTCGGCGCCACCACCGTCGCGCACGGCTGCACCGGCAAGGGCAACGACCAGGTGCGCTTCGAGGTCGCCACCACGTCCCTCGCCCCCGACCTGAAGACGATCGCGCCCGTGCGCGACCTCGCGCTGACCCGCGAGAAGGCCATCGAGTACGCCGAGAAGCACGACTTGCCGATCGCCACCACCAAGAGCAACCCGTTCTCCATCGACCAGAACGTCTGGGGCCGGGCCGTCGAGACCGGCTTCCTCGAGGACATCTGGAACGAGCCCACCAAGGACGTGTATTCCTACACGGACGACCCGACCTTCCCGCCCGTCGCCGACGAGGTGATCATCACCTTCGAGCAGGGCATCCCCGTCGCCATCGACGGCGTCGCCGTCACCCCGCTCCAGGCGATCCAGGAGATGAACCGCCGCGCCGGCGCGCACGGCGTCGGCCGGATCGACATCGTCGAGGACCGGCTCGTGGGCATCAAGTCCCGCGAGATCTACGAGGCCCCCGGCGCCATGGCGCTCATCGCCGCCCACCAGGAGCTGGAGAACGTCACCGTGGAGCGCGAGCAGATGCGCTTCAAGCGGCAGGTCGAGCAGCGCTGGACCGAGCTCGTGTACGACGGCATGTGGTTCAGCCCTCTGAAGAAGTCCCTCGACGCCTTCATCCTCGACACGCAGAAGTACGTCTCCGGCGACATCCGCATGGTCCTGCACGGCGGCCGCGCCACCGTGACCGGCCGCCGCTCGGACTCGTCGCTGTACGACTTCGGCCTCGCCACCTACGACGAGGGCGACACGTTCGACCAGTCCCACGCCAAGGGCTTCATCGAGATCTACGGCCTCGCCGCCAAGCAGGCCGCCGCCCGGGACGCGAAGTTCGGCAACGCGGAGGACCTCGGATGAGCGACGCCGTCCCGCCGCCCGGCGGCGGAACCCCGCCCGGCGGACCCGGACCCGCCGGCGACGTCGTGCCGGGTGCCACGCCGGACCCCGTGGCCGCCGCGGCCCGCCCCGCCCCGGGCGGCCAGGTTGCGTCGGGCAAGCCGGTCGCCCTGTGGGGCGGCCGGTTCTCCGGCGGGCCCGCACCGGAGCTCGCCGCCCTGTCGCAGTCGACCCACTTCGACTGGAAGCTCGCCGGCTACGACATCGCGGGCTCCCGCGCCCACGCCCGGGTGCTGCACGCCGCCGGGCTCCTGTCCGACGACGAGCTGGCGGGCATGAACGACGCCCTCGACCGGCTGCTCGCCGACGTCGAGTCCGGCGCCTTCCTCCCCGTGCTCGGCGACGAGGACGTGCACACCGCCCTCGAACGCGGCCTGATCGAACGCGCCGGGGACGACCTCGGCGGCAAGCTCCGCGCCGGACGCTCCCGCAACGACCAGATCGCCACCCAGGTGCGCATGTATCTGCGCGACCACGCCCGCGTCGTCGCCGGCCAGGTGCTGGACCTCGCCGACGCCCTCATCGCCCAGGCGATCGCCGCGGGATCCGCGCCGATGCCCGGCCGCACCCACCTCCAGCACGCCCAGCCGGTGCTCCTCGCGCACCACCTGCTGGCACACACCTGGCCACTGCTGCGCGACGTCGACCGGCTCATCGACTGGGACGTACGCGCCGCGCGCTCCCCCTACGGATCCGGGGCGCTCGCGGGCTCGTCGCTGAGGCTCGACCCGGCCGCGGTGGCCCGGGACCTGGGCTTCGACGGCCCGGTGGAGAACTCGATCGACGGCACCGCCGCGCGCGACGTCGTCGCCGAGTTCGCGTTCGTGGCCGCGATGATCGCCGTCGACCTGTCCCGGCTGGCGGAGGAGATCATCCTCTGGAACACGAAGGAGTTCGGGTTCGTCACGCTGGACGACGCGTGGTCGACAGGGTCGAGCATCATGCCGCAGAAGAAGAACCCGGACATCGCCGAACTCGCCCGCGGCAAGGCGGGCCGTGTCCTCGGTGACCTGACGGGCCTGCTGGCGACGCTCAAGGGTCTCCCGCTCGCGTACAACCGTGACCTGCAGGAGGACAAGGAGCCGGTCTTCGACCAGGTCGAGACCCTCACCGTGCTCCTGCCGGCATTCACCGGAATGGTCTCGACCATCACGTTCGACACCGACCGGATGGCCGAGCTGGCCCCGCAGGGATTCGCGCTGGCCACCGACATCGCCGAATGGCTGGTGCGGCAGGGCGTCCCGTTCCGCGTCGCGCACGAGGTCGCCGGCGCCTGCGTGCGCGAGTGCGAGGGCCGCGGCATCGAGCTGTGGGACCTGTCGGACGAGGACCTCGCCAAGCTGTCCGAGCACCTCACCCCCGAGGTGCGGTCGGTGCTCACGGTCGAGGGCTCCCTCGCCTCGCGCGACGCCGTCGGCGGCACCGCCCCGGCCCGCGTCACCGAGCAGATCGAACAGGCCAAGGAACGCTCCACCGAGTACCGGCTCTGGGCCCAGCCCCTGGACGGATTCCCGGAACCGGAACATCTGCCGGACGACGAATGACCGTCACCCCCGAGGTCCTGGGCGGCCTCCTGGACCGGGTCCGGTCCGTCGACGCGCGGCTCGTCTGCGTCGACGGACCGGCCGGCTCCGGCAAGACCACGCTCGCGGCGCAGCTCGCGGACGCGCTCGAAGCCCCCGTGGTGCACATGGACGACCTCTACGAGGGCTGGGAGGCCGGCCCCGGAGGCGGCGCCGAGAAGCTCCGCGAGTGGGTGCTGGAGCCGCTCGCGGCGGGGGAGCGGGCCCGGTACCGGCGCTACGACTGGCAGAGCGCGCGCTGGGCAGAGTGGCACGAGGTACGCATCGAGGCCCGCGTGATCGTCGAGGGCTGCGGCTCCGCCGCCCGCCAGGTCGACGCCTTCCCCGGCGGCGTCCTGCGCATCTTCGTCGAGGCCGACGACGACGAACGCCTCCGCCGTGGCCTCGCCCGCGACGGCGAGGCGGCCCGGGACAACTGGCTGCGCTGGATGAAGGACGAGGCCGAGCACTTCGCCCGCGAGCGCACCCGGGACCGCGCCGATGTCCGCCTGGACGGCTTCGGAGGCCTCGTCGCCGGCTGACGGCCGGCCCGGCCCGGGCCGCACCGTCCCGGCACCGCCCTGTTCCTGCGCCTCCCGCGCCGTCCCGGCACCGCCCTGTTCCTGCGCCTCCCGCGCCGTCCCTGACTCCCCGCACCCCAATACCTAGATCAACCATGCCTTGCTCTGCTAGGGTGCATATCCCTAGCAGTCCTAGGCATTGGAGATCCCGAGTGCACATCGACAAGGACCTGGTCGCGGCGTCGGCGACCCCGCTCGTCCTCGGCATCCTCGCCGACGGCGAGTCCTACGGGTACGCGATCCTCAAACGCGTCACCGAGCTGTCCGGCGGGCGCATGCAGTGGACCGACGGCATGCTCTACCCCCTGCTCCACCGCCTCGAACGGCACGAGCTCATCGAGGCGTCCTGGGGCACCGCCGACACCGGCCGCCGCCGCAAGCACTACACCATCACACCCGCGGGACGCGCCGCGCTCGCCGAACGCCAGGAGCAGTGGACCGTCGTCGCCGACGCCCTCAAGCAGGTGTGGCAGGACCTGTCCGACGGCGCCACCGGCCACCCCGGACTCGCCGGCCCCCGGACCGCGGAGGGGTGGGCCTGATGAACGACACCCCGCAGCACACCACGCAGCACACCCCGGATCACGCCGGCCTCGAGGCCCAGATCGACCAGTGGCGCGGCTTCGTCCGGCGCCGCCGCGCCATCGCCGCGCCCGACGTCGAGGAGATGGAGGACCATCTGCGCGAGCAGGTCGCGGACCTGCAGGAAGGCGGCCTCGACGACGACGAGGCGTTCCTCGTCGCGGTCAAGCGCATGGGCAACCTCGACGACGTCTCCCGCGAGTTCGCCCGCGAGCACTCCGACCGCCTCTGGAAGCAGCTCGTGCTCTTCCCGGACGAGACCACCGGTACGGGCGCCGGCGCCGGCACGAGCCTCGGCCGCTTCCGCGAGCTCGGCGTGCTCCTGGCCCTCGCGGTCGCTGCCGGAATCGCACTGAAGATCCTGGTCACGAGCACCGACGACGAGGCCACCATCCTGCTCAACGCGCCGTTCCTCGTGCTGCCCTTCCTCGCCGGCTACTTTGCGTGGAAGCGAGCCCTCCCGCTGCTCACCGCGGCCGCCCTCATGGCCGCGGCCGGCGCGCTGGCCCTTGTCGTGGACCTGTATCCGTTCGACACGGGCGACCCCGCCGACCCGTTCGCGGAAACAGGCATGACGGTCGTCCTCGCCATCCTCCACGCGCCCGTCGTGCTCTGGCTGCTCGTCGGCGTCGTCTACGCGGCCGGGTCCTGGCGGTCCGATGCCCGCCGCATGGACTACGTCCGCTTCACCGGCGAACTCCTCGTCTACCTCGCCCTCATCGCGCTCGGCGGGATGCTCCTGGTCGGCCTGACATTCGGGGTGCTCAGCCTGGTCGGCATCGACTTCGAGCCGTTCCTCGGGGACTGGCTCCTGCCCTTCGCCCTCCCCGGCGCCCTCATGGTGGCCGCCTGGCTCGTCGAGGCCAAGAAGAGCGTCGTGGAGAACATCGCCCCCGTCCTCGCCCGCGTCTTCACGCCGCTGGCCGCCCTCATGCTCGTCGCGATGTTCGTCGCACTCCTCACCGGCGGACCGCTCGACGCCGTCGACCGCGAGCTGCTCATCCTCATGGACGCCGTCCTGCTTGTCGTGCTGTTCCTCCTGCTGTACTCGATCTCCGCCCGCGACCCGCTCGACCCGCCCGGGATCTTCGACTGGCTCCAGCTCGTGCTCGTCGGTGCGGCGCTCGCGGTCGACGCGGTCGCCCTGACCGCGATGCTGGTGCGGATCGCGGAGTTCGGGTTCACCGCGAACAAGGTGGCGGCCCTGGGCCTGAACCTCATCCTGCTGGTCCACCTGGCCTGGGCGGGGCGGCTCACGCTCGGGTTCGTGCGCGGGACCAGGACGTTCGTGGCCACGGAGCGCTGGCAGACCAGGTACCTCCCGGTCTACGGCGCCTGGGCGCTGATCGTGGTCGTCGCCTTCCCGCCCCTCTTCGGCTTCGCCTGAGCGGTCGACCGGGTTTGTCGAGCCGTCGGTCCGTTGTCCGCGTGGTCGGTCCCTCGAGCGACAGACCGCATGGGCAACGGACCGACCGCTCGCCATCGGACCGACCGGCGCCACGCGAGAGAATCGCCTTCGTGCGTGATTTCTTCGAACGTCCCGTCCTCGCCGTCGCCCGCGACCTGCTGGGCGCCCACCTGACCGTCCGCGGACCGGACGGGACCGTCACCGTCCGGCTCACGGAGGTCGAGGCGTACGACGGCGGGAACGACCCGGGCTCGCACGCCTACCGCGGCCGCACCACCCGCAACGCGACGATGTTCGGCACGGCCGGCCACCTGTACGTGTACCGCCACCTGGGCCTGCACCACTGCGCCAACATCGTGTGCGGGCCCGACGGCGAACCCTCGGCCGTGCTGCTGCGCGCGGCCGAGGTCACCGACGGCGTCGAGCTCGCCCGCGAGCGCCGCCTCGCGGCCGGTGTCGTCCGCGCCGACCGGGACCTCGCACGCGGCCCCGCCCGGCTGACGGTCGCACTGGGCATCGACAGGTCCGACGACGGCGTGGACGTCACGGGCACCGGCGGCAGGGTGACGCTGGAGCCGGCTCCGGGTTCGTGGCCTCCGCCCGGCAGGACGGTACGGGACCGCCGGGCGGCGGACGAGACACTGATCCGGACGACGGGCGTCGTCCGCACCGGTCCCCGCGTGGGCGTGTCGGGCGAGGGCGGGCGCGCGGACCTGTTCCCGTGGCGCTTCTGGCTCGACGGCGAACCGACGGTCAGCGACTACCGCGTGGCGGCCGCGCGGCGCCGTCGCACGGCGGCCGTGGGGGCGGCCGCGAACGGCCGCGCGACGACCTCCTGAGGTCCGGTCCGGTTGGGAGACGGCGCAGCCGCCGCGTGCCCCGGCGGTTCGCCGCCGGCCGCTCCGCTCGACAGAGTTCACGGTCCCGTCGCGTCCGGTACACGCCGATGTCGTGCGCGTGTCCTTGGCTCGGGGCCATGAGGACCACACGACGATCCGTACTCCTGCGGGCCGGCGCGGTCGTGGCGGCGACCGCGCTCGTGCTCCCGCTCGCCACCGCGGCGCAGGCGGCCGGCGGCCGCCCGGGCCACGACACGCCGCGCGGCGGGACCCACCTGACGGCGACGCTGGCCGGCCGGGCGACGCTCTCGGCCGACCACCTGACCGAGGGCCCGTCATCGGGCGCCGACGCCGGCTCGGCCAACGGGCGCCAGGGCCCGTGGCCCGGGCAGGTGATCCCCGGCTTCTCCGCGATGATCGACAACGGCGACGGGACGTTCTGGGCCCAGCCGGACAACGGGTTCGGCTCGAAGGGCAACTCGTCCGACTTCCTGCTGCGCAACTACTTGGTGCGCCCGGACTGGGACACGGGCCGTCGGAACGCCGGCTCGGGCGAGATCGAGATCCTCGACCACATCACCTACAACGACGCGAACCACGTCCTGGACTTCGAGATCGTCCGCGAGGACACGGAGGAGCGCTGGCTCACCGGCTCGGACTTCGACATCGAGTCCGCGGTCCGCGCCGCGGACGGCACGCTCTGGGTGGGTGACGAGTTCGGCCCGTTCCTCCTGCACTTCGACGCGGGCGGCACGCTGCTGGAGCCGCCGGTCGAGTTCCCGGGCGGGCGCTCGCCGCAGAACCCGTACCTGGCCGACGGCGAGACGCCGAACGTCGCCGCGTCGCGCGGCTTCGAGGCCATGGCGGCGAGCCGCGGCGGCCGCTACCTGTACCCGGTGGTGGAGGGCGCGCTGGTGGACGACGGCGAGCGGCGCCGCCGCTGGATCCACCAGTTCGACACCCGCACCGGCGAGTACACCGATCGCCGCTGGGCGTACGAGACCGACCGGGAGGCCGACGTCGTCGGCGACGCGTTCATGACGGGGCGGCACACGATGCTCCTGCTCGAGCGCGACGACTTCCAGGGCGCGGCGTCCGTGATCAAGCGCGTCTACGAGGTCGACCTGCGCAAGCGGGGGCGGGACGGGTTCGTGCGCAAGGAGCTCGTGCTCGACGCGCTGGGCATCGCGAATCCGCGCGGTATCGACGCCGGTGAGGGCTACGGCCTGGGCGAGACGTTCAGCCTGCCGGTGCAGTCGTTCGAGACGGTCCTGTTCGTCGACCGCGACACGCTGCTGATCGGCAACGACAACAACTACCCGTTCAACGACGCACGCGTGCCGGGCGAGCCGGACGACACCGAGATGGCGCTCGTGGACCTGCGGCGCGAGCGGGTCGAGGACGACGGCGTCACGGTCGTCGGGCATCGTGGTGCGTCCGGCTACCGGCCGGAGCACACCCTCGCCGCGTACGAGCAGGCGATCCTGCAGTGCGCGGACTACATCGAGCCGGACCTCGTCGCGACGTCCGACGGCGTGCTGGTGGCCCGGCACGAGAACGAGATCAGCGGCACGACCGACGTCGCCGACCGCCCCGAGTTCGCCGACCGGCGCACCACCAAGACGATCGACGGGAGTGAGATCACCGGCTGGTTCACGGAGGACTTCACGCTCGCCGAGCTGCGCACGCTCCGCGCCACGGAGCGCCTGCCGCAGGTCCGGCCGGAGAACACGGCGTTCGACGGCTTGTACCAGGTCCCGACGCTCGACGAGGTGCTCGACCTCGCCCGCAACAGCCGCACGTGCGACGGCGCCCCGGTGGGCGTCTACCCGGAGACGAAGCACCCCACCTACTTCGACTCGGTGGGCCTGTCCCTCGAGGAGCCGCTGGTGGCCGAGCTGCGGCGCAACGGCTTCCACGGCTCCCGCTCCCCGGTGATCATCCAGTCGTTCGAGGTCGGGAACCTGAAGGAGCTCTCCCGCATGACGAACATCCGGCTCGCGCAGCTCATCGCCGGTTCCGGCGCCCCGTACGACCTCGAGGCCGCCGGTGACGAGCGCACCTATGCGGACCTGGTCACGCCGAAGGGCCTCGCCGGCATCGCGCGGTACGCCGACGGCATCGGCGCGTCGAAGGACGTCCTGATCCCGCGGGACGACGACGGCCGCCTCGCCGGCCCGTCGCCGGTGATCACCGACGCGCACGCCGCGGGCCTCGACGTGCACGGCTGGACCTTCCGCGCGGAGAACCAGTTCCTGCCCACGGACCTGCGGTCCTCCGGCGACCCGGCCGAGTTCGGCGACCTGGACGCGGAGATCGACGCGTTCCTCGACGCCGGGATGGACGGATTCTTCACCGACCACCCGGACCTGGGCGCCGCCGCGGTGGACTGACGGACCGACCGTCGCACCCGTACGACCGCCGGGGTAGTAGATCTGCTGCAGGATCGGCCACCCCGGCGGTCCTTTCTCGTCACCGTCCCCGGTCACCACGGCTGACCGGGGACGCCGCCGCCCGCGTTCCCTCGTGCACGAGCTGCCGGCGCGCCTCGGCCAGGAGCGCATCGGCGACGGCGTCGAGCGTCGTCGAGCGCAGGCGCCACTGCTGCAGGTACAGCCGCACGTCCACCGACGGCGCGCGGGGATCCAGGAGGACGACGTCGTCGCCCGACAGGACCGGACCGGTGCGCAGGTCCTGCACCATGCCCCAGCCCATGCCGAGGCGGATCGCCTCCAGGTACTCGGGCGTGCTGGGCACGTACGTGCGCGGAGGAGCCGGCAACGCGGAGCCGGTGCGGGCGGCGTACTCGCGCAGCCACTGGTCCTGCAGGTCGTCGTGCCGGTCGAACACGAGCATCGGGGCGCGGGACAGCGCCTCGGGGGTGACACCGCCGGGAAACCAGCGCTCCACGACGCGGGGCGTCGCCATCGCCCGGTACGGCATCACGCCGAGGGGGCGGGACGTGCAGCCCTGCACGGGCTCGGCCTGCGCCGTGATCGCGGCCATCACGATCCCCTGCGGCAGCAGGTCGACCGTGCGCTCCTGGTCCTCGCGGTAGATGTCCAGCACCACGCCGGGCACGCGGGCCAGGGCGGGCAGCACCCAGGTCGCCAGGGAGTCCGCGTTGACGGCGATGGGGACGCTGACCGGGCGCGGCGCCGCCGGGCCGCCGTCGGCACCCTCCGGGCCCGGCCCGAGCCCCGACGCGTGCAGCTCGACCGCCGCCTCCGCGGCGAGCAGGTCCGTCTGCCGGGCCAGGCGCAGAAGGGTCTCGCCCGGCGCGGTCGGCGTCACGGGCCGCGTGCGCCGCACGAGGACGCCGCCCGCGGCGTTCTCCAGGGCGCGGATGCGCTGGCTCACCGCCGACGGCGTCACGTGCAGCAACCGCGCGGCCCCGTCGAACGAGCCCTCGCCGACGACGGCGGCCAGCGCTTCGAGCTGTGCGGAGTCCCACTGCATGATCCCGAGCGTAGCGGCAGATGAAGCTCTGCTTCATCAGATACAGAAACATTCGCTGGACTTCATTTCGCGCTCGGGTTCTCCTGGACGGCATGATCGCAGCCCTGCTCGCCGGACTCGGATTCGGCCTCTCCCTCATCGTCGCCGTCGGCCCGCAGAACGCGTACGTGCTGCGCCAGGGCGCACTGCGCGACCACGTCGGGCTCGTGGTCCTGCTGTGCGCGGCGTCCGACACCGTGCTCATCACCGCGGGCGTCGGCGGCATGGGCAGCGCGATCCAGGCCGTGCCGTGGCTCGTCGAGCTCATGCGGTGGCTGGGCGCCGCCGTCGTGCTCGGCTACGGCGTGCTGGCGGCGACCCGCGCCATGCGGGGGTCGGGGGCACTGCCGGTGGCCGACGACGGCGCAGCCGCCGGGCCGGCCGGGACCGCCCGGCCCGCGGAGACTCCGGCGGGCGGCCCGACGCGCCTCGCGCTGCGGGCCGTGCCCGGCCGCCGGACCGCTGTCGCGGCCACGGCACTGGCCCTGACCTGGCTGAACCCCCACGTCTACCTCGACACGCTGGTGCTCATGGGCGGTATCGGTTCCACGTACGGCGACCTGCGATGGTGGTTCGCCGTCGGTGCGGTCTGCGCGAGCTGGGCCTGGTTCGCCGCGATCGGGTTCGGCGCGGCCCGCCTGTCCGGCGTGCTCGCGCGGCCCGTCGCCTGGAGAGTGCTCGACGGCGTGATCGCCGTCATCATGCTGACGGTCGCGGTCGGCCTGATCCTGGGGTGAGGCGAGGTCAGCCCGCCGCGGGCCGCACGGGCTCGGGATCATCCTCCCGATCCGGGGCGGGACCCGACGCAGGGCGCTCGCGACCGTCCGTGGCGTCGCCCCCGGCTCCGTGGTCCCCGGCCTCGTCGTGCACCTCAGCCTCCGGCGCGACGTCGATCCGCGCCAGCGACCGGCGTGCGGCGGGGATCGCGAGGATCGCCCCGACCACCGCGAACAGCAGCAGCCCGGCGACGACGAGCAGCGACTCCACCGAGAACCGGTCGGCCAGCGGACCGAACACCACCATGGACAGCGGCATCGCGACGGTCATGACGATCCCGACGAACCCGAACACCCGGCCCTGCATCTCGGGCTCCACGCGCTCCTGGATGATCGTCATCGAGGGCGTGCTCTGGGCGGCGAACATGACGCCGATCACCAGTCCGATCACGAAGAACACCCACATGTTGGTGGAGATCCCCAGGCCGAAGACCAGCACACCCGTGGCGAGCACTGATCCCACCAGGAGCCGTACCCGGCGCTTGATGCGCGGGCCGACCGCGGCCATCACCAGACCGCCCAGCAGCATGCCGGAGCCCCAGAACAGCTCGTTGGCGGTCAGCTTCCACACCTCGTCGCCGAACGTGCGGGTCACCATCAGCGGCGTGAGGTAGCTCGGCGCCCCGACCAGGAACATGGTGAGCGCGAACAGGATCATCAGCCAGCGGATCGGCGAGTGCGCCCCGATGTACCGCACACCGGCGGCCAGGTCGCCGAAGTAGGAGACCGGCCCGTCGTCGGACCGCACCAGCCGCGGCACGGCGACCAGGGCCAGCATGCCCACGCCCAGGAGGGCCGTGACGACGTCGAGGAAGAAGACGGTGACGATGTCGAAGTTCGCGTAGACCGCGGCGGCCGCCGCCGGCGCGACCAGCATCATCCCCGACTGGACGGACTGGAACATGCCGTTCACCCGCATGAGCTGGTCCGGCGGCGTGATCTGCGGGATCATCGCGCTGACCGCCGGCGTCTGGATGCCCGCGAAGACCGACCGCACGGCCAGCGCCGCGTAGATCACCCACAGCGAGTCGACACCGGACAGCATGAGCAGGGCGAGCCCGAGCGTCGCCAGGGCGATCACGGTATCCGAGCCCATGATGAGGAACTTGCGATGATGCCGGTCGGCCCACACGCCGCCGAAGATGGACACGAACGCCTGCGGCAGCATGCCGAACACGATGCTCAGCATGAGGACCGACCCGGATCGTGTCTCGATGGTCAGGTGCCACATGACCGCGAACATCACGATCATGGAACCGAGCAGGGAGATGGTCTGCCCGACCAGGAACAGTGCGACGCTCCTCTTCCAACCCGGCATCGCCTCGCCGGCCGGCGCCTCGGCATCGGGCTGCTCGGCGGCCGGCTCGGGTGCGGGGGGTGCGGTCTCGTTCACATTCACGCTCATGTCCTGTCCGACGGCGGTACGCGCCGAAACTCATCGGCGTGCCGGTCCCGATCTTCCCTCACACCGCCCCCCACCGCCGCAGCACGCGATCGATCGGCTGTGCTCTGTGGACAACCGGGGCCGGCCACCACCGGCGTCGGGCAGACTAGGGCCTGTAGTCCGGGCGGCCGCCCCTGTCGTGCACAGGGCCGATCCTGTCGTCCGTTCGCCCACCTCGTGGTCCGCACGGACCGCGACGACCCGAACCCGAGGAGCAGAAGTGACCGACGTTCTCGACGAGCTGCACTGGCGAGGCCTGGTGGCGCAGACCACCGACGAGGCCGCGCTGCGAACTGCGCTGTCGGAGGGCCCGGTCGCCTATTACGTGGGCTTCGACCCCACCGCGCCGAGCCTGCACATCGGCAACCTCGTGCAGATCCTCACCGCCAGGCGCCTGCAGGACGCCGGACACAAGCCGTACCTGCTCGTGGGCGGGGCGACCGGCCTCATCGGTGACCCCCGCGACTCCGGCGAGCGCACGCTCAACGCGCCCGAGGTCGTCGCGGGCTGGGTGGACAAGATCCGCTCGCAGATCGAGCCGTTCCTCGGCTTCGGTGGAGAGAACGCCGCCACGATGGTGAACAACCTGGACTGGACCGCGCCGATGAGCGCGATCGAGTTCCTCCGGGACATCGGCAAGCACTTCCGGATGGGCACCATGCTGTCCAAGGAGATCGTGGCGCGCCGGCTCAACTCCGAGGAGGGCATCAGCTACACGGAGTTCAGCTACCAGGTGCTGCAGGGCATGGACTACCGCGAGCTGTACACGCGGCACGGGATCACGCTGCAGCTCGGCGGCAACGACCAGTGGGGCAACCTCCTGGCCGGCGTGGAGCTCATCCGCAAGTCGGCGGGCGTCGCCGTGCACGCCCTGACCACGCCGCTGATCACCAAGGCCGACGGCACCAAGTTCGGCAAGACCGAAGGCGGGTCCGTGTGGCTCGATCCCGAGATGACCAGCCCGTACGCCTTCTACCAGTTCTGGCTCAACCAGGCCGACGCCGACGTCGTGAACTACCTCAAGGTGTTCACCTTCCGCGGCCCGGACGAGATCGCGGCTCTGGAGACGGAGGTCGCCGAGCGGCCGTTCGCCCGCGAGGCCCAGAAGGCGCTCGCGAGTGATGTCACCACCCTGGTGCACGGCGCGGCCGCGACCGAGGCCGTCATCGCCGCCAGCCAGGCGCTGTTCGGCCGCGGCGAGCTGACCGGGCTCGACGAGCGCACCCTGGCGGGTGCGGTGGGTGAGCTGCCGCGTGTCACCGCGAAGGCCGGGGATCTGATCGTCGACCTGCTCGCGGGCTCGGGCGTCGTCGCCTCCAAGGGGGAGGCACGGCGTGCCGTGAAGGAGGGCGGCGCCTACGTGAACAACATCAAGGTGACCGCGGAGGACCAGGCACTCACCGCCGAGGACCTCCTGCACGGCAGGTTCGCGGTGCTGCGCCGCGGGAAGAAGACCCTGGCTGTCGCCGCCGCTGAATGAGGGTCTGCCACGTCGCTGGTGGCGTGGCACTCGACCTCGGCGGAGGCAGGTCCGGGCGGAACCCGGACCATGGCCTCAGTCGCGCTCGAGCTCCTTCTCGTACGGCTCCTCGCCGGACCCGACCTGGAGCTGCTCGTCGGCTCGGTTCTCCCAGAACGTCGCGTTCTCGATGCCGAGCTGCCGCGGGTCGAACTGCGGGTCCACGCCCCGCCGCTTCTGCTCGCGGTAGTCCTTGAGCGCCTTCAGGGCAGGGACCTGCAGGAACAGGATGCCGACGATGTTCAGCCAGGCCATGGAGCCCACACCGATGTCGCCGAGACCCCAGGCCGCGCCGGCGGTGGTCACGGCGCCGTAGGCCACCGAGACCAGCACGAGCGCCTGCAGCACCCGCCGAATGGCCCGCGCCGCGAGACGGTTCTCCATCTTGCGGGTGAGGTAGGTCAGGTTGGTCTCGGCCATGTAGTAGTACGCCACGATCGTGGTGAACGCGAAGAACGTGAGCGCGACGGCGATGAATGTCGGTCCCGCGCCCGGGATCACCGAGTCCAGGGCCTGCTGCACGAACCCCGGGCCGGGCTCGACCTCGGTGCTCAGACCACCGCTGCCCTCGTGGATCACCTCGCTCGGCCAGGTCTCCCCGGCGAAGGTGTTGAACATGCCGGTCGAGAGAATGATGAACGCGGTCGCGGAGCACACGAACAGGGTGTCGACGTACACCGCGAAGGACTGTGCGAAGCCCTGCTTGGCCGGGTGCGAGACCTCGGCGGCGGCAGCGGCGTGCGGACCGGTGCCCTGGCCGGCCTCGTTGGAGTAGATGCCGCGCTGCACGCCCCACTTGACGGCGAGCCCGAGGATCGCTCCGAACACCGGCTGGGCGCCGAAGGCGCTACCGAGGATCAACCCGAACACGGCGGGGATCTGGCTGAAGTTCACGAAGAACACGACGAGGGCGATGAGGATGTAGAGCAGGGCCATCGTGGGGACCGCGACCACCGCGAAGTGCGCGATGCGCTTGACGCCGCCGATCACGATGAAGGCCAGCACGATCACGAGGCCGATGGCGGTGACCCACGTGGGGATGCCCCAGACGTTGTCGATCGCCGACGCCATGCCGTTGGCCTGCACGCCCGGCAGGAAGAAGCTCATCGCGAAGATGGTGACGACCGCGAAGACGATCGCGTAGACGAGCGACAGGCCGCGGGCCTTGTGCTTGTAGGCCTTCTCGAAGTAGTAGGCCGGACCACCGCGGTACTCACCGGTGTCCGGGTCCTTTTCCTTGTAGATCTGGCCGAGCGTGGACTCGATGAACGACGTCGCGGCGCCGAGGAACGCGGAGGTCCACATCCAGAACACGGCACCGGGGCCGCCGAAGGCGATCGCCGTGGCGACACCGCCGATGTTGCCCATTCCCACGCGGCCGGCGAGCGACATCATCAGCGACTGGAAGGAGGACGTACCGTCCTTCGACTCCTTGCCCGACCTGAGCTGGTTGAGCATGTCGGGGAGGTGCCGGACCTGGAGAAAGCCCGTGCGGAGGGAGAAGTACAGGCCGGCGAGAAGGCAGAGGGCGATCAGCGGGATCGACCAGATCAGCTCGTTCGTGGCGACGATGCGATCGTCGAAGCTCATGGTTGCTCCTGAAGTTCGGACACGGACCAGTGCGGAACACTAGCGGGTCACCCAGGTGAAAAAACACTTGCGGGTCACCCCAGGCGAGAACACGGACGTCGGGATCAGCCGACCTCGGGATCAGCCGGAGTTCGTGCCTACGAGCCTCGTGAGCTCGGCGAGCGTCTCGCGCTGCAGCGCGATCAGGTCGGCGGGAGCGCCGGGGGCGATCCACCGCGCGAACGCCGTCGAGAAGACGGAGACGACGACGTCGCCCGCGAGCCGTGCCGTGAGGTCGGCGATCCCCCGGGCGGTCATGGCCCCCGCGACGGCCCGCGACAGCGCGGCCAGCTTGAGCTGCTCGCGCTCCCGGAGTGCGTCGTGGTGCTCGACGATCGCATGCCGGGCCCGGGCCTGCTCCTGGCTGCGCGCCTCCCGCAGCGCCCGGCACCCGGCGTCGAGCGCTCGCGAGGCCAGACCCATGACCGGCGTCCCGGCCGGCGCGTCCGCGATCGCCTCGACGAAGCCCGACTCGAAGACGTACTGCCCCGCGAAGAGCACCTCACGCTTGTCGCCGTAGTGCCGGAAGAAGGTCCGCTCGGTGACTCCCGCCCGGGCGGCGATGTCGGCCACCGTGGTCGCGTCGTACCCGTTCTCGGTGAACAGCTCGATCGCCGCCTGCTGCAGCCGCCCGGTCGATCCCGGTCTCCAACGCGCCATGTCACGCATCGTAGTGGCACGAGGCGAGTGATGACAGTGGCTGACATCAGTGCTACCGTGAATGATGTCAGCTACTGACATCGACCACCCCGCCCAGGAAGGGAACATCACCATGCGCGTCTTCGTCACCGGAGCCTCCGGGTTCATCGGCCGCGCCGTCGTCGCCGAGCTCGTCGAGGCCGGCCACGCCGTCGTCGGCCTCGCCCGTTCCGACGCCTCGGCCGCCGTCGTCCGTGAGCTCGGAGCGGACGCACGCCGCGGCGACCTCGACGACCTCGATGGCCTTCGCGAAGCGGCCACCGCGGCCGACGGCGTGATCCACCTCGCGAACAAGCACGACTGGACCCACCCCGAGGAGTCCAACCGCGCCGAGCGCGCGGCGGTCCACGCCATCAGCGAGGCCCTGGCCGGGTCGGACCGGCCGTTCGTGCTGGCCGCCGGCATCGCCGGCCTCGCGACGGGCCGGCCGGGCACCGAACGGGACCCCAGCTCCGCCGTCGGCCCCGACTCACCCCGCGGCGGTGCCGAGAACCTCGCCCTCGAATACGCCCGCAGCGGCGTCCGGGTCAGCAGTGCCCGGTTCGCCCCGACAGTGCACGGCGAGGGGGACCACGGCTTCATCGCCATCATCGCCGACACCTTCCTGCGGCGCGGGGCCGCCGCCTACCCCGGCGACGGCCGGAACCGCTGGCCCGCCGTCCACCGGTCCGACGCCGCCCGGCTCGTCCGCCTCGGACTGGAGGGCGCCCCCGCAGGCTCCCGGCTCCACGCGGTCGCGGAGGAGGGAGTGCCCGTCCGGGAGATCGTCGAGGCGCTCGCGGAGCGGCTCGGTCTCCCGGTCGAGTCGGCGCCGGCGGAGGAACTCGCCGACGCCATCCCGTTCATCGGCCGGTTCCTGGGGACCGACATGTCCGCCACGAGCGACATCACGCGCGACCTGCTGGGCTGGAAGCCCGAGGGCCCGACGCTCCTGGAGGACATCGCCGCGGGACACTACGACCGCAGCTGAGGCGTGGTGCCGCAGACCCTTGCCATGCGCCAGTTCTTGCCCGATCTCGGGCAAGAACTGGCGCATGACTGCTGTCAGATGCCAGAGTCTCCGCCATGGAGCCGTCATCCGACCTCGTCGCCCACCTGGTGGCGACCACCGGGCTGACGCCGGCCGAGGCGCGACGCGTGATCGGCGACGTCGTCGCCTACTACGCGGAACCCGTCCAGGACGTCGTCCGACGCCGGCACGCCGAGCTCAAGACCTACGGGGCGAAGAACCCCGAGATCTTCGAGCGGGTCGCCGCCGAGCTGTCGCGACGGGTCGTGGCCGCGCCGGAGCTGAGCGAGCGCCAGCTACGCCGGATGATCTACGGCTGATCCCGGAGCGCAGAGCCGGACCGTCCCCGAGACCGGGGGTGCCGGGGCAGTTCCTGAGACAGAGAGTTCCCGAGACCGGGTTCCCGAGACCAAGGAGCAGAACCATGTGCGGAATCGTCGGATACGTGGGCGGGCAGCAGGCGGCGCCACTGCTCACCGAGGGGCTCGCGCGCCTCGAGCACCGTGGCTACGACTCGGCGGGGATCGCCGTCGTCGGCTCAGCGGTGCGCGTCGTCAAGCGGGCCGGCCGCGTCCAGGAACTGGTCGGGGCGATGCCGAAGCGCATCGCCGGCCGCACCGGGATCGGGCACACGCGATGGGCCACCCACGGGCCGGCGTCGGACGTGAACGCCCATCCGCACACCGACGCGACCGGAACCGTCGCCGTGGTGCACAACGGGATCCTCGACAACGCCGGCGCCCTGCGGCGGCGCCTCGAGGACGCCGGGGTGGAACTGGCCAGCGACACCGACACGGAGGTGATCGCGCACCTGGTGGCGCGGTCCGAGGCGGACACCCTCGAGGCCAAGGTGGTCGAAGCGCTCGCGGTGATCGAGGGGACGTACGGTCTCGCCGTGGTGCACGCCGACTTCCCGGACCGTGTCGTGGTGGCGCGCAACGGCAGCCCGCTCCTGGTCGGCGTGGGGGAGAAGGAGATGTTCGTCGCCTCGGACCTGGCGGCGCTGGTCCGGCACACGACGACGGTCGCACACCTGGACGACGGCGAACTGGCGACGATCACGGCATCCGGCTTCACGACGTTCCGGGCGGACCTGACGCGCACGGACACGTCCGCCCACCGGGTCGACGTCGACCCCAGCGCGTACGAGCACGGCGCCACCGGCACGGAGCCGCGGATGCACACCGAGATGCTGGAGCAGCCGGCGAGCGTCGAGCGGACGCTGCGCGGGCGGCTGGACGAGCGGTTCGGCACCGCGCACCTCGGCGGGCTCGGGATGGACCCCCGCGAACTGCGCGCGGTGCAGCGGGTCAAGATCCTGGGCTGCGGGTCGGCGTACTACGCGGGTCAGATGGGCGCGCAGCTGATCGAGGAGCTGGCGCGCGTGCCCGCCGACGCCGAGGCGGCCAGCGAGTTCCGGTACCGCGACGCGGTCATCGATCCCGACACGTTGTACGTTGCCGTGAGCCAGTCCGGGGAGACGGTCGACACGCTGCTCGCCGTCGAGGAGATCCGCCGCAAGGGCGGACGCGTGGTGGGCCTGGTGAACGTCGTGGGCTCCGCGATCGCGCGGGCCTGTGACGGCGGGATCTACCTGCACGCCGGGCCGGAGACCGCGGTCGCGTCCACGAAGGCCGTGACGACGATGTTCGTCGGGTTCGCGCTGCTGGCCCTCCAGCTCGGTCGCGTACGAGACCTGTCGGTGGCCGACGGCAAGCGGCTCGTCGCAGGGCTCGGCCGGCTGCCGGAGCAGATCGAGGACGTGCTGGCCGGCGAGGACCGGCTCGCGGACATCGGGAAGACGCTGGCGCGGGCGGAGAGCATGTTCTTCGTGGGACGCGTGCGGGGGTACCCCGTGGCGCGGGAAGGCGCGCAGAAGCTCAAGGAGATCAGCTACCGGCACGCGGAGGCCTACCAGATGTCCGAGCTGAAGCACGGCCCGCTCGCGCTGATCTCGCCGGACGTGCCGACGGTGGCCATCGTGCCCGACGACGAGCTCACCGACCGCAACATCGGTGCCCTCCACGAGATCGCGGCGCGTGGAGGCCCGCTCGTTGTGGTGACGCATCCCGGGGTGGACCTCGGGGATCTCGTCGCGGAACGGATCGACGTGCCGCGCAACGAGAAGGAGCTGGACCCGTTGCTGCTCACCATCCCGCTGCAGCTGGTCGCGTACCACGCGGCGCTGACGCTCGGGCACGACGTCGACCGGCCGCGGAACCTGGCGAAGTCCGTGACGGTGGAGTGACGCGCCGGTCGGCGGGCAAAGATGCGGGCAGGGCGGCGAGGCGGAAGGCGTGCGGCGATGTGAGCCGCGCCATGACGGGGCCGGGTTGTGTGCGGGCCGTCGGGTGTGTAATGTTCTCGTCGTTCGCCCGGCAGGGAGGCACGGACAGGAACCGCGGAACACGCGGGCTGGCCGGTCCCGGGGCGAGAACTCACTCAGGGCTCTCGGGTGCTTCGTGCACCCCTGGAAGTCCGGGTGGGGCCCACCGATCCTTGAGTCGCGAGCATCGCCCGAGCCGGGTAGTTGCGCGCGGAGCATCGGGCTGGTAGGGTGTGGAAGTTGTCCCGGGAGGCACGGACGGCGGCGCGGAAGATGCGCGGGTCGGCCGGTTCCGAGGACGACATCTCCCACTTCAGCAATCACAGGACCTGGCTTCCTGTGCTGCCTGGAATGGGGTGCCAGAATGCGCGACGGCCTTGAACAGATTGTTCCGATCTGCATCGATCGGAGTGATTTGGAAGAGGCGCCGAGAATCTGGTAGCTTTTTCGAAGTCGCCCTGAGCGGGTCAGGCCGGATGGTTTGGTTCGGATGTGTGCGTCGGTTGTTTGAGAACTCAACAGTGTGCTTGATA
>NZ_JADBGR010000085.1 GCF_014892515.1 Myceligenerans pegani
CCGATGCTCCACAGCATCGGTGTCTCGAACGTGAGTTTTCCTCGCCACATCGTGCCGATCCAGTTGAAGAACTTCACGCCCGTCGGCACCGCGATCAGCATGGTGGTGAAAGCGAAGAAGGGCAGCAGGACCGCACCGGTGACATACATGTGGTGCGCCCACACCGTCATCGACAGGGCTGCGATGGCGATGGTCGCGTAGACCAGGCCCGTGTAGCCGAAGATCGGTTTACGAGAGAACACGGGAAGTATCTCGGACACGATGCCGAAGAAGGGAACTGCCATGATGTAGACCTCGGGGTGCCCGAAGAACCAGAACAGGTGCTGCCAGAGGATGGCCCCGCCGTTCTCCGGGTTGAACACCTGCGCCCCGAGCCGGCGGTCGGCACCCAGCGCGAACAGCGCCGCGGCCAGCGGCGGGAACGCCATAATGACCAGCAGGCTCGTGATCAGCGTGTTCCAGGTGAAGAGCGGCATCCGGAACATCGTCATGCCCGGCGCGCGCATCGTGATGATCGTGGTGATGAAGTTGACCGCACCCAGAATGGTCCCGAAGCCGCCCAGCGCCAGTCCGAAGACCCAGAGGTCGCCGCCGAGCCCGGGACTGTAGGAGACGGTCGACAACGGGGTGTAGGCGAACCAGCCGAACGAGGCGGCACCCTGCGGCGTGAGAAAGCCGGCCGATGCGATGAGTCCGCCGAACAGGAACAACCAGTAGGAGAACATGTTCAGCCGCGGGAACGCGACGTCGGGCGCACCGATCTGCAGCGGCATGATGACGTTCGCGAAGCCCGCGAACAGCGGGGTGGCGAACAGCAGCGCCATGATCGTGCCGTGCATGGTGAAGAGCTGGTTGTACTGCTCCTTGCTCTGCACCAGCTGGATTCCCGGTTCGAACAGCTCGGCGCGCATGGCCAGAGCCATGAGACCGCCGACACAGAACCACAGGAACGACGTGACCAGGTACATGTATCCGATCGTCTTGTGGTCCGTGGAGGTGATCCACGCGATGACGGTACGACCGAGCGTCCGGCCGCCGGACACGGGAGCCGCACCGGCCTCCTTCGTGGTGCGAGATGCAGTGGTGGTCATCTTCAGGCCGTCGCAGGGGTGATCATCGCTCACACGAACCGGTCGTCGTCGTCGAGAACGACATGGATCGCGGCTTCCTCGGCCGAGGCACCCGCTCCATCGATCCCGACGTCGGTTGCTCGTAGATCCGAGGACGGGTCCGTGCCGTCCTGTTCGGCCCAGACCAGGCGACCGGCCCTCAGCGTGCCGACCTGGTCGTCGATCAGCTCACCGTCCGTGTCGGACGCGTCTCCGAGGCCGTCGCCCAGGAAGACGTCCACCGGCTCGGAGACCTCCCGGGCAAGCCTCATCGCGAGCGGCTCGTGCCCGCCCACCTCCTCGGGCGTAAAGCCCCAGCCCCTCGCCAGAGGCTTGTCGAGCGGGGAGTATCCCGCCCCGTCCTCGCCTCCGCCGATCTCCTCGTCATCGAGGCTCTCGTCCTGCGGTAGCAATCCGAACACGTCCTGCTCGGTACCGTAGTCGTCGAGTCCATCGCTCATGACGCCCTACCTCCTCTGTCGTGGGCACGGCGACCCGAGGTGGGTCTCGATGTGCCGCTGGTTCCCGGCGCCCCGGACGATCGCCGGATCACGATTCGGAGCTCAGGAGCCACTTCTGCTTCTCCAGGTCCAGCGTGATGGCGTTGAGCAGATCGCCGGTCGGCGCATCGGTCTGGCCGACACGGCCGGCCGCTGCGCGAAGGCGCGTCGTGACGATCCCGATGAGGTCGGCCACCCAGGACAGCATGACGGGCACCGTGGTGCCTGTCGGGTGAGCGACAGGTGACACCGTCGCCATCCTTGTCGTCACCGCCTGCGGAGTCCCGTCGACACCGACCCCCAGGGCCCTGAGCCGCTCGGCGACCGAATCCGCCGCCGACGACGTGATCACGACGAGTTCGTCGAGAGCGAGGTGCGCCGACCGGAATCCCGGACCGCTGACGTTCCAGTGTGCGTTCTTCGCGTAGAGCACGAGCACGATGAGGTCGGCGACGACCGGCTGCAGAAGACCCGCGACGGACTCGGCTTGTGCTGTCGAGCTGGCCGGACCGTCCGGGTGATCCTGTGCCGCCAGATCCGCGATCATGGATCTCTCCTGTCGTCGTACGTCACCGATGTCCGGGTCGCAGATCCGTCGTGTGCCGGGCTGCGGTCCCCGCTGTGAGGCCGTCCGGACCTCCACGTGGTGGGTGTGGTCCGGCGGGCACATCTTTCGTACCGGGGCGTGTCCCAGAGCTCCGTGGGTCACTGGTACCGGCCGTCGAACCGTGCCCCGTCCCGCGTCCCGGTGAAGCTGAGGCCTACGGGCACACCGTCGTCGACGATCCAGCGGACGACGTAGGTCGCGCGATAGTCCGGCGGCCAGAACGACGAGAACCGTCCGTCCCCCAGGACCGACCAGGTTCCCTGCGTGGGCTTGCCGTCCTCCACGTACGTCGTTCGCTGCCCGTCCGTCGTGAACGTCTGCGTGGCGCCGTCGGCGAAGACGAGGACGCCACGAGTGAGCGCGGCGGGCAGGGCTTGTGCCGCCACGGGGTCGCCGTCGTGGACGGCGTGGTCCATCTGTCCCATCAGGTTCTCCTTCGTTGATCTGAGGTGACGCTCACCAGCTGCCGGAGCGCACCGCCGCGGGCTAGGGCTGAGCGGACGACCGGCCGGCCCGGGCGGTGGCGAGCCGTTCACCGACGACGGCCAGGACGACCTGCCACGACTTCTGGAACTGCGCGACACCGCTGGCAAGCAGGCCCGGCATCAGCTCGTCCTTCAGCTCGTCGAGCTCCGCCAGCGCTCTGATCTCCTCGGTCACATCGGTCGCCGTCGGACCGCCGCCCAGAGGCTGGGTGGGTGCCTGGGCGGCGGCGGTCAGGGTTGCCCGCGGCATCGTGCTGACCGTGCCGGGTAGCGCCAGTCCCGCGACGTACGTGGTCGGGTCGAGCTTCGGATCCTTGACCCCGGTCGATGCCCACAGGAGCCGTTGCGGGTTCGCGCCCGCCGCGACGAGCGCGCGCCAGGAGCTCGTTCCCATCGCCTCGGAGAAGGCCCGGTAGGCGTTGCGCGCATTCGCGAGCCCGGGCAGCACCGTGCCCGCCTCACCGGACGGCTGCCCGCCCGGGGGCCGCGCCGCTAGCGCGGCATCGACGCGCGAGACGAACAAGGAGGCCACCGAGTGGATGCCGGAGAGGTCGACGCCGGCCTCCATCGCTCGCTCGAGCCCGACAGCGTAGGCACCGAGGATGTCCAGATATCGTTCGACCGAGAAGATCAGGGTCGCGTTGATGCTGTACCCCTCGGCCGTCGCCGCGGCAACGGCGGACACGCCGGCGAGCGTGGCGGGAACCTTGACCATCAGGTTCGGCCGATCGACGAGCCACGCCAGGGCCCGGACCTCCGCCAGCGTCGCCTCGACATCGTCGGCGAACCGGGGGTCGACCTCGAGGGAGACCCATCCGTCATGGCCTCCGGACTCCTGATGGACGGTCCACAAGATGTCACAGGCATCACGTGCGTCCTGGGCGGCCAGAAGGCGGGCGGCCTCGTCGGGGCCCACTCCCCTCGCGGCGAGATCGTCGAGCCCGTCCTCGTAGGTCGCGGGCGCGCCGCACAACGACTTGGCGAAGAGCGTCGGGTTCGTCGTCACGCCCGACACGCCGAGGTCGTCGATGAGCGCTCGGAATGCCCCCGAGTGCAACTCGTCGCGCGTGACCCCGTCCAGCCAGGGGGAAACACCCTCGTCGCGGATCTGTCGGAGCAGGTTCCCGGGCATGTTCCGTCCTTCCGTGCAGGCGGGGAGTTCGGTGAACGGGGCTGGATTCCCCGCGAGACCCAGACCTGGAGCGCACGTCCTGAGCCCTGTTCGCCGTTAGTCGCTCGGGATCTGGACCTCTTACCCGTTCTGGTTGTGACGCGCATCCCGGAGGCACCCGCGCCTCGTCACGGTGTGTCCTCCTCGGTGCGGACGCCGGCTGTCCCGAACAGCGACAGGTACTCGCCGTAGCCCTGCTTCTCGAGCTCGGACACCGGGATGAAGCGCAGTGCGGCCGAGTTCATGCAATACCGCTCGCCCCCCGCGTGGGCGGGGCCGTCGTCGAACAGATGCCCGAGGTGGCTGTCGGCCCCGGCGGATCGCACCTCGGTGCGGATCATTCCGTGCGACCGGTCTGTCACCGACCGCACGGCGTCCGTGCTGATCGGCTTGGTGAAGCTCGGCCAGCCGGTGCCGCTGTCGTACTTGTCCGTCGAAGAAAACAGTGGTTGGCCGGAGACCACATCCACGTAGATTCCCGGCTCGTGGTTGTTCCAGTACTCGTTACGAAATGCGGGCTCGGTGCCGCCCTCCTGCGTGACGCGAAACTGGGCGTCCGTGAGACGGCTCAGCGCCTCCTGGGTCTTGTCGTATTCGTGTGACATGTTGTCTCCCGTCCTTCGTTTCCCGGGCACGCGGCCCGTAGGCGTTCGTTCAAGCGGAGCGTTCGGTCACCGCGGTGCGGAGAAACTTCATGACGGATTCCTCCGGGACCTCACACGGCCTGAGGACCGGACCCTCGGCGGTGATCCACACGTTCGCGCCGAGCTGTTCGCTGTCGCCGAGGCGTTCCGCGGTGATCGAGATGACCCTGCCCCCGGCGCGCGTCGTGCGCGTCACGCCCCACGTCTGCCCGTCCATCCGTGCACGGGACCACCCCTCGGGTAGCTTCCCGACCAGGATGTCGAGCTCTTGATCCGGAGATCGGCCCATCAGTTCCCCTCAGTTCTTCCCCTCAAAGACGCACCGGTCGGCTCACCTGCGCGGGACCATCCTCGTCCTCTGACCAACGGCTCCGCGCGGCGCTCCATTTCGACGTCAGTTGCGCCCGGCCATGACGCCCCCGTCGACGTTGAGGATCGCACCCGTGGTCCAGCTCGAGGCCGGCGAGAGAAGAAAGACGATCGCGGCTGCCAGGTCGTCGGGGGTGCCGACCCGGCCGAGCGGGTGCAGGCCGGCCATCTGCTGCAGCGTGGCTTCGCGCTGATCGGCGGGAAGCCAGTCGAAGTGGGGCGTATCGGTGACGGCTGGGGCCACCGCGTTGACACGGATGCCCTCACCGGCGAGTTCGATGGCCAGGTTGTGCGTGAGCGCGTGCAGGCCCGCCTTGGCCATGGAGAACGCCGACGACGGTGTCACGGCGAGGGCTTGGTGCGCCCACATGGCGCCGACGTTCACGATGGCGCCGCCCCGCCCGCCGGCGACCATGCCCTGGACGACGGTCTGGGTCAGGAAGAACGTCGCCCTGTTGAGGTCGTGGTAGGAGTCGTAGTCCGCGCCCTCGTGGTCGAGGAAGGTCTTGAGCCGGACGATTCCGGCCGAGTTGACGAGGAGGGTTGCGTCCGCGTGGTTCTCCGCCAGCTGCTTGCGAGCCTCGACGACGTGATCGCGGTCCGTCAGGTCGGCCGCGACCGACCACGCGTCGCCGGAGCGCTGAAGACCTGCCACGGCATCGTCGAGCTTCTGACCCGGGCGGCCGATGATCACGGCGCTGCCGCCCGCCGCGATCACGTTCTCCGCGGTCTTGCGACCGATGCCACTGCTGCCACCGATGACGACGACCTTACGACCTTCGAATCCCTCGTTCATGACAGTTGGTCCTTCCTCGTCGATCCCCTGCCGCACGGTTGGTCTCCCGCGGAGGCGCACGGCCGGATCCGTCGAACGTAGCCGCGGCATAACTGGTCGGTCAAGTCCACTTTGAAGCCCGGCAAAGGCCGCGCCCAGATGTGGCCCCGGCTCACCGGCTTCCCCGAGCATGCCGATCATTACCGCGATCCGGCATCGGTGCAGCATCTGGCAGCGACTCGGCCGCCGCGGTCCGCTCCAGCAAAGCTTGGGACTAGAAAGTCCACTCTTCTGCGGTGTATACCTGGACGACGACGTCGACCCGGAGGCACGAATGACCAGGCACGAGCACACGGCTGCCGATGCTCGGCGCATCAGCGGCGCGACGACGGACCGGTCCGGAAGCCCGGACGGGAGCCACGAGACCCACCACGACGGCCGCGTGGGCCATCCGGCGCACATGAATCCGGTGCGCACGAGCACCGACGCACGTGTCGGCGGCCGTGGCTACGGGGCCTCCGGCCACCACGGCAGTCCCGAACACGCGGACCAGCACAGCCACGCGGGTCACGACCCGAAGATGTTCCGGGACCGCGTCAACGACGCACCCGCGCTGGCTCGCGCCGACGTCGGGATTGCCATCGGAGCCGGCACGGACGTGGCGATCGAGACCGCCGGAATCGTCCTGGCATCGGATGATCCACGGGGCGTGGTCGCCGTCGCGGCACTGTCCAGGGCGAGCTACCGCAAGATGCAGCAGAATCTGTGGTGGGCGGCGGGATACAACGTGCTCGCCCTTCCGCTGGCCGCGGGCGTGCTCGCGTGGACCGGCTTCGTTCTGCCCTTGGCGGTCGGTGCGTTCCTGATGAGTTCGTCCACGATGATCGTGGCGATCAACGTCCAGTTTCTACGCCGCATCGACCTGCGTCCGGCCGCGATCTGACCCAGATCGATCCGCGCGGATGCCACTCACGACAGGAGCAAGCGAGATGACCGACGCCACTATCACCAACCGGCGCGCCGACAGTTCGGCCAACAAGGACCTGGCCGGGCTCGCCCGCCACGGCGCCGATGCGTTCGGCTACAAGGCCAGCTTGCGCATCGACCGCGGGCTTGCCGAGCTCCTGCGCCTGCGGGTGTCCCAGATCAACAACTGCGCCTACTGCCTCAATCTCCACTACGAGGCGGCGCGCGACGCCGGTATCCCTCGACCGGTGATCGACACTCTGACCGCCTGGTGGGAGACAGACTTCCACGACGCGGCGGCCAGTGCCGCTCTCGCCTACACCGAAGCACTCACTCGTGTCGCGGATGCGACCGTCGCCGGCGAATTCGATGCCCGCCACAACGCGCTCGCCGACCATTTCTCGCCGGAGGAGATCCTCGAGATCGTCGGGATCGTCATCAACATGAACGTCTGGACCCGGCTGAAGATGGCCGAAGGCGCCGCCCCGGGGGCAAACGACCATGGATGACCTGCACGTCGTCATCGAGCCCGACCGCATCGTCACGGCGACGCTGATCCTGCGGTCCTGGTCCGCCGAGGATGCCGAGGGAGCGTTCGAGATCTACGGGGACCCTGGAACGGCCCAGGCGATCGGCCTGCGACAGCCGGTGCGCGACATCACCGAGATGCGGGAACTGCTGGCGGACTGGGATCGGCGGTCGTCCCGGCGTCCTGTGCCACAGGGCATGTGGGCCGTCGAGTCGGCCGACGACGGCCGGGTCCTCGGCGGGGCGACACTGCTCCCGTTCGGTCCGCACGCTCCCCAGCTCGTCATGGGATGGCACCTGCGGCCCGCCGCCCGCGGTCACGGCGTGGCCGCACAGATCGGGCACGCTCTCGCACACCAGGCGTTCCTCGCCGACGACGTCGACGAGGTCTTCGTCGCGATACCGGCGCGGAACACCGCCGGCCTCGCCGTCGCCAAGCGGCTCGGAATGACGGCAGTCGACGACGTCGACTGGGCACACCATGGCGTCAGGCTGGAGGTGCTGCGGATGGGCCGGGCCGACCTCCACAACATCCGGCCAGGGATCTCGCTGGACCACTCCTACGACCCCGACGGGCTGGACGACTGGTGACCTCCCTCGTCGGCGAGTTCTCGCTGCGGAGCCCGGACTTCCGTCGCCTCGTGCGCCCGCCACATGTAGCCCCACAGGTACGACGTGGCATACGACCGATACGGCTGCCACGGTTCGCTCCGCCGCTCGGCAGCCTTCGGTGTGATCACGCCGTCCAGGTGATCGAGTGCGGTGATCGCTTTGCGCACAGCAAGGTCGCCGGACGGGAAGACGTCTGGTCTGCGCAGGTAGTGCAGCATGAACCGGTGCGCCGACGACGGGCCGATGCCGGGTACGGCCACGAGGCCGGCATGGATCTCCGCATCCGTCATGGTCGCGAGCTCGTCCGTGTCCAACCGCCCGTCATCCACGCGTTCGGCGAGGGCACGGATCGTCCGCGCCTTCTGGTGCGACAACCCGGCGTCGCGCAGGGCCTGCTCGTCGGCCGAGACGACGCGCGCGGCGGTGATGGTGCCACCGAATCGCGCGACAAGCCGGCCGTATATCGCCAAGCTGGATGCCCTGCTGAGTTGCCGCGAAACGACGGCGAAAGAGAGCCATTCGAGCGGACTGCCCACCGCGACGGGCAGGTGCGCGTCGTAGGCATCGATCGGTCCGGTCGACCGCACCCACCGGGCGAGTGAGTCGTCGAGCGAGCCCAAGTACTCGGCGGCTGCGCGCTGCTCCTTGGTCGCACGCTTCCCCGTGCGAGTCATGGTCACCCCATCAGGCTCGCAGAAGTGGACGACATAGTCCAGTAGGAGCTGACGCTCCGGAACGGATCAGAAGTTGATCATGTGACCAGCGATGCCCTCAACAGCTTCTTTCATCGCCTCCGACAGGGTCGGGTGGGCGAAGATGTTGCGGGCCACCTCGTCCGCCGTCAGGTCCCACTGCTGAGCCAGGGTCAAGGCCGGCAGCAGCTCGGTGACCTCCGGGCCGATCATGTGCGCGCCGAGCAACTCGTTGTAGGTCGCATCCGCGACGACCTTGACGAACCCGACTCCTTCCGCCATGCCTCGGGCCTTGCCGTTGGCCGAGAACGGGAACTGCGCGACCTTGACGTCGTATCCCTTCTCCTTCGCCTGGGCCTCGGAGTACCCGAACGATGCGATCTGCGGCTGGCAGAACGTCGCACGCGGAATCATGTCGACATTGATCTCCATGGTCTCCGCGCCGGCGATCGTCTCGGCGGCGACCACGCCCATCGCCTCGGCCGTGTGAGCGAGCATCAGCTTGCCGGTGCAGTCACCGATCGCATAGACGCCCTCGACGTTGGTGCGGCCCCGGGCGTCGACCGCGATCGCACCGCGGTCGGTGAGTGCGATCCCGGCGGTCTCCAGGCCGAAGCCCGTCGTGCGTGGCGTGAAGCCGAAGGCCGCGAGGAACGTGTCGGCCTCGATCACCCGCTCGTCGCCGCCCGCCGAGGGCGCCACCGTCACGCGCACGCCGTCGCCGGTGTCCTCGACACCTCTGACCGCCGTGGAGAGCAGTACGTTCACGCCCAGCTTCGTGTAGGCCCGGAGAAGCTCCTTGGACACGTCGCGGTCCTCGGTCGGCACCATCCGGTCCAGGAACTCCACGATGGTCACGTCGACGCCGAAGTTCTTGAGTACGTACGCGAACTCCACGCCGATCGCGCCCGAACCACCGATGACGATCGACGCCGGCAGGCGGTCGGTGAGGATCTGCTGCTCATAGGTGACCACGTTCTTCGAGAGCGTGACACCCGGAATCAGTCGCACCGTGGCGCCGACGGCGAGAATCAGGTTGTCGAAGGTGTGCGGCACGGTGCGAGACCCGTTGGACACCTCGATCGACCTGGGCCCGGTCAGGGTGCCCCAGCCGTCGATCTCGGTGATCCTGTTCTTCTTCATCAGGTAGTGCACGCCCTTGGCACTCGCGTCGGCGACGCGGCGACTGCGTCGGTGCGTGACGCCGTAGTCCATGGCCGCCTCACCCGTGATGCCGAACGTGTCCTTCTCACGGGTGATGATGTGCGCGATCTCGGCGTTGCGCAGCAGCGCCTTCGACGGAATGCAGCCGACGTTGAGGCAGACGCCGCCCCAGTACTTCTCCTCCACGACGGCGACCGACAGTCCGAGCTGTGCGGCGCGGATGGCGGCGACGTAACCGCCGGGCCCCGCGCCGAGGACGAGGACGTCGAAATGAGTCACGAGGCGGTCCTCAGGGGCGGACTCGGATGATCGTCTTTCCGTCGATCCGCTCTGTCGGGTTGAGAGCGGCGACCGCGTCGTCGAGCGACGCCACGCTGCCGATGTTCACGCGCAGCCGTCCGTCCCGGACCCGCTGGGCGATCTCGTTGAGCTGCGTGCGATCGGACTCGACGACGAAGTCGACCGCCAGGCCGTCGGCCGGCCGCGCCTCGGGCGGTCCGGCGATGGTCACCAGCATTCCTCCCGCCCGGACCAGACCGGCCGAGCGGCTCCCGATGTCTCCGCCGATGACGTCGAAGACGAGATCGACCCCGCCGACGTCCTCCAGCGTGTCGTTGTCGAGGTCGACGAACTCCTGCACACCGAGGTCGAGCGCCGCCTGACGGTCGGTGGCACGTCCGGTGCCGATGAGGTAGGCGCCGGCCTCGCGAGCGAGCTGGGTCACCATCGACCCGACCCCGCCGGCCGCGCCGTGCACGAGAACGGTGTGCCCGGCCTCGAAGCGGCCGTGGACGAACAGTCCCTGCCATGCGGTCAGGCCCGAGATGGGCAGGCTCGCGCCCACCGTGAAGTCGATATCGCCTGGTAGGGGCGCGAGATTGCGGGCCTCCACGGCCACGTACTCGGCGAGCGTGCCGTCGCGGGTCCAGTCCGTGAGCCCGAACACCCGCTGGCCGACCGACAGTCCCCTCGTGCCGTAGCCGAGCTCGCTGACGACGCCCGCCAGTTCGTGGCCGGGGATGGACGGAGTCCGGTCACGGCCGAGGCGGTCGGTCCATGTTCCCGGCCACGTCAGCTCCCCGCGCGTGAATCCTGACGCATGTACCTGGACGACGACGTCGTTCCCGGCCGGCTCCGGCTGCGGGCACTCGGCCAGCTCCATCCCGGCCGTTCCCGCGGTCTCGTCTCTCACCACGATCGCTTTCATCTGGCACCTCCTGTGTCCAGTGTGCTGTTGCCCGTCACCGCATCGGGGTTCACCAGAGTTAGCGACAGCGGACCGCGGATGTCTTACCTCCCGGCCGCGCGGAGATCCGGCGAGGGGTTCCCGCACCCGCGCGAGATCGTTGGTAAGACCGGTCGTTGGTAAGACCATACGAGGAATCGAGACTCAATGACATCGGCGCTGGGTCGCCCGGACACTCTGTGGTGCCACGTCGAGGAGAGGCAGATCATGACGACCATCGAACTCACGGACAGCAACTTCGACAGGGTCATCCAGGACAACGACATCGTGCTCGTCGACTTCTGGGCAAGGTGGTGCGGCCCGTGCCGACAGTTCGCTCCGGTCTTCGAGCAGTCGGCGAAGGACAATCCAGAAGTGGTCCACGGAAAGCTCGACACCGAGGCCGCCCAGCGGACCGCGGCGGCCGCAGCGATCACCGCGATCCCGACACTGATGGCATTCCGCCAGGGCGTCCTGGTGTTCAGTCAGGCGGGCGCCCTGCCGGCCCCGGCTCTCGCGCAGGTCGTCGATGCGGTCAAGAAGATCGACATGCGCGAGGTCCACGAGCACATCGCCGCTCACGACAACGATCCGGCGCGCGAGAACTGACCGGGCGAGACCAAGGAGGACGCATCATGACCAGTGGAATCGACGACACAGGACAGATCACTCGGACGCCGGGCACCGAGACGGCCGTCCTCGCCGGAGGGTGCTTCTGGGGCATGGAGGATCTCATCCGCCGGCAACCCGGGGTGCTCGACACGCGGGTCGGATACACCGGCGGCCGGAACGACCACGCGACCTACCGCAACCACCCCGGACACGCGGAAGCTGTCGAGATCGTCTTCGACCCGACGCGGACGAGCTACCGGGACATCCTGGCGTTCTTCTTCCAGATCCACGACCCGTCGACCCTCAACCGCCAGGGGAACGACATCGGAGCGAGCTACCGCTCGGCGATCTTTCCGCTCACCCCCGAGCAGGAGAAGATCGCCCGGGACACGATCGCCGACGTCGACGCCTCAGGCCTGTGGCCGGGCAAGGCCGTGACGACCATCGAGCCCGCCGGACCGTTCTGGGAGGCCGAACCTGAGCACCAGGACTACCTGATCACGTATCCGAACGGCTACACGTGCCACTTCCCGCGCCCGAACTGGGTGCTTCCCCGTCGCGACGCCAGGACTGCGTGACCTATGAACAACACCGGTGAAGAAGAACTCGGACACGGCGCGGACAAGCTTCGGGACGAGGTGACCGACGGAAGGTTCGAACTCGTCCGGAACGGCCTGGCGATGGCGTGGATGCGGTACGAACACCTGAGGCCGAACCGCTATGCCCTCCTGCACACGGAGGTCGACCAGGCCCATCGAGGGCAGGGCATCGGGCGCATCCTCGTCGAGGCCGTGCTGGACGAGATCCGATCCCGCCAGGGAACGGTCACGGCGATCTGCCCCTTCGTGGCGGACCATCTGGCCGGCAACGAGCGGTACGGCGATCTCGTCGATGCCAGGCATCCCGGCTTTCCGGACCGTGCCGCTGCCGAACGTGGGCGTGCGACGCCGTCGTGAGGTCGGTGCCGCACAGGTGACCCAGGGCGGGCCCAGCCGGACGCGAGCCGGCTGCGCCCGCCCGACGTCGTCCCGCTACCGGCTCGCCACGTCGAGGTCGCCCTTGCGCAGTCGGAAGACCTGCAGCCGCAGGTCGTAGTACTTCGTGGTCTCGCCGACCCACTCCATGCCGATCTCCCGCGCGGTCCTGATCCCGCGGTGGTTACCGGGGCGGACGACCGCGAACACCTCCTCCTCGTCGTGCTGGAACGCGTAGTGCGCGAGAGCGTGACCCGCCTCGGAGCCACGCCCCTGGCCCCAGGCCCTGGGCGCGAACTGGTAGCCGAGCTCGAGGTCCTCCCCCTCCGGGGGAAGGCCGAGGATCTGGCCCGAGCCGATGAGCTCCCCGCTGGAGAGATCCTCGATCGCCCAGCGGCCCGTGGGCCTGCCCGCCTTCTCGGCCGTCTCCTCCACCCACCGCGCGACCACGGTCCTCATCTTCTCGGCGTCCTCGATCCTGTGCATCGCAGGGGCCAGCCAGCGCGCGACGTCGGCTTCACCGTAGATGTCCAGCGCTCGACCGGCGTCGTCCACTCGCCAGGGCCGTAGTCGAAGGCGTGCCGTCTCGATCGTCGTACCGTTGATCGTGATCGAATGACTCATTTCTCCTCCTGGGTTGTGGTCAAGGCACCGCTGCTCGGCCGCCCGGGCACGCCGTCGGCGGTGGACCGGCCGTGACGCGACGCAAGCTGGACTATATAGTCCAGTTATGGGCCTCGGGCATGGCGTGGCACGGCGGATTCCGAGGGACGAGCCATGGCGCCACACCGCGCTCCCGTGTTCGGAGCGCAGCCCCGCGTATGGATCGCCGTGCGGGTGTCACTAACCATCATGGGCGTACCGGCAGGCGCCCCGACAGCGATTCTCCTGCCCGTCATTCGAAAGGACACCTCGTGACCGACCCGGGCGATACCCCAGACACTCCCCCGACAGATACTCCCCCGACCCCCGCCGGGCACCCCGACGGGCCCACCAGCCCGCACCGGGCCGGCCCGCTCGACGACGATCAGAAGGCCCTCATCGGCGAGGTCACCGGCGATCGCCACCGAGGCCCCGAGCTCACGATCGTCAAGGACGAACGGGCCGGCATCTACGACGCGCTCACCGGCGACCAGGAGATCGGTGGCCTGACCTACAACGACGCCGGGGATCGAGTCGTGCTCCTCGCGGTCTCGATCTTCCCGCAGTTCCGCAACCAGGGAGCCGCCACCGAACTCATTCACCGCGTGCTCGACGACATCCGTGCGCAGGGGAAGACCGCGACCATCCTGTGCCCCATCGTGCGGACCTTCATCGACAGGCATCCCGAGTACCGCGACGTCGTCGACCCCGAGCACCCCGGCGTGGTGAGGGTGGCAAGCCGGTGAGACCCCCTTCCGCGCAGGCCGGCGGCACGAGCTTCGAGTCCATCCGCGCCGCCGTCGTCGCGGATCCCGAGAACGCCTGGGCACGCGAACTGGGCTACTCCCCGCTCTACACCGCCGGCCCCCACGCCCGCGTCGCGGTCATCGGGCAGGCGCCCGGACGCCAGGCACAGGAGAGCGGACTCCCGTGGAACGACGCGAGCGGGACGAAGCTCTTCGAGTGGCTCGGCGTCACCGAGAACGAGTTCCGCGACCCGGAGCGCTTCGCCGTGCTGCCGATGGACTTCTACTACCCGGGCAAGGGCAGCACGGGCGACCTGCCGCCCCGCAAGTCGTTCGCCCCGCGTTGGCACCCCCCGGTGCTGGACCTGATGCCGCAGATCCGGCTGACCGTCCTGATCGGCAGCTACGCCCAGCAGTACTACCTCGCCGACCGGGCGAAACGGAACCTCACCGAGACCGTCCATGCCTTCCGTGAGTACCTGCCCGCAATCATCCCGGTCGCGCACCCCTCGCCCCTGAACTTCCGCTGGCAGGCTCGCAATCCGTGGTTCACCACCGACGTGCTTCCCGTACTCCGGGCACGGGTCGCCTCGGCCCTGGCGGAGTAGCCGGATCTCGTCGCAGAAGGAGAGCTGCACATGAAAGCGATCGTCGTCACGGATCGAACCGCGGGAACGTCGGGAATGAGGCTGGCGGAGAGGCCAGACCCGGACACGGCGAGACTCGCCGGCCTCGAGGGCGCGAACTACGGCGACGTCGTCGTCGAGGTTCATGCCTCGGGATTCACCGGGAACGAGCTGGAGTGGCCCTCGACGTGGATCGATCGCCTCGGCCGCGACCGGACGCCGTCGATCCCCGGCCACGAGGTGGCCGGTGTGGTCGCTTCCCTCAGCTACGGAGCGGCAGGGCTGTCGGTCGGCCAGCGGGTCTTCGGCCTGACCGACTGGACCCGCGACGGCACGCTGGCGGAGTACGTCGTGGTCGAGGCGCGCAACCTTGCGCCGCTCCCGGCCACGGTCGACTTCACGACCGGCGCCGGTGCCGCGATGGCGGGCCTGACGGCGTGGCAGGCGCTGTTCGAGCACGGTCACCTCCTCGCCGGGCAGAGCGTCCTCGTGCACGGCGCGGCCGGGGTGGTCGGTTCGATGGCGACGCAGCTCGCACGGCAACACGGCGCCTATGTCATCGGCACAGGACGCGCCGCCCATCGCCGGGCGGCGCTCGGCTTCGGCGCACAGGAGTTCGTCGACCTCGACAACGACACGCTGGAGGATGCCGGCGGAGTCGATCTGGTTCTCGACGTCCTCGGAGGCGCCCTCGGACACCGATCCGCCCGTCTGGTCCGGGCCGGGGGAACCCTCGTGAGTGTCGTCGGCAGCCCCGAGGCGCGGCCGGCAGGCGGCCGGGCGGTCGACTTCGTGGTCGTGCCCGAGCGCGCGCAACTCGGCGAGATCGCCCGGCGGCTGCAGCACGGTCAGCTGCGGACGAACATCGGGCAGGTCGCCTCGCTCGACGACGCCGTCGCGGCCTTCAACCCGACCGAGCGGATCGCGGGGAAGACGATCATCCGCGCTCGCCCGTGAGAAACGAAAGACGGCGGGCCACGGCCGAAGGAGGAGCGGAGCAGCGGTTCGCCGATCAGGCCCGCGGCGCGCGCAGTTCGAGGGTGTCCAGGCCCGCGAGGCTGAGAACGAGGCGGTCACCGGCCTCGACGACCACGGCGAGCACGTGGTTGCAGCGCACGCAGCGGGCCACGAGTCCAGGAGCGTCGGGGTAGACCATCGCTTCCGCGACGGGGGCCGTGTTCCCGCAGTTGCCGCATCGGGCCCGCGCCGCGGTCACATCGGCCGTGAACACTTCGGAGAGCACGCCCGCGAGCGCGTTTCCGTCGAGGTGGCGTGGCATCAGAGTCCTCCGAAGCGTTCGGTGAGTACGTCCGTGGCGGAGTGGCCGAGGTCGACCAGCCAGGGCGTGATGGTCTCGACGAATCCCGTGGAACCGCAGACGTAGATGTGCGGTCGTTGCGACGCCGGGATCGTGCGGGCCGCCAGTGTTTCCCTGGTGAGGCGGCCGATCGGGTCGGGCCAGTCGTGCGGTGCCTCGCGCGTGTAGACGAGGTCGAGGCCGAACGTGGGCCCGGTCAGGGCGGCGAGTTCATCGGCGAAGAAGACCTCGGCGGGCGTGCGGACGGAGTAGAGCAGCTGGAGATGGGCGGGGTCGCCGGCGGCATCGTGCGCGAGAGCGATCGCGTAGAGCGGGACGACGCCGGAGCCGCCGGCGATGAGCTGGACGGGCCGGTCGCTCCGGCCCGGAAGCCAGGTGAAGTACGACCCGAGCGGGCCGTGGATCTCGAGCTGGTCGCCCGGCCGGGCGTCCTGGACCAGGAAGGGTGAGACCTCGCCGTCCGGTAGCTCGTCGATCGCGAGGACCACGTTGCCGGCCGGTGTCGAGGACGCGACCGAGTAGGACCGGCTGGCCTGGTAGCCGTCCGGGGCGGTGAGACGCACGTCGAGGTGTGTTCCGGGTTCGCTCCCGGGCCAGGTCGGTGCGGCCAGGGTCAGGCGGACGGCGTGGGGCGTCTCCGCGAGCTTCTCGACGATCGTCGCCGTGTGCCATGCCGTGCGTGCTCGGGGCTGGTCGGGCATCGCGGCCGTGTGCAGGGCGTTCACCGGTACCGCTGCTCCTGCCACGGGTCGCCGTGGATGTGGTAGCCGTACCGTTCCCAGAACCCGGGGTCGTTGCCGGGCATCATCGTCAGGCCCCGGATCCATTTGGCGCTCTTCCAGAAGTACAGGTGCGGGACCAGCAGACGGGCCGGCCCGCCGTGCTCGGGATGCAAGGGGCGGCCTTCGGCCTCGATGGCGATCCAGGCCTTGCCGCCCAGCAGGTCCTCGAGCGGCAGGTTCGTCGTGTATCCGCCGTGGGAGTGCGCCATGACGTACTGGTGCCGGGATCCGACGTGCTCGAACAGCTTGTCCAGGCTCACACCACGCCAGGCCATGCCGAGCTTGGACCAGTGGGTGACGCAGTGGATGTCGACCGTGATGTCCTCGACTCCGAGCGCGATGAGCTCGTCCCAGTTCCACCGGTGATCGGTGCCGGTTTCGTCCTGGATCGTGAGCTCCCAGTCCGCCGTATCCACGACCGGCGTCGGCCCGGCGCTGAGGACGGGCCACTTCTCGACCAGTGTCTGGCCGGGCGGCAGGCGGGTTTCAGGCTGGCGTCTGCGGCCGGAAAAGCCGCGGGTTGTGAACGACATATGGCCTCCAATCTGACGTTGTGGCGGGCTCGGTGCCCCGGTTCGGGTCGGTTCCCCGGACATCGGTGGTCCACGGGCACGAGAGGCGTGACGCCGTCCGGGTCGGAGCGCCTCGTGGCCGCCGAGTGTCGGTCGGGTGAGTGTCAGTCGAGGTGAAGCCCCTCCCGGAGCGATGCCACGAGGCCGGCGAGTTCTTCGCGGCAGTCGCCACACGATTCCAGGTGAGCGGCGACTCCCGGGACGCCCACGGCAGGAGACCCGCCCCTGACGCACAGCTCCGCATAGACGTCCATCTCCTCTCTGCACCTGGCGCAGCCGGGATCGTTCGGGTCGGTCCGCAGGAACAGGTCCAGCCTCGCCCAGTACCCATCACCCGATGTTCCTTGGCTGTGCTGCACTCTTCCCCCAGGCCAACCTCAAGCATGTCCCCGCCTGTCGATATCCGCGAGACCTGGAACCGTTGCCCCGCAGTGCGATCTTCCTGTGTCCGTGGATTCAGTACGTGAGACGACGGAGCCCGGAGAGGTCTTACGTCGCGCAGCAGGAGACGGTTCGACGGCCGCCACCGATAGGCCTGACAGAAGTGGACCATCAAGACCGAGAACATGCGTCGTAGGCTTGGAACTGCCGTGTTGTCTGGACTATATAGTCCGGTCTACCGTGTGGCGACGTCCTCGAACCACGAGGGGGCGCGCACAACACGGCGGGCGCCGGCCTCCCCTGGGCCGGCGGAGGTCAGAGGGGTGGGACGCGATGGACGATCTCCAGATCGCTCACGAGAATCGCAGGTGGCTGTGCAGCCTCGGCGCAACCGGATCGGTTCGCGAGACCGCCTGCGAGGAGCTCTACTCGCTCCTGCTGCGCGTGGCGAGGAGCGAGGCGGCACGACGCGCCTCGTCCTTGCACATGTCCGGCCCGGAGCTGGAGGACATCGCCCACCAGGCCGCGAGCGACGCGCTCATGGCGATCAGCCAGCGGCTGGACCGCTTCCGAGGCGAGTCCAGGTTCACGACGTGGGCATGCAAGTTCGTCATCTTCGACGTCGCCACGAAGATGAACCGGCACCCCTGGCGGCGTCACGACGTGCCGTACGAACAGGAGGACTGGTCACGGCTGGCCACCAGGTTCCAGGTGGCCCCCGAGGACGAGGTGCAGGCCTCCGAGTTCGTCGAAACGGTGTCGACCGCCGTCGAGGAGTGCCTCTCGGAGCGGCAGCGCACCGTCTTCGTCGCGACCGTGGTGAACGACGTCCCGATGGAGACCCTGGCCGAGGAGCTCGGCTCGACGAGGAACGCGCTGTACAAGGTCCTGTTCGACGCCCGCAAGAAGCTTCGCGCAGCCCTGGTCACCGCAGGCTACCTTCCCGAGATCCACCCTGCCCGGCGTGCCCCACAGAGCCCCGCTCAGCACCTCCCGGCATCGTCCGCCAACTTGAACTGGACTAAATCGTCCCGTTAAGCTTCGGGCGAATACCACCGGCCGCCGGCGGACCGGTGCTCTCACGAGGGGACGAACGCAGCGGTGAGAAGCGGGGGTGCTAGCGCTGAGTCCACGCGAGCGGACGGCGCGAGAGCCGACGGCGATGTCGCTGAACAGTTTCGGGCGGTCCTCGACGCCGAGGAGCACTGGCTGGCGAAGGTTTCCTGCGCCGGCGACCTCGCGCACTGGCGGATGCGTGTCGTCCGTGAGGTGATGGATCGCCGATCTCCTTATGCGCTGGCGCTACGACGTGGTCAGGGATCCTGCCGGCAGGGCGAGTTCCTGAGGTGCTGGCAGGTGCTGATTGCCCGGACGCTCGAACGTGTGGGGCTACGGCAGGCCGACCGGAGCCCTGGCGCGCGCTCGCCGACTGGAGCGGTGACCGAGGACTCGGAGAACCTGGCGGTCGCGATCCTGGCGGCTCTGCACGGCGGCGCCACTCTGAGCTGGCTGGCGGATGACAGGGATTCCCTCGAAGCCGCGCTCGATATCGCGCTGGCTCCCGTGATGGTGCTCCAGCGACCGGATGCTCCGCGCGGGCGACGCTCCGACTAGCGCCAATTCCGGACGAGTCCGGCGGCCGGTGCCGGCCCGTGGTGGACGTGCGGGCCACCTGCCTGGCGGCCAGGGCGTGGGCCGTGGTCCCGTTGCGGAAGGTGCCCGCGGTTCGGGCGCCACCTCGGGAACGGGTCCCCACTGCATCAGTACGATGTCGCTGTGAACGAGAACTCGGACGAAAGCCCGGCGGTCCGGCTGACCGCACGCGGGGTGAGAACGAGGGCACGGATCGTCACCGCGGCCGCGGAGCTGATGTACGTGCAGGGAATCGGTGGGACCACCCTGGACGATGTCATCGTCGCGAGCGGCGCGAGCAAGTCTCAGTTCTATCGCCACTTCGACGACAAGCACGCCCTGGTCCGGGCCGTTGTCGCACAGGTCGGGGAAGACACCATCATCCGAGAGACCAACATGCTCGGAAACGTCTCGACCCTGGCCGGGCTGCGGCGCTGGCGAGACGCCCTGGTCAAGGCCAACGCGCTGCGTCACGGCATGTACGGCTGCCCGCTGGGGTCGCTGGCGAACGAGGTGTCCGACCACGACGCCTTGGCGCGGAGCATGCTCGAGGAGTTGTTCGGCACCTGGCAGCGCCTGCTCAACGAGGCTCTCGACCGCATGAAGGACACGGGCGTCCTGGCCGAGTCGGCCGACACCACTCGCCTGGCCGTGGGATTCCTCGCCTCCCTCCAAGGCGGCTATCTCCTCGCCCAGACCGCCCGGGACGTCGAACCGATGGCCACGGCGATCGACGTGGCGCTTTCCCACCTGGAGAGCCTGACCGTGCAGAGCCGCGCCGCGTCATAGGCGCCTCAGGCCCACCCGACCCCCTCGGCCAGCCCTCCGACGGCGCGTGCGCAGTGCGGGCCGCCGTGTGCCGTCAGGGCACCTCGAAAGTGACCGTCCGGACCGGGTTGTCGAACTCCGTGGTTCGCAGCGACACCTGGACCTCCGATTCGCCCGTGGTCGGCAGCACGACGTCGGCTGCGTAGACGCCGGGTGCGAGGGAGGCGACCTCCACCGTCCCGAGGTCGACCTCGTCGGTCGCCGGGCTGAGCTGGGAGCCTCGTACCCCCGGTGGGTTGCTGAGCCGAGATCTCCTAGAGAGGTCTCCGAGGCGCCCGAGACTTCGCAAAGAGGGCCGGGTATAACTTTCCGCTTCTGTCGTAAGAGGGGCGTGTCATTGCTCAAGTCGTATTCTTCGGGCACCGAAGCTCGCCCGAGGTGCGCAGGGCCTCGACGATGGCCTTGCGGGCACTGAACGTCGTCATGCCGGAGATCTCACCGAACAAGGCCTCGCCGGCGCCGCCCTCGATCCAGGCGGGCACCTCGCGGGTGATGCGGCCGTCGCGGTTGATGATCGAGCGGGTTGGCAGCTTCAGCTCGCGCCACCACTGCACGTCGGTCAGGTCACCGAAGGTGCAGCACATCGCGATGCCTGCGCCCTTGTCCGGCTCGGCGGCGTGGTGCGCGAGGACCGGGACCTCCACGCCGAACAGCGGCGAGGTCACGGTGGTGCCGAACAAATGCTGGTACCGCTCGTCGTCGGGGTGCGCGATCAGCGCGACGACGGCAGGGATCAGCTCCGGGCGCGTGGTCTCGATGTAGACGGGCTCGCCGCCGGCCCGGTGGAAGCCGACCTTGTGGAAGTGGCCGGGGTAGTCCCGGGCCTCCAGCTCGGCCTGGGCGACAGCTGTCTGGAACGTGACGTCCCACAAGCCCGGCGCCTCGGCCTGGTAGGCCTCGCCGCGCTGCAGGTTACGCACGAACGCACGCTGCGCGGTGGCGCGAGAGGCGTCGTCGATGGTCTGGTAGGTCAGCGACCAGTCGACCGACAGACCAAGACGGCGCCAGAGTGCCTCGAACTGCTTCTCGTCGTCCGCCGTGAGACGCTCACACAGCTCGATGAAATTGCGGCGGCTGACCGGGACCTGGTCGGCGGCCTTGACACTCTTGCCGTCAGCGCCCTGACGGGGCGGCTCGAACCCCTCGACGTAGGGCAGCGAGAGATCGACGCGCACGCCGTAGTAGTTCTGGACGCGGCGCTCGGTCGGGAGACCGTTGTCGTCCCAGCCCATGGGATAGAAGACCTCGCAGCCCCGCATGCGCTTGAAGCGCGCCACGATGTCCGTGGCCGTGTAGCCGAACACGTGCCCCACATGCAGGGAGCCCGAAACAGTCGGCGGCGGCGTGTCGATCGAGAAGATCTCCTCGCGAGTCTTGGTGCGGTCGAACGCGAAGGTCCGCTCAACACGCCAGCGCTCGTCGAACTTGGCCTCCAGACCATCCAGGCTGACCTTGTCCGGCACCTCCTTGACCACCGCGCGTACGACCCCTGTCCCGGCTACCGCAGCGGGCGCAGGGCTCCGTGTTGTGTCGGGTGCAGGCACGGCCGGGTCCGTCGGCCCGGAGGAGGCGGGAATACTCATGCGCATAGTGTTCCAGGTCACGGCCGCCTCAACCCAGCAGCGGCCGGGAGGTCCGTGCCGATCAGCCCATCGGTGCACCCTTGGAGCGGCGGGACGTAGTCGACCGCGATCAGACGGCCCGGCTCGACGACTGTCCAGGGACGCGAAGGCGCTGTTCGACGTCGACCTCGACGTGGACCGCGTGAGGCTGCTGGTCCGGCGGGCGGTTCCGGCGTCGGGCTCGGTCGTGGTCCGGGTGACCGACTACGACCCGGAGTTGAACCTCGGGCATCCCGAGACCGCGACCCAGCCGCGCATCCTGGTCACCACGCGGCCTGCCTGCCCGCTTACCTCGGCACCGCTCGACGTGCACACGTGCGTGTACGAGCGTGACCTGCCGCAGGTGACGTCGACCGGCTTGTTCGCCACGATCGCTCACCGCCGCACCGCCCGGCTCGCCGGGCACGACGACGTCCTGTTCACCGCCCACGACGGACTCGTCTCCGAAGGCGCCACCTGGAACATCGGCCTCTTCGACCGCACCGACATCATCTGGCCCGACGCACCCGTCCTGCCAGGCCTCACGATGGAACTCCTGCGCGCCGCCAACCCCAGCCACTACCGGACGATCCGCATCGAGGAGGTCCCGAGCTTCCCGGCCGCGTTCGCGACGAACGCCGCGGTCGGAGTACGCGCCATCGCTCGCATCGACGACCACGACTTCGACGACGAACACCCCATCATCGCCACCCTGCGCGAGAACTACCTGAAGATCACACCGCAGCCCGTGTGACCACTCCCCCGGGCTGCCGGACATGCCCAGCCTTGCAGGCGGCACGCTCCCCACGCCCCGGCGTGCAGTCCGTCGCACGCGTCAAGCTCGATCTCGGCTGCTAGCCAGGACCGACCAGAGCCACACTCCCGTGCAACGGCCGATCCAGCTGGCGGGCCGACGCGGCAGGTCGACTTCTCGTCACCACGAACGCATGGCACACTTTTTCGCGGTGGGCGATCGGGCGGTGTCAGGGGCCGTCCCGGAGCTACCGTGCGGGTTCTTCGGCGCCCGCGACGGCCACCGTGCTCGAAACGTGCTCGACTCCGAGCACGGGGCCGGGAGGCCCCGACGGCGGAACGGGAGCGCCCGCGATGCGGTGGCCCACGGCGGTCAGGCGGTGGAGGATCAGGGCGACGTCGTCGTCCTCGTCGCCGTCCAGCTCGTCCCCGCACTTGACGCAGACCCTGCGGCCGTCCACGCGGCCGGTGCGGTGGTCGAAGGCGGCGTACACCATCAACGCCAGCGCGGGCGCGGCGAGCGCGCGGACGACGGTGGCGCGGCCGGCCTCGTCCAGCTCCAGCTGCTCGACCAGCCGGTCACCGTCCTTCGCCCGCGCCCCCGGCCCGTACCGGGCGAGGTGCTCGGCCAGGTGCTCGGTGCACATGAGGTACCCCGGCTCGGCGGGATGCTCGGCCTCTCCCCACAGGCAACGCTCGACGTCGCCCGGCCCGTGTGCCTGGCAGGCCCGGCAGGTCCACCAGCCCTCGTCGTCGACCGGTTGCCGGTTGACGACGTTGTGGGCACCGCACCGCGGGCACTCGGTGATCTCACTCATGACGCACTCGCCCCCTGTTC
>NZ_JADBGR010000086.1 GCF_014892515.1 Myceligenerans pegani
GGGCGGGCCTCACGGGCGCGTTCGCCCGCGAGCGCCTGGCCCCCGGCCCGCGTCCCGGCGAGGAGGGCCACGCCCCCGAACTGGCCCGGATGCTCGTCACGAGCGTGCTGATCCCCTTCGCCGCCGTGGCCCATCGCGCCCGGGGGGCCTGGACGTGGCGGCGCGGTCTCCGCCCGGGAGCGCCGGCCTGGCCGCTGCCCGTCCGCGCCGTGCTGTTCGACCGTGACGGCACCCTGATCCACGACGTGCCCTACAACGGCGATCCCGTCGCGGTGGAGCCGCTGCCCGGCGCGCGCCGGGTGCTGGACCGGCTGCGCGCGCGGGGCCTGCGGGTGGGCGTGGTGTCCAACCAGTCGGGGATCGGCCGGGGCATGCTGACGAGCGCGCAGGCGGACGCCGTGGACGAGCGGGTACGTGAGCTGCTGGGCCCGTTCGACACCTGGCAGCGCTGCCCGCACCATCCGGAGGACGGCTGTACGTGCCGCAAGCCGGAGCCCGGTCTGGTGCTGCGGGCCTCGGCCGAGCTGGGGGTGCTGCCCGCCGAGTGCGTCGTCGTGGGCGACATCGGCGCCGACGTGGAGGCGGCCGTCGCGGCGGGTGCGCGGAGCGTCCTGGTGCCGACGGCGATGACCCGGCGCGCGGAACTCTCGGCGGCCCCCGTGGTCGCCGCGACCCTCGAGGAGGCGGTGCCGCTATGACGACGACCTCGGCCCCGAGGCCGGTGGCCCAGGGGGCCACCGCACGTGCGGATCGCGCCGGGCGGGTGCTCGCCGTCCGCCTCGACAGCGACGGGGACGTGCTCGTGACCGGGCCTGCGATCCGCGCGCTGGCGGCGACGTACGGGCAGGTGGATCTGCTGGTGTCGGGTTCCGGGGCCCAGGCGGCGGAGCTGCTTCCGGGTGTGGCGGAGACGCTGCGCTTCGACGCCCCGTGGTCCGGGATGCGGCCGCCGCGGGTGTCGCCGGAGTCGGTTCTCGATCTCGTGGCGACGCTGATCGCGCGGCGGTACCGGCTGGCCGTGATCTTCACGTCGTTCCACCAGTCGCCGCTCCCGATGGCGCTGCTGGCCCGGCTCGCCGGCGTGCCGCGGATCGTGGCCACGAGCGAGGACTATCCCGGCTCCCTTCTCGACGTGCGGCACCATCGCCCTCCGGGTCTGCACGAGGTGGACGCCTGCCTCGACCTGGCCGCCCTGGTCGGTGCCCAGCTCCCTCCGGACGACGACGGGCGGCTCGCGGTCCGGGGCGCGCTCCCGGCGTCGGCCGCCGTCGCGCGGCACGACGACGGCCGGGCGCACGGCGGTGACGGCGGTGACGGCGGTGACACGGACGGCGGTGACACCGTCGTCGTGCACCCCGGCGCCTCGGTGCCCGCCCGCGCCCCGCGGCCCGAGGACGCGCGCGCCTTCGCCGAACGGCTGGCGGCCGACGGCTGGGACGTGCGCGTCACCGGATCGGCGCAGGAGCGGGAGCTCACCGCGTACGTGTCGGGCGATCACGCGGTCGACCTCGGCGGGCGCACGAACCTGGCCGAGCTGGCCGCGGTCCTGCGGGCGGCGGCGTGCGTCGTGGCGGGCAACACCGGGCCCGCGCATCTCGCGGCCGCCGTCGGGACGCCGGTGGTCAGCCTGTTCGCGCCCGTCGTCCCGCTCGAGCGCTGGACGCCGTACGGCGTGCCGCTGATCGTCCTCGGCGACCAGGGCGCGGCGTGCCGTGGCACCCGGGCGCGTACGTGCCCGGTCCCCGGGCATCCGTGCCTGGCCTCGGTGACCGCGGACCAGGTGTCCGAGGCGGTGGCACGCCTGGCGCGCCGTCCGGTCCGCACCGCGGCGCGCCTGGGGAGGTGTTCCGGATGAGGATCCTGCTGTGGCACGTCCACGGCTCCTGGACGACCGCGTTCGTGCAGGGCGGGCACGAGTACGTGGTGCCCGTGCTGCCCGGCCGGCCCCCGGACGGGCGTGGCCGGGCCGACACCTGGGACTGGCCGTCCACGGTCCGGGAGCTGACCCCTCGCGAGGTGCGCCACGCGGTGGACCGGGGCGCGGTCGACGTGGTGCTGCTGCAGCGCCCGCACGAGGCGCGGCTGCTGCGCGAGTGGACGGGGCGACACGCCGGCACCGACCTGCCGGCCGTGTACCTGGAGCACGACGCCCCGGGAGGGCCGGCGGCCGCGACGCGGCACCCCCTGGCGGACGTCGACGTCGTCGCCCGGGGCGGCGTCCCGATCGTGCACGTGACCGACTTCAACGCCCTGATGTGGGACACCGGCACGGCGCGCACGGTCGTGATCGACCACGGCGTGCCCGATCCGGGCCACCGGTACACGGGCGAGCGCGAGAGGCTGGCCGCGGTCGTGAACGAGCCGGTCCGCCGCTCGCGCGCGGCGGGCACGGACATCCTCCTGCGCCTGGCGCGGGAGCTTCCCGCCGAGGTGTACGGGATGGGCACGGCACGGCTCGCGGAACATCTCGCCCCGCTGGGCCCGGTCGCGGCCGGCACCGCGGGGCGCCTGTACGACCTGCCGCAGCCGGAACTGCACGAGCGGCTCGGCGGGGCGCGCCTCTACCTGCATCCGTACCGCTGGACGAGCCTGGGGCTCGCGCTGCTGGAGGCGATGGCGCTGGGCATGCCGGTGCTGGCCCTGCCGGTCACGGCGGCGTACGCCGCCGTCCCTCCGGAGGCCGGCGTCCTGAGCGCCGATCCGGACGAGCTCGCCGCGGTGGCCCGGCGCTGGCTCGGCGACCCGGCGGAGGCCGCCGCCTACGGCAAGTCGGCCCGCGAGCACGTGCTGCGCCGCTACCCGCTGGATCTCTTCCTCGAGCGCTGGTCCACGTTGCTGACACAGGAGGTGTCCCATGCAGATCGCCATGATCTCTGAGCACGCCAGCCCGCTCGCCGTCCTGGGCGAGGCGGACGCCGGCGGGCAGAACGTGCACGTCGCGGCCCTGGCGAGGAGCCTCGCGGCCGACGGTCATCGTATCGACGTCTACACGCGGCGCGACGATCCGGACCTTCCCGAGCGGGTGCCCCTGGCTCCCGGCGTCGACGTGGTGCACGTCGACGCCGGCCCCGCCGAGCCGCTGCCGAAGGACGACCTGCTGCCCTGGATGGAACCGTTCGGCGACGACCTCGCGGCGCGCTTCACCGATCCGGCAACGCGTCCCGACGTGCTGCACGCCCACTTCTGGATGTCGGGGCTCGCGGCCCTGCGCGCCACCCGGGAGGGTGCCCGCACCGGCACGCCGCGCGTCCCGGTGGTCCAGACGTTCCACGCCCTCGGCTCCGTCAAGCGCCGGTACCAGGGCGCCGCCGACACCAGCCCCGCCGAGCGCACCGGGCTGGAGAGCACGCTCTGCCGCGAGGCTGACCTCGTCCTCGCGACCTGCCGGGACGAGATCCGGGAGCTGCACCGGATCGGCGCGACGGACGACCGCATCCGCATGGTGCCCTGCGGCGTCGACCTGCGGACGTTCACGCCCGGGCCGGTCCCGGTCCGGCCCGACGACGACCCGCTGCGGGTGCTGTCCCTGGGCCGGCTCGTGACACGCAAGGGCGTGGCGACCGTCGTGGAGGCGCTCGCGCGGCTCGCGGAGCGCGGGCACCAGCCCGTCGAGCTCCTCGTCGCGGGCGGGCCGCCCGTCGACCAGCTCGACCGCGACGCGGAGGTGCGCCGGCTGCGCGGCATCGCCCGCGACGCCGGCGTCGCCGAGCACGTGCGGTTCCTCGGCGCGGTCCCGCACGACGACGTCCCCGGCCTGATCCGGAGCGTCGACGTCGTCGCGTGCACGCCGTGGTACGAGCCGTTCGGCATCGTCCCCCTGGAGGCGGGGGCGTGCGGGCGCCCGGTGGTCGCGTCGGCGGTGGGCGGCATGCTCGACACGGTGGCCCACGACCGCACCGGCATCCTGGTCCCGCCGCGGGATCCCGCCGCTGTCGCCGCCGCACTCGGGCGGCTCGCGGACCGCCGGTTCCGCCGGCGTCTGGGCACCGCGGCCCGGGTACGCGCCGAGCGCCGGTACGGCTGGGCGGAGATCGCCCGGCAGACGTCCGGTGCCTACACCGCGGTCGCCGGTCCCCCGGCCGCCCGGCACCACGCCACCGCGCACCCGGCCGTGGCGCACACATCCCTGGCCACCGCAGCAGGAGGTACCCGATGAACTCCGCGCTCGACGACCTGATCACCGAGTCCGACGGCGCCGGCGGACGCCGCTGGTTCCACGAGCACTACGTCGACCTGGCGCTCGGGCTCGACCACCTGACCACGTCCCTCGACCGGATCGAGGGCTGGGGCCGGCATCTCGCGGACGCGTTGCTCGACGGGCATCGTCTCCTGGTGGCCGGCAACGGCGGCAGCGCCGCCGAGGCCCAGCACCTGACGGCCGAGCTCGTGGGCCGGTTCGAGGGCGAGCGGGTCCCGCTCGCCGCGATCGCCCTGCACGCCGAGACGTCCAGCCTCAGCGCGATCGTCAACGACTACGGCCAGGACGAGATGTTCGCGCGGCAGGTCGCGGCGCACGGCCGCCCGGGCGACGTCCTGCTGTGCCTGTCGACGTCCGGTGCGAGCGCGAACGTGCTGGTCGCCGCGCGGCGGGCGCGCGAGCTCGGCCTCCTCACGTGGGGTCTGACGGGACAGGCACCCAACCCGCTCACGGCGCTGTGCGACGACGTGCTGGCGGTGCCCGTGCGGTCCGGCGCCGCCGTGCAGGAGATCCACCTCGTCGCGGTGCACGCGCTGTGCGCGGCGCTGGACGCACGGGTGGCCCGGCGTGCCCGCGACCGCCGCACCACCCCGCCGTCGGCGGGAGCCCGGGCATGAGCCGCCCGGCCGCGGCACCCGGCGGCTCCGCACGCGCCTACCTCGCCCCGGTGCCCGGCGACACGCCCCCACGCCCCCGGATCACGGTGGTCGGGGACGTCCTCCTCGACCGGGACATCGACGGCACCGTGACCCGGCTCGCCCCGGACGCCCCCGTACCGGTGGTCGACGTGACCACCGTGCGGCACAGCCCCGGGGGTGCCGGTCTCGCGGCCCTGCTGTGCGCCGAGCGGGCCGACGTCGTGCTCGTCGCGCCGATCGCCGACGACGCGGATGGCCGGGAACTGCGCCACCGGTTCGACGCCGTCACCCTCGTGCCGCTCGGCCACGAGGGATCCACCCGCCGCAAGACGCGGGTGCGCAGCGACGGGCAGGGCATCGTGCGCGTCGACGAGGGCGGTCCGGGCACACCGACGGGGACGACGCCGGACGCCCTCGCCCGGGCGCGCGACGCCCTCGCGGGCTGCGACGCCGTCCTCGTGGCCGACTACGGCGGCGGCACCACCCACGACCCGCACCTGCGGCACCTGCTCGCCGAGGCGGCCGGACGCGTCCCGCTCGTGTGGGACCCGCATCCCCGGGGCGGCCCGCCCGTCCCCGGAGCGGCGCTGGTCACGCCCAACGAGGCCGAGGCCGAACGGGCCGCCCACGAGCTCGCCCCGCGGCCCGGCGCCGCCGTCGCCCACCTCCCGGACCTGGCCGGCGTGCTGCGCCGCGCCTGGGACGCACGGGCCGTCAGCATCACCGCCGGGGAACGCGGCGCGTTCGTGACCGTCCGCCCCGCCGGGGCCGCCGACGGCGAGCCCGCCGTCGCGCGGCACCTGCCCGCACGGCCGGCGCACGGACCCGACTCCTGCGGCGCCGGCGACCGCTTCGCCGCGACCGTGACCGAGCGACTGGCCCGCGGCGACGAACCGTCCGACGCCGTCCGCGAAGGAGTGCTGGCCGCGAGCGCCTGGGTCGCCTCGGGCGGCGCGGACGGCTTCCGCCGGGCGCTGGAGGACGGGCCACGCCCCGCCACGCGCGACGCGACGTCCCTGGAGGAGCTCGGCGCGCGGCTGCGCGCGGCCGGCGGCGTCCTCGTCGCGACCGGCGGCTGCTTCGACCTGCTGCACGCCGGGCACGTCAGCATGCTGGAGGGCGCCCGGCGGCTCGGCGACCACCTCGTGGTGCTCGTCAACTCCGACCGGTCCGTGCGCCGTCTCAAGGGACCGGAACGGCCGCTCGTGCCGCTGGCCGAACGGCTGCGCGTCCTGGAGAGCCTCGCGTGCGTCGACGCGGCCGTGGTCCTGGAGTCCGACGAGCCGTCGAGGGCCATCGCCGAGCTGCGGCCGGACGTCTGGGCGAAGGGCGGCGACTACACCGTGTCCGACCTGCCGGAGGCCGCCGTCGTGCGGTCCTCCGGGGGACGCGTCGTGACCCTGCCCTACCTGCCCGGCCACTCCACCACCCGGCTCGTCGACCGCATCCGGGAGTCCGAGTCCGTCACCGCCGCACCGACCATGAGGAGGTCGTCATGACCGCGACCACGACCGGCACCTCGCCGGCCACCGCGCCCCTGCCCCGTACCGCTCCTCTCACGCCCCGCGCCCTCGGGACCGTCTTCGTCACCGGCGGGGCGTCCGGGCTCGGCGCGGCGCTCGTCGACGCGCTGAGCGCCTCCGGGGGCCGGCCCGCCGTGGTGGACGTCGCCGAGCCCTCGGCCGACGTGCCCTTCGCCGCCGCCGATCTCGCCGACCCCGGTGCCGCGCGGGCCGCCGTCGACTCCCTCGTCGACCAGGCGGGGCCGCCGGACGCGGTGGTGACGGCGGCCGGCATCGACGCGTGCGGGCCGTTGCTCGAGATCGAGCCGGAGGCCTGGGAGCGGGTGATCCGCGTCAACCTCCTCGGCACGGTCTCCGTGGTCCGGGCCGCCCTGCCGTACCTGGAGGAACGCCACGGCACCGTGGTCACCGTCGCCTCGACCCTGGCGCTGCGCGGCGCGGGCGACGCGACGGCCTACTGCGCCTCCAAGTGGGGCATCCGCGGGTTCAGCCAGGCGCTCGCCGCCGAGTACGCGGGCCGGGTCGGGGTGACGTGCCTGATCCCCGGCGGCATGCGGACGCCGTTCTTCGACGGCCGGGCCGAGCAGTACAAGCCGGGTCCGGACGCCGATCTCAACGATCCCGCCGCCACGGCCGCGGCCGCGCTCGCGGCCCTCACGCAGCCGCCGGGCAGCGAGATCCGGGAGATGCTCGTCATGGCGTCCGGGGAGGCGTCGTGGCCGTGAGCGGGCGCGGCGCGGGAGGCCGGCCATGACCGTCCTCGCGCTGCGCGCCCTGGGCCTGGGCGACCTGCTGACCGGCGTGGCGGCGCTGCGGGGCGTCCGCCGGGCGTGGCCCGGGCACCGGCTGGTGCTCGCCGCGCCCGAGGCCCTGGGCCAGTGGCTGACCGACCTCGGGGTCGTCGACGCGGTGCTTCCCACGACCGGCCTGACGCGGCTGCCCTGGCCGTGGAGCGGACCGGGCGGCGCCCAGGACGCGCCCGGATGCCTGGCCGTGAACCTCCACGGCCGTGGGCCGCAGAGCCACCGTGCACTCCAGGCGACGCAGCCGGACGCCCTCATCGCGTTCGGCAACCCGGCGGCGGATCATCCCGGTCCCCACTGGGACGAGGACGAACACGAGGTGCTGCGGTGGTGCCGTCTCGTGAGCGGCGTGGGTGGCCGCTGCGGACCGGAGGACCTCCGACTCGGCCCCGCCGACCCGCCGGACGGGCACGGCGCCCCGGAGGCCGGGCAGGGAGTGATCGTCGTCCATCCCGGCGCGTCCGCGGGAGCCCGGCGCTGGCCCGCCCCCCGGTGGTCGCGGGTCGTCCGGGCGCTCACCGCGCAGGGCCTGGACGTCACGCTGACCGGGTCCCCCGCCGAGCAGAAGCTCTGCCGGCGCGTACGCCCCGCGCAGGAGGCGGACGGCGCCGTACGGGACACCTCCGGGCGGCTGAGCCTGCCCGCGCTGGCCGACCTCGTGTCCCGGGCGCGCCTGGTGGTCAGCTCCGACACCGGCGTCGCGCACCTCGCGACGGCCTACGGCACGCCGTCGGTCACCCTGTTCGGGCCCACCTCGCCCGCGCTCTGGGGCCCGGCGATCGACCCGGCGCGACACCTCGTCATCTGGCACGGCGAGCCGGGCGAACCGTCCCGGGACCCGAACGCCGAGCGACTGGACCCGGCGCTGGCCCGGGTGACCGCCGAGGAGGTGGTGGACGTGTGCGAGTCGGCGCTCAGGCAGCCTCCTGCGCCCGCCGCCGGAACCAGGCCACTGTTCGGGAGAGTCCGTCCGGCCAGGTGACCGCGGGTTCCCAGCCGAGCTCGGTGCGGGCCAGGGTGATGTCGGGGCAGCGCATGCCGGGGTCGTCGACGGGCCGTTCGACGTGGACGATTCGCGAGCGGGACCGGGTCGCGCCGATGACGTCCTCGGCGATCTGCCGGACCGTGAGTTCGTAGGGGTTGCCGAGGTTCATCGGGCCGGGGTGCCCGCTGCGGGCGAACGCGAGGAGGCCCGCGACCGTGTCGTCGACATAGCACAGCGAGCGGGTCTGGGACCCGTCCCCGGCCACGGTGAGCGGTTCGCCGGCGAGCGCCTGGCGGATGAAGGTGGGCACGACGCGGCCGTCGCTCTCGCGCATGCGGGGGCCGTAGGTGTTGAAGATCCGCACGATGCCGGTGTCGGTGCCCAGGGCGCGCCGGTACCCGGACACGAGCGCCTCGGCGAACCGCTTGGACTCGTCGTAGACGCTGCGGGGTCCGACGCTGCTCACGTTGCCCCAGTACTCCTCGGCCTGCGGGTGGACCTGGGGGTCGCCGTAGACCTCGGAGGTGGAGGCGAGCACGAAGCGTGCGCCGTGGTCCTGGGCCAGGTCGAGCGCGGCGCGGGTGCCGCGTGATCCCACGTCGAGCGTCTCGAGCGGGTGTTCCAGGTAGTCGACGGGCGAGGCGGGTGAGGCCAGGTGCATGACGAGGTCGACGCCGGGACGGAGGGCGGCGCGTGCGGCCGGCGCCGTGAAGCCCTCCTCCGCGATGTCGGACCGCACGAACCGCAGGGCGCTTCGCCCGCGCAGGGCGCCGAGGTTGTCGGTGGCTCCGGTGAGGAGGTTGTCCACGCACACGACCTCGGCACCCGCGTCGAGAAGTGCCTCGCAGAGCCTGCTTCCCACGAATCCGGCGCCGCCCGTGACGACTGCCCTCGTCACCGGGCCTCGCGGGGAATGCATCTCGCTGCTCATCGGTCGTCCTTTCAGCCGGCTGGTCCGGCAGCCTGTTCTCGACCGCTTTCCTCACGGTGCACCGCTCCGGGTTCACTCGCAGCGGCGGGGAGGCGCGGCGCGCCGGGCGAGGCCCCTGCGACCGGGCGGCGCCCCGGTTAGCCTGAGGACAGGTCGAGCAGAGGCCGCCACGTCATCCAGCACGGACCGACGACGGAGGACGGCATGAGCCAGGACCAGCACTTCCCCGCCCAGCAGCAGAGCCCCCCGGGCACTACCGACGAGATGACACCCGCGCCGGACTGCGGTGAGGACAGCTACGTCGGCCGGGAGCAGCTCACCGGCCGCAAGGCGCTGGTGACCGGCGGCGACTCCGGTATCGGACGGGCGGTGGCCATCGCGTTCGCCCGGGAGGGCTGTGACGTCGCGGTGTCCTACCTTCCCGAGGAGGAGCGGGACGCGCGCACGACGGCCCGGTGGGTGCACGAGGCGGGGCGCCGGTGCGCGCTGCTGCCGGGGGACCTGCGCGACGAGGCCACCGCGCGCGGTGTCGCGCACCGTGCGGCCGTCGAGCTGGGCGGCCTGGACGTGCTGGTGAACAACGCGGGTCACCAGATGGCCCGGCGCAGCTCGGTGGAGGACATGACCACCGAGGAGCTGGACCGGGTCCTGCGCACGAATCTCTACGCCCTGTTCTGGGTGACGCAGTCGTCGCTGAAGCACCTGGAGCGTGGCGGAGCGATCATCAACACCTCCTCGATCCAGGCGTACCAGCCGTCGGGCCCCCTGCTCGACTACGCGGCCACGAAGGCCGCGATCAACAACGTGACGGTCAATCTCGCCGCCGAGCTGGGGCCGCGCGGGATCCGGGTGAACGCCGTCGTGCCGGGGCCGGTGTGGACGCCCCTGCAGCCGGCGACCCAGCCCGCGGAGAAGATCCCGGCGTTCGGCGCCGACACGCCGCTGGGCCGCGCCGGCCAGCCCGCCGAGGTGGCGCCCGCCTTCGTGTTCCTGGCCTCGCCCCGCACGGCGTCCTACGTGTCCGGCACCGTGCTCGGCGTGACCGGGGGGCGTCCCGTGTTCTGACCCCGGAGCGGGGCGGCACCCTCCGCCGCCCGGGCGGCCGTCCCGCGTGCGAGTGACCCAGCCGGTGGCGACAGTGGACCCACCGGCGCGACGACCACCGAGGAGCCCGCCATGTCCTCTCTTCCGGTACGAGAAACCGGCTCCGGCCCCACGAACGGAGCCTTGCCGCGTGGATCCGCCCCGCGGGGGGCCGCCGCCCGGCTCCCGGTCCCGCGGCCCCGGGGCCCGTTGAGCGCACTGCTGCTGACCACGCTGACGGCGGGCCCGCCCCCGGAGTCCGCGGACTCCTGGGCATCGCCGCTGCTGTGGGCCGCCGAGGAGGCGGCCGACGCCGCCGACGACCCCTTGCGTGACGACGACACGCAGCTGGCGCTCGCGGTCCTGTACGAACTGCACCACCGCGGCGTCGAGCGCGTCGACGACGCCTGGGAGTGGGAGCCGGGGCTGCTGTCCGCACGACGTGTCCTGGAGGTGCCGTTCGAGGCGGCACTGCGCCGGCGGGCGGGGCAGCCGGTCGCCACGGAGTCCGACGCGGCAGGCTTCGCCCGCCGCCTGTTCGAGTTCGTCGCCGACGACGACGGCCCGGCGCTGGCCCGGTACCTGGCCCGGCGCGCCGGCAGGGAGCAGGCGCGCGAGTGGCTGGCGCTGCGGTCGCTGTACCAGCTGCGGGAGGCCGACCCGCACTCGTGGGCCCTGCCCCGCCTGGCCGGCGCGCCGAAGTCGGCGCTCGTGGAGATCCAGGCCGACGAGTACGGCGGCGGACGGACGGGCCGCACGCACGCGGAACTGTTCGCACGGACGCTGCGCGGTGCGGGACTCGACGACCGGTACGGCCGGTACGTCGACGTCGCGCCCGTACCCGTCCTGGCCGCGCTGAACACGATGTCGTTCCTGGGCCTGCACCGCAGGCTCCGGGGAGCGATCATCGGCCATCTCGCGGCGTACGAGATGACCTCCCCGATCCCCAGCCGGCTCTACGGCGACGGCTTCCGCCGGCTCGGGTACGACACGGACACGACGCTCTACTTCGACGAGCACGTGGAGGCCGACGCCGTGCACGAGCAGATCGCGGCCCGTGACCTGGCGGGACGGCTCGTGGAGCAGGAGCCCGGGCTGCGCGACGACGTCCTGTTCGGGGCCGCCGTGTGCCTGGCCGTGGAGGGAGACGCCGCCGCGCACACGCTCGCATGCTGGAACGAGGGCCGCTCGGCCCTGCGGGCGCCGCTCGACGATCCGGAGGAGACATGACGGCCCACGACGAGGTGCCCCGGCCGCACGACGACGAGGTGACCCTGGCGGCCTGCCCCGACGGCCCGCTGCTGCTTCGCGGCCCGGCCCGGATCGTCGACGACCGTGGGCGGGACGTACCACGGCACCGCGCGACGGTGGCACTGTGCCGCTGTGGCGGCACGGCCATCCCGCCGTGGTGCGACGGGACGCACAAGGTGAACGGCTACCGCAGCGAGACGTGAGACCGGAGCGGTCCCGGCGCCCGGAGGCGATGAGCCGCGCCGCGGCGCGGGCTGTTCACCACGGCGCGAGCAGTGCCCGCAACGCCATCACGTCGGCCGGGAGGGGGCGCCGCCGTCGCAGGGCGGCCGGCGCCTCCCGGAGCCCGTGCAGCACGCCGGCCCGGTGGCTCGGACTCGTGGCCGCCACCCGGCGGATCTCGCCGATCGCGTCCCGCCACGGCAGGCGCATCAGCGCGTTGAGGGTCGCGGCCCGGGCGAGACCGCGCCGTCGCCGATCCGGCGAGTGGCGGACGGGCGACGGGTGGTGGTGCACGACGACGTCCTGGAGGTACGCCATCGCCCAGCCGGCGGCCGCGAGGTCGAGCGCGAGCCGCTCCTCCTCACCGGGGAACCGCACCACCGGGTCGAAGCCGCCCACGGCGAGGAAGGCGCTCCGGCGAACCATCGCGGCGCACGCCACGAAGCCCAGGAGCGGCTCCCCGGGCAGCTGCGGATCGCGCGGCAGGGGCGAGCGGGCCATCGCGGCGCTGGTGGGGTCCGTACGTTCCTCGGGCCCGACCAGGATCCGCGCGCACACGAGGCCGAGACGCGGGTGCGCCGCGAGGGTGCGCGCCGCCCTGCCCAGCGAACCCGGCGCCCACCACGAGTCGTCGTCGGCGAACGCGACGTAGGGGCTGTTCGCGGCCTCGACGCCGACGTTCCGTGCCACGGCGCCGACGTTCCGCCGCAGGCGGATCACAGTCGTGGCGGGCCGCGCCGCGGCCACCGCACCGGGACTGCCGTCGGTGGAAGCGTTATCCACCAGGAAGACCCGGGAGCGGTGCCGCGGCAGCGAGGCGAGGAGGTCCTCCCGGCGGTTCCGCGTCGCAACGACGACGGTCACGCGGTCGTCCTCGGGCTCCATGGCGTCCTCCTCGCTCTCGCGTGCGGTTCAGCCGTTGGTGGTGGGTGGTTCGGGGTTGTCCGGGTCCTTCAAGAACGCGTCGATCACCTCACGCGTAGGAAACACCGTCACCCCCGGCCCCGCAATCAGACCCACCAACCGATCCGCCAGATCCCGCACCGCCACATTCGTCCGATTCGACACCTCCCGCAACACCTCGAACGCCTCAGCCTCCTCCACCCCATACACCACCATCACCATCCCCTTGGCCTGCTCAATCACCGCACGCCGCTCCGCCGACGCCCGAATCGACGCCGTCGCATCCCGCTGCGCCGCCACCCGATGCGAATCCGTCACATCAATGAAATACCCCACCAACTCCACCACCCGCCCCGACGCCGGATCACGCCGCCCCTGACCCGTCACCGCCAACGTCCGCGTCCCACCCCCAGCATCCACGATCCGATGCACCGAACTGAACGTCGCCCCCGTCTCCGCAGCACGCCGCAACACCCCATCAAACCGCGCCCGATCCTCCGGATGCTTGTGCGCCAACATCAACGGCGTCGTCGGCACGATCTGACCCGGCTCGAACCCATGCATCACATACACCTCATCCGACCACGCCCACTCCCCCGACACCAGATCCAACCGATACCGCCCCACCGGCGGCCGACTCCCCCCATCCAACGCCTCCTCCACCCGCCCCTCCAACGGAGAATCGCCCGAAGGCCGCACAGACGTCACGATCCCCTCCTCGGATGAAAACACAAAG
>NZ_JADBGR010000087.1:0-74411 GCF_014892515.1 Myceligenerans pegani
ACGATCCTGGCGGTCGTGCTGGTGGTCTCGGCGTTCCCGCTGTACTACACGCTGCTGCTGGGCTCGTCCGACCAGGTGTCGATCTCGCAGCGTGCGCTGCCGCAGCTGTGGCCGGACGCGAGCATCTTCGCGGGGTTCGCGAACGTGATGTCCTCCAGCCAGATCAACTTCTGGCTGGCGCTGACCAACTCGGTGATCATCTCCGTGGTCGTGTCGGTGGCGACCGTGCTGACCTCGACCCTGGCGGGGTTCTCGTTCGCGAAGCTGCGCTACCCGGGCCGTAACGCGCTGCTGGTGTTCGTCATCGCGACCATGGCCGTGCCCACCCAGCTCGGGGTCATCCCGATGTACATCCTCATGTCCGAGCTCGACTGGATCGGCAAGATCCAGGCGGTGATCGTGCCGGCCCTGGTGTCCGCGTTCGGCGTGTTCTGGATGACGCAGTACCTTGACTCGGCGCTGCCGTACGAGCTGATCGAGGCGGCCCGGGTGGACGGCGCGTCCATGATCCGCACCTTCTGGAGCATCGCCATGCCCGCCGCACTACCGGCGGCCTCCATGCTGGGCCTGTTCATCTTCGTGATGCAGTGGACCATGTTCTTCTGGCCCTCGATCGTCCTGGGTTCCCAGAATCCCACGCTACCGGTCGCGGTGCAGAACCTCACCGCCGGCTACCACGACGACTACTCGCTGATCATGGCCGGTGTCTTCCTGGTCACGCTGCCGCTGCTGATCGTCTTCGCGTTCGTCGGCCGCCAGCTCGTGGCGGGCATCATGCAAGGCGCCGTCAAGGGATAACTTCCGACAGGAGAGACCGAACAAACGCGACCGGTGTCGGCAAGTTCGCCGACACCGGTCGCGGCGTCGACGGGTCTCCTTGCACGAGCGGCACGACCCCAACTCTGGGGCCCGCGGCTTGCCGCCGCGGGCCCAGGAGCGGCGATGACAACGCCCCGTCACTCAGGGTGCTGCGCCGTGGTGCTCATCGCTTCATCGTTCAGTTTGCCGACTGTCTCAGCAGTGCTCCGCGAGGGCACGCCGTGCGGACACGTCCGCGACGAAGGACGCGACCCACGCCAGGGCCGAGTTCCAGTTGATGGTGATCTCGTTGACGGCCCACGCGCGGATGTCGTCGACGTAGCACCACTGCGGCAGACAGCCCTCGAGCCATGCGCTGGAGATCGGGTCCTGGATGCTCGAGTTCGGCCCGCCGGACACGGATCCCCGGGGCGGGTTCGGCAGCGAGGGATCGAGACTGCGGGCGTACCACCGGCTGTGCTGGTTCCGTGCGTCGTCGGTGCCGTACCCGGTGACATAGGACTTGCCCAGCACGTTTCGGCCCAGGAGATAGTCGAAACCCTCGAGGACCGATCTCGCGTACGCCGGGTTCCCCGTCAGGTCGAACGCGGTGGCGATCACGACCTGATTGTTGAGCATCGAGCTGTTGGATCCCCACGGGTACCGGCCGTCGGCCGGCGTATAGGTCTGGCCGAAAGCCTCGTCGGCCTGGAGAGCGACGAGGTGGTCGGCTCCCTCGATGACGGAGCGCCGGACGCGGTGGCGGTCGGACAAGCGGGACGGCACGGTGGCCAGGTCCATGCGGCCGAGTGCCGCGACGGAGCCCCAGTAGAAGCCTTCCGAGAACACGTCGGACTTGTGCAGGGGATTCGCCGTCAGGTCGCGTTCGTAGCGAGCCTCGCCGGTCGTGAGGAAGAGCTCCGCCGCGGCCCAGTAGAACTCGTCCTGCACCTCGTCGTCGGCGTAGGCGCCGCCCCCATCCTGACCGTCCGCGCGTGGGGCGAACAGATCGGGGTGCTCGTGTGCCGCGGCGTACGCCGTGCGGGACGCGTGAAGCAGATCGCCCGCGAACTCCGGGTCGATCTCTTCCCACAGACGGGCCCCCGTCGCGGCGACGGCGGAGAGGTTGAGCGTCGCTGCTGTGGACGGCCGGTGGAGGGCGCGGGGTTTCGGATCTTCCGACGGGAGCAGGGGCAGGCCCGTCCACTCCACGTCGTGCACCTTGTGATGCACCATGTCCGCAAGGGGTTCACCGTCCGGCACCTGCATCTTGAGCAGGAACTCCAGATTCCAGCGCGCCTCGTCGAGAATGTCCGGCACACCGTTACCACGTTCGGGTACCTGCAGCGTCGAGTCCGCGAGCGCACCTGGGTCGACGACGTCGGCGTGCAGTGTCCGCTCATAGGTGGACAGCAGCTGGTAGGTTGCGATACCCCCGTTGACCACATATTTGCCGTGGTCACCCGCGTCGTACCACCCGCCGGTCACGTCCAGCTGGTAGTCGCAGGTCCAGCCGTCCATCCATTCCTTGGGTTCCTGACACGGGACGGCGTTGTCGCCCTGGTTGGGCAGCACCCCCACGTGGCCGGCGTCGCGTGCGTACTCGGTCCCGGCGATCGAGCCGTCGATCGCCGTGCCGGACCGGTTCGTGTAGAAGAACCGCATCGCGTCCGTTCGCAGCTCCTGGTAGAGCTGCGCGTCGATGTCGAACGGGTGACTCGTCTCGTCGCCCACCGTGAGGCGGACACCGTGCGCCTCTCCCGCGTAGGACGAGAAGTCGATGGTGTGGACGGCCTCCCCGGACGAGGGGTCGACTCCCTGTGGTGCCGTGTCGCCGCCGGCGAGGACCCAGCCCGAGTCCGACACCAGGGTCCACGGCTGGGCCGTCGTCGCCTCGGTGACCACCGTCGCGTTCTTCGGGCCGTCCGGCAGGTAGCCGAGCTGGTTCACCTTGACCGACGGTCCTGTCTCCGGCACGTGGACGTACGGCGGCCCGACGAGGCTGATGTCGTCGAAGCAGACCTCGTAGGCCCCTTCTCCACCGAGCTGGAACTGCACCTGGTTGGCGACCGGAAGCTCTTGGTCCGGGGTGACGAACGTGTAGGTGGCCGTCACCGGGTCGGTGCCGAGCTGGGCGTCGGAGGAGAGGTACGGATCGCCTGGAGCGTACTCTGCCGGCTGCACGATCGGGCGGATCGTGACAGCACGGGCTGCCCGCGCCGTGAAGGTCAGCACGTACTCCGACCCTGGTTGCAGTGCGATGTCGTTCTGCCCGATGATCGCCCCCCAGGGGTTGGCGACGTCGGGCACGTCCACGCACAGTTCACCGGTCGCGGTGTCCGGTGTCATCCCGGCGTTCGTCCACCAGGGATCGCTCCCGGTGTCGAACGTGCCGTTGACCAGTAGTTCTTCCTGGCCGTCCGGTACTGCGCCCATGGCGGGTGCAGACCCGGCGGACAGGGCCATCACGAGGAGCGGCGCGACGATGCGCCGTCTGGTCAGGACCACGTTGTCCTCCCACTATTCGGTTTCCACCCGTTCGTCTTTGACGGGCTCGTCGTCGCCCGGCACGGGCAACGGAGGGTTGAGGCTCAGGCTGTGATTGCGAGAGTCTCCGGGCGTACCGGGGTACGGAACGCCCCGGTACGAACCCAGGATTCGACCTCGCTCACCGCGGTATCACCGAGTCGGCGGAGCTCGCCCCCGACCGATCCGGCCACGTGCGGTGTGAGGACGACCCCGGGATGGTCGTACAGCGGAGAATCCACCGGGAGGATCTCCGGTTCGGTGACATCGAGAACGGCGCGGATTCTGTTGGACAGCACCGCGTCGGTGAGCGCCGTCGTGTCGACGAGACCACCTCGCGCGGTGTTCACGAGAACGGCGCCGGGGCGCATGAGGGCAAGGCGGCGCGCGTCGGCGAGGTGCCGGGTCTCCGGGAGGTCCGGGGCATGCAGTGTGACGACGTCGCTCGTGCGGAAGATCTCGTCCAGGCCGGCCTGACGTGCTCCGAGGCGGCGGGTCGTGTCCGAGTCGACGTACGGGTCGTGGAGCAGGAGGTCCAGGTCGAAGGCAGCGAGGAACTGCAACACGCGGCGACCGATCTTCGACGCGCCGACGACCCCCACGGTGCGCCGGTAGTTCCCCGCGTGGGGGAAGCGGGCGTTCCAGTCCGCGCCGGCACGCTCACTCCGGTAGGCACTCCGTATGGCGCCGATCTCCTTGTTCGCCAGCAGGACCTGGGCGATCGTGTACTCGGCGACCGGGATGGCGTTGGCATCGGCGGCTGAGCTGACCGCGATGCCCAAGCTCCAGAAGGCGTCGGGCACATGGTTCTTCACCGTCCCGGCGGCATGCACGACCGCCTGGAGCCGGCTCCCCGCCACGACGTCCGGTTCGAGCGCCGGGCAGCCCCATCCCGTTACCAGAACGTCGCTCGTGCGCAACGCCTCGCGTGCCGTCGGGGAGGTGAAGTCGTCGATGGCTTCCGCGCGTACGCTGCCCAGCGCGGCGAGCCGGTGCATGGCGGCCTCGTCGAACAGGCGTGACCTGAGATCTGGGCGCATGGCGAAGGAGATCGTCCACGGAACGGACCGTGAGTTCGGCAGCACCTGGTCGTCGACGTTCATCCGGTCATGATGTCGTCGCGACGCCGGGCGGAGCATGATCGCTTCCGGAAGGCGATCAAAACCGATCATGCCGATGAAGACCGGGAGGCACGCACGGCCGGAGGCGGCCCGGTCGAGCGCCTCCGGACGAGCCGCGGCACGAGCCGGATGCGCTGTGTCGCGTCACGTTTGCCGCTACCGGCTCGACGGGCGGCGATCGATACCGCCAGGCGACCTACGTCGAACTTGGGCGGTGCGACGGCGGTCAGTGCCACGGACCCGAGTGAGGCGATGGCGTCGTCGTAGGCGACGATCGACAGATCGTCGGGTACCCGGAGCCCTCGGTCCAGGGCCAGCTCGAGGAATGCGACGGCGTCATGGTCCGCGTGGACGATGACGGCGGTCGTGCCCGTGGACTCGCACTCGTCCAGAACCGACTCCAGGTCCGAGTTCCGTTGTGCCGGCGCGTCGTCGGCGGAGGCGAAGCGGAAGGGCGGGAACGGGATGTCAATCCCTTTCCGACGGCTGACCACGGTTTCGAACCCCTCGACGAGGCGGACCGATGTGGGCGTCGTCTCCCGCACCGCAAGGCCGATACGCGTATGCCCCTGCCGGACCAGGTGATCCAGCGCCACCTCCACACCGACTTCGTGCTCGGACCGCACGTAGTCGATCGATCGGGCGCCGCACTGACGCTCCACGAGAACGACCGGCTTGTCCATGGCATCCATCCAGGTCGGTAGTCGCTCGTCGGTGGGGTTGGCCGTGGCGATCACCAGAGCGTCCACCCGCGCGCGCCGCAGCCGCTCGACGATCCGGAGTTCCTCGGCCTCGTCGTAGTAGGACGTGGCGAGCACCAGCCGGACACCCGACTCGCGGGCGCCATGACGTGCGCCGGCGAGGATCTCCTGGAAGTACCCGTGCCCTGATGGGATGACCATGCCGATGACTCCATGGCGTGTCCCGTCGTCCCCTTCGTGGGGGATCAGGACTCCGCCACCGTGAACACGCTGGAGCTTGCCCTGTTTCGCGAGAGCCGCGACATCGCGACGGGCGGTGACCAGCGAGACACCGAACCGGGCAGCGATCTCCGGTACCCGTACGGAGCCGTGCAGCCCGAGTTCCGTCAGGATGGCCGCGCGTCGGCGGGCGGCGAGATCCCGTTCAGAGGCATTCATGAGGGTCCTTTGCTCGGCAGCCGCCCGGCGGAACAAGCGCCTGAAGGCGTCGACCGTGTTGCGGTACCGATCGTAATCGATCACTCTCCAGTGGTCGTTCGCGCGATGGACGCCGGGCTCGAGGATGTCTCGCCTGCCGTACCCACCGAGAACTGATCGCAAGTGATCACCATGCTGGACTCCTCTGAGCGACGACGGCACGATCGCCTCATGACCGAGTCCAGCCGGCCTTCAGCCGAAACACTCCCAACCGAACGCGGGATCTGGCCGAGGAACTGGGGATCCGCACCCTCGGAGGACTTCGGCACGAGCCCGCTGACGGGGTTCACCCGAGAGCACTGGATCGCGGCGGCCGACGGTCTGCTCCGGTCGGCATCACGCCATGCCACGGAGAGCAGTGCCGGGATCGTGCTGGACGGCCGGCCCTCATGGAACGGAGCGGCCTCCGACGCCCTGGAGGGATTCGCGCGCACATTCCTCCTCCTCGGCTGGCGGTTGTCGGGTACGGGCGTAGCCCCTCCCGGACTCCTCGACACGTACACCCGCGGACTCGTCGCCGGTACCGACGCCCGGCATCCAGAGGCGTGGCCGAGGATCTCGCCGGACTGCAAGCAGGCGCTTGTCGAGTCCGCGTCCGTGGCACTCGCTCTGCACGAGACCCGGCCGTGGATCTGGAACCGTCTCGCGCCCGGGCACCGACACGCTGTCATCGACTGGCTGCTCGGTGCCTTCACCCTGGAGGTACCCGACAACAACTGGCACTGGTTCCGGGTCGTCGTCGCGACGTTCGTCGAGACGACGGGACATCGACTCAGCGACGACCAGTACGACGTCGTCGCCGCGGACCTCGCGCGGATCGAGGGCTTCTACGTCGGCAACGGGTGGTATCGCGACGGGGCGGGCGAGGGCGACCGATTCGATCACTACGCCGGCTGGGCGATGCACTTCTACCCCGTCCTGTGGCACCGTATGTGCGCGGATCTCGACGCGACATCACCGACCAGCAGGGCGTCGGCGGGGCTGAGGGCAGTTCACCGGGCACGGCTGATCGAATTTCTTGAGGACTACGAGCACCTTGTCGGGGGGAACGGCGCCCCGCTGTTCCTGGGGCGGTCGCTCATCTATCGCTGGGCCGCCGCCGCGGCCCCACTCGTGGGCGCGCTCGACGGCGCTCCACGTCCAGCGCCCGGAGTCGCCAGACACCTTGCGAGCGCGATGCTCCGGTACTTCCTGCAAGGAGGCGCGATCGACGCCGACGGAATGCCGAACCTGGGCTGGTTCGGGCCGTATCTGCCCATGGTGCAGGGGTACTCGGCCCCCGGGTCGCCGTTCTGGCTCTCCAAGGCGTTCGTCTGCCTTCTGATCGACGCGGGCGACCCCTTCTGGACGGCCACGGAGGAGCCGTTGCCCGCGGCCAGGGAGGGGCGCACCTCGACACTGCCCGCACCGGGGCTCGTGGTGTCGTCCACGGCAGAGGACGGCATCGTGCGTGTGGCGAACCACGGTACGGACAACCACCGCGCCGGGCTCCCGGACGACGCGCTCTACTCACGGTTCGCGTACTCCACCGCGACGGCACCCGTCCTCGGCGAGATGGCGGCCGTAGTGCCGGACAATCATGTCGGCCTGGTCTCTGCTGGGCGGATATCACGGCGCGGACGTATCCACCGCACGGTGATCGGTGACGATCTCGCCGGTTCCTGGCATGTCCCGACCTGGGTCGACGACGACGTCGTGGTCGACGTCACCGGTGCGCGTATCGAGACGGTCAGCATCCTGGAGGGCCCCTGGGAACTCCGTGTCCACCGAGTCGAGGACGGCGAGGGCCTGCCGGTCCTCGACTCGGGTTGGGCCGTTGCGGACGACGTTCCGCCCCGTGTCGAGCGGGAGGGACGCCGGCTGCGGGTAGTTGGCCGAGACGGTGTGGTCAGCATGCTGGTACCCGTCCGGGGGCAGCCGGGCGAACCCTCTGCCGAACACGTGGCCGGCGGTAACGCGCTGGGACCGTTCGCGTGCGTTCCCACCGTGATCGCCCCGCGCCGGGCGGAGCCGAGCGTCATCGCGGTACTCGTCGGCCTCTCCGGGGCGGCGAAGAGCCTGGCCCTCGATCGTGACCCGCACGTGGTGGCGGAGCCGGTGACCGGTTCCTCGCATCTCGTGCATGTCACGATGCCGTCCGGAGCGAGGCGAAAGCTCCTGCTCGGCGCACCTCCGATCGCGCCGAGCTGATCGACGAGCCCCCGTGATGCCGCAACTTCTCCGTGGGACGGCAGGGGCACCGGTGATGGTCGCGCTGGGCATCGACGGCACGATCCTCCGGACCGGGCAGCCGCTCCCGTGCGCGACCGTCCACGCCGTACGCGGCCTCGTCCCCGCGGGCCACCACGTGATTCCCGCGCCGGCCGATCCGTCGCGCGGGCGCTGGGCGTGGTGCGTCAGCTCGGGCTGCGCCACGGCAGGCACTCGGCTCAGCGGTGGTTGCCGCCGACGATCACCGTTTCCACCTGGACCGTGTCGGGATCCAGCAGCAGGACGTCTGCGGGAGCGCCCGGTCGGATGCGGCCGAGGGCCCGCCTGGACCCAGGAGTGGCCAGGGCCGGGAGACGGGAGGCGAGGTCGAGCGCCTCGGTCAGGGTGAACGGCGTCGCGCGCGTCAGGAAGCGGACACCGTCGAGCAGGGTCGCGGCAGCTCCGGCGAGCATGTCACTGCCCAGGTGCGACAGGCGTAGGTTGTCGCTCAGTTCGACCTCGCCACCCACGGCGGTCGTGTAGCGCCCTGGCGAGCAGCCACCGACGGCGGTCAGGTCCGACACGAGGTAGGCACCGCGCGGCTGTTTCGCCCGGATCATCGCGATGAGGGTCTCGGCAGGAAGATGGTGTCCGTCGGCGATCAGGCCGACGCGCACGCGATCGTCGGCCAGCAGGGTCCACATGGGGTTCGGGTGGCGCGGGACCATCGTCGGGATCCCGTTGCCGAGGTGGGTTGCCAGGTGAGCCCCAGCGGCTACCGCGCGGGAGATCTCCGCGCTGGCGGCGGAGGTGTGTCCGATCGACACGGCGATCCCCAGCTGCCGGATACGGCGGATGTGGGCGGGTGCCTCGGCTCCCGCGCCCGAGACCGTGACGATGCCCACCGGGCCCGCCGACTTCCAGGCCGTGACCTCGTCGGCGTCGATCGGCCGGATGTGGCGCGGGTCATGGACGCCGCGGGCGCCGTCATCGGGCGAGATGAACGGGCCCTCGACGTGCGCGCACGGGATTGCCGCTCGGACGACGGGGTCCGCGTCGCGCGCACGTCGGACACAGTCGAGGGCGTGCATGATGCGCTCGCGTGGTCCGGTGATGATTGTCGGTACCCACGACGTGGTTCCGGCCCGCGCGAGAGCGTGGGTGATGGCGATGATCGTGCCCGGCTCGACGTCCTCGCCGTTGACGTCATGGCCGGCGTACCCGTTGACCTGTGCGTCGACGAGTCCCGGGGCCAGGACCGGTAGATCGCGCGGTCCGGACGCCGTCGAGAGCCTGCTGACCTGAGTGATCACTCCGGCCTCGGCCTCGACCTCGACCGCATGACGGCCGTCGGGGGAGCAGCCGAGGATCTTCATCCCGCACCCGCTGCCAGGTGCTCCTGAGCGGTGTGGCCCGGTCGCGACCTTCTCTCGCGGTCCCGGCCGCCGGTCCGCGCCTCCGGTCCGGACGAGGGAAAGATGGCGCCTCCGATCGTGTTCCAGGTCATGAGCCGTCGTTCTCGGGTGCGGATTCCGTGTCGAGGTAGATCGCGACCCGCGGGTGCGTTCGTAGTGCGGTACCTGGCCGATCTCCGTGGATCTCCGACCCGAGCGTGTCCGCGACGGCGCGGCGCTTCTCCGTCCCGGGCACCGACGCGATGATCTCCGTGGCGTGGAGCAGGCGAGGGATGGTGATGGTGATGGCGCGCCGCGGCACGTCTCCGATCGAGGGGAAGTGCCCCTCGTCGACCTGTTGCCGGCGGCTGACGTCGTCGAGTTCGACGACACGCGCGGCCCGCGGGTCGTCGAGGTCGGCGGGCGGGTCGTTGAACGCCAGATGGCCGTTCACGCCGAGGCCCAGCAGCACGAGATCGAAGGGCTCCCTGCCCATGAGCGCAGCGTAGCGGTGCGCCTCCGCCTCCGGATCACCTGCGGTGCGGAGACGTTCGAAGCGGATCCCGCGGACTCGTGTCGCGAAATGCCGCTCCAGCCAGTTGCCGAAGCCCTGCGGCGCATCGTCAGGGAGGCCGAGGTAGTCGTCCATGTGGAACGCGACCACGCGGCTCCAGTCGATTCCTTTCGCACGCGCGAGTGCGGAGAGGGTCTCCTGCTGGCTCGGCGCGGCGGCCAGCATGACACGCGCGATCCCTGGACGGTCCAAACGGGTCCGCAACACGTCGGCCGCGTGCTCGGCGGCTGCGGCTCCCAGAGCCGCGCGCGTGGGGTGGGTCGTGACTGCCGGTGCGTACTCGGCGACCGTGGGCACGAGTGTCCTCCTGGAGTTGGCGGTGGGTCGTCGTAGAATATTGTCAAACGTTTGCACAGGCAAGTCGCGTACAGAGGGAAGGGGGAGCGCATGAGGATCGGGCTTCTCGGCGTGGACAGCTCGCGACCCGTCCGGGTCGTGACGTATCTCGGGCAGGTTGCCGCCGCGGGCGCGCCGCACCGGCTCGTCGCGATCGCCACCGAAGGTGCCGCGCCGCCGGTCGAGCTCCGGACTCTCGCGCCGGAGGCGGAGCTGGTCGAGCAGGCGAACGAACTGCTGGGCCGGGTGGACGCCGTGATCGACGTGGGCCGGCGCGCGGGGGAGCGGCGTGCCCGGCTCACCGCCTTGCTGGAGTCGGGCGTCCACGTGCTCGCCGACAAGCCGCTCGCCCGCCGCGCCGTGGACGCCGAAGCGCTCGTGGCCGCGGCGCGCCGGGGACACAGCGCGCTCGCTGCCGACTCCGGATACCGTGGGGCCGTCGAACCGTGGATGCGCACGGCGGGCGCCACGTCGGTGGAGATCTCCGGCCCCGCCGATCTCGGCTCGCCGTCGGGCGGGCTGGCCTTCTACGGGATCCACCACGCCCAGATCCTGCATGAGCTGATCGGCCTGCCGCCGTCTCCGCGCCTGCGCGTCGCGCGCTCGGGTCCGGTCGTCACCGCGGCACTGACGGCCGGGCAGCATCAGGTGCGACTGTGTTTCGATCCGGGCAGCGCCTTCGCGGTCTCGATCGGCGGGGTCGTGCACGCCCTCGACCCGCCCGCGGACTACCTGGAGCGTCTGGTCGACCGGTTTCTCGCGTCCTGTGCCGACGTCCGCTTGGACTCGGCCTGGGCGGACCGGTTGTGCGCCCCGGTGAGGCTCGTCGAGCGGATCGAGGCCGCCGCGTCGGGTCAGTCCCCTACCTGAGGATCCAGCCGGTCGAGCACCGCGTCGACGGCCGCCTCGGTGACGATGCCGAAGGCGTCCACGGCAGGGGCGACGATCACGCAGGCCCGGTCTCGGCGCAGCGATTCGGCCGGCATGACGCCGTTGACCACGAGCAGCTCGGCGTATCGCGCGAGCTGGTCGATGCGACGGCGGTCCTCCGGTCCCACGGCGGTGTCCGGCACGACGACGGCCGCGACGAGGGTGCCCGGGGCCGGGGACACGGCAGTGTCGGCGTTCGGTGGCTCGTGCCGGGCCGGTGCCCCTCGACGCCGAGCAGCTGCCGCCAGGCGCTCGGCCAACGGGGAAGCCCCGACGAAGACGATGTCCCGACCGCCGATCGAGACCTGCCCTGCCTGCTCGACGGTCACTGCTCGGCCGGAGTCGAGCCACTCCCGAGGCGAGTCGAGGGCGACGGCGGGTTCCGGTGCCTCGTCCACCGCGATCTCGTCGCGCATCCGTAGGAGCCGCAGTACCGAGGCGTCGAGCTCGCGAGGGTCGAGGACCCCGTCGGTCAGGGCGGCGTGGACCGCGGCCACCAGGCCGGGCAGTTCCTCGGCGGCGCATTTCGCGTTCGCCACGTCCGCCCCCGCCGAGAGGGCCAGAACCGCGGACTCCGCTGCGCTCCACCGGGCGCTGACGGCCGACATGCGTAGTGAGTCGGTGATGATGACTCCGTCATAGCCCAGGCCTCCGCGCAGCCAGTCGCGGTTCACGACCGGCGACAGGCTCGCGGGCACGTCGACGCCGTGCCCGGGGAGCACGACGTGACCCACCATGATGCTCGGGACGCCGGACGCGACGGCCGCAGCGAACGGGGGCAGGTGAACCCGGGAGTGCGCCTCGGCTGTCCGGTCGATGACGGGCAGGCCGAGATGGCTGTCCACCGAGCTGTCCCCGTGGCCGGGAAAGTGCTTCGCCGTCGACGCCACGCCACCGTCCCGGAACCCGCGGATCTGCGCCGCGGCAAGGGCTGCGGTGCGATCGGTCCCGACGCCGAACGCGCGGACCCCGAGGATCGGATCCTCGGAGGTCGTCAGCACGTCGACGCACGGGCTGAAGGTCCAGTGGTAGCCCACCGCACGTGCCTCCCGAGCGGCCAGGAGGGCGGCCCGGTAGGCGAGCTCCTCGTCGTCGGCGATCCCCAGGCCTCGCGGGTAGGGCAGGTCGGTACCGGTCCGCCCGAGGCTGTAGCCGATCCCCGACTCGAGATTTCCGCTGATCAGCGGCGGAAGGACTCCCGCGTCGAGAGCGACCTCCCGGATCTCGTCGTAGTACTCGGACGCGTGGCTCGCGGGCATGCCGACCACGCTGTGGAGGGTGCCGACCCCCGCACGCACCGCCGCGAGCGTGGCGGCGTCCGGACGCCCGCGATCGTCGACGCCGGGCATGACGAGGAGGCACTGGGCGATCCGCTGCTCCGGCCCGAGGTCGGCGAGGCCGGCCTCGGCGCCGGAGATTGATCCTTGACGCTTCGTCGATGTCATGGGTACGTTCTATCAAACGTTTGCACAATGATGTGAGGGGTCAGTCGATCTGTCACCTACCCACCAGGGGTGAAACATGCTTCAGATTCTCAAACCCGGAACGTTCGCGATCGCAATCGCCGCCGCTGTCGCGCTGAGCGGCTGCGGCCTGTCGTCCGCACCGAGCGGTGACGCGGACGTCAGCGGCCCCGTCGAAGGGACCATCACGTTCCAGACCATGCAGCTCTCGCCGACGTTCGACGAGTACATCAACGGCGTCATCGACGCGTTCGAGCGAGAGCACCCCGGGGCGGAGGTCGAGTGGGTGGACATCCCCAGCGACCAGGCGGCACGCAAGGTCGCGGCCGACTCCGCCGCGGGAAGCCTCCCTGACGTCATGGACCTCGACACGGCAACGCTCGCGCCGCTCGGCCGGGACGGGCGGGTGCTGGACATGGCCGAGCACGGTGAACGGCTTCGAGAACTCTACGTGCCCTCTGCGTGGAGCAGCTTCGACTACGGTGCGACGGAGGTGGCCGCGCTGCCGTGGTACCTCAACTCTCCCGTGCTGATCGTCAACGGGGACATCGTGGAGGCGGCAGGTTCACCCGCGCCGCCGACCAGCTACACGGATCTGCTCGACGCGGCCGAGCAGATCACGCGCACCACCGGTGAGGCCGGGTTCCAGCCCACCTCGATCGGATTCCCCAACTACCTCCTGAGCCTCGGAGTGCCCTTGGTGAACGAGAGTTCCACCGAGGCGATCGTCAACACTCCCGAAGCGGTGGCGTTCCTCGAGAGGCTGGCAGAACTGCACGACCTCGGCGCCATCCCGGCCGACTCGGTCACGGCGGCGCAGCGCAGCGAGATCGACACGTTCTCGCAGGGCGACATCGCCTATCTGGAGACCGGCCCTTCCAGGCTCGCGATCATCGAGGAGAACGCACCCGCGATCTTCGAGGACATCGACATCGCGCCGCCGCTGGGCGCGGCCGACGGCACGACCTGGGTGGTCGCGCACGGGATCGCTGTTTCGGCGACGAGCGAGAACGCGGCCACGGCGCTCGCGTTCGCCGAGTTCATGACGTCACCCGAGAACCAGCTCACCCTGGCCCAGCAGTCGGCGGTCTTCCCGAGTACGACCGTCTCGCTCGAGGACCCGTTCTTCGCCGCCGAGCCGACCGGCCCGGCCACCGAAGCGCGCGGAATCGTCGCACGCAGCTTGTTCGAGGGCGGCACGATGGCGAAACCCCCGGCCGTCGACGCCGAGTACGCCTCGTTGCTCTGGTCGTCGGTGCAGACCGCCATCACCGGTGAGACGGACGCCGAGGAAGCCCTCGCCGCGGCGGAGGCGCAGCTCACCGAGCTTCTGCAAGGCCGCGCGCAGTGACGGCCACTGCCGTCGTCGCCCCTGCGGGACGGTGCGCCAGAGCGCGTCGCCCCGTGGGAGCTGCGGTCCGTCGCCCGCGCTGGTGGGTAGCCCTGGTATTCGTGGGGCCCGTCCTGGCGCTCCAGATCACGTTTCTGTTCCTGCCCCTCGGCAACACCTTCGTGCTGGCGTTCACGAACGCGAGCACGATCGGCGGAGGCTCGTTCACCGGCCTCGACAACTTCGTCGAGATCTTCTCCTCGCCGGTGTTCTGGGAGGCGGCCGGTCACACCGGCCTGTACGTCCTCCTCGCCGTGCCCGCGATCGTCTGCCTCTCGCTGTTCCTGGCGATCCTGGTGAACACCAGGATGCGCGGCACGGGGGTCGTGCGGCCGATCCTGTTCTCGCCGCTCGTCATGCCGATGGCCGTCGTCGCGCTCATGTTCCAGTACGTGCTGAGCTCCGACGGACTCGTCAACCAGGTACTGCGGGGGCTCAGCATCGTGGCCGAGCCCGTCCCCTTCCTCACCAGCTCCCGTCTGGCGTTGCTCAGCGCCATCCTCGTCACGATCTGGAAGAGCTGCGGCCTCTACACCCTGATCCTTCTCGCAGCGCTGCAGAACGTCTCGCGGGAACTCGACGAGGCGGCCGAACTCGACGGCGCGTCGTGGTCGCGGCGGACCTGGAGCGTCACCATTCCGCAGATCCGCGGCACCGTGGTGCTCGTGGCGATCCTCTCGGCCATCGCGGCCCTGCGGGTCTTCACCGAACCCTTCGTGCTCACGGGCGGCGGGCCGGGCACGTCGTCGACGACGGTCGTGCTGTACCTCTTCTCCCGGGGTATCTCGCCCGGCACCCAGGCCGGATTCGCCTCCGCCGTCAGCCTGGTTCTCTTTGCTGCCGTCCTGCTCGTGTCGGCTCTGGGCTGGTCGATCTCGAGAAGGAGCGAACGATGAGTGCCCCGGCGCAGGCCCGCCCGGCGCGGCCGCGTGCGGCACGGGGCCGTCCGTACCGGCGTGAGTCCGTCGGCGTGGTCGAGCGCGCCGTGCGCTGGAGTCTCATGGCGGTCGCCATGGCGCTCGTGCTGGGACCCCTCGTGTGGCAGCTCAGCACCGCGCTGAAAGGGGCGGGCGAGTCGACCGCCGGATTCCCGGGGAACCTCGTTCCCGTCGACCCGACGCTCGACAACTTCGTGACCGCCTTCACGGCGATCCCGCTGGGTCGCTACCTGTTGAACTCCGCGGCGATCTCGACCCTCGGCGTCACGACGAACCTGGTCCTGGCGACGCTTACCGGGTACGCGCTCGCCCGTGTCGCCTTCCGGGGCCGAGCCCTCTACGTGGCGATCCTGCTCGCGACGGCGGCGTTGCCGTTCGAGGTGATCCTCGTCTCGACGCTGCTCGTGACCCGGGGTCTCGGCCTCCAGGACACGCTGCTCGGTGTCGTGCTGCCGCAAGCGGTGTCCATCGTCTCGATCTTCGTCATGCGGCAGGCGTTCATCAACGTCCCCGACGAGATCGAGGAAGCGGCGGTGGTCGACGGCGCCGGTCCGCTGCGTGTCTTCTGGTCGGTCATGCTGCCCTCGGTCCGCGGCTCCCTCGCCGTCGTCGCGGTGCTGGGGTTCCTCGACACCTGGGACCAGTTCCTGTGGCCACTGGTCATCCTCAGCGACCCGGCGAACTATCCGGTGAACGTGGGCGTGCAGTTCCTCTCCGGGGCGTTCTCCGCCGACCAGCGGGTGATCAGTGCGGCCGCGCTGATCGTCGTCGTTCCGCCCCTCCTCGTCTACTTCCTCATGCAGCGGCAAGTGTTCACCGGGCTCGCGGAAGGAGCGCTGAAGGGATGAGTGATGTTCCGACAGTCGCCCTGGCTGGTGTCTCCGGGTACGGGAGGCGGCATCTGCAGACGCTGCTTCGGCTGCACGCTGCCGGCCGGGTAGCACTCGTGGGGATCGCCGACCCGTCGTACCCACCCGAGATCGACCCGCTGCTGCAGCACGCAGGTGCCGCCCCTGAACGCGCCGGTGACCTGACCCGGCTCCTCGGCCGGTCGGTGCCGGACACGGTCGTGATCGCCACCCCGCCGCACACGCATCACGCGCTGGCGAGTGCGGCGCTGCGAGCCGGCGCCTCGGTGTACCTGGAGAAGCCGCCGGTGCCGCTCCCGGAACAACTGGACGACCTCGATCGCCTGGTCGGCGGGCGGCGCCTGGAGGTGGGGTTCCAGCAGACCCGCGACGTCGTGGACGTCGTGGGTGCGACGCTGGAAGGGCATCCCGTCGGCCGCCTGCGTCGCGTGACGGCGTTCGGCGCGCTACGCCGTCCGGACTCCTACTACGCCCGCGCCCCGTGGGCGGGCCGGCACTGGCTCGGCGACGCTCCCGTGTTCGACGGCTCACTGTTCAATCCGCTCGCGCATGTCCTTCATGCCGCCCTTGTCCTGGCTCGCCAGGAAGACCCGGCGTGGCGCGCCGAGCGCATCGACACGATGCTCGCCTCCGTCCGGGACATCGAGGCGGACGACTTCGCGGCGCTGCGCGTGTCGACATCAGCGGGGCCGACCGTCACCGCGATCGGCACAACGGCTGCCGACCGGGTGATCGAACCCTCGATCGCACTCGTGGGCGAGTTCGGGACCGTCACCGTCCGGCACCGCGACCTGCGAGTCCGTGTGAACCGGGCAGGGCGAGAGGTGGAGATCCACGGCGTGCCCGGTACCCCGGCGCTCGAGCGAGCAGTGACTGATCCGCACGGCGTCGCGGATCCCGTCGCCGACCTCGCCGGCGTACGACCCTTCGTCACCGTGGTGGCCGCCACGGTCCGCCTGTTCCCACGTCCGGTACGACTCCGGGGAAGGGTCGACGGCGGGGAGGACCCGCAGACCTGCCTGCCCGGGATCGCGCGCGCGATCCGCGATGCCGTCCGCTCCGGCCGGCTCCCGGGTGAGCACCCGGAGGCAGGCGACCCCGTGGGCGAGAGGCCCGCGGCGGACGGCGACATGAATGCCCCGACCTACGCTGCACGGATGCGAATCACCTCAGGAGCGATCGAATGACCGAGCGGAACGGGCCCGCCAAGCTCAAGGACGTTGCCGAGGCCGCCGGAGTGAGCATCTCCACGGTGTCGCGTGTCTTCTCCAACCCGGAGCGCCTCTCGCCGGCGACCGTGCAACACGTGCGCGAGGTGGCTCAGCGCCTGCGCTACGCGCCGAACGTGGTGGCGCGTGCGCTCATCACCGGCGTCGCCGCGAACATCGGGCTCGTGGTGCCCGACATCACGAACCCGTACATGACGCGACTGCTCAAGGCCGCGCAGGGTAGGTCACGCGCCTCGAACGTGGGCCTGCTCGTCGCGGACACCGATGACAGCGCGGAGATCGAGCGCCAGGTCGCGGAGCAGCTGGCGCGGCAGGCCCGAGGACTCATCCTCTGTGCGCCGCGCATGAGCGCATCACATATCCGGGATCTCGCGAGCATGGTGCCCCTCGTCATCATCAACCGGGTGGTCGACGGAGTCCCGGCCGTGTACACGGACTCCCGGCAGGCGCTGCGCGAGTTCGTCGACGAACTGGTCGGTCTCGGCCATCGCCGGTTCGCGTACCTTCCGGGCCCCACGCGCTCATGGGCCAACCGGCAGCGTCAGCAGGCCATCGGTCAACGTGCCGCCAGACACGGTGCCGAACTCGTCGTCCTGGAACCGACCGCGGCGACGTACGAGGACGGTATCGGTGCCGCCTCGGCGGTGGCCGACGCCGGAGTGACGGCCGTGCTCGCGTTCGACGACGTGCTCGCGTCAGGGCTCATGGAAGGGCTTCGTCGGGCGGGCCTCACGGTGCCCGGCGACGTCAGCGTCGTCGGCCACGACGATGTCCTCGCCGAACTCACGCGGCCCGGACTGGCCACCGTCCGGGCGCAGGCCGAGCGGGTCGGGCGGCTCGCCGCAGAGCGGCTGCTCGACCCCGACGGCGAAGTGGAGCGCACGGAATCGATGGCGATTCATGCCGAGACCGTCCGGCGCGACTCGATCGCCCCGCCGTCCACCCGCCACGTCAGCTCCTGACCTCGTAGGACATTCCGCAAAGGAGACCTTTGATGACCCACCTTCGACCGCCTCGCGACGAGGCCGAACTCGATGACCTCCTCTCCCGGCCAGGTGAGGGCGTAGGCGACGCGCTCGACCGGCTCGACGGGGACGTGCTGATCCTCGGCGCCGGTGGCAAGATCGGGCCGACCATGGCGCGCATGGCGCGCCGCGCGCTCGACGCCGTCGGGTCCCGCGCGGACGTGCTGGCAGTGTCGCGGTGGAGCGACCCGGAGGTTCGTGCGGAACTCGAGTCCCACGGAGTCCGCACCGTTGCCGCGGATCTCGCGGACCCTGCCTCGTACGGGAACCTTCCGGACGCCGCCGGACTGTTCTTCCTCACGGCCATGAAGTTCGGCACGGTAGGGAACGAGCACCGCACCTGGTGGACGAACACCGCGATCCCGGCATTCGTGGCCGACCGCTGGCGGGGTACGCCGACGATGGTCTACTCGACCGGGAACGTGTACGGGCTCTCCCCGGTGAGCGGGGGCGGCAGCAAGGAGAGTGATCCGCCCTCGCCCGCGGGTGAGTACGCGCAGTCCTGTCTTGGACGGGAGCGTGTCTTCAGCGCGGCGGCACACGAGTGGGGCACCCCCACCACGGTTTTTCGGCTCAACTACGCCTGCGAGCTCCGCTACGGCGTCATCGCCGACATCGCGCAGACGATCATGACCGGCAGGGCAGTGGACGTCACCATGCCCGCAGTCAACGTCGCCTGGCAGGGAGACATCAGTTCCTGGGCGCTACGCAGCATCGAACTCGCTTCCACGCCACCCGCCGTCCTCAACGCCACGGGACCGGAGACGGTGTCTGTGCGGACGATCGCCGACCGCCTCGCCGAACGCATGGGAACGGCCCTCGAGCTCACCGGAACCGAGGCGGCGGACGCGCTCCTCAGCGACGCGGGTGCGACGTTCGAGCGATACGGATACCCGACCGTCCCCCTGGGCACGTTGATCGACTGGGTGGCCGAGTGGGTCGGCAGCGGCGGGCGCCAGCTCGGGAAGGCGACGAAGTTCCAGCAGCGGGTGGGACAGTACTGATGGTCGCGGACCTGGGGGCCCGTCTGCGGCAGGGCGTCGCGATTCCCGCACACCCGCTGGCGCTGGACGAGGGAAAACGCCTCGACCTGGCCGCGCAGCGCGCCCTGACGCGGTACTACGCGGACGCGGGGGTCGACGGTTTCGCCGTGGGCGTGCACACGACACAGTTCGCACTGCACGCGGACCCGGGCATGTTCCGCGAGGTGCTCACCTTGGCCGTGGGCACGGTGCCCGACTGGGACGCCGTTCGCATCGCTGGTGTGGTCGGTGACATCCCGGCGGCGGTCCGGGAGGCGGAGTTGGCCGCCGAACTCGGGTACGACGCCGTACTGCTGAGCCCGTGGGGGATGGCGGACCTGACGGAGGACACGTTGCTCGCCCGGGCGGCCGCCGTGGGCGAGGTGCTGCCGGCCATCGGGTTCTACCTGCAGGAGAACGTCGGCGGTCTCCGGCTCAGCCGCCACTACTGGAGGGCTTTGCTCGATCTCCCGTCCACGGTCGCAGTCAAGAGCGCGCCCTTCGACCGCTATCGCACCGTCGATGTCGCGCGCACGCTCCTCGAACACGACCGATGGGCCGACGTCGCCCTCCTGACGGGCAACGACGACGCGATCGTCCACGACCTCACGACTCCGATCACGGGACTGGTCGGAGGTGAGTGGCGAACGCTGCACGTGCGAGGCGGGCTGCTCGGTCAGTGGGCGGTCGGTGCACGGGCTGCCGCCGGACTCCTCGACAGGCTCCGGCGCGAGCGGGACTCGGGACGGGTCGGCACCGACACCCTCGCGATCGCGCCCGACCTCGTCGAGGTCAACGCCGCGGTCTTCGACGTGCTCGGAGGTTTCCGCGGTTGCGTCGCCGGTGTCAACGAAGTGCTGCGGCAACAGGGCCTGATCTCGTCGGCCGCATGCCTCGACGACCGCGAGCGGCTCTCGCCCGGACAGGCCGCGCTCATCGCCGAGGTCCGGAAGCGCTTCCCCGATCTGCTCGACGAGGAATTCGTGGCCGAGCATCGCGACCGGTGGCGGGCATGACAACGCCTCGGCCGGACAAAGGTGAGCAGTATCGCTCTACGGAAAGGAACCGTCATGAACCGCAGGATCTACCGACGCCTCCGGAGGCTGGGTCTCGGCCTCGTCCCGGCGCTCCTCACTGCCCTGCTCTGGCACGGCCCCGGCCTGCCGGACGACGTCTCGGCCTACGACGTGGCCGTGCTCCGAGACGACCCGGAGGTGTACTGGACGATGGCGAGTGCCGACGAGGGCGTCGAGGCCGACATCGGCGGTTCGCGCATCACGGGCACCTACACGGGTGGTCCGAGCAGCACGACGCTCCCCAACGGTGATGTCGCGGCCGTGTTCGACGGTGCGACGCAGTACTTCGAGGCATCCGACGCGCCGGAGCTGAGCCCGACGACGACCGGCGAGATCACCATCGAGGCCTGGATGCGTCCGGACACGCTCCAGTTCACGAACTCCCAGAGCTCCGGCTACGTGAACTGGATGGGGAAGGGCGAGGAGGGGCAGCACGAGTACGTGAGCCGGATGTACTCGCTGGACAACACCGAGTCACGGCCCAACCGGATCTCGGGTTACTCGTTCAACCTCTCCGGCGGGCTCGGCGCCGGGTCCTACTTCCAGGACCCGATAGCTGCGGGGGACTGGATCCACTACGCCCTGGTGATCAACACCGTGGACGTCAGCCCGGACTTCCCCAACGGATACACCAAGATCTACCGGGACGGCGTACTCCGAGACCAGGACGACCTCAGCATCCGTGGCATGGTCATCGAGCCCGGGCGCAGCGTCGCGCCGTTCCGGGCCGGGACGCGGGACTTCGCCTCCTGGTTCGAAGGAGCGATCGGCAAGATCGCGATCTACGACCACGAGCTGAGCCAGGAGCAGCTGGCGGAGCACCACGAGGCCATGTTCGACGAGAGGCGACCGCGGGATCGAGGGGCCGGTGCGGGGACACGGCCGGCTCCGTAGCGGAAGCGCGAGCCGATAATCAGGAGCGGCAGCCGAGTGCGGACTCCCTGCGCAAACTTGCGAGGCACCCGACGGGCAGGTCAGAAAGAGCCTCTGACCTGCCCGTCGCAGCGCGCGCGGGCGCCGGGAGCCGAACCTGGATAATCAGTTTGAAGGACATCTTCGCCGATATCTGGTTGGACGGATCAATCGGCGGCAATGCCCGGCGACCTGGGTCTGTCTGAGGATCGGCGTGGCGTGTCGGCAGCCTCCGATCGAATGGTGTCGCTGCAGCTCACGTCATGCGACCGGGCTCGAGCGCGGCTGCGGCCGCGTGCAGGAGCCAGGTGTTGATCGAGACGCCGTCGCGGGCAGCAGCGCTCTCGACCCGGGACTTGAGGCCGCCCGGGAGGCGGAGCGTGACCCGGGTCGTCGGCCCGCCCTCGGCAGTCAACGCCGCCCGGGCCGCCCCTGCCGGGGCGCGATGGGGCAGCGAGACCACGAACTCGGGTTCTCCGGCGTGGAGGCGGACCTCGACCGAGCCTGGCTCGAGCTCGTTGCTGATCTCAGCGGCGGCCGTGGAGAGGGAGTGGAGCAGGATCAGCCGGACGGCATCGTCCAGCGGGGCAGTGAGTCGCTCGACGAACAGCCGCGCTTCCTCCCCGCCTGCCTCGGCCACGGTGCCGAGCCGACGCTGAAGGCTTTCGACGTACGGCGTGAGGTCCATCGCTCGGGCGCTAACTGATCGCCAGCAGCAGGAGCACCGCTGCTGAGCCGATCGTCACGAGCGCGAAGCGAATCACGATCAGCGGACGCATCCACCACGGGAACGCGCGCGACGCCGCGCCGATGACCGCCTTGGCATCGATAGCCCGCGCCTTCGGATCCTCGGACCGCCGGAACGCGGCCGCCACGAACCGGGCCGTGAAGACCTGACTGGCCGTGATGAACCCGCCGGCCAGGAGCAGGGTCGGCTGCACGATCCAGGTCGACGTCCGGCCCACGTCGGGAGCCGTCAGGTTGACCGTCGCGAGCACGGCGAGAAGCGCGGCGATGCCGAGCGGGAGCATCAGCTCTGTTCGGCTCTCCTCCACCCGCACCCCGTGTCGCATCAGGACCTCGGGCGGCAAGCCCTGTCTGGTCACCTCGGCCTCCGCCGCACGCTGGGCCATCGTCCCGTGCCGATATGCCGCGAGTCCGATGACGAGGAACGTCACCGCCGTTGTGTACTGCACCAATGCAACCGCGATGGGCACGAGACCTCCCGGAATCAGACTTGCACACCGTTCAAGAGGCGAGGGTACGCCTGAATTGAACAGTGTGCAAGAACGGCGTTAGGATGGCCCGCGTGGCACGGGACACCCTGACGCGGGACCAAATCGTCTCCGCGGCGATCGAACTGCTCGACGCCGACGGGATCGACGGGCTGAGTATGCGGCGGCTGGGCCATCGACTCGGGTCCGCGGCGACGGCTGTGTACTGGCACGTCGAGGACAAGGACAACCTCGTCGGGCTCGCTGCCGACGAATTGTGGGGCGAGGTCGACCTGCCCGACCTTGACCAGGTCGACTGGCGAACCGCCGCCACCTCGATGGCCGCTGGCATGCACGCGATGCTTGGTCACCACCCGTGGCTCATGCAGGCCCTGAGCAACCATCCGGTCTACGGCCGTGGCAAGGCTCGATATGACGACCACGCTCTGGCGGTTTTTGAAAAGGCCGGCTTCGTCGAGGCTGCCGCGGACCAGGCCAGCGCGACGGTCTTCGTCTTTGTCCTCGGTTGCGCACTCGGTCCAGCCGCTGAGTTCTCCCTCACGAGGCGGCTCAGCCGTGACAAGGGCAAACCCGAGCAGCACCTTGCCGACGTCGCGGCACAGGCAACCGAGATCGCCGCGCAGTTCCCCCGGCTGCGCCAACGCCTCCCCGCCTTCGACGGGGCCAGCTACTCAGCGGTTCCCGACAACACCTTCGAATACGGCCTCGCCGCCATCCTCGACGGCTTCGAGTCCCGGCTCGGCCGACCAGCACCACCTCAGGCGCCGCTCTCGCACGAACGTGGGCACTGAGCCGACACTCACCTGGCCGGCCCGATGCGCCGATGTGGATGCGCCTATTATCTGAGGGCTTCGATAACCTTCGACAAGGCCTCCGAGTGTCGTTCGAGGGCGGTGAAGTAGGAGAACCCGTAGCGTTCGCGGGTTTGGCGCAGCTGTTCGGCGAGGTCGGAGGGGGTGCCGACGAGCACGGTGGGGTGGTTGGCAATCTGCCTGCGGGTCAGGTTGGGCATCGCCTGCTGCACCGTGTTCAGCGCTGCGTCGCGGTCGCGGGTGATCTCCACCCAGTGCAGGAGGAGGTTGAGTTCGACGTCCCGCGTGCGTGCGCCGAGTTTCTGTCGCACGAAGTCGGCCCGCCTGGCAATGCTCTCTGCGTCCTCTACCGCGGGAATGTTGCCGTCGGCGACCGGTCCGGCGCCGTTGAACCCGATGATGTCGGCATGCTTCGCGGCCAGGGTCAGGACCCGGTCGCCGCGCCCACCGATCAGAAGCGGCGGGCCCGGTCGCTGTGCGGGGCGAGGGCTGAACTCGTGGTCGGTGAAGTGCCTCTTCAGCTCGGTGACGCTGTGCTCAAGATGGTCGACGCGTGCACGGGACGGCTGCCAGGGCACCCCGGCGTCGTCGAACTCGAACTTCGCGTACCCGGCGCCGAGCCCTAGCTCGAGGCGTCCACCGATGAGCTGGTCGGTACCCGCTGCCTCACGGGCGAGCAGCCCGGGGTAGTAGAACGCGGTGTTGAGGACCAGAGTGTTGAGCCGGACTCGCTCGGTGTTCTCTGCGGCGAGTACGAGTGTCGGAAAGCACGGCGGTAGGCCCACGTGGTCAGCGACGCTGATGACGTCATAGCCGCTCCGTTCGGCCTCCCGGCACTTGGTGACCCAACTGGTCCTGTCGCCGGGTACATAGAGGTTGGCCCCGAACCGGAAGTCTCGGTGTTCGGACACGGGTTTCCTTTCGAAGACAGATCGGGAGAGGTCGCGGTGACTTGGCTGGGGGGGCGGTTAGCGGATGTCGAGGTATCGGATCCTGCGTAGAGCGAGAGCGAGCAGCGCTGCGGTGACCAGCAGCAGGAGTGCCGTGTAGCCGGGGTGTCCTGGGCCGTCAGGGAGCTGGGGGACGAGGGCGAACGGTGAGGCGTAGTACGCCTGGGGCGGCAGGATCTGGAGTTCGACGACGAACTCGAGTGCGAGCAGGAGCGCGAGGACGGTGAAGCCCGTCCCCGCGGCGAGACCTGGGGCGGTCGCCAGCAAGGCTGCCACGAGGGCGAGGAGGATCCACACGGCCGGTGCACGGACGACCGCGGCCCATACCCAGGCCAGGACGTCGGCACCGGTGCCGAGGCCGATTCCCAGGCCGAAACCCGCGAGGGCAACGAGAGCTGCGACGGCTGCTGTCGCAGCGTGCGCCAGCAGCCAGTGGCCGCGGCGGACGGGCCGTGCCAGCAGGATCTCTGCCCGCCCGCTGGCCGCTTCGCTGCGCAGTCGCAGGACGGTGACCAGTGCGAGCACCGTGATCACCTCGGGAGCCAGGTAGACCGCGGTGTTGGCCAGTCCGGGACCCGACCCGCCGATGTCGAGGTCTGCCTGCTGGTCGACGGTGGAGGCGACGGAGCCGATGAGGAGACCAACCACGACCGCGCCAAGGGTCCAGCCGATGATGGCACCCCTGCTGACCCGCAGCGCGAGGGAGAACGGGCCGCGCAACAGGGTGGATGCCTGGGCGCGGCCTGCTCGGTCGGGCAGGAGCCCGGCGCCGAGGTCGCGGCCGGCGGCGATGCGGATGCTCGCGATGATCGTCACAGCGGCCAGCGCCAAGGCGGGTAGCAGGGTGAGCACGTTGTTGTCCGTGAAGGGCCGCGCGGCTGCTGTCCAGCCCAGCGGTGACAGCCACGGCGATCCTCCGGAGGCATCGACGGCGCCACGGGTGAGGAAGAGTGCGGCCAGGACCGTCACGCTGAGGCCGGTGGCTGCGCGACCGGTGCGCACGATCTGGCCGACGATGCCGGCAACTCCCGCGAAGAGCAGTCCGACGGTGAATACCTGAGCGCCGACGAGCAGGCTTCCGCCGACGTCGGCGCCCAGGGTCAGGAACCCGCCTGCGATGATCACGCCGGCCACGAGCGATCCGGTGGCGGCGACGACGAGAGCCGCGCCGAGCGGTGCGGCGCGGCCGATGGCGGACGCTCCCAGCAGTTCGCTCGTGCCGTTCTCCTCGGCGGAGCGCGTGTTGCGCGTCACGACGAGGATGGAGGCGAGGCCGATGAAGATCGTGGCGATGCCCTGGGTGCGCCACAGGATCAGGCTGCCGATGCTGGTTCCGTGCATCGGGCCGATGAGGAACAGCTCGCCGGCATCGGTGTTGACGGTCTGGGCGAGTTCGGTTCGGGCGGCCTCGGTGGGATAGGTCCCGAGGATGCCGGCGCCGACAACGACCAGCAGGAGTGCGGCCAGGCCGTACCACGCGGGCATGTGCGAGCGTTCGCGCCGGGCGGTCAGGGCGAGCATCGGCACGGTGCCGACCAGAGCGCTCATCGTGCGGCCTCCGTCGTGGCCGTCGCCGTGGTTCCGGTCTGGTTCGTCTCGTAGTAGTGCAGGAACAGGTCTTCCAGGGTGGGTGGGTTGACGGTGAGCGACTCGATGCCGTGAGCGGTCAGGCGGGTCATCAGGTCGTCGTACCGGGTGGTTGCCACGGTGACCCGGGCACCGTCGAGAGTCACATCCTGCACGCCGCCGACGTCATCCAGGAAGGAAGGATCGGACGGGTATGTGGCGAGCGTCGCGTCCACGATCGTGGCCGCGTGCGCGCGCAGCTCGGCCAGCGAACCGGTGTCGACCACCTTGCCCGCGCGGACGATACTGACCCGGTCGCAGAGCTGTTCGACCTCGGAAAGGATGTGGCTGGACAGCAGCACGGTCGCCCCCCGCTCGTGGGCCTCACGGACGCACTGCTTGAAGACCTCCTCCATCAGCGGGTCCAGGCCGGAGGTCGGCTCGTCGAGGATCAGCAGGTCGGCGGCGAGGCAGAACGCCGAGACCAGCCCCACCTTCTGCCGATTGCCCTTGGAATAGGTCCGAGCCCTTTTCGTCGGGTCCAGCTCGAACCGCTCGATCAGCGCGTCGCGCCGTGCGCGATCCACGTGCCCGTGCATGCGGGCGAGCAGGTCGATCACCTCGCCGCCGGTCAGGTTGGGCCACAGGCTGACGTCCCCCGGGACGTAGGCCAGCCGGCGACGCACGTCAGGCATGTTGGACCAGGGGTCCCGACCCAGCACACGGGCCCTCCCGCCGTCGGCGCGCAGCATGCCCAGCAGCACCTGGATCGTGGTGGACTTGCCCGCCCCGTTCGGGCCGAGCAGACCGTGCACCTGCCCTTGGCGCACGGTCAGATCGAGATCGTCGAGGGCTTTGACCGTCCCGAAGGACTTGGACACCTTGTCGAGGTGGATGACGTAGGTCATGCGATCGATACTACACGTAATTCGTGAAGTACGTGAAGTTGCGGGTACGCTTGCACCGTCGCAACAACCCGATGCCGCGCGCACGAGCGCGGCCATGCCGGAGGAGGTCTTCGTGGCCGATCACGCTGACAGGTTCATCGAGCGCTTCGCCGGCGTGCTCGCACGCTCTGGCTGGCCACGGATGTCCGCGCGGATGTTCGCCAGCCTGATGACCGCACCCGACGGAACCCTCACTGCCACCGACCTCGCGGATCGTCTGGGTGTGGGACCGTCAGCGATATCGAACGGTGCGAAGATGCTGCGCACCCTGGGCCTGGTCGACACGACCCGGCGCAGCGACCGGCAACTCGTCTACGAGGTCCGCCCGGACGCGTGGGTAGAAGCGACCATCAGCCAGGACGACAACCTGCGTGCGCTGGAGGTCGTCCTGACCGAGGGCGCCCGCAACGCCGACGACGAACGCGCCACGGCACGCCTGCTCGAGACGGCGGACTTCTTCGCGTTCCTCCGCACCCAGCTCCCCGCCCTGGTCGAGCAATGGCGCTCCCAGCGCTGAGCGATCATCGACGCCAGCACTGCCGAGACGATCCATCACACCTCGCAGGAGCCCGACCGGACGAGACGCAGGACTTGGCAGCCGGCGAGGAAAGCGACAAATCGGTTGGAAGAAATGGCCGGCAGATCGATGAGAAGCCCCATGCCAGGACCCGCCGACAGCCCCATCCAGATGCCACCCGTCCTGGACGCTGCGCAACATCGCCAAGGACCCGTGCGGCACCGCGATACACGAGCCCAGGGATCAGGCGGGTGAAGGTCGCGGTGTCCTTGGTAGATAGCTCTCGGCCCACTGGGTGACCAGGTCGTGGTGGATGAGCCCGTTGCTCAGGACGCAGCCGTTGACCTCCTGGTCGTATCGCTGGGCCCGGCCGAGCCGGTCAGTGACCTTGCCGCCGGCTTCGCGGACCAGGAGGCACACGGCGGCGACATCGTGCGGCATCGCTCCGCTGTAGAGGTCGGCATCCCAGGACCCCTCGGCGACCTTGCACCCCGAGAACACCGACGGCCAGGGGAACCGGCTCGAGGTCAGTGCGTCGGCGGTGAGGTCGAGGAGGCCATCTGCGTTGAGGCTCGCCGGTGTCGGCACGCTCCCTCCGCCGCAGACGATCGCGCCGTTCGATCGTCCATCGCGAGGAGACACCAGAAGTGCGGTGCCGTCCCGGTATGCGCCGCCGCCGGCGGTGGCCCAGTAGGTCTCGCCAGTGGCCGGATTGGCTGCGACTGCGACCTGTGGTTGGCCGTCGACGACCAGGGCGATCGAGACCATGGACACGGGAACACCGAAAATGAGTTGCTGCGTCCCGTCGATCGGGTCGATGACCCAGCAGCGTGAGCTCGGCCGCAGGCTGCTGGCCTCCTCACCGAGAACGGGTCTGTCCAGTCTTCGGCTCTGTCGCACTTTCGGTGGTTGGCCCGAGGAAGCCCGGCCGTCTGCCATGATCTGCCGTGGGCGATGTGGAAGCGCTGGTCAGAGCGGTTTGTCGGGATCTTGACGGGTTGGTGGTGCAGGACGTGGTTCAGTGTGGCGGCGGGCTGGTCGTGTCCGCCGTGACGGCCGCAGGGCTGGTCAGGTGCCCGGTCTGCGGGGTGCTGTCGGAGTGTGTCCACGCGTTGCACGAGCGGTCGCCGGCCGACCTGCCGGTCGCTGGGGTCCGGGTCGAGCTGCGGGTGCGGGTCCGGCGCCTGGTCTGCCAGGCGGCCGGGTGTGCGCGCAAGACGTTCCGGGAGCAGGTCCCCGGGGTCCTGGAGCGCTACCAGCGGCGCATGGTCCGGCTCGCCGGGACGATTGCGACGGTGGTGACCGAGCTCGCGGCCCGCGCCTCGGTGCGGGTCCTGCCGGCCCTGGGCATCGAGACCTCGCGGGACACGGCGCTGCGGACCCTGCGCGGGATCCCGCTACCGGCGGTCGAGGTGCCGCGGGTGCTGGGGATCGACGACTTCGCGCTGCGCCGCGGGCAGGTCTACGCCACGGTGATGATCGACGCGACCACCGGGCGCCGCGTCGACGTGATCGAGTGCCGCGGTGCGGACGTGGTCAAGCAGTGGCTGCTCGACCATCCCGGGGGTCGAGGTCTTCACCCGGGACGGGTCGACCGTCTACGCCCAGGCGATCCGCGAGGCGCTGCCCGACGCCGTGCAGGTCGCCGACCGGTGGCACCTGTGGCACAACCTCGCCGAAGCCTGTCGGCAAGGAGATCGCCGCCCACTCGGCATGCTGGGCCGGCGCGTCGGCGACCGGGATGCGCGAGGGCCGCCTCGCCGAGACCACGGCCGAGCGGTGGCAGCAGGTCCACGACCTGCGCGCCGCCGGTGTCGGGCTTCTGGACTGCGCCCGGCGGCTCGGTATCTCGTTGAACACCGTCAAGCGGTACGACCGCGCGACCAAGCCCGAGCAGGTCGCCCGCCCGCCGACGTACCGTGCCACGTTGGTCAACCCCTACCGCGACCACCTACACACCCGGCGTGAGGCTGAGCCCGGCGTCACCGTGACCCAGCTCCTGACCGAGATCCGCGAGCAGGGGTACACCGGCTCGCAGGACCTGCTCTACCGGTACCTGAACAGAACCGGCACCTGGACGACCACCGGCACTTCTCACCGCGCCGCGCCACGAGGCTGCTGCTGACCAAGCCCGCGAACCTCACCGATACCCAGGCCAGCCGCCTCGCCGAGCTCGTTACCGCGTGCCCCGAGATGACGGTGCTGGCCGAGCTCGTGCGCTCCTTCGCCGTCCTGCTCACTCCCGACGACGGCAACACGAAAGCGCTGTCACTTACCTTGAGCATTTTCGAGTCTTCTGATGACCTTCTTGGCGAGGTGGTGTCCACGGCTTCCGATCATTCCGAAGCCGTTCTCCGACCAGCGCGTCATCTGGGCGAGAACGTGCGTTCGGCCGTCTTCCAGTTCGGTGACGTCGATCGAGATGACGACTGGGCGATCATTCAGTGAAAGCCGCCGCTTGTTGATGTCCCCGGGGCCGTCGACGTCGTCCCACAGGAATCTGCCAAATGTCTTGTCGACGATCTGGTGAACGTGCTCGGGACCGAAGTCCACGATCGTCTCGTGCGGTCGCTTCGCCAGAATGGTCTGCCATCTCCCGGCGACGAAGAGGAGCACGAGGAGTAGCGGCAGTCCGAGCAAGAGCGCGGTTGCCGCCGAGCCGTCGGCAGCCGATCCATCGTCCATGGCTTCTACGTCCTTTCCGCTGTCACGTGGTGGGTGGTCGTCTACGAGCAGCTGCCCCACTGGCAGCTGTGGCGAGACGGTGGGTAGCCGAGACGTTCTGCCTCGAGGCACCACTGGCACTTGATCTTGTTCGCTACGACGCAGGCGCAGGCCATCGTCTTCTCCTTCGTGGAGGGTGATCTGTGAGAGGGCAGTCGCTGGGGGCCGTCCCGATCACTCGGGGTCCTGCTGCTACAGCACCCCGAGCAGTTGCAGCACGTTGTTCACGGCGTCGAGCAGCGCGGCACCCACGGCACCGAGCGCCACCGCGATTTCCTTGATCCTGTTGAGCGCTCGCGTGACCTTCGGAGTCTGCGTCGGACCGGCGTTCTCAAGGATCGGAAGGGCTTCGTCCAGCGCGGTGCCGGCATCGGCATCGTCGTGAACGAGTGATCGGACTTCGCGGATCTGGGTGACGACTTCGGCGAACGCTGCCATGACCTTTGAGTCCGTACCGTCGCCGATGTGCACGGTGGCGTGGTCCTTGGCGACGCCGACGACGTTCTTGCCGGAGATGTTGTAGGTATCGCCGGTCATGAGGCGCTCCTGCGGAAGTTCACGCTGCCGTGGCCGTCGATCTTGCCGACGGCATTCTCGCCGGCGACGTTGACGGTGTCGGAGCTGTTGAAGGTGTAGGAGTTGATGACACTCACGTACTCACGCTTGGGGTCGTGGATCGCGTCCGTGATGGCCTCGGAAAGCTCTCGGAGATCTGACTCGTCGTCAGCGACGAGGCGGCTCTCCGGCCGGCCCGTCGTGGTGACGTCGAGGGCGTGGTACTTCCTGGCCTTGGGTTTGGGCTGGGGCTTGTTGGACTCCTTGAAGCCGTAGTAGAAGAGTGCGCCCCAGATGAGGACCCAGAGAAGACTCCAGACGCCGAATCCCGCATTGTCGCTGCCGAACGCGCCAATGGCGACGAGGAGCGAGATCCCGCCGGTGATCGCGGACAGGCGCTGGAGCATGCCGGGCCAGGTGGGCAGGGGCGGGGCCGGTGGGTGCACGTACAGGGTGCGCAGCTGGGTTCGCGCGACGTTTCGCAGTGGGTAGGTCGTGTCGCCCACGAACAGGGTGCTGCGCTCGACGCGAACCTTCTGGGGCGTGGAAGTCGGCACTCGGTCTCTCCTTCTCGCACAGGGTTCCGCTGGTTGGAAGCCGGCCTGCCGGCTCGGCGCTTCCTGTGGACGATCTGGACGCTATCCCAGGTCAGGGCGCTGATCGGCGGGGTTGGCGAGTTCCGAACGATCCCGAACGGCCGCGTCCTAGCAGATGCGGGTGCCGTCGGGGATGGCGGGTGCGAGGGCTTGTGCTTCGGTGATGGTGAGCGGGGTGCCGATGCTCGAGCAGATGGTGGTGATGGCGCGTTCGGGGTGCAGGTCCCACCACCACAGGTGGCCGCTGTAGGTGGAGGCGACCATGCGGGAGTCGTTGTCGAGGAAGGCGGCGTCGGCGATCTGGGTTCGAAGGGGCCCGACGAGGCGCAGTTCCGTCTCGGAGATCTCGCGCCCGTCGCGGCTGGCGGCGCGGACGTCGACGCTGCTGGCGGTGGCGATCACGATGCGGGTTCCGGTGGAGTCGAAGGCGATGTCGCGCGGCGCGTCGGTGAGCTGGGTGACCCGGGAGAGCTCGTGGGGGTGGGCGGGGTCGGTGATGTCCAGGATTCCGGCCTCGCGGCTCTCGGTCGCGAACGCCACCTGCCCTGGATGGTGGGGCCGGGCGGCGAGTGCGACGGTGTGCTGGTCCCCCATGGGGATGGATCCGATCTCTCGATCGGCGGACAGGTCCCACAGCAGCAGCCGCCAGGTGACCTCGTCGTCGTCGGTGACGACGTTGTCCTCATCGGTGACGAGGAGCGTGTCGTTGTCCGTGAAGGCGACGTAGCCGGCGTTCACCGGGATCTTCGAGTGCGGGGTGAGGCGAACGCCTGCGCCGTCGTCGGCGGGATCCGGGGTGATGTCGTAGACGATCAGGGAGGGTTCCGCCAGGTCGAACATGACGATGCGGGTGCCGTCGGGTGAGTAGGTCGCGCTGATGATGTTCGAGTCGCCGGGAGCGACCTCGATGCTGGTGGGCCGGCTGAGTGCGGTGTCGTCGACCCGCCAGATCTGCAGGTGGCCGCTTCCCGCGCTGGCGACGAACTCGCCGTCGGCCGAGACATCGACTCCGTAGGGTGTCGCGATACCCGTGTCGGGGACCTCGAGTGCGGTTCGCGACCCGTCGGCTTCGATGCGATCGACGTGCAGCAGTCCGTCCTTGGCGCCGACGGTGGCGATGATCCTGCTGCCGGCCGCGTCGGTCTCGACGGCGAAGACGCGTCCGCGTTCGTCGGGGTCGGGGAAGGATTCGCGGGGCCAGAACATGGTGACGCCACCTACCTCGTAGGTCGCCACGATCGTGTCCGTGACCACGACGGCGGTCGGGATGGAGGCCAGCACGCGGGTGTGGGTGGGTGCACCGCCGTCGGAGGTGAAGAACCGCAGGGTCTGGTCCGAGCTGACCGCGGCGATGCCTCCCTCCGGGAGGAATTCGACATGGTTGACCCAGGACTCGAATCCGGTAGCGGTCCCCGTCACCGTCAGACGCCCGTTTCCGCGGACGCGGCCCAGGGTGACGCTGCCTTCCGTGGTCGGAACGGCGAATCGCTCGCCGTCGGCGGACACCCTGACCGACAGGGCCGGCGACACATCCAAGGAGCGCGACCATCGTGCCTGTCCGAGGGGATCGGTGAGCGTGGCCAACGTGCCGTCGTTCCCGGCGGCGATGACGGTACTGCCCGCGGCATCCAGGCCTACGACCGGGGCGGGCGGCTCGTCGTCACGCTGCGGCCCAGGGATCTGACCGAGATCGGAGGCCCGTCCGTCGTCGATTCCCAGGCGCTGGATCGTGCCGTCGGCGCCTCCGAACAGGGCCCCGCTGCCGTCGGGAAGGATCGTCGCGGAGTCGGACTTCGAGGGCGTCTCGACACAACCGAGCAGGCCTGGCTCCTCGGAGATGTTGGAGATGTCCCAGACACAGCCCTGCCCGGAGCCTTCGGAGGCGTCTTCGCCACTGGCCGCGAGCAGGCGTTGCCCGCCGGCATCGACGACGTCGAGAGCATAGGTGTGCGACGACGGTGCCTTGATCGTCTGCAGCACCTGGCCGGTCTGTGGGTCGAGGAGCTTGATCGTGTGGTTCGTGCCCCCCTCGACGATCACGTTGTCAGCGGCCGCCAGGGTGCCCGGCCCAGCTGCGCCGACGAGGCGACGCGGATGCGCCGCGGCGGTCAGCGACAGCAGGGTCGAGCGCGTCTGGGGCGTGTCCTGCATGGAGTACCCGGCAATCGCGAGCTGTGCCGCCTGCGACGGCAGAGTCGCTTCGATGTCACGCGCCTGGTCGGCGGTGTCCGCGACGGTCGCGGCGGTTCGCGCCGCGTTCAGGCTCGCCATGATCGAACCCGCCGTCGCGGCGGCGACGATGGCGATCGCCAGGAGAGCGGACGCGGTGACGGTCCAGATGCGGAGCCGCCGCGTCTGCCGCCGCAGTCGCGTGTTCTCCCGCCTGGACTCATGCAGTTGCCTGTCGCGCGCTTCCTTGACCGCTGCCAGGAACTCGCGTTCGCTGCCGGTCAGGTCGCCCTCGTCCTGACCGTCGCCGTCCGTCGCGTTCTGCTTGGCGGCAAGGGCGTTCAGAGCGGGTTCCGTGCCGAGCATGTCTGCCGGGCGTCCGGTCTCCTCCCACAACGAGGAGTACTGAGCCAGCTGACGACGCGCGTCGCTCCAGTTCTGCACCGATTCAAGCCGCTCGGCCAGGCGCGGCCAGGCGGTCAGGAGGTACTCGTGACCGATCGTGACACCGTCACCGTCACTCATCAGCAGATGGGCGTCACGCAGGGTGCTGATCACCTCGATCGAGGCGGGGTCGGTGAACCGTTCGTAGGGAGCGGTGCGACGGGCGACGCCGTCCGACTCGACACGGATCATCTCGCGGAGCACAGGCCACCAGACCTTCTTCGCCTCCTCGGAAAGCCTCTCGTAGGCCGCGTCTCCGGCGGCCTGGATCGACGTCGTCACACCCCCGACCCGCGCGTAGTCGGCCAGCGTGATCCGATCGGCTGCTGTTCGCTGCTCCCAAAGACTGCGCATGGTCTGCGACAACAGCGGGAGCGCCCCCACCAGGGCATCGACAGCGGCCCGGTCGGACAGTGCCGGGTCGGCACCCGCATCCTTCAAGATCACGTCCACGAGGCCCGGATCAACCGTGATCCCGCCGTCACCGGTGGGGCCCACGATGATCTGGCGTGCGTCGTCGCGAGAAATCGGCCCGACCACGAAGTGCGCGTGTTCCAGGGCAGCGCGCAGCGTCGCGTTGTCCGACGCCGGCTCGATCGCATCCGACCTCAAGACCATCACCACCGCGACCTGCTCACGGTGCTCCTGAATCTCCGCGACGGCCCGGAGGATCTCGGCGCGTTCGTCATCGCCATCGGCCGACCACAAGGACTCTGCCTGGTCCAGGACCAGCACCGTCGGCGCGGCCTGTTCCGCGGCGCGCACCGACGCCACCGCCGCGACGGCTGACGGTGAGGGTGTCACGATCACAGGCGCCTGGTCGCCGGCGCCCAGACCCGCCACCGCGGCAGCGACCAGAGACGACTTCCCGATCCCGGAACGACCGGTGACCAGCAGCAGCGGCCGTTCCTCACCGTCCAGCCGGCGCCGGATCCGAGCCCGTAGCCCATCGACCGCCTCTGCCCGGCCCGGGAAGAACCGCGCCGTGGCCAGATCGAACGGCCGCACGCCCGGATAGGGGGACTCGACGCCCGACCCGCCGGCCCAGCCGTTCCTTCCGGGACGCAGGGCGTTCCACCAGCCGTCGTGACCGATGCCCCCGAGAGCACCAGGCGGATCGACCACGTCGAGACCGTCCAGGAGCTTGTCGAACGACTCGCGGTTGCCCGCTTGCGGTACGGACACGGCCGTCAACCAGTTCTGAATCGTGGTCTTCCCGGCAGAACCCACCATCCGGCTCAGCTGGCCGTAGCTCAGCCCTTTGCGCTCACGAACAGAGTTCAGCGCTCGCGCCACAGCATCGGGGCCGCCATCGGCGGCCTCCTCGAAGATCCTGCGTCGTGCGGTCCATGCTTCGTTGCTCGGGACGGCATCAGGCATCAGCGGGTTCCATCATCCGGGGGAGACGGGGGACTCTCAGCAGTGCACGTGGAGCGTAGCCACCGAATTCCAGGAACGCAGCAAACCTGCTGGCCAACAGCCCGCCTGGCCCGGCTGCGCCACACAGTACCGATCCACACAAATCGTGCAACCGAAAGCTCGATCCTCGAGGCCCGAGGGTCGTCGCGGCTCGTCGCGAGCTGAAAGTTCCGAAGCGGCGACGGCTCGGTCCGGGAGATCGGTGCCGGGAAATGCTTCGGCCACTGAGGGATCAGTAGCTACGGTCGTGGCATGCCGCTGGTTCGGATCGAGATCTCCGTCGATGGGCGCGACGAGGCCCGCCGGATCATGGCCCGCTTCGCCGACGGGAAGACCGATCCGACCGTCGAGCAGGAAGTGCTCGACGCCGTCTGGGCGCAGGGCCGAGTGCCACGCGGCCGGCCGATATGCCTGGGGATGACCAACGGGCGGCCGGTACGCCTCAAGTTCGACGTCGACGTGACGCCTGGGACCCGATAGTCCGATCCCTGCTCGACGAGCCGCAGGCAGCCACGAACGGTGGCGCGGGCGGCGGAGTCGGGCGTCGGCCGGTCGGCTTTGACCGGCGACGGAATCTCGCGGAGCGGGCGACGGGAATCGAACCCGCGTAATCAGTTTGGAAGACACCTTCGCCGGCATCGGGTTGGACGGATCAATCGGGCGGAAATGCCCGGTGACCTGGGTCTATCTTAATTTAGGGATTGGCGGTTGTGGGGTTGGTGAGGGCTTCGATTGGGGTCGAATCGGGGTTCGGAGAGTTGAGATAGGGCATATAAGGGCCCGGCTGAAATCCTGGCATTAGGCGGCCGACGAGCATGGCGAAGGCGCCGCCGGTGTCGACGGCCTGGAGTTGGGCGGGGTCGCCGGTCAGGAGGAGCTTTGCGCCGACGTCGGCCGCGAGGGCGGCGAGGCGGGCGAGGGTGTGGGTGCCGGTGAGGGTGGCTTCGTCCACGATCACCAGCTGGCCTCTGGCCAGCCGAGTGCGGCCGTGTCGGTGCTCGGTGAGCCACTTCGCTGTGGTCTCGGCGGGTTGCCCGACGTCATCGGCTAGGACCTTCGCGGCCGTCGCTGACGGCGCCAGACCGACTACGGACCCGGGCCCATGGCGTGCGGTCCAGGCGCGGACGAGTGCGCGCAAGGTGGTGGTCTTGCCTGCTCCGGCCGGTCCGACCAGCACGTCCACCACCCGCCCTGATGTGGCCACTTGCTGCACCGCGTTCGCCTGCTCCACCGAAGGCCGGCGACCCTCGTCATTGCGGTGGACGACGGCGGTCACGGCGCGGTCCGGCAGCAAGGGTCCGGTTCGCTCTCCGGCCAGGATCAGCAGCCGCTCCTCGTCGGCCAGGACCTGTTCGCTGGAGTAGATCGCATGATGCTGGGGGCGCAGTCGGCTGGAGCCATCGGCTCGTTGCAGTGTTGCCGGGGTCGGGGCGAGCTCGTCCGGGGTGAGCCGGACCGAGTGGGCCTCGGCCGCGTCCACGACGCGAGTGATGACCTGCTCCCGCTCGGCTGCTGAGGAGAAGCGCCAGCCCATCGTCTGCCGGGATGCTTCGGCCCACAGGTTCCACCGTCTCCAGGTGGCCCGCTTGTCCGACACCACCGCCAGCGTCTGGGCGGCAGCCTGCTCGATCACCTCGTTGGGCACGTGGGCTGCGGTGTACACCTGGCCCGTGCCGGCAGTGGTGAGGTCGCGTGCCAGGCCGACGGGGTCGGCGTCGGGCGCGAGAGGTTCGGCGCGTCGGCGCCACCACTCGGTTAGGTCGTGCAGCGAGTGGATCTGCTTGGCGGGTCGGGTGGCGAGTGTGGCCTGCGCGCGCATCCGCGCGACGACGCGGGCTGGCGGCTGGCGACCGTGCGTCGCGACGTAGGCGGCCTTGAGGCGTTCGGTCTCGGAGTTGATCGCGGAGGTGCGGCTTGAGAACTCGACGATCAGGTCCTCGCTGATGCCGTCGATCTCCCATTGAGGGTGCCGGTCCCGGCCGCGCGGCCGCCGTTCCCAGGCCAGGGCGAAGGTGCCGGTGAGGCGATCGCGTAGCACGGCGTCGTAGTGCTCGGACAGCGCCACGGCGGCCCCGTACAGGCCGCGGGCGCCCAGGGTCCGCCACACGCCGTCGTCGGACGTGTTGACCTTGTTCGACACCACGACATGGGTGTGCAGCTGTGGGTCGTTCGCGCGCGAGTCCCAATGGTCGTACGCCGCCGCGGCAACGCCGGTGACGTCTGCCTGCTCGATCCCGCGCGCACCTCGGCGGGTGGCCGCGATCTGCCGTTCGAGCAGGTCGAGCGTCTCGCGCACCGCTGCGTGGTGGGCCTCGACGATCCGGGCTTGGGTGTTGGCGTCGGCCAGCGCCCACAGAACCGACACCGACTGGGCACGGAGAACGTCAGGTCGAACCCGGCCACGGCGTGCTTGTCCCCGGCACGATGCTCCTCGGCCTCGATCCGCGCCACCGCCTGCTCGCGCTCGGCGCCGGTCAGCGCCTCGTCCAGCCGAGCCACTCGGTGCGCGATCCGTTCGGCCACGGGCTTGTACTCGGCGAAGTCACGCCCCAGCGGGCCACCGGTCAGCGGGTTGCGGCCCGCGCCGATCAGGCGCTTGAGCTGCACCGGCGTGACGGCGTCGCCGGGCCGGAGCCGTGCGGTGCTGCCGGCGAAGTCCGCGACGGCCGAGCCGAGCCACATGCCCGGGGGTGTACCGGCTTCCAGGTAGTAGCGCGTCACCTTGTCGGGCGCGGCATGATCGCCATCGCCCTGGACCACCGACCGCAACAGGTAGGCGTACCCGTGCCCGGCGGACACCTTGTGGATCGACATCGTCACCGGCCCCACCCCTTCGCGGGGTAGGTGAGGACGCCGAACCGTCAATACTTGCCGGGCGACTGATCAGGGTCGGGGCTCTCAGACGTTGCACCCCGCTTCTCATCCGGCCGAATCGGATGGGTGGCCGTCGAACGTCCCGAGTGGTCCGAGGTCGACGCCGTCGATCTGCGCGGCGGTGGATCGAGCGACTCCGACGAGTTCGGCCATGGGTACGATGGCGCGGCTGGTGGCGCTGAGATCTTCGTGGGCTTGCTTGGACCACAGGGGCGGGAAGAAGTTCAGGCCACGGTCACCGCTGAGGCTGCGGGTCTCGGATTCCCAGCCGTTCCAACGCAGTCCGCTCGTGAAGTCGCTCAAGCCGCCGTCGAGTACCCACGAGAGCCAGGCGGCGTGGCCGGCCTCGAGTCGTTCCCATTGCAGAGTGTCGGGCGCGAGGTAGATCATCTCGCCGGGGTTCCCTGGTCTTCCGGCGGCGTCGGGGTCGTGTCCGTTGAGGACGTAGGTACCGCCGAGGACGTCGTGGGCGACGACGAGCCCATAGGGCGGGGACCAGGCGGCATCGGGCGCCGGCGGGAAGTCGTTCATCGCGGCCAAGCCCGGCAGGTGGCCAGGGCCGTTCGGTGACGGGCTTCCGTAGACGCGCAGCCAGCCGTGGTCGATCAGGAGCCCGCCGGTATGGACGACGACGGCGCCGAGGTATGAGCCGGTCGTGACCTGGAGTTGTTCGAGCGTGCGACGGCTGATCGCCGCGTCAGGGGCGAGGATCTCGACGGTGACCGAAGCCTCGCCGACGAGCCGCTCCAGCTCCGGCCAGGCAGGTCGCTGCGTGGCAGTCAGGTTCTCGAACAATCGCACACGCTCGATCGTAGGGCCCGCAGCGGCCGCGATTCCCACGCGGGTTCGTGGCGGCACGGTGGGGCGCGTGACCCTGCCGCGAGTCGGGCTCATGACCGCAAGGCCGATTTCGGTGCGTCGGAGCCGACTGCCGGTGCGGTGGGCGCGCGAGTTTGACTCTCGACCAGGTCGAGCCCTCAGAGTCGCGCGCATGTTCCTCTCGTTTCCCCGGGCCTGGGTCGCGTTCCTCGCTGCGAGCACGCTCAGTCAGCTCGGTAATTCCGTCCTCTGGTTCGCCTTGGGCTGGGCCGCCGCTGCGCACGGCGGCCAGGTCGCGGCGCTCGTCCTGACCGCGTCCGGCCTTCCCCGGCTGCTCCTCGTGCTGGTAGGTGGCTCCGTCGCCGACCGTGTCGGTGCCCGGCGGCTGCTGCTGTGTTCCGAGGCCGTCATGTTCGTGGTGTGTCTTGCTCTGGCCGGCGGTCTGCACGCCACCGGTCCGCAGCCGTGGCTCCTGGCCGCCGCGAGCCTGGCGTCCGGCGTCGTCTCGGCGTTCTCCTTGCCGGCCATGGGCTCGATGCCTCGACGCCTGGTGGACGACGCCGTGCTACCCCGCGCGCTGGCCCTGCGCCAGGGACTCAGCCAGGCCGTGCTGCTTGCGGGTGCACCGCTCGGCGGTGTCCTGGTCGCCACCGTGGGGCTGCCCGCGATCGCGATCGCCGACGCCGTCTGCTTCGCCGCAGTCCTCGTCGTCCTGGCGGTCATCCGGCCCCGGCACCACGCCGACCCGTCCACCGGGCCGCTGTGGCGTTCTCTGTCCGACGGTGCCCGGGTCGTCGTCGGCACCCCAGGATTGGCGAGGGCACTCCTGCTGACCGGCGCGATGGCCGCCGCCGTGCTGCCGGTGTCGTCACTGCTGGTGCCTCTGCTCGGACGGGAGTCGGGGTGGGGTGCCGGGGCAACCGGGGTCGTCGTCGGGGCTCAGGCGGCGGGGTCGATCGTCGCGGCGCTCGTCGTCGCCCGGACCGGTACGACGTCGCGGACCGGACGGGCCGTGGGCCTGGGGCTGACCGCGGCGGCGGCAGGCGTCGCACTGGTCGCCTCCGGGAGTGGAGATGCGGTGACACTGGTTGTCGGCGCGGCCGTCGTCGTCGGGGCCGGGACAGGTATCGCCGTCGCGCACCTGGCGCCGTTCGTGCTGGGCAGCGCACCCCGTACCCACCTGGCCCGGGTCCAGGCCTGGACCTCGCTGGCACAGCTCGCCCCGGTCGTGGTGTCCAACAACCTGCTCGGTGCCACCGCCGCGTGGCTCTCCCCGAGCGCCGCCCTACTCTGCTGCGCCGCCATGCTCGGGATGTGTGCCCTGGCGGCGGTCCGGCTCCGTACAGCGGTACCGGCAGCTGCGTCGGCGTGACCGGCTGGACCCTCGACCCAGTCGAGGGTCCATGCTGTTCCGGTGCACCAGGACCGGATGTTGACCGTCGGCGCGTTCTCGCGCGCTTCCGGCCTGCCCGTCAGCGCCCTGCGCTACTACGACGCCGCGGGCGTGCTCCGGCCGGCGCACGTGGACGCGGTCACCGGCTACCGCTGGTACGCGCGAGACCAGGTAGTCCGGGCCCGGATCGTTGCCGGGCTGCGCCGGACGGGCATGCCGGTGGCCGACATCTGCCGAGCCATCACCGCCGATCCCGTGACTGCCCGCCGGATCGTCGATGCCCACCAGCGACACCTCGAGACCGAGCTCGTCGAAGCGACCACTCACCTCGACGACGCACGGGACCTCCTGGCGGCGACCACCACCCTCACGGTGAACGACACCGCGCTGCGTGCCGCACTCCGTTCCGTCCGGCACGCCGTGGCCGATAACCCCGCCTGGCCGGCGCTGCATGGCGTGCTGTTCGACGTTGACCGAGCCGTCCTCCGGCTCGTCGCCACCGACCGCCACAGGCTGGCCGCCACCGGCGTGCCGCTGGAAGGCGTCGTCGGCCCGCCGGCACAAGTCATCGTGCCGATCGCGATCGTGGACGCATTCCTCGGCCACGCGGTCACGGCGCAAGTCGGCGTATCCCTGGCCGCGCAGCGCGTCACGCTCGGCAACCTGGACGGCACGCCCATCGACGCGCTCTACCCCGACTACCATGCGCTCCTCGCTGCGCACCAGCCCAAGACCTGGGACATGAGTACACCTGACTCCTTGCCAGATACCGACTGCGCCACAGCGACAGCACCCAACCTGCTGACCCAGGTCACCCGGCGCGAGGCCGGGCCCGGAGCGCACGCCGGGTCACGCGACCGCCTGATCCTGATCGGGCTCGACCAGACCGGGGTCCGCATCGGCGACGCACCCCGCTCCGTCGCCTTCGACCGCGAGTACCTCACCGAAGCAATCCGCTCCTTCGGCGACACCGACCTCCAGCTGACCTTCGGCGAACGCAACACGCTCCGTCTCGCCGCCAGGCACGCGCCCGACACCGTCGCGCTCATCATGCCGGTGAGGCTTGATCCTCGCGCTGCGTAACCGAAACTGTCACCGGCTCGTGCAGCAGACCCACCCGGCGCGGGCTGCGAGGCGGGCCTATAACCCGAAGCTGTAGGTGGCCTCGATCCCGCGGCCTTCTGTGTGATGTGAGGCCCGGGCCGAGTTCGACGCCGGAGTGCTCAAGTGTTGTGAGCGCGAGATCCGATCTACGTCATGGTTGCGCGTCTGTTCGTGAATCTGTCCGATCATCGCCGACAGGCTTGAACAGGCTTACCTGACGTCTCCGTTGTCGATGGCTTCGCGGTAGACGCCGTCGTTGTCGACCTGTGATGCGAAGTCGTCGAAGTCCAGGTTGGCGATCGCGAGGTTCGCCTCGACGGTGAAGACAGCTTCTGGCGCGACGCGGAAGGTCTCCAGGTAGGTGTCGGAGTCCTCGTACAGGTCCACGACCAGGAGGGTCCTGTCGGCCATCGAGCGGGCGTCGGCCACGAACGCGAACGATTCGACCTCGACGAGGTCCGCCACCCGGCCGGGTTCGATGCGTGCGAGGTGCGGGTCGTCGACGACGAGCAGCCTTGCGCGATCGGTCGGACTTGAGCCGACCTGTCGCCTGGCGTTCTCCAGCACCTGCGCGAAGCGGGCGTCGTTGGAGTAGTCGGTCCGGATCAGTACGCCCGACAGGTCGAGCTCATCGACGGGCGGGACGAGCTTCGGATGGTGGTGGTTCACGATGCGCAACGGTAGCGGCGCGCGCGGGTTCACTGATGGTCCTGCGCGTTCCTTGCGACGAGGGCTGGCCGGGAACCGGTCGGGTGAACGCCTCGTCGCGACGCAACAGGCCCGCTACTGGGCCGGCGGCGCGAAGGATGACATCGAGGGCCCGGTCGACGTCGCATGCGTAGGTGCCTGATGCCCAGGCGGCGTTGGCCTCGATCACCACGAGTCGGTCGTCGAGCAGTCCGACGTCTACAACGATCGCCGACGGCAACGTCTCGGCCAGGTCGCGGATCAACGCGGCGGCAGCGGACGCGACGTCGTCGGGCAGCGGTGCCAGGCACCTGCCACCGTGGGCGGAGTACTGGCTGGAGGTGTGGATCGTCCCGTCCAGGGCATAGAGGCGAAACTCCGCGGTGAAGGAGACGATCTCGGCGACCAGGACGAGTGTGTCCAGGTCAACGGCGTCCGCGCCGGGCAGGCGGGTGCCGTCGGTGTAGACCATGGCACGCAGGGACTTGTCGTTCGGCGCCTTGATGAACGCCGGGTATCGCAGGGTCCAGGCGTCGCGAATCGGCATCGCAGTGATCGTCCGGCCGACGACTTCGCGCGGCAGGTCCGCAAGCCAGGTCGGCGGTGCTTCGAGGCACGCGATGCCGAGACTCGGCGCGACGGCGTCGGCGAACGTCGGGCCGGCGTGCAAGTGCTCGGCCGCGATCCCCTCAGGGAGGTCGAAGGCCGGCAACTGCACCGTGGTCAGGCCGCGCGCCTCCGTGGCGGCGCGGACAGCCTCGACCGACCCGGTCAGGCGTGGTGGCAGGAGCAGCGTCCGGGGGCGTGCCAACTCAGGATGCGTGGTCGACAAGGTCCGTCAGCCCAGCAGCTTGAGCCCGCAACTCGCTACGGACCAGCTCCAGGAGTCGACCGATCCAGTTCCGCCCGCCGGTGCTCCAGTGCCTATCGAAGTCGTCGTAATGGATCGGAGCAGTCCCGGTGCTCAGCAGGATGTCCGCGAGATCCGGATGCCGCATGAACTTGGCGCTCAGGAGAGAGTGCATGACAGCCTCTCGCGCCTCATCCCAGCCATCGCGCTTGTCGAGCGCGCCGGCGAGCTTCTTGGCGTCGTACGGGCTTGGCGCTGCGGCGATCCGGGCACGCGCCTCGTCGTCGGCGACCGATAGCGCGTGCCAGGCGGTCTCCACGTTGTCGAACACGTGGCCCGCCGCGCGGATTTCACAGGGGAAGGAGTTGCGCAACCGATGGATCGCCGGAGCGGTCTCGACACCCTGTGGGTAGACAGCAGCCGGCACCTGCACCGGAGTCACCAACTCGCTGGTCTTGATCCTCGTGGCCTTGGGCCGCAACCATTCAGGGGCGTACTCGCTCCGCCTCTCGAAATAGCGCAGAGCGTGCTCGTACAACTCCTTGGTGACGCGGGCGCCGTCGCGAGGGCGCTTCTTCCCGACACCGACGGCAAGAGCCTGGACCGGCCAATCCTTGTTGTCCATGTCGCCGAGCATGTAGACCCGCAGGTGCTCAGGCACCGCGAGGTACGCATCCAGCAGAGCACGACGTCGGGCCGTGGTGGGATCGTCGAGGAACGCACCGATCGCGGCCCGGCAGCGGCTGGTGGAGTCTGGCCGGCCGGCGAGCGAGTCGACCTGATCACGGACCTCACCGATGAGCCCCTCAGGTGTGACCCAGGACCGTGGCTGTGCGAACGTCCACGAGCCGACATGGTGTGCCGAGGCGTGAGCACCTTCCTCAAGCGTCGTCGCGACCCAGCCCGAGGCGACCTTGCGCTCGAACTCCTCCAGATCAACCAGGCCCCAGCAATCGATTATCCCGTCGGCATAGATCACGAGATCGGTGACGAAGTAGGTCCCGCCGTTCCTGATGAACGCGATCCGAGTCACCCCGGAGATGGTCTGCCCGTCAACTTCCCGCGAAGTGCGCCGACCGACCATGCGCGAAACCCTAGCGGAGCCGTTGCCGGACGACTAAAGGCAACGGCTCGCAAGCCGCCTCTGCTTGCGGTAGCCAAGCGTGCGTCGTCGACAGGAACGTTGGATGCAACGGCGCCGTTGCTGGCGGACGCTCGTATTCAGATTGGATGAATGCTGCACGTCGGCTGCCGACGAGTTCGAGTGGGAGCGTGCTATGGCCGGACGATGGATCCGTCGTCGCGACAGCAGGCTACCGGATGTCACCAGAACTGGACGGTGCTGGCTCCGTCGACGACGTCGGACCAGAAGGGGAGGCGGCGGGCTGCCGGCTTGGCCGGCGTTCTGGAAGACGGCGAGCTGACGCCGGCACAGGTCGTGGGCCAGGTCGGCGTGCCCGGCGTCCGAGAGTAGGAGGGCGGCCTTGTTGAGGACTGCCGCGGCTTCCGTCGCGTCGGAGACGGGATGAGAGGGTAGCGCCATGGCCCGCACCGACTACTTCGACGATCCCCAGGCTCCCGAGCCGAACTCGATCGTCCCGGCCGTCAGCGTCATTGCCCGTGACGAGTCGGGTCGGGTTCTGCTGATCCACCGCACGGACAACGATCTCTGGTCGATTCCGGGCGGCGCCATGGAACCGGGTGAGTCCGTCCGTCAGGCTGCGGTCCGTGAGACGAGGGAGGAGACGGGGTACGACGTCGATGTCACCGGGCTGGTCGGCGTCTACACCGATCCGCGTCACGTGATCGCCTACAGCGACGGCGAGGTCCGTTCCCAGTTCTCGATCTGCGTGACCGCCACCGTCACCGGCGGCCAGGCGCGCACGTCGTCGGAGTCGTCCGAGGTGGTCTGGCAGCCGGTCGGTCAGCTCGATGAGCTGGCGATCCACCCCACGAACCGCCTGCGGATCGACCACGCTCTTGATCCCGGCCGGATCCAGCCGTGGCTTACCTGACCTCGCTGGCGGTGTCGTGCTCACGTGCGGAGGCGTCATCGAGCCGCTGCTGCACCCGCTGGACGACGTCCCGCACGCCGGGCTCGGCCTCCCGCATCGTCACCGCGACCACGTGCTGCGTGGGTTCGGCGGGACGATTGCCTGCTCCATGATTTCTACGTCGCGGCTCATGCGTTCGCGGGTGCCCCACACCGACGATGACCTAGCCGTAGCCTCGGCATCCACGTGCCGGGATCAGATGTCGTCGGCGTCGTGGTGGAGCGTGATCGCCAGGTCCCCGCCACCGGGCAGGCGTATCACGGCGCCGTCCAGCGGCGTGGTGCCGCGCGGGACGCGGTAGACGTGAGCGGCGCGTTGCGGGCGGCCGAGGCGGTCCCAGTCGGCGATGTGGCTGGCGAGCGTCTCGGCGACCCGGTGGGCGTCGGGACCGAAACCGCGCGCCCCCAGTTCGTGGCCGTCGTCGATGGTTCGCCAGGCGGCGATCGCGGCGGACTCGCCGTCGACGTGCGCGAACGTGGTCCATGTCTCGCCGTCCCTGGCCTTGTGCGCGAGGCGGCGATGGGGCGCGGTGGCTTCGGCCAGGCCGGGAAGCGTGCAGGCCAGGTGGGTGCGCATCCCGACGAACATTCCCTGCCCCGTCAGCACGGCACCGGAGCTGGCCCATACCGAGGAGTCCGGGCCGAACGCATCGGGTACCCGGGCCAGGCTCGTGGCAGGGTCCCAGGCGGTGAGGGTGACGGCGTCGTCGCCGACCGTGACGGTCGTGGTGGCGGGGTGCACGGCCGCGATGCCCTGGACGTCGACGAACCCGCACACCAGATCGTCCGACCCGACCAGCAGGTCTCCGCGGCGCCGGTAGGCGGTTGACCAGCACTCGTTCGGATGGCGCACCCGGAGTGGAGCGACGAGGATCCCGTCCTCGGCCAACTGCTCCAGCCATGGTCCGGGAAAGTCCCACACGCCCATGGTGACGATGATCCGGTCGAACACGCCCTGGCCCAGGTGCTGTGCCGCGTCGGCGCAGACCGCCGTGACCCTGTCCGCATATCCGGTGGCCTCGAGCGCGGCCTGCGCCGCGGCGATGACCGCCGGGTCGATGTCAACGGTGACGACCTGACCGCAGGCGCCGACGAGCTCTGCGGCCAGGGCGGCGTTGTAGCCGGATGACCCGATCTCCAGGACCCGCATGCCAGGTTCGATGCGCGCCTGTTCCAGCATCCGTGCCTGTAGCCACGGCGCGGAGATCGATGACGTCGTCCTCCCGGTGGTCTCGTCGATCTGGGTGCGCACGATGTCGTCCGCGTAGGCGGCCTCCAGGTCGGTGCCCGGTGGGCAGAACAGGTGTCGTGGCACGGTCCGCAACGCGTCCTCGACGGCCGGGGACAGGTCGATGGCGCGGTGCCTGGCCCCTGCACGCAGGCCGTCGACCAGATCGGCGCGCAAGCGGGCGGCGCGCTCGGGGATGCTCGTGGCGGTTACGGTCAAGGCGGGAACTCCTTCGCAAGGTGACGGGATGGGTCGCATCGACATCGCGCAAACGCGATGCCTATGGGATCGGGTGGACGTTCTGTTGGAGGTGCTGGATCGATGTTGAGCCGGGTATCGGCAGGACGACCGGGGACAGTCCGAGAAGCCAGGAGAGTTCCCGCTGGGCTGCGCCTGGTCCATCGGCCAGTGCTCCGGCGGCGAGCGGCGCGTAGGGGACGAAGGCGGTCTCGTTCTCAGTGCAGTGGTTGAGTACGGCCCAGTCCTGTTCGTGGCGGTTGAACTTGTTCTGAACCGCTGCGATCGGTGCGATTCGGCGTGCTGCCTCGATCTGAGTGGTAGTGACCTTGGACAGGCCGATGTGCCGGATCTTGCCCTCGGCGCGGAGCACGGCGAGTTCGCCGACCTGGTCCTCGAGCGGCACCTTGGGATCGACCCGGTGGAGGTAGTGCAGGTCGATCCGGTCGACTGCGAGGCGTCGCAGGCTCATCTCCACGCACTGGCGCAGGTACTCCGGCCGGCCCACGGGCGCCCACCTGTTGGGTCCTTGTCGTGTCATGCCGCCTTTGGTGGCGATGACCAGGTGGTCGGGGTAGGGGTGCAGGGCCTTGCGGATGAGGTGTTCGACGGTCTCGGGTCCGTACGCATCGGCGGTGTCGAGATGGTTGACGCCCAGGTCGACGGCGCGGCGCAGCACTGCCTTCGCTGCGTGCATGTCGGCGGGGTGGTACCAGTGCCCGGGCCCGGTGAGTTGCATGGTGCCGTACCCGATCCGGTGCACGGGCAGGTCCCCGCCGAGGAGGAAGATGCCGGAGGCCGCTGCGGGGCTGGCGGCGTCGAGCGTGGTAGCGGTCATGCCGCCGTACCTTCTTCCTGCGCGCCGAGGGCGTCATGAACGTGCCGGTGCGCCAGCGCGGTGACGGCGTTGGCGCTGAGGTGGGTGGTGTCGATGGCGTGGACGACGGCGCCGGTGGCCGCCAGGTGCTCGGCCGCTTCCTTGTGCCAGGTGGCTTCGTCGCGGCTGGAGGTGTGCTGATCCTGGTAGCGGTTGTGCGTTCCGCGGCGGGTCAGGCGGCGGCGGATGACGTCGTCGTCCGCGGTCAGGCTTAGGAGCAGGTCGGGCGTGCGGGCCTGCTTGTTCAGCGCCCACAGCAGTTCGGGGTCGACGCCGTCGAGACGCTGCATGACCAGGCCGGAGGCGATGTATCGGTCCGTGATCACGATCGCACCCGCGGCGAGGCGTGGTTCTATCTCGTGCGCGAGGTGGTGGTACCGGTCGGCGGCGTACAGGCACGCGAGCGTGAGGCCGTCGGCGGTGTTCGTCATCCCGCGCGCCAGCGTTCCGATCGGCCCGTCCGAGGGTTCTGCGGTCCGGTGGACCGTGTGCCCGTCCTGGCCCAGGAGGATGGTGAGCGCGCGGGTCAGGGTTGACTTCCCGACGCCGGAGGGCCCGTCGACCGCGATGAACATCCCGCCGCCGACAGGAGACGTGATGGTCATGGCAGGTCGAACAGGGTCGGGTCGGACGCTGCGGGGCGGCGGCCGGCGGCCGTGGAAGCTGTACCCAGCCCTGCGACAAGGCCGTACTGGCGCAGTTCGTCGAGCCCGAGGCCCTCGCCCGCGGCGCTGTCGGCGACGAGGTCCACGAACAGCCTGGCCGTGACCAGGGCGTCGTATCCCGCGCGGTGGGGTCGCAGGCCGTCGGGGATGTCGGCGTCGAGTCGCCGGTGCCGCACGAGGGCACCGAGCCGGTAGCTAGTCAGGTTCCAAGCGTGGCGCGCGAGCTTGAGAGTGTCGAACGCCTCGGCAGGCTGCCAGCCGGCCAGGGAGCGGGTCAGAACGCCGAGGTCGACGTGGACGTTGTGCCCGACCGGGGCGCCGGCGGCGAGAGCCGCCAGGACGTCGTCGGCCACCTCGGCGATCGTGGGCGCGTGGGCGACGTCGTCGTTGCTGATCCCGTGGATGTTGCGGGCGTGCCACTGGATCGGGTGGGGCGGGCGCACCAGCCACGAGCGTGGTTCGCCGATCTGCCCGCCGATGATCGGGACGATGGCGAGTTCGACGAGGTCGGGTGGCCGGTGGCCGTTTCCTTCGACGTCGACGACGACGTAATCGAGGTCGTTCCAGCGGCCGGTGCTCATGACGGGTCCTCCGTGTCCGACGGCGTGACAGGGTCCCAACCGAGGTCGGCGCGGCCGTGCAGGCGGCGCTTGTGCGGGTGGCGCTGATCGTGGATCTGGAAGCCGAGGCCGTGCTGCAGGAAGTAGCGGGGCTGCTCGTCCAGGCCGGCCACGATCGCGGCTCGCTCGGTGATCTCCACGACCTCGACATCCTTCCGGTCCGGCAGGCGCTGCGCGAGCGCGCGGATGTCCTCGATCCCCGGCACTTGGTGGGCGCCCGAGCAGATCGCGAGCTGCTTGGCCGGGCAGATGTCGCACAGTTCCCGGATGCCGTAGTGCCCGTTGTAGTCCGCGACCTGGTGGGCGAAGGAGACCGAGCAGGACGTCTTGCGGAACAACGGCCCGCCGCCGTCGGCGAACGCCTCCAGGACGCGGCGTTCGAGGGTCTCGGGCACGATCTTGCGCCGGGCCGTGTCGCTGTAGGGCTCGGGCAGCTTGTTGGCCTTGTAGTAGTCGGCGATCTCGCCGCGGTAGAACAGGCCGGTGAACACCGTCGCGTGCGCATGGTGGGAGAGTTCGACGGCCTTGGCCAGGTGCTCTGGGGAGTCGTTGAGGCCGGGTACCAGCGGGCGCCAGTACAGGATGACCCGGTAGCGGTCCGCGTGCTCGAACGCCGTCCTCAGCGATGCCTCCGCGATGGAGGACTTGACCGGTTCGATCCGCTCGTCGGTGATCCCCGAGTAGGTGATCAGGAGAGTCAGCTTCAGGCTGCGCAGGCGGTTGAGCCGGGCGCAGTCTTCGGGATCGATCCGGTAGCGGGTGATGACCAGGACGTGATTGGTCAGGCCGAGCGCGTCCAGTGCCTCCAGCACCGCGAACAGGTGCTCCTTGACCCGCGGCAGGAACGGGTCGGTGGCGCGGTTGAAGATCTGGATCGGGGTCTTGTCGGGCTGGAAGTAGGGGTGCGAGATGAGTTCACGTACGGCGTCGTCGTCGGCCATCAGCGCGCGCGGCTGGTTCATGTCCCACACGCCGTAGGTGTGCCGGATGCAGTAGGCGCAGTCCAGCGGGCAGCCCTGGATGTGGTTCAGCGACAGGCCGGACTTGCGGTACTCGACCACCTCACGGGCCCGCTCGGGCAGGCGTGCGATCTGCTCGCGGGTGAGCAACGGAACGGTGACGGGCACGGGCGCCTCCCCAGGGACGTGGACATCCGCGCCGACCGGGCCGGCGGCGCACGCCCACCATCGGTCGCCCACCACCCGGTGCGGGAGGGCATTCTGTCCGGCAGAGACCGGCAATCTGGAGTGAAGTCGCACCACACCGGGACCGGGCTCACTACCCTGGACGAACGGCACGCCTGTTTCAGATGGACCAAGAACGTCGGTGGACGGAGGACGTCATGGCCAACGACCACTTGCGGCTGCGACGGGAATCGACACCGTCGCCGTCGGGCAGTGGCCTGCCGATGTCGCGGAGAGAGCTGGCCGAGGCTGTGAACCAGTACATCTGGCGCACCACCGGCAGGGAGGTCCACCTCGACGTCGACACCCTCCGCCGCTACGAGAACGGACAGCCCCGCTGGCCAGGGGCGGACTACCGGAACGGGCTGCGCGCAGTGCTCGGCGTGGGGTCCGACGCCGACCTCGGGTTTCACCCGACCCGGCGAGGTCGGACCGCGGCACCGACGCAGGATGTGGGGGTGTGGGTTGCCACCTGGGCCGGTAAGGGTGCATTGGCCGGCACCGACTCCGAGGTCCCAGCCACGGCGATCGATCTCTTGTGCCGCACCGTGTTGTCCTACCCTCCTGCTGCTGGCGGACCCGATCGGGCGAATCGAGCGCGGCCGGACGTCGCCGGTGCCTTCGCGTCTTACCAGGCGGGCAACTTCGAAGCGGCGGCACTGTTGGCGTCCAAGGCCCTTGCCGCTCTGCGATCGGCGGAGCCTGGCCGCGAGAGCGCCGATGCCAGGCTCTGCGCGCTGGCGTACCAGGTCGCCGCGATCGTCCTGTCGAAGGCAGGCCGGACCCACATCGCGTGGATCGCCGCGGACCGCGGTGTCGCAGCGGCCGAGGCGAGCAATGACGCGTGCCTGCGTCTGTCGCTGCTGCGCACAGCGGCCTTCTCGATGGCGGTCGCTGGTCATCGAGGCGACGCGCTGGCTACGATCGAGACGGCCGTCGGGGAGTTCCAGAGCCGCATGTCCAGGACGACGGCGTCGGCTGCGGCCTACGGCACGATCCTGCTGACGGGAGCGGTCCTGCTGGCCGGGGCCGGCGACCAGGCGGCCGCCGCGACGTACCTCGACGAAGCCCAGCGCGCGGCCATGGTCACCGATGCCGATCGCAACGACCTGTGGACCGCGTTCGGCCCCACCAACGTCACGATCCACCGCGCCAACGTCGCCGCCGCGGCCGGTGACATGGACACCGTCCTGGCCCTCGGCGGACCACTCCGGGTCGACCACCTGCCAGCCGAACGGCGGGTGCGGCTACATCTCGATGTCGCACGCGCAAGCCTCGCCGCAGGAGATCACGGGGACGCGCTCGCCACGCTCGTGCGGGCCGAGGCGGCAGCGCCCTCTCAGGTACGGCACCACCGCATCACCCGGGATGTCGTGGGCTCGCTCGTCGCAGTCGCGCGGCAGCCCGGTCCGGAACTGACGCGCCTGGCCGGCCTTGTCGGTGTCCCCACTACCTGACGGAAGTCGGAACCCCGGCTACTCCTCGACCAACAACCGCTTGGTGTACCCGGCTTTGACGAGCCGCTCGTACGCGCCACGCACGTCGTCGGGAACCTTGACCGGGACGGCGAAGCCCGCGTCCGCGTAGACCCACAGCCGCTGGGTGTCCCCCACCAGCATGTTCAGCACCCGCTGCTCATCTCCGATCGAGGCGATGTAGTCCTCCAGCGCCAGCCACCGGGCAGAACACACGACGTCGAGCTGGGGCCACAGCTTACGGACCGTGGCCCACGCACGGCGCTGCTGATAGGGCCGGCTGACGATCGTCGCCGACCGCGGATCGAGCCCGCGGCCCAGCAGCAGCTCACGGGTGAACGTGAAGTTCTCGCTGGTGTTGGTCGCCTTCGTCTCCACCAGGATCGCGTCCGCCGGTACGCCAAGCGCCTCGGCCCGCTCGGCGAAGTGCACCGCTTCTCCCCGCGGGAAGCGGTCGACCGTCGTGGGGGCGTTCGCCCCGGTGAAGACGACCAACGGGAACCAGCCCTGGCGATACAAGTCGGCCACGTGCTCGGCCACGCCGATGTCATGACCACCCAGACCGATCGCAATGTCGGTGGAACGGTGCTCGTCGGGCAACTGGTGGAACTCCCACAGAACCTGGGCGTCGCGGATCACGCTCGGGGAAGACATGGCCGCCAGTCTGGCACGGCCCGACGACGCGATTCGGTCGACTACCGATCACGGACGAGCCAGCTGCCCGCTGGCCGACCGATGTCTCCAGACTGCCGGGCGCCGGATCGCAGAATGCCCTCCTGCTCCGATCCGCGCGCGGCGAGGGTGGTCACGCCGTCGAACACGTCGGCGGCGTCACCGACAGGAAGGCAGGACCGACATGAACGTGGACGAGTTCTTCACCGGCCCGATCAAGGCGGGCGTGCCCCAGTTGCGCGACCAGGCCGGCCGCAAGATGCCGGGAGCCGCCGACTCGGACAAGCAGGGCGACCTGTGCAGCTGATCCGCCACCCCTGACCGCTCGCGGGGATCGGGAGTTGCCCGGAGCCCCGGTCCCCGCGAGCTCCCACCCTGCGTGGAGGCTCTTGCGATGCTGAAATTCACCATCCGCCTGTCCGACCTGTCCGACCCCGCGTGGAGCTGGGACGGGCGCGCATGGAACTCAGGCGGCAGCCGGATCGAACCGCTGGCCAACCCGTCGGTGGAATCGTTCCTGGTCGCCACGGGCGAGCGGTCGTGCCTCGTCATCGTCCGGGAGCGCGACCTTCACGGCCGCCGGCACCCTACGCCTCGCACGCTCACGGACGCACTGGCGTGGCCCGGCGACCACGTCACCCTGGAGCTGACTCCGCAGGGCATCACCGCCCATGCCGGGGTGTTCGGTACCGCGCCGCTGTACCTGACGGTCAGCGACGCGACGGCGGCTGGTTCCTGGAACGTGACCGATCTGCTCGGTCGGTTCGAGCCCGGCAAGCTCGTCGAGGCCGCCGTGACCCGAGCCCTGCTGCGTACGCCGGTGTACTCCAGCACGACCCTGTTCAACGGCGTACGGCGGTTGACCGAGCGCGCCATGGCACACCTCGACACGCGCGGCGTCGAGGTTTCCTACCCGGATCCGGCCGAGCATGTCCTCGCCGCGCGGGAGACTCGCGGCGCCGACGTGGTTGCGGCGTTCGACGAGGTCCTGTCCTACGTGATCGGTCGCCTGCCACGCCCTGACCAAGTCGTGGCGGAGCTGTCCGGCGGCGCGGACTCGGCCAACGTCGCCCTGTCCGCGGCCTCGCGGCACGGAACGATCCGGACCGTGGGGCTCGTGGTCGATGGCGATATCGGCCGCGCCCAGGCCAGGCGCCGCGAGACCTTGGTTCGTCACCTCGGTGCCCAGGACGTTGCCATCCCCGCCGCCTGGCACCCGCCGTTCGCGCTCGACGGCATTCGTGGCCGGCTCCAGCCCCACGATCCGGAGGCCGCGTTCTACCGGGAGGCATTCGACGCCATGCGCACCGCCGCCCGCGACTGCGCGGCCACCCTCGTCTACACCGGCCTGGGAGGCGACGAGATCAGCGCCCTGCACCCCCACGAGCGCACACCCGACCCGGCCAGTGAGCCGGGCGCCGTGACGTTGCCCGACTGGACGGGACCAGTGGTCCGCGCCGTGGCGGGCGACGACCTGGCGGCTGATGCTGCACCGGTCTCGGCCGTCCCGATTCCCACGCTGAACGCCTTCGCCCTGCACAACCCGGCCTACCTCGACGTCGGGATCTGGCCGGTCGCGCCACTCGCGCACCCCCTCGTCGTCCGGTTCGCGGAACAACTCCCCGTGGAGTATCGGCGAGGCAAGCGTCTCCTGCGCGAGCGCCTGCGGCGGGCGAAGCTGCCCGAACGTCTGGTGAGCCCGGCAGAGCCCGAGAACTTCCTGTCCCTGATGGACCGAGGAATGCGCGAGTACGGCGTGGCGCACCTGCAGCGCATGCTGTCGGAGTCGATCCTGGTCGACGGCGGCTACCTCGACGGCCAAGCCCTGCGCACCGCGACCGAGGACCTGGAACGCACCGGAAGATACGAGACCCGGCTGTTCGACGCAATCGCGCTCGAGACCGGACTCAGGAGTCTGCAATGAACAGCACCAGGACCAGTCCGACCATCGCAGACGACCTCGCTGCAGCGAACCTCCTCTACCGCGACCCCGGAATGCACGACTACCTCCAAGGCGCGGCCACCCGCGACACCGACGTCGTCCACCACGCCGTCGACACCTGGGCGTCGCACGCCGAGAGCCTGCTCGACGCCGGCTGCGGAACCGGCGCCCTCGTCGCCGCGCTGAGCGACCGCCTGGCCGGCCTCGGCATCGACCTGCAACCCCAGCTCATCGCCCACGCTCGCCACGAACACCCCGGCTGCGACTTCGAGGTCGGTGAGCTGTGCACGCTCGACCTCGGGCGTAGGTTCGACGTCATCACCTGCCTCGGCAACGTGCTCGCCTACCTGCACGAACCCGAAGAGCTCGACGCCGCGACCGCCACCATGAGCCGCCACGCCCGTCCCGGCACGATCGTCGTCATCAACACCCTCATCACGCCGCCCCCAGCAGGCCCGGCCAGCACCAGCTGTGTGGCGACGGCTCGGGGGCCGGTCCAGGTCACTGTCCAGAACCACTGGGACGACGACGCACAGGTGGCCACCATGACGCGCCGCTGGACCTTCTCTGGCGGGCGCACCGAGACCGACCTCGTGCACCGCCGCGTGCACGACCTGAACGCTCTGACCGCGGCCCTGACCGGCCACGGCTTCCAGGTGCGGACCGCCTTCGATACGCTCGCAACCACACGGAACCCGCCGCGCGGGCCCTCGGCATACATCATCGCCCAGCGCACCGGTGCCGATCCCGACCAGACTCGGCGCTGACCGGTTCAGGGGGTTTGGATGGTGAACGACGCACTGCGGCGCTGGCGCCTGAGCGCACCGTCCCCGTCAGGCTCGGGGAGCCCCATGACCCGCGCCGAACTGGCCGAAGCCGTCAACCAATACGTCTGGTCCACGACGGGCCAGCACTGCACGCTTGATGCGGCGACACTCGCCCGCTACGAGCGCGGCATGGTCGGCTGGCCCGGCGAGACGTACCGCACCGGGCTACGGGCCGTACTCGGAGCCGCGAGCGATGCCGAGCTCGGGTTCCGGCCCACCCGCCGCGGCGCTGCGGCCACTTGAGGCACGCCCGAGCTTGGCGACACCGAGCCAACACGGTGGGCCGGGGCCGATCCCGAGACCTTCCTGCAGGCTCTGCCCGACACCGCGCCGCCGCGCCGAGTCTCGTGGACCGAGGTCGAGCTCGTCCGGGAGACCACCCGGGTCATCGCGACCTCGGAGAATACGTTCGGTGGCGGTCTCGCGCTCCAGATGGCCATCGCCCAGTTGCGTCTCGCGACCGGAGTCCTCGATGCCACGGGAACCATCGAGGTTCGCCGGGCGGCAGCTCAGGCCGTCGGCAACCTCGCGGGTGTCGTCGGATTTGCCGCCTACGACATGGCCGACTACAGCCTGACCGACCGCTGCTACGACCTGGCGCTCTGGTGTGCCGACGAAGGCCACTCGCAGGCGCTACGCGCGACCGTCCTGGCCGACATGGCGCGCAAGGCCGCGCATCTCGACCGCCACGGCGAGGCACTGAGGATGATCGAGGCCGCCCAGGAGCTCCGCGGAGACCTGACCGCGACCGGCCGCGCGATGCTCGCGGCCTCCCGCGCCCGCCTCCTCGCCCGCACCGATCGCCCGCACGAGGCACGTGAGGAGATCTCCCGCGCCGACGAATGGTTCGCCCGACGCGACCCCGCCACCGACCCGCCGTGGCTGTGCTACTACGACGACGCCGAGCACCAAGGCTCCATCGGCAAGACGCGCCTCCCCCTCGCGCGCGCCGGCATCGAGGTGGACGACACGATCGACCGGCTCCGCGCCGCAGTCGCCCGGCACGACCCGCAGTACGTCCGATCACGGACCTTCTCCCGCGTCCGCCTGGCTACCCTCCACTGTTCGATCGGTGACATCACCACTGCCACCGAGATCGCTCAGGCCGCCATGACCGACGCCGCCACGATGCGCTCGGCGCGCATGCGCGAGGAACTGGCCACGCTCGCCTCAGCCACCGCCGGTCTTCCCCGCCCGCAGGCATCCGAGCTGCGCCGAGCCATCTCGACCATCCTGGCCAAGAAATGACGCAACCAGAGCCCACTCAGCGCGCCGAACGGCCGGTACCAGACGCTGCCGAGGATGTTGCCGCAATCGGCCACAGGGCCGCCGTCCGGGCCGGGATCAACGACAACGGCGCGCGCCCTCTGCGTCATGGCTCCAACGCACTCTTCCTCCTGCCGCACGCGAACCTCGTCGCGCGGGTTGGCCGACCCGGATCCATGACGACCGCCCGGCGGGAAGTTCAGATCGCCGCATGGCTCGCCGACCAGGGCCTGCGGGTCAACACACCCGCGCCCGGAATCGAGCAACCGGTGATCATCGCCGACCAGCCCGTCACATGGTGGCTGCCCCTGTTACCACATCGCCATGCCACCACGGCCGAGCTCGCAACGGTCCTGCACCGACTGCACGAACTACCGGTCCCGGACTCGCTCGGCCTGCCCGCTCTCGACCCGCTCGCGCAGATCGCCGACCGCATCGCCGACACGACCGGGATCGCACCGGCAGACCGTTCCTGGCTCCTCGACCACGCCGCCGCGCTCCGACGAGAGGTGGCAGGGGCGATACCCGCCCGCGCCGCCGTCGTCCACGGCGACGCCTGGCAGGGCAACGTCGTCGTGCCCGACGACGGCGAACCCGTCCTGCTCGACTTCGAGCACGTCGCGCTCGGACACCCCGACTGGGACCTGGTCCCGATCGCCGTCGACCACACCGACTTCGCAAGGCTCAGCGACGCGGACTACGACGCGTTCGTCAGCGCCTATGGCGGCCACGACGTCACCCGCACGCCCTGGTTCCGCACTATGGCCGACATCCAGGAACTGCGCTGGACGGCCTTCGTCGCCCAGAAAGCCGCCACGGATCCGCGCGCAGCGACCGAGGCTACCCACCGCATCGCCTGCCTCCGCGGCGAAGTCCCGAAGCCGTGGACCTGGACCGCGTTCTGACCGAACCATGGAGCAGGAGTCGGCTCAGTCACCCACGCTGAGTGACACGGAACCCACCGTTGCGACGACACTCTCGCAGCGTCGGATCCCGGCGTCAGCGTCGTCGTCCACGAACGCTCTCACGCGTTCGTTCGAGCCGGACCCCGCATAGCCCGCCCCGGCCGCACTCCCGGTGCCTCGAGCGAGCAGTGCCCTCGGATCCCGACCGGCGGCAGATTGCCGGAGTCGCGGGCGCTGAATGCCCTCCTCACGTTCTAGCGGCACGACAAAAGTGGAACGCACCAATCAGGCGCGCGGGACGGACCTGATCCACGGGTGCGGACCGCGTGCCGGGAGGAGGAACCATGACGAAGTTCATGAACCGCGCGCGCCAACCTGATGCGCCCGTGCAAATGATCCGCAACGTCGCGCGTCGAGTCGGCGACTTGAACGAGCAGATCCGCATCGGAATGAGCGGGCTCTCCGCCGACAGCAGCGCGCCGAGAATTCTCGTCCGTCACGGCCGCAGCGCGGTCCTGGATGCGTGCGAGTTGTGGGGCACGTCCGGACGGCCTCCGAGCCTGCGCCGCCTGTGTGAGCTGCCCGGCGGGGTGGGCTTACGGATGCAGTGGATCGAGCAGGCCGTCACGAACGCGGGCCTTACCTTCCCAACAAGGGACTTGGGCCTACGAGGACGTTGGCGCCGAATCCAGCCGCCCGGCTCCCCGACCGTCTGGTTCGAACTGGACCTGCTGCCCGTCGACCGGCCGGAGGCACCGCACCTGGAAGCCGCGGCAGGCCCCAGATGAGCCCCGCCGAGATGCCCGCCACGCTCGACACGTCCGCATGGAGCACCGCTCGTCTGGTGGTGGTGGACGTGGATGCGCACGTGACTCTGGCCGATCAGCGGGTCTCACCCGAAGCCGTCCAGATGATGGAGCTGGTCAGCGCTACCGGGCACACGGTTGTGCTGTCCACGGACAGGCCACTGTTCGAGCTGTTGCGGCTCGCCGGGCGGTTCGGGGTTCGTGAGGGCTACGCGGTCTGCTCCCATGGGGCGCTGACCGTGCGCCTGGATGCGGGCATGCCGGGCGGCTATGAACTGCTCGACGCGGTCACGTTCGACCTGGACGCGCTGATCCTGCAGCTGGAGGACCTCCAGCTCCTTGCCGACACGGTGATCGCCGCCGAGGATCCCGGCGCCGGGTGGCGGGTCAGCCACCGGTCCGAGACACGGCTCCTGCACGGTGCCCAGGAACAGGTATCGCCGGCTCGGCTGCGAGGTGAGGCGACCAGCCTGGCCCGCCTGCAGGCGCCCGACCTCGCCGGGTATGCGGATGTGCTGGCCGCTGCCACCGCACTGAGGGTCATCCCGACCGGGCCGGACTCCTGCGATGTGACCGGACCTGCCGCGTTATCGCAGACGGCGCTTGACTCCGTGCATGCCCGGCTGGGTCTCTCGTCCCACGCCTCCATCGTGGTGCACGACATCCTCCACCACAGCGTCGCGGCGGTGGTGCCTCCTGAGGCTCTACGTCCCGGGCTTTCGCCGCTGGCTGCACAGCTGACCGCCGCCGTGGCAGCCGTCGCGGGACAGAGAGCCGAGAAGGCCCGTGGCGCCGGCGGGCCTGTCCCGGCGGCGCCGGAGCCGGCGACGGTGGTGCGGGTGTGGCACGGGGACGGCGTGGACCTGGCGGGCGCCGAGATCGGGACCCATCACAGGCACGGCTGGACGCGTCACTCACCGATCCCGGCCGGGCGCGGGGCCACGATGCGCGACATCGAACACGCGGCCCTGGACGCCGGACTGCGCTACCCCCGAGGCATCGAAGGCCGCCGCCGCCCGTGGTGGCGCACCGCCCCCACCCTCGTGGACGACCACGGACGCCCAGCCGGGTTCGAACTTCCCCTGACCCGCACGTAACGGCCCTGCGACTTGCGGCCGGGCCCACCCAGACACCCCCGGGCCCGGCCGTAGACGTTCTCGCCGCTCGTGTTCGTCTGGCGGCTGAGGACCTGAACTGCCATCGAGGAGCCGGTCTCACGCCCGGGCTTCTGGCGCATCGCCGACCTCAGCACCGAGGCCGGATTCCCGTACAGCAAGCAGGACCCGACCCACACAAGGGAGCAGGTCATGTCCCACCCCGCCATCCTGAAACCCGCCGCGACAGCCGCGACACTGAATCGCGCCACGATCCCGAGGCTCACCGCCGCCCGTCCGGCGCTCCTCGCGCTGGACGTCGACGGCACGCTCCTCGTGACGGGACAGAAGATCCCGGAGGTGACGGTCCGGGCCGTGCGCGCCGCGGTCGCTGCCGGTCACACCGTGGTGCTTGCCACGGGCCGGCCGCTGGGCGGGGTGCGGCCGGTCGTCCGGCAGCTCGGGCTCCGCTCGGGCTGGGTCACCTGTTCCAACGGCGCGGTCGTCGCCCGCATCACCGGCCGCCGCCTGACCGTGACCAGCCGGGTGACGTTCGACCCGACCCGCGCGCTCCTGCGCGCGTGCGGCGCGGCACCGGACGCGCTCCTGGCCGTCGGGGACATCCAACGGGGCGGCTGGCGCGTGAGCCAGAAGTTCCCCCGCGGCCGTCTCAACGGGCCTCAACGGCGGGTGCGCTGGGAGCACGACCTGTGGGACCGGCCCACCAGCCGCGCCGTCGTGGCCGCCGACGACGCCGCCGATCTCGCCCACGAACTGTCCTGGTGTGGAGTCACCGCTACCCCAGCCGGGCCGGACTGGGTCGACCTGACCGCGAAGAACCTGTCCAAGGCCTCGGGCCTGGAACAGATCCGCCTCGCCGTGGGCATCGAGAAGGACGCCACGATCGCCGTTGGCGACGCCACCAACGACATCTGCGCATTCGAATGGGCCGCCACCGCGGTCGCGATGGGACAAGCCCCAGACGAGGTCAAGGCCGCCGCCGACTTCGTCACCGGAACCATCCACGAACACGGCATCCTGCCCGTGCTCGACGCGCTGGCGGTGACACGATGAACGCGGCCGCAGCCAGACACCTCGCCGATGGGGAACCGGCCGCCGGGATCATCCCGGCCACGGTCCTGGACTGCCTGTCCGACGGTGAGTGTGTCGTGATCTGGTGCCAGATCGGACACCTGCCCGGAACCGACGCGAAGGTCGTCATCACGCGCGTCGGCAGCCGATTCGAGACGGTCGTCCACACCGCCGGCGCATCACCGATCTCGATGTCCCAGGCGATGACCGGCACGACGCCGTCGTCGTACACGATCGTGCGCCACGGCCCCGATCACATCCTGACCACCGACGGGCATACCGATGCGGCGACCGCCGAACGATGGCTCGCCGCCCTGCGCACCGGGACGGCGACACCGTGGACCGACAACACCGACAACACCGACGACTTCGACCACGTACGCAACTGGATCCTGGCCCATGCGCCCGGCGGACTGTTCACCGCGATCACAGACCGCGGTGCGGCAATCGGAATCGGGGGCCATGCCGTCCGAGCCGGCGACGTGGAGGTCGCGATGCTCACAGGCACCGACGTGATCGCATCCCCGCGCCACTCCACGTCAGCGACCCGGCTGCACCGGCTGATCGCCCGCTGGCGCCAGGCCGGAGCACCGTACACCGAACAGCTACCCGCCGCCCTGTTCCGCCAGGGCCACGGCTGGCGGGTACGACTCGTCGTGCCCAGGACGGAGGACGCGCGATGACAGGGCGGGCGGACCCCGCCAACCTGGCTACCTTCCTCGGCAGACATGGGCTCCGGTAGGACATCGGCGCACACCGCGGACCTCGGCGAGGTCCAGCAGTTCGTCGAGGAAGTGTTCGCGGTCGGGTCAGAACCCGCTGCGCTCGTAGAAGCGTCGCACCCGCGGTATGTTCTCGGCGGCATTCGAGGTCGCTTGCGACAAGGTCACATCGGATCACCGCCACCAATGCCGGGCGGAACGAACTGCGCGAGTGGAAGGATCGGCGCCATGGGCACCTGGGATCTGGACCTCGTGCGCAAGCTCGCCGCGCTGAGTGCCTACGCCGAGGTCCCCGAGGACATGCTGATGCACGACCCGAAGGGTGGGAAGGAAGCGGTTCGGCTACGGCTCGCCGAGCAGATCGCCGGAATCGCCGAGGCGACCGCGGACGCCGAGGTGCACTGGGACGACGTCAGTATCACCCGCACGCGGCACAATCCGGGTATCCAGCCGCCCGACGTCGACCAGGCGGTCGCCGCGACCCGCGTCGAGGCGACGGCGGCGGGGATCGAGGTACTCGTCTTGTCCCGTGGCATGGAATCACGGCTGGGCGTCCCCAAGGACACAATCCGCTACGCCGAATCGCTCGGCATGGAGGTGCACGTCGCGGTGACAGAGGACGCCGTCGCTCTCTACAACGAGCTCACTGTGACGCGCGCGGTTGCCGCGTTGATCCACTCGACCTGCTGAGGAGTGCTGCTGGGCCGGTAGTCTTCGCGATCATGACCGGTCCGCAGGTGTTCGCGTTGTGCTGGGGTGTGCTCGCTGTCGCGATGGGTGTCGGCTTCGCGGTGTTCGCGAAGCAGCACGCCGATGTGCAGGTGTGGATTCAGTGGTTCCTGAAGATACCGGCGCCGTCGAGTCATCGAACGATCGCGATCTTCTCGCGGGTGTTCGGTGTCGCCTTCGCCGTCATCGGTGTCGTGGTGTTCTTCGCGGCGCTTACCGGAGCCCTCGCTTGATCGGCGCCGCGGGTCGGGTGGTGGATGTCTTCGCCTCTCGGACCGGCTCACGTTGGCGGGGGCGTCATGCCTTCACCCGATTCTCGGGGAGGTCTGATGGCTGACCTGCTCAGGCCCGCGGATCTCCCCCACGGGTTCGCCTATCCGCGGGAGTTCGTGCGCGTCGTGGAGCTGGGGATCGTCGACCTGGAGCCGTGGCGGATCCTGGCCGGGGAACGGCTCGCGCGGCGTGCGACAGGAGTGCGGGACCGGTACCCGAGCCGGGTCCTGGTCCCGTTTGCCGAGCGGATCGACAACGACGACGTCGCCTGTTGGGACGTCGACCGGGGCGCACCGGTCGTCATCGTCCACGACTTAGCCTCGCCCGGATGGGAGCATGTCGCCGAGTTCGCGGACTTCTACGACTGGCTCCGCCAGGCGGTGGAGGACCTGATTGAGTACGACGAGGAGTACTGGCCGCCGGCCCACGGACGCTCGGTCGAGAAGCTTCGCTGAGAACACCTGAAGAGGGGATGGACATGGTGCCGACGCCACTTTGTATCGCGTTCATCAGGACGGCGTTGAGGCCGGTGGGCCGAGGTCGCTGGTTGTTCTGGCTGTTCCGACGAACGACCGGATCGTTGTGCGCGTGAAGGTCCGGATGGACTCCGCCTCATCTCGGTCCTGGACATCGAGGAACTTCTCCATCGAGTGGTAGGCAGCCTGGGCGGCTTCGATGACTTCCTGGCGATCGGCCAGGAGTTCGACGAGATAGAGCGACTGCAGTGCCGTGTCGCGGCTGCGGTGGGACAGACGCCGATGTTCCTCGACACCAGGATCATGAGGGTCTTTGACTCTGGCGAATGCGCGATCCAGCATCGCGCGTCTATAGGTGGTGAGGGCGCCGGCGAACTCGCTGTACGCAGCGACGCGCTCTTGGCGTAGCTTTTCTTCCCGTGCCCATTGGTTGGCTGCGGCGGCATTGCGTCGCGTGAACCGGTGCGCGACGGCTTGTCCGACAAGACTGGCAATGATGGCGAGCACACCACCGAGGATGACGTCCACCAGGCAAGGGTCCCTGTGGCGTGCGCCGATGGGCAACCGACGTTCCTGCTGCCTTTGGGACAGCGGGCGTGCTGGTTTGTCGGCGCGTCGGACGAGTGGTTCGACGCAGCCTATGGGCGCCTCGATCGCGCTTACGACCTGTTCGAAGGCGCGACGGGTTCAGGTTCGTAGAATTCGCCTTCGTCGCCCTGGATCCTGGCGTCGAGCGCGGCGGCGATCTGGTGGGCCTTCGCGAGGGCGGTTGTGTCTCCCATCGGGACGCTGATGCGACCGCCAGTGAAGTGGAACGGGACCTCGACGGCCTGGGGATGGCCTGTCCACACTGCGAGGTTCTCCATCGGCAGGGTCAGGACTTCTCCGTCTGGAAGACGTGCGGTGACTTCACTGCGGGGATCGAGTTCCGGGTCCGCGTCGATGAGAGCGAGCCACTCGTCGATCGAGATCCGTGGGCCGTCCGGGTCGATCCAGTTCTCGCTACGGGTGATGTGCAAGTCGTATCCCACCGTGATTTCCTCCTCGGCTGCGCGGAACAGGTGGCAGTAAGGATTCCAGACCACACGCGGCTGTTTGATCTGGCCACTGGTCCGGTTTCCCGCTGCAGCATGTCAGTCGGTGTCGATGAGTCCGCGGTTGCGGCCACAGTGGCGGCAGCGGAAGTGGTGGCACAACACGCTGGCCTCGTCGCGGTCGTCAACGTAGTTGAGCATCTCACCGACCTCGGGCTCGGAAGCGAGTTCCCCGCGCAGCTCGGGATCACCACGCAGCGTGGCCGCGCTGATCCGTCCGAGGTAGGTCATGGCGTCACGGCAGCAGACGAGCCACATCACGTCCTGCCACGACGGGAACCCCGGTGTGCAGCGGCAGACCTGGTCGACCACTTGTCGGGGAACCTGCTGGTAGGGCGGTGTGGGCGGGTAGCCGAGCTCTTCCTGGATTCCCGGTGGGTACCGGCCTTCGATGTCGTTGAGGTAGGCGTCGAACCGTTCGGCCAGGGTTCCGTCGGCGATGCACCAGGGGCACACCGGTCCGACGTCGTGCTCGGAGTAGACCGGCAGCGCGTACCGGTACGGGCGTGCGTTGCCGCACACGGAGCACGTGATCGCCTCGGGAGAGATGGCGCCAGTAGCCACGGGGTCGGGGTGGTAGCGGAACGAGGGAAGGGCCCCGGGCGACGACGCCGTGGGCAGAGCGTCGCGGGTCATGCGTCCGCGCCCGCCAGAGCGTCGCGGAGGGCGTCGCGGAACTGTTCGTCGGCGGCGACGAAGGTGCCGAGCTGTCCGCCGGTGACGAACCGGGCGTCGCGTTCGATGACGTTGCGCCAGCGCTGGACGGCGGCGGGGGACAGGAGGGGCGCGAGCGTGGCCAGCGCGGTGACGGTGTCGTCGCCGCGGTATTGGCCAGCCTGCGCTGCGAGACGATCGGCGACATTGTCGACGTCGAAGTCGCAGCCCGCGCGGGCCAGAGCGGTCGCGGCCGCGGCCAGCGCGATGGGATCGTCGAGCAGCGCGCGCAGGACGAGCTCAAGGGCGGCGGCCTCGACGCCGAGCCGTGCAGCGGTACGGGCGGCGTTCGCCCGCTGGTATCCCCACAGGAATCCCTCGCGCTCGGCAAGCCGGTCAGTCACCTCGGTCACGGCCGCCACCACGGGCGCGGGATCGTCGGTTCGTTCCCACAGTGCTGCGGCGAGGGCGAGCTTCTTGTCGACGACCGGGGTGGTAAGTCGGGCATACTCCGGCAGCGGAACGGCGAGCCTGGTACGCATCTCTTCGACGTCGAGGTTGGCGTCGTCGCCCAAGAGCTGATCCGGAGTTGCCTGCACCGGCAAAGGCAGCGGCTCCGGGCCGGGAGTCAGGCCGAGCGTCTGGGTGAGCATCCTCGCGCCCTCGGCGTCGACGTGCTTGACCGCGAAAGGGCGGAGCAGCTCGGTTGCCGCGCGAGATCGCTCGCAGGCGATGGTGGCCGCGTACAGCACCACCGCCAGGTCAGCATGCTCGCGTTCGGCGGCCTCGATGAGCAGGCTGGCGGCTGCCTCGCCGTGGCCGGAGTCGCACAGCTGCTCGACCACCCACGCGAGTGCCTCGTGTCGGTCGTCCAGAAGTTGGCCGGCGATCGAGTCCGGGTCCGGCACCGACAACAGCGCCTCTTTGGTCTCGCGGGTCCATGGCCGTCCGGCATCGAACGACGCGAACACTCCGGCCAGCCGCACCGCGTCTGCGGGATCGGCGTACGCGGCGGCGACCACCCCGGCCGTATCCGGTGCACCGCAGCGCACCATCGCGATCACGGCCTCGGCACGGACCAGCGCGTCCTCGTCGTCGTCGCGGGCGGCCCGCAGCGCAGGGAACAGGTCGATTGACCTGGTCTGTCCGAGGGCATGCACGGCGGCCTTGCGGATCTCGCCGTCGTCGTGCGAAGCCAGCGGTTCGAGTACGTCGGCGTGGGCGCGCACCGCGTTGCGGATGTCGTCTTCCGCGCCGGGGGCGGTGTCGTCGCTGGCGGCCATCCATCCCAGCAGCCACAGGCATTCCCTGGTCGCGGCACCGGCCGCCGCGAGACGTGCCAGGAACGGGACCGACGCCGTGCTGGCCGAGTACACGGTGCCCTGGTGCACGATTGCGCCCCACAGATCGCTCACGCTCTCTGAGCCGGAATCGGAATCGTCACCGGCATCGACCACGAGGGCCCGCAGCATGCTGGGCATGTCGCTCGCGTCGCCATAGGCATGCGAGACGGCGGTCCAATCGAACGCGTCGACGTCGGCCAGGACGGCCGCCACCGCGGGACTCAGAGTTGCTTCCTGCTGCGACATGGGCCAGAGCATGCCACGGGCCACCGACACTCAGCCGGTTGGACCATGGCAGGTCGCCGAGTCAGTCGTAGTTCCACGGGAAGTCGGTATGCCACCACCGGTGGTAGTGATCCAACCGTACGGGGAACTTGGCCATGATCCGTGCATCCATCGAGTGGACGAGGGCACGGAGCTCCTGAGCAGAGCGGCGTGGTAAGCGGTGGATCGTGAGTTCGAGGAGGTCACGGTCGTCGATCGGGCTGCCGCAACATTCGCGGATCCCGCAACCATAGGCGTGTCTGCTCCAGGGGTTGCGGGTGTGCGCCTCGCGTTCCCAGTTCACCAGCGCGCCGTGGACCTGACCGGGCCAAGCCTCGAGGAGGCTGATGGCAGCGTGGGCCGATCCGGAGAGGCGGCCGTCCTTGACGTGCTCCGTGCCGTAGGGGCGTCGTCGTGCAGCTGCTCGCTGCCGGGTGGGATGCCTACGCGGCATGTCCCTTCGTTGTGCTCGTCATGGGGAGCATCCTGTCACAGTGAGCGACTGGCGCCTGCGGGGCCGTCGGCGGGCCGCTTTCAAACAGCCGGGACCGCGGCGTCCCGTTCAGAGCAAGGAGCCCTGGCCCTCGATCGTCGTGAGCGCGTTCCCGAGCTCGGCCATCGACCTCTTCGCGGCGGCAGCGGCGTCGTAGGTGTCGAACGTCCCGAGCGGCCGGCGCTTCTTGTCCGGGCTGGTGTACGGGCCTGGAAGCGACCGGGCCGGGTCTCCCGGATGTTGCCGTACGCGGCACGCTGGGTTCGTCGGGCCGCTCTCTCACGTCCTGAGGCGTGGAAGCATCGCCGCGGCGAGCGGGACTGATCGTGGGGGAGTCGGACATCGCGATGCTCCTGCTCCAGTCGCCACGGACGTAGGGCATATAAGGGCACGGAGAAGAGCTTCTAAGCCCTGCGGAGCGCCCGGCGTGCAGGTCAGAAACGGCCTCTGACCTGCCCGTTCAATAGCGGAGCGGGCGACGGGAATCGAACCCGCGTAATCAGTTTGGAAGACTGAGGCTCTACCATTGAGCTACGCCCGCGCGGGTCCCGACGACGGTATATGCCATGGTTGGGGCAACCCCTCCGAGCGCACCGTCCGTCGTCGAACCGCGCGCTCACGATAGCAAACCCGAGGCGCCTCGTGCCGCCTCGACCGGGGCGATCCGTCACAACGAGCGAGCTCAAGCCGTAGGCCGGCGATCGACGGGCTTCGGTGCCGCGCCATCCTGACCAGTGGCACTACACTTGCTCTGGCTCGGCCGTGGCCGGGCGTACGGGGTGTGGCGCAGCTTGGTAGCGCATCTGCTTTGGGAGCAGAGGGTCGCCCGTTCGAATCGGGTCACCCCGACCGTGCCCCACCAGCATCGATACGGATCGGTGCTGGTGGGGCCAGTCACCGCGATTCGGCGAGGGAGCCTATCCGGGTGCTACGCCACATCGTCGGCCCTTTCCTCGTCGGCTCCCAGCAGCGGAAACGCCGACTCCGAACTCGAACGTCGCGCACTTGGCGATGGCCCCAGCACTCTTGCATGCTCATGCGTTTTACATGCATTATGGGGGCATGGTTGCTCTTCAGATCCGAGACGTTCCCGACGACGTCCGCGACGCGCTTGCCGAGCGCGCGGCCCGCGCTGGGCAGTCCCTCCAGGGATTCCTGCTCGGCGTGATCGTGCGTGAGGCGTCATTCAGCCAGAACCACGCCATCATCAACGAACTCGCGTCCTGGACGACCGGCACCGGCGTCACCGCCGACGACGCCCTGAACGCCCTGAACGAGGCTCGCGCGGAACGGCACGGTCAGGCGTGATCGTGCCCGACGCCTCAGCGGCAATCCTGCTGTTCACCGACCAGGACACCGACCACCGTGTCGCGGCCGCCCGCCGCATCCTGGACGCCGATACCGCCTGGATCGTGCCCGAGCACTGGCACACCGAGATGTTCTCAGCGATCCGTGGTCTCTGGCTCGGCAAGAAACTCAGCGACGCCGACGCCGAGCGAGCCGCTCGGACCCTGGCGCGCATGGTCGTCGGCACCACGCCCACCGCGCCCCTGCTGCCGCGCATGTGGGAGCTACGCGGGAACCTCACCGGCTACGACGCCGCCTACGTCGCCACCGCCGAGAACCGCGACTGCACCCTCGTCACCGCCGACGCCCGGATCGCGAAGGCCGGAGTTGCGCGCTGCCCGATCCAGGTCATCACCTGAACGAGCACCAGCCGCGAGGCCCCTGCCTCGGCGAGCCAGAGCAGGTGTGCGCTGAGGCCGGCCTCGTTGACGCCGTCAGTGGTCGCGGTGTCGTAGGCGGTAGCGACCACGCTGCCGTAGCGCGCTCTCCGGCGCAGGGGGCTGGGGTCGTCGGGGGGCCCATGCCGATCCGTTCGGCGCCACGGGGCAGGACCCACAGGCTGGTACTGGGCACGAGGTTCCCGGCCCGGGCACGAACGTGCTGGTGCCCGGGCCGGAAACCTCGTACGAGTTCCAGGGTGCGTCCGGCGTCGTCGAATCCGAGCAGGAGCCAGCGGCGGGGGTCGTCCTCGTCGTCCAGCGGTGCCCGGTAGACCGCATTCTCTGCTGCATGCAGCACATCGGCTTCAGTGAGCCGGTCTCGTCGGAAGTGCTTGCGGGCGGAGTCATGGAGCCTCGCGCGACGTGAGCCCAGGCGCGCACCGCCGCACGGATCGCCTCGGACCGGTTCGCGAGCCCTTCCTCTTCGGCGCGCTTGGTCAGTGCGGCGAGCGTCGGAGCGTCCAGTCGCACCGGAACCACGGTTCCCGGTCCTTCGCCCGCGGCCGGACGTCCGCGCCGCCGCAGGGTCTCGACGTCGTAGCCGGCCTCGGCCTCATCGGCCCAGGCCTGGATCTGCTCGTCGCTCACGTCCTTGCCGTGGATCTTCCGCTTGCTCATGCCAATATCGTATACGTAAATCCCTGGACGGTCGAGGGCTGCCACGAGGCGGCCGACACCGACCGGTGCAATCTGCTCGCCCCGACCCGCCCTGCCTTGGCGAACCGCTGATCATGCGACGCCGGCAACGACGACTGGACGGCGGGTGCCCTCGCCGTTGGCCGACTACTACGCGGCCAAGAGCGAGGCGCCGGGCCGGTGGATCGGTTCGGGCCTGGGGGACATCGGCGGCCTGGAACCGGGCGATCTGGTGACGGCGCGGCAGATGCACAACCCGTTCGGCCAGGGCCTTCACCTGCTGTCCGATGACGAGAAACCGTTTCGGCTGGGTGCCGCGTACCGCACGTACTCGAACGAGCGCGCCGCCAAGTTCGCAGTGGAGGTCGTGCGACGGATCGAGCAGGCCAACGCTGCGGCGGGCCGACCGGCCAAGGCAGGCCGGATCCCTGACCTGGAAACGTGAACAGATCACCGATCTGGTCGGGAGGCGTAGCGTCACAGACGCTTGCGGATCGCGGCGCTCAACGTCACGTCGTAGGGGACGTTCCGGAGGGCGTCAGGAGTGGTGGGCACGCCGATGTCGGTGAGTCGCGATACGACCAGGTCCCAGTCAAGGTGCTCCGGGCTGTCGTCATCAGGAAGGAGAGTGGTCTTGACCTCCGCAGACAAAGACGACGCCGTCAATCCGCTCCAGGGATCCGGGCCCGGTGGCTGCGTGAGCACTGAGAACCCGCGGTCGTCGATGACCGTGTGAACATGCCCGTCGGAGTCCTCGGCCAGCAGATGGACGGTGAAGTCCAGCGTTCCGTTCCCTCTCGTGGCGGCGTGCTCGCATGTGGCGTTGAGGCGGGTGATCGCTGTCATGCCAACCTTCCCGTTGAGTGGCGAGCCAAATAATGGCTTGACCGTTCTGTGGCGAGATGTCCAGCCTCTGAATGGTCCTAATCGGCATCTGGAATCCGAAGGGGCAAGATGAAGAGGTCAAAGTCACTGCTCACGCGCGGCGCTATCGCCGCCTCCGCACTCCTGATCCTCAGTATGGCATCGCCCGTTCACTGCAAGCGCGGACCCAGAAGTGGGCCCCGCTGACGAGTTCACCGTGGCCACCGAGGGCGCCACCACCGCTTCCGACGCAGCATGGGACTGCATCTTCAACACCAAGGGCGACTACGTCCACATCTCAAGCTCCAGCCCGACGCGCGCAGCCCACGGCCATGGTTGGTGGTCCGAGGTCACACCGTGCCCGCCCGGGACTCAAGCCATCGTGACGGGGTTCTGCGGCCGCGCTCCCTCTCCCGTGAGGGGCCGGTGATACCACCGCTCCAGGCGACGCCACGAATGGCTACCTGTGCAGGGGCAGCCCATGTCAGTCGCGTCTTGCTCCCTCTGGCCAGACCACTTGCACCGGGATGTGCCGCCGTCGTGCTTCGGCGACGATGTCGGCGGTTCCGCCGTAGCCGCGTGCGGGCTTTCCGTCCCAGACGGCGATGAGTTCGTCGGCGTCGTCGAGCATCCGTTGTGCGGCGGCCATGTGGGACTCGCTGGTCGAGTCGGGGTGGTCGAGGTGGACGACGTCGGTCGCGTGGGCGAGCAGGTCGTCCAGGACGGGACGGTGTTCGGCGGGTAGGGCCTCGCGGTAGTGGGTGGCCGGGATGACGGCCCGAAGTCGGCCACCGGCGTCGAGCACGGCGCGGGCGAAGAGTGTGTCCGCTCCGTCGGCGAGCGAGGTGATTCCGACCAGTTCGCCGTCGTACTGCGCGAGCACCTGGCGGAGAGCACCATCGACGAGGGGGACGACGTCGTCGGGTAGTCCTCGGTGGCCGGTGAACGCGACGTGAGTCATGGTGCTGGAGCGTATCTACGCTGCGTACAGGCCCGCCAGGGCGTCGTCGAGGTCGGCGGCGGCCGTGCACCGTGCCGGGCCGCTGACCTTGGCGGCGAGCGTGCGGTCGTCGAGCCCGTAGACGCCCTCGCTCTCGACCGTCCGGTGGAACCGGCCCGCGGCATCGCGTAGGTATCCGGCGAGCCTATCGCGATGTTCATCCGTCATGTGTTCCTCCCTGTCGGTCTCGAAACCCCGATCACCGGCACAATTGCCACACGGGCCAAGGGCCCCATATTGCAGCCGCAATTGACGCACCCTCATGCAGGGGCGCGAACCTGGCCCCGGAAGCGTCAGCCGTTGATGGCGCTGATCAGCGCTGCGGTGAGTTCGCCAGGGGCGTCCTCCTGGACGAGGTGTCCCGCTTCCTCGATGAGCGTCAGGCGTGCCTCCGGGATCGTCACGGCGAGTTCTCTGCCGCGTTCGGCCGGGATCCAGGTGTCCTGCGTTCCCCAGACAAGACGTACGGGCTGTCGGAGGTCTCCGTAGTGCGTCTTGAGGTGGCGGATGTAGCCCTCGTCAGCGCTTCGGTGGCGCAGCTGGCGATAGAACGCCGCTTGCCCTTCCTCGCCGCACCACGGGTCGACGAGTGCGTCGAGTACGGACGCACGCATGCCCCGATGGCTTGCGGTCTGGACGTACTCCCGCAGCAAGGCCTCGTGGAGCGTGGGCGGCAGGCCACGAAAGACGTCGATGTTGTCGGAGACGACCTCGAAGAACTGACTTCCCCATGGGTCGAGCGAGACCGCGTCGACCAAGGCGAGGCTCCGGTAGGCGGCACCGTTGTCGATCAGGGCGCCGAGAGCGACGGCGCCGCCGAGTCATGGGCGATCACGTCGGGGCCGTCGATGTCCCAGTGGCGCAGGAGTTCCACGAAGACGCCGGCCAGCGCGCCGAGGGAGAGATCCTGATCGGCAGACCTCGCCGACTGCCCGTACCCGGGCATGTCCCAGACGTACACCTGTCGTTGCTGGGCCAGTGCTCGGCCGACGTCGCGCCAGATGAACGACGAGAACGGTGTCCCGTGGAGCAGGACGACCGGACGGTGCCGGGCACCTCCGAGGCGAGCCCAGCGGATGTCGCCGAGACTGCTCGGATAGACCTGATCGAGTTGCCAGCTCGCGACAGGGTCCGCCACTTCCGATGGTCGACCACGTTGGATGCTCATCGCTGCCTCCTTCTCGCTCTGCTACCGGTAGCCCTGTTCCGTGTCTGCGGTCGTTCAATTGATGACCCGGATGTCGCAGCGTGCCGCGCCCGAGCGTTTGATCCGGGCGTCGGCCGTGACCAGGGTGCAGGCGTGGGACTCGGCCACCGCGACGCAACCGGCGTCGTAGCCCGACAAGTTCGAATCTGCAGGGCGACCGTGCATGCATTCTACATGCATGCCGGGGCCTGTCGTGAGACGTCTCCTTGCCGGCTAAGGCGCGCGTCCGGCCCGCGCCCTGCGCTTCGCGCCCTGCGCGCACACCGGCGTCGATCGGCCCTAGCGCGGGTGTCGGTCGTGCGGCCGCGGCAGCGGTGGGAAGGGCGCGGTGGGGGTCTGCTGGTACCAGTAGGCCACGGTGGAGATGTCGTCGGATCGTTCGAAGAGTCCGTGGTCCCAGGCGCCGATCTGCTGGAGCGTGACGCGGAGGCGGCGGGTGAAGTACACCGGGTCCGGCACGTGCCATCGGTAGAGCCCGTGGCGTGCGGGGGAGTCGACGGCGAACGGGGATGCCCTGGTCGTGTCCTTGGCAGCGTACTGGGGATATCCGGAGTACGGCGCCGAGAACGTCAGGATCCGGGGTGCGGGATCGTTCCGAAGTTCGTCCTGGAAGGCCCAGGCGCCTCCGGCGTAGTCCTCGAGGCCGGTCGAGCACAGCGTGGGCAGCGCGTCGTCGTCGTCGACGAAGAACTTCGTCTCGCCCTCGCCCCACCAGAAGCGGTGCAGCGACGCCAGTGCGACGAAGGTGCCCAGGTAGGTGCCGGCGCCCTCGACGCCGTCGAGGATCACATGGTCCTCGCCCAGGGCCGTGGTGCCGTTCGACCGTCGCCATTGCGCGTGGAAGTACTGGGCGTTCTCGGGGATCTCGTCGCCGACGGTGTAGTCGACCTGGTAGAAGACGTGGGGGATCGGTCCGGGGTGCTGGTTCTCCAGGGTGATCCTGGCACGGCGGCGGAAGGGCATCTGGAAGTAGCAGTTCATCCCTCCGGTCGGTGCGACGACGACGAGCTGGGACGTGACCAGTGCCCGTTCGGCGAAGCCGTTGCAGAAGAAGTCGCCCAGCGGTGTCTCGACAGCGGGTGCGTCGTCCCCGTCCCAGTAGATGCGCAGGACGAGATCGCGGAGGACCCAGGGCCCGGCGTCGGTGCGGTCCGGGACGGTCATCCAGAGGTGGCGGATGATGCCCGGTCCTTCGATGTCCGCCAGGGTGAGCGTCTGCCCGGGCTCCGCGGCGAGGAACGCGGAACCCTTGCGACCCGGGCCCAGCGCGGAGGCGGCGGTGGCGGCCCGGCCCGGCGTGCCGTCGGGGTTCTCGGCATTGATCGAACGGCTTCGCACGGCGGTCGGGTTCGTGGCCCACAGGTGGCGCATGGGGGTCCTTTCTCGGAGGGATTCCTGGTTACTTGATCGCGCCGGCGGTGACGCCGCGGCTCAGTGTCCGCTGGAAGAGCACGAAGAAGATGACGGTGGGGATGAGGGAGAGCAGGGAGCCGGCGTTGACGACGGTGATGTCGATGGAGTGCTGGCCGCGCAGCGTCGACAGGGCGATGGGTACGGTCTGCGAGGCGGGGTCGGCGAGCAGCACGAGGGGGATGTAGAACTCGTTCCAGGTCCAGATGAAGAAGAAGACGACCAGGACCGACATCGTGGGCAGGAGGATCGGGGCGACGACCCGCCACAGCACCTGTCGCCGGTTGGCCCCGTCCAGCGCCGCGGCCTCGAGCAGCGAGCGCGGCACGGTGGACATGACGCTGGAGAGCAGATACGTGGCGAACGCGCCTTGCAGGACGACGAAGACGATGACGACCGACCACACCGAGTTGAGCAGCCCCAGGGCCTGGGCGCCGTAGAACAGGGGATAGATGAGCGCCTCGTGCGGCAGCATGGTGGCGAGCAGCAGGACGGCGACCACGGCGGTGTTGCCACGCACGCGTCCGATGCCGAGGGCGTAGGCGGCGAGCAGGCCGAGGGTCACGCCGAGGAAGGCGACCACGACGCTGATGGTGACGGAGTTCCACAGCGCCAGGGGAAAGTCCACCCGGGCGAGGTATCCCTCGAACGCCTCCAGGCTGAACGACGTCGGCCATGCCAGCGGGCCGTTCTGGCTGTAGTCGCTGCTCGACTTGAACGCGTTGAGCACGAGCAGGAGAAAGGGCGCGGCGGTCAGGAGCGCCCCGACGCCGACGGCGGCGAGGACGACCCAGCGCCAGGGCGAGCCACGTAGCGCGCGCCGGGCGGTGGCCCGGCGGGATCCGGTGGTCCGTGACATCAGTGGTTCTCCTTCCGGTCGGAGCGACGCTGCAGGGCGAGCAGCACCATGGCGGCCAGGAAGATCACCAGCGACATGACGGTGGCGATGGTGGCGCCATAGCCCACGCGGGACAGTTCGAAGAAGTTGCGGTAGGCGTAGTAGGACGGCACGACGGTGGATCCCTCGGGGCCGCCACCGGTGAGGATGAGGATCGGCGCGAAGACCTTGAGGGAGGCGACGGTCGCCGTCAGGACGACGACGAACACCTCCGGGCGGATCTGGGGGATCGTGATGGCGCGGAACCGGCGGAACCACCCCGCGCCGTCGAGCTCGGCCGCCTCGTACAGCTCGGGGTCGACCCGCTGCAGCGCGGCCATGAAGATGACCACGGGGTAGCCGATCTGCAGCCAGATGAGGACGAGCATCACCGAGTACAGCGCGACGGCGGGATCGCCCAGCCAGTCGGGCGGGTCGTGGATGCCGAGCTGCTGCAGCACGAGCGTGAACACGCCGTCGCGTGAGTCGAGGACCCACGCCCAGATGAATCCCGCGACCGCGATGGGCACGATCTGCGGAAGGTAGTAGGTCGCCCGCAGGAACGCCGCCGCCCTGCCGCCGAACTCCTTGCCGATGTAGTCGAACAGCGCGGCTGCGATCAGCACGCCGAGGACGGTCGGCACGAGCACGATCGCCACGATCATGTAGACGGAGTTGTACAGCGACGTCCAGAACTCGTCGTCCGCGAGCAGCCGCGCGTAGTTGTCGAGCCCCACCCAGGTCACGGGGGCGATGCCACCGCGCCAGCTGGTCAGGCTGATGTACAGGTTCATCAGGAACGGCAGCGCCACCACCGCGAGGAAGCCCACTCCCAGCGGGGCGAGGTACCACCAGTAGCCGGCCTGCCCGCGCCGCTTCGCCGGGTCGGCACGCCGTCGCGGCGGCCGTCCTGCCGGCGGCCGGTCCGGTGGTTGCCCCGATGAACGGCGGGCCGATCCCGCCGTGGTCTCGATCGTCATGATGTCCTCCCCGGTCGTGGTGGGGGC
>NZ_JADBGR010000087.1:74429-130942 GCF_014892515.1 Myceligenerans pegani
GAGCGGCCCCCACCACGACCGTCACTGACCGGTCTGGAAGGCCTTGCCCTCGTCGTAGAAGGCCTGCAGGTCGGTGAGATAGCCGTCGGCGTCCTGGTTGCCGTTCGACATCGCCTGCATGTTCTCCTGGATGAAGTCCAGGAATCCGGGCACGGGATAGTCGGGATAGAAGGAGAACTCGTCGCCGGCGACTAGTTCGTCGAACCGGGCCGTGAAGTCACGGATCAGCGGGTCGTCGATGGTGTCGGTGTCGCCCGCCAGCGGGAGCCCGCCCTTCGAGCCGATGAGGTTCTGGACCTCCGGGCTCAGGGTCGTCTCGATCCAGTCGTAGGCCAGTTCCTTGTTCCGGGCGTTGGCCGGCACCCCCCAGAGGTGCCCTGAGGAGCCCATGGTCAGGTTCGCGCCGGGCATCGTGAAGTAGCCCCACTCGAAGCCCGAGTCGTTGGCGATGCGGTCGAACTCGCCGTTGTTCCAGATGAGCATCGCGGCGTCGCCCTGGAGGAAGTTGACGGTCGCCTGCTCGAAGTTCAGGCCGGCGAGGTCCTCTCCGACATAGCCCTTCTCGATCCACTCCTGGAACCTCTCGGTACCCGAGCGCCACGGCTCGGCGTCGAAGTCGACGTCGCCGGAGAGGAACATGAAGTCGTCGATCTGCTGCCGACTCGCCTCGGCGGACACCAGGGAGTACCAGACCCACATCTGGTTGAAGCCCTGGCTCGTGGACGCCGAGCTCGAGATCGGCGTGTAGCCCGCCTCGAGGATCGCGTCCATGTCAGCTTCGAGCTCGGTCACGCTCGTGGGGAGTTCGTCGATCCCGACCCCGCGGAAGATCTCCTTGTTGTAGTAGAGCATCACGTACTCCCCGATGTTCGGGACTCCGTACCACTCGCCCGAGCCGGCGTTGCCGTTCTCGTCGTAGCGAGCGAACGACGCCATGGAGCCGGTGACCTTCTCGTCCCAGCCGAACTGTTCGACCTGCTCGGTCAGCGGGTCCAGCAGCCCTTGAGCGGCTAGCTGACCGCCGTCGGCGTTGCCCTTGTTGAACTCGACGACGTCGGGGACGTCGGCGCCGGACAGTGTGATCTTCGCGTTCTGCCGCATGGCGTCGAAGCTCGTCGTCTGGAGATCGACGGTGACGCCGGGGTGCTCCTCCTCGAAGATCTCCACCGCCCGGGCCCACCCCTGACCCTGCGCGGACCGGGGGTTCTCGTACTGGAGCACTGTGAGCGTGTCACCACTGCCCGCGGAGCTCCCGGTCTGCCCACAGGCGGTAAGTGCGACGGTGAGGCCGAGTGTGAGGCCGATGGCCCCGGTGAGTGCCGAGGCGGTTCGGCGTCGTGATCGTCGTGGTCGTAGGAGTCGGGGGGAATGCATGGGTCAGCCTCCTTGCTGGTGTTCTCTGACATCTGGCGGGTGGAAGACGCCGGCCGGTGGGCCGGCGGGGAATCAGGCGCGGTCGCGCGGTGGGGCGACGGACTCTCTCTCGACGAGTCCGCAGGGAATGCGTTCGACCGTGGTGGGCTCGTCCGCCCCACCACGGATACGTGAGATCGCGCGGCGTGCCGCCCAGGCACCCATCTCGTAGTGGGGCAGCTGCACGGTCGTCAGCCCGGGCAGCGTCGCATCGGCGACGAACTGCTGGTTGTCGAAGCCCACCACCGACAGATCGGCGGGAATGCGGATGCCCAGTGTCGCGGCGACCTGGAACACCGCCAGGGCGATCTGGTCGGAGAAGCAGAACAGGGCGGTCGGCCGATCGGCGCTGGTGAGCACCTCCCGCACCGCCGGGATCGCGGCACGGGTCGACGGCTCGGGCACGCTGTGCACGAGTGCGGGGTCGGTGCCCACGCCGGCGTCACGCAGGGCGTCCTCGTAACCCTCGCGCCGCATGGCCGCGGCCACGTACGTGTCGCCCTCCACGGTCAGCATCCCGACGCGACGATGCCCGGCGGCCAGAAGACGCTCCGTGGCGGTGCGACCGCCCCCGCGCTCGTCGGGCACGACTCCGTCCGCCCTCGCGGGGTCGTCCGGCCAGCCGTCCAGGACGACCGTCGGAAGGTGGCGGGGCGTTGCCGGTACCGAGACCTCGCGATGGAAGTCGGCCGCGATGATGAGCGCTTCGACGTCGCGCTGCAGGAACGACTGCGTCGCCGGACCGTCCATGGCCCGGTTCCCGTCGGTGTCGATGACCATGAGCAGGAAGTCCAGCTCCCACGCCGCCCGCTGAGCACCGGCGAGCATGTGACCGCCGAAAGGCACCGTGGCGACCCGGTCCGCCAGGAGTCCCAGGGTGTGGGACTTCTTCGTCTTCAGACCTCGTGCCAGGACATTGGGCACGTAGCCCAGTTCCTCCGCCCGCGCGCGGACCTGATCGGCGATCTCGCGACGAACCCGGCCCCGGTCCCGGTCGTTGAGCACGAGCGAGACGGTCGACACCGACACGCCGAGTTCGTCGGCGATGTCCCGCATGGTCAGCATGACGTCTCCCTCGTCGTCCTCACGTCGTCGACGTCCAACGATTGACGTCAACCGATTGATGTGGACGCTAGAAGCGTCAAACGGGTTGACGCAAAGGTTGTCGTGTGAGCTGGGTCACATGCTGCCCCGAGCCAGGCCGTCCGGCCGCTGTGGACGCCGTCGCGCGACATGACGCGCCCGGTCCGTGCTGTGAGCGACGCGGGAGGGCGTGCGGCGCCGGATCGGGTGGCGTCAGTCCGCGTCCATGTCGAGGTCCGTGTCGTCGGGCCGGTCGTGGCGTGGAGGGGAGATGTCGGCTTCCCAGCCGTCGTCGCCCGACCAGACCGCGTCGTCGGCTCCTTCGGTGTCGTCCGTGATGGCCGGGGCTTCGGGTGCTACGCGGGAGCCGAGGACGACCTCGGGAACGAGGATCGTCAGTCGTGACCGCTGACGAAGCCGGCCGGGCCCCGCTACCTTCGTGCCTGCGAAGAGGTCCAGTTCGACCGGTCCGGGGCCGAGCCGCGGGTGGCGGGTGTGCGCGGGGAATCGCACGTGTATGTAGTGGTCGTTGCTCGCGTGTTTCGCGACCACGGTGCGTACGACGGCGCCGTCGTGGACGCGGCGCTTCTCGACGGCTCGTCCGTGCAGGGTGAGCGTTGGCCTGGCAAGCGCCGCCCGCAGGTTGCGTACGCTCCACAGGGCGGCGTCGCGGGTCCCGACGACGAGGCCGCCGATCACGATGAACGCGCACAGGGCGGCGGGGATCAGGGGGATCAGGATGAAGGCGCCACCGTCGAGTGCTGCGGTCACCCAGGCCATCGCGCCGAAGAGTCCTGTGCCGAAGATCCAGGGAGCGTACGCGCCTGCTTGCCCGCTGCGTCGGGAACGTTGCGGGTCTATTCGCTGCTCGACGTCCCACGACTCGTGCTGCACGGGATCACCCGACCGAGTCGCGGAGATCGCGCTTCAGAGGGCCTCCGACGCCTGGAGGTGAGATCGACGGCGCAGGTCCGAACGGGCAGGCCGAAGTAGGGCCGAGGCAGGCCGCCGCTGTGACGGGACCGGACCTGTGTGGTGACTCCGAGGTGGGCACGCGCCCATCATCGTGGGCGAAGGTGAACGCCAGGCGTCGGGACGCGGGGCGCCGCGCCGTCAGGTGAGCCCGGCGAGAAGGAGGTCGAGTCCTGGCGCCGGCGTGAGCATGCGCGAGGAGGCCGGCGCCGCCCTGGTCGAACCCCCAAGAGGCGTACGGGCGTTCGACGTCAACGATTCACCCCTGGGTTCACCCTCGCTCCCGTGGCGACTCGGGTGAATGGGGTTCACTATCGAGTTGTGGGGGCACACCTGCGATGGCTGGCAGATCTGCTCGTCGAACGCGGGCAGGACGAGGCGCCCGGGCAACTGGACGCATGGGACAGGGGAGAGAGGTGTCCGCAGCGCGCGGCGCGCGCGACGGCGAGGAGTCCTGACATCGGGAAGCCTCGCCCGACGGGGGCGGGCGAGGCTCCGGCGTCCGCGTCCCGGAGCGGGGACGCGGCGCCAGGCGGAGAAGAAGGCTCGACGCCGGATCCGCGCCACGGCGGGCGCGGCGGCCCGCCCGTGCCGGAGGGGGTGGGGTCACGGGCGAAGCCGCGCAACATACACAGCTGCGGCTGCGTCCCGGACCGTGACGTGAGGCTGGAGTGGTGACACCCGCCTATGGGAGGTCGGCCTGGCGGCCGGGGCGGGCCGTCGTCGTCGAACGGCGGATCACGAGTTCCGTGGGCAGGACGACGGCCTCGGGCGCCTGCCCTGCCAGCCGCGCGACGAGCGTGGTGACCGCGGCGCGGCCCTTCGCCGCGACGTCCTGCCGGACGGTCGTGAGCGGCGGGTTCAGCGCGGCGGCGAGTTCGGTGTCGTCGAACCCGACCACGGAGACGTCGTCGGGCACCCTCAGGCCTCGGGCGGCCGCGGTGGTCAGCACGCCGTGCGCGAAGACGTCGGAGAAGCACAGGACGGCGGTCACGCCCTGGTCCAGCAGGTCGGCGGCGACCTCGGCCGCGACGGACCGGGGCGCCAGCGGTGCCAGCCGGGTCACGACCTCGGCGTCCGCGGCATCCAGGACCTCGCGCCAGCCGGCCATCCGTTCGGACTCCGGGTACTCGACCGACATCGTGGAGAGGTCGTCGGCGGCGCCGGGTTTCTCGGCGTCCTGCAGGGCGAGGATCCCGACGCGCCGGTGGCCGAGGTCGACCAGGTGCTGTGCGGCAGCACGGGCACCGCCGCGATCGTCGATGTTGACCGGCGGGATCCCGGGGCGCGGGTTCTCGTCGATGGTGACCATCGGGATCCCGCGTTGCTGCAGCTCCGCGAGGCCGGAGGTCTCGGCGTTGCACGAGTACACGATGGCGGCGTCGATGGCGACGTCCCGCGCGGGAAAGAACTTCTCGTCGAGCTGGGGCGTCAGCAGGGTGACCGCCATGCCGTGGGCGGACAACTCGTCGGCGACGGCCGACAGCAGCTCGAGGTCCGACGACCCGTCCGTCGCGAACGCCTCGCCGACCCGGCCGTTGATCAGCATGCCCACCGATCCGGTGCGCCCCCGGGCCAGCGCCCGCGCGGCCGGGTCCGGGCCGACGTAGCCGAGGTCGGCCGCCGTGTCCAGGATCTTCCGGCGCAGCTCGGACGAGAGCTGGTCCGGGCGCGAGAAGGCATTGGACACGGTCATGCGGCTCACGCCGACCTTGTCCGCGATCGACTGCAGGGTCACCTTGGCCATCAGAGACCAAGTATGACGCGAGGTATGACGCGACGAGCGAGCGGCGCTCAGGCGCACTGCGGACGTGGCTCCCGGTTCGGCTCGATCCACTCGGCCGCCCGGCGCAGGGCTCCGGCGGCCTTCGAGCGGGCGGCGTCGGAGCGGCGTCGAGGCCTGCGCTCGGGGACGACAGGGGCGCCCGGGCGGGCGCTGCCGACGTGCCGGCGCACGGCGTCGACGGCCAGGTGCGACATGACGGGCTCGTGGCTCATGGCGGTGGCTTCCCCTCGGTGCCGTGGTGTCGGTGGCTGTCCCGACGTTCTTCTGTACCGCTACAGTACGGCGATTGACTGTACCGGTCAAGAGAGATTGTCTCGGGCCCTGCAAGACTTCTCGTCACCCGGACGTCTCCTGGCGTTCAGGGCGGTGCGCTTGCATGGCAGCGCCATGGAGTTGCGCCAGCTGGAGATCTTTCGTGCCATCGCCGAAGAACTGCACTTCGGGCGGGCCGCGCAGCGTCTGTTCCTGGCACAGGCGTCCGTGAGCCAGCAGCTCCAGCGGTTGGAGGCGCACGTGGGGGTGCGGCTCGTGGACCGCAGTTCGCGCTCGGTGCGTCTGACGCCGGCGGGCAAGGTGTTCCTCGTCGAGGCCGAACGTGTCCTGTCGGCCGCCGACCGTGCGGTGGACCGGGCTCGCCAGGTCGCTGCCGGGCGCTCCGGGGCACTGCGCATCGCCACCAACTACCCGGCGAGTCGTCTCCTGCTGCTCCCTCTGCTGGAGGACCTGCGGGCGCAGGAGCCGGGCCTGACCACGATGCTCCGCGAGATGAGTTCGCCGGATCAGCTGCGCGCGCTGCGCCGGGGCGATCTCGACCTCGCGCTCGTCTACGGGCCGGTCGCGGTGCCGGGCGTCGCCAGCAGTCATCTCCTGGACGTCCCCGTGGTCGCGGTCGTGCGTCCGGGGCATCCGCTGGCCGAGCGCGACCGTCTGCGGTTCGACGAACTGCTCGGGTACCACGCCATGACCGGCTACGAGGGCGGCAGCCGGGTCATCGAGGACGCCGTCGTGGCCACCGCGGCGGTGCACGGCACGCGGCTGCCGCGGTCGCCGAGCACCACCGACCTGTCAGGCTATCTCCTGGAGCTCGAGACCAGTGACGCGATCGGGTTCTGTTCGTTGCCGCGCGCCGAGCAGAACCGCGCCAACGGCATGCGCGTGCTCCGGCTGGTCCCCGCGGAGCCGGTCCTACCGATCCATGTCGCCTGGAACGAGTCCGCCGACGAACCTCTGGTGAACAGAGTGGTGGCGCAGCTCGTGCGTCTGGCGGAGACGGTGCGCGAGGTGGCGTAGTGCCCGCGCGCATCGATCGTTCCAGCCGATCGGTCGATAGCGAACCGGCCGTTGATGCGGCGCGGAGGCGCCGCCGAGCATGGGTGCCGAGCGGCGCCGAGAAGGGCGCCTCCGGACGAGAGCGCCCCATGGATCTGCACCCCCTCGGCATCATGGCCGGCATGCCCGACGGCGGCCGCGCGAGCAGCGGCTACCTCGTGCGCGACGGTGGCGTCACCCTGCAACTCGACGCGGGCCCGGGCACGGCGCTGCGCATCGGCGCCGTGAGCCCAGGCCGGCTGCCGGACGCGGTGGCGATCACCCACCTGCACTCCGACCACGTGTACGACTTGCTGCCGCTGGGCAAGCTGGTGCTGCGTGGCCGCCTGCGCCGCGCCGACGAGAGCGCGGAGCTGGAGATCGACGAGTCGGTGCCACGGACCCCGCTGTTCGTGCCGCGGGGCGGGGCGGACGTGCTGGGTGCGCTGGCCGCGCTGTTCCCGGTGACGACGCATCCGCTGCTCGATCGCGCGTTCGAGCTCGCGTTCGCGGTCCACGAGTACGAGCCCGGCGAGACGGTCGACGTCGGACACCTCACGCTCCGGTTCGAGCTGCTGCGCCATGCGGCGCCGAACTGCGGGATCCGTGTGGGGTCGCCGCAGGCGGATCTCGTCTACACGGGCGACACCGGCGTCACCGACGCGCTGCCCGCCCTGGCCGAAGGCGCGGGAGTGCTGCTGAGCGAGTGCACGCTGCGCGAGAGCGACCGCAGCGGACACGGGCACCTGAGTTCTCGGGAGGCCGGGCGCGCGGCGTCGGACGCCGGCGTCGGGGAACTCGTCCTGACCCATTTCACCTCCGCCGACCCGCTCGAGCTCGAGTGGCACCGCGAACGCGCGGCGAGCGAGTTCGGCGGACCGGTCCGGATCGCCGATCCAGGCCATCGCATCCCGGTCACCCCGACCCGAAAGGTCTCCGCATGAACCGCCTCCTCCGCGCGGGCGTCGCCACGCTCGCGGCCGGCGCACTGCTCGGCCTGACCGCCTGTTCGACGTCGTCCGACGCGTCCGACGCCGAGACCGGCACGACGACCATCACGTTCAGCTCGTACAACTACGGCACCCAGGGCGCGGCGGGTGAGGGCACCCAGAAGCTGCTGGACCGGTTCGCGCAGCTGCATCCCGAGATCACCGTGCGACCGCAGGCCGTCGCCACGGCCGACGTGCTGACCAAGACGAAGGCGTCCGTCGCCGCGGGGTCGCCGCCCGACGTGGTGCAGATGGGCTACAGCAAGCTCGCCGAGTCGTTCGACACCCTGCCGGTGCAGCCCCTGGAATCCATCGCCGGCGACGAATGGGAGTCCTCGGTCGAGGGCATCGACGAGGCGTTCCTCACCACCGGCACGTCCGACGGCGAGGTGCGCGCACTGCCCTACACCGTCTCCGTGCCGACGCTGTTCTACAACGCCGATCTCTTCCGCGACGCGGGCCTGGACCCCGATGACCCGCCGGCCACGATCGACGAGGTGCGCTCCGCGGCGGAGGCGATCGTCGAGGCCGGCCACCATGGCGTCTACTTCGGCATCGTCGACTCGGCCAAGTCCGACTACGTCACCCAGTCGGTGATCAACTCGGCCGGAGGCTCGCTCGTGACCGCCGACGGCGGGGTCGGCCTCGACTCGCCGGAGGCCGTCGCGGGCCTGGCGGCCGTGCAGGGGCTGACGGCGGACGGACTGCAGCCCGCCGTTGGCATCGAGGACGCCCTGGCCGACTTCGCGAACGGCAACATGGGCATGTTCGTGGTCAGCACGGCGGCCTCCGGGCAGCTGGCGGCCGCCGCCGAGGGCGCGTTCGAGCTGCGCAGCGGGGGATTCCCGGCGTTCGGCACGGGTGACGCCCGCCCGACCTTCTCCGGCGCGGGCCTGGTCGTGCTGAGCGAGGACCCCGCGAAGCAGGCCGCGGCGTGGGAGTTCGTCAAGTTCCTCACCAGCAAGGAGGGATACACGATCATCACCGAGGACATCGGGTACCTGCCGCTGCGCGCCGACATCGTGGACGACCCGGAGTACCTCGGCGACTACTTCGCGGAGCACGACCTCCTGGTCCCGCCGCTGGAGCAGCTCGACACGGTGAGCCCGTACCAGTCGTTCGACGGACCGCGCGCCAATCAGGCCGTCGTGCTGCTGCAGGACGACGCGATCGAGCCGATCGTGCTCCGCGACGCCGACGTGCGCACCACGCTCGCCGACACGGCGGACCGGCTCCGGGAACTGGTCGGCGCCGAATGACCGCCGCCACGACCACCCGGTGGGGCACCTCCATGCGGGGTGCCCCACCGCGGCGCGGCGGCAGCACACGCCGCGGCCGTGGTGGGAAGCCGGGTGGCTGGGCCTACCTCACACCGCTGCTCGCCGCCCTGGGCGTGTGGATCTACGGCCCGGCGCTGATCACCCTCGTGCTCAGCTTCACCGAGTGGAGCCTCACGGACACGCCGACATGGGCGGGACCGGACAACTTCCGGACGCTGCTCGCCGACGGCGACTTCCTGCGCTCGGCCGGCCAGACGGTCCTCTACGCGCTCGCCCTGCTGCCGTTCGCCACCTTCGTGCCGCTCGTCGTGGCCACCATGCTCTGGATGCGGCCGGGGCGCGCGGCGGTCGCCTACCGTTCGCTGCTCTTCCTGCCGGTCATGGTCGCCCCGGTCTCGGTGGCCGTGGCGTGGCGCTTCCTGCTCGACCCGCTCAACGGCCTGCTCGCGATCGGACTGCGGGCGGTGGGCCTGCCACCGGTCGACCTGCTCGGAGACCCCTCCACCGCCCTCGTCACCATCGTGCTCGTCACGGCCGCGCGCGTCACGGCGTTCAACATGCTGCTCTACGGCGCCGCCCTGTCCGGCCTGGACCGGCGCCTGCTGGAGGCCGCGCGCCTGGAGCGGGCGACCGCCTGGGAGACCCTCCGGTTCGTGGTACTGCCGCAACTCGTGCGGCCGACCGTCGTCCTCGCGCTGCTCAGCCTCGTCCTCGCCGGCCAGTGGACGTTCACCAACGTGGCGGTACTCACCCAGGGCGGACCCGACAACGCCACCGACTCCGTGTACTACCGCATCTACACCCTCGGCTTCGGGTTCTTCCAGATCGGACCGGCCTCGGCCGCCGCGATGCTCGTGCTCGCCGCCCTCGCCGTGGTGGGCACGGCCGCTGTGCTCGCCCGGAGGGGACGCCGGTATGAGTGAGCCGGCCGAGAACTCCACCCTGGGCCGCCGCCACCGGGTCCGTCTCGCCGTCGCAGGCTGGCACCTCACCCTGGGCACGCTGTGCGCCCTGACGGCGTTCCCCCTCCTCTGGGCGGTACTCACCTCCCTCAAGCCGGCGAACGAGGTGTTCACCACCACCCCCCTGAGCGCGCATCCCACCCTGGACAACTACGCCGACGTCCTCACCCGGTGGCCGGCCGGTGAACTGATCGGCCGCACCGCGGTGATGGCCACCGGAGTCGCCGTCGGACAGCTCGTGATCGCTGTGCTCGCGGCCTTCGCCCTCGCCTACTTCCGCCCCGGCGCCCGCCCGCTCGTGCTCGGGCTCACGACGGTCTCGCTCGCCATCCCGCCGCAGGCGCTCATCGTGCCGCAGTTCCTGCTCACCGCCCGGCTCGGCTGGCTCGACACCGAGGCGGGACTCATCGTGCCGCAGCTCGGCTCCTCGGCGCTGGCGGTGCTCGTCCTGCTGCAGCACGTGGAGGCGCTACCACCCTCACTCATCGCGGCCGCCCGCCTCGAGGGCGCCCGCCCGGCGGAACTCCTGTGGCACGTCGTGCTGCCCGGGCTGCGCCCCGCCGTCGCCGCGCTCGGCGTGCTCGTGTTCATCACCACCTGGAACGAGTACCTCTGGCCGCTGCTCGTCACCCCCGACGCACTGCACACCACCGTGCAGGTCGGACTGGCCCAGTTCGAGACCGCCGAGGGCATCAACTACGGCGGCCTGCTGGCCGCCGCCACCCTGACGAGCCTGCCCATCGTCCTGGTCTATCTCGCCGCCTCGCGCCGGATCACCGACGCCTTCCTCACCTCGGGACTACGATGACCGCCCTCCTGCCCTCGGCGTCCAGGCCCTCCGACCGGACGCCGGCGCCGCCGCACGTCGAGCTCGCCGGCGTCACCCGAACCTTCGGGACCACACTTGCGCTCGCAGGCGTCGACCTCGCGGTACCGGCCGGTTCACTCACCGTGATCGTCGGCCCCTCGGGCTGCGGCAAGTCGACCATCCTGCGCATGATCGCGGGCCTCGACGCCCCCGACAGCGGGACGCTGCGTATCGCCGGCGACGACGTGACCGCCCGCGCCGCCGGCGAACGCGACGTGGCCATGGTGTTCCAGGACTACGCGCTGTTCCCGCACATGACCGTCGAGGGCAACATCTCCTTCGGCCTGCGCCTGCAGGCACGGCATCACCGCCGCTCGGGACCGGGCAGGGACGAGATCCGCGCCCGGGTCGGCGAGGTCTGTGCCCTCCTCGGTCTCGACAACCTGCTGCACAGACGCCCGGCCCAGCTCAGCGGCGGGCAACGCCAGCGCGTCGCGCTCGCGCGCGCGATCGTGCGACGGCCCGCCCTGCTGCTGCTCGACGAGCCCTTGTCCGCGCTCGACCCTCAGCTGCGCGCCTCCGCCCGTGCCGAAATCAGGCGCCTGCATCGCGAGCTCGGCACCACCCTCGTCCTCGTCACGCACGACCAGCACGAGGCGTTGTCGATGGCGACACACCTGATCGTCATGGACCAGGGCACCGTGGCCCAGAGCGGCAACCCCGGCGAGCTCTACCGGCACCCGTGCAACGAACTCGTCGCCACGTTTCTCGGCACGCCACGCATGAACCTGCACGACCGCGACGGCGTCCGGATCGGCTGGCGCCCCGCCGACGGGCGATCGGCCACGCACCGCGACGGCGTCCCGCCGGGCGCGTTCCTCGTCGACGGCGTCGTCGAGTCGTGCGAGTTCACCGGCGACGGGCAGCACGCGCGCTGCGCCGGGCCCGACGGCACTTTCGTCCTCGTGCAGCGCGAAGGCGAGTCCTGGCTCGAACCAGGAGACACCGCGCGCGTCACGGTCCCCGCCGCGCGCCTGCACCGGTTCGGGCCCGACGGGCGGCGCCTGCCATGAGCGGCCACGACACGACGGGCCCCGAAACCGGCACGGTCCCCGCCATGGGACCCGTCAGCGTCCTGTGGTGCGACTTCGGTGGTGTCCTCACACCACCCGTGACCGACGCCGCCGCCCGGGTCGCCGCGGCGAGCGGCGTCCCGTGGCCCGAACTCGCCCGGGCCGCCGACCGCGTGGCGGGCGAACTCGGCCTGCGGGGCCGCCTGGCCCCGCTCGAACTCGGAATCCTCTCCCAGCGCGAGTGGGCCGGCCGCCTGACCACCCACCTGACGACCGTTCCGCGCGCCGACCTGGGCCGCTGGGACGAACTCTGGTACGCCGACCGGCCGCTGGACCGGGCCGTCGTCGCCGAACTGTGCCGCCTCAGCAGCCGCGGCATCCGCATCGGGCTCCTGACCAACAGCGTCGCCGAGTGGGAACCGCACCGCACCCGCATGCTCACCGGTATCGACGTCTTCGACGCCGTCGTCCGCTCCCACGAGATCGGGCTGGCCAAGCCCGACCCCGCGATCTACCGCCACGCCGACACGATCCTCCCGGCGCCCGCGCACACCCGCACGATGCTCGTCGACGACGACCGGGACAACTGCACCGCCGCGGTCGGACACGGCTGGCTCGCACTCCGGCATCGCACGGCGGTCACGACCGTCACGAGGCTGCGGGACCTCGTTCCATGACGCGGCAGGGAACCGGCGCCGGAAGGCCGTGATCGAAGCGAGCCTTCACCTCGACCGACGGTCGGACGAACCGCTCGGCGTCCTTGACCGCGGTGAGTTCGATCGTGGAGATGGTGCCGCCTCTCGGCGTAACTTCCGCCGTCGTCACCCGACCCTGCCTCCAGGCTGCTGACGGGACCGGTCAGGCGTCGGCGGTCGCCATCGTCCTCGTGTGCTCGGCCGTCTCGTCCGGCTCGGCCGGGATCTCCAGGGGGCGGGGCCTGCGGGGGATGAGGAGGGTGAGGGCGACGGCGACGAGTGCCGCGGCGGCTCCGACGACGAAACAGGTCTGGAACGCGTCGGGCGACGGGACGGCGGTCCCGCCGCCGACGGGGGTGATCGTCCGGCTGGTCAGAACGATCGCCATGACGGCTCCGGCGGTGGTGCTGCCCATCGAGCGCATGAGGGTGTTGACGCCGACGCCGGAGGAGGCCTCGTCGCGGGGAACGTTCTGCATGATGAGGCTCGGCATCGCGGCGTAGCCGATGCCGACGCCGGCCGACGCGATGCAGATCGCGAGCGTGAGCTTCCACGGCGCATCCATCATGAACACGGCCACGATGTAGCCGGCGGCGAGCACCGTGCCGCCGATCGCGAGGGTGATCCGCCCGCCCAGGCGGGTGAGCAGAGCCGAGGAGACGGGGGAGAACAGCAGCATCATGACGCCGGCGGGGGCCATCCACAGGCCCGTCTGCATGATCGACTGCCCGAGCCCGAAGCCGGTCCGTTCCGGCAACTGCAGCAGTTGCGGCACGACGATGGACTGCGCCATCATCCCGAACCCCATCGCGAGGGCGGCGAGGTTGGTGAACAGCACCGGAAGCCGCGCGGTCGTCCGCAGGTCGACCAGGGGGTCGTCGTGGCGGATCTCGTAGTGCCCCCAGATCAGCAGCACGAGGGCACCGCCGAGGATCGCGCCCAGCGTGCCGGGGTGGCTCCATCCCCAGTCGTTGCCCTTCGTGACACCGACCAGGACGCCCACCAGGCCGACGGCGAGACCGATCGCCCCGAGCCGGTCGAGACGCGCCGGGTGCTCGCTCTTCCGGTGCGGTAGCACCGTCGCCGACAGCGCGACGACGATCACGGCGAGGACGGCCGACAGCCAGAACAGCACGCTCCAGTGGAAGCTCTCCACGATCCAGGCCGCCAGCGGCAGGCCGAGCGCGCCGCCGACGCCGAGCGTCGCGCTGACCGCGGACAGCGCGGTATTCGTCATCGTGGGCGGGGTCACTTCCCGGACCATGCTGATCGCGACCGGGATGTACCCCATGGCCATTCCCTGCAGCACCCGCCCGGCCACGACGAGCAGGAAGTGATCCGAGACCGCGCACAGCACGGATCCCGCCAGCAGCACGACGCCGGAGACGACCATGACCGGCTTCTTGCCGTGGATGTCGGCCAGCCGGCCGGCCACCGGCATCGCCACCGAGCCTCCGAGCAGCGTGGCCGTCACCACCCACGACGCGTTGCTCGCGCTCGTGCTCAGCAGCGTCGGCAGTTCGGCCTGGATCGGGATCACCAGTGACTGCATCAGCGCCGCGCACAGGCTGGAGAAGCCCAGCACGATCACGACCAGCAGCGGGTGGGACACCGGGGCATCGGTGGTGCGACGGGGCGGGGTTCCAGCCATCATCGACGTCCTCTCACCCGGACGAGCCGGGTATGTAAGTTACACAAGCTAGAGTATATGTAGAATACACAGCGGGTGGGATCGCGACAACCAGGAGGCGACAGGACGATGGCCGCATCGCGAGCGGAACGGACGGGAGACGACGCCCGGAAGCTCGCGGGCATGTTCGCCGAGCTCGACCGGCACCGGCGTACGCTCGGTCAGCGAGCCAGCCTGGGTACCGCGGACATGAGGCTGTTGTGGCTGCTCGGTGACGGCGAGCCCCGCACGCTGCGGCAGATCGCCGAGCGGCTCGGCCTGGAGCAGTCGACCGCGAACCGTCAGGTCAACGCCGCCCTCGCCGCGGGGTTGCTCACCCGGGAGCGCGACAGCCCCGCGACGCCGTACCGGTTCACCGCGACCCCCCGCGGCACCGGCGAGTTCGAGCGCAACCTCGATGCGACCCTCGGCACCTACCGGCGCACGCTGGACGCGCTCGGCCCGGACCGTGAGCAGTTCCTCCACCTGTTGCGGCGTTTCCTGGACGCCTGCGACGACGTCATCGACGTCGCGCCGTGATCCGTCGTCGAGCGCCGCGCGCACCACGGTGAGCGCGCGGCCCGGTACGTCGTACGCACCCCACGGGGACGTCGAGGACGCCGTCGGGCCTGGCGCGACGGACGAGCGCCCCGGCGGCCGGGAGAGTCGCGAGATCCATGCACCATGATTTCCCGGCTGAGATGGTGGCGGACAATGGGGTCTGTCCCTCATCTCTTGCGCGTGATGATCTGAGAGGCTGGATGGCATGCGGAGGATCTCGATGCCGCTGTTCTGGCGTGTCTGCCTGATCAACGGCGCGGTGTTCCTGCTGGGGACGCTCGCCCTCGCCCTGTCGCCGGCCACGGTCTCGGCGCAGCCGCTGTTGTCCGAACTGGTCGTGCTCCTGCTCGGGCTGACCGTGATCGTGCTCCTCAACGGCGCCCTGCTGCGCACGGTGCTCCGCCCGCTCGACCGGCTCACCGCCGTGACCGGCCAGATCGATCTGCGGCACCCCGGGCTGCGCCTGGACGAGGACGGTTCGGGCCCGGCGCGTCCTCTGGTCCGCGGGTTCAACGCGATGCTGGAACGGCTGGAGCTGGAACGCTCGACGAGCACCGCCCGCGCACTCCGGGCGCAGGAGGCGGAGCGGCAGCGCATCGCCCAGGAACTGCACGACGAGGTGGGGCAGAGCCTGACGGCGGTCCTGCTCGGTCTTCGGCACGCCATGGACAGCGCCCCGGAGCCGGTACGCGCCGAGCTCGACGAACTGCGGGGCACGACCCGCGCGAGCCTGGAGGAGGTGCGCCGCATCGCTCAGCGCCTGCGGCCCGGCGACCTGACGGATCTGGGTCTGATCAGCGCGCTCGCCGGCCTCGCCCGCGCGACGTCGGCGCGCAACGGGCCCCGTGTCCGACGCCGGTTGCCCACCTCGGTACCGGACCTGCCCTCCGCGACCGAGCTGGTGATCTACCGTGTCGCGCAGGAGGCGCTGACCAACGTGGTGCGCCACGCGCGGGCCGAGAGCGTCGACCTCGGTCTCACCCTCTCCGACGGACGCCTGGTGCTGCGGGTCGTGGACGACGGCGTCGGCATTCCCCGGGGTGCGATGGGCGCCGGGATCCAGGGAATGCTGGAGCGCGCCCGGATGGTCGGCGGTGTGCTGGACGTGCGTGCCCGCGAGGACCGTCGCGGCGGCTCGGGTACGGAGGTGCGGCTCAGCCTTCCTCTGCCGCGGAGGGCCGAACCGTGACGGTGCGCGTTCTCCTGGCCGACGATCACACGCTCGTGCGCAGTGGTGTGCGCCGGATCCTGGAGGCCGAGCCCGGCCTGGAGGTCGTGGCGGAGGCGTCCGACGGAGCCGAGGCGGTCGAGCTCACCCGCTCGGTGCGCCCGGACCTGGCCGTGCTCGATGTCTCGATGCCGCGGCTGACCGGGCTCCAGGCGGCGCGGGAGATCTCCCGTCGCGTCCCGGGCGTGCGCACGCTGATCCTGTCGATGCACGACAACGAGCAGTACTTCTTCGCCGCACTCAAAGCGGGCGCCAGCGGGTACGTGCTCAAGTCGGCCGCGGACGAGGATCTGGTGGAGGCCTGCCACGCCGCCATGCGCGGCGAACCGTTCCTGTACGCCGGGGTGACCAGCACGCTCGTGGGCGACTTCCTCGAGCGGATGCGCCGGGGGGACAGCGCGCCCCGTGCCGTGCTGACGCCGCGTGAGGAGGAGGTCATCAAGCTCATCGCGGAGGGCCACACCTCCCGTCAGATCGCCGCCGAACTCGTGATCAGCCACAAGACGGTGGAACGTCACCGCGCCAACATCCTGACCAAGCTCGGGATGCGGGACCGGACCGAGATGACCCGGTACGCGATCCGGGCCGGGCTCGTGGAACCGTGACGGCCCGATGAGCGCCGACGGCTTCCCGCTCCTCGCCGCGATCCTCGCGGTCGCCGCCCTCATCGGCCTGCTCGCGAACCACCTGCGTCAACCGCCGATCGTGGCCTTCATCGACGTGGGGATCCCGACGTCGTGGTCGAGCCGTGCGCCTCGGGAACCGACGTCCTGTTCGGCCACCTCGCCGACCAGGCCGATGACTCCGGGGAGCCGGGGCGCGCCTGAGGAGGGCCGGGACCGAGGCGGGTTCACGCCGCCTCGGTGACCGTGCTGGTCGACCGGTCGCCTCGGCTCGGGTCGCGGATCCCCAGCATGCTGACGACTCCGCCCGCGACGAGCAGCGCCGCGGTCACGAGCAGCGCGCGGTGGAAGGTGAGCACGTCCAGCACGCCGCCGGTGACGACGCCTGCGAGCGCGATGACCACCAGGCCGGCGACCCGGGAGACCGCGTTGTTCACCGCCGACGCGATGCCGGCGTCGTCGGACGGCACGGCGCCGAGGATGGCGGCGGTCAGTGGCGCGACGGTGATGGCCAGCCCGAGCCCGAACACCAGCAGACCGGGAAGGACCTGGGTCACGTAGTCGGCGTCCGAGTCGATCGAGAGCATCAGCAGGTAGCCCGCGCCGGCCACGAGCGGCCCGGCCGTCATGAACCATCGTGCGCCGTACCGGGCCGCCAGGGTGCCGAACCACGTCGACAGGGACAGCATCGCGAGGGTCGCCGGCAGCTGCGCCACGCCCGCGGCGGTGGCGCTGTACCCGGCGACCTGCTGCAGGAACAGCGTCAGGATGAACCCGCCGAACGCCAGCGCGCCGTAGACCCCCACCGTCGCCAGGTTTCCCCAGGCGAAGTTCCGTGCGGCGAACAGGTGCAGGGGCAGCATCGGATCCCGCGACCGCCGCTCCCACCACAGGAACGCCGCCAGCAGCGCCGCCCCCGCCGCGACCATCCACCACATCGCCTCGATCAGCCCGAACACGGTGGCGGCGAGCCCGACAGCGGCCAGCGTGGCTCCCGGCACGTCGATGTGCCGCCCCGTCCGGGTGTCCGACGCCGCGACGCCCCGCAGCATCGCGAGGGTCAGGACGACGACGGGCAGATTGATCCAGAACACCCAACGCCAGGAGATCAGGTCGACGAGCCCGCCGCCGATGAACGGGCCGACGATCATCGCGGTCCCGGTCCACGCCGTCCATCGCCCGATCGCTCGGCCCTGCGCCTCGCCCTCGAAGGTCGAGATGATCAGCGCGAGCGAACTCGGCACGAGCAGGGCGCCGGCCACGCCCTGCAGTGCCCGGGCGAGCACCAGCACGGGCCCGGTCGGCGCCAGCGCGCACAGGACCGACGCGAGGGCGAAGCCCCCGAGCCCGATGGCCAGCACCCGGCGGCGGCCGTACACGTCCGACAACGACCCCGCGACCAGGATGAACGAGCCGAGGGTGATGAGGTAGGCGTCCACCACCCACTGCTGCAGCGCCAGCCCGGCCGCGCCGGGGCCGCCGAGCTCATCCGCGATCGCGGGCAGCGCGACGTTGACGACCGTGCCGTCGAGGAACGACACGAACGACGCCAGGATGGCCACGACAAGAACTCGCCGCTGCCTGCCGGCGGAGATGGTGTGCACGATGCCGCTCCTCTGTGCCCGTCGCCGCCGACCGAGATGGTCGATGCCTCGCCGCCGGCCTGCACCGCCGGCGCGTGTCGTGGTCAGCGTTCCATCGCCTTCCGGAACCTCAGGAAAAGCGTACCGAGGGCGAGCAGAAGGAAGGCCATCGCGGCGGTGCCGGTGATCATCGCTCCGGTGACGGGCAGGTTCGGGTCCGTCGGCGGTGGCCCGGTGGGAGCGGGGCCGGGCTCGGTGGGAGCGGGGCCGGGCTCCGTGGGACTCGGTGTCGGTGTGGGAGTCGGTGTCGGCCCGCTCTCGTAGGCGTTGGTGAACGTGGCGGAGTCCGAGTCGCCGACGACGGCGGTCTCGGCGTCGAGCCGGCCGTCGAGGTCCTCGTCGGTGACGGTGGCCTCGACGACGAGCGTGTGGTCGTCGTACTCGATTCCCGGTAGGGGTGTCTCAGGTCGCGTCTCGGCGACCTGGAACCGATATGTGCCCTGGACGGTGAACGTGACCGGGGCGAACGCGAACGGGGCCGACCCGTCGTCGGCCGCGTCGGACGCCGTCACGGTGACCGTGGTCGGGTCGGGCAGGATCACCGCGCCGACCTCGACCGCGGTGGCCGTCTCGTCGTCGCCCGGGGTGAGCGCGAACGTGAACTCGTCGCCCTCGGCCCAGGGACGCCCGGTGAGCACCTTGGTGCCCTCGATCACCGCGGCCCCCGGGACCGTCGGCGGCTGGTAGACGTTGACGAAGTTCTCGTCGCCGTCGTACTCGACCTGTGTCGCGAGCGTGCCGGTGCCGTCGTCGGTCACGGTGATGGTGACCTCCGCCTCGGCGGCGTCGTACTGCATGTCCTCCGCGGGCGGGTCGGGGACGACCTCGCGTACGAGGTAGACGAACTCGCCGGGTTCGGTGAACTCGATGGGCCCGAAGCCGAAGGAGCCGGCCTGGTCCTCGGCGACGGTGACGGTCGTGCTCCCGGGCAGGGGCGCGCCCTCGGTGACCGCCTCGATCTCGAAGGTGAACGTCTCCCCGGGCAGCCAGTCACGACCGGTCACGGTCTTCGAGAACTCCGGCGTCGCGGTGCCGGGTCCGGCCGTGTACTCGTTCCGGAAGGTGATCTGCGGTGTCTCGCCGGCCAGGGCGGAGAAGGTGGTCTCCTCCTGCCCGTCGCTCACCGTCGTCACGATGTCCAGCTCGCCGGTCTCGGGGACGAAGGTCGGTACGAGCGTCACGGTCCATACGGTCGGGTCGTGGGTGACGCCGCCGAGGTCCCCGCCGACCTCGGACACCGTGTAGGTGTATGCCTGGTCCAGGTCGTCCTGGGTGACCACGAGGCCGCGGAGCACGTGCGTCAGCCCGGGGCCGTCGGTGTCCTGGCCGTTGGTCACCGTCATGCCGCCGGACGGGATCCCTGCGAGCACTGCCGACGCCTCATCGGCAGGGATCACGGAGAACTCGAACTCGCCGAGCGCGAGCTCGCGCCCGTCGAGCACCTTGAGCAGGTCGAGGGAGGCGAACGTGATCGAGCCGGTCCACCGGTTGGTGAAGGTGGCCGAGTCCTCGCCGTCGACCGGTGTGGCCGTGGCTTCGAGCCGGCCGTCGAGATCCTCGTCGGTGACCGTCACGTCGACGACGAACCAGTGCCGGTCCGGTGCGATGCCCGGCGGTGCCGGCAGGACCTCCTCCACGCGGAACTGGAACCTTCCCTGCTGGGTGAACGTGATCTCGTCGAAGGCGAACGGCGCCGCGTCGCCGGTGGCGTCGGTGGCGTCCACGGTGACGGTGGCCGGGTCGGGCAGTACCACTGTCCCCGCTCCGACGGCGGCCTCGGTGTCGTCCCCGCTCGGGCTGAGCCCGAAGGTGAACTCGTCGCCGTCGGTCCAGGGGCGTCCGGTGAGGACCTTGGTTCCTTCGATGTCCGCGGTCGCGGGGGCGGCATCGTACTCGTTGACGAACTCGACGTCCGAGGCGCTCAGGCCGAAGTCCGTACAGCCGCCGTCGGGGGCGTCGCCGAGGTCGGTCGCTGTCGTCCGGCACACCGCGGTGCCGACGTCGACCGCAGCCGGGTCGCCCGTGGCGGTCACGGTCAGGCGGTGGACGAACGCGGCGTCGGAGTAGGTGACACCCGGTAGGTCGCCGTCGACCTCGGTGACCACGTAGTAGTACGTGGAGCCGACGTGGTCGGGGGTGAAGGTCAGGCCAGGGGCCGTCACCTGCGAGTTGCCGGCCGTGGTCGTGACGGTCGTCTCGGGCCGTCCGTCGAAGGTCGGAGCTGGCGGCGCGTCGCCCTGGGCCCCGAGAAAGCGGAAGAGGAACGTGTGCTCGTGCTCCGGGGCGACGAGTCCGGCGTCGGGCCGGGTGAGGTCGTCCACGAGCTTCCTGGCCCCGAGAGACACGGTGGTGGCCTCGGCGGAGAAGGCGTTCGTGAAGACGGCGAGCGCGGCCTCGCCCTCGGCCTCGTCGCCCGCGTCGTCGCGCACCCTGGTCAGGGTGGGGGCCGCGGTGAGCTGCCCGGTTCCCGTGTCGGTCACCTCGACCTCCCACTCGTACTCCGCCGCGGAGTACCTGACGCCGGGAGCGCTGCCCGGCACCTCACGGATCGCGAAGGTATACGTGCCCGGGGCGTCGAACGTGCGCGATCCGAAGGATGCGCTGGGCGTCGCCGGGCCGAGCGTCACGGTCTCGCAGTCATCGGCGTCGTCGGCGGGGCAGAGCTGGACGTCGAAGGTGTCCTCTGCCAGCCAGGGGCGGCCCTCGAACACCTTCTCCACGGTGGGCCCGTCCTCGATCCTCGCGGGTTCGGGACCGTAAACGTTGACGAACTCGGCCTCGGCCGGAGTCTCCTGCGGGATGGTGACGGCGCCTGACTGAGGGTTGTCGGAAGCCGTGGAGTATCCCGGCGGCGGGTCGATCTCGGTGACGGTCCAGGCGGTGCCGTCGGGCAGGCCGAGCACGACCGCCGTCTGCTCGGCGAGCAGGGTCAGGGTGCCGCCGTCGGAGATCTCGCCCTCACGTACGGGGACCGTCGGGTCGTCCGTGTCGTACACGGCGTACGGGTACGTCCCCTCGGCGGCAGGGCCTGCCAGGTCCACCCGGAACGTGAACGCGGTGGCGGGGTCCGGGGCGAGCCCCGCCGCGGCTTCGACGCGCTTGGTGATGCTCAGGCTCCCGGGGACCGGGTACTCGAGGAAGCCGTTGTTGCCCAGCGCGGCGCGCACCGCGGTGGTGACCGCGCCGGAGTCGGCACCCCAGGTGGTGCGCCGCACCCAGTCGTCGGTCGCCGTGTGGTTGCCGGCGACGGCGAGCGTGGCGGCCCCGCCGTCCGGGTCGCCGCAGAAGGGCAGGTTGTCGTCGTCCCACTGCAGGTCGTCGCATTTGACGTGGTCCAGGTTCGCGGCCCGGCCGGAGAAGTCGGGCATCCCGGTGGGCGCCGTGATCATGCCGTCGACCACGTCGGTTCCGGGGTCCAAACCTGCCAGCTCCAGGGCGGCCTTCGTCGTCGTGAGCGGAAGGAGCTCCTTGACGACGTCGTCCGGCGAGCCCTGCTGGCGGTAGACGACGTTCTGGAACGAGAGCGTGGCGTCGTCGGCCAGGGCGTCCCACTCGGAGGCGAGGAGGGGTTGCGTGGCGCTGTCGCCGGTGTAGATCGTCGTCGGCTCGGCGAACCGGTAGAAGCGGTTGTCCTCGGCCGGGACGAACGAGGCGTGGGTCCGGGCCAGGTCCGTGCCGCCGGCGGCGGCCGCGGCGGAGTCCCAGTCGTCGGCGTAGAAGCGCACCTGGCCGTCGACGGTGTGGTCGCGGACGTACTGGGCGAGCGCGGTGCCGTCCTGCGAGCCGTCCGTGTTCAACGACAGCGGGTCGGCGAGGGCGTCGGTGACCCCCGGCTTCGGGGTGCTCGTGTAGTAGACGCTCACCGGGTGCGACATCGTCACCGACATGGTCTCGGGGTTGCCGTCCGCGTCCTCGTGGACCTGCGCGTAGCGCAGCGGCAGCAGCGCGGCGGGGATGCGGACGGTCACGAGATCGCCGACGGCGAGCTCGTCGGACCGTTTCACCGTGATGCGGATGTTCGCCAGCGGGGTCGGCGGGTGGATGCTGTTCGGCTGGTACTCGCCGGCGAACGTGTAGGTGGTGGTGTTCCCGTCCGTCGACGCCTCGTGCTGGGTGAACACCCGCGGGGTGCAGTCCCTGGGGGTCTCCGCGCCCTCGCGCACGGTGCAGAAGGTGATGCGGTCGACGTCCGTGACCTCCATGAAGGCGCCGGTCGAGTCGGTGAAGGTCACGTAGCCGGACGCCGCCGGCGACGCACCCTCGAGGTCGATCGGGTAGCTCGGCGCGGCGTCCACCATCTGCTGCGCGATCCCGGTGAAGACGTCGATGAGATCCTGCTCCGTGACAGGTGCGTAGTACTCGTCGTTGTAGCGCAGGTCGGTCGGGTCGTAGGCGGCGGCGTCACCGGTCGGGCGGGACACCTGGAAGTACTGGGTGGGGGTGGCTCCGTTGTTGGTGCCGTTGACCGCGACCGAGACGCTGCCGGACTCCGAGTAGGTCGTGAACGCACCGGCGAACCGCTGCGCCATGGGGTTCGCGGTGTCCAGCTCGTGCCGGGGATCGAGGGTCGCGACCGCCAGATCGCGGCCGTTCGTCGTCAGGGCACCCATGCCCAGGCCGACCGTGTAGACGTGGCTTCCCGCGTCGATCTCCGGGTGGGTGTCGTACACGTCGTCGATCTGGTTCTTCAGCAGCGATCCGGTCAGCGCGGCGAGGAAGCCGTTGCCGTAGAACTGGTTCTGCCCCGGAACCGTTGGCCCCTGGTTGGTGCCGCTGAGACCAGGGTTCCACCACTGCGCCTGGGCCGCGGAGAGGGTGGGCTCGCCGTCCGAGAACAGGAGGACGTTCGGGATGCGCTGGTTCTCGCCGGTCACGTCGTCCGGGTCCTGGGTCGCCAGCTGGTTCATCCCGGCGGCGAGGCCGCGGTGGATGTTCGTGCTCTGGTACGTGCCGAGGTTGCCCTCGGTGCCGCCGACCAGCAGGGTCTGGTTGCCGACGTACAGCCTCATCTGGCCGTTGTTCGTCCCGGTGAACCCGATGTCGACGTACCGGTCGCTGCCCGGGATCGTCCGGGCGGGTCCCAGGGGCTGCAGCACGCTGGACTGGGTGCCGAACTCCACCAGGGCGATCCTGTTCTCCTCGAAGTCCTCGGCGATGATCCGGATCGCCTCGTCCACGGCACGGGCCATCGCGAACGCGCGCGATCCCTGCCAGTTCCCTTGGTCGTTGCAGTACCCGTCGGCGGGGGCACCGGCCTGATCCGTGCACTGCACCATCGAGCGGGAGTTGTCCAGGATCAGCGAGACATCGATCGGAACCTGCTCCTCGCCGGTGACACGCCGGGTCGAGCCGAGGGCTGACAACGCCACCGCGAACTCGTCGTCGGCAAGATCCAGCGGAGGGCCCGGGATCGACGACGTGTCGTCGCCGAACACCGACTTGTCCGTCGCGATACGACCGGTGTTCGCCGAGGACTGGAAGTAGTCCGGGCGTGCGCTGCCGGGGTACTCCTCCCGGGTCACCGGATCGGTGACCCGGGACGTCGGCTCGACCGCGCTCGCCGCAGGGGCCGCGACAGGGGCGAGGCCGACTGCCGCCAGAACGAGCGTCAGCAGCGCGGCGGCAGGTTTCCGAGATCGCATGATGATCGCCTTTCATCCACGATGTGGTCCTTTCCCCAAGCCAGTCTGCGGGCAGTCCTCGCCGACCGCGACTTGACACCCGTCTGAAAGCCTGAGTCCCACCGCCGCGAGTGCGAGCGCGGATGTGGGTGCACGGTGGAGGCGGGCCGCCTCGATGGCAGGATCCGGTGTCGCCCCACGCCGGGCACCAGGGTTTACCCGGATGCGGCGTCGGCGGACATGGTCCCGTGGGGTGACGTGGGGTCGTGGCTTCGGCTGGTCGAATTGCCGCCATGAGTACAGCTTCTTCAACGACCGGCGCGGTTCCTTCGGTGGCCGGCACGGTCTCCACGCCGGCCGGCTCGCGACCGCGCTGGCAGTTCCTCGACGTGCTGCGCGGCTTCGCGGTCCTGGGCATCCTGCTGGTCAATTCGATCGACATCACGGAACTCGGCATGACGAGAGCGATGGAGGGCGCCGCCGTGGTGCCCGATCCCGTGCAGGATGCGCTCTACCTGACGGTGCAGACCCGGTTCGTGCCGATCTTCGTGTTCCTGTTCGGCGTCAGCCTGTGGATCGTGCTCGACGGCGCCCGCGGGCGTGCCCGGTACCCGTGGCTGGTGATGGTGCGTCGGCTGGTCGGGCTGGCAGTCCTCGGCGGGATCCTCGCACTGGTCTACCCGGGCAATGTCCTCCTGGAGTACAGCGTCCTGGGCCTGGTGGTGCTGCCGGTCGTGGCGCTCGTTCCGCGCTGGGCGACTCTCGGGGCCGGCGTCCTTCTCACGGTGGTGTCGTACGCGCTCTTCGGCGGAGGGCTTGCCGCCACTCCGGGGCTCATCCTTCTCGGGGCAGGCGCCGCGGCGTACGGCCTGCCGCGTCTCCTGGAGACCTCGACCCGGGGCGTCGCGGTCGGGTTCGCCCTCGCGGCCGTGGCGACGCTGCCGGCGCTGTGGTGGCAGCTGAGTGCGCCAGGCGATCCCCGGTTCACGACGCCGGGTGGGATCGCCGGTCTCGTGATGGCCGTGGGATACGTCACCGGCCTGGCGCTGCTGTGGCGCACGCCCGCCCGGCGGGCGATCGTGGCTGTGTTCGAGCCGCTGGGCCGCATGGCCCTGACGAACTACGTCGCCGCGGCGATCGTGATGGCGCTGGCCGCACGGGTCGTGGACTTCGGGCACATGACCACCGTGACGCCCGTCCTGCTGTTGTCCGTCGCCGTGATCGCGGCGCAGTCCGTGCTGAGCCGTCTCTGGCTCGCACGGTTCGTCTACGGCCCGGTCGAATGGGTCTGGCGGACCGCCACCTGGCTCCGCCCGGCGGCAGTACTCCGGGAGGCGCCGCGATCCCGCGCCCGACGAACCGAGGGCACGACCCGTGCGGACGCATCCTGAGCAGCTCGCCCGCGTGCGAGCGAGGCCGATGAGGGCCACATTGGAGGAGGGGTCAGGACGGGCGACAGGTGAGCCGAGGTGAGCCGGTGGGTCTGGACATCGAGCAGGACGAGAGCTTCCAGCGCCGTGAGTGGAGGTGGCAGCACGGCGGCACGGTCCTGCTCGTGCTGGTCGTCGTGGCTGCCCTGGCCGGTCTGCTCGGTGCGGGGCCGCTGAGCTGGACCGAGCGAGAGAGTGCCGACGGCGTCGTGACGGTCGCGTTCGACCGGGTCACGCACCACGAGTCCGACGACAGCATGACCCTGGCGTTCGGACCGGAGGCGGTCTCGGACGGCACCGTCACCGTCGAGCTCGCCGGGACGTGGCCCGGTGGCGTCGATCTTCAGGGCATCTCGCCCCAGCCCGTGGAGCAGAGGGCCGTGCCCGGCGGGCTCGTGCTGGTGTTCGCGGCGGACGGCGCCGACCGCGTCGAGACGAACCTGCGCTTCCGCGCTCAGGAGTACGGCCCGCTGCGCGGTGAGATCACCGTCGCCGGCCGATCGGTCTCGTTCTCGCAGTTCGTCCTGCCCTGAGGAGGCTCTCGATGGATGCAGTGCTGCGCGCCGTGGCGATGTACGTCGTCCTGCTGGTCATCTTCCGTTTGACCGGTAAGAGATCGATGGCTCAGGTGACCACGTTCGACTTCATCATCCTGCTCATCGTCGGCGAGGCGACCCAGCAGGCGCTCCTCGGCGAGGACTTCTCCGTGACGCAGGCCGCCCTCGTCATCGCCACCCTCATCCTGCTCGAGCGACTGTTCGACTACGCCTCGTGGCGCCTGCCCCGGTTCCGGCGGATCACGGAGGGCCTGCCCGTGGTCGTCGTCGAGAACGGTCGACCGCTCCAGGACGTCATGACCAAGGAGCAGATCACGACCGACGACGTGCTCAGCGCGGCGCGGGGGTCGCAGGGCCTGGAGCGGATGGACCAGATCAAGTGGGCCGTCCTGGAGAGTTCCGGCGGCATCAGCATCGTGCCGAAGAGCCCTGTCTGACGCAAGGGAACTGCCCGACCGGCATCGAGCAGTTCGCCGGCGTGCCGTACGCCCGGTGAGCCCGACTCCCGGGCCGCGGCGGAGAGCTCCAGCGCGTACGGCGCCAGGGCGGCGAGAGATGTGCCGGGTCCCGGGTCGGTCGGTACCACGTCGGTTCACCGCTCCGTTCCTGCCGGCTACTCCTTGTGAAGTGCGTCCTGGGCGGTGCCCATCGCCTTCTCCACCGGTCCCGGCATGCCTGTGGTGCCGTGCAGGCGCACGTCGGGCTTGGTGGGCGGCGGTGCGGGAACCCCCGCGGGAGGCTCGGCGACGTATTCGAACTCGCCCTTGCCGTCCGGGGTGCGCCCGCTCGCCCAGCTGCCCTCGCTCGCCGCCTGGCCGTCGGAGAAGTTGAGGTACTGGTAGGACGCCTCGCGGTCCTCCTTGCCGAGCGGGAACGTGCTCGGCACCGGCAGGTCCTCGACCCCTTCCTCGCGCAGTTCCCGCGCCGCGGCGATCCACTGGTTCTGGTGCATCGTGTCGCGCGCCAGGAGGAAGGAGAGCAGGTCACGCACGCCCGCGTCGTCGGTCATGTGGTAGAGCCGCGCCACCTGGAGTCTGCCCTGCATCTCCGCGTTCGCGTTCGCCGTGAAGTCGGCCAGCAGGTTCCCGCTCGCGGTCACGTAGTCGGCCGTCCACGGGTTCCCGTTGGAGTCCACGGGCCGGGCGCCCGCACCGGCCACGATCGCATGCTGGGGGTCGGTGCCGCCGATGATCGCGGCAACCGCCGGGTCGTCCTGCATCGCACCCTCGGTGACGCCCAGCGGGGCCTTCTCCAGCAGCTGCGCGATCATGGTCGCGAGCATCTCGACGTGGCCCATCTCCTCGGCGCCGATGCCGTACAGCAGGTCGCGGTACTTGCCGGGCAGGTGCGCGTTCCACGACTGGAACCCGTACTGCATGGCGACGGTGATCTCGCCGTACTGGCCACCGAGCACCTCCTGCAGTTTGCGGGCGTAGACGGCGTCGGGCTTGTCCGGCTTGGCCGCGTGCTGCAGCTCCTGGCGGTGGAAGAACATGACGGGGCTCCTTCGCGATGACTCGTCGGTGGTGGTCCGCTCGCCGGGGCCGGACGGGACCGGCCGCCTTTCGGCGAGACATCACCACTGTCGTCACCGGGTCTCGTCACTCGCATCCCAGGGCCCACGGCCGCTCGAGATCCTGCCGAGGGCCGGGCCGGGCTCCGGATGGAGGAGAGGCTTCGTCCCGAGGTGTCGGGAGAGCCGCTTCTCCGTTACGGTCGAGAGGGGTCAGGACGCGGCTCGTCGGCGCATGAAGCGACGAGGAGGCTGCGCGCATGATCGAGGTGCCCGATGCGTGAAGCGAGAGCGCGGAGCGCCCCGGACGAGTCCTCCGGACGGGTGACGGTCGTGGTGGTCACCCGGAACCGCCTGCCGGACCTGCGCCGGCCCCTGCCCGAGCACGAGGGCCCGGTGATCCTGGTGGACAACGGTTCCACGGACGGGACCCCCGACCGGGTGCGTCGGTACCGGCCCGAGGTCGACGTCGTGGAGCTGGGGGAGAACCGCGGGGTGACCGCACGCGACGTCGGCGTGCGCCGAGCGCGGACTCCCTACGTGGCCTTCGCCGCCGACGACTCGTGGTGGGAACCGGGAGCGCTCGGCGAGGCGGCCCGGCTTCTCGACGCGCACCCGCGGCTGGCGGTCCTCGCGGCGCGCGTGCTGGCGGGGGCCGACGGCGATCCCGATCCCCTCTGCGAGTCGATGGCGGCCTCGCCGCTGGGGACCGCGACGGATCTGCCCGGCCCTTCGGTTCTCGGGTTCCTGGCCTGTGGCGCGGTGATGCGCCGCTCGGCCTACGTCCTGAGCGGCGGGTTCGACGAACGACTGCCCTGCACGGCCGAGGAGAAGCTCGCCCTCGACCTCGCGACGGCCGGCTGGGGCCTGGCCTACGTCGACCGCGTCGTCGCGCACCGTCGTCCTCGAGCGGTGCGCGACGTGCCGGAGCGTCGGGTGCGCGAGGGGCGCGAACGGATCCTGACCGCGTTCATGCGTCGCCCCTGGCCGGTGGTCGCACGCACCCTGGTCGCCGGCGTCCGCGATCGCGGCGTCGGCCCGCGAGCGGTCGCCGGCGCGCTGCCGGAGCTGCCGCGCGCTCTGGCACGACGGCGGACGCTGCCCGAGCGCGTGGAGCGTGCCCGCCTGCTGCTCGACCACCCGGGAACGGGCACCGGCGACGCGGGTACGAAGGCCGAGGCCGCCGAGGTGCGGGACACCCCGGCCCCGCGACCGCTCTCGCACGACCCGGGTGAGACGCGGGACGAACGGGTGTCGGTCGTGATGATCACCCACCAGCGATGCGCGGAGGCGGACGTGGCGTTGCAGCGCCTGCGTGCGCTGCCCGAGCGCCCCAGGATCGTCGTCGTCGACAACGGCTCCACCGACGGGACCGGTCAGATGGTGCGCACCCGGCACCCGGACGCGGTGCTGCTCCGGCCGGGGGCGAACCTCGGCGCGGTCGGCCGTAATCTCGGGGTGGCGGTCTCGGGGACGCCGTACGTCGCCTTCTGCGACGACGACACCTGGTACGAGCCCGGAGCCCTCTCCGCCGCGGCCGACCTGCTCGACGCCCATCCCACGCTGGCGGTGGTGACCGCCCGCATCCTCGTGGAGCCGGGCGGCCGGCTCGACGCCATCTGCGAGGAGATGGCCCGGAGCCCGCTGCCCCGGCCGCCCGGACTGCCCGGCCATCCGCTGCTGAGCTTCCTCGCCGGGGTATCCGTGGTCCGGCGGTCCGCCTTCGAGCAGGTGGGCGGGTTCCACGAGCGGATCTGGCTCGGAGGGGAGGAGGAACTCCTGGCATCGGACCTGGCCCGCGCCGGGTGGCACCTGGCCTACGTGCCCGAGATCGCGGCGCATCACCGCGCCTCCGAGCTCCGGGACCTTCACCTGCGACGCCGGCACGGGATCCGGAACACGCTCTGGTTCACCTGGCTCCGGCGGCCGCCGTTCAGCGCGCTGCGGCGCACGGGCCGGTTCCTGGCGCGGCTGCCCCGGGACCGCGTCACCGCGCTGGGCATCGGCGAGGCCGTGCGAGGGCTGCCCTGGGTGCTGAGCGAGCGCCGGGCGGTCCCGCGAGACGTGGAGGCCGGCTACCGCCTCCTGGACGACATGCAACTCGGCACGGGAACGCGGGACTACAGCTCCTGATCCCGTGCCGGTGAACTCACCCGTTGCGGGTGAGGCCCCGCCGGCCGCGGCGGGCGACGCTGGTCCGGATGTTCCACGCTCCGTGGAGCACGAGGAGTGACTCGGTAGGAGGAGTCATGGACGGCATGGGTGTGGGGCGCAAGGACGCGCCCGACTCGGCTCTCGGCGGCGTTGTCCTCGCGGCCACCATCATGATCATGGTCGGGCTGTTCCAGTTCCTCGAGGGCCTGGCAGCCGTGATCAGCGACGAGTTCTTCGTGGTGCTGCCCAACTACGCGTTCGCGGTCGACGTGACGACGTGGGGCTGGATCCACCTGATCCTCGGCGTCCTGGTCGTGGTCGCGGGCTTCTTCCTGTTCGCCGGCAGCGCGGTCGCCGGAGCGGTCGCGATCGTGCTGGCAGGGGCCACCGCGGTGGCGAACTTCTTCTTCATCCCGTACTACCCGTTCTGGTCGCTCCTGATCATCGCGATCGCGGTGTACGTGATCTGGTCGATCACCCGGGCCGGGCTCTTCGACTCGTAGAGGTGGCCGCCCGGCGGACGACGGCGAGGCCGTTCACCCCTGGAGCGCGGCGAGGGCCTCGTCGAGGTCCGCGAGATCACCGTGATCGAAGGTGTTCGTCGTCGCGAGGACCTCGGCGGCGCCGGTCCGGGCCATCAGCTCTCCGACCTTCGCGGCCACCTGGTCCGGTGTGCCGGCGATCACCGTGTCGTAGGACTTCTCGACCGCGGCGCGCACCCTGGGGCTCCCGGACTCGTCAAGCTTCCTGCGGGCCTCGTCGACGGGCAGCAGGGCCGTGAAGGCGCCGCTCTCGCGGGAGCTCGCCAGCGCCCAGATCTCGGGGAGCAGCAGGTGTCGCGCGCGTTCGGCCGAGTCGGCGACCGCGACGTCGACGCTCGCCACCAGGTACGGGTCGGGGGCGGCCGGGCTGGGGCGGTAGTCGCGGAAGTAGGCGGCGATCGCGTCGGTGTCCACGAGGAGCGGTCCGCCGACGACCGCCGGGAGCCCCAGCTCGGCGGCGAGCGTGAGGCCGTTCTTGACGGCGAGCAGGAACACGGGTGGCGCCGCGGTGTCCGGCCGGGCGACGACCTCGTCGTCGCCGTGCAGGTAGGACCGGAGTTGTTCGACGGCGGCCGCATGCTCGTCGGCGCGGAACGTCGTCCGGCCGAGCGCCCGGCGGACGGAGGAGGTGAACCCCAGCGACGCCCCGATCCCGACGTCGATCCTGCGCGGGTGGAGCGCCTCGAGCAGCCTCACCTGTTCGGCCACGACCAGCGGATTGTGGTTGGGCAGCATGATCCCGCCGGTACCGAGGCGGATCGTGCGCGTCCGGGCGCCGATCGCGGCGAGCAGCACGGTGGGCGCCGCGCTCGCGATGCCCGGCACGGAGTGGTGCTCGGCCACCCAGAACCTGTGCAGCCCGAGGCGCTCGGCCCTCTCGGCCCGCTCGATCGTCCGGGCGATCGCCTCGGCGTCGGACGCGCCGAGGCGGGTCCGGGAGCGATCCAGGATCGAGACGCGCATCGGTGGAGGTCCTCCAGGCCAGGTCCGGACCCGGGAGGCAGACATCCCCGGGCTCTCCGCGTGCAAGGCGCCGGGCACCGACGGTATTCCGGGCCGATCGCGGGGCGCCGGGCTGCTTGCGTCCCGCTGCCCGGCATGGAGATGATCACGCATGCCGCCCTTCCCGCCAGCCGACCACGGGGTTCCGCCGACGGTGTCCACGCCGGAGTTCGTGGGGCGGGACCGGGACATGGAGGCACTCAGGGACGCCGCCTCCCGGCACCCGGCGATCGTCCTGATCGAGGGCGAGGCGGGCATCGGGAAGAGCCGCCTGCTGCAGGAGTGGCTCGCGACGGATGGTCCGCGGCGAGGCCCGGCCCTGCTCTCGGTGTGCCCGCCGCTCCGCGAGTCCTTGACCCTGGGCCCGATCGTCGACGCCTTCCGGGGGGTCACGATGCCGTTCGCGGACCTGGAGCTCACCGGTCTCGCCGGCGTGCTGCGACCACTGTTCCCCGAGTGGTCGGCCGACCTTCCGCCGACGCCGGAGCCCCTGGGCGACGCGCGGGCGTCCCGGCACCGGCTGTTCCGCGCACTGGACGAGCTGATCCACGCGCTCGACGTGAGTCTCCTCGTCCTGGAGGACGCGCACTGGGCCGACGACGTGACGCTGGAGTTCCTTCTCTTCCTCACCTCACGGCTGCCGTCCGGCGGTCCGAGCGTGGTGATCTCCTACCGCCCCGACGAGGTGGACGCCGGGTCGCTGCTGCTCCGACTGACGTCGCGCCTGCCTGCGGGCGTGACGCAGGCACGGATCGCGCCGGCGCCGTTGAGCCGCGAGGACACCGCCACGCTGGTGTCGTCGATGCTCGGCGGGAGCGCGGTGTCGACCGAGTTCACCGAGTTCCTGCAGGAGAGGACCGACGGCCTGCCCGTGGCGCTCGAAGAATCCGTGCGCCTCATGTGGGATCGCGCGGACATCACCGTCCGCGACGGGCAGTGGAGCCGGCGGGAGCTCAGCGAACTGCTCATACCGCCCACCGTGCGCGACTGCACCCGGGAACGCGTCGGCCGGTTGTCGCCCACCGCGAGGCAGGTCCTCAGAGCCGTGGCCACCCTCGCGGAGCCGTCGTCGGACGCCACGATCGCCGCCACGGCCGACCTCGCGCCGTCGGAATGCCGGGCCGGGATCGCGGAGGCGGCCGGCGCGGCCGTCCTCCACGACGACGGACGTGACCTCTGGCGATTCCGGCACCGGCTGGCCGCGGAGGCTGTGTACGAGGAGATCGCGCGAACGGAGCGCGCGGACCTGCATCTCCGGGCAGGTCGAGCGCTGGAGAGCGTCCGCCCGCTACCCGCCGCACGCCTCGCGCACCACTTCCGTGCCGCCGGGGAGACCGAGCTGTGGACCCGATACTCCGAGCGGGCCGCGGAGCACGCGATGGCATCGGGTGACCACACGACGGCGGTCGTGCTGCTGGAGGACCTGTTGTCGGCCGCCGACCTCGCACCGCCCGACCTCGCACGTGTCGCGCGAACCGCCGGAGTCTTCGCGCTCAGCCGCCGCGAACCGCTGGACGACGTCTACCACCGGCTGATCGCCACTTTGCGCGCGGTGCTCGACTCCCCGGAACTCTCCGCCCGCCAGAAGGCCGAGATCCGCAACCCGCTCGGAAGGCTCCTCATCATCGCGGGCGAGGCGAAGGCCGCCCTGGCCGAACTCGAGCAGGCCGTGGCCAACCTCGACCACGACCCGACCGAGGCCGCCCGCGCCATGACCTACCTCGGCTGGGCCTACGCCGGGCCGTGGCCCGCGCGGACGCACGCCCGGTGGCTGCAGCGCGCGGCCGTCATCACGGCCGCCATCACCTCGCCCGCCGACCGACTGAACCTCGCGGGCAACCGTGCCGCCGCACTGCTCATGCTGGGCGAGGAGGAAGCCTGGCAGGTCATCGGCGGACTCCCGCTCGACGGCGCGACCTCGTCCGAACGACTCGATCTCGCCCGCATCCACACCAACATCGGCACCGGCGCACTGATCTGGGGGCGGCACGCCGACGCGGAACGGCATCTCATCGTGGCGACCGGACTCGCCGACACCGAGCAGGCCGCCCGGCTGCGGTACAACGCCGAGATCGAACAGGCCAATCTGGCCTGGCACACCGGCAGGTGGAAAGGACTCGCGGAACGCGGCACCGCACTCGCGGCGACCGACCGGGATCGGCCGACCATCTACCTGGCCACCGTCAGGCTGGCCGCCCGGCTCGCCGCCGCGGCCGGGCGCGACCGTGCCGCCGAGGAACAGTTCCACCTGGTCCTCGAGGAAGCCAGCCGCCTGGGCGCCGTCGACGACACCATGGAACCCGCGGCAGCCCTGGCCAGGCTACGGCTCGCGGTCGGCGACGCCGGCCAGGCGCTGCGGACGACCGACCGGCCGATGGAGACGCTGCGCGCCAAGGGCGTGTGGGTGTGGGGCACCGACCTCGTGCCCGTCCGGGTCGCGGCCTACCTCTCCGCCGGGCGTCCCGACGACGCGAGACGGCTGACCGCGCAGTTCGAGCGAGGCCTGCGCAACCGGTCCGCACCGGGGCCGCGCGCGGCACTCGCCGTGTGTCGCGCGCACCTGGTCGCGGCGGCGGGCGAGCACACGCGCGCGGCGGACGCGTACGCGCGAGCCGCCCGCGCCTGGAGCGCACTGCCCCGGCCGTACGACGCCATGCTCGCCAGGGAGCGACAGGCCGGAGAGCTTCTCGCGGCGGGACGGGCCGACGCGGGCCGGGAACTCCTGGCCGGGCAGTACGAGTCCCTGTTCCGCCTCGGCGCCCGCGGCGACGCCGACCGCGTCGCGCAGCGGCTTCGCGAGCTCGGCGCGGAGGTGCCGCGACTCTGGCGCGGCGGCCGGAAGGGCTACGGCGACCAGCTCTCCCCGCGTGAACTCGACGTCGTGCGCCTGGTCGCCACCGGGAAGACCAACCGCGAGATCAGCCGGATCCTCGCGAAGTCGCCGGCCACGGTGGACCAGCAACTGCGTGCCGCGATGCGCAAGCTGAAGGTCACCTCCCGCACGGCGCTCGCGGTCACCGCCGTCGAGACGGGCGTGCTCCCGGCAGAACGGACCGGCGCGCGCCCGACGTGATTATTGACGCATACGGGGGATAGCGACGGATCCGTCCTGCCCGGAACATGGGGCCCCATGATCCGTGCCCCGATGAAACGTACCGCCGTCGTGGCGTCGCTGGCCCTCACCGTGGGCCTCGGCGTGAGCGGCCCCCTCCCCGCGCTGGCCGCGCCAGCCCCCGAACCCGCCGCGGAGTCGTCCGCGTCCGGCGACAAGATCGAGCCGGCCCTGCGCGACTCGTTCCGCGAGGATCGGACGACGGAGTTCTGGCTCCGGTTCGAGGACCGCGCGGACCTGGAGCCCGCCAGGAGCATCACCGACTGGACCGAACGCGGCCAGTTCGTCTACGACGCGCTGGTCGAGACCGCGGAGACGTCACTGGCGACGGTCTCCGCGGAGCTCGACGACGCGGGCGTGGCCTACGAGTCGTTCCCCATCGCCAACGCCGTCCTGGTCGAGGGCGGCACCGAGGACCTCGCCCTGGAGCTCGCCGCGAACCAGCAGGTGGCCGAGGTCCACGACACGCCGGAGATCGGCCTCGTCGAACCCGTGCTGCCCGAGCCGGACGCACCCGCCGTGCGCGCCGCGGAGGCGGACGTGGACGTGGAATGGGGCCTCGACCACATCAACGCACCCGAGGCCTGGGAGATGGGCGCCACGGGCGCGGGCATCACGGTGTCCAACCTCGATTCGGGTGTCCAGTTCGACCATCCCGCGCTGGTGGGAAGCTACCGCGGCACGAACGCCGACGGGACGTTCGACCACGACTACAACTGGTTCACCACACGCGGTGACTGCGGCGACGTCCCTTGCGACGACAACGGCCACGGCACGCACACCATGGGCACCATGGTGGGCGACGACGGCGCCGGGAACCAGGTGGGCGTGGCCCCGGACGCGGAGTGGATCGCGACGAACGGCTGCTGCGAGGAGACGGGGTTCCAGACGCTGCTCGACTCGGGATGGTGGCTGCTGGCCCCGACCGACCGGAACGGCGAGAACCCGGACGTCTCCCGGCGCCCGCACGTGGTGAACAACTCGTGGGGCTCGTCGGCCGAGCACGCCTTCTCCGACTTCTTCACCGCGATCGACGAGGCCTGGACCGCCGCCGGGATCTTCAGCGTCTGGTCGTCCGGGAACACCGTGCCGGCCGCGGCCTGCGACACCGTCTCCTCGCCGGGGGCCCATCCGGACGCCTACTCGGTGGGCGCGTTCGCCTCGAACGGCGTGCTGGCCGCGTTCTCCCGCAAGGGCGAGGGCGAGGACGGCGTGATCAAGCCGGAGATCTCGGCCCCCGGCGTCGGCGTCCGGTCGGCCTGGCCCGGCAACGGCTACAACACGATCAGCGGGACGTCGATGGCGGCCCCGCACGTCGCGGGCGCCGTCGCGGCGCTGTGGAGCTACGACCCGACCCTCGTCGGACAGATCGAGGAGACACGCCGGCTGCTCGCTGAGTCCGCGGTCGACGTCGACGACACCTCGTGCGGCGGCACCGCGGAGTTCAACAACAAGTACGGCGAGGGGCGCCTCGACCTCGTCCGGCTGCTCCAGCTCGCGCCGCGGGAGGGCGGGACCCTCACCGGTGTCGTCACCGATGACGGGGGGCCGGTGGCCGGCGCCGAGGTGACGATCGACGGCCCGTTCCACCGGACCGTCGGGACGACGCAGGACGGCACGTTCTCCGTACACCTGCCCGAGGGCGACTACGAGCTCACCACGACCGCCTTCGGCTACCTGGACTCGACGACGAGCGCCACGGTCACGGTCGGCGGGAACACCGACGTCGGCATCGCGCTCGCCGTCGCGCCGACGCGCGACGTGAGCGGGACGGTGCTCGGCGAGGAGGGACAGCCGGTTCCGGAGGCGGAGGTGTCGTTGGGCAGGACGCCGCTGGACGCGGTCCGCACCGGCGACGACGGGCGGTTCACGCTCGCGGAGGTCCCCGAGGGCGAGTACGCGCTCGAGGTACGGCCGAACGCCTGCCTCGCACCCGTCACGGTCCCGCTGACGGTCGGTCCGGCGACGGAACCGGTCGAGATCACGGTCCCGCGCGTCGTGGACGAGGGCGGCTACACGTGCACGGTGTCCGAGGGCGAGTACCGCCGCGGCACCGACAAGGTCGAGTTCCCGAGCGGCGTCTGGGCGCGGGTCCCGCTGCCCTCCCCGATCGCGCTCTACAACGGGACCCACGAGACGCTCGGCATCGGCCTGCGCGGGGTCATCTCCGTCGACGACAGCTGGGCGGGTCCCGGCACGGGCGGCGCGGGGGTCTTCCCGTTCTACACCCAGAGCCCGCTGCGGGCGCGCGGCGACGGCAGCGGCGTGTACACGGCGTCCACCACGGTGGACGGCGACGACGCCTTCGTCGTCGAGTACCGGGACATGGTCGTCTGGGGCGGCAGCAACTGGCCCCGGGAGTCGGACGGGACGGTCAGCTTCTCCACGACGTTCACCCGGTCCGGAACGGTGATCGTCGCCTACGGCGACGGCGTCGGCGGCAGCGACCCGCTGACGGCCGGCCTCGTCACGACCACGGGCATCCAGGGCTGGGAGGGCGTGGACGGCATCCGCTTCTCGGAGAACGCCCCGGTGCTGTACGACGGGCTGGTCGTCACCTACGACCTGCCCGACTTCGGGTACGTCGACGCGACCGTCGTCGACCGGAACGACGGCCTGCCCGTGGAGGGCGCCACCGTGGCGATCTCCGACGACGACGGCCTGGTCGAGAGCCTCACGACGACGTCGACCGGCGCCCTGCGCCGCCAGCTCCCCGTCGGGGACTACACGATGACGGTCACCGCCCCGGACTACGTGACCGAGACCCACGAGTTCTCCCTCGGCGAGCTCTACGCGGAGACGGAGGTCGACGCGCGGCTGGCGACCGGCGTCGCGGACGTCGCCACCGAGGGCCTGGACACCGTGCTCGGCACGGACCAGCACGGCGCGGGCTCTCTGACGCTGACCAACACCGGTTCCGCGCCCGTCACGTACGAGCTGGGGGAGATGGCCCGCCACCCCGAGCTGGACGCGGACGACGCCACGGCCCGCACCGGCACCGGCGCGGACAGCACGATCGACCTGACCGCCTGGAACGAGGCGGCGGCCCGCGGGCACGAGCCCTCGGCCGCCGAGGGCCGGGCGAAGCAGAACGCGGACACCGCGGCGGCGGGGGAGCCCGACGAGATCGGAACCCACGCCGGCGGCGATGTCATCACCCGGATCCCGATCCCCGGCGACGCCGACGAGAAGGAGCCCACCGGGCTCGGCTACGACGGGGACGTGTGGGTCCACGACTACGACGCACGGACCAACACCGCGTACACGGTGTCGGGCCGGAAGACCGGCAAGGAGTTCGCCGCGGAGTGGAACCCCGACTACCGGGCGTTCGACATGGCCTTCGACTCCCGGACGGGGGACATGTGCCAGATCGAGGACAGCCCTGCGAGCCGCATCCACTGCTTCGACCCCGACACGGGGGAGAAGACCCGCGAGATCTCCGGAGCGTGGTCGAACACCCAGCTCACCGGCCTCGCCTACAACGCGGAGCGGGACGTGTTCTACGTGGGCGGGCGCGGGATCGGCGCGATCGGGACCGTCGCGGGCACCTCGCACGAGACCCCGGGGGAGTTCCTCTCCTACTGCTCCCCGCCGCTGCCCGAGGTGATGGGCCTGGCCTACAACGCCACCTCCGACACGATCTGGTACTCCGACCTCGCCGTGAACCGGCCCAGCCGGCTGCTGCAGGTGGATCCGGTCGACTGTTCGCTCGTCAACGCCTGGTGGTTCCCGGGACGGCTGCAGCGTCAGGGCGGCGGCCTCGCCACGGACGCCACCGGCGCCTTGTGGGCGACCGACCAGATCGCCGACGAGGTGCTGCTCGTCGACGTCGAGGACGACCTGACCACGGATCTGCCCTGGCTGTCGCTGTCCGCGACCGGCGGCACGCTCGCGCCGGGAGAGTCGGCCACCGTGGACGTCACCCTGTCGGCCGACGACGTCGAACCAGGCGTCCTCGGCGCGAACATCGTCGTGACGTCCGACGCCGGCCGGCAGTCCAAGCAGTACGTGCCCGTCACGCTGACGACCACCGAGTTCCAGGTCGGGGTGAACGCCGGAGGGTCGGCGTACACCGACGCGGACGGCTTCGCCTGGGAGGCCGACCGGTCGTTCGACGAGGGTTCCTGGGGCTACCGCGGCTGGACACGGCGCGCCACCACGCACCGCGCGGTGGCAGGCACCGCGGACGACGCCCTGTTCCGGTCCCAGCGCACCACGTGGCGCAAGGACCTGCACTACGAGTTCGACGACGTCCCGGAGGGCACCTACCTGGTGGAGCTCGGCTTCGCCGAGATCGAGCACGCGGCACCGGGCCGGCGGGTGTTCGACGTGCTCGTGAACGACTCGCTGGAGCACTACGCGTACGACGCGGCGCGGATGGCGGGCCGGAACACCGCGGACTGGCGCACCGCCGTCGTCGAGCATCCCGGAGGACCGCTGACCGTGGAGCTCCGAGGGTCCCTGGGGCTGCGGCCCCCGAGCCTCGCGGCGCTGCGGGTGACCCTCGACCCGCGGGCCGCCGAGGACCCGGAACCCGCGCCCGAGCAGCCGGAGCCGGAGGAGGTGCCGGTGGCACCCGCCGACCGTGCCTACACGGTCACGGAGACGACGGGCCTGTACCGCCAGGGCACGACGGACACCGGGTGGTCCGGCCGGTTCGGCTGCGGGGTGCTGTGGTTCGGCTTCGACTTCCCGTTCTACGACACGGCCTGGGACGGGGTCTGCGTCGCGATGAACGGCATGCTCACCTTCGACCGGAGTCGCACCAACGCGACCAACACGGAGCTGCCGACGCGGTCGCCCGCCGACGCGATCTACCCGTTCTGGGACGACCTGGTCGTGGACGACGAGGCGGGCATCCACATCGGCGTGACGACCGTCGACGGGCTCGACGCGCAGATCATCGAGTACCGCGACGTCACCTTCCATGACGAGCCGTCGGAGCGCGTGAGCTTCTCCGTGACGCTCGTGGCGGACGGGCGCATCCAGCTGGGCTACGGCGAGGGCTTCGGCGGGGAGAACCCCCGGACGCACGGGGCCTCCGCCACGGTCGGCGTCGAGCGTCTCGACGGCCTGCGGGCACAGCAGTACTCGTTCGACCAGCCCGTCCTGACGGCCGGGACGGGGATCGAATACGTCCTGCCGGCGTCGGGCACGATCGAGGGGGAGGTCACGGACGCCAACGACGGCGAGCCGATCGCGGGCGCGATCGTCACGCTGACGGACGACGACGGCTTTTCCCGGACCATCACCACCAACGCGCAGGGTCTCTGGAAGGCCCAGGCGCTGGTGGGCGACCACACGGTGGAGGTCCGCACACCGGACTACGAGACCGTGCGCGACACGGTGACCGTCGCCGTGAGGGGCGACGCCGAGGTGATCGACACCGCGCTCGCCACCGGCGTCGCCGAGATCTCGGGGGACGACCTCGAGTGGTTCCTCGGTCCGGACGGGAGCGCGTCCTCGGAGCTGACGGTCACGAACACGGGGTCCGCGCCGCTGGAGGTCGAGCTGACCGAGCAGGGCCGGGACGACGAGGGCGGCCGCGTACCCGCCGACCTGCCTTGGCTCGAGATGTCCGGTGATGCGGCCGACGGCACCGTCGAACTGGGCGTGGGGGACTCCACCACGGTCACCGTGTCCGTCGACAACGCCGGCATCGATCCCGGCGTGCAGGTCGGCGACGTCCTCGTGTCCTCGACCGCCGGCCGGTCGCCCGAGCAGTACCGGCGGGCCAGGATGGCCACCTCGGCCTACTGGCTGGGGGTCGACGTCGGCGGACGCGGACTGGTCGACTCGGACGGCTTCGTGTGGTCGGCCGACCGCGCGCTCCGGCCGGGCTCCGGCGGGTGGGGATACGACGGCGGCGTCAAGCGCTCCACGAGGGCCGGCATCGACGGCACCGAGGACGACGAGCTGTTCCGTACCCAGCGGACCGGCAGGACGTTCTCCTACGTGTTCGAGGACGCCCCCGAGGGCGGATACCGCATCGCCCTCGGCTTCGCCGAGCTCAGCAGGATCGGGCCCGGCGCGCGGACCTTCGACGTGCTGGTGAACGGCGAGGTCGTGCTCTACGAGTACGACGCGCGGGCCGAGGCGGGCGTGCTGACCGCCGACGAGCACTCGGCCACGGTCGAGCACCCGGGAGGTGACCTGACGGTCGAGCTGATCGGCGAGACCGGCAAGCGCCACCCGATCCTCAGTTCCCTCGCGGTCCTGGAGGATCCGCGTCTCTGACGCGGCCGGGACGCCCGCGGCGTGGCTGCTCGCGATCCGAGCCGCCACGCCGCGGTGCGCAGTGGCACATCGGTGACAGGCGCGCACAATGCACCTTGCGGCCATGAATTCGACCGCTGTCCGCCGTCGTGAGCAATGAGTGATGGCACCTTTCTCCCACTTCCCGGGGTGCTCCGGGAATTGCCAGCATCTCTGTGTCCGGTCCGAAACCCGAACCGGTGGAGAAACTATCGGGCGCACGGCGACCCGGTGGAGGGAGAATATTGATGAGAAGAGCGTCTGCGCTTCTCGCGGTGATCTCGTTGGTGGCCTCGATCCTGGGGATCGCGGTCGGTGTGGCGGCGCCCGCGTCCGCCGCGGCACGTGACGGGGTCTGCGACGGCGGTGAGTTCTGCTATTACTACAACAGCAACAACGCGGGGTCCGTCTCGGACTTCACCGCGTCCGTCAGCGACTACGGCACCACGCAGCCCTCGTGCTACGACTTCAAGGGGTCGGGCAACGGCCAGGGCGACTGCATCAAGAACAACGCGGCCTCGGTGTGGAACCGGTCCGGTGAGACGGTTCGCGTCTACTTCAACACCGGCTACGGCGGCATCTATCAGAACATCGGCCCCGGGTACAAGGGCCAGCTCATGGCCGAGTTGTACAACAACAACGCCTCGCACCAGTTCGTCGGGACCGCCGGCACCGACACCGGCGCCCGCAGCGGAACCTGTGAGAGCGGCGAGTTCTGCTACTACTACAACAGCGGCAACGCGGGGTCCATCTCGGACTTCACCGAGTCCGCCGGCAACTACGGTGACGCGCAGCCGACGTGCTACGACTTCAAGGGCGCCGGCGCCGGTCAGGGTCAGTGCATCAAGAACAACGCGGCCTCGGTGTGGAACCGGTCCAGCAAGACGGTCCGCGTCTACTACAACAGCTACTACGGAGGCTCCTACCAGGACATCGCGCCGGGCTACAAGGGCCAGCTGAACAGCACCGTCTACAACAACAACGCCTCGCACCAGTTCATCGGGGCGCCCAGCGCCGGCAGCGGGTCGCGCAGCGGCACCTGTGAGAGCGGCGAGCTCTGCTACTACTACAACAGCGGCAACGCCGGGTCGATCTCCGACTTCACCGACTCCGTCGGCGACTACGGCACCACGCAGCCGTCCTGCTACGACTTCAAGGGGTCGGGCAACGGCCAGGGCGAGTGCATCAAGAACAACGCCGCGTCCGTGTGGAACCGGTCCGACCAGACGGTCTGCGTCTACTACAACAGCTACTACGGTGGTTCTTCGCAGGAGCTGGCGCCGGGCTTCAAGGGCCAGCTGAACGGCACCCTGTACAACAACAACGCCTCCCACAAGTTCATCTCGGGCACTGAGTGCCCGGTGTCGAGCGGTGGCGGGGGCGGCGACACCGGTGGAGGCGGCACCGGCGGTGGCGACACCAGCGGGACGTACTCCGAGAAGGTCGAGCGGGTCATCGCGGCCGCGCTGTCGCAGACCGGCCAGGGCCTGAGCTATTCCTGGGACGGCGGCGACAGGTACGGCCCGGGCTACGGCGTCTGCTGCAGCCCAAGTGGCTACGATGACCGCAACCGGTGGGGCTTCGACTGCTCCGAGTTCATGAACTACGCGTTCTGGCAGGGTGCGGGCATCTACCTCGGTACGTACACCGGCGCCCAGGTCAACAAGGGCACGGTTGTCTCGATGAGCAACCTGCGGCGTGGCGACCTGATCTTCTGGGGCGGCTACTCGAGCACCTACCACGTCGCCCTGTATCTGGGCAACGGCCAGATGGTCGAGGCGGCACCGCCGCGCGGCACGAACAGCGTGCACGTGACGAACGTGTACGGCGGTGACTTCGGAATCCGGGTGAACATGTGATCCGGTAACGAGGGGCGAGACCGGCAGGGTGCTGCCACCGAATTCGGTGGCAGCACCCTGCCATTCCCTTTTATCCGGGCAGGAATGGACACGGCACTTTCGTGACAGCCCGATTCTCTTGTTGTGCCGCCGGTGCCAGGAAATGATGGGGACAACAGCAAGGAATTCGCACGCCGAACCACGCCGAGAACCACCCCGAACGGAGAGTCATCGTGCAGAGGAACACCGTCCACCGCGCCGCCGCCGTCGTTCTCACCGCCGTCCTGCTCGCCGCCGCCGGCCAGGGAACCGCCGCCGCGGCCGATCCGCAGTGGGAGGCGGCCGTCGCCGCGGACCCGCAGTGGGAGGCGGCCGCCCTGGACGCCACCCCGCGCTGACGAGCGATGCGCATCGTCATCGCTACGGTCGAGACACCCGAGGCAGCGGCCTGGACCACGCCGGCGAGCATCATCGCGGCGGTCCGGGCCGCCGCCGTTCCGGAGGACGAACTGGCACACGTCTACGCCGACCTGCTGCCGGCCGGGTTCGGCGTGGTGGTCTATCTCCTGGTGCCGCGGGCGCGCGCGGCGGCGACCGGCAGCCGGCTGATCCTCGCCGCGGCGGACTCGCTGGAGCTGGCCGACTGGACGCTCGGCGAGGTCAAGGTCTGGGACCCGGCACCATTCAGCTGAGGTCGGCCGGGTCCAGCCAGCCGCGGTCCAGCGCCCGCGCCCCGGCCTGGAAGCGGCTGCTCGCGTCCAGGCGTTCCATGAGGCCACTGCTCAGCCGGCGCACCGTGCGCAGCGACACGCCGAGCCGGCGGCCGGCCGCGTCGTCCGTCGCCCCCTGGGCCCAGAGCCGGAGGAGCTCGAGCTCCTGCACGGACAGGCCGTCGTCGTCGCGGCGCCGGTCCGCGCCGATCGGGGTGGCCGCGCGCCAGGCCTGCGTGAACAGCGCCACGAGTGCGGCGACGACGCCGGGTGACGTCATCACGACGGCGCCGGAGCCGGACTCGGTGTCGGTCAGGGGGACCATCGCGTGGTCCTGGTCGATGATCTGCAGCCGGACGGGGACCGTGGCGGCCAGCCGCACCTCGGCCCCGTTGTTGCGCAGCCACGTCGCGTGCTGCCAGGTCGCCTGGTCGTTGCGGATGCTCTCCAGGTAGACGGTGCGCATCCGCACGCCACGCTCCAGCAGCGCCTGGCTCAGCGCGCGGCTCGACCGCAGCGCGCGCGACGACGTGGCCCGGGTCGGCACGAACGTGCACAACTCCTGCGTGCACTGCTCGGTCAGCGTCGCGAGGCGGTCCCTCGCCTCCTCCGCGGTCTCGAGGATCTCGACGTCGGGCCCCTTGCGGACGTTCCGCAGCTCGGAGACGAGGCGTGCGAGGGCCACCCGACCCTCCTCGATCTCCTGGTTGCGCCGTGCGACCTCCGCCTGCTCCCGCGCCAGCAGGGCGGCCAGCCCGACCTCGGGGCTGACCGGACGGTACCCGTCGTCACCTGCCCACGACTCCTCGACGAGCATCAGGCGGGACAGCTCGTCCAGCGCGTCGCGGACCTCCGTCTCGGTGATCCCGAGCGCCTCGGCGATCCGGCAGGGGCCGGCGTCGCGCTCCCTCAACATCTGCAGGTAGACCGACTCGGCCGCGCCGGACATGCCAAGGCCTTGCAACATTCTGACTCCCCGATCGAACGGACGGAGCCCCGGGCGGCCGTCCCCGGTGTCGGATGATCGCACAGGGACTCGGGCTCGACCAGAACTTTGCCCTGATTTCACCCTCGTCGTTTCCTGTGCTTCTGACCTGCGCGTTCAGGCAACCTCCCGGCGGGATGCTGCGTCTAAGGTCGTGGCAGCCCGGTAGCGGGTAGCGACGTACATCTGAGGAGGACCTGCCCCTATGAGCAGGAGATTCGTTCGTTCGTCGGCGGTTGCCGGCGCCCTGGCCGTGGTGCTCGCGAGCACCGTGGCCGCGAGCCCGGCCGGTGCCTCGGGCACCGGCTCGCCGCAGGAGCCGCCACGCGTGGCGACGTCGGTCGGGTACGGCGGGGCGGTCAGCTCGCTCGACCCGGTCGTCTCCGAGATCGGCCTGAGGGTCCTGCGGCGAGGCGGCAACGCGACGGACGCCGCCGTCGCGATGGCGGCGGCCATCGGCGTGACCGACCCGTACAGCGCGGGGATCGGCGGCGGCGGGTTCTTCGTGCACTACGACGCCGCGACGGGCGAGGTCGAGACCATCGACGGGCGCGAGACGGCCCCGGCGGCGATGGAGCGCGACGCGTTCGTCGATCCGGAGACCGGCAGCCCGTACCCGTTCTACCCGGACCTGGTGACCGGCGGCGTCAGCGTCGGTGTCCCGGGAACCCCCGCGACGTGGGAGCGGGCGCTGGAGCGGTGGGGGACGACGACGCTCGCCCAGGCGCTGCATCCGGCGACGGTCGTGGCGGAGCGGGGCTTCGTCGTCGACCAGCTCTTCCACAACCAGACGGAGGCCAACCGCCAGCGCTTCGAGGCGTTCACCTCCTCGAGCGAGCTGTTCCTGCCGGGCGGCGAGGCGCCCGCGGTCGGGTCGGTGTTCCGCAACCCGGACCTCGCCGCGACGTACCGGATGCTCGCCCGGGGCGGGATGGACGCGTTCTACGAGGGGCCGCTCGCGCAGGAGATCGCCGACGCCGTGCGGACGCCGCCCGTCGCGGAGGGTACCGAGCTGCCGACGCCGGCCGGGTCGATGACCGCCGAGGACCTCGCGTCGTACGAGGCCGTGGACCGGGAGCCGACGGTGAGCTCGTACCGCGGGTACGACGTCTACGGGATGGCGCCGCCGTCGTCGGGCGGGACCACGGTGGGCGAGGCGCTGAACATCCTGGAGCAGTTCGACCTGGCCGCCATGGACGACCCGGCCGCGCTGCACCACTACATCGAGGCGAGCGCGCTGGCGTACGCGGACCGCGCGGCCTACTCGGGCGACGGCGACTTCGTCGACGTCCCCGTGGCCGGGCTGCTCGACGACGCCTTCGCACGGGAGCGGGCCTGCCTGATCGACCCGCAGGCCGCGGCGCCGAAGCCGGTGGCGGCCGGTGACGCCCGGTCGTACGACGGCGAGTGCGGCGAACCCGCCGCGCCGGCTCCCGAGCCCGAGGACACCGAGAGCACGTCGACCACCAACCTGACGGTGGCCGACCGCTGGGGCAACGTGGTCGAGTACACACTCACCATCGAGCAGATCGGCGGCTCGGGGATCGTGGTGCCCGGGCGCGGGTTCCTGCTCAACAACGAGCTCACGGACTTCAGCATCACCTACGACGCCGAAGACCCGAACCGGATCGAGCCGGGCAAGCGCCCGCGCTCGTCCATGTCGCCGACGATCGTCCTGGCCGACGGGGAGCCGGTGCTCGCGCTCGGGTCGCCCGGCGGATCGACCATCATCACCACGGTCCTGCAGATGCTGATCAACCGGATCGACCGGGGCATGACGATCCAGGAGGCGATCGCCGCGCCGCGCGCGACGCCGCGAAACGGGACCTGGACGGTGTCCGAGCAGGGGTTTATCGACAGCTACGGCGCCGACCTGAACGCGTACGGCCACAACCTGTGGCCGACCACGAACGTCGGCGCGGCCACCGCCATCGAGATCGGCCCGCGCGGCCGGCTCACCGCCGTGGCGGAGCCGACCCGCCTCGGCGGCGGATCGGCCCGGGTGGTGTGGCCGACGGAGTAGCGCTCACCGCGGCCGTGCGGCGACCGGTCGCGCGCGCCCCCGCCACCGGCTGTCCGGTGGCGGGGGCGCGGGGAGCCGGGCCTCGTCAGTCGTCGGCCGAGTCGTCGGCCGAGTCGTTCGCCGAGTGGTCGTCCCCGTCGTCGTCGCGGTCGCCGGCGGAGTCGTCGTAGTTCGCGTCGTTGGGCGAGTCCGCCGACCGGGCGGAGCCCGCCGTGTCGCGGGCCGACTCGTTGGGGGAGTCCGCCGACTCCGGCGACGGATCGTAGTTGGCGTCACCCGGCGAGTCCGCCGAGCGGGCGGAGCCCGCCGTGTCCCGCGCGGACTCGTCGGGGGAGTCCGCCGACTCGGGCGAGTCGTCCGCGGGTGCGGCGGCACCGCCGTCGGCCGGCGTCCCGCCGGACAGGGCGACGGCGGCGGCCGACTCGGCACGGGGGACGGGGTCGTTCAGCGCGACGGCGGTGCCCGTGCCGGCGATTGTCATCACGGCGGCCGTCCCGATGACGGCCCAGCGCTTCTTCCCGGTCGAAGGATTCATGAGGGTGACCTCCCGGTGTCGTGGCACCCCCGTCGGGTACCTCGTGCCCACGAGTCTGTGCTGCCCGGATGAGGTGCCGAGGAGACCAGGATGAGACGATTCCCATGATTCTCCGGTGCCTCCCCGGGAGCCCTCAGCCCCGGAACCGGTAGCCCGCGCCGCGGATCGTCTCGATCCGGTCCGCGCCCAGCTTCTTGCGCAGGTACCGCACGTACACGTCCACCACGTTGGACCCGGGGTCGAAGTCGTAGCCCCACACCCGCGACAGGAGCTGCTCACGGGACAGCACCTGGCCCGGATGGCTCAGGAACACCTCGGCGAGCGCGAACTCCCGCGCCGACAACTCCGTCTCGCGCCCGTCCACGCTCACGGTGCGGGCCCGCAGGTCGAGCCCGACCCCGCCGTGCTCCAGCCGGTCCGGCGGCGCGGTCTCCGCCGTCGCGCGACGCAGCCGGAGGCGGATCCGGGCGAGCAGCTCGTCGAACCCGAACGGCTTGGACATGTAGTCGTCGGCGCCGCCCTCCAGCCCTGCGACCCGGTCCGAGAGCGAGTCCCGCGCGGTGAGGATGACGACCGGCAACGTCGAGCCGACGTCGCGCAGCCGCTGCAGCACCGTGAACCCGTCGAGCACGGGCAGGCCGATGTCCAGCACCATGAGGTCGTAGCCGCCCGACATGGCGTGCGCGAGCGCCGAGGCGCCGTCGGGCACGACCGTGGGCTGGAACCCGTGCGCCGTGAGTCCCTTGCGCACGAACTGCGCGATGCGCTCCTCGTCCTCCGCGATCAGGATCTGGTTCATCCCGCCTCCTCGCTCACCGTGTCCCTGGGCCCCTGCGGACCGCCGCCGTCCGCCGGCCACGTCATCACGAAACGCGCCCCTCCGCCGTCGGCCCGCTCCACCGTCACGTCCCCGCCGTGCCCCTGCGCGATCGCGCGCACGATCGCGAGCCCCAGGCCGGACCCCGGGATCCCGCCCGTCGTGCTGCCCCGCGCGAACCGGTCGAAGATGCGGTCCGCCTCCTCCGGCGGCACGCCCGGCCCGGTGTCCCGGACCCAGAGCCGCGCCCGGCGCCCGGACGGGCCGTCGAACACCTCCGTGCCGATCCCCACCTCGTCCTCGGCCCCCGTGAACTTCACCGCGTTGTCCGCGAGCTGCAGTGCGGCCTGGGTCAGCCGGTGCGCGTCGGCGACGACGTCGGCGTCGGCGCGGGCGTCGACCACCCAGCGGCGCGGGCCCAGGGCCAGCGCCTTGTCGTGCACGTCGTCCGTGAACCGGCCCAGGTCCACGGGCGCCGGGGTGATGAAGTCGGACCGCTCGGACTTCGCGAGCAGCACGAGCTCCTCGACGATCTGCCCCATCCGGGACGTCTCGTCGAGCAGCAGCTCCCGGGTCTCCCGCACGTCCGCCGGATCGTCCGGGTCGAGCACCTCCAGGTGCCCGCGCAGCACCGTCAGCGGCGTCCGGAGCTCGTGCCCGGCGTCGTCCAGGAACTGCCGCTGCGTCTCGATGGCGGTCGACAGCCGGTCGAGCATGGTGTTGAAGGCGCCGGCGAGATCGCCGAGGTCGTCGTCGGTGGCGACGGCCGCCCGCTCGGAGAGGTCGGTCTCGGTCACCCGGGCGGCCGTGGCGCCGAGCTGCCGCAGGGGCCCGAGCAGGCGGCTCACCACGAACCACGCGAACAGCCCCAGCAGGACCAGTGCCACGGAACAGACGACGGTGTAGGTGCGCATGACGTCCGTCTCGGGCGCGAGCGCCCGGTCGAGGGCCGCCGCCATGACGTAGGCGCCCACCTCACCGCGGTCCGCGACCGTCACGGGGACGACGACGAACCACACGCGCCCCACCTCCGTGTCGATCTCGCGCTGGAACGTCCGGTCCGACGCCGGCGTCAGGCCAGCCACGACCTCCCGGACCACCGGGTGCTCGGCCACCATCCCGCCCAGCGCGGGCGGGTTCGACTGCTGGTACGCGCCGTCCAGGTAGCTGACGAACGCCTCGTTCGTGCCCGGCACGTTGCGCTCCATCGCCACGCTCATCAGCCGCCCGGCGCCGCGGAACTCCGCGCCGGTGGCCGGGTCCACGCCCGTGTCCGCCAACTGCCGGAGCTCCGCGTACTCCTGGTCGAAGTCCTCGGAGATGTCGTCGACGATCCGCTGGGTCTGGATGGCGTGGGTGAGCAGGCCCGCGCCGAGCAGGCCCAGCGCGGTCACCGCCACGACCACCGACACCACCTTGGCCCGCACCGAGGGCCGGCGAAAGCTCACGCCGCGCCTGCGCCGGGCAGCGGGCACCGGGTCCCGTCGAGCCACCCGGCGACGGCGTCCAGACGACGCGACGTGGCGGCCTGCCACTCGCGCTCCTGGACCCGGTGCGGGCCCGTGGCCAGCGACAGCAGGACACCTGCGACGCGCGTGGACAGGTCTCGCGCGTCCACGCCCCGGCCTCCGGGCGCGGCCACGAATCCCGCCGCGTAGTCCGCCGCCAGCCGGCGCATCCGCGCCCCCCGGGCCGCCCGCCCCGGATCGGTACCACCCCCGAGGGAGAGCACGTCGAGGTGCGCGACCAGGCACGCGAGATCGTCCGCACGATGGCCCGGGCCGGCCGAGTCGACGTCGAGCAGCCCGGTGACGCGGTCGCCCGTGAGCATGATCTGTGCCTCGTACAGGTCGCCGTGCGTCGGGTCCGTCCCCGTGCCGCGCTCGGCCAGGCGCTCGCGGATCGCCCCGGCGAGATCGGCGGCGCGGCCGGCCTCGGCGGGCAGTGCCGCGCCGATCATGGCGGCGTAGTGCCTGGCCGACTCGCTCCACGCCGGACGACGAGGCAGGTCGCACACGTCGGCGGGCAGGCGATCGAGCAGGTCCAGCAGATCCTGCGGCGACGGGACGGCCTTCCCGTCCCGGACCGCGGCGCGCATCTCGGTCCCGTGCAGCGGGGACAGCACCAGCAGGCCGTCGTCGGACCAGCCGAGGGGACGGGGGACGGGCAGCCCGGCGTCCGACAGCAACGCGTGCCGCCGGTGCAGGCCCTCGACCCTGCGTGGACGCAGCACCTTGAGGAACATCCGCGCCGACGCCGACCTGGCCTCGATCACCGCGCGGCGCGTCGGCCGGTAGGCCCGGACCGCGAGCTCAGGAGCTGCCCGTCCGTCCGGATCCACGCCGAGGTCCGCCAGCAGCTCCTCGACCCCCTCCCGATCGAACGCGCGCGGCAGCGCCGGCAGCCCGGGATCATCCGGGAACCGCCAGACGGCGACGGTCGTGTCGCCGTCGGACAGCGTGACCACGCCGGGCCCGCCGCCGTCACGGGTGCGGCCCACGCTCGCGCCGAGCGTCTCCGAGCGCGTCGCCCCGTTCCGGCGGACGGTCGCCCGGTACGCCACCGTCGTCGCCGCGCCCGGACGATGGTCCACCTGACGCACCCGCCAGTCCACGAGCTCGCCGCCGGACGCCGCCACCGCGGCGCCCAGCAGCTCCGCGGCGGCGTCGCCGGTCAGGAGATCGAGGGACGCGTCCATCCCGTCATACTTGCAGCAGGAAGCCGCGGGGACCCGCCGATACGGATGAGAATCCTCTCACCGTCGGCCGGTCGCCGTGGCCCGGTCACCGTCGCCCGTCGGCGGCGACCTCCCGGCGGCCGAACGCCGCCAGTCCGACCGCCGCCCACTCGCGCCAGGTGGACAGCCGGCCGGCGTAGATCTCCTCGATCTCCCCGAGGGTGTGCCCGACGACGATCCGCAGGGGCGGGTTCTCGGCGTCGGCCACCGCGAGGATCGCCTCCTTGGTGGCCTCCGGCTCCCCGAGGACCCACTCGTGGGCCGTGGCGGCGCGGACGTCGTCGTAGGCGGGCAGCGGGTCGCTCACGCGCAGGCTCCTGCTGCCGGCGAACTCCGTGGCGTAGGGGCCGGGCTCCAGCATCGTCACGTGGATCCCGAACGACGCCACCTCCTGCGCGAGCGACTCGGACAACCCCTCGACGGCCCACTTGGACGCGTGATAGGCGCCGATCCCCGGGTAGGCGCGCACGCCGCCCTCGCTCGTGACCTGCACGACGTGCCCGGACCCCTGGGCCCGCAGCACGGGCAGCACCGCCTGGGTGACCCACAGCGTCCCGAAGAAGTTCGTCTCCAGCTCGGCGCGCACCTCGGCCTCGGTGAGCTCCTCCACCATGCCGAACTGGCCGTACCCGGCATTGTTCACCACGACGTCGAGACGCCCGAACCGCTCGACGGCGCGGCTCACCGCCTCGGACACCGCCGCGCGGTCGGTGACGTCGAGACGGAGCGGCAGGACCGCCTCGCCGAACCGGTCGGCGAGCGGGGCCAGCGCGGCCACGTCGCGCGCGGTGGCGGCGACGCGGTCGCCGCGGTCGAGCGCGGCCTCGGCCCAGAGGCGGCCGAAGCCCCGGGACGCGCCGGTGATGAACCAGGCCTTGGGCTGGGTGGTGGTCATCGTGGATTCCTCACGGTTGCGTGGTGTCCTTGCCCCTCCATCGTGCGGGCCCGCGAGGCATTCCACCAGCGACTCCTCAGCACAGAAGACATGCGCGCATCGCATGGCTCAGGATGGGGACCATGGCAGAGCTCACCGTCACCGCACTCCGCGTCGTGCACGCCGTCGCCGGCACCGGGTCCTTCACCGCGGCCGCCGAACTGCTCGGGTACACGCAGTCGGCCGTCTCCCGGCAGGTCGCCGCCGCGGAATCGGCGACCAGGGCGGCACTGTTCGTGCGCGGCGCTCGCGGGGTCGTCCCGACGCCCGCGGGCGAGGCCGTCGCGCGACGCGCGGGGACCGTGCTCGCGGAGATCGACGCCGTCGACCGCGACCTGGCGCGGCTGGCGGACCGGCTCGCGGGACGGGTCACGCTCGGCGCCTTCCCGACGGCGATGTGGGCGCTGGTCCCGCGAGCGGTCGCGGGTCTGCGCGGCGAGCATCCGGGCCTGCGGGTCGAGCTGCGGGAGGCGTCGACGCCGGCGCTGCTGCGCCAGCTGCGCGCCGGGAGGATCGACGTCGCCGTCCTCGCCGTCGGGCCGGACCTACCCGCCTACGACCTGGGCGACCTGACCACCACCCACCTGGTCACCGGCTCCGGCGTCCTGGCCGTGCCGCGGGGCCATCCGTTCGCCGGCCGTGCGTCCGTGCGGGTCGAGGAGCTGGCGACCGAGGACTGGGTCGCGGGCGAGGGGCTGCGTGGCGATCCCCAGTTCGGCGCCTGGCCCACCCTGCCCGAGCCGCGGATCGCCCACCGTGCCCGGGACTGGCACGCGCGGCTCGGCCTCGTCGCGGCCAGGCTCGGGATCACGACGATCCCCGAGCTCGCCGTGCCCGGCCTGCCGCCGGACGTCGTGGCGGTGGGCGTCGTCGACACGGCCTGGCAGGGGAGGACCGCCGTCGCCGCCACCCGCGCGGTGCCGAGCCCCGGCAAGAGGGCCGGTACGGGGGCCGTCACGGCGGCCCTGCGCCGGACCGCCCTCGACCTCACGCGGGCGCCCGTGTCGGGTGACGAGGCCCCGTGACCGCCGGTGCCGCGCAGGTCAGGGCACCGGGACGGTCTGGCCGTCCATGATCATCCGGCCGGCGCGCACCTTCGCGTCGCCGACGTCGACCTGCCACAGCTCCGCGAGCCGCTTCGCGTCCTCGAACGTGTACCCCGCATCGGAGAACGCGACGGCTGCTCTCACCTCGGGCTCGCCGGACGAGTTCGGCGCCACCGGAACGGTCTCGCCGTCGACGATCATCTGGCCGGCACGCGCCTTGGCGGACGTCGCGTCGGTGCGCCAGAGGTCGGCGAGCGCGGCGACGTCGTCCCCGGTGTACCCGGCGTCCCAGAACGCCTCGTACTGCTCGCGGGTGTAGCCCGGAGGCATCGCGGACCAGTCGACGCCGACCGCGTGCGCCGCCTCCTCGACCGCCTTCGCGAAGCCGGTGTACGGGTTGGCCGCCGCGGCGGCGCCTGCACCCAGCACGCCCGCGGCCGACGCGACGACGCCGGCGATCGTTGCGGTGCTCGCGCGCCGGACGAGGGACGGCCCTGACCCGTCCCTCGCCCCGGCCGCCGCGATCAGGTGCGCGGTGATCCGCTCGGTGGCGGCCGCCACGTCCTCCTCGGCAGGATCGCGCGACCGCAGGGCCGCGGCGATGCGCTCGGCGAGATCGTCGTGCCCGGGGCCACCGTCTGATCCGGGTACCGGGGCTCGAGCGGGACGGTGCTCGTTCATCGCGTCTCCTCGGTGGTGGGGTCGGTGCGCCGGAGCCTGCCCAGGGCGCGCGACGCATGGGAACGAACCGTGGCGGCCGAGGTGCCGAGCACCGCCGCGATCTCGGCGTCCTTCAGCCCTTCGTAGTAGCGCAGGACGAGCACCGTACGCTGGCGCGCCGGGAGGCGCTCCAGCCGGTGCCACATGGCGTCCTGCTCCGCGTGGTGCTCCGCGTGGTCCCGCGACGTGCCGCCGCGCTTCACCAGTTCGTCGTCGGGAGCGGGCCGGATCGTGCGCACGTGCCAGCGACGGCGCCACGACAGGTGCTCGTTGGTGACCATCCGCCGCAGGTACAGGTCCGGACGATCCGTGCGGGCGATCCGGTGCCACCGCTGATGGGCACGCAGCAGGACCTCCTGGACCAGGTCGGCGGCGGTGTGCTGATCGCCGACGAGCGCGTTCGCGTACCGGATCAGTCCGGGCAGGTGCTCGCGCACGACGTCGTGCAGCGCGGGAGCCGAGCCGGCGGCCTCGACGCCGGGCGCGGGTGTTCTCGCCCCCTGGTGCGTGGGAGCGCCGTGCGGCCCCGCCGTCGAGAGCCAGACCGTCATCGGCCGGCGCCCGTCGTCGCCAGGGCGAGCAGCGCCCCCGCGGGATCGGCCGGGGCGCGGCCGTCGGGACGGGGCAGCGGTTCGTCGTCGAGGCAGCGCCGTAGCAGGCGCTCGACGAGCGCGGCACGCCGGACGATGCTCGCGCCGTCGAGCGCGCCGGGCAGGATCCGCACCTCGACCGTGTCCCGGGCCGGTCGCTCGGAGACGAGCTGGGTGAGGTTCACGTCGGCGTACTTCGTCAGGCCGAAGCCGCGCGCGGCGTCCCTCAGCGCCGTCCACGACCGGTACTCCCGCTCCACGAGCCGGCACAGCTCGTCGGGCAGGGCCCCCAGGCGGCGGCACGCGGCGTTCGTGCCCAGCGCCTCCCACAGCGGTTCGCGCCAGTGCCCGAAGAGCCGGACCAGGTTGGCGAAGGCCGCCGGCCGGCGGAAGGGCGCGCCGTCGAGGTGCAGATGGACCGCGGCCTCGACGGGCACGGTGAACCCGAGGGCCCGGGCGGGGGCGAGCAACTCCTCGAGGACCCGGCCGTGATCCCGGGAGATCGGCGGGGTGATCAGCTCGCAGGGTCGTTCGCGGCCCCCGGGCAGCGGCATCGCGACGGCGACGGTGGCGCCGGTGGTGTCGTTCACCCGCGCCGCGCCGCGCACGAGCTCGACCCGGGTGCCGAAGAGCTCGGCGACGGGACCCAGGACGTCGGGCAGCGGGGCGTCGGGGTCGGCATGCCTCTCGATCAGGCGCAGCAGGCGCGCCTCGTCGCACAGCACCCGGTACCACCCGCGGTGGCCCGGCGGGCCCGAGACGCCGTTCAGGTCGGACGTGAGCGTGATGTCGTCCACGAGCCGCGCGACCGGTGAACCGGCGTCGTCGACGACGTCGAACGCGGGGGACAGATGCCGGAACACCCCGACGCCCGGCACCGCGGACGGCTCGCTGTCGGTGTGGAACGACCGGCGCACCCGCCCCGCGCGGCGGGCTGCAAGGGCGTCCGCGAGCTCCTGCCGGTCGGAGCCGACGGGCGCCAGCAGTTCGATCTCGAAGCCGGTGCGTAGCGTGAGGGTGTCGATGGTCGCCTCCTGGCGAGCGGTCAGCGGTGCCGGGCGCATCGGATCAGTCGGCCGTCGCGGCCCGGGACCCGCTCGGCTCCACGGGCAGGGTCTCCCCGTCGATCAGCATCTGGCCGGCGCGTGCCTTGGTCTCCACGTGCTCCGTGTCCCAGAGGTCGTTCAGGGCCTCGACGTCCTCGACGGTGTAGCCGGCCGCCCAGAACTCGTCGATCGCGGCCTGCTCGGCCGGCGACATCCCCGGCGAGGTGTGGGCGCCGGGCTCGAACGGGAGCTGCTCGCCGTCGAGGATCATCTGACCGGCGCGGGACTTCGCCTCCGTCTCGTCCAGCGACCAGATCGCCTGCAGTTCGAGCAGGTCCTCGGCACTGTAGCCGGAGTTCCAGTACGCCTCGTACTGCGCCTCGGTGTAGCCCTCGGGCATGAGGGACCAGTCGACGCCGGCGGCGTGGATCGCGCCGCCGACCGCCTGGCCGAAGGCGGAGCCGGGGGCGGCGAAGGCGAGGCCGGCGCTGGCGATGCAGACGCCGGTGGCGGCCGCGCCGATCGTGAGTAGACGGATGGGCTGGGAACGGCGGGTTCTGCTCATGAGTGCCTCCAGGTGGACGGAAGGTGCTTGCACTTGGAGGACGCGGCTCGGGTGCCGGATGTGGAGTGACGGCGGTCACATTGTCCGGAGCGGTAGGCGTGACCCCTCGGGCGACGCGTCGGCGTCGAAGCGCGCGGGCGCGGTCGATCGCGGGCAGCGTCGCGGTGGTCCAGGCGTAGAGGGCGTCGATGAGGTCCTGCAGGCTCGCTACCCCCGGATGTCGCCGCGGTCCGCGTCACCGATCCCGCCCGGCAGGTCCGGGCCGCCGTCGCCGCCACACGGCCCGGACCCGGCCCGGGCACGAGCGCCGTCACGGCGGCCCTGCGGCGGACCGCCACCGGCCTTGCGGGGCAGCCCGCGCCGCCCGACGACCCCGCGTGACGCGAGACCGGGACTCGTTCTCCCTGGATAGATCATCCCGGGACAGAACGTCCGTGGGATGCGGTGGGCCTGGTTGCCCGACGTCGTGCACGGCATCGTCGTCGGCATGGCGCGAGAGTGCGGCAGTGACTGCCGCGCGCGCCATGGGCCTGACGGCCTTCGGATGCGGGCCCGACGAGACCGTCCTGTTCTCGTGGATCGGGCCGCTGCTCGGCGTGCGTCCGGCCGTCACGGATGTGGCACCCGCTGAAGCGAATGCCGGAATGGCGGCCGGGTATCAGCATCAGTCACCGGAGGGAGTGATCTTGCACATCGTCGCCATCAGGCTGCCCGAGAGCGCACTCCCTTTCGTGCACCGTGCGGACCCCACCCTCTCCACCGTGCCCGCCCATGATCCACAGGAGATGATCCGTTGAACCCCCGCCAGCGACGAGGCATGTTTCTCGTCGCCATGACCGGTGTCCTCGCCGTTGCTGTCTTCGCCGTGGTCCTGTACTACGTGCGTTCGGTCGGCTCGCAGGTCGGCCCGATGACCACGGTCCTGCAGCTCAGCCACGCCGTCGATGCCCAGGAACCGGTCGAGCCAGAGATGCTCGAGGAGGTCCGGGTTCCCGAACGGTGGGCGCCGGCGTCGGCTCTGCAGAGCCCGGAGGACGCGGAAGGGCTGGTCGCGGCCGCCGCCTACGCGAAGGGCTCCGTGGTCCAGGCAGGCATGCTGGTCGAGCGCCCGATCGTGCGGCCCGGGTTCCGGGAAGTTGCTGTCGTCGTCGACGCCGAGGCCGGAGTAGCCGGAAAGCTCCGTCCCGGTAACCGGGTGGACGTCATCGCGACGATGAGGGGCGGTGACGGCGCGCGGAACCACTCACGGGTGTGGGTGTCGAACGTGCTCGTCGTCGAGGTAGGTATACCGCAGCAGGTCGCCGATCCGGACGACATCGCCCCCAGCCGGGGCCTCCCGGTGACGTTCGCGCTGAGCACCGAGGACGCACTCGCCCTCGCATATGTCGAGTCGTTCTCCGAGAAGATGCGTCTCGCCTTGCGCGGTGTGGGCGACAAGCAGACTCCCAAGGGTCCGCAGATCTACGACGGGACCCCGGCACAGCCCGGCAAGGTGGGCTGACCGTGGTCACCAAGGTCCTGCTCGTGACGGCGTCGCACGAGGTCTGGGATCACCTGGGACACGTGCTGTCCGAGTCGGACGGCTTCGAGCTGGCCGCGGCGGTGCCTGACACCCCCGGTGTCATGACGGCGCTGGACCGCCACCCCGATGTCGGTCTCATCGTCGTCGACGAGGCCGCCGACGACGG
>NZ_JADBGR010000088.1 GCF_014892515.1 Myceligenerans pegani
CTTGCGCGGGGTCTTTTCGCCGGCTTCGATGCGGAAGGGGTAGCGGTTGCCGGCCGGTGGCGTGGGGCAGATCGGGAAGTAGTCTGCGAACGCGCAGGGCAGGTTCAGCGCCCGGTTGAAGTCGAGCGTGACGGTGCCGTCCGCGGCGGGCGCGGGGACGTCGAGGGACCGGCCGGCCGGGTAGGTGGTGTCGCCGCTGGTACCGTCGGTGAAGACGGTGGTGTACCGGCCGGCGGCGACGATGACCTGCATCCGGTAGGCGGCGCCGTCGTGCTCGAAGTGCACGACGCCGGGCGAGAGGTACTCGTGCTCGCGCCAGCCCACCGTGTCCAGCGCGAGGGACCGCTCACCGTCGTGCGCCTCGAACCTTCCCGTGACGATCCAGGCGGGATCCGGATCGTGGACCGGCACGCCGTCGAACACCGCCCGGGCGGGTGCCGCCGGGTCGTAGACGTTGATGTGGTAGCCGTCGCGGTAGGTGATCCCGATCTCCAGGTCGCCGACGGCGATCCGGCGGTCATCGGGGCCCTCGGCCAGGTCCAGGGCGGCCACCTGGGCGAGCTCGGCGCCCTCGAAGGTCATGGTGGCGCCGTCGAGATCGATCATCAGGGTCTCGCCGCTCTGCCACCAGCGGCCGGGCACGCCGTCGTAGCTGCGGGGCGTGTCGTCGAGCCAGTGCACGGCCACGGCGGCCAGCCAGCCGTGGGGCTGGGCGAGCCACTGCTGCCAGCCCGCTCGCCAGGCCCTCCACTCGGCCTCGTAGACGTTCCGGCCGGTAGCGTCGGTCACGGGGTGTGTCATGGCGTACTCCTCGGGGTATCGGGCGTCCGGAACGGACGCATGTCAGGTCGCGCGGGACGCAGGGCCGCCCAGCATGCGGAACCGTGCCCGGCGGGACGGCACGGGACGGCCGTCCCGCCGGGTGTGGCAGCTCAGTCCGGGGCCGGTCCCGGGCTCCGAGAGGCTCAACCCGTCGTCGCCGGCATCGATCCTGAAGTTGCCAGAACCGCAATTGGTTCGATGGCACGACGGCGTCATGGCCGACGATCTCGAACACGCTGTCCGGTGATGACGCCCGCCAGGAGCTTGGCCGTGGCATCGGGGGACTCGACCGGGAAGTGGTGGGAGCCCAGGTCGATGAGTTCCAGGTCGAGCCGGTCGCCGTAGCGGTCGATGGCTTCCTGGCTGATCAGGTCGCGGATCGCGAAGACGGTGATCGGCTGGGTCGTCTCGCGTAGCGCGGCGTCCATGTCCCAGCGGATCAGCCCTTCGATCGATTGCACGCCCGCGGGTTGCCGCACGGCCACCATCTTGTGGAAGTAGGTGTCCTTGAGCTCGGAGGCGGTGCCTTCGGGTGATCCGCCTTCGACGAGGCCCCGCACGGCCGCAGCGAAGTCGTCGTGGAACCCGCGGATCAGGGTCCGGGCCTGCTCGTCACCGATGGCGGGGAACAGGCCAAGGTAGTGCAGGGCGTCGAGCGCGATCACCTGGGTCACCGTTCCCGGGAGCAGTCTGCCGGCCTCGACCGCGACCGCCCCGCCGAGGGAGTGCCCCGCGACGACGACGGAGGTGACTGATTCGGCCCTCAGGACGGCGGCGACGTCGTGCGCGAACTCGGCGATGGTCCACGCATCCCGCGCAGATCGGGACTCGCCGTGTTCGGCGAGGTCGATCGCGAGCACTCGGTAGGTCTCGGGCAGGTGGTCGGTGACCGCGTCGAAGTCTCCGCGGTGGCATGCCCAACCGTGCACGAGGGCGAGCGTCGGCCCGTCTGCCGGGCCGCTGACGGTGTAGCGGATGGTCGTCCTGTACGGCCGGCGCACCTCACGATGCCACTTGGTCCTCGTCGTGGTCATGGGTTTCTCCTCTTGTCTCATGGTGTCTCCCGGGATGTGTGCGACGCGCATCTGACGTGTTCGGTCAAGGCGTGCCTCAGGGGCGCGCCGGACCCGCGACCCGGCCACGTGCCCGCGCTTGGTTCAGGAGCAGGGTGCAAGCGGTGAAGGTCGCCGCGACGATCACGAGGGCGTAGACGGTGGTGGCGGTCGGCAGGCCCAGGGCGGTGACGGCGATGCCGCCCAGCACGGCAGGCACGCTGTTGCCGAGGTAGTTGATGGTGTTCGCCAGGGCGAAGACCGCGCTGCGCTCATGCGGCCCGGCAATCCGGGCGAAGGTGCCGAACGTCGCGAGCACCGATCCCCCGAAGCCGATGCCGGCGACGACGGTGCCGGCCGCCGCAATCCATGCGGCGTCCTGCATCACGGCGGCCAGCGAGATCAGGGTGCCGATCCCGAGCGTCGCCGAGGACGGGGCCAGCAACGAGGACGCCGAGCGGGACCGAAGCACGAGGACCGCGAGTGCGCCGGTACCCGCCAGGAGCGTGACGACGATGCCACCGATCAGGCGGTTGTCGAGCCCGAGCAACTCCGCGGCGACGGACGGCCCGAGCGAGAGGTACATGCCGGCCAGAGCCCAGGCGGCGACCATCGCCGGGACCACAGGAATGATGTCCGCGCGCAGGTGCGAGGGCATCGCGACCCGGGGACGCAGGGACGCCACGGCTCCGGGCCGGCGACGCGAGGTCTCGGGCATGAGGGTCACCACGACCGCCGCCAGGACCATGCCCACCAGCAGCACGGCGTAGACCAGCCGGGTCGGCGCAGGGCCGAACTGGACGAGCAGACCACTGCCCAAGGCCCCGAGAGCGAGACCGCCCAGCGGCCCGACGGAGGTGACCACGCCCGCCCGCCCGCGCGAGGGCGTGAGGTCGACGAGGGTCGCACCCAGCGTGGTGGTCGCAGCTCCGGTCGCGACGCCTTGCAGCACGCGTGCCGCGGACAGCACCAGGACGTCCTGCGCCGTCAGGAACAGGACGAGCGCGACGATCTCCAGCCCGATCGCGGCGGCGAGCACCGGACGCCGTCCGAGGTGATCGGACAGCGCTCCGAAGACGAGCAGGGAGCCCAGCAGGCCGAACACGTAGAGGGCGAAGACGACGGTCAGCACCCAGGCGGGGAACTGCCACTGCTGCTGGTAGACCACATACAACGGGGACGGTGCGCTGGAAGCGGCCAGGAAGAGCACGAGGACGGCACCCATCCAGCCGAAGAATCCCCTTCCCGGCGCGCCGAGCCGCCGCGCGGCAGGTGGACGAACGGTCTCAGACTTGACGGGCATACGAACCTCGCAATGATCGTTGCGTTAGAGCTTGCACAATGACGCTAACGCAGTCATCGTTGCGATTATTTCGCAGCGATCGATGCGATACTGGTCACATGGCCACCGCGAGCGCACCGCACCAAACCGTTCGCCGGCCGGGTGGCCGCTCCGCCCGGGTCCGCGCGGCCGTTCATCAGGCCGTCAAGGAGATGCTCGCCGAGGACACCGGGGACCAGCTGACCATCCCGGCCGTCGCGACCCGCGCCGGGGTTCACCCCACGACGGTCTACCGCCGTTGGGGATCCGTCGGCGACCTGCTCACCGACGTCGCGACCAGCCGCTTCTCCGGCGACCTCGTCGTCCCGGACAGCGGCAGCCTTCGCGAGGACCTCGAACGCTACGCCGCGGACCTGGCCAGAGACCTCAGCGACCCGGACACTCTCGCCCTGGTACGCGCCATCGTCGGCGCGGCCGGCGAGAACGCCGACGTGTGCCGCGCCGAACGACAGGACCAGCTCGAGGCGATCCTCGATCGCGAACACGCGCGCGGCAACAAGCAGGCACCCACCGTCGAACGCGCCGTCGACGGGCTCCTCGCCCCCCTCTACTACCGGGCGGTCTTCACGTCGCAGACGCCGACCCCGGAATGGGCACGCTCCCTGGTGGCACACCTGTTTCCGGAATGAGACACGGCGGGGACCACCAGCGTCCGGACGCCGTCAGGGAGCGCCCGTCCAGTGCGCCGAGAAGGCTTCCCGTCGTGACGACCAGGTACGCCCCCGCAGCACGACGCCGCGCATGGTCCCCCTGTGGGTCAGCGACTTGACCCGAGTTCGCGGCCACCCGCACGTGGCCCGACGCTCTCACCGACGTGAAGGCGGGGAACGAGCACCGCGCCGACACCGGGCGACGTCGAACCGGGCCGAACACGACAACCGAATACCAGCACCTGCTTATATAAGTGAAGGCTGGTATGATCCGCGGTCGTGCACGCGTTCGACATCCTCGGCGACCCGGTGCGCCGGCGCATTCTGGAGCTGCTCGCCAACGGTGAGCAGACCTCCGGCGCGATCACGAACGTGATCCGAGCCGAATTCGGACTCTCCCAGCCCGCCGTCTCGCAGCATCTGCGCGTGCTCCGAGACAGCGGGTTCGCGTCGGTACGCCCTGAGGGCGCTCGCCGGTTCTACGCCGTCGAGCCCGGGCCGCTGAGCGAGGTCGACGCGTGGCTGGACCGGTTTCGCCGGTTCTGGGAGCAACGCCTCGACGCCCTGGACACCGAACTGGCCCGGGGCAGGCGTGCGGCTCAGACTTCGGCCGGCAAGGAGCCCACCGCACCGGCCGAGCCAGGCGCCGGCGCGGACAAGGCCGATCCGTCTGCGAAGGGAGCATGACGTGAGAGACATACTCGAGGAACTGGCCGCCGCGCGCCGGACGATGGGCAAGGCCAGCGTGCCCGCCGGTGAGGCGTACACCATCGAACTGCGGCGGCGATACGACGCGCAGATCGACGACGTCTGGGACGCCGTGACCAGCCCAGAGCGGCTGCGGCGCTGGTTGAAACCGATCACCGGGGACCTGCGGCCGGGCGGGACGTTCGAGTTCGACGGCGGTGAGCACGGCGAGATCCTCCGGTGCGAGCCGCCGCGTCTGCTGAAGGTGTCCTGGCTCTACGGGCCGGACGGCGACGCCTGGCCCGGCACGAGCGAGGTGGAAGTGCGCCTGGCCCCAGGCCCGAACGGCGACACCGAGTTCGAGCTCATCCACGCGGCGGTCGTGGAGGAGCCCCTCTTCCCGACCTACGGCCCCGGCGCCGGCGGCGTCGGCTGGGACCTCGCTCTCCTTACCCTGGCCCGCCTGTTGGCCGGTGGCGAGACCGCCGGCCACGAGGCCGTCGAGAAGTCGCCCGAAGCGCGCGAGTTCATCCGGCGCAGCGCCGCCGCATGGGGCGAGGCCCACCTGGCCGCCGGTGGCGACCCGGAGCACGTCGCGGCCGCGGTCGAGGCCACCACCACGTTCTACGCACCCGACCCGGCCTGACTTCCTGGAAGGAACACGCGCCATGAAGTACACCAACTCGATCGAGATCGCCCTGCCCCGGGAACAGGTGGCCCAGCTGCTCGCCGACCCGGCACACCTCCCGAAGTGGCTGCGGGGCATGGTGCTGCACGAGCCCGTGAACGGGGAGCACGGGCAGCTCGGCACCACGTCGCGGGTCGTGATGCAGTCGGGGCAGCGAACGATGGAGGGTACCGAGACGATCACCCGCCGAGAGCCGGCAGACCTGCACGAGATCCCCCGCGGGACCGTCGTTCACTTCGACCGCGAGATCGCCGCCCCGGGCATGTGGAGCGTCGTCCGCGATCGGCTGACCGAAGCCGGTCCGACGACGACGCTCTGGGAGGAGGAGAGCGAATACCGGTTCAGCAACCTGCTGATGCGGCTCATGGGGCTTCTCATGCGCGGCGCCTTCCACAAGCAGTCGCAGCAGCACATGGAGGACTTCAAGGCGTTCGCCGAACAGGGGAAGGACATCCGCGAAGCGACCAGTTGAGCTGCCACGCTCAGCCGGATCTCTCAAAGCGACGATGCTCGTCGGCATCTGCGACTTCCGGCGCACCCGATAGCGCGTCCAGACGGACTTTGAGGTAGGCCGCGCCGAGGTCGCTGATCGGAGGCGCATGTTGCGTCCCGTGCGACGAACGTGCGGCGCCGATGCCACGCGCGTGCGCTGTTCTGCAGGCGGGGCACGCGATGTGATGGCGAAGCACAAGACGCCCAGACCGACCGGCCGGCGGTCCTGGCTGCGTCCGTTCCCCTCTATCGCAAGGGAGTACACGCAATGACTGTCGCTACCCTGGCGCTGATCAGCGTCGACCTGCCCGAGGCGTTCGACCCTCGCTGGTCGCGCCTGCCCGGCATCACCGTCGAGGGCACCACCATCACCCTCGACCCCGCGCAGTACTTCTTCCGGTTCGACGAGGCGTCCTGGCTCATCGCCGACTGGGACCTGGTGCGTGAGCAGTTGCTGCCCGTGAACGAGTCCGCCGAGGAGGCCCTGGAGCAGACCGCACTGCGGTTCATCCAGACTCACGCCCGCACCACGACCGACGCAGCCGAGGTCCTGCGCACGGCGTGGCAGGTGTACTCCTACGTGTTCCGCGACGAGCTGCTGCCCGTGGCCGGCCTGGAGGAGATCGGCCCGGACGAGCTGCGCATGCTGCGCCAGGCCGCCACCCTCATGGCGCTGAACAAGGTCAAGCCCGACGGCTCGATCGTGAACGTGGGCCCCTGCTGGTTCTTCCCGGCAGCGACCCAGGTCGTGTTCGACGTCGACGAATCCAAGGGCAACATGATCGACGAGGTGTACCACTCGACGTGGTTCAACGAATCGCGCAGGGTGGAGTCGGTCAAGGCACACGCCGCCCTCGGCGGACGCCTGGTCCACGGCTGCCAGTCCGCACCCAACCAGTCCGGCGGCGCGCTCGTACCGTACGGCGCCTCGATCGACCGGTTCCGCCAGGACCTGGCCCGGTTCCGCGACACCTGGCTGCAGGCCGTGTACGCCTGCCGCGTCGCCACCGACTGACCAACCACGCCTGACGAACGGAGCATGAGCTTGAACACCACGGACGTGACCACCGCGCTGCCCTCTCTCCTTGCGGAGGCGGGCCTGCCGGACAGGTACGACCGTCAGCCGATCCGGGTGTGGGCACGGTCCGGGGTCGAACGCCTCACGTTCGACTGCGGCGCGTCCGTGGTGCTCAAGTACGCCGAGACCCCGTTCGACACCGAAGACCACACCCTGATCGCCGCCGCAGGGGCGGGCCTGCCCGTCCCCGCCGTCCACGCCTCCACCCATGTCGGCGGCCTGCTGGTCATGCTCATCGAGGACCTGGGCGAAGCCACGAGAGAAGCTGGCATCGGCGACGGCGCGCGTGCCGCCGTCCAGATCCACGCCATCACCAACCTGCCCGGCCTCCCCACGGTCGGGCAGAAGCACCTCTCGAACCTCCCGGCGAACACGGCGGAGATCCTCACCCGGTACGACGCGCCCGACGACGCCGTCGCAGCGGCCGGCGCGCTGACGGCCGCAGCCGAGACACGGGCCAAGGGCACGGAGCTCGCGCCGTTCGGGCTGGTGCACTCCGAGTTCCACCACACCTCCCTGCACGTGACCGGCCGGGGGCTGCGGATCCTGGATCTGGCACGAGCGTTCGTCGGTCCCGGGGTACTCGATCTCGCCTCGTGGTCCGGCACGATCGATGCTCCCGATGTCGAGGACCTGTGGGATCTGGTCGACCTCTACCGGGCCGAGGGCGGCGCTCCGGAAGCCTCTGCCGACCGTGGCGGGATCGATGCCGCCTCGTGGGCCTTGGGATGGCACCGCGTTTGGGTCGCCGAATGGTTCGCCCGTCAACTCGACCTCGGCTGGGCCGAGGGAGCCGAGGACGCCTGGATGAACGCGATCACCAAACACCTGCTCGAAGCCGCCACCCTGCTCAAGACATGAACCCACCCGGGCGGTTCGAACTCACGCGCGTACCAGGCGTCGGGCCCGACACGAGCATTCTCGGTGAGCTGGCAGGCTCCGTCGTCGTGGAGATCGGCTGCGGCAGCGGACACAACATCGCCCACCTCGTCGCCCACCACGACGCCGTCGGAATCGGCATCGACCACGACCCCGCCAAGATCCACCGCGCCCGCACTTTCTACGGGCACATCCCTGGCCTGCAGTTCATGCACGACGACGCCGAACAGAACCTGTGTCGGCTCGCCCCCGGCTCCGTCGACGTCATCGTGTCAATCTTCGGAGCCCTGAGCTTCACCGACGACCTCCGCTCACTACTCCGCGCCTGCTCCCGCGCGCTCGCCCCACACGGCCGACTGCTGGTCACACTCCGTGCCGACGACGACCACGACCAGGTCACTCTCCTAAGACACCGCTGACCGGGCGTCGACCGCCGCAAGGTCCTGCAGCGCTCAGGCTCCGCGAGCAAACGCGATGCTCTCCTCGACCACCGACACCACGGCATCCACCTCGGTCGTATCCCGGGGGCCGTAGACCATGTACTCGGTGCCGAAGTCCTCGTACTGGTGGGCCTCGGCCCAGCCAAGGGCAACCAGTTCCTCGCCGCGTTCGTGCGGCAGCACCAAGTGCACACTCGTGTCGGTGACCCCGTGCAGATGGACCGGCTCCAGACGCCGGCCGGGGGCGAGGTTCGTCTCCGGAGCGCGCTCCTCCTCCACCCCCTCAAGGAACACTGCCCGTGACGACGCAGGCGACACCTGACTGTGCCCCTCACAGACACCATCCAGCGCGCACACCCGCGCCACCAGCTCGCCCCACACGGCCGGAGGCGACTTCTGGGTGAGCTGGCGATGCGGGCCCTGGTCAGAGGTCTGCGGGCGCTCGCCCGCGCGTTCCGTCTTGAGCACCTGCGGACCGTACAGCGGACAGAGGTCGGCTCGCACCGGAGTTTCGCCCACCAGCGGTGCCTCCCCGTCGGCGGCGCGGAGGGTGTAGCTCTGCGCCAAACATGCGAAGTGCCCGCGTCACGCATGCGCTACAGAGTTCTCGGTGCGCCGGGTTCGATGGAAGGCGTACGAGAGCCCGCCGTGATCGTTGCCCGTGGGCTCACGCCGAACCCTGGAGCGTGAACCATGCCGAACACCAAGACGCCTGCACCAACGCCCTCCCTGCACGCGATGTTCGTCGCATTGACCGAGATCCTGGAGATGCTCGGTGAGGACCGCATCGCCCGCCTGACCCTGCTGCGCGGCGGAACCGTCACGATCGAACCCGTCCACCTGTCCGACGGCGCATCCATCGCCCGCGACCTCGGCCTGTCCGAGACCTTCATCCAGCGCCTCGCTGTACCGACCATCGCGGACTGGTCCGGAACCGTCTCAGGCATGGAATGCCACGTGCGCGCGCTGGCCGGGAGAGAAGCATGAACAGGCCGCGGCCGGTCGCGCTCGGCTACATCGCCGCCCACACCCGCGCCCAAGCTCGGGAGCAGCGCGAGGCCGTCACCGCGTACGTGCAAGCCGAAGGCCTCGCCCTGGCAGACGTGCTCGACGACACCCGCGACGGCCTCACTATCAGCCAGATCACCGAGACTGCCCGCCACCACCAGGCGGACGTCGTGGTCGTCCCGGGCTCGGCCCGACTGGCCGAGGCATACACCCGGCTCGCGTTCGAACTGGAGAAGCATGGCGTGCGCTGCACCTTGCTGGGCGAGGCTCGTACACCGCGTCGCGTCCGTGTTCTCTCGTCAGTCCGGCCTCGGTCATGATCCCGACGATGCCGCTGAACGTCGGCGTCGCAGGCGGCGCCAAGTCGGGCAGACTTGCCCGTGTCAGTCCCCCAGCGGACCAGGAGGTTGCCATGCCCACCGAATCCCGCGTCGAGTTCCGCTCGCTCGACGGGTTGCGGCTGGTTGGCGATGTCGCGATGCCCGAAACGCCGCCCACCGTCGGAGTGCTGCTGGTCCACGGTCGTGGGGTGACGCGGCACGAGTCCGGGTTCTTCGACCGGATCGCCGACGGACTCACAGCCGCAGGAATCGCATCCCTGCGATTCGACCTGCGTGGGCACGGTGAATCTGAAGGAACGCAGGAGGACGTGACGCTCGCCGGGCTGCTGAACGACGTGCGGGCTGGTTTCGAGGTACTGCGTGCTGAGACCGGCGTCGCATCGGCGTCGCTGGTGGGGCAGTCATTCTCAGGCGGGGTGTGCGCGTTGTATGCGGCCAGGCGGCCGGAGGAAGTGGATCGCCTCGTGATGCTGTGCCCGCGGATCGACTACAAGAAGCGAACCATCGACTCACGCCCGTACTGGGTGGACGATCATCTGGATGCGGAGCACGCCGAGGCGCTCACCCGCGACGGGTTCCTGCAGTACTCCGCGAGCTTCCGGCACGGGCGAGCGTTCCTGAACGAGGTCTTCTGGCTGCAACCACACACCGCCCTGGGCGACATCACTGCCCCGACGCTGCTGGTGCACGGGGACGCGGACACCCAGGTCCCGATCGGCCCGTCCTACGACGCAATCAAGGAGCTAAACGCCGACTCCCGGCTCGTAGTCGTCGAGGGGGCGGGACACGGATTCTCCGTCACCGGGGACAAGGCGTACCGGCAGCCCCAGACCCTTGCCTGGCAGGCCGAGGTCATCGACGAGATCGCCGAGTGGTTCTCCCCGGAGCGCTGACCGTGGACGAAGCGGCCGCTATCGTGAGGCCTCGGAGCCCCTCGTGTGAGAGGAGACGGTGATGACTGGCGACGGCCAGGAGGCGGTTGGGTCGCGGATCGCGACGTACCGCAAGCTTGCGGGCTACACGCAGCGCGAGTTCTCCGACCACGCCCACCTCTCGCTCGGCGCGATCCGCAAGGTCGAGCAGGGCGAGCGCCTGCCCACCTACGGGTTCCTCAACACGGCGGCCCGCACCCTCGCCGTCAGCGTCGAGGAACTCACCGGACAGCCCTACCGTGGCCGCGAGCGGGCCGACGCGCGCGTCCACGCACCGATCGCCGCGATCCGCGCCATTGCCCGCACCTACGACCTCCCGCCCGAGTGGCGTACCGCACCACGCCCGCTCAACCTGATCGCTCGCGACGTGGACCAGGCCACGACCTACCGTGCCGCAGCCCGATACACCGCCCTGGGAGAAATGCTGCCGGCGCTCCTGGAAGAACTCACGGCGTGCGTCCACCAACTTGACGGCAAGGCCCGACGCCGCGCCGCGCGCCTCCTGGCCTCCGGCTACTACATGGCCTACAGCCTGGCCTCGCGGCTCGGGTACGTCGACCTCGCCTCGCTCCTGGAGGACCGTCTCCAATGGGCATCGGGCATGGCCGACGATCCACTCTCCGTCGGACTCGCCCAGTGGACACGAGCCAACGGATTCCAGATCGCCAAGGACTACGACGCCGGCCTGCGCCTCCTGGAGCGCGCCTACGACCAACTCCAAGCCGACGTCGGCGATACGCCGTCCGGCCCGGCGGTGACACTGTTGGGCAGCATCCGGCTCCGGCAGGTCACCCAGGCTTCCCGCGCCCGGGACGAGGACGCCACTCTCCACCACCTCGCGGAGGCCCGACGCCTCGCCGAACTCGTGCCCGATGGCGTGGACCGCGTCCACTACCACCTGACCTTCGGGCCCGTGAACACCACCGTCCACGAGATCGCCGCCCAGATCGAACTCAAGCACGCCGACATCGCCGCAGAGCGGGCTCGCACGCTCCAACTGCCCGCCTCCATGCCGCGCACGCGTCGAGGCCACCACCTGATCGACGCCGCTCGCGCCTTCATCGCAGTCGGCGACCGCGACGCAGCGCTCGACGCCCTGCAACAGGCACGCACCGTCGCACCCCAGCAGACGCGCTACCACCCCATGGCCCGCGAAGCTGTCCGGGTCCTGGCCAGCCACAACCGCAAGGTCGGTGAAGACGTCCGGGCACTCGCCGCGTGGATGGGCTCGGCTACCACCGACACGCCGTAACGGTCTGTCAAGCCGCTCTGGCACCCCGAAGTACCCCGCCGCGGGGTACTTCGAGCCCCGCCCCTCCCGGAACCTGGTTCTGTCGAACCATCGATCGAGGGGGACGAATGGCAGGCCACGACGTCACGAACCTACAAGGCCAGGAGATCGGCCAACTGATCCAGTCAGCCGGCACGGCAGACGTGCTCGACCAACTGCGTGCCGCAACCGGCGAGAGCCGATCTGTCGTCGTCCTCGTCGTGACGGGGAACCCACCGCGGCCAGATGCCCCGGCAGCTCGACCGCCGCAGCCTGACACTTTGGCAGCGCAGACGACGGAGTCCGGCCGCCGAACGGCCCTCGCACGTCGTCGTCGCGAAGTCTGCAAGACACAGGAAGGCCTCGCCATGGACATCGGGGTCGAGCGCTCCACCGTCGCGCGCTGGGAAGCCGGCGAGACGACGCCATCCCTCTGGGCCCGGCCCCGACTCGCCAACGCGCTTGCCATCACCCTTGACCAACTCGACACGCTCCTGACCGTGGCACCCGGCCACGCCAGATGCGCGGGTGCATCGTGAGCGGGCTCGCAATCCCGGACGCCGTCATCGGCGATGCCGAGGAGGTAGTCCTCGTCCATCGCTCTACGACGGCATCCGACCGGGAGAGCCGGTCAGCAACACAAGGCATGTCGATGACGAGTGACGGCCGATTAAGGACCGAGGGCATCGCACGTCACGACGACGCGCGCCTGCTGTCGGCCGCTGTCGCCGACCCGCGGCGGCCGTCCCACCCGGCAGCGCGACGGCCGCCGCCCTATGCCCAACGAACTCCGCCGCGCGACGGCGTCAGCAGGTCGCAGCGGTCTTCGGTGACGGGCACGGTGTCGCACACGACGTGGTCGCCGACATGGTGCTTGATCACCCAGGACTGGATGTAGAAGGTCATGCCCGGCCGAGGGACCGTCGTGTTGCCAGGGCGCAGACCGAGCACGGAGCCCACCCAGGATGGAGGAAAGCCGACGCCGATGCGGTAGCCGCAGTGGTGGCGGTCATTGGGCGCGCCGAGGTGCGCGTCGACGGTGTCGCGCCATGCCCGGTAGATGTCCTCGGCGGTGCACCCTGGCCGGATCGCGGAGCGGATACCGGCATGTCCGGCGAGGGCGATCGCGGCGGCCGACGGGCTCCGGGAAGAGCCGACAACGGCGACGCCGTTCGCCGAGCTCGGTCAGCAGGGCGCGGATGCGGTCGGCGTCGAACCCTGCTCGGGTGTCGTTCACACGGACTCCAGGCTGGCGACGTCGATGAAGATGTTGCGGATCGCGAATTCCGGTGCCGAGTGCTGCAGAGAGTAGGCACGCAGGGACTCGGTCGGGCTGAGGAACCACCAGGGGCTGAGCACGTAGACGTTGTCGTAGACCCACTCGGGGATCTCGCGGCGGGATCGGCGAGCCTCACGCTCGGCGATGGCCGCGAGCATCGCGTCCCAGCGGCGCTCGCCTGTCGAGTCCGGCCGCCGGAGGAACCGGTCCTGGTCGGCGGGTGTGTGCAGGGAGCGATAGTCGCTTATTGCCTGCGCGGCCATGCGCAGCAGAAAGTTCTGGTCTGGGCGAGGCCCGGCCAGCTCGGAGCGGACGACGTCGGCCAGCGAGTTGAGAGTCATGTATGGGTTCGTGTCGTAGGCCGAGGCCATGGTTGTGCTCCCTTCTGCTGTACGAATCCTATGGGTCCTCGCACGATGTGTGGGGTATCGACACCACGTACGAGTACGACGATCTGGGGCAGGGCCGGTCGGTTCTTGGCGAGGAAGACAGCAGTGGGAGGTCGCGCGCAAGCGCGCCGCCGTCGGCGGCACCACCCTTCTGACCGCCCAGTGGTGGCCCTGGTACACGTTCCGGCTGGACCGACGCGTGCCCGCGGCCGCCTTCCGGCCCCGGCCGAGCGTGGACGCGGGGATCCTCGTGATCGACCGCCGTCCGCAGCCGCTGCTCCCCGCGACCTGAACGCTCGTGCGTGGGCTGAGGCGTTCGCCATCGTCCGGTGAGGACCGCGGGAACGGCTGCGCCACGTCGTGCAGCCGTACCCGCGCGACGCCACGGGATGCTCACGCCACGGGTAACGCGCAGCGATCGGGTTCTCCGACCGCCAGCTAGTTGACATATCTTCCATAAGACTTGTCTACTAGCTTCGTGATCCTCGCGCGCATCATCCTCGGGTTGCTCGACCTCGCGCCCATGTCCGGGTACGACCTCAAGCGCCACTTCGACACGACGATCAACCACTTCTGGTCGGCCGACCGGGCGCAGATCTACCGGACGCTCGCGCGGCTCGTCGAGGACGGGCTCGTGACCGTGGAGACCCTCGCGGGGGCGAAGGCGCCCGACAGGCACGAGCACCGAATCACGCCGGAGGGCCGCGACGCGTTGCGGGAATGGCTCACCTCCGAGCTCGACCGGCAGCCCGAGCGGGACGCGTTCCTCGCGCGGCTCTTCTTCGCGGGAAGCCTGGACGACGCCGAACTCGCCGGCCTCCTGGCCAGGTACCGGGCAGCGGCGCAGGAACAGCTGGACGCTCTCGAGGCGATCCGCGCCTCGACTCCCCCGCCGGCCGACCGGCGCGCCCGCCTCCGCATCGTCACCCTCAACTGCGGGCTGACCCGCACCCGCGCCGAGCTCGACTGGCTCGACGAGGTCACCAAGGAGCTCACGTGACCGACCATCCCGAACTGCACCACGAGGAGGCCGGGTCCGCGCACCCACCGCTGCTCTTCCTCCATGGCGGCACCGTCGCCGGCTGGTCGTGGGAGGAGCAGGTCGCGGCCTTCAGCGACCGGAAGGTGGTGACGCCCGACCTGCCGGGCTTCGGCCGGCGTGCCCGCGACGACTGGCCCGGCCTGCCCGGCGCCGCCGACGCCGTCGCGAAGCAGCTCGCCGAGCTGGGCATCACGGGCCCGGTCGACGTCGTCGGGCTGTCGTTCGGCGGGATCGTCGGGCTCCACGTCGCGGCACGCCATCCCCGCCTCGTGCGCACACTCCTCGTCAGCGGGCCGATGCTGGCGCCCGCCGGGATCGCCCTGCGGGCCGCGGGCAGGCTGCAGCTGGGCGTGTGGAACGCGCCCTGGTACTGGAAGGCACAGGCGGCAGCGATGGGCCTGCCGCCGGACGCCCGCGACCTGTTCGTCCGGCACGGCCTGACGATCCGCCGCGACACCATGCACCGGATCGCCTCCGAGATCTACCCGCGTGGCGCTCTCCCGGCGGACATCTCACGCTACACCGGACCGCTGCTCGGCCTGGCCGGCGCACGCGAGTCCGCCTACTTCCGCCGCTCGCTCGGGGCGCTGCGGCGAGCCGTCCCCCAGGCCGAGATCCGCCTCGCGCCCGGGATGCACCACATGTGGAGCATCGAGGACACGGGCCTCTTCAACGACGTCACAGCCTCCTGGCTGGCCGGCCGGGTCGACCCGCGTCTGCTGCCGCTCTGACGTGCGCGGCGTCCGGCCCGGGTGATCAGGCCGGACGGATCCCGGCCCGCTCCCGCGGCCGCCGCGGCGCCGGCACCGCCGTCAGCCGTGCCGGCACCGCCGTCAGCCGTCCTGACGGAACACCATCGACCAGCGGGCGGGCGCGGGGGCGATCTCGTACGCGGGCAGGACGTCGGGGCCGCAGGAGGCCGAGCCGACGCCGCGCTGGGCGTGGTCGAGGTTGATCCACAGCACGTCGCCCGGCACGAGGTCCGTCGTGTGCCGCGCCGCCGCCAGGTCGTGGTGCGTCCACCGGCGCACGGTCGCCTCCACGGGAGTGCCCACCGTGTCCACCGCCAGCGCGCTGCCCGCGCGGCTGAGCCGGAGGTGGCGCACGCCCGCGCGGGCGCCGTTCTCCTGCGGGCGGACGTAGGGCGTCTGCCAGTCGCGGACGGTGGTCCGCCAGGCCCCGATGCGCGCGGCGAGCGCCGAGTCGGCGTACGCCTCGCCCGGCCCGGCGCCGAACCAGGCGACCTCGGTCGCGTCGTCGGCCAGCGGCCCCCGCACCCCGAACCGCACGCCCCAGCGCGGGACCGGGACCTCCCAGCGCCCCAGCGGCGCGAGTTCGACGTCGAGGCGGACGCCTCCGTCGACGGGCGTCCAGCGGAACGTCCCGCGCGCACCGGTGTCGGTGCCGGCGGGCAGCGCGTGCTCGACGACCACCAGCGCGCCGTCGTCGTCACGGACGTCGACCGTGCGGTGGCGCACGCGGTGCAGCCCGAGGCGGTGCCACAGGTCGGCGACCTGGCGGTGCCACCCGAGCCGGTCGTTGTCGAGGGGCGCCCGCCACAGGTCGACGTGCAGCGGCTCGGTCGCGGTGTCGCCGAGCGCGACCAGCCGTCCGCCGCCGTCGAGCACCGCCGGGCCGACCTGCCAGCCGCGCGCCGTCGTCAGCGCCGGGCCCGCGGCGACGGGCGCGCGGCGGGCGTCCGCCAACTGCTCCTGGGTCCAGGCCACCTCGTGGTCGGCCGGCGCCCAGGGCGTGTCGGACGCCAGCAGCGCGCGGACGGTCAGCCAGCGCTCCCCCGTCACGTCGGTCGTCCGGCGCGCGGCGTCCGGGAGCGCCACCCTCGCCACCCCGCCCGGGGCGACGGGCTCCACCTCGACCTCGCCGCCGGCGACCGGCACGCCGTCGTCGGCAAGTTCCCAGACGAACCGGAGGTAGGCGGTCGTCACGTGGGCGTGCAGGCTGCGCACGACGAGCACGCCGTCGTCCACGTGCATCCGCACGGGCTCGACGACCTTCTTCAGCTCGAGGAGTCCGGGCGACGGCGTCCGGTCGGGCAGGACGAGGCCGTCGGCGATGAAGTTGCCGTCGTGCAGTTCCTCGCCGAAGTCGCCGCCGTACGCGTGGTAGGTGCGCCCGTCGGCCGTGCGCCGCGCGATGCCGTGGTCGATCCACTCCCACACGAAGCCGCCGGCCAGCCGGTCGTACGTCTCGAACAGGTCCTGGTAGTCGCGCAGGCCCCCGGGGCCGTTTCCCATCGCGTGGGCGTACTCGCACAGCACGAACGGCAGGGCGCGCCGCCAGGCGTCGAGCCGGGGGTCCGCCGTCGGCGGTTCCTGTCGGCGCCCGATCACCGCGACCTCGTCCGGGTGGGCGTACATGCGCGAGTAGAGGTCGACGTCGGGGCAGTCCCGGTCGCCCTCGTAGTGCACGAGCCGTGACGGGTCGCGGTCCTTCGCCCAGCGCGCCATCGCGCGCAGGTTCTCGCCCGTACCCGCCTCGTTGCCGACCGACCAGATGATCACGCTGGCGTGGTTCTTGTCCCGTTCGACCGTGCGACGCATGCGCTCCAGCATCGCCTCGTGCCACTGCGGGTCGTCGCTCGGGTTGGCGCGCCATCCCACCTCGACGAACCCGTGGGTCTCCAGGTCGCACTCGCCCAGGACCCACAGCCCGTACTCGTCGCACAGGTCGAGGAACTCGGGCGCCGGGGGGTAGTGACTCGTGCGGACGGCATCGATGTTGTGCCGCTTCATCAGCAGCACGTCGGCGAGCATCGTCTCCTGGTCGAGCGTGCGCCCGGTCACCGGATGCCACTCATGGCGGTTGACACCGCGCAGCAGGAGCGGCGCGCCGTTGACCTCGATGCGGCCGTCGCGCACCTCGACCCGGCGGAACCCGACGCGCAGGGCGACGGACTCCGTGGCGGTCCGCACCGTGACGTCGTACAGCCGGGGGCGTTCGGCCGACCACGGCTCGACCGGCCGCGACACGGACGCGCGCGCGTCCGCGCCGGCCAGGCCGAGCTCGGGCGCGTCGAGCAGCACCTCGCCGGCGTCGGTGAGGACGTCGAGGGCCAGGGTCCCGGCGCCCGTCACCGGGTCGTAGTCCGCGTGGACGAACACGTCCTCGATCCCCGCCCGGGGCCGTTCGAGCAGCGTGACGGAGCGGAAGATCCCGGACATCCACCACATGTCCTGGTCCTCGAGGTAGCTGGCGGCGGACCACTGGTACACGCGGACGGCCAGGACGTTCACGCCGGGCCGGGCCTCGACCTCGAACTCGGACGTCAGGCGCGAGCCCGTGCCGTGGCCGACGCGGCGCCCGTTCCACCAGACGACGAACGAGGAGTCGACGCCGTCGAAGCGCAGCACGGTGCGCGCGCCGGCGGCCGCCCAGTCCGCGGGCACGTCGACGGTCGTGCGGTACTCGCCGGTCGGGTTCTCCCGGGGGACGTGGGGCGGGTCCACGGGGAACGGATAGGTCACGTTGACGTAGGCGGGGGTGCCGTACCGGGCGCCCTCGACGCCGTCGGGCCCGAGGCCGGCGAGCTGCCAGCTCGACGGGACCGTGATCCGGTCCCAGGCCGAGTCGTCGAAGTCCTGCGCCTCGAAACCCTCGGTCACGTCGTGCGGCCCGGCGGCGAGCCGGAACGCCCAGGCGCCGTCGAGCGACAGCTGCGGCGCGTCCGACCGGAGCCGCGCACGGGCGGGCAGGCGGCCGGAGCCCGGTGCGGTCGATGTGAGGGCGGGTTCGGTCGAGGCGGCGGCGAGGTCCTTGGTGGTCGCTCGAGCAGAGCCGTGAACGTTCACGGGACGACCGTACACAGCCCTTGGCCCGTCGGTCAACGCACCCGGAGGCCGCGGGCGGAGATGCGGTCGGCAAGGTGTCGAACGGTCGGTCGGATGTTGGATGATCGGCTCCCCCGAGCGGCCGATCATCCGACACCCGACCGACTGCTCGGCAGGGACCGCGCCGCCTCCCGCGGGAGCTCTCAGGTACTCACGCCGAGCCGCGCGTCAGCAGCGTGGCGCGGACGCTGCGGCGGATCGGCGGGAGGCGGGCGAAGTCGGCGTCGGCCAGGATCTGGATGATGTCCAGGATGTGCTCCGCCAGCCCGCGCCGGTCGAGCGAGATCGAGGTGAGCGGCGGGTCGACGGCCTCGCCCAGGGCCAGGCCGTCGACGCCGACCACGCGGACGCCGCCGGGGACGTCGACGCGCAGGGCACGGGCGGTCTGGACCGCGCCCAGTGCCATGAGGTCGTTGAACATCAGCACGGCGTCGGTGTCGGGGTGTTGGCGCAGGAGCGCAGCGAAGGCCTCGCCTCCGCCCGAGATGCTCTCCTCCCCCGCCACGACGCCGGTCAGCTCACCCCCGGTCGCCTCCTCGAACCACTCCCGCCGGGGCGACGGCGTGTACGGACCCCCCGAGCGATGGGCAGAGTCGACCATCCCGAACCGACGCGCACCGCGCTCGCGGAGTGCCGCGACCGCGTCGACGATCCCGGACTCGAGGTCGGTGTCCACCGCGTGGACGCCGGGGACGGCGCTGCTCGGCTCCGACCGCTCGCGCCCGAGCCGGACGACCGGCAGCCCGCGAACGATCTCGACCAGGTCCGCGTCGGGCCGACGGAAGTAGCCGGCGATGACGTCGACCTGTGTGGACAGCAGCGCCAGGCTCTCGACGACGTCACCCTCCGGCGCGGCGATGACGACCTGCCACCGGCGTTCCGCGGCGGCCGAGAGCAGGTCCGCGGCCATCTCGGTGTAGTACGGGTTGCGGAGGGACGGGACCACGAGGCCCAGCGCGTGCGCCTTCTGCCTCGTCACCAGGTTGCGGGCGTACCGGCTCGGCCGGTAGCCGAGACGGTCGGCGGCCTCGAGCACCCGCCGCCGCGTCGCCGCGCTGATCTCGCTCATGTCGTTCATCGCGCGCGTCACCGTCTGCCGTGACACCCCGGCCTCCTCGGCGACGTCGAGAATCGTCACACGCTTGCCCACCGGGCCGCCCTTCTCCCTGCACAGGTCACCAGTCACGAGCCATCCGTGACAGACCCTATAGGTGTCGGGGCGGTCACGACGGCCTCCGAGGAGGCCGTCGCGCATCATGCCCCGGCCCCTCATCACCGGAGTGCGCCCGACGACGATGTCGGCGCCCCTGCCGTCCCGACGTGCGGAAGTCGACACACCCGCCGATCTTGCGTGATCGCTTCTGATCGTTGATGTCCTCTCCTGAGTCTACGATCTTGCAGGGCCATCGGATGTGCACTAGTTTGACGCAAAGTGCTCGACGCTGTGTTCGGCACTGCGAACCCGTTCCGCTGCAATGACGCAACAGGAGGTTCTTCGATCATGAACTCATCCCGGATCCGACCGCTGCGCCGGCTCTTGGCCGGACTGGCCGCGCTGGTCCTGCTCCCGGCCACGGCCGTAGCCCTCTCGACGGCTCCCGCATCCGCCGCCACCAGCCAGTTCCGGGGCATGAACTGGGCCGTGCTCGGCGACAACTTCAGCACCGGCATCCTCGTCCTGGACGGGCTGTCCAGCTCCGACAGCTACTCGACCGTCAAGGCGAAGGCGAACGCCCTGTACGACGACATGGAGTCGAGCCTCCAGGTCAACACGGTCCGCCTGCCCGTCAACACGCACACGGTCGGCTCCTCCTGGTGGGCGAGCTACCGGGGCACGATCGACGCCGCGACCGAGCGCGGCTGGAAGGTCGTCCTGGCGTACTGGGAGGACGGCGCCGCCTCCGGCGGGCGTGTCACCGACTACGCCGCGTGGAACGCCATGTGGTCCGAGGTGACCAACCGGTACGGCGGCAACAGCCTGGTCTACTTCGAGCCGATGAACGAGCCGCACGGCTACAGCTCGTCCGAGTGGCGCAACGTCGCCGCCGACTGGCTCGACCACCACTACTCCGCCCCGGCCAACCGCGTCCTGATCGGCGGCACCGGCTACAGCCAGGACCTGCGCGACCTGTGCAACGACAGCCGCTTCGCCGGCACGCTGTTCTCGTTCCACCACTACGCCTTCTTCTACGGTGAGAACACCTACGACGGCTGGCGCAGCCACATGACGACCCGCCTGGGCAACTGTGCCTCGCGGGCGGTCGTGACGGAGTTCGGTGCCCCCATGAACGACGGCCGCAACTACGCGGACGGCGGGAGCACGGACAACTTCGTGCGACACATCCGCGCCGTCACCCAGGTCATGCGCGACAACGACATGGGCGCCACGTACTGGCCCGCCCTGGGCGGCAAGCCGGGCACCATCGGCTACGACTGGTACTCGATGTACGCCAAGAGCGGCAGCGGCACCGACCTGAACCTCTCGATCCGCAACACCTCGGGCGCGGACCGCCTGCGGTACGGATGGGGCGACGACGTCTCCGGTGGCACTCCGGGCGGCACCGTGACCCCGATCGTCAACGAGACCTCCGGCAAGTGCGTGGACGTCGTGCAGGCCTCCACGGCCAACGCCGCGGAGATCATCCAGTACACGTGCTCGGGCGCGTCGAACCAGCAGTTCGAGCTGCGGGACCTCGGCAACGGGTACTACAACCTCGTCGCGCAGCACTCCGGCAAGTGCCTCGACGTGAACAACGCGTCCGCGGCCGACGGCGCCGCCGTCATCCAGTACACCTGCGGCAGCGGCACCAACCAGCAGTGGCAGCTGCGAGCGGTGTCGGGGTCCAGCTACGTCGAGATCGTGGCGCGCCACTCGGGCAAGTGCCTGGACGTGATCGGCCAGTCCACGGAGAACGGCGCCAGGCTGCAGCAGTACGCCTGCTGGGGCGGCGGCAACCAGCACTGGGACGTCTGAGCACGGACCTCCTGACCGAGCCGCCGGAGGATCGCGTGGGCGGGCGCGCCTGCGCCTGCCCACGCGATCCGACGGAGGAACCACGGTGCCCCGGTGCGGCCGGGACGGCGTCGGCCCGTGCGCGAAGCGCTCACCGGGCCCTGGGGATCCGTGCCCCCTTCCTCGGCTTCCGGTGGATCCACCACTCGGCGAAGAGCAGGTTCACCACGAACGAGACCCAGGCCGACGCGGCCGCGGCCCCCGCGATCTCGGGCGCGCCGAACGCGATGTCCGGGTCGGTGAGCGCCCCCGGTACGTAGACGGCGATGAGGATCGCGGCCCAGAACCGGTTGGTCACGATCGAGAAGGCCAGCGCGGTGCTCCGGATCATCCATTCCCGGTGGTCGCCGAAGCGACGCTGCCGCACCGCCCGGTAGCCGAGCAGGGTGCAGGCCAGCAGCAGGACGCCCAGCATCGTGTTCGCCACCTGCTGTGCGACGCCCGAACTGGGGAACTGGGCGATGTACAGCGCCGCGACGGCGGTCGGGATCGCGGTGGCGACGTAGACGCGCCCGCTCCACCGGTGCACGCGGGGGTGGTGGGCGCGCAGCCACGGCCAGAGCTGCAGCACGGCGGCGCTCAGCATGATCGACCCGGTGAAGATGTGGGTCACGAGCGCCGGGTAGAACGCCGGGCCGCGGTCCGTCGGGACCAGGGACTGCGCGGGGTCCAGGCCCACGTAGCGCGGCAGGGTCGTCGCGAGGAACGCCGCGGTGACGAGGGCCAGCGGAGCGATCCAGGGACGTCGCCACCAGCGCACCGGCCGGGGCGGACGGACCGGGGCGGGTGTGGGTGTCGTGTCGGTCGTCGTGTCGGTGGTCATGTCGTGCCTGCTTTCGCCGGGCCGGATCGAACACTGGGGGTGGTCATCGCCGGGCCCGGAAGGCCAGGCCGGCCGCCACCGCGAAGGTCACGCCGAGCCCCAGGCACCAGGCCACGGCGAGCGCCGCCGCGCCGCCAGGGTCGGCGGCCGTTGCGACGTCGCCGGCGAGGAGCCCGCGCACGGTCTCGATCACGGGCGTGACCGGCTGGTGCTCGGCGAACCCGCGCATCCAGCCCGGCAGGGTGTCGACGGGCACGAACGCGCTCGACACGTAGGGCAGGAACATCACGATGAACGAGAATCCCCCGGCGGCGTCGGGCGACCGGACCAGGACTCCCACGAGGGCGGCGAGCCACGTGATCCAGCCGACGAAGAGCAGGATCATGCCCACGGCGGCGAGCCATTCCAGGGCCGACGCCTCGGGCCGGAAACCCATGAGGATCGAGACCCCGAAGACGATGGCGGTCGTCGCCAGGTTCTTCGCCAGGCTCGCGACGACGTGCCCCGACAGCACGGTCCAGGCGGTGACGGGCATCGACCGGAGCCGTTCCACCATGCCGCTCGACATGTCGTGCTCCACGGCCAGCGCGGTGTTCGCCGCGCCGAACCCGGCCGCCAGGAGGATCACGCCCGGTGTCACGTAGTTGATGTAGTCGGTCCCGACGTCGAGGGCGCCGCCGAACACGAGCACGAACATGAGCAGGATGACCACGGGCAGCAGCACGGCGGTGATCATGGCGTCCACGTCGCGCGAGACGAGGCGCAGGCCGCGCACGGTCATGGTCGAGACGTCTCTGAGCAGGTACGTCATGCCGCCACCTCCGCCGCTCGTGCCGTACGGGCCCGACCGACGTGGCCGGTCAGGGTCAGGAAGACGTCGTCGAGGGTGGGCGTGCGCATCTCCCAGTGCTCGGGCGTGACCCCCATGGCCTCGACCGTGGTGAGCACGGACCGGACGTGCGCGACCGAGCCGTCGGTCGGCACGCGCACCCGGGCGCCGTCGACCGTCGCGGCGGCCAGCGCCGGGGCGAGCCGGACCGCGTCGGACGGGGACGGGAGGGTGAGCTCCACGCCCGCCTCCCCCACCTGGCGCTTGAGCTGCGCGGGCGTGCCCTCGGCGGCCACGCGGCCGCCGTCGACGAGCGCGACGCGCTCGGCCAGCCGGTCGGCCTCCTCCAGGTACTGCGTGGTGAGGAAGACGCTGGTGCCCTGCTCGACGACGTCACGGACGACGTCCCACAGGGCCTGTCGCGATCGCGGGTCGAGGCCGGTGGTGGGCTCGTCGAGGAACATGATCCGGGGCCGGGTCAGGAGTCCCGCCGCGAGGTCGAGGCGACGACGCATGCCGCCCGAGTACGTGTCGACGCGCCGGCTCGCGGCGTCGGCCAGATCGAACGCGGTGAGCAGTTCGGCCACGCGGTCCCCCACCACGCGGCGCGGGAGGTGGGCGAGGTGGCCCATCATCGTGAGGTTCTCGGCGCCCGTCTGCCTCGCGTCGACGGCGACCTGCTGCCCCGTGAGGCTGATGATCTCGCGGACCCGGCGCGCGTCGCGCACGACGTCGAACCCTGCCACCGTCGCGCGTCCGGCGTCGGGTCGCAGCAACGTGGCCAGGATGCGGACGGTGGTCGTCTTGCCCGCGCCGTTGGGGCCCAGCAGCGCGAGGACCGATCCCTCCTCGAGTTCCAGGTCCAGCCCGTCCAAGACGGGCGGGCCGGCGGAACCTCGCTTCGCGAAGGACTTGCACAGCCCTTCGGCGGTGACTATCGCACCCATGGTCTCCCTCTCTCTCGCGGCCTCCGGGACTCCGGACTCTCTGACTCCCGGGTCGTTACTGTGTATTTCCTACACGTATTAGTGTGTAGCGTAAACAGTATGCGGTCAAGACAGTTTCAAGTCGACCGCTCCACGGAGTGAGGCGACAAGGCAGGATGGGAGTGATGAGCATCGACACGACGCCCGAGCCCGCCGGACAGCCGCAGGATCCGGCAGAGCAGCCGGGGGACGGCGGGGCGGACGGCGAGCCGCCCGCCACCCTGCAGCGCTTGTGGGGCGCCACCGCGCCGCGGCGCCGCGGGCCGAAGCCCGCGCTGTCCGTCGAGCGAATCGTGCAGGCCGCGATGGAGCTGGCCGACGCCGAGGGCCTCGCCGCCGTCTCGATGGCCCGCATCGCGGAGGCGGTCGGGTACACGCCGATGGCCCTGTACCGGCACGTGGCCGGCAAGGAGGAGCTGCTGGTCCTGATGTCGGACGCCGTGGCGGCCGATCTGCCCGACATCCCCACCGACGTCGGCTGGCGCGCGGGCCTGGAGGCCTGGACGCGCGCCCAGATCGAGATGGGGCTGACCCGGCCCTGGTTCCTGGAGCTGCCGCTGTCCGCCGCGATCCCCGGACCCAACCGCGTCCGCTGGCTCGACCAGGCGTTCGGGTTCCTGCGCGAGGTCGACCTGCCGGCCGACGAGAAGCTCGCCGTCGTCGGCCTGCTCGCGCAGCACGTCCTGGGCGAGACCCGTGTGCACGTCGAGTCCCGCCGCGCCGCGGCCCAGCAGGTGCGGCGCGAGGCCGGGCTGCCCGACGGAACGCCCGAGTCCGAACTCGACCCCGCCGCGCTCGCCGCGGCCGACCCCTATGCCGACTTCGAGGCCATGCTCGGCCGGTTCGCCTCCCCGGCGACCTACCCGCACCTGTTCGAGGCGTTCGCGGCGTGGGAGGGGACGACGGCGGACGCACCCTCCGACGACGACATCGGCTTCGGGATCATGATCGTGCTCGACGGCGTCGAGGCCTACCTCCGCCGCCGCGGCGCCCTCCCGGCCGACGACTCAGGGGACCGCTCGTGAGCCGCGTCCCGTCGCACGGCGGAAGGCGACCCGCCGTCGCGGCGATCGCGGCGATCGCGGCGACACATCCCGCCCGAGCGCCCTACGCGAGTGACCTTGCCCCGTGCGGCGCGCGAGGCGCCCCGGCCTACGGCCGGTGCACCTGCGCGAGGGCCGCGAACACCGCGCGGTTCAGGCGGAAGGCGAGCCGCGCCTCCGCCAGGACGGCATCGACCTCGGCGCCGTCGAGCCGGAGACCGTCGAGGCGCTCGCGGTAGACGTCCTTGAAGACCTTCGACTTCGGGATCTCGGGAAAGCTGTAGAACGCGAGGCCCGCGCCGTCGAGGCCGTAGTGGCGCTCCATCATGCGCCGGACGATCTGCCCGCCCGACAGGTCGCCGAGGTACCTGGTGTAGGCGTGGGCCGCGTAGTGCGGCAGGCTCGACCCGACCTCCCGGATCCGCGCGGCGTACTCGTGTGCAGCGGGCAGGATCCGGATCTCTTCGCGCCAGGCCGGCCCGTACAGGAACGCCAGGTCCTGCTCGATCACCGGCACCCGGGTGAGCTCGTCGAACACGAGCGTGCCGCCGCGGGCGTCGTCGCGCACCGCCGCACTCGCCTCCTCCAGCGCCTCGTACACGACGAGCTGCTGGGCCGCGAGGTCCGCGTACGCGGCGCGGTCCAGGTCCCCCGACATGAGGTGCTCGATGAACGGCTCGCTCTCGGCGGCCGTGTGGTCGTCCCGCGTGCCGTCACGGAGCAGGGCGGACAGGGTGGGCGCGGCGTCGGCGGGAAGTGCACTCATGAGGATCTCCGAGGGTGCGGGGTGCCGCGCGGCGAGCGGCACACGGTCCAGCGTGATGACAAGATGTCACCACGTTGCGGAATCCTAGCAGGACAACTTAGGTAAACCTACCCTTATCTGCAATGTGGCCGCAGGCAGGCAAGTACCTGAGTGGCCGCGGGCATGTAGGAGGGATGTAGGCCGGGCGTAGCCGCCCCGTGCATCGTCGCTCGTGACAGTCCCCCACGAGCGAGGAGTCAGCCATGGAACTGACGAGAAGTCGTGTCGGCAAGGCCTTCGTGATGGTCCTGGCCCTGATCGGCAGCCTGCTGGTCACGACGATCGGCGCCCCGGCGGCCCAGGCCGCGACCGCCCGGAACGGCGTCTGCGAGAGCGGCGAGATCTGCTTCTACTACAACAGCAACAACGCCGGGTCCATCTCGGACCACGCGGCCAGCGACCTCGGGAACTACGGCACGGACCCCGCCACGTGCTACGTGTTCCGCACGGCCGGGCGCAACGGCTACAACCAGTGCATCAAGAACAACGTGGCCTCGGTCTGGAACCGCACGGGCAAGACGGTCCGGGTGCACTACAACTCCTACTACGGCGGCAGGTACGACGCCGTCGCCGCCGGGGCCAAGCGCAACCTGTCCGCCGCCCTGAAGAACGAGAACGCCTCCCACGACGTGTCGCCGTTCCGCTCGGCGGACGGCTGCAAGAACAGCTTCGGCAACCCCCGCACCTGCGCGGGCGCCGTCTCCTGGGCCAAGGGCAAGGTCGGCGCGACCGGCTGGGGCGGCCTCTGCGACCGGTTCGTCGCGAACGCCTACGGGTGGTCCAACAGCGGCTCGCACACGGCATACATCCACTGGACCCAGATCCCGTCCACGCACAAGCACGGCGGTGACCGCACGGTCCCGGCCGGCGGCCTGGCCTTCTTCAGCGGCGGCAGCAGCGGCGCCGGGCACGTGATGATCTCGATCGGCGGCGGCGAGTTCGTCTCCAACGACATCGACGGCTACAACAGGATCTCCAAGGCGACCATCGCGGAGGTCGAGAACGAGTGGGGCCAGCGCTACCTCGGCTGGGCCCAGCCCTGGTTCAAGGTCAACCACTGACCTCGGTGGTGCCCGGCGGGCGGCGGCCCGCCGGGCACCGCTGGCTCGCCGAGCACCGCTGGGCCGCCGACCCGCCAGCCGGGCACCGCTCCCGGCGCGGCCGCTCGAGCCGCGGCCGGACCGGTCACGTCACGGCCTTCGCGTCCCGGACGCGTCCGGTGCCGAGCGTCCCGAGCAGCGCATGGCAGCGCGCCTCGCCGTCCCACAGCCCGATCCGGTGGAAGATCCCGGCGGCCTCGGTCAGCGCGGCGTGGGCGCGCCCGGTCTCGGCGCCGTCGAGCAGGACCGGTGCCCAGCGCAGGAGGGTCATGGCCGTGCAGCGCTCGTCGTCGAGGCCGCGGAACAGCGCCACCGCCCGCTCGAGCCGCGCCGTCGCCGAGCCCGGCCTGCCCAGCTCGTGGTCGAGCAGCCCGAGGTCGCTCAGCGTGACGGCCTCGCGGTGCCGGTCGCCGCTTCCCCGGGCGAGCCGGAGCGCCTCGTCGTACCAGGGCCGCGCCTCGTCCGGCCGGTCCCGGGCGACCAGGACCCGCCCGATGGAGCCGCGCAGGAGGGCCTCGCGCGGCGCGTCGCCCGCGGCGGCCACCGGGCCCAGTGCGCGCAGCAGGCATTCCTCGGCCTCGGCGAAGCGGCCGCGGAACCGGTGCACCGTGGCCAGCCCGGCGAGGGACATCGCGACGCCGATCCGGTGTCCCTGCGACTCGTACACCCGGAGGGACGCGCGCAGCCGCGCCGTGGCGTCGTCGAACTCGTTGGCGTAGATCATCACCTGGCCGAGCCCGCGCAGGAGCGCCCCCTCGGCCATCGGGTCCAGGCCGGGAAGGCCCAGCATCAGCCGGGCGCCGGTCCGCCAGTCGTCGTACAGCGCCTTCTGGTCGTACAGCGGGGCGAGGGACTCGACGAGCCACGCCCCGGAGCGAACCAGCTCCCAGGTGCGGGCGAGCCGGACGGCGTCGAGCAGGGCGTGCCGCTCGGCGGCGAGCCACGCGGGCGCGTCGCGGACCGTCGGCTCGACCGGTTCCACGACCGCGCCGACGACGTCCGCGGACCCAGCCGGCCCGCCGCCCGGCACGTCGACGTACGCCTCGGCCCCCGGGTCGACGAGCGGATCGAACAGGCTCGGCGGCCGGCCGGTCCGCGCCCGGTCCGCCAACCGCTGCCAGCCCCGCACCACCCGGTCCGCCGCCTGGCGGCACACCGCGGCCCCGCGCCGCACGGCGCGCTCGCGCGCGTGCACCCGGATCAGGTCGTGCATGCCGTAGCGGGCCTGGCCCACGGCGTCGTGCCGGACGAGCTGCACCAGGCCGGCATCGAGCAGGAGGTCCATGACCGGTTCGTGGTCCTCGGTGTCCAGCAGGGCGCCGAGCACCCATCCGGGCTGGTCGTTCGGCCCGAGGAGGCCGAGCAGGTCGAAGGCGAGCGCGGCGTCGGGCGGAAGCGACCGGATCGAGAGGTCGACGCTGGCTCGCACGTCGAGGTCGCCGAGGCTCAGCTCGGCCAGCCGGCGCGACTCGTCCGTGAGCCGGGCGAGCATCTGCCGCAGGGGCCAGGAGGGGCGGCTGAGCAGCTTCCCGCCGGCGATCCGGACGGACAGCGGCAGGTAGCCGCACAGCCGCACGATCGCCCGCGCCTCGGCGGGTTCCCGCCGCACGCGGGCCGGGCCGACGATCCTCGCGAGGAGCGTCTCGGCGTCCTCGGGCTCCAGGGCGCCGAGCTGGAGGTGCCGCGCACCGGGCAGGTCGGTGAGGCTGTTCCGGCTCGTCACGACGACGGCGGACTCCCCGTTCGGCGGCAGCAGAGCGCGCACCTGGCCGGCGTGCGCGGCGTCGTCCAGCACGAGCAGGGCCCGCCGCCCGGAGATCATCGACCGGAAGAGGGCCGCGCGAGCCTCGACGGACTCGGGCAGGGGATGCCCGAACCGGCCGAGCCCGTGCAACAGGGTGGCGAGCAGCTCCCCCGGTTCCCGCTGGGCGGGTGAGGTCCCGCCGAGATCGAGGTGGAGCTGGGCGTCCGGGTACCGGTCCGCGATCAGCCGGGCGAGACGCAGCACGAGCGTGGACTTCCCGGTGCCGGGCGCGCCGCTCACGACGACGACGGCGGGCGCGTCGGCGCAGTCGTGCTCTCGCACGAAGGACACCAGGGTGGCGAGCTCGACGGCTCGCCCGGCGAAGTCCGGGACACCCGGCGGGAGCTGCCGGACGGGACTGACCGGCACGGGCACGGGTGCCGGCGGGGATGCGGAGTCGGGCCCCTCCGGTGTGGTCCGCGGACGGGGCAGGTTCCGGTCCAGGATCTGCTGGTAGACGTCGCGGGTCGCCTGGCTGGGGTCGGTGCCCAGTTCGTCCGCCAGCGTCCGGCGGAGGCGGTCGTACTCGAGGAGCGCCTCCGCCTCGCGCCCGCTGCGGTAGAGCGCGATCAGGAGCTGGCGGCGCAGGTGCTCGCGGAAGGGATGCCGGCGGGCCTGGTCCTGGAGCTCGTCGACGACCGCCTCGTGCTCGCCGTGCTCGATCCGCACCTGCAGCAGGTGCTCGACGGCCGTCATCCGCAGGTTCTCCAGGCGGGCCGTCAGCGCCCGGGCGGCGGCGCCCGGCGCCGCGCCGTCGAACGGCTCACCGCGCCACAGCGCGAGGGCAGCGGTCAGCAGCTCGCGCGCCTCGGAGGTCCGGCCGGCGCGGAACGTGTCCAGCCCCGAGCGGACCTCGGCCTCGAACCGCAGCGCGTCGACGCCGACGTCGCCGGCCGCCAGCAGGTACCCCGGCCCGCGCCGACGGATGGCGTCGGGGCCGGTGCCCCCGAGCAGCCGGCGGAGCTTGCTGACGTAGCCGTAGACCTGCGTCGGCGCGGAGTCCGGCGCCCGCTGCGACCAGACGTCGTCGATGATCTCGCCCACCGTCGCCGGGTGCGGCGCGCGGGCGACCAGGCTGCCCAGGACGGAGCGGCTCTTGCCCGTCACCGGGTGCCAGGACTCGCCGTCGCTGAGCTCCGGTGACCCCAGGATCCTGACCCGCATCGTGAGCATTCGGTACGCCCCCTTGCCCGGGGGCGTGCCCCGGCACGACTCGATGGCGACACTCGACCCCGGTCAGGGCCGAGACACACACTGACCACCACGGGGTGCGGAGTCAAGGGGAGAACTACCCGGAGCCCCGGGTCGCTCGCGCGCCGCTGCCCGGTGCCGGTCAGCCCACCCCGCCGGTGGGGTCGACCGTGCCGGTGACGAGCAGGGCGGCCACCACGGCCGCGAGCGCGAAGCGGTAGTACACGAACGGCGCGAACGAGTAGCGCTTGACGATCTTGAGGAAGGCCACGATCACGAAGTAGCCGACGACTCCGGCGACGATCGTCGCGATGATGGTGTCGCCCCAGCCGGGCGCGCCCTCGGGGATCGGCTCGCCGATGGTCTTCAGCAGCTGGTAGAACCCGGACCCGAACACGGCGGGCAGCGCCAGGAGGAAGGAGTAGTCCGCGGCCGCGCTGCGCTTGAATCCCATGAACAGGCCCGCGGCGATCGTGCCGCCCGAGCGCGACACGCCCGGGACGAGCGCGAGGGACTGCGCGATCCCGTACGTGATCGCGCTGCGCGGCGTGAGCGTCTCCAGTTCGCGTTCCTGGCGGGCCGTGCGGTCGGCCCAGAGGATGACCGCGCCGAACCCGGCGAGCATGGCGACGGTCAGCCACAGGTTGCGCAGGCTCGTCTCGATGTAGTCCTGGAACAGGAGGCCGAGCACGACGATGGGGATCGAGCCGAGGATGATGTACCAGCCCATCGCGGCGTCCGGGTCCCCGATGCTGAGGCCGGGCCTGGCGTGCCGGACGTCGATCGACCCGGACGCCGGCCCGAGGCCCAGCCGCGAGCGCCAGTCGGAGCCGTTGGCGCCGGTCAGCGCGCGGTACCAGGCGACGAGGATCTGGCCGATCTTCCTGCGGTAGTAGATGACGACGGCGGTCTCCGTGCCGAGCTGCGTGATGGCGGTGAACGCCGCCCCGGCGTCACCCGCGCCGATCAGTTCGCTCGTGATGCGCAGGTGCGCGCTGGAGGAGATCGGCAGGAACTCGGTCAGACCCTGGACGAGTCCCAGGAAGATGGCTTGCCACGACGTCACGGGCGGTAACCTTACCCGCTGCCGGGTAGCCTGCGAGCATGGAACACCGCAGGGTGGGGGCTTCCGGACTGCGCGTCTCCGAGCTGGGACTGGGGACGATGACCTGGGGCCGCGACACCGACGAGCTCGACGCCGCCGAGCTGACCCGCGACTTCCTCGACGCCGGGGGCACCCTGATCGACACCGCGGCCGCCTACGGCGAGGGCGAGGCGGAGAAGGTCATCGGCACGCTCCTGGCGGGCAAGGTGGCGCGCGACGACGTGGTGCTGGCGACCAAGGGCGGCACGCGCCGGGACGCGTCCCGCGGTGCGCTCCTGAACTCCCTGGACGCCTCGCTGCGGCGGATGGGCACGGATCACGTGGACCTGTTCCTCGTGGCCTGCCCGGACGGGGCGACGCCGCTCGCGGAGACCTGCTCGGCGCTGCGGCTGGCGGTGTCGTCGGGCCGGGCCCGGTACGCCGGCCTGTGCAACCACCCGGGGTGGGCGACGGCGCGGGCCGCCTCGCTGCTGGGCGACGACGTCGGCCTGCCCGCGATCTCGCTCGAGTACTCCCTGGTGCAACGGGGCGCGGAGCGTGAGGTCCTGCCCGCGGCGGACGCGCTCGGCATGGGGCTGCTGGCCTGGTCGCCGCTGGGGCGCGGGGTACTCACCGGCAAGTACCGGCACGGCATCCCGGCCGACTCGCGGGCGGCGTCGAACCATCTGGCCGGGTTCGTGGCGCCGTACCTGGAGGGTGAGGCGACGTCGGTGGTGGACGCCGTCGGCATCGCCGCGGACGGGCTCGGCCGGGCGCCGGCGGAGGTGGCGCTGTCCTGGCTGCTGGAGCGGGATCAGCTCGCGTCGGCGATCGTGGGCGCGCGCACGCCCGCCCAGCTCCGTACTATCCTCGGGGCCACGGATCTGCGGCTCCCGGCGGAGGTGCTGTCGGCGCTCGACGACGTGTCGGCGCCGGCCGTCGGCTATCCGGAACGCTGGTAGGACTCCCCTCAGCGGGCGGGCTCGCCGGCCGGCTCCGCGTCGTCGACGTCCGCGAGCTCGTCCTCGAAGTCGAAGTCGAGGTCGTCGTCCTCGTCCTCGTCGTTGCCGTCGTCGTCCTCGTCGTCGAGGTCCTCCGCGAGGTAGAACGGGGTGACCTCACCGAAACGCGTGGCCAGCGCGTCCTCGTACACCTCGTAGGCGTCGGCGAGCACGTCGTACGCGTCGTCGACGGCAGGGTCGTCATCGCTCCGTCTCGTGGCGACCGCGTTGTAGTGGGCCTCGAGTGCGGCCACGAGGCGGTCGAGTGCGGCGCGCGGGTCAACGGTCATGCATCGAACTCTACTGCCGCGCGCTGGCCTGCGGTATCGGTCGGCGCCATTCGATGCCCAGGACGTGACCCAAACCGCGCGATCCGCCCCTTGATCCCGACGACGGATGGGCCACAATGGTCGGACGAATGTCGTCTGTGACGGGGGCGGTGACACATGGCGGATGACGGCTCCACGTGGCGCAAGCACGGCCAGTACGAGTACCGGGTCGTGACCATCGACAGATCGACGAGCCTGCCCGACGCTCGCAAGCTCCTCACCGACGAGGCCGAGTACGGCCGCTGGGAACTGGCCCGCACCCGCCTCTACCTGGGTGGCGAGCGGCGGGTGTGGCTCCGGCGCAAGATCATCCGCGTGAGGTCGACCCTCTGACCGATGGACGGGAGTGTCCGACAGACCGTCTAGGCTGTGCGCGTGCGTTCCTGGCCCCTTCCGCAGATCCCCGTGATCCCCGGCAGCTCCGACAAGATCCAGGTGCACGACACCTCGACCGGCGGGCTGGTCGAGGCCGCACCCGGAGCCACGGCCGGTCTGTACGTCTGCGGCATCACGCCGTACGACGCGACGCACATCGGCCACGCGAACACGTACGTGGCCTTCGACCTCCTGGTCCGCGCCTGGCGGGACGCCGGCAAGGAGGTCACGTTCGTGTCCAACGTGACCGACGTCGACGACCCGCTGCTGGAGCGCGCCGCCGCGACGGGGGTCGACTGGCGTGACCTCGCCCGCGAGCAGGTGGCGCTGTTCGCCGAGGACATGACGGCGCTCGGCGTCGTCCCGCCGGACGTGTACCGCGGCGTCGTCGAGTCCGTGTCCGACGTCGCCGCCGCCGTGACCGCGATGCTGGAGTCCGGGGCCGCCTACCGCGTCCCGGCCGGGGACGCGTCGCCGGCCGGCGCGACCGGCGACGACGTCTACGCCGACGTGTCCGCCGACGCGCGGTTCGGCGACGTGTCGCGCCTCGACGCCGCCACCATGGGCACCCTGTTCGCCGAGCGCGGCGGCGACCCGGACCGGCCCGGCAAGCGCGACCCGCTGGACCCGCTGCTGTGGCGCGCCGAGCGACCCGGCGAGCCCGCATGGGACGGCGGTGCGCTGGGCCGCGGGCGGCCGGGCTGGCACATCGAGTGCGCGGTGATCGCCCGGTCCGGGCTCGGCCTGTCCGGTTCCGGCACGTTCGACGTCCAGGGCGGCGGGGCCGACCTCGTGTTCCCGCACCACGAGATGTCGATCTCCCACCTGCGCGCGCTCGGCGTCGAGCCGGCCGGCGCGCACGTGCACGCGGCGCTGATCGCCTACGAGGGCGAGAAGATGAGCAAGTCGCGGGGAAACCTGGTGCTCGTCTCCCGCCTCCGCGCCGACGGCGCCGACCCCATGGCGATCCGCCTCGCCCTGCTCGCCCACCACTACCGCACGACGTGGGAGTGGACCGACGCCGATCTGGCAACGGGTGCCGAACGTCTCGAGCGGTGGCGGGCCGCCGTGTCCGGCAACGGCGGCCCGCCCGCCGACGACACCCTCGCCGCCGTCCGCGCCGCCCTGGCGCACGACCTCGACGCCCCGGCGGCCCTCGCCGCCGTGGACGCCTGGGTCGACGAGGCCCTGGACCCGTCGCGCGACACGGCCTCGGACGAGGAGGGCGCCCCCGGCGTCCTCTCCCGAGCGGTCAACGCCCTCCTGGGCGTCCTCCTCTGATCCGCCCGCCCGTGCCGGAGGACGACGTCGCGCACGAGGACCGCCGCGGGCACGTGGCACACGAGCGCGACCCCGCGCCCGCGGGAACCGGTGGGCGCGGGAGCACCGCCGCGACCGCCGTCCCGGCCACGCGGACGACCGGGGCCGCCACGTCACCCGCCGCGCGCGGGGCGGACGGCGCCAGGGACACGACCGGCGCGGGCCGGATCGGGGAGATCGACGGCCTGCGCGGGGTCGCCCTGACGCTGGTGGTCCTGTTCCACGTGTTCGGGGCCGGCCGGGTGTCCGGGGGCGTCGACGTGTTCCTGGTGATCTCCGGCTTCCTCACCACGCGCGCCGTGCTGCGCCGCGCCACGGCGGGCCGCCTCACGGTGTCCGGTGCCTGGTCGCGCGACCTGGTGCGGCTCGCGCCGACCGCGCTCCTCGTCCTGCTCGCCGTGGCGGCCGGCACGTTCGCGCTGCTCCCGGCCGGCCGGTGGGAGAGCGTGCTGCGGGAGGTGGCGGCGTCCGCCACGAGCTGGGAGAACTGGCGCCTCGTCCACGCCGAGCTCGCCTACGGCGCGGCGGGCCCGGCCGCGAGTCCGCTGCAGCACTTCTGGTCGCTCGCCGTTCAGGTGCAGTACCTCGCCGCGCTCCCCGTGGTCGCGCTCGGGTGCGTCGCGCTCGCGGCGCGGTGGCGCCGCCTGCGGGGCCGCAGGATCACGCCCGAGCGGCTGTTCGGCGCGCTGCTCGGCGTCGCCACGGCGGCGTCGTTCGGCTACGCGGTCTGGCTCACGGCCGTCGCGCAGCCCATCGCCTACTTCCACACGCTCGCGCGGATCTGGGAGATCGGCGCGGGCGGGCTCCTCGCACTGGCCGCGGGCCGGGTGCGGATGTCAGCGCCCGTACGACGCGCGGCCGCGTGGGCGGGCCTGGCCGCCGTCGTCGGCTGCGGCTTCCTGTTCGACGGCGGACGGCTCTTCCCGGGACCGGCGACGCTCGTGCCGGTGGCGGGCGCCCTGCTGGTCCTCCTCGCGGCCGACGCCGGTGCGGCGCGCGCCACAGACGACTCCCCGGCGTCGGACGGCGTCCTGGCGGCAGGCCGCGGCACGGCGGCAGCCGGCGGCACGGCGGCGGGCCGCAGCGCGACGGTAGCCCGCGCCTGGCCCGGCCTGTTCGCCCGCCTGCTGGGAGGCCCGGTGCCGCGGTGGCTCGCCACGATCTCGTACGCGCTGTACCTGTGGCACTGGCCGCTCCTGATCGCGTGGCTGGCCGTCACCGGCCGACCCCGGGCGGGAGTGCTCGACGGCGCGGCCGTGGTCGCCGTCTCCGTGCTGCTCGCCTGGGCGACGACGCGCTGGGTCGCGCGCTCGGTCGAGCGCTGGGCCGCGCGGCCCGCGGCGCCCGTCCCGGCGCGGCCCCAGGTCCGGATCTCGATGCGATCGCCCCGGGTCCGGCCACCCCAGGATGAGCAAGCGCAGGCCGAGCAGGTTCAGGCCGAGCAGGTCCGGCGGGTCCGGCCCGGGCGGGTCCGGCCCCGTCGCCGGATCCCGGTCCGGGCCGGCGTTCTGCTCGGCACGACGTCGCTCGTGCTCGCGGGCGGCGCGTGGGCGAGCGCGGACGGCATCGAGCGAGGACGTGTCGCCGAGCTCGCTGCGCTCACCGAGCCGTCGGCCGACCATCCGGGAGCGGCGGCGCTCCGTCCCGGCCGGGCCGGGCATCCGGCCGCCACGGAGGTGCCGTTCCGGCCGTCGACGACGATCGCGGCTCGCGACGGACGCCACGTGACCGACTGCGCGAACAACAAGAAGGCCAGCAGCGAGGTGGTCACCTGCGTCATCGCCGCACCCGCGGACGGGGAGCCGACCCGGCGGGTCTACCTGGTCGGCGGCTCCCACACCCAGCACTGGGAGGACGCCTGGGTGCAGGTGGCGGAGGACGCCGGCTGGGAGGTGACGGCCATGATCAAGCAAGGCTGCCGCCTCACCGCCGGCCCGGAGACGTTCCAGGAGTTCTGCGGGGACTGGTCGGCCGCCGCGCTCGAGCGGGTGATCGCCGAGCGGCCCGACGCCGTCGTCGTGGAGGGCACGCAGACCTCCGCGGACGGAACCGATTTCGTCGCCCCCGAACAGGCCGCCGCCTGGGAGGAGATCACCGCCGCCGGCATCCCGGTGATCGGCGTGCGGGACACGCCCCGCTTCGACCATCACGTCCCCACGTGCCTCTCGGCCCACCGGAACCTGCCGCGGCAGGAGGCCGTGGCGGCGTGCTCGGTCCCGCGTGCCGACGTCTTCGACGACGCGTTCCCGCCCGTGGCCGACGGCCGTACCGGCACCGGCGACACCGGCACCGGCGCCGACACCGGCAGCGACGGCGGGGACGACAACCGGGCCGACGACGGGGCTGACGACGAGCCCGGCGCCGCGGCCGGCGACCGCTCCGCCGCGCCCGCGATCGTGCACCTCGACCTCACCGACGCGATCTGCGGGCCCGACACGTGCGACGTGGTGGTCGGCAACGTGCTGGTCTACCGCGACACGGACCACCTCACGGGAACCTACGCGGAGACGCTGGGCCCCGACCTGGACGTCGCGGTGCGCACCGCCGCACCCTGGCTGTTCGAGCAGGACGTCGCCGAACGGTCACCCGGTCCCGGCCCCGCCACCGAGCGGTCGCCCGTGCGGCGCGCTCCGGGTGCGAAACCCACGAACTGACCGCCCGGCAGGCGTGACCGGCGTCAGAGCGAGCCCGGCGTGCCCGGGTCCTTGCCGTCCTTGCCGCCGATGTCGCGGCGGCGCAGGTAGCGCTCGAACTCCCGCGCGATCGCGTCGCCGGACGCCTCGGGCAGCTCGGCGGTGTCCTTCGCCTCCTCGAGCTGGGCGACGTACTCGGAGATCTCCGAGTCCTCGCTCGCGAGCTCGTCGACGCCCTGCTGCCAGGCGGCGGCGTCGTCGGGCAGGTCGCGCATGTCGATGGACTCCCCGAGGAGTTCCTCGATGCGCGTGAGGATGGCGAGCGTCGCCTTGGGCGAGGGCGGGTTCGCGACGTAGTGCGGCACCGCCGCCCACAGCGAGAGCGACTGCAGCCCGCGGTCGGCGGCCTCGTGCTGCATCACGCCGACGATGCCGGTCGGGCCGGTGTAGGTGTTGGGCTCGATGTCGAGCACGGCCTGCACGCCGGCGCTGTCCGACGTCGCCGTCATGGGGATCGGCCGCGTGTGCGGCACGTCCGCCAGCAGGGCACCGAGCGTCACGAACGTCTCGACGTCCAGGTCCGCGGCCATGCCCAGCAGCTCGGCGCAGTACTTGCGCCAGCGCATCGACGGCTCGATGCCGTGCACGAGGACGACGGTGCGCTGGGGCAGGTGGGCCACCCAGACCGACGTCGTCGGCCAGGTGATGTACTGCTTGCCGTCGTCGTCGAACGCGACGGTGGGGCGGTTCACCTGGAAGTCGTGGTACTCGTCCGGGTCCAGCTCGGCGACCTTCTCCGCGCCCCATACCTCGCACAGGTGCGTGAGCGCGCTGGTCGCGGCGCCCCCGGCGTCGTTCCAGCCCTCGAAGGCAGCCAGAAGGACGGTCCTGCGGACCGCTCGTGAGGTCGGGGCCTGGTCGTTCGGCTCGGACTGGGCGTCGGTCATCCTCCCACCCTATGGGGTACGCCTGCCGGTCCGGCACGCGTTCGCCCGTGGCGTGGTGCGGCGTGTTGTCCGGGTAGGCTCCGGAATATCCGAGCCGCTCGGCCGTTGGAACCGGCATGACCAAACTCCAGGGTGAATACGTTCCGAGCACGGCCGGCTGGGTGCGCGACCAGGTGGAGGCGTTCGAGGCGTCGAACGGCACCGAGGCGAACACGCTGCGCGGTGGCAGCGACCCGATCGTCGTGATCACCAACCGCGGCGCGAAGACCGGCAAGATCCGCAAGACGCCACTGATGCGCGTCGAGAAGGACGGCAGGTACCTGGCCGTCGGGTCGCTCGGCGGAGCGCCGAAGAATCCGGTGTGGGTGTACAACTTCCGCGCCAACCCCGAGGTCGAGCTGCAGGACGGGCCGGTGAGGAAGAGGTACGTGGCGCGCGAGCTGTCGGGCGAGGAGCGCGCCGAGTGGTGGGACTACGCCGTGGCCACCTGGTCGACGTACGGCGAGTACCAGAAGAAGACGGACCGCCAGATCCCGTTGTTCCTCCTCGAGCCGGTGGACTGAGACCCGGCGAACCGAGACCCGGCCCGACGCCCGTCCCGCGTGCGGAGCCGCACCTGGACGCCGCGCCCGAGCGGCCGCGCCCTGCCCGGTGCCGGCGAGCATCGCGAGCGTCCCGGGCGGCCGGTCAGCAGGTCGCCAGGAGGCGGTCCAGGACCCGGGTGCCGAACTTGAGGGCGTCGGTGGGGACGCGCTCGTCGACGCCGTGGAACATCCCGGCGAAGTCGAGGTCGGCGGGCAGCCGCAGCGGAGCGAACCCGTAGCCCGTGATGCCGAGGCGGGACATCCACTTGTTGTCCGTGCCGCCCGACAGCGTGTACGGCAGCACGGTGGCACCCGGGTCCTCCGCGGCGATGGCGTCCACCATCGCGTCCACGAGGGACCCGGTGAAGGGCACCTCGAGGGACACGTCCTGGTGGATCGGCTCGACCCGCACGCCGGGCCCGGCCAGCTCCTTGAGCGTCTCGATCCCCTCGGCCTCGTGTCCCGGCAGCAGCCGCACGTCGATCGCGGCCGACGCCGATCCGGGGATGACGTTCGCCTTGTAGCCCGCCTCCAGCTGGGTGGGGTTGGAGGTGTTGCGCACGGTGGCGCCGACGAACTTGGCGGCGGGGCCGAGCGCGGCGACCAGGTCGTCCACCATGCCGGGGTCCTCCGCGAAGCGGGCGGCGTCGTACGGCAGGCCGGTCAGCTCGGCGACGCCGCGCAGCAGCGCGTCCACCGTGGGCGTCGGCGTGTACGGCCACGCGTACCTGCCGATGCGGGCGACGGCCTCGGCGAGGGCGGTGACGGCGTTGTCGTGGTTCACCTGGGAGCCGTGGCCCGCGCGCCCGTCGGCGAGCAGCCGCATCCACGACAGGCTCTTCTCGGCGGTCTGCAGCAGATAGGCGCGGTGTCCGCCGACGTCCACGGAGAATCCGCCGACCTCGCTGACGGCCTCGGTCGCGCCCTCGAAGAGGTCGGCGTGCCGGTCGGTCATGTAGCCCGCGCCGAGCCGGCCGCCGTTCTCCTCGTCGGCGAAGAACGCGACGACGACGTCGCGGGCGGGCTTGCGGCCCTCGCGCACCATCTGCCGCACGACGGACAGGATCATGGCGTCCATGTCCTTCATGTCGACGGCGCCGCGGCCCCAGATGAGCCCGTCGGTCTCCTCGGCGGCGAACGGGTCCACGGTCCAGTCGGCGGCGGCCGCGGGCACGACGTCGAGGTGACCGTGCAGCACGAGTGCGGGCCGCGACCGGTCGCTCCCCTCCAGCCGGACGACGACGGAGGCCCGCCCCGGCTCGGACTCGAAGATCTCCGGTGCCAGGCCGACCTCGGTCAGGAGCTCCATGACGTACTCGGCGGCGGCCCGCTCCCCCGGCCCCTCACCGGTGCCGTAGTTCGAGGTGTCGAACCGGATGAGGTCGCGGCAGATGCCGACCACCTCGTCCTCGGCGGCGGGGACGGCGGGCACGGCGGGGGCGGGGGTAGCGGGTCGCGCAGTCTCGGTCACGTCGGACACGGTACCCGCTTCGTCCGTGCCCCCGGCGAGGGCGGAGCGCCGGGGGCACGGACGAGGCGGATGTGCCGGGGCCGTGTCAGAAGCCCGCGGTGATCCTCGTGAACTCCAGGTCGGCCTGGGCGATGCCGCTGCAGTTGCTGGTGACACCGCCGCCCGGGCACGGCCGGTCCCGGTTGACGGACCAGAACGCGAACCGCCCCACGCCCTGGGCGCGCGCCCAGTCGCGGATCGCCGTCCACTGCGCGGGAGAGGTGGTCTCGCGCTGGTCGGAGAGTCCGTTCATGCCGGAGATGCCGACGTGCGCGTACGCCTCGGCCTCGGACCATCCGTGGGCCGCCATGAGCTGGTTCTTCAGGCCCTGCGCGGCGCTGATCGTGTCGGCCCGCATGTCCCCGCCCCCGAAGTTGAACGGCATGATCGTGTAGTTGTCGATCGGCGTCCCGAACTCGGCGGCCCGGTTGATCAGGCGTGTCCCCCACCAGGTCGGGCCGTTCACGCCGGTACCGAACGTGACCACGATCTTGGTGCCCGGGTTGTTCCGCTTGACGATGGCCAGCCCGCGCAGGATGCGGTCCTGGACCGCCTCGTTCTCGAACTCGTCGGAGTTCTCGATGTCGAAGTCGACGACGTGGGGGTGGTGTGCGTCGATCACCCGCTGCACCGCGCCGGCGAAGGCCTCCGGCGTCGCGCAGTTCGGGCCGAGCTTGTTCCCGGACCAGCCGCCGAACGAGATCTGCACCTGTCCGCCCGCCGCCTTGATGGCGTTGATGGTCTGCTCGTCGACGCCGCCCGTCAGCGGGCGCTGGCCGTCCCACGCGGGGTTGCAGCCGCCCGAGGACAGCATGAACGCCATGGTGAACCCGCGCACGCCGGTCTGGTTCATGACGTCGACGGGGTTCTGCGGGTTGCCCCAGCCGAGATACAGGTAGGGCGCCCCGGCCATACGGCCGGGCAGCGGGTCGCCGCCGCCCGTCGGCAGCCTCCACTGCTGGTTCGCGCCGCCGTGGCAGTCCCAGATGATCAGCGGCGTACGGTCGGCGCTGTTCCAGCCCGAGACGTCGAGGCATTTGCCCAGCGCGCGCAGCGTCCCGTCCGCGTGGTGCGTCCACTGCTGCGCGGCGTTGCCGTTGCAGCCGACGATCTGCACCTTGGTGCCGTTCGTCGGGTCCGCCCAGGCGACGTCGAGGCACTTGCCCAGCGCGCGGATCGTGCCGTCGGCGCGGACGTCCCAGTTCTGCGCCGCCGTGCCGTTGCACGTGTACAGCTGCACCTGGGTGCCGTCCGCGCTGTTGGCGCCGTCGACGTCGACGCACTTGTCCGCGTAGCCGACGATGGCACCCGTGGCCGCCTGCGCCGGCACGATCCCGCCGAGTCCGGCGACCGCGACGAGCGCGACGAACAGCGAGGTGATGGCGGCGCTCGTGCGCCGCCGGGGCCGTGTTCGCATGGTCATCTCCAACCATCCAACGAGTTAGTAAGGAGACCGTACGACCGGGCGCTCCGGCGACGCATCAGTGCTTTCCCGTACGCGCGCCCCGGCCCTCGCGTACACGGCGGTCCCGCTCGCGTCGGGGCGGGGCCCGGGAGCGCGTCAGTCGCCGAGGCCGAGGCGGGCCAGCAGCGGAGCGATCTCCGGGTCGCGGCCGCGCAGGTCCCGGAAGGACCGCGACGGGTCCTGCGATCCGCCGCGAGCCAGCAGCCGCCGGCGGAACACCTCCCCGTTCTCACGGGTCAGGCCGCCGTTCTCGCCGTACCACTCGACGGTGTCGGCGTCGAGCACCTGGGACCAGACGTACGAGTAGTACGCGGCCGAGTAGCCGCCGCCGAAGACGTGGTTGAAGTAGGTGGTGCGGTAGCGCGGCGGGACGGGCCCGAAGTCGATCCCCGCCGCCGCGAGCGCCGCCCGCTCGAACCCGGCGACGTCGTCGGGCGTCGCCGGCACGTCCTCCGGGGTGAGCTGATGCCACGCCTGGTCCAGCAGGGCGGCGCCGAGGTACTCGGTGGTGGAGAACCCCTCGCCGTACTGCCGGGACGCGAGCATGGTGTCGATCCACTCGCGCGGCATCGGCTCGCCGGTCTCGTGGTGCACGGCGAAGCTGCCGAGGATCTCCGGGTCCCACGCCCACATCTCGTTGACCTGGGAGGGGTACTCGACGAAGTCGCGCGGCACGTTCGTGCCGGACTGCGACGGGTAGCGCACGTCGGACAGGAGCCCGTGCAGCGCGTGCCCGAACTCGTGGAACATCGTGGTGACCTCGTCCCACGAGAGCAGGGTCGGCTCGCCGGCGGGAGCGCGCACGATGTTGAGGTTGTTCACGACGACGGCCCGCTGGCCCAGCAGGTGGTTCTGGTCGACGAGGTTGTTCATCCAGGCGCCCCCGCGCTTGGACTCGCGGGTGAACCAGTCGGCGACGAACAGGCCGAGGCCCTGGTTCCGCTCCCCCGGCTCCGGCTGGTCGAACACCTCGAAGATGCGCACGTCCGGGTGGTAGCCGACCAGGTCGTCGCGCTCCGTGAAGGACAGGCCGAACAGCAGGTTCGCCGCATGGAACACGCCGTCGCGCACGACACGCTCCAGCTCCAGGTACGGGCGGAGCAGGGCGTCGTCGAGGGAGAAGCGCTCCTTGCGCACGGCCTCCGCGTGGTAGGACCAGTCCGCGGCCGCGACGGGACCGCCCGCGAGCGCCTCCAGGTCCGCGTGCTCGGCGCGGGCGTTGGCGACGGCGGGCGGGGCGAGGCGGGCGAGCATCGCGTCGACGGCGCCGGTGGTGGCGGCGGTCGCGTCCTCGGCGACGTAGGCGGCGTGGTGCCGGTAGCCGAGCAGGCGGGCGCGCTCGGCACGCAGGCGCACCATCTCCAGGAGGGTGGCGCGGGTGTCGTGCGCGGAGCCGTCGCGGCCGCGGTTCTCGGAGGCGGCCTGGACGCGGGCACGGACGTCGGCGCGTGCGAGGGAGGACAGCACGTGCTGGTGGCTGAAGAGCTGCATCTCCAGCAGCCAGCCGTCGCTGCCGCGGGATTCGGCGGCGGCCCGCGCGCCGGCCTTCGCGGCGTCGGACAGGCCGTCGAGCTCGGCCTCGTCGGTGATCAGGACGCTCGCGGCGTTGGCGCCTGCCAGGAGCTTGCGGCCGAACTCGGCCTGCAGCGTCGTGAGCCGCGCGTTGATGTCGCGGAGGGTGTCCTGGTCGGCGTCGGACAGTTCGATGCCGGAGCGGCGGATGCGGACCAGGAGCTTCTCGAGGAGGTAGTCGGTGTCGGGTTCGAGGGTGAGCGTCCCGGCGTCGGCCTGTTCCCGGAGGGACAGCGCCCGCTGGTAGAGGCGGGCGTCCAGGTAGATGGCGTCCTCGTGCGCGGCGAGCTGCGGGGCGAGGCGGGCCTCGATGTCCTCGAGGCCGGGGGTGGCGTCGGCGGCGAGCTGGTTCCAGAAGACGCGCAGGGCCCGGCCGAGGAGGGCGCCCGACCGCTCGAGCGCCTCGAGGGTGTTCTCCACGGTCGCCGGGGCGGGGTCGGTGACGATGTCCTCGATCTCGGCGCGCTGGGCGGCCATGCCGGCCACGATCGCGGGCTCGTGGTGCTCCTCGCGGATCGCCGTGTAGTCGGGCAGCTCGTAGGGGAGGGTGGACGGCGCGGCGTACGGGTTCGCGGGGTCGAGGATGGCCGCGGTGGCGGCGTCAGGGATCGTCATGACGCCCATTCTCACCCGGCCGCCGCCTGGTGAGGACGGCTTTTCCGGGCCGGCCGCTCTCCGATCCGCCGATCCCGCCGCAGCCCCTAGGCTGGAGCGGTGGACCCGTCACAGCTCCTCGGCACGTGGGAGTTCCGCCGCGAGGTGCGCGACCGCCTCGACGGCACCGAGTACGTCGCCTCCGGCGAGGCGACGTTCACGCCCGACGGCGACGGCCGGATTTGCTGGGCCGAGGAGGGCACCCTGCGGTGGGCGGACCGGAGCACGCCGGTGAGCCGCACGCTGTTCCTGGTGCGCGAGCCGTCGGGCGCCGTCCCCGGGACCGACGAACTCGCGAGCGACGAACCCAGGAGCGACCAACCCGGGAGCGACGACGCCGCCGGCGCCCCCGCAAGCCGCTGGCGCGTGACGTTCGAGGACGGCCGCGACTTCCACCCCTGGACGGCGCGGCCGGTCGAGCACGTGTGCGGGCGCGATCGCTACGAGGGCACCATCCGGTTCCTCACCGACCATGAGGTTCCTTCCGCTCCGAGCCCGCAAGCGGAAAGGACCTCATGGTCCGCAAGGAACCGCGTGGTGGTCCGCTGGGACGTGCGCGGGCCCGCGAAGGACTACTCGATGGTCACCCACTACACGCGGACGGCCTCCGGCACCGACCGCGCCGTCCCCGTCGGCGGGAGCGCGGCCTCCGACCAGAACGACGTGGCCGGGAGCGGGCGCCACGGGCTTGCGGAGGTCGTCAGACCTCGGTGAGCACGCCGTCGTGGTCCATGCGGAGTTCCCGGTCCGGGGACAGCCGCTCCAGGAACGGGCGGTCGTGGCTGACCAGCAGGAGCGCTCCCCGGTAGGCCGACAGCGCCTCCACGAGACGGTCCGTGCTGTCGATGTCGAGGTTGTTGGTCGGCTCGTCCAGCACGAGGAGCTGCGCCGGCGGATCCGCCAGCAGCATCCGCGCCAGCGCCACGCGGAACCGCTCCCCGCCCGACAGCGTCCCCACCGGCTGGTACACCGCCGACCCGCGCACCAGGAACCGCGCCAGCCGGTTGCGCAGCTCCCCGGGCGGCACGTCCGGCGCCCCGGCCCGGACCGTGTCGAGCACCGTCGCCGCGTCGTCCAGGACGTCGATCCGCTGCGGCAGGTAGCCCACACGATCCGTCAGCAGCCTGCCCGACGCCGCGACCGCCGTCGGCCCGTCCGCTCCGGCCCCGTCCCGGACCGCGGCCCGACCGTGCAGCAGACGCTCCAGCAGCGTCGTCTTCCCCACCCCGTTCGGGCCGGTCAGCGCTACCCGCTCCGGCCCCTGGAGCACGTGCTCGCGTCCGTCCGACCCGGTCAGCACCGCGATGCGGCGGCCCGCCGGGACGTCGGGATCCGGCAGGTCGACGACGATCCGGTCGTCGTCGCGCACGGCCCGCTCCGCCGCGTCCACCGCCGCCCGCGCCTCGGCCACCCGGTCGTCCGCCAGGCCCCGCCGCGTGCCCTGCGACCGCTCCGCCTTGTTCTTCCGCTCCCGGATCGCCGCCGGGACGTACCGGCGGTTCGCGCGGTCCTTGCGGGCCTGCCGCTCGCTGTGCGCGACCTTCTCCTCCAGCGCGATCCGCTGCCGCCGCTCCCGGCGCAGCGTCTGCTCCGCCGTCCGCAACGCCTGCTCGGCCGCCTCCTGCCGCACGTCCAGCCAGGCGCGATACTCGCTGTACGGGCCACCGAACGTCGTCAGCGAACCCGCCCGCAGCTCCGCGGTCTCGTCCATCAGCTCCAGCAGCGCCAGGTCGTGCGACACCACGATCAGCGCCCCGCGCCAGCCGCGCACCAGGTCGTAGAGGCGCTCGCGGGCGTCGCCGTCGAGGTTGTTCGTGGGCTCGTCGAGCAGCGCGACGTCGGCCCCGCGCAGCCGCAGCCCGACGACGGCGGTCAGCATCGCCTCCCCGCCGGACAGCGTGCCGACGGTCCGGTCGAGGTCGGCGGGCAGCCCGGCCGCCGACAGCGCGGCGACGGACCGTTCGGCGACGTCCCAGTCGTCGCCGACGACGTCGAACAGCTCGGGACGCACGTCACCGCCGGTGATGGCGCGCACCGCGTCGACGACGGGGCGGACGCCGAGCAGGTCGGCCACGGTCGCCCCGACGTCGAGCGTGAGCCGCTGGGGCAGGTGGTCGGCCGTGCCCGAGACGACGACGGAGCCCGACGTCGGACGCAGCCGGCCGGCGATCAGCCGTAGGAGGGTGGACTTCCCGGCGCCGTTGAGGCCGGTCAGCCCGGTGCGGCCGCGGCCGAACGCGCCGGAGATCCCCTGGAGCACGATGCTTCCGTCGGGCCAGGCGAAGGTCAGGTCGTTGAGGACGACAGCAGGATGTGAGACGTACGAAGGCAAGGCGAGAACTCCCGGGTTGGCGTGACACGCCGACGCCGGGCTCCGCCCTCCGTGCCGTGCCGCCGTCGACGGCGAGGCATGCGAGAGAGCGGGATGGCGTCAGCGCAGGGGCGCGACTACCGGGAAAGTCCTCATGCTCGATCCTTCTGCTCGTCCCGCCTCACCCGCGGACCAGCCCGCCGGGACGTCGTGGACTCTCCCACGCTCCCGGGAGACCAGCAACCTGTTTTCGCCACCGTCGCGAACGACCACGCCTGTCAGCCGACCTTGAGTTGCTCGTCGCCGAAGTCGGCCACGAGGTAGAGCGTCCCGCCCAGCGCGTCCACGTACCGGCCGAGGACCTCCTGGGTCGAGACGTCACCCGCCTCGATCTGCGAGACCCGTGCGACGGAAACACCCATGGCCTCGGCCACCTGCTTCTGCGTGAGACCGCGACGCTTCCGCATCTCGGCGAGCCTCCAGCCGCGGGCCTCGTCGAGCATGCGTCGCACTCCCTCGGCGAAGGCTTCCTCGCCCCCCGCGTGCTCGATCGCGCGCTCCCGGTGGGGACTGTCCTGCCACCGCTTGAGCTCAGTCATCTGACATCTCCTTCCGTCGGTTCATGAGGTGCTCCTCGAAGAGCGCCTCTGCCCGTGGAATCGCCTTCTCGTACCATCGACTCCACTGCCCCGCCTTGTCGCCCGCGACCAGCAGGATCGCCGATCGCCATGGATCGAAGCAGAACAGGATCCGCACCTCGCTCCTACCGCTCGAAGGTGGCCGGAGCTCCTTCATGTTCGCCAGGACCGACCCGCCGATGCGATCGACCAACGGGCGACCCAGCATGGGACCTCTCTCCCCAAGCACTTCGATGGCCTGGCCCACCAGTTGAAGGGTTCGCCCGTCGCTCTCGTAGAGTTCGTCGAGAAGTTCCTCCACTTCGGCCGTGTACCGAACCTCCCACGCCATGACGCCTCCAGGGATGACTTAAGAATATCCTTAATGTGACGGCACGGCAAGCGTCCCGGCGAGTTCGCAGGTCGCCAACTCGCGAGAGCGAGCATTGCCCATCAAGGATGTTTTCGCCACCGCTAGTGGCTTATGTTGCGTATACGCAACAGATGTACAGAGTACTGGCGGGTGATGTCCGGGCTGGAGTGCTACGGGGCGGCGAGAGCCTCCAGGTCTGCGAGGGCCGTGTCGAGGTGCCGCGTGATGTGGGTCAGGGCCGCCTCGCGTTGCGGGCCGGCGTAGCCACGGGGTGCGCCCTCGGTGAGCATGATGAGGTAGAGGTAGGCACGGTACATCGCCAGGCGACGGCGGGCGTCGTCGTCGAACGTGATGCCGCCGTAGCCGGACAGGAACTCGTCGTCGTCCTCGATGCTGCCGAACAGGGCGAGCGACACCATCTCGGCGAGCGGGTCGCCCCAGAGGGCGCGCTCGCCGTCGACGATGCCGGTGATGCGCCCCTCATGGAGCAGGACGTTGCCGGGCCACAGGTCGAAGTGGACCAGGACCGGCGTCGTCACCTCGTCGAGCGCGCCGGCGTTCGCGTCGAACAGCGCGCGGATCCGTGACACGGGGACGGGGAGCGGGGTGTCCCAGCGTCCGGCGTCGTCGAGCAGGACGCCGAGCATTCCCTGGAAGGCGGCACGCCACGAGCCCGACAGGCCCAGCTGCGGGTAGCCGAACGCGTCGCCGCTGATCCGGTGGAGCCGCGCCGTGAGCTCGCCGAGCTCGCGGCGCAGCTTTCGCCGCTCACCGTCGGAGAGCTCGCCCTCCTGCTCGTGCCAGTTCCGTCCGGGCAGCTCGGTCATCAGCAGCCAGTCGCTGTCGGCGGCGTCCCGGGAGAAGTCGACCCGCACCACGCGGGGTACCGGGAGCGCGCCCGAGGCCGTGTCGTAGAACATCGCCTCGGTCCGCATCAGGTCGCGCTCATGGCTCAGTCCCGGGGCGGTGGGGTCCGGCGCGACCTTCAGCACCAAGCCGGTCCCGTCGTCCAGACGGATGCGGTACGCCGTGTTGTAGGTGGCCGCTCCGAGTTCCTCGAACGCGGCCATGCTCCGCGGATCGATCCCGGCCGCCGCGAGGACGCGCGCCATCGCGGCGTCGTCCAGCGTCCTCCTGTTGACGTTGCTGCTCATCGCTCTCCCGTGGGTGGCGTCGGCGCCGCCGGACAGTTCGTCCGCGGGGGTCTCCGCGGTCTGCGGGTCGTCACCGTAGCGGAATCCGCGTCCTCGCCGGTGTCACGCCGCCCAGGCGATGTAGCCGTCCGGGCGGACCAGGACGGTGGTCGCCTCGCCGTCCGCACGGCGGACCTCGACCGCGCCCGCCGCCCACTTCGCGTACTGGCTGCCCGCCGGCGGGTCGATCGGGGCGGTGTCCGCGCCCGCCGCGGCGTCGTCGGCTCCGCGCACGATGACGAAACCGCCCGACCGCAGCGCCTCGTAGAGGCGAGTCGTCCCGCCGGACTCCTCCCGGACGAGCGGGAGATCCGGGGCACGGCGGCCGACCAGGCGATGCGCGCCGCGCGGACGCCCGTACCTGATCCCGACGCCGGAGATCATGCCCATCGCGCGCAGCCGGGCCGGCGGGAGGTTCCCGATGACGCCCACGATCAGCCCTCCGAGCAGGCGCGCGACGACACCCTTGCCGCGTGCCGCCCGGACGAGCGCGCCGCTCGCCCGCAGCACCATCGTGCCCACCGGATGCCGCTCGGACTCGTAGGAGTCGAGAAGCGCCTCGGCGGCCTCGCCGGTCACCTGCCCCGACACGACCTGGGCCAGCTTCCACGAGAGGTTCGCCGCGTCCTGCAGGCCCGTGTTCATGCCCTGGCCGCCGGCGGGCGAGTGCACGTGGGCGGCGTCGCCGGCGACGAAGACGCGGCCCACCCGGTAGTGCGGCGCCTGCCGCTCGTCCGAGTGGAAGCGGGAGGTCCAGCGCGCGTCGATCATGCCGAAGTCGGTGGCGAACGCCGCGCGCATCGTCTCGCGCACCTCGTCCAGGTCGAGCGGCGTGTCCTCGGGCACGTCGCGGCCGTACCGCCAGCCGATGACGCGGTGGTAGCCGTCGCCGAACGGGGCGAGGAAGCAGAAGGACTCGTCGCGCACGGCGACCGTGAGCACGTCCGACGGCGGCTCCGCGAGCCGCACGTCCGCCAGGACCATGGACCTGATCACGGCCTGTCCGGGAAACGGCAGCCCGACGAGGCCGCGGACGGCGGAATGATGGCCGTCGCATCCCGCGACGTAGTCGGCCCGCACGGTGCGGGCGCCGTCCGGCCCGGTCACCCGCAGCCTGACGCCGTCGTCGTCCTGGTCGAGGCTCTCCAACTCGGTGTCGTAGGCGAACATGACGCCCTCGGCCCCGGCCCGCTCCAGGAGAACCCGCTCCACCTCGTACTGCGGGACGGCCACGACCTGCGGGAACCGGCTGGGCAGGACGCTCAGGTCGAGCGAGAACCGGTTCAGCAGGCGCAGGTCCTGGATCACCTGGCCCCGGGCGACGATCGGGTCGGCGAGCTCGCGGGCGTCCAGTTGCTCCAGGGCGCGCGCGTGTACGGCGAACGCCCGCGACAGGTTGCTGATCCGCCGGGGCCGCCGTTCCACCAGCGTGGTGCGCACTCCGGCGGCGGCGAGGTCCCCGGCGAGCAGGAGCCCGGTCGGCCCCGCTCCGACGACGACAATGTGAGCGTCAACACCAGCCATGAGGGACATCATGCCTGGTTATAGGCCTGGCCGAAAGAGGACGCCGGGACCGCGCGCCGCCGTGAAACTCCCCGGCGGCGCGTCGCCGGGACCGCTCGCCGACGGCCGGCCGTGGTCCGCCCCGCGACCGGCTCAGTACGACGAGAAGTCGGACCCGGTCGAGTCGAAGCCTCCGCTGACCCCGATGGCGATGACGATCACGTAGAAGACGACGACGAGGATGCTGAGCGCCGTACCGATCCAGCCGGTGACGATGCCCGCGAGCGCCATGCCGTCGTTGTCCGCCTCGCCGTTGCGGACGGCCTGGCGCGCCTTGTTGCCGACGATGATCGCCGGGATGCCGGCGAGGAACCCGCACATCACGATGCTGACGATGCCGAGGACGAGCGCCCACACGCCCAGGTCGTTCTTGGGGAACGGCTGGCCGCCGTACTGCGCGGGGTAGGCGGGTGCCGCCGGGTACGGCGTGGCGCCGGGCTGCTGCTGGTAGGGCGACTGCTGGTACGGCGACGCCGGCTGCGGGATCTGTCCCGGCTGCTCGTACGGCGACGCGGGCTGCTGCGGAGCCCGCCCGGGCTCGTAGGGCGAGGCCGGCTGCTGCCCGCTCCCCGACGGGTCGTACGGCGACGGCGACGAGCCGTCGGGGGTGTTCGTCGACATGGTGGCGATGTCCTCTTTCAGAATCAGATGTATCCGTTTGAAGCAGTCTGAACCCTACCGAACCGGGCCCGGCTCGGTCGAAGATTCCCGCCCCGGAGTGCGCATCCTGGAGGACGGCGTGCGCGATGCTGCCGGGCGGCGCCCGTCAGTAGTCGGAATCGATGGTGGGCCACGCGGACGGATCGTTGAGGAAGTCCTGGAAGGCCGGGTCGTTCACGGCCGCGTTGAAGGCCACCACGAAGATGACGATCGCGATCGCCGAGAGGACGAGCGACGCCCAGCCGAGGATGATGCCGGCGAGGCCCAGCCCACCGTTGTCGGCCTGGCCCTCGCGCGTGGCGCGCCGGGACATGTGACCGGTGACGATCGCGGCGATGCTCGCGATGACCGGGCAGAGGAAGAAGCTCAGGATGCCCAGCACGAGCGACCACACGCCCAGGCTGTTCTTCGGGTACTGCTGCTGGTACGGCGTTCCCGGCTCCGCGGTCGGGTACGCGGACGGCGGAACTCCTCCCGCGGCGTACGGCGACGGCGGCGGCGCCTGCCCCGGCTGCGGCGTGCCCGGCGGCGTCGGGCCGCCGGGCTGCCCGGCTCCGGGCCGTTCCGGTGGCTGCCCGCCGGACTGCCCGGGCGTCCGGCCCGGCTCGTTCCCGCTCGGCGGTGGGTCGTACGGGTTCTGTGCTCCCGGCTCGTTGGTCGACATGCTCAGGCACCTCTCGCTCGCGGTGTTCCGGCACGTCCGACCCTAGTCACGAGCGCGGCACTCCGCCCGGCGGACCGTCCGGCGTTTCCCTGTGCGCGCCCGAACGTGCGCGGCGCACGGCCCGGTCGCGGGCGTCGCCGGACCTGGCGCGAGGCTCCGGCGGGGCGTCACACGGCGCGGCGGTCCGCTCCGGGCGACCCGGTGACCTGCGACGGGCCCAGGCGCGTGATCAGCTGCCGCTCACCACCCCCGCGCCGACGAACAGGACCGCGAACACCACCCACGCGAGCCACATGAGCAGGAACACGCCCACCAGGCCGACGTTGAGCCAGCCCAGGACGAGTCCGGCGGTCGCCGAGCCCGAGTTGTTCGCCAGCCCCTCCCGGATGGCTTTCCTGCTCGCGATGCCCGTGACGATCGCGACGACGCCGAGGACGAGCGGGCACACGACCCAGCTGAGGATCCCGCACACGAGGGAGATGGTCCCGAGGTCGTTCTTCGGCGGGGCGGGAGCGTACGGGCCGTACGGCGCTCCGGCGTAGGGCACAGCGGCCTGGCCCGGCGCGGGGCCCGGCGGTGCGGAAGGCGGGTACGGGTACTGCCCCGGCGGCTGGGTGGGCCCCGGCGGCTGCTCTGGCCCGCCGCCCTGCGGCTCGTACGGAGGCGGGCCGCCGGGGTAGTTGGTCGACATGGTCAGAGGGGCCTCTCAGCTCGCAGGCAGACTCGCAGGCAAAGTGGTCCAACCATACCGAAACCGGGCCTCCGTGTCCGACGACGCCCCGCACCACGGACGCCGTCGGACACGGACGTCGTCGTCGGACACGAACGCGGTCACACGGCGGACGCCGTCACGCGGCGGACGCCGGGACCGCGGCGTCACTTCGCGACGGCGACCGGCGCGGCCGCGGAGCCCTCGCGCGGCTCCGGCACGGCGTCCACGCCCGCCTCCTTGCGCTGCTCCGGCGTGATCGGCGCGGGGGCGTCGGTCAGCGGGTCGTAGCCGCCGCCGGACTTCGGGAACGCGATGACGTCGCGGATCGACGGGACGCCCGCCAGCAGCCCGGCGATGCGGTCCCAGCCGAACGCGATGCCCCCGTGCGGCGGGGCGCCGAACTTGAACGCCTCCAGCAGGAAGCCGAACTTCTCCTGCGCCTCCTCGGGGCCGATGCCCATGACGTCGAACACGCGCTCCTGCACGTCGCGGCGGTGGATACGGATGGAGCCCCCGCCGATCTCGTTGCCGTTGCACACGATGTCGTACGCGTAGGCAAGCGCGCTGCCCGGGTCCTGCTCGAAGCGGTCGAGCCACTCCGGCTTGGGCGACGTGAACGCGTGGTGCACCGCGGTCCACGCGGAGTGGCCGACGTCGATGTCGTCGTCCTCGCCCGCCGGCTTGAACAGCGGCGCGTCCACCACCCACACGAACGACCAGGCGCTCTCGTCGAGCTCCCCGGTCTTCTTCGCGATCTCGAGGCGGGCCGCACCCAGCAGGGCGCGCGAGGCGGCTGTCTTCCCCGCGGCGAAGAACACGGCGTCACCGGGCTCGGCGCCGGTGACCTTCGCGAGGTGCTCGCGCTCGGTCTCGGACAGGTTCTTCGCGACCGGGCCGCCGAGCTCGCCCTCGTCGCTGAACGTCACGTAGGCCAGGCCCTTGGCGCCGCGCTGCTTCGCCCATTCCTGCCAGGCGTCGAACTGGCGGCGCGGCTGGCCCGCCCCGCCCTTCATGACGACGGCGCCCACGTACTCGGCCTGGAAGACCCGGAACGGCGTGGCCCGGAAGTAGTCGGTGAGCTCCGTGATCGGGTTGCCGAACCGCAGGTCCGGCTTGTCCGTGCCGTACAGGCGCATGGCCTCGGCGTAGGTGATGCGCTCGATCGGGCGCGGCACCTCGACGTCGATGAGCTTCCAGATCTCCGCGAGCAGTTCCTCGGTCAGCGCGATGACGTCGTCCTGGTCCACGAAGCTCATCTCGACGTCGAGCTGCGTGAACTCCGGCTGCCGGTCGGCGCGGAAGTCCTCGTCGCGGTAGCAGCGCGCGATCTGGTAGTACCGCTCCAGGCCGCCGACCATGAGGAGTTGCTTGAACAGCTGCGGGGACTGCGGCAGCGCGTACCACGATCCGGGGGCGAGGCGCGCCGGGACCAGGAAGTCGCGGGCGCCCTCCGGCGTCGAGCGCGTCAGGGTCGGCGTCTCGACCTCGATGAAGTCGTGGGCCTCCAGCACGCGGCGGGCGGCCCGGCTGAGCTGGGAGCGCAGCTTCAGCGCGTGCGCCTGCGCCGGGCGGCGCATGTCGAGGTAGCGGTGCTTGAGGCGCGCCTCCTCGCCGATCTGCTCCGAGTCCGCGATCGCCGTCGACACCTGGAACGGCAGCGGCACCGACTCGTTGAGCGTGACGACACCACTCGCGATGACCTCGATCTCACCGGTGGCGAGGTTCGGGTTCGTGTTGCCCTCGGGACGCTGCGCGACCTCGCCGGTCACCTGCAGTACGTACTCGGAGCGCAGCGGGTGCGCCACGTCCTCGTCGCGGATGACGACCTGGGCGATGCCGGACGCGTCCCGCAGGTCGATGAAGCCCACTCCCCCGTGATCACGACGGCGATCGACCCAGCCCGTGAGGGTGACGGTCTGACCGATGTGCTCGGCCCGCAGTGAGCCGGCCGTGTGAGTGCGGAGCACGGAGGAAGTCCTTTCGTACGGAGGGTGTGATGCCGCCGGGCACGCGAGGAATCGTGTACGACGACGGAGCTGGCGTGCTGACAACACGCGATGGCGAGTCTAGTCGCTACGACCGACACGAAACCTCCCGGGCGTACGCTGCATCCATGCCTCGCACCATCGCCACGAACACCAAGGTCAGCCGTGACGAGCTCCTCGAGGTGCTGCGCGCCCGGCACAACGGCGTCCTCGTCACCACTCGCGCCGACGGCCGGCCCCAGCTGTCGCCCGTGACGTTCGGGGTCGACGGCGAGGGACGCGTCGTCGTCTCCACCTACCCCGACCGGGCCAAGGCGGCGAACCTGCGCCGCCGGCCCGAGGCCTCCTTCCTCGCCCTCGGCGACGACTTCGGCGACGCCTGGGTGCAGGTGGACGGCACGGCCGAGGTCCTCGACATCCCCGAGTCGGTGGAGCCGCTCGTCGAGTACTTCCGCGTCGCGGCCGGGAAGGAGCACCCCGACTGGGACGAGTACCGCGACGCCATGGTGAAGCAGGGCAAGTCCCTCGTCCGCATCACCATCGACCGCTGGGGCCCGGTCGCCACCGGAGGCTTCCCGGCCCGCCTCGCCCAGGACTGACGGGAGACCGCATTGGATCTGTACGCCGACGTCGCCGCCCAGTACACCGAGTTCGCCGAGTACGCCGCCGCAGCCGCCTCCCCCTGCTTCGAGCGGTGGGGACACGCCGTGGCCGCCGACGAGGACGTCCTGAGATGGATCTCCGCGCTCCCCGGGATCAAGAAGCAGCCCAACCTCGTGTTCGCGGCGGCCCGGTTCCACGGCGTCGAGGCGCCCGGGCCGTACGAGGCGCTGCGTGAGGCCCTGCTGCACGACGACGGCACGATCCGCGCCACGATCCTGGAGCGCTCGACCCAGACCAACGAGGCCGGGCGCCTCGCGACCCTCACCCCGGTCTTCGCCCGGCTGGCCATCGAGGCCGGGCGCCGCCCCCTCGCGCTCGTCGAGGCGGGCGCGAGCGCGGGCCTGTGCCTCTACCCGGACCGCTGGGGATACGACTGGACCGCACCCGGCCCGCGGAAGGCGCGGACGCCCCGCGTCGCCGTCCTCGGCCCCCAGCCGCGGCTTACCTGCCCGGTTACCGGCGACCTCGCGCTCCCGACCACCCTGCCCGAGATCACCTGGCGCGGCGGCCTCGACCTGAACCCGCTGGACGTCCGCGACAAGGACCAGATGGCCTGGCTGGAGATCCTCGTCTGGCCCGAGCACGACGACCGCCGCGACCGCCTGCGCCACGCCATCGAGATCGCGCGGGCCGACCCGCCGCGCCTCGAGCGGGGCGACATCCTCGCGGATCTGCCGCTCCTGGTCGCCGACGCGTCCCGGCACGGCGAGGTCGTCGTGTTCCACAGCGCCGTCGTCGCGTACCTCCCGGCCGAGGACCGCGCGCGCTTCGACACGATGATGCGCCGGCTGGTGCGCGACGGCGCCTGCCGCTGGGTGAGCAACGAGGGCCTGAACGTCATCCCGAGCGTGCTCGACGGCGCGCCCGAGCCGCCGGACACCAAGACGCTCGCCCTCGCGGTGGACGGCCGTGCGGTCGCCTGGTCGCATCCGCACGGCCGCTCCATGCGCTGGTTCGGCTGACTCAGGCGGTCACCGTGAACCTCGCGGTGAGCTGGTCCTCCTGCTGGGACGAGCGGCCCACGCGGAGCTCGAAGTCGCCCGCCTCGACCACCCGCTTCCCCGCCGCGTCCACGATCGTGCAGTCCGCCGCCGGGACCTCCAGGTCGACGACCCGCTCCTCCCCCGGCACCAACGTGACCTGGCGGAACGCCTTGAGCTCCTGGTCCGCCCAGCTCACCGAGGTGACCAGGTCGCTCACGTACGCCTGGACGGTCTCCAGCGCCGGCCGCGACCCCGTGTTCCGGAGCGTCACCGCGGCCCGCACCACGCCGCCGGGGCCGACCCGCGGTTCGGCCACGTGCAGGCCGTCGTACTCGATCGTGGTGTAGCTGAGCCCCTCGCCGAACGCGAATGCGGGCCGCTGCGTCAGGTCCGCGTACCGGTCGCCGTGCTGCCCCCGCACCTGGTTGTAGTACGTCGGCTGCTGTCCCACGTGGCGGGCGAACGAGACGGGCAGTCGCCCGGACGGCTCGATCTCGCCCAGGAGCAGCTCCGCGAGCGCCCGGCCGCCCCGCATACCGGGGTTCGCGGCCCAGACCAGCGCGGCGGCGTCGTCCACGACGGGCGGCAGGACCTGCGGCTTGGACGCCAGGAGCACGACGATCAGCGGGGTGCCGGTCGCGGCGACCGCCTCCAGCAGAGCGTTCTGCCCGCCGAGCAGGTCCAGCGTGGCGGTGGACCGTCCCTCACCGATGAGCTCGATGCGATCGCCGACGACGGCGACCACGTAGTCGGCGTCGCGCGCGGCGGCGACCGCCTCGGCGAGCTGCGCCTCGTCCACGGGTGCGGGCGTGACGACCGGTGGGCGCGGCTGCCCGTCGGGGAACGTGTCCCCCTCGGGGTCGGGGGCGAGTTCCAGGATCTCGGCGCCCCGGGTGTAGGTCACCGACCAGCCGTCCGGGACCCGCTCGCGCAGCCCGTCCAGCACGGTGCTGATGAGGTGGCGCGGATGCCCGTCGGGGATCCATCCGGCCTGTCCGGAGTTGCCTGCCCAGTCGCCGAGCTGGGCCTGGGCGTCGTCGGCAAGGGGGCCGACGACGGCGATCCGCCGCGCGGGAGCGTTCCCACCGGCCGGCAGCGGCAGCGTGCCGTCGTTGCGCAGGAGGACCAGCGACCGGCGCGCGACCTCGAGGTTGAGTTCGGCGTGCGCGGCGGCTCCCACCGCCGCCTCGATGCGCTCGGGTGCGGGCCGGCGTCGGTCCTCGAACAGGCCCAGCTCGAACTTCAGGGTGAGGATGCGCCGTACGGCGTCGTCGAGGTCCGCCGAGGTCAGACGGCCCTCCTCGATGGCGGCGAGCGCGCCCTCGAAGAACCCGGGCGTGGTCATCACCATGTCGTTCCCGGCGCGGACGGCGGCGGTCGCCGCGGCGGTGAGGTCCGGCTGCACCTTCTGCTCCCAGACCATGCGCCCGACGTTGTCCCAGTCGGTGACGAGGGTGCCGGTGTAGCCCCACTCGCCGCGCAGGACGTCGGACAGCAGCCAGTCGTTGACGGTGATGGGCACGCCGTCGATGGTCTGGTAGCCGAGCATGAACGTGCGGCAGCCCTCGCGCGCGACGCGCTCGAACGGGGGCAGGTGCCACGCACGCAGTTTGCGGCGGGACAGGTCCGCCTCGGACGCGTCGCGGCCGCCCTGGGTCTCGGAGTACCCGGCGAAGTGCTTGGCCGCGGCGAGGATCGCCGTCGGATCGCTCAGGCCGTCGCCCTGGTAGCCGCGTACCGCTGCCGAGGCGAGCTCGCCGATCAGGTGCGGGTCCTCGCCGAAGGTCTCGTTCACGCGCCCCCAGCGCAGGTCGCGCGCGATGCACAGCACCGGGGAGAAGGTCCAGTGGATGCCGGTGGCGCTCACCTCCACGGCGGTCACCCGTGCCACCCGCTCGACGAGCCCGGGGTCCCAGGTGGCGGCCATGCCGAGCTGCGTGGGGAAGATCGTGGCGCCCTCGAAGAAGGAGTGGCCGTGGATGCAGTCCTCGGCGACGAGCAGCGGGATCCGCAGCCGGGTGCGGTCGGTCAGCTCGTGCGCGGCCCGGATCCGTTCGGGCGAGGCGTGCAGGATGGAGCCGGCCTGGCGCCGCAGCACGTGGTCCTCGAGATCGTCCCGCGCGTCGAGCTGCAGCATCTGCCCGACCTTCTCCTCGGGCGTCATGCGGGCGATCAGGTCGGAGACCCGGTCCGCCACGGGGAGGGCGGTGTCGAGGTAGGGCAGATCGATCACGCTGGTCACGCAGTGCTCCTCTTCGTTCGCTTCTTCTGCAGCCGTGCTCGTTCGCCCGCGGACCGCAGGCGCGGATTGACGTACTCGTCGATGCCGAAGCTGATCAGGCTCAGCGCCGCGCCGAGCAGCGCGATCGCGAGGCCCGCGGGCACGTACCACCACCAGAACTCCGGGAACGCGCCGTTCTGCTGGGCCCAGTACAGGATCGTTCCCCAGTTGAGGTTCGTGATCGGGATGACGCCGACGAACGCCAGCGTCGTCAGGCCGAGCACGGCGGCCGTCACGGTGCCCACGAAGCTGGAGGCGATGACGGCCGTGAGGTTGGGCAGCATCTCCACCGCGATGATCCGCCACAGCGGCTCGCCGTTGGCGCGGGCCGCCTGCACGAAGTCCCGGCTGCGCAGCGACATGGTCTGCGCGCGCAGCACGCGCGCGCCCCACGCCCAGCCGGTGATCGCCAGGACGGCGGAGATGAGGAACAGGCTCGGGTCGTCGTACTGCGACGCCACGATGATCATCAGCGGGATCGCGGGCAGCACGAGGAACACGTTGGACAGCGCCGAGAGCGACTCGCCGCGCCAGCCGGTGAGGAACCCGGCGCTCACGCCGACGATCACGGCGACGAGGGTGGCCAGCACGCCGGCGGTGAGGCCGACGAGCAGCACGCCGCGCGTGCCGTGGGCGATCTGGCTGAAGATGTCCTCGCCCAGGTGGGTGGTGCCGAGCCAGTGCGTGGCCGACGGAGGCTGCTTGAGCGCGGTGTAGTCCTTCTCCAGCGGCCCGAACGGGGCGACGACGTCGGCCAGCGCGGCGAGCAGGGCGAACAGGCCGAGGATCACGAGGCCCGTGATCGACTTGCGGTTGGTGAACATGTCAGACCTCCCCCTGCCGGGTGCGCGGGTCGAGCGCGGCGTAGGCGACGTCGGCCAGGAGGTTGGCGACGAGCACGGTCAGGGTGATGACGAGGAACAGGCCCTGCATGAGCGGGTAGTCCTTGGCGTTGGTGGCGTCGAGCAGCAGCTTGCCGACGCCGGGGTAGGAGAACACGAGCTCCATGACGAGCGTGCCGCCCACGATGAACCCGAGGGCGAGGGCGAAGCTCGACAGCTGCGGCAGCACCGCGTTGCGGGCGGCGTAGGCGAACACGACGCGGCGCCGGGACAGGCCCTTGGCCTGCGCGACGGTGACGTAGTCCTCGTCGAGGACCGTGATCATCATGTTCCGCATGCCGAGCACCCAGCCGCCGAGGGACGCGAGCACGACGGTCAGGGCCGGCAGGGTGCCGTGCGCGATCACCTCGCCGATGAACTGCGCGCTGAACTCCGGCGTCGTGCCCTTGCCGTAGGCGTGCGACGCCGGGAACCAGCCCAGCCCGGTCGCGAAGACGGCGATGGCGATGAGCCCCATCCAGAAGTACGGGACGGCGGAGAAGAAGGTCGCCACGGGGACGATGACGTCACCGCGCCCGCCACGGAACCAGCCGACGAGCGTGCCGAGCGTGGTGCCCAGCAGGAAGCTCAGCACGGTCGCGATGCCGACGAGGCCGACCGTCCAGGGCAGGGCCGAGGCGATCACGTCGGCCACGGGCGCCAGGCCGTGGGAGAACGACCGGCCGAGGTCGCCGGAGAGCAGCAGCACCCAGTAGTCGGCGTACTGCTCGGCGAGCGACTTGCCGGTGTCCAGGCCGAACAGGGTGCGCAGGGCGTCGGCCGCCTCCGGGCTGACCAGCCCCTGGTTCTTCTGCAGGTAGGCCGAGACCGGGTCGCCCTTGAGCATCCGCGGCAGGAAGAAGTTGATCGTGATCGCCGCCCAGGCCGTGAACAGGTAGAAGGCGGCGCGGCGCAGGAGGAGTCTCATGAGCGGCTCCCGGTGGTGTCGGCCGTCCGGCCGCCGCCGAAGTGGCGGTCCGGGTCGGGTGAGGCGTCCCGCAGCGCGCGTGTGTACTCGTGCCGCGGGTGGAGGATGACGTCGTCGGACGGACCGCGCTCCACGACCCTGCCGTGGTGCAGCACGACGATCTCGTCGCTGAAGTGGCGGGCCGTGGCCAGGTCGTGGGTGATGTACAGGACGCCGAGCCCGTCGGCCTCCTGGAGTTCTGCCAGGAGGTTGAGGACGCCCAGGCGGATGGACACGTCGAGCATCGACACGGGCTCGTCGGCCACGAGCAGCGCGGGCCGCGACGCGAGCGCCCGCGCGATGGCGACGCGCTGTCGCTGCCCGCCGGACAGCTCGTGGGGGCGGCGGGCCGCGAGCCCGGGTTCGAGGCGGACCTTCTCCAGCAGGCCCGCCACCTCGTCGTCGACCCCGGCACGCGGCACGACACGGTCGAGCAGCAGGGGCCGCGCGATGTGGTGGTGCACCGTGTGGTACGGGTTCAGGGACGCGAACGGGTCCTGGAACACCATCCGCACCTGCTGCCGGTAGGCCCGCAGCCCCCGCCCGCGGCGCGGGATCGGCGCGCCGTCGAGCAGCACCCGGCCCGAGGTCTCGCGTTCCAGCTGGGTGATGATCTTCGCGATCGTCGACTTGCCGGAGCCGGACTGTCCCACCAGCGCGACGGTGCGGCCGGAGGTGATCGACAGGTCGACGTCGTCGAGGGCGAGCATGTGGCCGGAGCCGCGTACGCGGTAGCGCTTGGTCAGCCCGCGCAGTTCGAGCGTCGTCATACCGCGGCCCCCTTCCGGACGAAGTCACCGCGGTCGCCGGTCAGGCTCGGGAACGAGCCCAGCAGGCGCTTGGTGTACTCGTGCCGCGCGGCGTGGTAGATCTCCGACGCGGTCCCCACCTCCACGACCCGCCCCGCGCGCATGACGGCGATGCGGTCGCTGATCTCCAGCAGGAGCGGCAGGTCGTGCGTGATGAACACGACGGAGAACCCGAGCTCCTCGCGCAGCCGGGAGATCTCCTGCAGGATCTCCCGCTGCACCAGCACGTCCAGGGCCGTCGTCGGCTCGTCCATGATCAGCAGGCGCGGCCGCAGGGCGAGTGCCATCGCGATCATGACCCGCTGGCGCATGCCCCCGGACAGCTCGTGGGGGTAGGACCGCAGCCGGTCGGCTCCCACCCCGACCATCTCGAGCAGCGCCCCGCAGGTCGCGGTGCGCTCGGCGCGGCCCATGGCCGGGCGGTGCCGTGTGAACACGTCGGCGAGCTGGGCGCCGATCGTCAGGACGGGGTTGAGCGAGTTCATCGCGCCTTGGAACACCATGGCGACCTGGTCCCAGCGCAGCCGGTCCATCTCGGCCGGCGAGAGCGTGGTGAGGTCGACGTCGCCACCGGCGGCGCCGTCGACGGCGTGCAGCACGACCTGGCCACCCGTGATCTCGGCGGGAGGCCGCAGCAGCCGCTGCACGGCGTAGGCGAGGGTCGACTTGCCGCAGCCGGACTCCCCGGCCAGGCCGAGCACCTCGCCCTGCCCGACGGTCAGCGAGACGTCGCGCACGGCCTCGACCGGCGGGTCGACGTCGTAGGTCACGCTGAGCCCGGACACGCTCAGCACGGGGTCACGATTCACGAACGAACTCCTGTCTGTGTCCGCGGCGCCCGGATGTCGTGGGCCTGCCCGGCGCCGCGGCGCTCGCCGCGCGGCGGTAGGCACGCCCACGACCCCGGTCCCAGGACGGGATCGGTGAGGGTCAGCCCTTGGCCTCGAGCGAGGTCAGGATGAGCACGGCCGTCGGCTGCGTCGGGTCGGGGCTGGTGTAGGGGTCGTCCTCACTCGGCCAGCCGACGTAGCTGCGTGTGTTGTACTCGCCGATGAACGGGCGGTTGCCGACGGGCATGATCGGCACCTCCTCGACGAAGATCTCCTGGACCCGTGCGAGTGCCTCGGCGCGGGCCGCGTCGTCGGTGGCGGTCAGGTACTCGTCGAGCGCCTTCGTGGCGTCCGGGCTGTCGAACCGGCCGAAGTTGTAGTCCGCGGCCTCACCGACCGGCTTCAGCCAGCGGCCGTCCATCGCGTCGCTGTACAGGTCGTACGGGGTGGCGCCGGTGTCGGTCCAGTGCAGGATCGCCTGGAAGTCACCCTCGGTCTTGGCCGTCCACCAGGAGTCGGCGTCGGGAGTGTCGAGCGTCGTGGTGACGCCGAGTTCCTTCGCGGCGTCGGAGATCAGGCTGATGCCGGTGACGTAGTCGCTCCAGCCCTGCGGGACGCTCAGCTCGAACTCGACCGCCTCGCCGTCGGGGTCGACCAGGGCCTCGCCCACGCCCGTGTAGCCGGCCTCCTCGAGGACCGCCTTCGCGCCCTCGACGTCGACCTCGTACGTCTGGCCGGCGTACGCGGGGGCCACGAACTCGTCACCGGCCGGGCTCGGGAGACCGGTCACGGACGTCAGGGGCGGGACCCCGCCCTCGCGGGCGATCTCGGCGTGCTTGCCGCGGTCGATCACCATGTTCATGGCCCGGCGGAAGGCGACGTCGTCGAACGGCTTCTCGGTGGTGTTGACGAACATCGCGTCGATGCCGAGTCCGGTGGCCGCCCAGTAGACGTTGTCCTCGTCCTTGTCGACGTACGCCGACTGCACGTTCGGGATGAACGCCTGCGCCCAGTCCGCCTCGCCGTTGGCCAGGGCCGTGGTGAGGGCGGTGTTGTCGTTGTAGGACACGTAGTACAGCGTCGGCACGGCCAGCTCACCGCCCCAGTAGTCGTCGCGTGCGGACAGCTCGACCGACTGCGTCGTGAACTCGGTCAGCGTGTAGGGACCGGTGCCGACCGGCTCCGGGTTCTCGTACGTGGTCGGGTCCTCGACGTCCGCCCACACGTGCTCGGGGACGATGAACCGGTGCAGGACCTTGTCCTGCTTGGCGTACATCGAGCCGGCGAACGCGATCGTCACCTGGTCGCCGTCGGTGGTGACCTCCTCGATGCCCAGGGCGGCGGTGTCCAGCTCCGGCGTGTCCTGGAGGAGCCCGAACGTGAACGCGATGTCGTCCGCGCCGAACTCCTCGCCGTCGTTCCACGTCACGCCCTCGCGCGCGGTGACGGTGAGGGCGGTGTAGTCCTCGTTCCACTCGAGCTCGGACGCGAGCCACGGGCGGACGTCGTCGGACGGGTCCACCATGTTGACGAACGCGAGGGGTTCGAGGATCGCGTTGACGTACCCGAGCGTGAGCGCCGACGAGTCGCCCACCCAGGGGTTGTTGGATTCGGTCGTGATCGCGCCGTCGGGCTTCGCGATCGTGAGCGAGCCGTCGCCGGGGGCGACCGACTCGTCGTCGCCGCCGGCGCCGCCCGCGCAGGCGCTGAGCAGCAGTGTTGCGGCAAGAGTCGCGGCTGCTGCCGCGATGGAGCGTGAGGCACTACGCCTCGGACGGGACGTCGGTGTCACCTTCGTACTCCTCGTCGTCGAGTGGCTGTCGAGCACAACTTACTACTCTGTAAGTAACTTTGTGAAATGCTGGGGCCCACGGCGCCGTCACCACGGCCGACGGCGCCGCACCGCTTACACTCGGGACACCGCGACGACACCGGACGGACCACGCCCGACGGACGACGCCGGCGGGCGAGGCGGTCCGGGCAGGACCGGCCGGGCAGGACAGACCAGGCAGGACAGACGATGCGCGACAAAGGTGTGAACGACCCGCGATGAACTCGACCACGCGACAGCCCCGACGCTCCCGGCCGGAGACCCTCGCCCGACGCGAGCGGATCCTCGAGGCCGCCATGACGACCTTCGGGGCGCGCGGATACAACAAGGGCCCGCTGACGGAGATCGCGGAACAGGTCGGCATGACCCACGCCGGAGTGCTGCACCACTTCGGGTCGAAGGACCAGCTCCTGCTCGAGGTGCTCCGCTACCGCGACGAGAGCGACGTCAAGGACCTCGAGGGCCAGCACATCCCCGGCGGCATCGAGCTGTTCCGGCACCTCGTGCGCACCGCCCTGCTCAACGCCCGGCGCGCCGGGCTCGTGCAGGCGTACGTCGTGCTCTCGGCCGAGTCCGTCACCGAGGGACACCCCGCCCGGGACTGGTTCGTGGAGCGCTACCGCACGCTGCGCCGCGAGGTCGGCGAGGCGTTCCGCGCCGTCTGCGCCGAGCGGGGCATCGACGAGCCGGCCACCGTCGACCGGGCCGCCGCCTCGATCCTCGCCGTGATGGACGGCCTGCAGGTCCAGTGGCTCCTCGACCCCGAGCAGGTCGACCTCGCCGAGTCGAGCGCCTTCGCCATCGAGGCGATCGTGGCCCAGGTGCTGGATCCCCGCGAGGCCCTCTGAGGCCCGGCGCGGCGGGACCGACCCCCGATGGGTGGTCCCGCCGCGCCGTCGGCCCGTCACGGATCGATCAGCTCGTAGTCCTCGTCCATGACCGCACCCCGGTGCGGCTTGTACAGGTCGTAGCCCCGCGGGTCGCACTGGAGACCGCCGTTGATGCAGTGCTCCACCAGCCGGCGCAGCACCTCCGGGTCCCAGGCGTTCACGAAGTCGTAGTGCCACGACTGATCCGAGCCGCTCACCAGCGCCACGTCGGTCATGTCACCGTCCACCGGCCACGCGATCTTGAACTCCAGCATCGGCACCGCCACCGGGTGACTCATCGGGCACTGCCCCGCCACCGGGTACGCCATGTGCGCCGATCCCTGCGCGTAGAGGCGCTCGCCGTCCCAGCAGCTCGGCGCCTGGTACCTGATGTTCAGCTGCGTGCCCGGAGCGCAGTGGTCGGGGATCGACCAGTTGTGGGCGCTGTCGCCGCACTCCCAGCCCTCGACCGCGCCCGGCGCGTCCCGGAACTCGTCGGGCGTCGCCATCATGTCGCCCGCCACGAACCGCAGTCCCTCGGGGAACGGCACCACCCGCGTGTAGTCGTCGATCCCGGACTTGTAGTACACCGTCATGGGGATGTCCGGCGCGACGGGTTCACCGCCCTCGGTGAGGGCCGGGTACCAGTACGCGGACCGGTCGTGCGGCACGGTGCACGAGGTGGCCGGGTTCGCGTTCAGGCTGTCGGGCGTGGTGAACGCGTCCGTGGAGCGGTTCCCGATGAACGTGTGCAGGTGGGACGCGCCGGGCTGTCCGGGGAACACGATCGGGTCGTCCGGGCCGAAGCGCGAGAAGGTGCAGTTGGCCTGGAACTCGTGGTGCGTGACCTCGTCGTCGGGATACTCCGGCGGGTCGCCGGGATCGGTCGGCTCGCCGTCGCCGAAGACCTGGAACTCCCACAGCGAGTAGCCGTAGTGTGTCGCGCGCTCGCTCGCGGCGAGCTGGACGTAGCGGCCCGTGACGGTGACGGGGAACGACTGATCGCCGCCGGCGCCGTCCGTGACGTCGGCGACGGTCGTCCACGTGGTGCCGTCCTCGGACACCTGCAGCGTGAACGCGGTCGCGTACGCGGCCTCCCAGTCCAGGTCGATCCGGTCCAGCGCGTAGGACGCGCCGAGGTCGACCCGCAGCCACTCGTCGTCCGACGGGTTGCTCGCCCAGCGCGTGGCGGGGTCGCCGTCGACGGCGAAGCGCGGACCCAGGTTGGCGGCCTCCGAGCTGGACGCGGCGGTGAGGCCGCCCTGCGAGAGCAGGGTGCCCGGCTCGGCGGACGCGCCGGTGCCGACCGCCGTGACGGCGGCGGCGATCAGGGAGCCGACGGCGGCCCCGGCGAGGGTTCTTCTGACACGTGATCTCATGGTTCTCTCCTCCGTGCGTCGTTGCGATGGAGTGGTGGTGGAGTGGTGCTTCGGGCCGTTCCGGGCCGGGCGGCACTCAGTTCTGGTAGACCCCGAGCTCGTACAGGGAGTAGCCCCACTCGGTGCCGCGTTCGGTGAGGTTCAGGCGCACGTACCGGCCCGTGCCGGAGACGTCCAGGTCGTCCACTCCCCCGTCGCCCCCGGTGACCGAGCGGATCGTGGTCCATGAGGCGCTGTCGTCGGACACCTGCACGTCGTAGGCCTTGCCGTACGCCGTCTCCCAGACGAGCTGGAGGTGCTGGAACGAGCGCACCGACCCCAGGTCCACCTGGAACCAGGCGGACGGGCCCCACTCGCTCGCCCAGCGCGTGGTCGTGTCGCCGTCGACGGCCTGACCGGGCGTGAAGTTCCCGTTGTACGGGTCGAACGACGACGCCGACGCCTCGGCGCCGAGCGCGATGTTCTCGCCGTCGACGTGCGGCGCCACCACCCGGAACGACCGCGTCTCCACACCGACGTTGCCCCGGCCGTCCTCGGCGAAGACGTAGACCTTCCAGACGCCCAGCGTGTCCGGCGCCGTCACCCGGTAGGTGCCGGGAGCGGTCTCGGTGAACTCCGCGGCCGCGATCCCGCCGGCGCCGTTGACGTACTTGCTGTTCAGCATGACCACGGGCGTGATGTCGTCCCCGTCGGGATCGGTCATGTCGACGGACACCGTGAACTCGCCGCCCGCCTCGACCGAGGCGGCGTCCGGCACGTCCATCGCGGTGATCTCCGGCGGCGTGTTCAGCACCGACGTGTCCACGCCCCAGGTTCGCGCGATCGAGTAGTAACCCAGCCGCTTGTTGTCGCCGGGGATGACGTTGAACCACACGCCGCCGAAGTCGCCCTCGATCCCGAAGTGGAAGAACGTGGCCCCCAGGGCGACGCCGTCGTGCTCGCGCAGGCACCGCCAGGAGTTCACGTAGGCGGCCGCCTTCTCCAGGTCCGAGGGCTCGGCCGGCACGCCGTGGGCGTCGTCGGGCACCTCCCACTCCCCGGCCGCGCCGCCCTCCGTGAGCAGGTACGGCCGGTCGTGACCGCCGGACTCCCAGGCGGCGCGGATGTTGCAGACGTCGCCGTACGAGTTCACCGACAGCAGGTCCAGGTCGGGCGCGCTCCGCTCGATGTACGGCCAGGCGCCGGTCCAGGCGTCCGTGCTGGTGGTGGGGTGATGCGGGTCCGCGGCGTGGACGGCGACGCTGACGTCGTTCACGAAGGCCGCGTACGCGTGCCGGACCTCCTCCAGGTCGGTCCCGGAGAAGCAGTCCTGCAGCCCGAGGATCGACTCGTTGCCGATGTTCCACATGAGGACGGCCGGATGCTCCTTGTAGACGTCGACCCAGTGCAGGATGTCGGCCCTGGCCTCGGACTTGTAGGCGTCGTCGGTGCGGTAGTCGATGCACCCGCCGGAGCCCGGGCCACCGCCCGGGAGCAGCCAGAAGCCCATCACGACGCGCACGTCGTGCGCCGCCGCGGAGTCGAGCAGCGTGCGCGTGTCGGCGCCCGTGCCCCACGTGCGCACGGTGTTGGCGTTGGTGGCCGTGAGCATCGGCAGGTAGTGGTCCGCCGTGTGGAACGACGGGCCCCAGGTGAACCCGCGCACCGTGTACGGCTGCCCGTCCACGGTCAGGTCCCAGCTCCCGTTCCCGCCGGTCACCTCGACGTGGCTCGGTCCCGTCCCCGGGACGGGGACGTTCGGGTGGCCGGGGTCGACGACGTCGGGGTCACCCGGGTCGCCAGGGTCTCCCGGGTCGGCCACGCCGAACACCCGCATCTCCCACAGCGAGACGCCGTAGCCGCCGCTCCGCGCGGTCGAGTGCATCCGCACGTAGCGGCCGGATCCCTGGAGGGCGATCACGTCGTTGCCGCCGTCGCCCGCGTCGGTCGAGGTGAGGGTCCGCCAGGTGGTCCCGTCGTCGGAGACCTGGATCGAGTACGACGTCGAGTACGCCGCCTCCCAGTCGAGCTCGACCCGGTCCAGGGTCACGACGCTGCCCAGGTCGACCCGCAGCCACTGGGGGTCACTGAACTCGCTCGACCAGCGGGTGCCCGGGTCGCCGTCGACGGCGGCGGCCGCGGGCGTGTAGTCGGGGTTCTCCTCCGACGACGCCGTGGCGGGCATGCCCTGGGACAGCAGCTCCGGGGCGGCCTGAGCAGGGCCCGCCGGGGTGAGGAACGCCGCCGCGACGAGGGCCGTCGTCACCGCGGCGAGGCGGCCCGCGCGGATCCTGTGCCGGCCGGTGCGCGTTCCGGCGCGGGTGCCGGCGCGTGGGATGGTCATGGTTGCTCCGTCTCCGTCGCCCCGCGATGCGCGGGGATCCTGGTTCGTCGTCGAGCCGTCGCCCGGCCGCCACGATGCGACCGGATACGATTGGGAGAGCGCTCTTACCGATGTCGAGTCTGGACGGGGATACTGGCGGGCGTCAAGAGGTTCGGGCGCCGACATGCCCTCGGCTTTGCTGTCGTAAGATGATTGAAGATAATCGTTTATCCTTTCTCGCGAACCACGACCTGCCGGCGGGCCGGGATGCGATACGCCGGCGCGGCGATCTTGGGCAAACGCTCTCACCCTGTTATCGTCAAGCCGTGACGGAGGACCTGCGGCAGTCGGTACCCACGCTGGAGGACGTCGCCCGGGTGGCGGGCGTCTCCCGCGCGACCGTCTCGCGCGTCATCAACGGCAAGCGCAAGGTCGCGGCGACGGTCCAGGAGACCGTGCTGGCGGCGATCGCCGAGACGGGGTACGTGCCCAACCGCGCGGCGCGCTCGCTGGTGACCCGCCGGACCGGGATGGCGGCCGTCGTGGTGTCCGGGTCCGCCGCCGGCCCGGGCGAGGAGGCGGACCCGTCGCGCGCTCTCTCGGACCCGTTCTTCGGGCGGGTCGTGGGTGGGTTCGTGCGGGCGCTGCGGCGCCACGACGTGCACCCGGTCCTCCTGTTCGCCGACACGCCGGAGGCCGAGGACCAGGCCGTGAACTACCTGCGCCTCGGAAACGCCGACGGCACGCTCCTCGTCTCGACGCACGGCGACGATCCGCTGCCGGGACGCCTGGCCGAGGCGGGCCGGCCGGTCGTGATGTTCTCCCGCCCGGCACGGCCGGTCCCGGTGAGCTACGTCGACCTCGCGAACGCCGACGGCGGCCGCCTGGCCGCGGAACACCTGATCGCGCGCGGATGCCGGTCGCCGGGCCTGGTCACCGGCCCGCTCGGCGTTCCGGCCGCGCGTGACCGAGCCGACGGCTTCCGCGACCGCGCGGCCCGCCACGGCCACGCGTACGTGCCGGGCGCCGCCGATGACTTCACCTTCGCCGGGGGCGAGGCCGCGACCGAACGGCTCCTGGCCGAGTGCCCCGAGGTCGACGGGATCTTCGCCGGGAACGACCTCATGGCCCAGGGCGCGCTCCACGCGTTGCGCACGCACGGCAGGCGGGTGCCCGACGACGTCGCCGTCGTGGGCTTCGACGACAGCCCGGTCGCCACGCAGACGCGGCCGCTGCTGACCACGGTGCGACAGCCGGCCGAGGAGATGGCCGCGACGATGGCGGACCTGCTCGTCGAGCGGATCGAGGATCCGGGGCTGCCCCACCGCTCGGTGATCTTCGACCCCGAACTGGTGATCCGCGACTCGACCTGAGGGGCTCCATCCCCGCCCTGGCCGCGTGCGGCGGTCACGCCGAGCTACGGATCACCAGTTCCGGGGCGAAGGTCACCACGCGGCCCGGCCGCGCCGCGTCGTCCGGCGCGTCCGCTCCGGGGTCCGTGCCGGGCTCCCGGACGCCCATGCCCTCCAGGAGGAGCTCGGCCATCCTCCGGGCCATGTCCTCCACCGGCTGGCGGACGGTGGTCAGCGGCGGATGTGCCTGCGCGGCGGCGCTCGAGTCGTCGAAACCCACCACGGCGACGTCGTCGGGCACGCGGCGGCCCGCCGACTGCAGCGCGGTGCTCACGCCGTCGGCCATGAGGTCGTTCCCGGCGAAGATCCCGTCGACCCCGGGGAACCCGGCCAGGAGCCTACGCGCGGCAGCCTCTCCGCCGGGGCGGGTGAAGTCGGCATCGGCCACGGCAGGGCGGCCGAGTCCCGCAGCGGTGACGGCGGCGACGAACGCGTCGAGGCGGGCGCGCATGAACGGTGCGTCGGTCGGGCCCGTCACCACGGCGAGCCTCCTCCGGCCCGTCGCCAGCAGGTGCTCCGCGGCCAGCCGCCCGCCCGCCGCCTGGTCGAGATCCACCGCGGGCACGCCGCCGGGCATCGCGCCGCCCGTGATCCGCGCGGACAGCACGACGGGCACCCCGAGCCCGACCAGCCGCGCGGGCAGCGGGTCGTCCGCGCTGGAGGTGATGAGCAGGACGCCGTCCACGTGCCCCTGCCGTACGTACCGGACCACCTGGTCGTGCGCGGGCGGGTCGGCGGGCATGATCGCAAGGTGGACGTCGCGCGGACGCAACGCCTCCTGCGCCCCGGCCGTGACGCGACCGAGGTACGGGTCGGTGAAGATGCGCTCCAGGAAGGGCAGCGGCGACCGGTGCCCCGGTGGCTCCGAGACGACGAGCGCGACCGAGCCGGTGCGGCGCGTCACGAGCGACCGCGCGGCGAGGTTGGGAACGTATCCGGTGTCCTCGATCGCCCGCCGAACGACGTCGACGATCGCCGGGTCGACCGTCGGCACGCCGTTGATCACCCGGGACACCGTCGCCCGGGACACGCCGGCCACGGACGCCACGGCCTCCAGCGTGGGCCGGCCGGAACTCGCTGACGCCATGCGCCAGTTATACCGGCCGGCCCTCGCCGGGGTGCGGCGATGCCGACAGATGTCGGCATCCCGGCTGTCTCGCGGGTGGCTACTGGTAGACGCGGACGTAGTCGATCACGTACCGCGACGGGAACGGCGTCGTCCCGTCGGGCGGCCCGGGCCAGTCACCGCCCACGGCGAGGTTGAGGATCATGTAGAACTCGTGGTCGTAGATCCAGGGACCGCGGGTCGCCTCCACCGTCGCCTTGTCCGCGTAGAAGACCTCCTGGCCATCGAGGAAGTACCGGATTCCGTGGCTGTCCCACTCCGCCGCGAACGTGTGGAACCCGTCGGAGATCTTCCCGCCGCCGGGCAGGCCGTAGCTGCCGCCGTACCCTCCGGCACCGTTGTAGGCGGGCGCGTGCAGGGTGGAGTGCGCCTCGTGCGGCTCCTGGCCGATGAACTCCATGATGTCCACCTCGCCGTTGTACGGCCAGGGGCGGCCCTCCAGGAAGTCGGTGCCCATCATCCAGAACGCCGGCCACAGCCCGCGCCCCTCGGGAACCTTGACGCGCGCCTCGAACCGCCCGTACTGCGCGTGGAACCTGTTCGACGTGTTCATCCGGTGTGACGTGTACTCGCGGCCCTCGTAGGCCTCGCGGCGCGCCTCGATGACGAAGTTGCCCTGGCCGTCGTGGAAGCCGTTGCCCTCGGGGGTGTAGTACTGCTGCTCGTTGTTGTTGGGCAGGCCGGGATCGACCGTCCACCTCGACGGGTCGGCGGGCGTTCCGGCGGCGCCGTCGAACTCGTCGCTCCACACGAGCTCGAGGTCGTCGAAGTCGGGATCGGCAGGCTCGGCGGGCGGTTGCTGCGGTGCCCCGCCGGTGCCGTACACCTGGAACTCCCACAGGGAGTAGCCGTACGGCCCGCTGCGGTCGGTCATGTGCACGCGCACGTGCCGGCCGTCGGCGTCGAGCGGGATCGTCTCCTTGAAGCCTGAACCGCTCGTCGTGGAGTGGACGGTGATCCAGGTCGCCCCGTCGGCGGACACGTCGACGCTGTACGACGTCGCGTACGCCGGGTCCCACTGCAGGACGACGCTCGTCACGTGCGCCGTGGCCCCCAGATCGACGGCGATCCAGCCCTCGTCGGTCCAGCCGGTGTCCGCGTCGGTGGCCCAGCGGCTGGCCGGGTCAAGGTCGAAGGCCTTGTCCGGGGAGCACTCCCAGCAACTGGAGTCGTGCTGCTGGGAGGAGGCGGAGCCGGGCCTGCCGTACGACAGGAGGGTCTCGTCGGACGGGTCGGGTGGCGTGCCGTCCCCGGGGCCGAAGACCTGGAACTCCCACAGGGAGATGCCGTACGGCGTGGCGCGCTCGGTGGCCACGAGGCGCACGAACCGGCCGCTCCCGGAGATGGCGAGGGTCTCGTCACCACCGGTCGAGTCGGCGGTCGAGTAGATCGGGGACCAGCCGGCGCCGTCGTCGGACACCTCGATCCGGTATCCGGACGCGTAGGCGGCCTCCCAGTCAAGGGTGACGCCATCGATCTCCTGGACGCTGCCGAGGTCGACGCTGATCCACTGGCCGTCGGACCATGCGCTGGACCATCGGGTGCCGGGGTCGCCGTCGACGGCGTTCTCCCCGGTGCTCCAGTCGAACTCGGCGCTGGACGTGGTCACGGGCCGCCCCTGCGAGAGGGGCTCGGGCGCCGCGAGCGCGGGTGTCACGGTGATCGCCCCCGTGACCAGGGCCGCGGCCGCGACTACGGCCGCGAACAGGCGGGATGTTCGCCGCATGACGTGCTCCTTCGAACGTCGGACTCGTGCGGGTCGTGAGAGAGCGCTCTCTCACTCGCAACCCTGGCGGACGGGAGGCGCGGGCGTCAAGGGTTTCGCGGAAAGTCACTGACAGTTCAGTTAGCATTCTGGAGCGCGGGCCGGCGGCACGTGTGGTGCCGCTCGGTGGCGCGTGTTGTGCCGCTCACAGTTCGTTGACCTGTGCCGACGCGGTGCATAGCGTCGCAGTATGGATCTCTTGCCCGATCCGGTGTGGCCCATGGTCCTCCTGGCCGTCGTCCAGGCCGTCGATGCCGCGCTCTGCGTCAAGCCCGTCGACTGGCCCGTGGGCCAGTGCCTGCGTGGCGTGAACTTCCCGGAGCGCTGGTGGTGGGTGTTCCCGTGGATCAAGGCGGCCGCGGCGCTGGGTCTGGTCGCCGGGATCTGGGTGCCCGCGCTGGGGACCGTGACCGCCGTGGCACTGGTGGTGTACTTCGCGCTCGCCCTCGGCTATCACGTCAGGGCCCGCAACCTCGGGATCTTCTTCGTGAGCGCCCTGGCGATGTTCGCGCTCTGCTCGGGCGTGCTGTGGTGGTCGTTCGTCGCCTGAGACACCGGTGTCAGAAGAGGGCGTCCTGGCCTGGGGCGTCCGGCGCGGCCGGTGCACCTCGCGACGGCTCGGCCGATGCGGGCATCGCCCCCTCGGGATAGGCACCCTCGTCGCCGCGGGCCGGTCCGGGACCACCCGAACCAGAACTGCCCGGCCCGGGACCGCCCGGTCCGGAGGAGCCGGATCCGCCGCGGGTGCCGCCGTCGTCGTCGACGGCCTTGTCGGGGCCGCTGTCGAACCGGGAGGCGGCGCGGCCCAGGCCGCGCTCCGCGAGGAGCGGCTCGGCCCGCTCCCACAGCCAGTCCTGGTAGCGGCGATCGACGTAGGCGCGATCGCCGAAAATGCGCCGGTATCCCGCCGCGTGCTGCGGGAATTCGCGTCGCAGCCACTCCAGGTACCACTCCCTGGCGCCCGGCCGCAGATGCAGCGGGAGCACCGTCGCCCCTGTGGCGCCCGCCTCGGAGACGGCGTCGAGGAGGCGCGCGAGGTGGTCGCGGGAGTCGGTGAGCCACGGGAGCACGGGTGCGACCATGACCCCGCACGGCAGGCCGGCCTCCCGGATGGCGCGGATCAGCGCGAGCCGGGCGCGTGGCGTCGGCGTGCCGGGTTCGACCCTCTGCTGGAGTTCCTCGTCCGCGAAGGCGAGGGAGACGCCCAGTCCGACCTCGACCCGCTCCGCGGCCTCCGTGAGCAGCGGGAGGTCGCGGCGCAGCAGTGTGCCCTTGGTGAGGATCGAGAACGGGGTACCGGAGTCGGCCAGCGCCGAGATGATCCCGGGCATCAGGCGGTACCGGCCCTCCGCACGCTGGTACGGGTCGGTGTTGGTGCCGAGCGCGACGGACTCGTGACCCCAGGAGGGCCTGGCCAGCTCCGCCCGGAGGACCTCGTCCACATTGACCTTGACCACCACCTGGGAATCGAAGTCCGCCCCGGCGTCGAGGTCCAGGTAGGTGTGGGAGCCGCGGGCGTAGCAGTTGTGACTGATCACGCCGTCGGCGACGAAGTCCCCGGTGCCCGTGGTGATGTCGACCAGGTCGGTCTCGTGGCCCAGGTCCTCGACCGACACCACCGTTCGGCCGGGGGAGGTCCGCACGAGCCGGCCGACGACGTCGACGGGAGACGGAGCACCGGAACCCGGGAGACCGGGCCCGCCGACGGGATCGATTCCCGCGAGACCGTCGCCCGGGCGCAGCACCGGGCGCTCGGCACGCGCGGTGCCCGGATCGACCGAATCGGCCGACGGGTGGCCGTGCGGCACGCGTCCCGCGGACGGCGCGAGGCGGGCATCCGCCTCGTCGGCGGAGGCTCCCGCCACGTACCGCCAGCCGTCGCCGGTGAGGAACCGGTGGTCGCCGCTGGCGACGAGGGTGGTGCCGTCGGCGGTCGTCACGCGATATGCGCGCTTGACCGTACGCCACGCGTCCCGGACGTCGGTCTCGACCAGGACGCGGCGGCCGCCGTCGGGCAGCGTGCCGATGACGCGGTCGCCCGGGACGAGGTCGCCGATGGGACGCCACGTGCCGTCGCCGAGCAGTACCGGCGTGTCCGGCGCCAGGCAGTAGCGACAGGCATGACTGCAGCCGCGGTAGGGGTTCACGGTCCAGCGGAACGGCATCCGGGACGCGGCCGGAACCTTCGACAGCGCGCTCCGGGCGACGACCTCGTGGAACGTGACGCCGTCGAACTCCGGGCTGCGGACGGCACGGATCAGCCCGGCCGTGCGCAGCGCGGGGAGCTCGAGTCCCGGCAGCGCGCCGTCGTCCGTGGTGAGTTGCTGGCCTGCCCATCGCACACAGAGATTCGAACACATGTTCCCATGGTTCGCAACTCTTCGGCCGCGATATGCGTGATATGTGCGCAATGTGATGGGGCGGAGCGGCGGCGCAGGACCCGGTAGGGCATCGCGCCGCCGTGTCCTGACGCGCGTGGTCGGGCGTCACATGCCGCGGACGTTCAGCAGGACGTTCGGCGACCCGCGCCGCGCGTCCGAGGCGACGCCCGTTGTGCCGCCGGTCACGAGCGCGGAAGCCTCGGGGTGAAAACGTACCGACGGGCGCTCGGGGCATACCAGATTTTCATCACTGTTGATGTATGCCCTCGGCGAGGCGGGCTCGCCTGGCCTGGCTACTTCCCGGACTCGGCGCCGGGCACCGCGCGGGGGTGCAGGTCCTCGGCCGGGGGTTCCCATGTCGTCGCGTCGGCGTCGACCTGCTCGCCCGAGCGGATGTCCTTGACCGAGCCGGTCAGGCGGCCCGCGAGAGCAGGCGCGCCGGCGTCCTCGGGGGCGGGGACCGCTGTGGCGGGGGCTGCGTCGGCGGGGGCACTGTCGGCGGGGACTGCGTCGGCGGGAGTGGAGTCCGCGGCGGCGGCGTCCGCGGCGGCGGTGCCCGCGGCGGCGTCCGCCGGCGCGGACGGCTCGGGCGCGGACGGCTCGGGCGCGGACGGCTCCGGTGTGGAGGCCTCCCCGCCTGGCTCGCCCGGGAACCAGACGAACGGGATCCCGCGGCGATCCGCGTACCTGATCTGCTTGCCGAACTTCGCGGCGGTCGGGGCCACCTCGCACGGGATGCCCCGGCCGCGCAGGGCGGAGGCGACGGCGTCGGACACCGGCCGCGTCTCCTCCGTCGTGACCGCGACGAGCACGGCGGCGGGCACACCACGGGTGGCGGTCACGAGGCCGCCGGAGAGCAACCGGGACACGAGCCGGCTGACCCCGACCGACAGGCCGACACCCGGGTAGGTGTTCTTCCCGTCCGACGCCAGCGTGTCGTACCGGCCGCCGGAGCAGACCGAGCCGAGCTGCTCGTGCCCCACCAGCACCGTCTCGTAGACCGAGCCGGTGTAGTAGTCCAGCCCGCGGGCGATCTTCAGGTCCGCGACGACGACGCCGGGCACCCTCTCCCCCGCCGCCACGACGAGCGCCTCGAGCTCGGCGAGCCCGGTGGTGAGGAGCTCCGTCACGGCGCCGTACGACTCCGCGAGCGTCCGCACGTCGGCGATCACCGACACGTCGGAGCCGCTGATGCCCGCGAGCGCGAGGCACGCCTTGGCCTGGTCCTCGCTCGCCCCGCACTCCTCGACGAGGAGCGCGGCGACCTTCTCCGGGCCGATCTTGTCGAGCTTGTCGATCTGCCGCAGCGCGCCCTCGACGTCCGACAGGCCGATGCCGCGGTAGAACCCTTCGGCGACCTTGCGGTTGTTGACGAGGATGCGTACTGGCGGCAGGCCGACCTCGCGCAGGGCACCGAACGCCTCGGCCATGACGAGGGGGACCTCGACCTCGTAGTGGTACGGGAGGTCCCCGGAGCCGACGACGTCGATGTCGGCCTGTGTGAACTCACGGAACCGGCCCTCCTGAGGGCGCTCACCGCGCCAGACCTTCTGGATCTGGTACCGCTTGAAGGGAAAGGAGAGCCTGCCGGCGTTCTCCAGCACGTAGCGGGCGAACGGAACGGTGAGGTCGAAGTGGAGTCCGAGCTGCTTGTCGCCGCGCTCCCGCTGACCGGGCTCGTCGAGCTCCTGGAGCCTCGAGAGCACGTAGACCTCCTTGGAGGTCTCGCCTTTGCGCAGCAACTGCTCGAGCGGTTCGACGGCCCGGGTCTCGATCCCGGCGTACCCGTGCAGCTCGAACGTACGACGCAGCACGTCGAGCACGTGCTGCTCGACGACGCGGTCCTGCGGGAGCCATTCGGGGAAACCGGAGAGTGGAGCGATACGGGCCATGCGTCAGATCCTCCCACGGGAGGGGGACATCGAGCCCGGGCTTTCCACAGGGCAGGCGCCGCTCACGGCGTGGACAAATGCAGTTCACCCCTGCCCGGCGCGGCACAGGCAGAATGTCCTGGCCCGCGATGCCTACACTGTCCCCGCACGGACTGCAACGGCCCAGGGTCCCACGATGACCCGCCCGGCGCGGGACGCGTGCCCCGGATGAGCAGCGAGCGGAGAGGAGCCCGGCGACGGTGTCGACCAGCAAGCAGCGTCAGCGCGCCCAGCAGGCCAGGAAGCAGCAGGCGAAGCAGGAGCAGCGCAGGGCCGCCCAGCGGGCTCGCCGACGGCGCCTGACGGCGCTGATCGCCGGTGTGGCGGCGTTGGCACTGGTGGCGACATTCGTGGTCGCCGCGCTGGTGAACACGGGCCCGGCCGAGGCGGTCGAGTGCGATCCGGGCACCACCGACGCCCGTGCGGATCACGAGCTGCCCGATCCCGGCGTCGCCGAGGACCGTACCTGGACCGTCACGCTGCACACGTGCGCGACGGGTACCGAGCAGGACATCACGCTCGAGCTCGACGGTGCGGCGGCTCCGCAGGCGGTGGCCAGCTTCGTGACGCTCGCCGGCGAGGGCTACTTCGACGGCACCGGCTGCCACCGGCTCACCACGTCCGGAATCTACGTGCTGCAGTGCGGCGATCCGACCTTCACCGGCACGGGCGGCCCGGGCTACGAGTTCGGGCCCATCGAGAACGCCCCGGAGGACGACGTCTACCCCGCCGGCACCGTCGCGATGGCGCGCCAGGGCGGTAACGGCGAGTCCATGGGCTCCCAGTTCTTCCTCGTGTACGAGGACTCCCAGATCCCGTCGGACGAAGCCGGCGGATACACGGTCTTCGGGGAGATCACATCCGGCCTGGACGTCGTCCGGGCAGTCGCGGACGAGGGCGTGGCCGATGGCGCCACGGACGGCGAACCTGCCGGCCCCGTCACCATCGAAGGAGTTGAGACCCAGTGAGCGAGAGCACCGAGCAGGGAAGCGGACCCGTCGAGGACGGGGCCGCCACCGAGCCCGTGGCCGAAACTCCCGAGACACCCGCGGACCAGGAAACCGCGACGCCGGAGCCGGCCCCCGAGGCCGCGGAGGAGAGCACGGCGGAGCCCGCTACCGAGGCCGCGGCCGAGCCGGCAGCGACCGACGAGCCGGCACAGGCCGACGAACCGACGACGACGGATCAGCCGGCAGCGACCGACGAGCCGACGACGCCGACCGGTGAGCCGGCAGCGACCGACGAGCCGACCCCGACGGGCGAGCCGGCAGCGACCGACGAGCCGGCTGCCGAGGCACCGGCGGTGCCCGCAGCCGAGGCCGCCGCTGCCGAGCCTGCCGAGCAACCCTCGGCGGAGACGGCTCGGACGGACGAGCCGGACAACGACGCAGAGCCCGAGAGCCAGGCAGAGTCGACGAGCGAGGCGGTGCCCGAGAACGAGGCAGAGCCGGAGAGCCGGACGGAGCCCGAGAACGAGGCGGAGCCGGAGAGCCGGACGGAGCCGTCGGGTGCGGCGCCGGAGAAGCCGGAAGCGAAGCCGGCCGAGCCGGCGCCGGCCCCCAAGCCCTCCGTCCCGAAGCCGTCGGAGGTTCCCTCGCCGGCGGCGCTGGCCAAGCCGCGGCCGCCCAAGTCCGGCGTACCGCGCCCGGCGACCCCGGCCGCGCGCCCTGCGGCCGCCGCGGCCCAGTCCACGCCCGCGGCGCCGGCGCCCGTGCCCGTGGTCGACGACGCCGCTGCGACGGCCGAGGCCGAGAAGCACGGCCGCGTCGCCGAGGACGGCACCGTCTACGTCGTCGAGAAGTCCGGTGAGCGCGCCGTCGGCCAGTTCCCCGGGGTCGGCACGTCGGAGGCGCTGAGCCTCTACGTCCGGCGCTACCTCGACCTCGTCGCGAAGGTGTCGCTGTTCGAGACCCGCCTCGACAGCGCTGACCTGTCGGTCAAGGAGATCGACCAGACCCTCGCCAAGCTCGCGGAGGAGACGGCCGAGCCGGCCGCCGTCGGCGACCTCGACGGCCTCCGTTCCCGAGTCGAGGGCCTCAAGGGCCGGGCCGCCGAGCGCCGGGCCGCGCTGGAGACAGAGCGCGCGGCCGCCAAGGCGGAGGCCGTCAGGGCGCGCGAGGCCATCGTCGAGGCGGCCGAGAAGATCGCGGGCACCGATCCGAGCAAGATGCAGTGGCGCCCGGCGGGCGAGGAACTCCGCGCGCTCCTGGACCGCTGGAAGGCGGCCCAGCGCGGAGGCCCGCGCATCGACCGCGGCACGGAGGAGTCGCTCTGGAAGCGGTTCAGCCACGCCCGGACCGCGTTCGACCGCGAGCGCCGGCACTTCTTCGCGGATCTGGAGCAGCGGAACAAGGAGGCCAAGGCCGCCAAGGAGCTGCTGGTCTCGGAGGCCGAGGCGCTCTCGGACAGCACGGACTGGGGCTACACGGCCGGGGCCTACCGCGACCTGATGTCCCGCTGGAAGGCTGCCGGCCGTGCGTCCCGCAAGGACGACGACGCGCTGTGGGCGCGGTTCCGCGCGGCTCAGGACAGGTTCTTCCAGGCGCGTGATGCCGCCAACGCGGCGATCGACGCCGAGTACGGGGAGAACCTGAAGGTCAAGGAGGAGCTGCTCGTCGAGGCGGAGAAGCTGGTCCCGGTGAAGGACCTCGCGGCGGCCAAGCGGGCGCTGCGCGGTATCCAGGACCGCTGGGACGCGGCCGGCAAGGTGCCGCGGCGGGACATCCAGCGCGTCGAGAACCGGATGCGGGCCGTGGAGAACGCGATCCGCGACGCGGAGCAGGAGCAGTGGCGCCGCAGCAATCCGGAGACGAAGGCCCGGGCGGAGGGGGCGGCCGCGCAGCTGGAGTCCGCGATCGCCGAGCTGGAGTCCGACCTCGAGTCCGCGCGCGCCAAGGGCGACGATCGCAAGGTCTCGGAGCTGGAGTCCTCCCTGGCCGCGCGCAGGTCCTGGCTGGAGCAGGTCGTCCGGGCCGCCGAGGACAGCACGGCCTGATCTCTCCGGCCTGCTCGCCGTCCGCGGCCGGCGGACACCATCGGCGGGCGACTCGGCAGGCGTGGCACCCCGTGTGGCCCCGGCACCTGTGGACAGCGGGTGCCGGGGCTGCGCCGTCCCCTGCATAGGCTGGGACGGTGCGACTCGCCCAGCTTCTCGACCCGCGGCCCGCGCCGGTCCCGCCGGTGGTGACGCCGGCCCGGGTGGGCGGCCCGGCCGCATGGCAGGACCTGTTGCGGTCCGGTGCGCTCACACCGCTCCGTGATGCGCCCCTGGACACCACCGGTGCGGTGGCCGTCCCGGCGGGTGTCCGAGTCACGCCCACGCACCGGGCGCTCGTCCTCGCCGAGTCGTGCGGCGGCGTGCTCCCGGCACGTGCGGTCCTGGCGGGAGCGTCGGCGGCGTGGGTGCACAGCGGCCTGCGCGGCGGCATCCACGTCCCGCGCCTTCCCACCGACGCCGGCTTCCCCGAGCTCGCCCATGACGCCGCGGTCCGCCGCCCGGACGTCCCCGCCGGAGTGCTCGTGCGCTGCGCCGCCGGCCTCGTGCGCGACACGATGCTGCTCGCCGGCGTTCCCGTCACGACGCCGGCCCGCACCGCGGCGGACGTGGCTTGTCGCCTGCCGTTCGAGCAGGCCGTGCCGGTTCTGACCGCGCTCGCGGCGGGAAGCGCGGATCTCGACCCGGTCGACCTCGACGCGGTCGAGCGGGCGCTGGAGGCACGCCGCCGCGTCGTCGGGCGCCCGGCGGCCCGCCGCGCGCTCGCCGCGGCCCGCGGACAACGGCCAGGCGCACCGTCGCCCCGGCGATCCCTGGTCGAGTAGTCGGGCCCTTGCCCGTGCGGTCGGTCGGATGTCGGATGATCGGTCGCCCGAGGGGCCGGCCACGCGACATCCGGCCGACCACGCGACGTCGTACCGGCTGTCGGTCTTCAGATCGCCGAGGCCGGCTTGTCAGACCGGCACGGTCCAGCTCTGGTATACGTCGGCGTCGGACCCACCGGCCGGCAACCGGCCGACGGCAGCGTTCAGCGAGCGCGGTCCTTGTCGCGGCTGGGCTGGACGCGCTTGGGCTCGCCTGGCTGCTTCGGATACTCCGGCGGGTAGGGGAGGTCGCCCAGCCCTTCCGCTTCGTCCTGGTCGGCGAGGTCCAGCGCGGGGCGCAGGTCGCAGTCGAGCGCGGGGTCTCGATCGGCCCGTAGCGGCGCGTACAGGTCTCCGACGTCGGCGAGCCGGCTCGGGGCCGTGCGCACGTCGAAGTCGTCGGGGTGCACCCGGGCGATCTCGTCCCAGGCGAGCGGCATGGAGACGGTCGCGCGCGCGTTGGCACGGATGGACCAGGCCGACGCGATCGTCCGGTCACGAGCCATCTGGTTGTAGTCCACGAAGATCTTCCGGCCGCGCTCCTCCTTCCACCACTTGGTGGTGACCTGGTCCGGCAGGCGCCGCTCCAGCTCGCGACCGACGGCGATCGTGGCGCGGCGCGCCTGGGTGAACGTCCACTCGGGGGCGAGCGGCACGAAGACGTGCAGGCCCCGTCCGCCCGAGGTCTTGGGATACCCGGTCATGCCGAGCTCGCCCAGCAGATCGCGCAGGTGCGGTGCGACGACGGCGGCGTCGTCGTAGTCCGTGCCGGGCTGGGGGTCGAGATCGATCCGGAGCTGGTCGACGCGTTCGGTCGCGTCGTCGCCCGGTCCACGCCGGACCGGCCACGGGTGGAAGGTGAGCGTGCCGATCTGTGCCGCCCACACGGCGACGGCGGGCTCGGTGGGACAGACCTCGTCCGCGGTGCGGCCGGACGGGAATGCGATCCGCGCGGTCTCCACCCATTCCGGGGCGCCCTTCGGGATGCGCTTCTGGTAGAACGCGTCCCCATGGCTGTCGGACCGCGTGGCCATCACCGCGTCCGGGGACCAGCCCTTCGGCCAGCGCTCCAGCGTCGTGGGCCGGTGCAGCAGGGCGCCGGTGATGCCCTCGGCGACGTCGGCGAAGTACCGCACGACGTCGAGCTTGGTCAGCGCCGGCCCGGCGGCCGATTCGGGGAACACGACCCGGTCCGGCGACGACACACGTACGGTGCGCCCGGCGATGTCGATCTCGACCGGCTTGGCCTTCTGTGCTGGAGCCATGGCCCCAACGTACGCCGGGTGACCGACATCCGGCTCGCGGGCGGTATCGGCTGGCCTCCCGGACCCGGAGAAGGGATGCTCGGACCATGACGCCCGCCATGCCACTCGACCTTCCCGTCACTCCCCCGGTCAAGCCGATGCTCGCGAAGTCCGTCCCGAGCGTGCCGGACCAGCCCGGCCCCGGCGCGGCGTCGAGCTCCGGTTACGTCTACGAGCCGAAGTGGGACGGATTCCGCGCGATCGTGTACCGCGACGGGGAGGACGTCCACATCGGCTCCCGCACGGGCAAGCCGATGGAGCGGTACTTCCCGGACGTCGTCGCGGCGGTGCGCGACGCGCTCCCGGAGCGCTGCGTCGTCGACGGCGAGATCGTCATCGCGCAGGTGCCCGCCGACGACGCCGGCGCGCGGTCCCACCTGAACTTCGAGCTGCTGTCCCAGCGGATCCACCCGGCGGAGTCGCGCGTGAACATGCTCGCCGAGACGACCCCCGCCGCGCTGGTCGTGTTCGACGTCCTCGCCGTCGGCGACGACTCCCTGATGGACCGGCCGCTCGCGGACCGCCTGGAGGCCCTGGACGCCCTCGGCCTGACGGGTCCGCTCGTCTTCGCCACGCCCCGTACCCGCGACACCGCGGTCGCGAACGAGTGGTTCGAGGCCTTCGAGGGCGCCGGACTCGACGGGGTGATCGCCAAGCCGCTGGACGGCGTCTACGAGCCGAACAAGCGCGCGATGGTGAAGGTCAAGCACGCCCGCACGGCCGACGTCGTCCTCGCCGGATACCGCCTCCACAAGACCTCGACCCCCGAGCGCCCGCTGCTCGGCTCCCTCCTGCTCGGCCTGTACGACGACGACCGTGGCGAGGGCGGCGCGTACCTGCAGTTCGTCGGGGTGTCGGCGTCGTTTTCGGAGGCGCGTCGAGCGGAGCTGGTCACGGAGCTGGCCGACCTCGTGGTCGTGCCGGGCACGCCGGAGGCGGACGAGCATCCGTGGAGCGGCTGGGCCGACCCGGCGAAGGCGCTGCCCGCCGCCGAGGCCGGCGACAGGCTGCCGGGCGCGGTGTCCCGCTGGAGCGGCGGCAAGGACCTGTCGTTCACACCGCTGCGCCCCGAGCGCGTGCTGGAGGTGGGCTACGACCACATGGAGGGCACCCGGTTCCGGCACACGACGCAGTTCAAGCGCTGGCGCCCGGACCGGGATCCGGAGTCGTGCACCTACGAACAGCTGGCCGAGCCGGTCAGGTTCGACCTGACCGAGCTGCTGCCCGGCGCCCCGGGTACGGCGCGCTGAGCACGGGCACCGCGCGCAGGGCCGTCAGACGGGCAGCTGAGGGCGTTCCACCGGCTTGGTGCCGGTGATGCGGTGGACGTCGAAGACGCCCTCGACCTTGCGGACCGCCGCCAGGACCTGGGTCAGGTGGCCCGGCTCGGCCATCTCGAAGATGAAGCGGGAGACGGCCAGGCGGTCGCTCGAGGTGGAGACGAAGGCGGAGAGGATGTTGACGTGGTAGTCGGACAGGACGCGCGTCACGTCCGACAGGAGCCGTGACCTGTCCAGCGCCTCCACCTGGATCTGGACCAGGAACATCGTGTTCGCGCCGGCGGTCCACTCCACCTCGACCAGCCGTTCGGGCTGCTTGCGCAGCCCTTCCAGGTTCACGCAGTCCACCCGGTGCACGCTCACGCCCTGGCCCCGGGTCACGAACCCGATGATCTCGTCGCCCGGCACCGGGGTACAGCACTTCGCGAGCTTGACCCACACGTCCGCGCTGTCGGAACCCTTCAGCACGACTCCGGGGTCGCCGGTGCGCACCCGCCGCGGCGCGCGGCTCCCCGCGCCGGGCCGGGCCGCCTCAGCGACGTCCTCGGTCGCGCCCTCGTCCCCGCCCAGGGCCTTGACCAGCTTCTCCACGACGTGCGCCGCGGACACATGCCCCTCGCCCACCGCCGCGTAGAGGGCCGACACGTCGGGATACCGCATCTCGTCCGCGAGGCCCACGAGCGTCTCGTGCGACATGAGCCGCTGGATCGGCAGGCCCTGCTTGCGCATCGCCTTCGCGATCGATTCCTTGCCGGTCTCGATCGCCTCCTCCCGGCGTTCCTTCGTGAACCACGCGCGGATCTTGTTGCGGGCACGCGGGGACTTCACGAATGCCAGCCAGTCGTGGCTGGGACCGGCCGTCTCGGACTTCGAGGTGAGGATCGCGACGACGTCGCCGTTCTCCAGCGTGGAGTCCAGCGGGACGAGGCGGCCGTTCACCCGGGCGCCCATGGTCCGGTGCCCCACCTCGGTGTGCACGGCGTAGGCGAAGTCGACGGGCGTGGCGCCCGCCGGGAGCGGCATCACGTCGCCCTTCGGCGTGAAGACGTAGACCTCGTCGCCGCCGATCTCGAAGCGCAGCGAGTCGAGGAACTCCGACGGGTCCGCCGTCTCCTTCTGCCAGTCCACGAGCTGACGCAGCCACGCCATGTCCTGGGCGTGGGTGTCCTCCTTGGCCTGCGGGCCGCCGCCGTTGCGGTCCTTGTACTTCCAGTGGGCGGCGACGCCGTACTCCGCGCGACGGTGCATGTCGTGGGTGCGGATCTGGATCTCGACGGGCTTGCCGCCCGGGCCGATCACCGTGGTGTGCAGCGACTGGTACATGTTGAACTTCGGCATCGCGATGTAATCCTTGAACCGGCCGGGAACCGGGTTCCATCGCGCGTGCATGGCGCCGAGCGCCGCGTAGCAGTCGCGCACCGTGTCCACCAGGATGCGCGTGCCCACCAGGTCGTAGATCTCCGTGAAGTCGTGGCCGCGCACGATCATCTTCTGGTAGATCGAGTAGTAGTGCTTCGGCCGGCCCATCACCGACGCCTTGATCTTCGCCGAGCGCAGGTCCGACTCGATCTGGCCCTTGACGACGCTCAGGTACTCCTCGCGGGCCGGGGCGCGCTCGGAGACCAGGTGCACGATCTCGTCGTACACCTTGGGGTACAAGTTCTGGAAGGACAGATCCTCCAGCTCCCACTTGATCGTGTTCATCCCGAGCCGGTGTGCCAGCGGGGCGTAGATCTCGAGGGTCTCGCGGGCCTTCTTCTCCGCCTTGTGCGGCGGCACGTACTTCCAGGTGCGCGCGTTGTGCAGGCGGTCCGACAGCTTGATGACCAGCACGCGGATGTCCTTGGCCATGGCCACGACCATCTTGCGCACGGTCTCCGCCTGCGCGGCGTCGCCGTACTTCACCTTGTCGAGCTTGGTCACCCCGTCCACGAGCAGCGCGACGTCGTCCCCGAAATCGGCGCGGAGCTGGTCGAGCGCGTAGTCCGTGTCCTCGACCGTGTCGTGCAGCAGCGCGGCGGCGATCGTGGTGCCCTCGAAACCGAGCTCCGCCAGAATCGTGGAGACGGCCACCGGGTGCGTGATGTAGGGATCACCGCTCTTGCGCATCTGCCCGCGGTGCGCCTTCTCGGCGGTCACGTACGCGCGCTCCACGAGCGCCAGGTCCGAACGCGGGTGGTTGCTGCGGATCACCTGCAGCAGCGGCTCGATGGCGGCGGGCGTGGAGGAACCGGCCCGCGCGCCGAACCGGGCCAGCCGGTGGCGCAGGCCGGGCACCGGGGTCGGCGCTGAGGCGGGCGCGGGCCGCGAGGCTTCGTTCTCGGCCATGTGCATGCCTCCTTCGCGCCGGTGGATGGCTCAGTCTAACGGCCGTGCGGCCTGACCCGGCCCTTCACCTCATTCCTGTGCGGGCCCGACCTGCAGGAGAGTAGTCACCTCGTGACCGCCGAGCCTCTCGCGGCCGTGAAGCGCGACGAGTTCGAGGAGGAAGGCCAGTCCGGCGACCACACCGCCGCTGCGCCGCACGAGATCCGCCGCAGCGGCGGCGGTGCCGCCGGTGGCCAGGACGTCGTCTACCAGAAGAACGCGGGAACCCGGCTGAAGTGTTCCCGCACGCAACTCGATCGACGCCGAACCGTACTCCAGGTCGTAGTCGACCCGTTCGACCGGCGGCGGGAGCTTGCCCGCCTTGCGCAACGGCAGGAAGCCGACGCCGAGTTTCGTGGCGAGCGGCGCCCCGAAGAGGAAGCCGCGGGCCTCCATCCCGGCCACCATGTCGATCTCCCCCAGGTCCGCCACCGCCGTGGCGAACCCGTCGAGGACGTCGGCCAGCCCCGCCGCGTCCGCCAGCAACGGCGTGATGTCGCGGAAGAGAATGCCCTCGGCCGGATAGTCGGGAACGTCGCGGATCAGGGAGCGCACGCGCGCCGCGCGCTCCGGCTCGAGGCCGGAGAGGGCGGAGAGGGCGATGTCGTCGGTCACGGGAGGTGAGCCTACCCGGGAAACGACCGGGCCCCCGAGGGAGCAGCGTCCATCGGGGGCCGGGCGGCGTGTCGAGAGCGTCGTCAGCGCCCCTTCTTCCGACGGGGTTGCGCCTGCTGTCCCTGATGGCTCCCGGGGATGAGTTGAGCAGTGCCGGCGGCGGCTGCGGCGAGGGCCGCATCCGAAGCGCCCTCGCCCATCAGCTCCTGACGAGCGGCCAGCACCTTGGCCGTGTGCTGCTTGATCTTCGCGTCGCTCTGCCGGAACGTGACGTCGAGCGGCGGGGCAAGGAAGATCGACGACGCGGCGCCCACCGCGATCCCGACGAACAGCGACAGCGACAGGTCCTTCAGCGTGCCGGCACCCAGCAGGAACGCGCCGACGAAGAGGATGCCCGCCACCGGCAGGAGCGCCACGACCGAGGTGTTGATCGAACGCACGAACGTCTGGTTCACCGCGAGGTTGGCCCGCTCGGCGTACGTGCTGCGTGTCTGCTCCAGCACCGTGGCGGTGTTCTCCCGGACCTTGTCGAACACCACGACCTTGTCGTAGAGCGAGAAGCCGAGGATCGTCAGGAAGCCGATGATGGTCGACGGCGTGACCTCCCAGCCGACCGCGGCGTACACGCCCGCCGAGACGAGCAGGTCCAGGAGGACCGCGACGATACCGGCCAGAGCCATCCGCCACGCCCGGAAGTACAGCGCCATGAAGGCCGCGGCCGCGGCGACGAACACCAGCGTGCCGTACAGCGCCTTCTGGGAGACGCTCTCGCCCCAGGTGGGCCCGATGAAGCCGGAGGTCACCTCACCGGCCGGGACACCGTAGGCCTCGGCGAGGGCGTCCCGGACGCCGTTGAGCTCGGCGTCGTCGGTGAGCTCCGCGGTCTGCACGCGCACCGCGCCGTCGCCGACCTGGGAGACCAGAACTTCCTGGTTGGGTGCCACCGAGTGCACCGCGTCGATCGCCGTGTCCTCGTCGGTGCTGGTCACACCGGAAACGGTGAACTCCGAGCCCCCGCGGAAGTCGATGCCGAGGTTGAGCCCCTGCATCGCGATGATCGCGATCGACACCGCCGAGAACAGCGCGACGATCGAGAACCAGATCCGGCGCTTCTGCATGATCGGGTAGGACCGCTGGCCCGTGTACAGGTCGTTGCCCCACTGGGCGAAGTTGAACGCCATCAGAGCTGCTCCTCGTTCTTCGCGGCCTCAGCGGCGGCCTTGCGCTCCGCGGCGCGCCGCTCGGCGATCGTCATCCTGCGGCCGTCGGGCGCCCCGCCGGGCACGGCCGCGCCGGCGCCGGTCGGGAGGCTCTGCGCCTGCGCGCCCGCGTAGGCCGGAGTCCGCTCGGCCTCCTCGCGCGCCCCCTCGAGGTCGTCCGACGGCGCCTGCGGGGTGGCGGGCTCCCACTCGACCCGTCCCGCGCCCTTGTAGCGCGGACCGGAGGAGATGCGCAGCCGGTCCGGCGACAGGCCGGACCACTTGTGTCCGTCGCGGAAGAACGGCACCTTCGCGAGGAGCTCCATCACCGGGTGGGTGAACCAGATGACGACGAGGATGTCGATCACCGTGGTCAGACCCAACGTGAACGCGAAGCCGCGCACGCCGCCGACGGTCATGAAGTACAGGATGATCGCCGAGAGCAGGTTCACGGACTTCGCCGCGTAGATCGTGCGCCGGGCGCGCACCCAGCCGCGCTGCACCGCAAGGCGCAGGGAGCGCCCGTCACGGAGCTCGTCCCTGATGCGTTCGAAGTACACGATGAACGAGTCCGCCGTGAAGCCGATGGCGACGATCAGACCGGCGACACCGGGCAGCGACAGGCGGTAGCCCATCCCCCACGACAGCAGGGCGATCACGACGTAGGTCATGACACCGGCCACGACCAGGGAGGCGACGGTCAGCATGCCGAGCGTGCGGTACTGGAACAGCGAGTAGACGACCACCAGGATCAGGCCGATGAGCCCGGCGAACAGGCCGCGCTGCAGCTGCTCCGTACCCAGCGTCGCCGAGACCGTGTTCTGCGACTGGACCTCGAAGGTGAGCGGCAGCGAGCCGAAGCTGAGCTGGTTCGCCAGGGTGGCGGCCGAATCACGCGTGAAGGTGCCGGAGATCTCCGCCTGGCCGTTCGTGATGATGACGCCCGGGCTCAGCGAGGGGGCCGAGACCACGAGGCCGTCGAGCGTGATCGCGAACTGGTTCCGCGGCGACTCGAGGCCCTGCAGGCGCTCGGTGGTCTCGCGGAACGCCGCGGTGCCCTCGTCGTTGAACGTCAGGTTCACGACCCACTCGTTCGTCTGCACACCGTTCGCGCCGACCCCCAGACCGGACGAGGCGGACGTCAGCTCGGTGCCGGCGACCTCGACGGGCCCGAGGATGTACTTGGCGACCCCCGTCTGGTCGCAGGTGACCAGCGGCAGGTCCGGGTCGTCGCCGCCCCCGCCCTGGAGGTTCGCCGGGTCGGTGCAGTCCGTCCGGTCGGCGAGTTCCTGGACGGCGGGGGTGATCTGGGCCAGGTCGCTCGGGTCGGTCGGGTCCAGCTCCGCCTGCTCGTCCGCGATCTGCTGCAGCAGTTCCTCGTCCGAGGAGGCCGCATTGCCGTCCTCGCCCTCGGTCCCCGAGTTCTCGCCGTTCCCGTTCTCGCCGTTCTCGTTGCCGGGGTCCGCGTTCTCGGAGTCGCCGTTGTTCCCGGAGTCCGCGTTCCCGGAGTCGGCGTCGTCGCCGGACTCCCCTTCCGCGTCCTGGCCGGCCGTCGCGACCGGAGACCCCACCGTCAGCACCGGCCGGAACTTCATCTGCGCGGCCTTGGAGATCAGCGCGATCGTCTCGTCGTCCACCTTGCCGGGGATCTCGACGATGATCTGCTCCTGGCCCTGGACCGCGATCTCCGCCTCCGTGACGCCGTTCGCGTCCACGCGCTGGCGGATCACACCGACGGCCTCTTCCATGGCCTCGGGCGTGATCTCCGAACCGTCGGTCGTGACGGCCTGGAGCACGATCTGGGTGCCGCCCTGCAGGTCGAGGGCGAGGGCCGGAGCGAAGCTCGCCCCGTCGGGATTCTCTTCAGAGCGCGCGTCGAGCTGCGATCCGGCCACGAGCACCGCGAGGGGCAGCAGCATCGTGAAGATCGTCATCAGGACGATCGTCCGGACCGGCCGTGAGCGCCGGTTGTCAGTCGCCAACTTGTCGTCTCTTCTCGGTTGCGCGCCGCCGGGGCGGCACGGGTTCGACGTCGCCGCGGGCTCACGCCCCCGGCGACGCGGTCGTCACTTGCCGTCGGTGTCGTCGTCCTTGCGCGCCTGCTGGTCACGGTACTCACGCTGGGCGGAGTCCAGACCGGAGATGTCGTCCGGGACGTCGATCACGTCGGGCCCGATGGTACTGCCCGAACCTTCCTGCTCGGTGACCTCGGACTCGTCCGTGTCGTCCGGGTCCTCCGGGACCGGTGTCGCGAACTGCGCCGGGACCTCCTTGACCGCGGGCATGACCCAGTCGGTCACGTGGCCGTCCGACGACTCGATGCGCACGATCTGCCGGTCCGTGTCGACGGCCACGACGACGCCGACCATGCCGGACTGGGTCATGACCTCGACCCCGGGCTGCAGGCTCTCGCGGAACTGGGCGGCGGCGCGCTGCTGCTTGCGGCTTCGGCTCGTGGTGAAGAAGAGCATCGCCGCGAGCGCGATGATGAGAATGAGGAAGGTGATGTCCACGATGGTCCAGTCGAGTTCGGGAGTATGGGGTGCCGGCCCAGTCTATGCGTCGAAGAGGGTGTCCGTCGTCGCCCCTGTGGACAGCGCCTCGCCGCCCGGCCGGGTCGGGGCTCCCGAGTCCTGCGGGGGCGTCAGTCCGAGGTGCTCCCAGGCCGCGAGCGTGGCCACGCGGCCCCGGGGGGTGCGGGCGATGAGGCCCTCGCGCACCAGGTAGGGCTCCGCGACGGTCTCGACCGTGTCCGACTCCTCGCCCACGGTCGCCGCGAGCGTGGTGAGCCCGACCGGACCGCCGCCGAACCGCGTGCACAGCGCGGTGAGCACCGACCGGTCGAGCCGGTCCAGCCCGATCGCGTCGACCTCGTACACCCGCAGCGCCGCCTGCGCGGCGTGCAGGTCGAGCGTGCCGTCGCCGCGCACCTGGGCCCAGTCGCGCACCCGGCGCAGCAGGCGGTTCGCGACGCGGGGGGTGCCGCGGGAGCGCCCGGCGATCTCCGCCGCGGCGTCGTGCCCGACGTCGGTCCCGAGCAGGTTCGACGAACGCAGGATGACCTGCTCGAGCTCGGCCGCCGAGTAGAAGTCCATGTGGCCGGTGAAGCCGAACCGGTCGCGCAGCGGCGCGGGCAGCAGGCCGGACCGCGTGGTGGCGCCGACCACCGTGAACGGTGGCAGCGCCAGCGGGATCGCCGACGCGCCCGGGCCCTTGCCGACGACGATGTCGACGCGGAAGTCCTCCATCGCGGAGTACAGCAGTTCCTCGGCCGGACGGGCGAGGCGGTGGATCTCGTCGATGAACAGCACCTCGCCCTCCTCCAGCGAGGAGAGGACGGCGGCGAGGTCTCCCGCGTGCTGGATCGCCGGGCCCGAGGTGATGCGGAGGTTGGAGCCGATCTCGGCCGCGATGATCATCGCCAGGGTCGTCTTGCCCAGCCCGGGCGGGCCGGACAGCAGCACGTGGTCCGGCGCGCTCCCCCGCGCCACGGCGGCCCGCAGCATGAGCGAGAGCTGCTCGCGCACCACGGGCTGGCCCACGAACTCCTCCAGCCGCTTGGGCCGCAGCGCCGCCTCGGCCGCCCGCTCGACGTCGTCGGACGCGGTGCCGACCAGGCGCGTGGCGCCGCCCTCCGCGGCAGGCGATCCCGCCGTACCGCCGATCGACCCCTCAAACCCCTCAGCCACGAGCGCCTCCGAGCACGCGCAGCGCCGCCCGCAGCGTGGTGGCGACCTCCGCCGGCGCGACGACGTCGGCCCCCGCCTCGGCGAGCACCTTCGCCACGGCGTCCTCGGCCGCCTTCGCGGGCCAGCCCAGTCCGGTGAGCGCCTCGACGACCTGCGCGGACCCGGCATCGGGCACGGACCCGCCCGCGGCCACCGGGCCGTCGTCGGGCGCGATCACCGTCGCACCGGACGGCGGGCCGAGCCGGTCACCGAGTTCCAGGAGGATGCGCTGCGCGCCCTTCTTGCCGATACCCGGCACGCGCGTCAGTGCCGCGGTGTCCTCGGCGGCCACGGCACGCCGCAGGCCCTCGGGCGTGTGCACGGCGAGCATCGCGAGCGCCAGGCGCGGCCCGACGCCGCTGACCGTCTGGACGATCTCGAAAGCGTCCCGCTCGTCGGCGTCGGCGAAGCCGTACAGGGTCATGGAGTCCTCGCGCACCACCATGCTGGTGGCGACCCGCGCCTCCTCGCCCACGCGCAGCCCGGCGAGCGTGCCGGGGGTGGCGTGCACCAGGTACCCGACGCCTCCGACGTCGACCACGGCGCGGTCCAGGGTCACGTGCTGCACGACTCCCGTCAGCGATGCGATCACGCCCTGTCCCTTCCGTCGGCTCCGATGATCGAACCCGCCGAGGCCACCGCCTCGAACGTCCGTGCGATCCTAACGTGACCGCCGGCGCGGGCGAAGGCGACGCGCAGGGTACGGGCGGAAACCGGGTACGGGAGGAACGGGGCGCGCGGGGCCGAGCACGGGATCAGCCCTTGCGGCGCGCCGCCGTCTCCGCGGCCGCCCAGGCGCGCTGAGCGGGGGTCAGCTCGTGCCGTTCCCCGCCCTGCAGCGCGCCCGCAGGGCGCCACAGGTGGCAGACCGCGAGCGCGAGCGCGTCGGCGGCGTCGGCCGGTCTCGGGGGGTCGTCGAGCCGCAGGATGCGGCTGATCATCTTCGTGACCTGCGCCTTGTCCGCACGGCCGGAGCCGGTCACGGCGGCCTTGACCTCGCTCGGCGTGTGCAGGGCGACGGGGATGCCGCGGCGGGCGGCGGCAAGCATTGCGATGCCGGCCACCTGGGCGGTGCCCGTCACCGACGCGACGTTGTGCTGCGCGAAGACGCGTTCCACGGCGACGACGTCGGGCACGTGCGCGTCGATCCATTCGTCGAGCCCCTCGGCGATGCGCAGGAGCCGGAGATCCACCGACAGGTCGGCGTCGGACCGGATCACGCCCACGCCGGCGAGCTGGGCCCGACGACCCGGCAGGGAGTCGACGACTCCGACACCACACCTGGTCAGGCCGGGATCGACCCCGAGAACGCGCACGCCCCCACCCTCTCACGGGGCAGGGGCGCGGCGGTCGAACCCACGCCGGGCGTCACGCCGGGCGGAACCGGCGGCTCAGTCCTCGGCGTCGAGGGCTTCCATGACCTCGTCGCTCGCGTCGAAGTTCGCGTAGACGTTCTGCACGTCGTCGCTGTCCTCGAGGGCGTCGATGAGGCGGGTGATCTTGCGGGCGCCCTCGACGTCGACCTCGACCTGCATCGACGGGTGCCAGACGACGTCGGCGGAGTCGTAGTCGATCCCGGCGTCCTGGATCGCCTTGCGCACGGGGACCAGGTCCGTGGCCTCGGTCATGACCTCGATGACCTCGCCGAGGTCGGTGACCTCCTCGGCACCCGCGTCGAGCGCGGCCAGCATGACCTCGTCCTCGCCCACGCCGTCGGACTTGGGCACGACGACGAGGCCCTTGCGCGAGAACAGGTACGACACCGAGCCCGGGTCGGCGAGCGAGCCGCCGTTGCGGTTGAACGCGGTGCGGACCTCGGCGGCGGCGCGGTTCTTGTTGTCGGTCAGGCACTCGACCAGGACGGCGATGCCGTTGTTGCCGTACCCCTCGTACATGATCGTCTGGTAGTCGACGGCGTCGGCGCCCTCGCCGGAGCCGCGCTTGACCGCGCGATCGATGTTGTCGTTGGGGACCGACGACTTCTTCGCCTTCTGGATGGCATCGAACAGCGTCGGGTTGCCGGCGGGGTCACCGCCGCCGGTGCGGGCCGCGACCTCGATGTTCTTGATGAGCTTCGCGAAGAGCTTGCCACGCTTGGCGTCGATCGCCGCCTTCTTGTGCTTGGTCGTGGCCCACTTGGAGTGACCTGACATGTACCCGTTAACTCCTTCGCGAATCTTCGATGATGCGGGCGAACAGGCCGTGCACGCGCGCGTCCCCCGTGATCTCCGGGTGGAAGGCGGTGGCGAGCAGAGGGCCCTGCCGTGCTGCGACGATCTTACCGGCGGCCGCCACCGGACGGCCCGAGGTGTCGGTGGCGGGGATCCGGGCGAGCACCTCGACGTCGGCCCCGGCCTCCTCGATCCACGGCGCGCGGATGAACGCGGTGCGCACGGGTCCGCCGGAGATCCCGGCCAGTTCGAGGTCCGTCTCGAACGAGTCGACCTGTCGCCCGAACGCGTTGCGCCGCACGACGACGTCCATGCCGCCGAGCGTCCGCTGGTCCGCCGTGCCCGCGGTGATGCGATCCGCGAGCAGGATCATCCCCGCGCACGAGCCGTACACGGGCAGGCCCTCCTTGATCCTGGCGCGGAACGGCTCGGCCAGGCCGAACACGTGCAGCAGCTTGTCGATCGTGGTGGACTCCCCGCCCGGGATCACCAGGCCGTCCACCGTCTCCAGCTCGGTGGTCCGGCGTACGGGGATCGCGCGGGCTCCCACGGTGGCGAGCGCCGCGGCATGCTCCCGGACATCGCCCTGCAGGGCGAGGACTCCGACGGTCAGTGTGCGTGTCACGGGAATCGATCCTATGACGACGTCGGCGCCCCGCCCTCCTCGATGTCCACGAGCACGTCCACGGCCCGGTCCGGCGACGCGCGTCTGCCCCGCTCCCGCGCGACGAGCTCGACGCTCTCGTCACGCAGGGCGAAGGCCTCCTGCACGGCGGCGGTGGCCGCCTCGGCGCGGCCCAGGCTGCGCAGCACGGTCGCGAGGTTGGTGAGCGCCACGGCGAGGCTGTCCTGGTGGTGCGGCTGTTTCGAGCGTGCTAGGTCGCGCAGCATGCTCACCGCCTCCGTCGCCGGCGCCACGGCGTCGAGCGGCCGCGCGACCTCCGTCAACCGCACACCCAGGCGCGACAGCGACCGGGCCAGGTCCTCCTCGTACCGGCCGGGCACGCGGCCCGCCAGTTCCCGCCGGATGCCGACGGCCTCCTCCTCGAGCGGCAGCGCCTCGGCGAACCTGCCGAGCCGCGCGTAGGTGACCGCGAGGTTGGAGCACGACGTCGCCAGCATGTCGCGGTACCGCTGCGGTGTCTCCTGGGCCAGCTCGCGGCGGATCCGGACGGCCTCCTCCTCCAGCCCGGCCGCCTCGGCCGCGCGGCCCTGCTCGGACAGCAGCGACCCGAGCCCCGCCAGCGACCACGCGACCAGCCAGCGCATGCCGACCGGGTCCTGCTCCGCGAACCGGCGCCGGATCGCGAGCGCCTCCCGCGCGGCGGCGACCGCCTCGGCCGGCCGGTCGAGCTGCGCCGCCGCGTCGCTGAGGTTCGACAGCGCGAAGGCGAGGTACTGCTCGTGCTCACCGGGTCGACGCAGCGTGAGCCGCCGGCGGATCTCCACGGACTCGCGCAGCCCGTCGATCACGTCCGCGGCGCGGCCGAGCTCGACCTGTCCCACGGTGTTCGCCAGCACGAGCGCGAGCGTCGCCTCGTGCGCGGCGGGGTCGCGGGCCACGAGGCGGCGCAGCGTCGCGACGGACGCCGTGTGGCACACCTCCACCTGTTCGGGACGGCCGAGGAAGTCGTACGCGACCGCCATGCCGTTCAGGGCGGTCGCCAGGACGGGGTCCGTCCACACCCGCTCCTCGGCGGGCGCCGCCCGGCAGGCGGCCGCGACCTCGTCCGAGATCTGGAGCGACTCGGTGTACCGGCCTTTGCCGAACAGCACGGCCGCCATCACGGTGCGCGCCCCCAGCAGCGCGGACCGGTACCGGCCGGGGTCCTGCCGCGCCAGCTCCCGCCACGCGGTGACGGCTCCCTGCGCCGACGGCGGCACCTCGTCGTACGTCTCGGGCGCCCCCAGCGCCCGCGCGAGCGTCGCGGTGGCGTCGGCCCGTTCCGGTGTCGCGGGCCGCCCGTCGGCACGGTGCTCGCCGACGACGGCGACGAGCCGCTCCGCCAGGCCCAGCGCCACGTCGCGCGGCAGCGGGCGGCGGCCGAAAAGCCGCAGCACGTGCGCGAGCGCCTCCGCGTCGTCGGGCAGCGCGTCCGCGACCCGCTCCAGCAGCACCGTGGCGAGACGTGCGGCCTCGGGCACGCCCGGGTCGTCGACGTCGAGCCGGTGCGCGAAGACGGCGAGATGGAACGCCTGCGATGCGTCCAGGCCCGCGGTGCAGGCCCGGACCCGGGCGGGATCGGCGGCCAGCGTCCGCGCGACGTGCAGCTCGGCGAGCCGGTTCGGCAGGCCCCCGGGCCCGCTCATGAGGCGCGGACGGGTGGCGGACCGGCCCGGGGCGTGACTCGCCGGCCCGAACTCCTCGCCGCGCAGCATCGCTCCGGCGATCTCCTCGTCGGGTGCGGACCACCGCTCACGCTCCACGTCGAGCAGTGCCCCGACCCCGCGTGAGACGTCGGCGACGCCACCACGCAGGAGCGCTGCCAGGGCCGCGGCGTGCACGTCCAGCACCGGCGCGGGCTCGGGGCCCTCGCGCACCTCGGGAACGGCGGGCGCGGCCGCGGCGATCTTCCGCCGCACCCCGGCACGCCGGGCGAAGGCCCGCACGGCCGTGGACACCATGGCCGGCGCGGGCACCCGGGGCGGCGCGAGGTGCACCTGCGACGTCGGCACGATCTCCGGGCCGGCCCACAGATCGCAGGCCCACCGCAGCCGCGTCCACCACTCCCGGCCCGTGCGGCCGAGCAGGATGACGCGCAGCCGGCTCTCTCCCGCGCCCGCGAGCGCGCCGAGCTGCTCGGCCAGCCGGGGGTGCGCGGCGGCGTCGTCGACCACGACGAGGACGCGCCCGCCGCGGCACGCGGCGGCGACCTCGGCCGGGGAGTCGTCCGGTTCCGGCCACACGCACGTCCACCCGCGGCGGCGCAGCCGCGCGGCGAACTCGAGGGCGAGCCGCGACTTGCCCACCCCGCCGGCCCCGGTCACGAAGCGGACCTGGACCCTTGCCCGTTCCCGGCACCAGGAGTGGAGTTCGTCGAGCTCGGCGTCGCGCCCCGTGAACGGAACGATCCGCAGCGCCGGATCCAGCAACCCGGCTGCGGAGACCTTCGCGCGCTGAGCACGCAGGCGGCTGTCGGGATGAGGGGGACGCCACATAGGCATATTCAAACTCATGCACGCTCCGATCGCGCAGCAAGGAAGGGACCTTTGCGTGATCCGTCCGTGGGCAAGGCGGCCTCGATGTCGGCAAGCACGCGCACCGATCGCGCAAGGTCGTCACCGAACCGCCGCTGGTCCGTGGCGGCGAGCCGGTCGCGGATCCGGACCGCCTCCCGGGCGGACGCGGCCGCCGAGACGTAGCGACGCTGCTCGCCGAGGGCGACGGCCAGGGCGGTCAGCGCCGACGCGAGGCCCGGCAGGTGCTTCTCCGGATGTTCCCTGCTCAGGTCGCGCAGCGCCCCGACCGCCTCGTGCAGCGGGCCGACGGCGTCCTGGGCGCGGGAGAGGTCCGTGTACGTGGCCCCCAGGTTGGCCAGCGCCGTCGCGAGATCCGGGAGGTGCTGCCACCGGTCGTCGCGGGCCGCCTGCCGCATGAGGCTCACGGCCTCCTGCGTGGGCTCGACGGCGTCCTCGGTGCGCCCCATGTCCGAGTAGCGCACGCCCAGGTTCGACAGGGACCGGGCGAGATGCTGGCGGTGCCGGCTCGAGGAGGAACGCCGGAGGAGATCACGCCGGATCTCCACCGCCTCCTGCTCCAGGCGCAGCGCGTCGCCGAACCTCCCGAGGCGCGAGTACGTCACGCCGAGGTTCGAGCACGACGTGGCGAGCTCCTCGCGGTAGCGGTCGGGAGCGTCGCCGGCGAGATCGCGGCGGATCGACAACGCCTCCTCCTCGAGCGAGAGCGCCTCGTGCGGCCGCCCTTGCTCGGACAGCAGGACGCCGACGCCGGACAGCGACCACGCCAGCTCGAACCGCAGCTTGGGTGCACCGCCGCGGGCCGACGACGACGCCTTCCGCAGGGCCCGCCGACGCAGCGCCAGTGCCTCCTGCCCCGCGGCGAGGGCCTCTGCCACATCTCCCAGTGCGGCGAGCGCATGGCTGAGATTCGACAGGCTGTACGCCAGCTTTCGCTCGAACGCCTCCGGCCGGTCGCGGGCGAGCCTGCGCCTGATCGCCACGGACTCGCGCAGGCCCTCCAGCGCCTCGGCGGGTCTCCCCCGGTTCACCAGGAGCAGCAGATTGGCCTGGACCATCGCGAGCATCTCCGCGTACGCCACGGGATCACGGGCGACCAGGCCGCGCAGGAGCGCGACGGCCCGATCGTGGTACCAGCGCGCCGCGTCCACGCTCCCCGGGGCGCTCGTCGCCTCCAGCGAGTGCATCGCCCACGCGAGCTCCGGTTCCGTCCACACCGCCTCGACGTCGGGGACCGAGCTCCACGCGGACACGGCCTCGTCCACCAGCGTCGCGAACTCCTTGTCGCGTCCGGTCCCGAAGCACATGACCGCGAGGTCGTGCATCGCGTACCAGAGAGCGATCCGGTAGCGCAGCGGGTCGGCCCGGGTGATCCGCCGCCACATCGCCTCCGCCCTCTCCGCCGGGCCGTACGCCTCGTCGGGTCGCCCCGTCTCGTCGAGCGCGCGCGCCAGTGCGCCGAGTGCCTCGGCGTGGCTGACCGAGTCCCCGGCCTCGTCCGCCGCGAGCACCGTCACGAGCCGCGATGCCAGATCTGCGGCCTGCGCCGCGGGCGCGGGCCGCCGGGGGAACAGCCGCAGGACCCGTTCCAGGTGCCCCCGGTCGTCGGGCAGTTGGTTGGCGACCTGCTCCAGCAGCGCGCCCGTGAGGCGGCCCGCCCCGGTCACCGCCGGGGTGTCGACGTCGAGACGGAACGCGAACATGGCGACCTCGAACGCCTCGTCGGGCGTGATCCGGGCGGTGCAGACCTCCGTCATCCCGGGGGCGGCGGTCAGCGTCCGTGCCACGTGCAGTTCGGCGAGCCGGTCGGGCAGGTCGCGCCGGTCACCGCAGAGCAGGGCGCGCGCCACGACGGCGTCCGTGTCCTCCCACCGATCCCGCTCGTGGTCCAGCAGCGCTCCGGGCCCGCGCGCGACATCGACCACCGCGTCGGCGTCGCCGGCCTCCCGCCCGGCCAGGACCGCCAGCACCGCGGCGTGCACGTCGCCGAATCGCGGCGGGTCCGCGTCGGCGGGCAGGTCGGCCACCACGAGGTCCGGGGTCTGGGTCCCGAGTCGCGCCGCGAACGCCGACGCCGCCGCCCGGACCATCCGGGCCAGGCTCTGCGCCGGCGGCCCGACATGGGACATCGAGGTCGGCACGGCTCTGGGGCCCGTCCACAGGGTGCTCGCCCAGCGCAGCCGCGTCCACCAGTGCCGGCCCGTCCGTGCGAGCAGCAGCACCCGGATCCGGCCGGCCTCCGCGTCCCGGAGCGCACCGAGCTGGTCGTCCAGGCGGGGGAAGGACGCGGCGTCGTCCACGACGACGAGGACGCGCGGACCGCGGCACGCCGCCGCCACGTCCCGGGGTTCGTCGGCGGGGTCGAGCCAGACCGACCGCCAGCGACGACGGCCGAGCCGCGCGCTCAGCTCCACCGCGAGCCGCGACTTCCCGCAGCCACCGAGCCCGGTCAGCAGCCGCACACGGACCGGCTCCGCGCCGCCCGCCCAGCTCGTCAGGTCCCCCATCTCGGTGTCGCGCCCGGAGAACGGCACGGCCCGCAACGCGGGATCGAGCAGGCGCACGAGACCGCCGTCAGGCAGCGACGCCGCCCCGCGACGGTTCCAGCCCTCACGCCCACGCAACACGGGCCAAGTCAACCGCAACCGGACACCTGAACACCAGGACGCGCGCCGAACGATCGGCCGATGCGTACTTCGTGACCCTCGAGACGCCCGACCGGCGGTCCGGCTGCCGCCCGGGAGTCATGCACCGATCAGTCGTCGTTCTGCGTCCCCAGGTGGCGGACCGTGCCGTCCCAGCCCGCGACGAGGGCGTCGACGACGTCGGGCAGCTCGTGCGGGAACACCTCCAGCGGCTGGGCGCGCAGTTCGTCGGCCGACAGCCACGCCATGTCGTCCAGCACCTCCCGCTCGATCTCCGTCCAGCCCGAGCGATCCGGCGTGTGCCCACCGGGCAGACGGGCGAGGAAGAACACCTCGTGCTGCCGGCACGTCTCGGCGTAGAAGTCGAAGATGCCGGTGCGGGTGAGCACCGGCCCCTCCAGGTCCTCCGGGGACAGGATCAGGCCCGCCTCCTCACGGACCTCGCGCAGCGCGGCCTCGAGGGCGGTCTCCCCCGCGTCGATCCCTCCGCCCAGCGTGAACCACCACGAGCGGCCCGGCTCGTCCAGATCGTGTCCCCGCACGAGCAGCACGCGGCCCGCGTCGTCGAGCAGCACGACGCGGGCCGCGTCGCGCTCGCGGATCCCGTCCGGCGCGAGGCGCCAGTCGGGTCCCAGGGAGCGTGCGACGCCCTCGGAGGTCGCCAGGCCCGCTCGGCCGGGTGGACGCGTTACGGCTCCTTCTCGACGGTGATCATCGTGGTCGCTGCGCCAGGTCATGCCGAAGACGATACGGAATGGTGGGTGTGGTGGGTCTAGGGTCTCGTGCCGTGACGACGATCGAGCCTCTGGCCGGCGCGACGCTTCCCGACGGCGTCGTGGTGGAACGTCTGGTGCCGCATCCGCGGCTGCCGTGGGTCGCGGGACTGGACGCGGCGCGGACGACGGTGCACGTGTGGGGATGGGAGTCCGGAGACCTGACTTGTGTCGCGACGGTCGGCGAGGACGCGTACGGCGACGCGCCCGGGTGGGACCGGATGCGGCTCGTGCCGTCGGCGGCGTGGCATCCGGAGAGGGCGCTGCTCGTGGTGAACGGCTCGGACGGCTTGGCGTGGTGGGCCCCGGACGGCGCCACGACGCCGGGCTGGGCACCACCCGTCGCGGATGACGACGGCGCCGGTGGAGACGTGGCGTTCACGCCCGACGGTGCCACGCTCCTGGTCAGCGGCTACGAGCGGTCGACGACGATCCGCCTGGCGACCGGCGACGTCGGGTCCTCGCCGGGGTGGGACACGGGGTTCTCGGTCTGGCCCGGCGGGCGCCTGGCCCTCTCGTACGTCAGCGACCAGAGCGCGACGCACGGCCTGTTCACCCGGATCGACCCCGCCACCGGCAGGAGGAGCGTCGTGGACCGGGCGCTGCTGCTGGATGTCGACGGGTACGAGACGCCGGTGGTGAGCCCCGACGGGCGGTACGTCGCGATCCGCGGGAACGCCTACGGCCAGACGTTGCAGGTGTTCGAGATGCCGAGCCTGCGGCTCGTGCTGTCCACCACGCTCATGGACGAGAGCCCGGGCTTTCCGTACCCGCCGGAGTGGCTTGCCGAGCTCCACTCGTGGTCCCGGCACGACATCGCGTTCGGCGATCCCGGCACGGTGTGGGTCGGGACCCCGCACGGCACCCTCGTCGCTCTCGACGTCGCCCGTGCCGAGGCCGTCGCCCACGAGCTGCCCGACGGCGCCCCGGTCACCGCCCTCGCCGGTGGTGCGGGTGGTGTGCTGGTCGTCGCGACCGGCGGCGGAAGCCTGCGCCTGTTCCCCGACGGCTCCGACCGGACCGCCGCGCCGTCATGGGAGGCGACCGCGACCGGCGTCGTCCAGGACTTCCTTGCCACCACTGCCGAGGTGCCCGACGACGCGGCCGGCGACGACGGCGACCTGGACGAGTTCCTGGAGCGATTGACGACCACCGACGGGCGTGAAGGTCTGGCGGCCCGGGGAACGGCGCAACTCTGCTACTCGATCAGGCCGTGACGGTAGGCGTGGGCCACGGCCTGCACCCGGTCGCACAGCTGGAGCTTGGTGAGGATCCGGGAGACGTGATGGCCGCCGAGGGCGGCGATGCAGGCGATCACCAGCCCGAACAGGCTCAGCCCGAGGTCATGCCGTGGACCCTACGAACGCGCCACCGGCACGCACATCACCCTGTGGAGCACACTTGACGATCCCCCGGACGGGGGATCCTCGGCGGGCGCTCGGCGAGGCGCACCGGCCGCGAGGTGTGACTCGTCGAGAGCCTCAGGGCAGTGGTCCTTCGACGCCGCGGCGTGTTCGCCCGAGCGCGTCGAACGCCGTGCGGCCGAAGGTCCCCAGCGCGCGCCACCAGTAACGCGCCGGGCTCAGGCCGCACGCACGGAGTGCGTCGCCGTGGTCGACGACCAGCACAGTGACGGCACCGATCGCGACGATGCTCCAGCCGAACCCCACCAGCGCCCGCAGCACAGCGGGTGTACCCACGAAGCCGACGCGAAGCCGGTCGACCTGGAACCGCAGATGGTGACGTTCGTCGTGCGCGATGCGGCGCCCGATGCCACGCAGCACGGCGTCGGGCGCGGCGGTGGCGAGCGCTGTGAACCAGCCCATCGCCACGGATTCGGCGACGAGGAAGAGCGCGAGCTCGGTACGCAGGCCGAACGAACGGCGCAGGACGGTGAAGGCGGCGTCCGACCAATGGGACCTCATCACCGGCGCACCCAGATGTTCCAGCCCGCGTCGGAACAGGGCGGAGTGCCGCTGCTCCTCTGCGACCAGGAGGGACAGCGCACGATGGTAGACGGGGTCGCCGGCTGCCTTCGCGTGGGCAAGGAGCCTTTCGCCGTCCCCGTTCTCACCCAGTTCGAATCGCTGGAACGAACGGACGAAGGCCCGCCGCACCGGGTCGGGCAGGCTGCACGGGGCATCCCAGTCGACGTCGCGCTCCATCGCGACCTGGACGGCGACGTTGGCCTCGAAGTGCTCGACCCAGGCGGTAAAGTGCGGGTTCGTTGCGCCGTTCGTCATGGGTGGAACCTGGCACGTGCCGGAAACGAGTTCCAGCCGGTCCACTGCCCTTCCATCACCTGCCCGCCGAAGATGCCCTGGTCGCACACACACCGCCACGAGGCTCGAATCCAAGCCCGAGACCCCTACCCAACCGGGCCGGGCAGGAGTAGCGTAGAAGTTGGCCTGCGAGACAGGCGAGGGAGCCGAGAGGCTGAGAGGCCAGAAGGTTGAAAAGGCCGGCTGGCGACCCCCACTACCTGATCCGGACAATGCCGGCGAAGGGAAATCGCCTCGCAGGTCCCTTCATGCTCTGACAGGAAGAGGACGTCGAGCCCCCGCGGACGTGACGTCGGCAGGGCCGCGGCGCGTTGGTCAGGACCTGATCACCAGCCGCGCTCGGCCAGGTGCACCGGCTCCGGGTCCTCCTCGACGTCGATGCCGTGGTCCACGATTGGCGCGCTCCCCGGGCAACTCCGGATCGACGGGTGACCCGGTCAGAGGTCCCACAGAGATGCGATGGGCAGCCCGATGAGGTTCTCGCCGAACCGCACCTCTGATCCGCCGTGCCCAGCACGACACCGCCCAGGAACCTGTCGCCCAAACGCTCGGCAAGGCGCTGCAGACCACGGAAGTGCTCGGGCTTGTAGGTCTGCTTCGCTTTCACCTCGAGGCCGAGGACCCGGCCGTCGTCGAGTTCGAGGAGGATGTCCACCTCGACGCCCGACGTCTCGCGGTAGTGAAAGACGGAGTAGCGGGTGTCGCTCCAGGTCTGCTGCTTGCGCAACTCGGAGACCACAAGGCCCTCCAGCAGCGGCCCCAGCAGTTCGCCACCACCGACGAGTGCAGCGGCACGGGCAACATGACACCCTGCAGTCGCTGCTCTGCAAACCGAAAGTCGCTGTTCTGCACCACCGAAGTCGCTGATTCCGCAACTAGAGAGGCCCCGCACATACTCGGTCCGCGGGGCCTCTCGCTCAGTTCCCGGACGGGCCGGCCGGGCTCACCAGCCGCGCTCGGCCAGGCGCACAGGCTCCGGGTCCTCCTCGACGTTGATGCCGTGGTCCAAGATCGTGCGTCACAGATCGACAACTCGCCGCAGGCCCGCATCGACGGCATCCATCAGATTCTCTGGCAGAACGCTGCCGGTCTGGTCGATGTCCGCGCGGTCCACCGTCATCGGCTGGGATACATTCACCACCGAGTCCTTCGGCAGTCCGGAGGCCGGCGCCGGCAGGAACACGTTACCTGGGTGCCTGGCAAGGGCGGTGTTGGACGTGATCGGCAGAACGACGACGGTCGCGATGCGGGACTTGTTGTACTGGTCGGACTGCACGACCACGGCTGGACGCCGCTTGGCAGGTGCACTCCCCTTGGGCTCTCCGAAGTCGACCCAGCACACCTCCGCGCGCCGGATCACCACTCGTCCGGCTCCTCCACCAGGCGGGCGTTCGCAGCCCGGCGGAACTCGGCGGCGTCGTCGCCAGGCTGCCCTATGGCGTCGATCGCATCGTCGATCTGAGCTGTCAGGTCTGCACCGGTCAGCTCGTCGGCGTAGTGCTCGGCGGCACGTCGATAGAACTCCGACCGGGTCATTCCGTGCTTCTGGGCGATGTGGTCGAAGCGCTCGGCCGCGTGGTCCGGGAGGCTGATCGCTGTCTTCATGAACCAATGGTATAACTTTTTCTACCCAGATGCCAAGGCAAGTCGCCCGCCTGCCGACCCTGCACGTCGCTGTTCTGCACCACTGAAGTCCCAGATTCCGCTGATCGAGAGGCCCTGCAGACGCTCACGTCTGCAGGGCCTCTCGATCGGCTCCCGGGTCGGCCGGCCTGGCTTACCAGCCCCGCTCGGCCAGGCGCACCGGTTCCGGGTCGTCCTCGACGTTGATGCCGACCATCGCCTCGCCCAGGCCGCGGGAGACCTTGGAGATCACGTCGGCGTCGTCGTAGAACGTCGTGGCCTGCACGATCGCCTTGGCGCGCGTCACCGGGTCGCCGGACTTGAAGATGCCCGAGCCCACGAACACGCCCTCGGCGCCGAGCTGCATCATCATCGCGGCGTCGGCCGGCGTGGCGATGCCGCCCGCGGTGAACAGCACGACGGGCAGCTTGCCCTCCCGCGCCACCTCCGCGACCAGCTCGTACGGTGCCTGGAGCTCCTTGGCGGCGACGTACAGCTCGTCCTCCGGGAGCGAGGAGAGCTTGCGGATCTGCTGGCGGATCTGCCGCATGTGCGTGGTCGCGTTCGACACGTCGCCCGTGCCCGCCTCGCCCTTGGAGCGGATCATCGCGGCGCCCTCGGTGATGCGGCGGAGCGCCTCGCCCAGGTTGGTCGCACCGCACACGAAGGGCACGGTGAAGCCCCACTTGTCGATGTGGTTCGTGTAGTCGGCGGGCGTGAGCACCTCGGACTCGTCGATGTAGTCGACCCCGAGCGACTGCAGCACCTGCGCCTCGACGAAGTGCCCGATGCGCGCCTTCGCCATCACCGGGATGGAGACGGCGTCGATGATGCCGTCGATCATGTCCGGGTCGCTCATACGGCTCACGCCGCCCTGCGCCCGGATGTCCGCCGGGACACGCTCCAGGGCCATCACGGCCACCGCGCCGGCGTCCTCGGCGATCTTCGCCTGCTCGGGCGTGACGACGTCCATGATCACGCCGCCCTTGAGCATCTCGGCCATGCCGCGCTTCACGCGCGCGGTGCCGACAGTGCCCGCACTCCCCGTGCCAGCGCCCGTCGTCGTCTCGTCAGCCACCACTACCTCGCTCGTTCCGGTCCGTACCGGACGCCGGTCCGGCGCCCTCACCAACGATCCTACGCGCCGGGTCCGACACCCCGGTCCAACCCTTCCGGCATCCGGTCGTCCAGTTCCACGGTGTGCGGCATCGGCGCACGTCCGGGAAGGTGGGCGGCGCGCACGTACCAGCGCCGCCGCACCCGCCGGGCCTGGGTCACGGCCTCGTTGTGGAACCTGCGCGCGAGCGTCGCCCGGTACCAGGCCGCGGCCAGGGCGGCCGCCTGCTCGCCGGCCGGCCCGGCACGCAGCCCGGCGATCTCCTCCGCGTCGCCGAGTGCCTCGCGCAGGGCCGCGCTCAGGTTGCTCTCGGCGTCCTCGCGCGCCGTCGGCAGGCCGTCGATCGCGAGCACGTGCTCGCCGGTCTCGGGATCGGCGGCGTCCAGCACCACGTAGGCCGCGTCGACCACGACCAGGGCGGAGGCCGGGTCCATCCCGCCCGACGACGCCAGGTCCACCGCCGCCCACGCCCGGCGCACCAGCTGCGCGTCGAGCGCGCCGCGGGATCCGGCGACCTTGCGGTGCAGCCCGTCCAGGCGCGACGCCACCCGCCACGCCGCCCACAGCACCACGAGGGCGACGACCAGGGACCAGAACGCGATCTCCGACCAGCTCATCGCCATCCCCTGCGAGCCCGGCCGAGCACCTCGCGCACGCCGTCGGCCAGGCCGGGAAGGCGGCCGCGGGGACCGAGGACGTCACCGGCGGACAGGACGGTCTCGTAGACGGCCAGCACCTGTCCGGTGACCACCGACCAGTCGTAGGCGCGTACCGCCTCCCGCGCGCGGTTCCGGTAGCGCTCGCGCCGTTCCGGATCCCCCGCCAGCGCGACGACCTCGGCCGCGAGCGCCTCCGGGTCGCCGGTGGCGAAGAGCGCGCCCGCCGCGCCGTCGTCCAGGACGCGCCGGAACGCCCCGAGCTCGCTGGCGACGACGACGGCCCCGGCACTCATCGCCTCGACCAGCACGATGCCGAACGACTCGCCACCGGTCTGCGGCGCGACATAGAGGTCGGCGGAGACGAGGAGGGACGCCTTCTCCTCGTCGGTCACCCGCCCGAGGAGTTCGACGGCGTGAGCGTGTTCACCGAGGGCGGCGCGGACGCGCGCGGGGACGTCGGTGCCGGATCCGGCCACGAGGAACCGGGCGCCCGGCAGCCGGTCGAGGATCGTGGCGGCGGCCGCGAGGAGGACGTCAAGGCCCTTGCGTGGTTCGTCGAGCCTGCCGAGGAAGGCTATCGTCGGCGCGCCGGACGCTCCCTGCCACTCGGGGCGCGGCCGTGCGTGGGCGAAGTCCTGCGTGAACACGCCGTTGGGGATGACGACGGCGTCGCCCCCGAGGTGGTCGACGACGGTGCGGCGGGCGTCCTCGGAGACGGCGATGCGCCCTGCGATCTTCTCGACGAACGGGCCCGTGAGCGGGAAGGCGGCCCGCAGCGCGCGCGAGCGCGGCATCGAGCTGTGGCAGGTGGCCACGAGCGGCACCTCGGCGTACCGGAGCGCGAGCAGGGAGACCGACGGCGTCATCGGTTCGTGCAGGTGGACCACGTCGAACTCCCCCTCCGCGAGCCAGCGCCGGACCCGGCGGGCGGTGACGGGCCCGAACGTGAGGCGAGCGACGGAGCCGTTGTAGCGGATGGGGACGGCCCGGCCGGCGGGTACGACGAACTCCGGTACCGGCGTGTCCTCGGACGCCGGCGCGAGGACCGACACGTCGTGCCCCGCCGCGCGCAGCGCCCGGGCGAGGTCGCGCACGTGGAACTGCACGCCGCCGGGAGCGTCGAACGAGTAGGGGCACACGATGCCGATGCGCAGCGGGCGCGCCGGGCCGGAGCGGCCGCCGCGCCGGTGTGCGACGCGTGGACGACGATGCGGGTCGGGACGGCGGCGCCGGTCAGGCACGCGAGCTCCGCCGGCCGAGGTCGTCGGTGAAGACGCGTTGCAGCATGTGCCAGTCGGCGGTGTGCTCGGCGACGGAGCGTCCGAGGGCGTCGACCCAGCCCTGGGTGAGGCGCCGCACGCGTTCGGCACGCGGCAGGGTGTGCTCGGGGACGATGACGGGCTCGTGGAACGTGATGACGATGCCCCACGGGCTGCCGGCGGCCCGACGGCGGGCGCCACGGAGGCGTTCGTAGTGGATGCCGGCGGGGACGAGCGGCACGTCGGCGTCGAGCGCGAGGGCGGCGGGGCCGGCGGCGACCCGGGCCCGGTGCCCGAGCAGGTCGACCTCGACGCCGCGGGCGGTGAGGTCGCGGTCGGCCAGGAGCGGCACGATGCGGTTGCCGTCCTTGGCTCCGGCGACCAGGGCCGCGAAGACGCCGTCGTCCCCCAGGCCGAGCGCGGTGATGCCGATCGACCGGCGGAACTCCACGAACCGGTTGAAGAGCTCGGTGGGCCGCAGGCGCTCCGCGACGGTCAGGACGGGCGCGATGTGCAGGGCGCCCCACGCCCCCGCGAGGTCCCAGTTGCCCGTGTGACCGAGCACCAGTGCGGCGGCACCGCGCCGGTCGGGCGGGGTCCCGGGGCCGTCGAGGTCGAGGTACGGGCGCAGGTTCTCCTCGTACCCCTCGGTGCGGACGCGGGCGTCCACCTGGTGGGGGCGCAGCGCGTGCAGCGTGAACGCCTCACGGAAGTACCGCATGTAGGAACGCATCCCGGCGCGGGACAGGCGGCGTATCCCGGCCTCGTCCAGGTCCGGCCGCACGCGCGCGTAGTTGGCCTCGAGGCGCCGCACGCCCGTGGTCCGGCGCAGCCAGGTGAGGTCGGCGATCACCGAGAAGAGGGCCCGCAGCAGCGGCTCGGGGACCATCGGGGCGAGCTTCCAGGCGAGCACGTAGGCACGCGTGGCGAGGTGCGACTCGGGCGCGGCGGGCTGCGCGGCGGCGTTCTTCACTGAGGGACCTTCGCGAGCTGTCGGTGGACGGTGGTCACACGCTGCCCGACCGTGACGGCGCTCGCCACCGCGAGCACCGTGAGTGCGGTGGTGGCGGCCACCATCGGAAGGCCGATGTCGGTGAACGCGACGGGTGCGAGGCCGATCACGAGGCGGTCGGTGCGCTCCGCGATGCCGTTCTTCGCCGTGGCGCCCACGGCCTCGGCGCGGGCCCGGGCATAGGGGACGATGCCGCCGAGCGCCAGGCACGCGAGCGCCGCGACCGCGCCCCAGGTCGCGTGGGGAACGTCCGGGTGGAGCACGAAGTAGAGGGTGATGCCCGCGAACACGGCGCCGTCGGACACCCTGTCCAGCGTGGAGTCCAGGAACGCTCCCCACCGGCTGGTGTGGCCCGAGAGCCGTGCGAGCACGCCGTCCAGCGAGTCCAGGAGCGCGAAGAAGCCGATCAGGAGCCCGCCGAGCAGCAGGTGTCCCAGTGGCAGGAGCGTGAGTGCGAGCGCCGTGACGGCGATGGCGCCCGCGACGGTCACCGCGTCGGGCGTGACGCCGAGGCGCAGCAGCCAGCGGGCCACCGGGGTCAGCACGGTGGTCATCAGGCTGCGAAGCCGACCGAACATCTCCGCCTCCGATCGCTGCGATGCCCCTTTGCCGGTCAAGTATGCCGGTGGGCGGTCCTCGGATCCGGTCCGGGCCATGCCTCGGCGAGTCGGCGCCGGGTGTCGGCGAGCAGTTCGGGCAGCGACTTGGTCTGCGCGACCACGGGCAGGAAGTTGGAGTCGCCGGGCCAGCGTGGCACCACGTGCTGGTGCAGGTGGGCCGCGATGCCCGCGCCGGCCACCTCGCCCTGGTTGATGCCGAGGTTGAACCCGGCGGGGGCGTACGCGGCGCGCGTGGTACGCATCGCCGTCTGTGTCATGGCGGCCAGCTCCGCGGTCTCGGCGTCGTCGAGGTCGGTGTAGTCCGAGACGTGCCGGTAGGGCAGCACCATCATGTGCCCCGAGTTGTACGGATACAGGTTGAGCACCACGTAGCAGCGTTCGCCGCGGGCGACGACGAGGCCCTGCTCGTCGTCGCCCTGCGGGATGCGGCAGAACGGGCACCGGAGTTCCGAACCGTCGGCGGGCTTGCCCTGCCCGCCGACGTACACCATGCGGTGCGGGTTCCAGAGGCGCTGGTAGTGGTCCTGGGCCGGGCCGAAGGCGCTCGCGTCGTCGGCGCTCTCCGGCTGGTCCTGATCCGCCGACGACGGGCCGGGGGCCGATCCGGTCGGTGCCCCCGGACCCGGCGTCGTACCGTTCACGTCCATGCCTCGGGCCGGGTCAGACCTGGGCCCGGTCCCGGACCGCCGCGACGATCTTCTCGACCGCCTCGGCGACGAGCACCCCGTTCTCCTGGGTGCCGTCCCGGAACCGGAAGGAGACCGCCCCGGCCTCGGCGTCCTCGCCGCCCGCGATGAGCGTGAACGGCACCTTCTGCTTGGAGGCGTTGCGGATCTTCTTGGCGAAGCGGTCGTCGGACAGATCGATCTCGGCGCGGATGCCCTGGGCCTTGAGCTGCGCGACGACGTCCTTCAGGTAGTCGTCGAACGCCTCGGCCACCGGGACCGCGAGAACCTGCACGGGCGCGAGCCAGACGGGGAACTGGCCGGCGTAGTGCTCGATGAGCACGCCCATGAACCGCTCGATGGAGCCGAACTTCGCCGAGTGGATCATGACCGGGCGCTGCTTGGTGCCGTCCGGCGCGGTGTACTCCAGGCCGAAGCCCTCGGGCTGGTTGAAGTCGTACTGCACGGTGCCGAGCTGCCAGGTGCGTCCGATCGCGTCCTTCGCCTGGACGGAGATCTTCGGGCCGTAGAACGCGGCGCCGCCGGGGTCCGGAACCAGTTCGAGGCCGGTCTCCGTGGCGACGTCCTGGAGCACCTTGGTCGCCGCGGCCCAGTCCTCGTCCGAGCCGACGAACTTGCCCGGCTTGGCGTGGTCGCGCGTGGAGATCTCCAGGTAGAAGTCGTTCAGGCCGAAGTCCTTGAGCAGGCTGAGCATGAAGTTCAGCAGGTGCTTCACCTCGGCGGGCGCCTGGTCGGGCGTCACGTACGAGTGCGAGTCGTCCTGGGTCAGGCCGCGCACCCGGGTGAGGCCCTGCACGACGCCGGACTTCTCGTACCGGTAGACCGACCCGAACTCGAACAGGCGCAGCGGCAGTTCACGGTAGGAGCGGCCGCGGGACCGGAAGATCAGGTTGTGCATCGGGCAGTTCATCGCCTTGAGGCGGTACTCCGACCCCTCGAGGTCCATGGGCGGGAACATCGTGTCGGCGTAGTAGGGCAGATGGCCCGAGGTGTGGAACAGGCCCTCCTTGCTGATGTGCGGGGTGCCGACGTAGTCGAAGCCCTCCTCGATGTGCCGCTGGCGGACGTAGTCCTCCATGACCCGCTTGATGACACCACCCTTGGGGTGGAACACGGGCAGGCCGGAACCGATCTCGTCCGGGAAGCTGAACAGGTCCATCTCGGTGCCCAGCCGGCGGTGGTCCCGGCGCTCGGCCTCCGCGAGGCGCTCCTGGTACGCCTTGAGCTCGTCCTTGCTGGGCCAGGCGGTGCCGTAGACGCGCTGCAGCATCGGGTTCTTCTCGCTGCCGCGCCAGTAGGCGGCGGCGGAGCGCATCAGCTTCACGCCCTGGCCGAGGATCTTCGTGTTCGGCAGGTGCGGGCCGCGGCACAGGTCCTTCCACACCACGGTCTCGCTCTCGCGCCCGGCTCCGCGCACGTTCTCGTAGATGGTCAGCTCACCGGCGCCCACCTCGACGCTCGCGCCGTCGGCCGCCTCCTCGGCGTCGTCGCCCGACCCCTTGATCCCGATGAGCTCGAGCTTGTACGGCTCACCGGCGAGCTCCGCGCGGGCCTCCTCCTCGGTCACGACGCGCCGGCGGAAGGTCTGCCCCTCCTTGATGATGCGGGCCATCGCCTTGTCCAGGGCCTTGAGATCGTCCGGCGTGAACGGCTCGGCGACGTCGAAGTCGTAGTAGAAGCCGTCCTTGACGGGCGGCCCGATGCCGAGCTTCGCCTCGGGGTTGATCTGCTGCACGGCCTGGGCGAGCACGTGCGCCGCGGAGTGCCGCAGGACGTCGAGCCCGTCCGGCTCGTCGATCGTCACGGGCTCCACGACCGCGCCGCCGGGAATCTCGCGATCCAGGTCCCACAACGTGCCGTCGACCCGTACGACGACGACGTCCTTGCGGTCGCCGTACAGATCGGCACCGGTGGTGGGCACCGTGGTCGTCGTCGTCGCCTCCGTCTCGGTGACGTCACCGGGGGTGAGGTCCTGGCGGGTGGGCGGCGATGCGACGTCGGACACGGACGGTCTCCTTCAGCAAGCTGACGACCCTCGCGCGCGCGAGGGGCGTCGTCCCAGATGGACGACGCCCCTCGATCGTACCGATCCGAGTGCCCAGGGCGAACTCGATACCGGCCTCGGCTCCGTGCCTCATGCGGGGCGCGGACCCTCACCCTCCGACGCCACGGCCGGCTTCTCGTCGCCCTTCGGGTTCTCCTCCTCTTCCGGCTGCTCGTCGCCCTCCGGCGGCGCGGCCTCCTCCGGCGTCGCGGCCGGCCGCTCACTGCCCTCCACCGCCGGCTTCTCGTCCTCGGGGCCGCCCCACTCCTTGGCCTTCTCCGCGAGGCCGTCGACCGCGCCCCTGGCCTGCTCGGGGGCGAGTTCCCTGAGCTTGGCGGCAGCGGCGTCGACGTTCTCGTCGGTCAGCAGCTGCTTCGCCCTGGCGATGTTCTCCGGGTCGGTGACGAAGTTCTTGGCCGCCTCGAAAAGTCCCATATCCAGTTCCTCCTGCTGCTCGCAGGCACGTCGTCCGTGATCCCCTGCCGGCGACGGCACCTCCGCCGCCGCCGTGAAGTTACCCAAGACGGACGAAAACCGCATCCCTGAGCGACGGAATCGCTCCGGGATGCGGCTTCGCGGGCGGCCGCGCGGTGCCTCCCCGCGCGACCTCGCCGGGTCAGTTCCCGCCGAACTCCTTGGCCTTGTCTGCGAGACCGTCGATCGCACCGTCCGCCTGGTCCGGCGCGACCTCCTTGAGCTTGTCGGCGGCCGCGTCCACGTTCTCGTCGGTGAGCAGCTCCTTCGCCTTCTCGACGTTCTCGGGATCCGTCGCCATCTCCCTGGCCTTGTCGAAGAGTCCCATGTCTGCCTCCTTGTGCCCATGGCACAGGCGGGTATCCACGCCCCCTGTGGGCGGCGGATCGTCCGCCGCCGGTCCCGAAGGTAGCCCCGTAGGACAAGGCCCGCCACCGCACGAGGCCCCGCCCCGGACTCTCGTCCCGATGGCCCCGGACTCCCGCCCGACACCGCCGACCGGGCCACGCGGAGGTCACGCCTCGACGCGAATCCGCTTCACCAGCGCGTCCCGCTGGCCGTGGCTCAACCCGCCACGCGCGAGGTAGTCCGCGACCGAACCGTGCTCCGCCCGCAGGCTCGCCAGGGTCTCGAGCATGACGTCCCGCGTGGCAGCCGTGCGCCGCGTCGGGTGCAACCAGCCCGGCAGCACGCCGTCGTCCACCTCCTCGCCCGGAACCCGCCCCGCCGACCTCCGCGCCTCGTGGGCGGCACGCGCACGCTCCAGCTCCACGACGTGCCGTTCCCAGCGCGGGGCGAGCCGCGAATTCGTCAGTTCGTAGTCGTCGGCGATCAGGTCGTCGTCCGCACCCGCCAGGGACAGCACGAACGCGACCACCAGCCCCGTGCGGTCCTTGCCGGCCGCACAGTGCACCAGCACCGGCCCCTCGGGCGCGTCCGCCACCGCGCCCACCGCCCGGGCGAACAGCCCAGGCCGGCGCTTCAGCATGCCGGCGTACAGATGGGCCCACGGCCCCTCCTCCGGGTCTTCCGGCTCCTGGACGGGCAGGTTCAGGTACTCCGGGTCGCCGCCCGCCAGCCCGGCGTCGGAGCCGCCACCGCCCGACGCACCACTCAACGGATGCGGGTACTCCACCGTCTCCGCCGGGCGCCGCAGATCGATCACCCGCGACATCCCGTAGGCGCGCACCGCGCGAACGCCGCCCGGCTCGAGCCAGCTCAGCGACTCCGAGCGGATCAGGGCGCGCTCGGCCACGACGGCACCGCCCGCGAGCGGCATCCCGCCCAGGTCACGCGCATTGAGCAGACCGGGCCAGTCCAGGTGCAAGGGGGTGTAGGTCACGACGCCGAGCGTAGACCGGGTCACGGACATCGCCGCCGGACACCCGGCGAACCCATAGCACACCCCACGGCCCGAGCCTGTGGACGACGGTGGTCCGGCGGTCCGCCCTTCCGCGTAGAGTCTTCTGCCATGGGTGAGCTCGGACAGGTGATGCGCGTGGTGCGCACGATCCTGCTCGCGTCCACCTCGCTGAGTCTCGCGACGCTCGCCCACAGCCTCGGCGGCGGCGAGCTCCCCGGAACCGGCCCGATGGTCGTGCTCGGCATCCTGACGGTGTCGGCCAGCTGCGTCGTCGCCGGAGTCCGGCCGCGCGTGTGGGTGCTCGCGCCGTTCCTCGGCGCCCTGCAGTTCCTCCTGCACCAGACCCTGAGCTGGTCCACTCTCGCGAGCGCCGCGGCCACCCCCGGCACCGTCCAGTCGCTCGGGCACGCCGGCCACCACGCCGGCACGGCCACCACGCCCGCCACCGCGCAGATCGCGGCCGACGCGGCGCACAGTCACCTGTCCAGCCCGCGGATGACGGCGCTGCACGTCGCGGCGATCCTGGCCACCGCCGCCCTCATGGCGGCGGGCGAGGGCACCGCACGGGTCGCCCTGCAGGTGTTCGGGCACGTGCTGCCCGCGCTGACCGCGCCCCGTGTTCCCGCGCCCGTCCGGCCGGCGTTCCATCCGCGTCCGGCCCTCACGCCGACACCGTCGTCCGTGCTCGTGGCCAGGAGCACTCCCCGCCGCGGCCCGCCGGCGGCGCTCGCGGTCCTCGCCTGAGCCGGTCCCCACGCCGCGCCGTCGCGCGGACGTGCGATGGCGCGCGCCTCGGGTGAGTGCCACGCCACCGCTCGCGCGGCCCTCGCCGCGCGCCAGCACCTGGACCTCCCACACACATTCCCGCACGCCACGGCCCGCTGCCGCGTACACCGCCGGCGCCGGGCGTCTCGGCGTGCTGCGCAGAAAGCAGAGGAAACCATGAACCGCACCATCATCTCCCGCCCCCGTCCCCGCGTCCTGGCAGCGGCGGCCGTCGCCGGGCTGGCGCTGCTCCCCGCGGCGTGCACCTCCGGGTCGCAGGCCGCCCCGGAGGACACGGCAGCGGCGGACACCGAGGCGGCGGCGCTGACCGTCGAGGACCCCTGGGCCAAGGCGGTGGACGAAGGCATGACCGCCGTCTTCGGCACGCTCACGAACGCCTCGGGCCACGACGTGCGGCTCGTGTCGGCCGAGTCGGAGGCCGCGGAGTCGACGGAGCTGCACGTGTTCGTCGACGACGGTGGGACGCCCGTCATGCAGGAGGCCGACGGCGGTCTCGTGATCCCCGCCGGGGAACCGTTCGACCTGGAGCCGGGCGGGCCGCACCTGATGCTGCTCGGCGTCACCGACCCGCTGGAGCCGGGTGAGGAGGTCACCGTCGTCGTGGCCGCGGAAGACGGGTCGGAGCTGGAGATCAACGCGCCCGTGCGGTCCTTCGACGGGGCGAACGAGAGCTACGAGCCGGAGGGTGCCGAGCACGCGGAGTCCGAGCACGGGGAGTCGACGGACCACGCCGCACACTCCGACGACGAGCACTCCGGGCACGAGGAGGACAAGTGACCGGCGGAGCGGCCCGCTCCGGCGGGACGGCGGAGGACGAGCCCGCGGGACCGCCCGCGCCGTCGCGCCGAGGATTCCTGCGGGGCGGCGCGACCTTCCTGGGCGGTGCTCTCGGCGGAGCGGCGGTCACGCTGGGCGGTACCGCCGCCCGGAGCGCGGCGGACACCCCGCGGGACGCCGCCGGAACGGCGCCGGACCACGCGGGGCGGGCGACCGTCCCGTTCCGCGGGCCGCGTCAGCCCGGTGTCGGCACCACGCCGCAGGGATTCGCGACACTCGTCGCGCTCGACCTGGTCCGGGGGACGGACCGCGAGGCCCTCATACGCCTCATGCGGATCTGGACGGATGACGCGGAACGACTCATGGCCGGGCGCCCGGGGCTGACGGACACCGAACCCGAGCTCGCGGCGGTCCCGGCGCGGCTCACCGTGACCGTGGGCTACGGGCCCGGGGTGTTCGCCGCCGCGGACCTGGCGGGTCGCACGCCGCCGTGGCTGCGTCCTCTCCCCTCGTTCGGCATGGACAGGCTCGAGGACGCCTGGTCCGGCGGTGATCTGCTGCTGCAGGTCTGCGCGGACGACCCGGTCGCGGTCTCCCACGCCGTGCGCGTGCTGGTGAAGCAGGCGCGGACGTTCGCCGTCGGGCGCTGGCTCCAGCGTGGCTTCCGGAACAGCCCGGGCACCACCGCGCCGGGCACCACCTGGCGCAACCCCATGGGCCAGGTGGACGGCACGGGGAACATCGACCCCGCGACCGAACCGCACCTGGTCTGGCACGCCGACGACACCGCCGGCTGGCTGGCCGGAGGGACGTCCGTCGTCGTGCGGCGCATCGCCATGGACCTGGACGGCTGGGACGAGGTGGACCGGGCCGGGCGTGAGAACGTCATCGGCCGGAGGCTGGCCGACGGCGCTCCCCTGACCGGCAATCGCGAGCACGACGAGCCTGACCTGGAGGCCACGGGGCCGAACGGCTTCGGCGTCATCGACTTCGCCGCCCACATCCGCCGGTCGCGCACCGATGACCCGGCGGAGCGGTTCCTGCGCCGCCCGTACGGCTACGACGACGGGCCGGGCGACACCGGCCTGCTGTTCGTCAGCTACCAGGCGGACGTCGACCGGCAGTTCGTCCCGGTCCAGCGCCGGCTGGACGAGCTGGACCTGCTCAACGAGTGGACGACGCCGGTCGGCTCGGCAATCTTCGCCGTGCCGCCGGGCGCCGGTCCGGGTGAGTACCTCGGCCAGGCGCTGCTGGAGGGCTGACGCCGACCGGCTCGTCACCAGGGACGGTCGCCGCCGTGCACGCCGCGGTGGCGACCGTTCCGCCTCCGACGCCGGCCAGGCCACGACGATCCTGACAGTCAGGCCGCGACGACCGGTCAGACCACGACTGAGGGTCAGGTCGCGGCCGCCGGAACGTGCCGGCTCCGGCGCGGGCTCGATCCGGGAGTCCCTCCGCGGCACCACCGTCTCGCACCCGTCTCGACCGCGATCGATTCTCTGACTAAGGTCAGCTATATGTCGATCGACTCGCAGACCGCCGTCGTGCGCCGCTTCAACCGCAGCTACACCCAGCGCATCGGAGTCCTGGAGGACTCCTTCCTCGGCATGGGGGCACCGCTCGGCACGATGCGGCTCCTGTTCGAGATCGGCACCCATGCGGGGACGGTCGCGGACCTGCGGGACCGCACCGGTCTCGACTCCGGCTACGTGAGCAGGCAGCTGAGGCGCCTCACCGAGGACGGCCTCGTCTCCCTCACGTCCGACCCGGCCGACCGGCGACGACGTCTCGTCGAACTCACTCCTCTCGGCCGGGCGCGCTGGGACGAGCTCGAGGCCCGTTCCGCCGAGCGCGCCCGGGCTCTGCTGGATCCGCTGACCGAGCGACAGCGGGACCGGCTCGCGCGCGCCCTCGCCGAGGCCGACCTGCTCGTGCGCTCGGCCCTGGTGACCTTCGAGACGGTGGATCCGCTGTCGGACGGCGCGAGGGCCGCCGTCGAGCAGTACGTGGCCGAACTGGCGACCTTCTTCCCGTTCGACCCGGGCGAGCCCTCGGAGGAGGACGCGGCCGAGTTCCGCCCGCCGTCGGGCAGGTTCGTGCTGGCGGTCGACGACGGCGCCCCGGTCGCGTGCGGCGGCCTGCGCGACCTCGGGGACGGCGTGGCCGAGATCAAGCGTATGTGGGTACACCCCGGCTGGCGCGGCGCCGGGCTGGCATCACGGCTGCTACGGCACCTGGAGAGGACCGCGGCCGACACCGGCCACACGGCCGTCCGCCTCGACACGAACGAGAACCTGAAGTCCGCGATCGCCATGTACGACCACGCCGGCTACCACCGCATCGCCCGGTACAACGACAACCCGGACGCGACCCACTTCTTCGAGAAGCCACTCACCTGACATCCCGGCCGGACGCTCCGCCCCGCACGGCGCATACCTGCCCGCTGCACCACTGCGGGGGCTCCGGGGGCGTGCCCCCGGGGCGGGGCGTGGGGGCTCCGCCCCCACAAGAAACAACGAGACGGCCCGGCCTACGTCGTAGACACGGGCCGTCCACCGTCGAGTGGGCGATACAGGACTCGAACCTGTGACCTCTTCGGTGTGAACGAAGCGCGCTAACCATCTGCGCCAATCGCCCTGGTCGTGCGGAGCGATCCTAGCATTCACCGGACCGTCCGCGACGATCATCTGTTCAGGGGTCGATCCGCTCGCGCCGCATCTTCTCGAAGACGTCGCGCGCGGCCACGGACAGCTCTCCGGCCAGCAGGTCGACGCCGTCGAGCCAGGTCGTGGGCTGGACGTTCCGCACGGACCCGGTCAGGAGCAGGTGCGAACGCCCGGCGGTGACGTCGTCGAGCACGTCGAAAGCCAGTTCTCCCTCGCGCGCCTCGCGCACCGGCAGGCCGGCCTCGCCGCCCCACTCCAGCAGCAGCTCGCGCGTGATCCCCGCGAGGCAGCCCACCGACAGCGGCGGGGTCACCAGTTCGCCGTCGCGCTCCACGAACACGTTGGACCCGGTTCCCTCGCACAGGTCGCCGCGCGTGTTCGCGAGCACGGCCTCGTCGCCGCCCTTGGCGACGGCGTCGGCCAGGGCCACGACGTTCTCGGCGTACGACGTCGTCTTCAGCCCTGCCACGGCCGATCGCTCGTTGCGGGTCCACGGAGAGCGCACGACGCGTCCCTCGGTCCGGATGGTCGCGGGGCCGGCGGCGACGACGACGGTCTGCGGCCCGCCGGTCCGGCCGGACGCGAGCGGACCGACGCCGTCGGTCACGGTGATCCGCAGGCGCCCGGCCCCGGGTCCTGCGGCGAGGACCGCGGCCACGCCGTCGCGCACCTGCTGCTCGTCGGGCTCGGCGAGACCGAGTCCCGCGGCGGACCGTGCGAGGCGCTTCAGGTGCCGCGTGAGGGCGAACGCCTGGCCGTCGAACACCGCACACGTCTCGAACACGCCGTCGCCCACCGTGATGCCGTGGTCGACGGCACTGATCACGCCCTCGTCGGGCGTCACGAGGCGCCCGCCCGTCCAGATCACCGTCTGCGTCATGGGGTCAGTCTGCCTCACGCCGGGCGACGGCGTCCGGCCCGGCGTCGTGCCCGCCCCCGTCACTCCGGCCGGTACGACCCGAAGCTCCACAGGTTGCCCTCGGGGTCGCGGACCGCGCACTCCCGGCCGCCGTAGTCGCGTTCGGCGGGTTCGGTCAGCGCGGTCCCGCCGGCGTCGACCGCCGCGCGAAAGGTGTCGTCGACGTCATCCGTCACGGCGTACGCGGAGCCCGTGCCGGGCTCGTCAGGCCATTCGGCGCGGGACTCGCGATGCGTCCCGAGCATGACACCCCCGCCGGCCGGCCAGTCCAACTCGGCATGGTGGACCACGGCGGGATCGGCGTCGTCACGGTAGACAGCGCGCTCCGTGAAACCCACCGCCTTGAGCCAGGCGAGACCCTGCTCGGCATCGCGGTACTTCAGGGTGACCCACAGTCTGGTGCCCATGGTTCTCCTCCTCTGCGGTGAGGCTTCCGTCACACCGTACGCGAGGACACCGACAGTCCACCCGACGCGAGCCCGACCAACCGCTCTGCCTTGAGTTCCGTCTCCTGCCACTCGGCTGCCGGGTCGCTGCCCCAGGTGATCCCGGCGCCGGTACCGAAGCGCAGGATCCCGGCCGGGGCGTCGCCGGGTCCCCGCTCCCACCAGAAGGTCCGGATGCCGACCGCGAGCGACGCCGTGCCCGCGTCGCCGTCGATCCAGCCGATCGCACCGCAGTACGGCCCGCGGGGGACGGTCTCGAGCTGCTCGATGATCCGCAGTGCCGAGGACTTCGGCGCGCCCGAGACGGACCCCGGCGGGAACGTGCCGTCGAACAGACGACGCCACAGATCCGGGGCGTGCATGACATCGTCGGCCAGGACGCCCCGCACGCGGGAGACGAGGTGCACCAGGCCCGGATGGTGCTCGACGGCGAGCAGGTCCGTGACCTCGACGGTCCCGGGGCGGCAGACATGCTGCAGATCGTTGCGGACCAGGTCGGTGATCATGATGTTCTCCGCCCGGTCCTTGTCCGTGAGACCGGCCGGGGTGCGGGCGGTGCCCTTGATAGGGCCGGACGTGATCACCGGCGCCGCCGCGGACGCGGTGCCTCCCGGGCCGCCGGGGCCACGCCCCCCGATGTCCTCGGCGTCGCCCGGTCCGAGTGACAGGTACAGCTCGGGCGACGCGCTGACGACCCAGACCGGGTCAACCGGCTCGCCGGCGGAACCGGGTGTGCCGGACGGGACATGGATCGCCGCCGCGTGCGGAGCGGGATTGCCGACCGCAAGACGGGCGGCGAGGCCGCGGGCATCGGGCTCCGCACCGTCCGGCGCCACGGACAGGGGCGCGGACAGCACGCGGCAGAGGTTCGCCTGGTAGACGTCCCCCTCGCGCACGTGCTCGCGGATCCTGCGTACGGCCGCCTCGTAGCCGACGCGGTCCATCGAACTGGTCCAGGTCGTGGGGTCCGGCCCTGTCCAGGCGTCCGGGGCCGGTTCCGGTCCCACGGCGCCGATCGTGTCCGACGACGCCGGGGAGGGCGCCGCGGCCGGGTCCGCCGCGGTCACCTCCCGGAACTGCCACGCACGGGCCCTGCCCTCGAAGTCCGCGACCACGAACCACGTGCCCTCGGCCAGGGCTTCGGGCTCGGCCCGGAGGTCGATGCCGCGGGCGACGCGCGTGGCGACGCGCCCGCCGAAGGCGGCCCAGCCGGTGTTCCCGGTCACGTCGCTGGTGGGCGCGACCGTAGTGGTGGTGCGGGTTCTCGCCGGTCGGCGCAGGGTCGGTGACACGTCGTCCACGCTAACGCCGCTCAATCGATTGGACGGCCACACCGAAGTTCGATTAATGTTCAGACCACGCCGGAGCACACGGGGGAAACCCGCCAGGTCCGGCTGTGCGGACGTAGCTCAGTTGGTAGAGCATCACCTTGCCATGGTGAGGGTCGCGAGTTCGAGTCTCGTCGTCCGCTCGGAGGCCCGCTCCCGTGCTCGTCTCGCAGGAGCATCCTCACGGTGGGTTGGCCGAGAGGCGAGGCAGCGGCCTGCAAAGCCGTATACACGGGTTCGAATCCCGTACCCACCTCGCACGAACTCGAGCGATTGGCGCAGCGGTAGCGCGCTTCCCTGACACGGAAGAGGTCACTGGTTCGATCCCAGTATCGCTCACCACCACCCCACCAGGGGCGATTGGCGCAGATGGTTAGCGCGCTTCGTTCACACCGAAGAGGTCACAGGTTCGAGTCCTGTATCGCCCACTCGACGGACAGGCGGAGTGCGCCCAACAAGGTTGGGCACACTCCGTCTCGTTGTTTCTTGTGGGGGCGGAGCCCCCCACACCCCGCCCCGGGGGGCACGCCCCCGGAACCCCCGCAGTGGTGCAGCGGGCACGGATCTGCCCTGGGGCCGGGGCTGCCCGCGTGGGCGGGCCTGGCAGTCGTCTGCGCCTACCTCGCGGTGGCCTGGTGGGCAGCAGGCCGCCGGCTGCCGGTCGGTGCCACCGACCGGCACCGACCGCCTACGGCGTCGATATCCGACCGACGGCGTCCCGTTCGACCTCGCACGACGCACCACCACGGAGCGTGCGGCCGCGGAATCCCGGCCGCACGACCCGTGTGACGCACGCCCGTCCGCGAACCGCCCGTTCGATTGGACCTTTGGCCGGTGCGTCCCGTAATCTTCTGGAGCGCCGGTTCGCGTGAGCGAGCCGGAATCGTGCGGACGTAGCTCAGTTGGTAGAGCATCACCTTGCCATGGTGAGGGTCGCGAGTTCGAATCTCGTCGTCCGCTCGGACGTGGGTGAGAACCCTCGCGGTGGGTTGGCCGAGAGGCGAGGCAGCGGCCTGCAAAGCCGTACACACGGGTTCGAATCCCGTACCCACCTCGCGCGATTGGCGCAGCGGTAGCGCGCTTCCCTGACACGGAAGAGGTCACTGGTTCGATCCCAGTATCGCGCACGAGACGGATGGGCGGAGTGTGTTCGGCGGGGCCGAACCCACTCCGTCTCGTCATTTTTTGTGGGGGCGAAGCCCCCACACCCCACCCCGGGGGGCACGCCCCCGGACCCCCTTTGGGGCTTCGCCCCTTGCCCCCCGTGGCTGAGTCTCCGGAGTTCGTGTCCTCTCGGGGCTCCTGTCCTGGTAGCGGTGGCGGAGGGGCCTGGGTGTCCCGGGCCGGGCCTGTCGCCCTTGGCGGGCGGGGCGTACCGTCGGGGACATGTGCCGCAACATCACGACCCTGCGAGGGCTCGAGCCTCCTGCTACCGATGAGGAGATCAGCGCCGCGGCGCTGCAGTTCGTTCGCAAGGTGACCGGAGTGACCAAGGTCAGCGACGCGACCCGGGAGCCCGTCGAGCGGGCCACGGACGAGATCGCCGCGATCGTCGAGCGGTTGCTCGACGATCTGCCCGCGCGGCGGCAGCCGCCCAAGTCCGTCCCTCCCCTGCGCCGCGCCGAGGTGCAGGCCCGCATCGCCGAACGGCAGCGGGCCCGCGAGGAGCACGAACGCATGCACGAGCTCGGCATCGCCCATGAGCACTGAGTCCATGAGTCACTGAGTCACCCGGTCTCCGGCCGTCGCCGGACACCGCCTGCCACGACCGCCGTCGTCCGCGCGAGCGGGCGCTCAGGCGAACGGATCGGGCGTCAGCGTGTACTTGGTCTGCAGATACTCGTGGATTCCCTCGGCACCGCCCTCACGGCCCAGGCCCGACATCTTCCAGCCGCCGAACGGCGCCGCCGCGTTCGAGACGACGCCGATGTTGAGCCCCATCATCCCCGTGGCCAGTCGCTCGATCATCCGCTGGCCGCGAGCGAGGTTCTCGGTGTAGACGTACGAGACCAGCCCGTACTCCGTGTCGTTCGCGAGCCGCACCGCCTCGTCCTCGTCGTCGAACGGGACGACGGCGAGCACCGGTCCGAAGATCTCCTCCCGGAGGATCTCGCTCCCTGCCCGGACGCCGCTGAGGATGGTGGCCCGGTAGAAGGACCCCGGCCCGTCGATCGCGGCGCCGCCCGTGTGCAGCGTGGCGCCGCGGCGGACGGCGTCCTGCACGAGCTCGTCCGCCTTGGCGACCGCGCGGTCGTCGATGAGCGGGCCGATCACGACGCCGTCCTCGGTCCCCCGGCCCACGCGGAACGACTCGACGCGCCGCGTGACGCGCCGGGTGAACTCGTCCGCCAGCGAGCGCTGCACGATGAAGCGGTTGGCCGCGGTGCATGCCTGGCCGATGTTGCGGAACTTCGCCGCGACCGCGCCGTCGACCGCCTTGTCCAGGTCGGCGTCGTCGAACACCACGAAGGGCGCGTTCCCGCCGAGCTCCATCGAGGTGCGCAGCACGCCGCCCGCCGCCTGGGCGAGCAACTGTTGACCGACCGGCGTCGACCCCGTGAAGGAGAGCTTGCGCAGGCGCGGGTCGCGGAGGATCGCCTCCGACACCGGCCCGGACGCGCGCGTGGTGACCACGTTCACCACGCCGTCGGGCACGCCGGCGTCGGCGAGCAGCTGGGCGAGGTACAGCGTGGTCAGCGGCGTGAGTGCGGCCGGCTTGATCACCACCGTGCAGCCCGCGGCGAGGGCGGGCGCGATCTTCCGGGTGGCCATGGCGAGCGGGAAGTTCCACGGGGTGATGAGGTAGCACGGGCCCACGGGATGCTGGGTCACGATCATCCGGCCGGTGCCCTCCGGGTTCGCGCCGTACCGGCCCTGCACGCGTGCGGCCTCCTCGCCGAACCAACGCAGGAACTCGCCGCCGTAGGCCACCTCGCCGCGCGCCTCGGTCAGCGGCTTGCCCATCTCCAGGGTCATCAGGAGCGCGAACTGCTCCTTGCGCTGTGTGAGCAGGTCGAACGCCCGGCGCAGGATCTCGGCGCGGTCGCGCGCGGGCGTCGCGGCCCATCCTGGGAACGCGGCGTCGGCCGCGTCGAGCGCCGCGAGGCCGTCGTCCACGGACGCGTCGGCGACCTCCTTGAGCACCTCGCCCGTGGCGGGGTCGTGGACGGCGAGCGACGCACCGGCCGCCGCCGGGCGCCACCGGCCGCCGATGTGGAGCCCGTCCGGGACGTCGGCCAACAGGTCGTGCTCGCCCTGCGAAATCATGAGTTCTCCATTCTCGGTTCCTGCATGTTCCCGGCGAAGAAGCCGGCCAGCTCGCCGGTCGCCGACAGCGGCAGCACGGCCGCCACGTACTGATCGGGGCGGACGACGACGACCGCGCCGGACCGGTCGATGCCGCGCTCGGCGAAGATGTCGGTGCCGCACCAGGCGGACGGGCCGGCCGCGTACACCTTCTCCCAGTCGGTGAGCCCGAGCGGCCCGGTCTCGGGCCGGAAGACGCCGGGCACGCGGGCGAGGTCGACGTCCTCGTAGGCCTGCTGGTAGACGACCTTCACGTCGAACACCGCGTCGGCGTCGGCACCCCGTGGCGTGAAGCGCGCGACCGGCGAGGCCGGCGACGCGAGCCAGTCCGCCCACGAGGCCAGCGCCGAGCGCTCCCCCGGCGCCGCGGCGTCGGCGAACGCGTAGATCCGCCAGCGCCCGTCGGCCCGCGCATGGTGGCCGAGATGCACCACGTTTCCGTCGCAGACGCGCACCACCTCGGCCGACTTGAAGCGCATGCCGACCGGGAAGCCCTCCGCGAGCGCCGCGTCCGGCGCCTCGGCGACGATCGCCGAGGGCCCGTATCGCGTCATGAACCCGGAGGGGAACTCGGCCGTGCCGAGGTAGTAGTTGGCGAGTTCCTGTGGGTCGGAGATCTCCTCGGGCTTGCGGGCCATGAGGGAGGACCACTCGCGGTCGAAGTCGATGAGCTGCTGCGCCACGGGACGGCGCTCGGCCGAGTAGGTCGCGAGCAGCGAAGCGGGGCTCAGGCCGGTGAGGACGTGGCCGAGCTTCCAGCCGAGGTTGAAGCCGTCCTGCAGGGACACGTTCATGCCCTGGCCGGCCTTGGCGCTGTGGGTGTGGCAGGCGTCGCCGGCAAGGAAGACGCGCGGCGGGCGGCCGGATCCGCCGGGGGCGGCGTCGTCGCCGGGCGCGTCGTCGAACTTGTCGGTGACCCGGTGGCCCACCTCGTAGATGCTGTGCCACGCGACCTGACGCACGTCGATCGAGTAGGGGTGCAGGATCTGGTTGGCCCGGCGGATGACCTCGTCGAGGGGCGTGTCGCGAACGGCGTGGTCGTCGCCGTCGGGCACCTCGCCGAGGTCGACGTACATACGGCTGAGGTAACCGCCCTCGCGCGGGATGTGCAGGATGTTGCCGGCCGCGGAATTGATGGCGCACTTGGTGCGCCAGTCGGGGAAGTCGGTGTGCACGAGCACGTCCATCACGCCCCAGGCGTGCGCGGCGAAGCGGCCGACGTGTCGCCGGCCGATCGCCTCGCGCACGCCGCTGCGCGCCCCGTCGCAGCCCGCGACGTACCTGGCGCGCACGGTGCGTTCCTGGCCGGCGCGCTCGCCGGTGGTGTACCGCACGCGCACCTCGACGGGGTACTCGCCGTCGGCGTGCACGGTGAGGCCGGTGAACTCGACGCCGTAGTCGGGGACGACGCGGCCGGGGCCGCGGGCCGCGGCCTCGGCGAAGTAGTCGAGGACGCGCGCCTGGTTGACGATGAGGTGGGGGAACTCGCTGATCTGGAGGGCGTAGTCCGCGGTGCGTGCCGTGCGGACGATGTGGCTCGGGTTGTCGGGGGGTCGGGGCCCCAGAAGTTCATGCAGGCGATGTTGTAGGCCTCGGCGACGATCCGCTCCGCGAACCCGAACGCCTGGAACGTCTCGACGCTGCGCGGCTGGATGCCGTCGGCCTGCCCGAGGACGAGCCGCCCCTCGCGGCGCTCGATGATGCGGGTGGTGACCTGCGGGAACTGGGACATCTGCGCGGCGAGCAGCATGCCCGCCGGCCCGGAGCCGACGATGAGGACGTCGGTCTCGTCGGGCAGGTCGCCGGGGCGGTCGACGCCGGTGCCGGCGGCATCGTGCACGCGCGGATCGCCCGAGACGTAGCCGTGGTGGTGGAACTGCATGGTGCGGGCTTCCTCCTCAGCGCTTCGAGAGGCCGTAGACGGGGCTGACCGCCTGCTCGGCCTCATGGTCAGGACCGAGCGGGATGCCGGTGCGATCCCGCAGCAGCAGGGTGGCGGCGAGCCCGATGACGGTCATGCCCGCCAGGTAGAGGGCGACCGACCAGGTGGTGTGTGTGGACTGGACCAGGGCGGTGGCGATGGTCGGGGCGAAGGCGCCGCCGAGGATGGCGCCGAGCGCGTAGGAGATCGAGACACCGGAGAACCGGATCGAGGCCGGGAAGAGCTCGGCGTAGTACGCGGACTGCTGGCCGTAGGTGAAGCCGAGGCCGATCGCGAGGATCGAGATGCCGGCGAACAGCAGCTCGATCTGACCGGTGTCGACGAGCGGGAACAGCGCGAACACGCCCGCGAGCTGGAGCAGCCAGCCGAGCACGTAGGTCCGGCGCCGGCCGAGCCTGTCGCTGACCCAGCCGGCCGTCCACGTGGACGCGAGCCAGAACACAGCGGATCCCGTGACGGCGAGCAGCACCGAGCTGCGTTCGAGGGCGAGCGGGCCGGCGGGGTCGCTCGCGTAGTTCTGGATGTAGCCGCCGGTGGTCATGTAGCCGACGGCGTTGTTGCCCGCGAACACGAGCGCGGCGATGATCACGAGCGGCGCGTGCCGGCGGAAGAGGGCGACGACGGGTGTGCGGGTGCGTACCTTGCGGTCGGCGACCTCGAGGAAGACGGGGCTCTCCTCGACGCGGCGGCGCACGTAGTGGCCCACGAGGATGAGGACGAAGGACAGCAGGAACGGCACACGCCAGCCCCACTCGAGGAAGGCGTCGCCGGGCGCGACGATCGCCATCAGCGTCATCGTGCCCGAGGCGAGCAGCAGGCCGATCGGGACGCCGATCTGGGGCGACGCCCCGAACAGGCCGCGCCGGTCGGTCGGGGCGTGCTCGACAGCCATGAGCGCCGCGCCGCCCCATTCGCCGCCGGCCGAGACGCCCTGCAGCACGCGCAGCAGGATCAGGAGGACCGGCGCCGTGACGCCGATCGCGGCGTAGGTGGGCAGGAGGCCGACCAGGGTCGTGGCGACCCCCATCAGGACCAGCGTCAGGACCAGCACCACGCGGCGGCCGTACTTGTCGCCGAAGTGGCCGGCGAGCAGCGCGCCGAGCGGGCGGAACAGGAAGCTGATGCCGACGGTCAGGAACGACAGGAGCGTCGCGACCGCGGGCCCGGCGGGGGCGAAGAAGAGGCTCGCGAAGACGAGGCCGGCCGCCTGCGCGTAGATGAAGAAGTCGTACCACTCGACGGTGGTGCCGACGACGGTCGCGAACACGACCCGGCGCCGGTCGGTGCGCAGGTCGGCCGGTGCGGTGGTGCCGGGTTCCTCGAGCGTGCTGTCGCTCATGTGTGACTCCTGGTGACGACGTTGTCTCGGTCAGCCGATCCGACGATCGGTTGCCGCGGGAACCCCGATGATATACGATATGAAATACGCTGCAAAGAGCGAGGGAGCTCATGACCACCGATCCACGTCAGACGGACGCCGTCGATCCGCGATTCGCCGCACTACCCGGCCGGCCGGGCAAGATCGTCGCGGTGCACCTGAGCTACGCCTCGCGCGCCGATCAGCGCGGGCGTCGTCCGGAGCACCCGTCGTACTTCCTCAAGCCGTCGAGCTCGCTCGCCGCCTCGGGCGACGTCGTCGAACGGCCGGCCGGCACCGAACTGCTCGCCTTCGAGGGCGAGATCGCCCTGGTCATCGGCACCGTCGCGCGAAACGTGCGGCCCGAGGACGCGTGGGCGCATGTGGGATGGGTGACCGCGGCCAACGACTTCGGCCTCTACGACCTGCGCGCGAACGACCGCGGCTCGAACGTCCGCGCCAAGGGCCGCGACGGCTACACCCCGCTCGGGCCCTCGCTCGTCGCGGCGGACGGGCTCGATCCCGCTGCCTTGCGCGTGCGTACGTGGGTCAACGGGAAGGTGGTCCAGGACGACACGACGGCCGGGCTGCTCTTCCCGTTCCCGCGGATCATCGCGGACCTCTGCCAGCACCTCACCCTCGAGGCGGGCGACGTGATCCTCACCGGCACCCCGGCCGGCTCGTCGGTCGCCGTCCCGGGCGACGTCGTCGAGGTCGAGGTGGACGCGCCGGCCGCACCCGGCGGGCCGACGTCGGGCCGCCTCGTCACGACCGTCACGCAGGGAGACCACGGCTTCGACGAGGGCCTGGGATCCCTCCCTGTGGTCGACGACGTGCAGCGGGTCGAGGCCTGGGGCTCACGCGAGGCCGCCGGGCTCCCTCCGGCCGAGGACCGGACGGTACTCACTCCCGCGTTGCGGGCCAAGCTCTCCGAGGCGTCGGTCGCCGGGCTGTCGCAGCAGCTGCGCAGGCGGGGCATCGACAACGCCACGATCGACGGCGTCCGCCCGATGCACCCCGGCGCCAGGCTCGTGGGACTGGCCCGGACACTTCGCTTCGTGCCGAACCGCGAGGATCTCTTCGCCGCCCACGGCGGCGGACACAACGCCCAGAAGCGCGCCTTCGACGCCGTCGGCCCGGACGAGGTCATCGTGATCGAGGCCCGGGGCGAGACCGGCTCCGGCACGCTCGGCGACATCCTCGCGATCCGCGCCCACGCGCGCGGTGCGGCGGGCATCGTCACCGACGGCGGCGTCCGCGACCACGCCGCGGTCGCCGCCGTCGGTATCCCGGTCTACTCCGCCGGTGCCCACCCGGCCGTGCTCGGCCGGAAGCACGTGCCGTGGGACGCCGACCTCACCGTCGCCTGCGGCGGCACCACCGTCCAGCCGGGCGACATCATCGTCGGCGACGGCGACGGCGTGGTCGTGATCCCGCCCGCCCTCGCCGAGGATGTGGCCGAGGCCGCCGTAGCCCAGGAGGCCCAGGACTCCTGGATCGCCGAACAGGTCGCGGCGGGACATCCGATCGACGGACTCTTTCCCATGAACGCCGAATGGAAGGCGAGGTATCGCGCATGGCGCGAGAAGAGCTGACCGCCACGCCGGCGGAGGCATCAGCGGACCTGAGCAAGTCACAGCGCGCGTACCACTGGATCAAGGAGCGGATCTCCGCTCAGGACTTCACCCCGGGCTACCGGCTCGTTCTGCGCAGCATCGCCACGGAGCTCGACATGAGCGTCGTCCCCGTCCGCGAGGCGATCCGCCAGCTCGAGGCCGAGGGCCTGGTGACGTTCGAGCGCAACGTGGGTGCGCAGGTCTCGATGGTCGACGACACCCAGTACCGGGCGAGCATGCAGGCCCTGTCGATCCTCGAGAGTGCCGCGACGGCTCTCGCGGCTCGCCGGCTGACCGCCGACGACCTCCGCCGTGCCCGCCGCGTCAACGAGCTCATGACCGAGTCGCTCTCGGACTTCGACCCGAGCGCCTTCACGCGGCTCAACCACGAGTTCCACTCCGTCCTGTATCACAAGTGCACCAACGCGCGCGTGCTCGAGCTGGTCGAATCGGAGTGGGCCCGGCTCTCGCACCTGCGCGAGTCCACCTTCAGCTTCGTCCCGGGCCGGGCACGGCAGTCCGTGCAGGAGCACGAGCACATCGTCCAGCTCATTGAGAGCGGCGCGCCGCTCGGCGAGATCGAGAAGGCGTCCCGCCACCACCGCTCCGCGACGCTCGACGCGTTCCTGATCCACGAGCACCCCGACGAGACACTCGGCCTTTCCGCGCCGTGACCGCACACCTTGGAGAAACCATGACCGACGCAGCCGCCGTGACCGGCGCCGCCGCGACCACGCGGCGCCACGCCCCCGCGGACCTCCCGGAGCGCATCCGGCACTACATCGACGGCACCTTCGCCGACTCGGCCGACGGCGCCACGTTCGACGTGCTGGACCCCGTCTCCAACGAGACGTATCTCCAGGCCGCCGCGGGCAAGCGGGCGGACGTCGACGCCGCCGTCGCCGCCGCCCGCCGCGCGTTCACCGAGGGCCCGTGGCCCCGGATGCTGCCCCGCGAGCGCTCGCGGGTGCTGCACCGGATCGCCGACATCGTGGAGTCGCGCGACGCCCGGCTCGCCGAGCTCGAGTCCTTCGACTCCGGCCTGCCGATCACCCAGGCGCTGGGCCAGGCGCGCCGGGCCGCGGAGAACTTCCGGTTCTTCGCCGACCTGGTCGTCGCCCAGGCCGACGACACCTACAAGGTGCCCGGGCGGCAGATCAACTACGTCAACCGCAAGCCCATCGGCGTCGCCGGCCTCATCACGCCGTGGAACACGCCGTTCATGCTGGAGTCGTGGAAGCTCGCGCCCGCGATCGCGACCGGGAACACCGTCGTCCTCAAGCCCGCGGAGTTCACGCCGCTCTCGGCGTCCCTATGGGCGGGGATCTTCGAGGAGGCCGGCCTGCCACGCGGCGTGTTCAACCTGGTCAACGGGCTCGGCGAGGAGGCCGGGGATGCGCTGGTCAAGCACCCGGACGTGCCGCTGATCTCGTTCACCGGGGAGAGCCGGACCGGGCAGATCATCTTCGCGAACGCCGCGCCGCACCTGAAGGGCCTGTCGATGGAGCTCGGCGGCAAGTCGCCCGCCGTCGTCTTCGCCGACGCCGACCTGGAGGCCGCGATCGACGCGACGATCTTCGGGGTGTTCTCGCTCAACGGCGAGCGCTGCACCGCCGGGTCGCGCATTCTCGTCGAACGGGGCGTCTACGACGAGTTCGTGGAGCGCTACGCCGCCCAGGCGAAGCGGGTGCGCGTCGGCTACCCGCACGATCCCGCCACCGAGGTCGGCTCACTGGTGCATCCCGAGCACTTCGCGAAGGTCATGAGCTACATCGAGCTCGGCAGGACGGAGGGCCGGCTGGTCGCCGGCGGCGGCCGGCCCGAGGGATTCGAGACGGGCAACTTCGTGGCGCCCACCGTGTTCGCCGACGTCAAGTCCGACGCCCGCATCTTCCAGGAGGAGATCTTCGGCCCGGTCGTCGCGATCACCCCGTTCGACACCGAGGCCGAGGCCCTCGAACTCGCCAACGGCGTCCGGTACGGCCTCGCCGCCTACGTCTGGACGAACGACCTCAAGCGGGCGCACAACTTCTCCCAGGCCGTGGAGGCCGGGATGGTCTGGCTCAACTCGAACAACGTGCGCGACCTGCGCACCCCGTTCGGCGGCGTCAAGGCGTCCGGCCTCGGCCACGAGGGCGGCTACCGCTCGATCGACTTCTACACGGACCAGCAGGCCGTGCACATCACGCTCGGCAAGGTACACAACCCCACGTTCGGCAGGGCGGACGACGCCGGTCACTGATCCGGCCACCGCTACCCGCACCCATCGGCCCCCCGGCATGCAAGGACGCATCATGAGCATCGACAGGACCCGCACCTCCTCCGGCTTCTTCGTCTCGCAGGAAGCCCCGATCCACAGCGACGACCCGATCCCGGCGCCGCACGCGCCGGCGCCCGACATCGTGCGCTGCGCGTACATGGAGCTCGTCGTCACGGATCTGGCGGCCTCCCGCGAGTTCTACGTCGACGTGCTCGGCCTGTACGTCACCGAGGAGGACGAGCGGAGCGTCTACCTGCGGTCCACCGAGGAATTCATCCACCACAACCTCGTGCTGCGCCAGGGCGACGTGGCCGCCGTCGCCGCCTTCTCCTACCGCGTGCGGACGCCGGAGGACCTCGACAGGGCGGTCGCCTTCTACACCGAGCTCGGCTGCGAGGTGCGCCGCGAGCCGGAGGGCTACGCGTTGGGCATCGGCGACTCCGTGCGCGTCGTCGACCCCCTCGGCTTCCCCTACGAGTTCTTCCACGCCACCGACCACGTCGAGCGCCTGTCGTGGCGCTACGACCTGCACTCCCCCGGCGAGCTCGTGCGCCTGGACCACTTCAACCAGGTCACCCCCGACGTGCCGCGCGCCGTGAACTTCATGCAGTCGCTCGGCTTCCGCGTCACGGAGGACATCCAGGACGACGCCGGCGTCGTCTACGCCGCCTGGATGCGCCGCAAGCCGACGGTGCACGACACGGCGATGACCGGCGGCGACGGCCCGCGCATGCACCACGTCGCGTTCGCCACGCACGAGAAGCACAACGTCCTGGCGATCTGCGACAAGCTCGGCGCGCTGCGCCGCTCCGACTGCATCGAGCGCGGGCCCGGGCGCCACGGGGTGTCGAACGCCTTCTACCTGTACCTGCGTGACCCGGACGGGCACCGGGTGGAGATCTACACGCAGGACTACTGGACCGGCGACCCCGACAACCCGGTGGTCACCTGGGACGTACACGACAACCAGCGCCGCGACTGGTGGGGCAACCCGGTGGTGCCGAGCTGGTACACCGAGGCGTCGCTCGTGCTCGACCTGGACGGCAACCCGCAGCCCGTCGTCGCACGCACGGACACCTCCGAGATGGCCGTCACCATCGGCGCCGACGGGTTCTCGTACACGCGGCCCGACGACGACGCGGACTCCCTGCCGGAGTACAAGCAGGGCGAGTACAAGCTCGGCCACCAGCTCTGATCCCGCACGCCGCCGCGAGAGGACCGAGAGGAACCAGATGCTCAGCCAGGACGTCGTCGCCGCCATCGCCGAGGAACTCGCCGAGGCCGACCGCACACACGCGGTGATCCCGCGGATCACCGCCCGCCACCCGGACGCGACGATCGAGGACTCCTACGCGATCCAGGGGGTCTGGCGCGACCGGATGCTGGCGGCCGGGCGGCGGCTCGTGGGCCGCAAGATCGGCCTCACGTCCAAGGCGATGCAGCAGGCCACGGGGATCGACGAGCCCGACTACGGCGTGATGTTCGACGACACGGTGTACCCCAGCGGCGCCGAGATCCCGGTGGACCGGTTCTCGAACGTGCGCATCGAGGTGGAGCTCGCCTTCGTGCTCGCCACGCCCCTGGAGGGTCCCGGCTGCACGCTCGAGGACGTCCTCGCGGCGACCGACCACGTGGTGCCGGCGCTCGAGGTGCTCAACTCGCACATCGAGCTCGAGGGGCGCACGATCGTGGACACGATCAGTGACAACGCCGCCTACGGTGCCATGGTCCTCGGCGAGACGCGCAAGCGGCCGGACGAGATCGACCTGCGCTGGGTGCCGGGCCTGCTGTACCGCAACGGCGAGATCCAGGAGACCGGCGTCGCCGCGGGCGTGCTCGACCACCCGGCGCGCGGCGTCGCCTGGCTCGCCGACAAGTTCCACCGTCACGGCGCCCGGCTGGAGGCGGGCGAGATCATCCTGGCGGGCTCGTTCACGCGCCCGATGTGGGTCTCGCGCGGCGACGACGTGCTGGCCGACTACGGACCGATGGGAACCATCACATGCCGCTTCGTCTGACCCCCACCTTCCGCGACCGGCTCGCCGAGGCCGACCGCCCTCTCGCAGGCGTCTGGTTGTGCGCGGGATCGCCGCTCGTCGCCGAGATCTGCGCGGGCTCCGGCCTGGACTGGACGCTCGTCGACATGGAGCACGCCCCGAACGGGCTGGAGTCCGTGCTCGCCCAGCTGCAGGCCGTCGCCGCCTACCCGATCACGCCGGTGGTGCGGGTGCCCGCGAACGACGCCGTGATCGTCAAGCAGGTCCTCGACCTCGGCGCGCAGAACCTCCTCGTGCCGATGGTGAACTCCGCCGCCGACGCCGAGGCCGCCGTCGCCGCGGTGCGGTATCCGCCGCGCGGCCGCCGCGGCGTCGGCTCCGCGCTCGGCCGCTCGGGGCGGTGGAACCGCGTCGGCAGCTACCTCGTGGACGCGGACTACCACGTCTCGCTGTTCGTGCAGGTGGAGACGGCCGACGCCGTGGCCGCGGCCGCGGAGATCGCCACGGTCGACGGCATCGACGGCGTGTTCGTGGGCCCCAGCGACCTCGCGGCGTCGATGGGCCGGCTCGGGGAGCAGGCCCATCCCGACGTCGTCGCCGCGGTGCACGCGACCTTCGACGCCGTGCGCGCCGCCGGGAAGCCCGTCGGCGTCAACGCGTTCGACCCGGTCGTCGCGGACGCCTACCTCGCGGCGGGCGCGTCGTTCGTGCTGGTCGGGGCCGACGTCGGACTGCTCGCACGCGGCTCCGAGGCGCTCGCCGCACGGTTCGTCCCCGGCTCGGCCGAGCGGGAGCGCGACGCCCGCTGACCCGGTGGCGCGGTGATACCACTTCGTATATCATCACGCCGTCCGGCACGAACGAGCCTGCCGGTGCTCGAAAAAGGGGCACGCAGCCGTGCGCGAAGGCACGCGCGAGACACATACGGCATCTGTTTCCGTACGTTGTCACCCCCGCCGAGGCGGGGGTCGAAAGGCCCGGTCATGCCCTCCGTCTCCGCGCACGTCGCCCATGCCCTCGCTCCCCACGTCGACCAGGTGTTCGGGGTGATGGGCAACGGCAACGCCTACTTCCTCGACGCCCTCGAACGTTCGACGTCGGTCTCCTACACCGCCGTCCGCCACGAGGCCGGCGGGGTGGTCGCCGCCGACGCCTACCACCGCGCCTCGGGCCGCCTGGCCGCGGCGACGGCGACCTACGGAGCGGGCTTCACCAACACCCTGACCGCCCTCGCCGAGTCGGTGCAGGCCCGCGTGCCGCTGGTGCTCATCGTGGGCGACGGTCCCACGTCCGGGCCGCGGCCGTGGGACGTCGACCAGATCGCGCTCGCCTCCGCCGTGGGCGCGCGCACCTACACGGTCGGCCGCACGGACGCCGCGGCCACCGCCGTCATCGCGATCGAGCACGCCCTCACCTACCGCGTGCCGACCGTGCTCGCCCTCCCGTACGACGTCGCCGCGATCGACGCCGGCCCGCTGCCGGAGACTCCCGAGCCGCGGCTGCCCACCCGCCTCGCGCCGCACGGGGAGTTCGGCGCGGGCGCCGTCCGCGAGATCGCGGCCGCCCTCGCCGGCGCCGAGCGTCCGTTCCTTCTGGCGGGCCGCGGCGCGTGGATCTCCGGTGCCGGCGCCGCGCTCGGTGAGCTCGCCGACCGGGTCGGCGCGGTGACGGCCACGACGGCGCTCGGCCGCGGGGTGTTCCCGCGTCCCGAGTTCGATCTGGGCGTGACCGGGGGCTTCGGCACCGAGGGCGCGATGCGGCTCGTGCGCGAGGCCGACGTCGCCGTCGTGTTCGGCGCCTCGCTGAACCCGTTCACGATGCGTTTCGGCGACCTCTTCGCGCCGGGTACGCGCGTCTTCCAGGTCGATGTCGCGGCGACCGCGACCCATCCCCACGTCGGCGGCTACGTCCGGGGCGACGCCGACGTGGTCGCCCGGGGCGTCGTCGACGAGCTCGTACGACTCGGCGCGGCGCCGAGTGGCTGGCGGGAATCCGTGGAGATCGCGCCGCTGCGCGAGTACGAGAAGGGCGACGGCGTCGCGGCGGACGGCCGGCTCGATCCGCGGTCGGTCGCGGCGCGCATCGGCGAGCTGCTGCCCGCCGACCGCGTCGTCGTGTCGGACGGCGGCCACTTCATCGGCTGGGCGAACATGTACTGGCCCGTCGAGGCCCCCGACCGCATGATGATGGTCGGCACGGCCTTCCAGTCCATCGGCCTGGGCTGGCCCTCGGTGCCCGGCGCCGCGCTCGCCCGGCCCGGCGCGACGGTCGTGCTGTCCACCGGGGACGGCGGGGGCCTGATGGCGCTGGCCGACCTCGAGTCCGCGGTGCGGGTCGCGGGCGGCCGCGGCATGGCGGTGGTCTGGAACGACGCGGCGTACGGGGCCGAGGTCAACCTCTACGGGCTCAAGGGACTCGCACGGGAGCCGATGCTGATCCCCGAGGTCGACTTCGCCGCGCTGGCCTCCGGGGTCGGGGCCGAGGGCGTCGTCGTGCGCGAGATGGCCGACCTCGAACGGCTCGGCTCCTGGGCCGCCGAGCCCGCGACGTCCCGGCGCTTCCTGGTCCTGGACTGCTGCGTCTCCGGGAGTGTCGTCGCCCCGTACCAGCGGGAGATCATCCGGGTCAACAGCTGACGGTGTACGACGGCGGGACCCGGCTACGCTGGAACCTGTCACCGACGTCAGATGCGAGGTTGGGACGCGAATCTCGGGAGGCCACCCATGCGGATCGGGGACCTGGCGGCGCGGAGCGGCGTGAGCGTGCGCTCGCTGCGCTACTACGAGGAGCAGGGCCTGCTCGCCAGCACGCGTAGTGCCGGCGGCCAGCGCACCTACGACGACGACGCCCCGGCCCGCGTCGAGTTTCTCCAGCGTCTCTACGCGGCGGGCCTGTCGAGCAGAACCATCGCGGAGGTCCTGCCCTGCGTCGAAACCCCCAGCCGCGAGAACACCGAGGACGCGTTCCTGCGCCTGCGGACGGAGCGGGACCGCCTCTCGGAGCGCATCGAGGACCTGACCCGCACGCGCGACGCGCTCGACGGGCTCATCGAGGCCAACCGCCGGCACGCCTCCGCGATCGCGTCCTGAGACGCGCGTCGCGACCGCACAGGATCGCTCGGTCGGTCGTTTTCTGAGTGATCGGCAGATCGAACGATCGATCGTTCAGGAGGTGACCGACCGAGCGGCTGTCGTCAGCCCTCCGGGCCGGGCGGCGTCGGCGCCGTGTCGTCGCCTCCCGGGTTCTCCGGCGGGTCCGGCGGCGGGGGCGCGACGCACGCCAGGGCGTGGTCGGGGCGGTACGTGGTGGTGTACGAGCGCTCGATGACCACCTTGCCGTCACTGATCCGCTCGACCTTGCGGTCGACGGTGATCGTGAAGCCCGGCTGACCGCCCGCGTAGGCCACGCACCCGGGATCCGTGCTGTTCACCACGCCCGCGGGCACGATGTTCCGCTTCTCGCCGTCGGTCCAGGTGTTCCTGAGGTGCTTCGTGCTCCAGATCCGCACGTGGAGCTGGTTGTCGGCCACCCAGGACTGCAGCACGGCACCGTACGGCGTGTTGTTCCGCACCTTCATGTCCTTGCTCCCGACGGCGATCGTGGCCTCGCGGCCGGCCGGGTACCGCTCGAACCAGTACGAGTGCGGGTGATGCTCCACGTCCTCGAACCCGGCGATCATCGCGGCGTTGTACGTGGTGGTCGCCATCTGCGACAGGCCGCCCCCGACACCGTCGATGTGCTGTCCGCCGATGATCATCCCCGAGGCGACGTACCCGTTCGCCAGGGTGATCGGGGACAGCGCCGAGACGAGGGAGAACGTCTCGCCCGGCCGGATCAGGTCACCCGTGATCATCTCGGCGCCCCGGATCAGGTTCTGGGTGCGCACGTAGTCGCTCGTCAGCGGCGTGGAGAACTCCGCGACGACCTCCTCCACCCCCATCGCCCGCAGCGCCTGCGTCGAGTTCTCGGGGGTCTGCCGAACCACCTCGAGGGTCGCCGTACGGTCGTCGCCCAGCGCCGCCGCACGGATCGCGGCGCGGGTGGGCTTGTCGGCGAGGGTGGTGCCCAGCTCGCCGCCGACCACCTCGGGCCGGCCGGACGCGAAACCGAACTGGGCGCCCTCGGCCGCCGTGAGCAGGTCGTCGGTCCGCTCGACGATCGCCTGCGTCAGCGTCGCGCCGTCGAACCGCGGGGCGAGCGCGCCGTCCTTCTCGACGAAGCTGACGGCCGCCGCCAGGACCTTGGGCGGCAGCTGCGCGCTCTGCCCGCCGACCTTCACCTCGACGGGGCCCGAGACGATCTGCTCGGCCTGCGCCACGGCGGCCTCCGTCTCCTCCCGCGTGATCTCCGGGGGAACCGCCCGTGTCGGCAGCTCCACGGGGCCGTCCGCGACCAGCCACGCGGAGGTGATCGCCCGGCCGGCCGCGCCGGGGTCGATCCGCGTGCCGTCCCGGGCCGGGGTCGACGCCGGCTCGATACCGGCGAACTCGACGGCGCCGTCGACCGGGTCGACGGCCATCGAGTCCTCCAGCCCGCCGACGGCGGACGCGAACACGTCGTCGTCCACGTCGAGGACCGGGACGGCGGGCCCGGCCCCGAACAGGTGCCGCCACATCCGCGCCGGGCTCAGGCTGAATCCGGTGAGCGAGTCCGCGGTGGCCTGCACGTCCACCGCCAGCCCGGCGGCGACGGGATCCAGCGTGGTCGAGGCCTCGCCGGCGACCAGCTCCAAGGGCTTCGCCGCGAGTTCCGCCAGCGCGCCGGCGAGCGTCGCGGCCGCCTCGGCGGTGCTCTGCCCGCCCACCTCGGCGCCGGCGACCGTGGTTCCCTTCGGCACGACGTCGGCGTGCGCGACGGCCACGATCGCGTAGACCGCGAACAGGACGACGACGGCGGCGACCGCGCCGATCCCGATCCTGCGGTTCCGCGTGGCGGTCCTGGCGTGCCCGGCCGGCTCACCGTCCGGCCCGGCTCCGGTCCACCATCCCCGCAGATCATGTGCACGCCGGACGACGGCGGTGCGCGCGGAACCGTAGAGATCGCGCGCCGGGGACGCGGGCGGGGCGGGCATCGGGAACGGCGGCACGTCCCCGTCCGGCACGGGGGCGGGCTCCGCCGCCGGGTCCGACGGCGGTGCGGGGTCGGTCGCCGGCGCGGTGGGCGCAGGGCTCACCCGGGCCGCGTCCTCCGTCGCGGCCTCGACCAGAGCCAGTGCGATCACCTGCACGTCGATCGGCGCGGCGAAGGCCGTCTCGGACTTCCCGTCGTCGACCAGGTCGACATCGGCATCGGCCGCGTCGTCGGCATCGCCGGCCAGGCCGGCATCGGCCGGGTCGACGTCGTCGGCCGGGTCGGCCGGGTCGTCGTCGGCCGGGTCCGCTCCGGCGTCGTCCCGGCCGTCCGGGCCGCCGACCGTCGCGGCATCGGCCGGCACCTCGGGCCCGGGGTGAGGCACAGTCGTCTCCGGGCCGTCGGACTCCGACGGCTCCGGCCGATCCTCGGCGTCGGTGCGCCGGGCCCTGTCCGGCGCCCGGGATTCCGACGGCTCCGCTGTGGGCGCCTCGTCGCCGGGCACTTCATCGCCGGGAACGTCATCACCGAGCATCTCGGGAGTCGTGCCGGACCCGTCCGGCGCACCGTCGCTCGGCAGCGGGGCAGCCGGCGTCTCAGCTGCCGGCGCCTCGACCGATGCCGACGACTCGACCGGCGCCGTCTCGTCGGCCGTCGCCTCGTTCCTGGACGCTTCCTCGGCGGATGGGCCGGGGCTCGACGCCTCGTCGTCCGGCGCCGCCTCGTCCGCCTCCTCCGGGTCCGGCGACGCGGGTTCCGGTTCCTGCGGCGTCGGGTCGAGCGTGGTCGAACGAGGCGAGGGTCGGTCCATCAATCAATCTCCGTGCTGCTCAGCTGGGAAGAATGGGGAGATTGTCGCAGATCCGGACCGCCGCCTCGTCACCCCGGCCGGCGGTCGGCCCCCACCTCGATGAGGCGGGGCATCCCGGGCGGCGCGACCTGGCTCACGGCCAGGTAGCGCGCCTCCGCCCGGTGCAGGCGGATGTGCTCGTCGAGCGACCAGTCGGGCCCGTTGGTCAGCACCATCCCGCAGGAGCAGTCGGTCTCCACCCGGCCCCCGGGCAGGTGCCGCAGCTCGCCCACGGTCACGTGGGAGGCGCGGGCGTCGGCCTTCGCGCGGTGCATCGCGGCGCTGACGGGCGAGGTGTCTTCCACGGCGCCCAGGTTACGGGCCGCCACGGACCTCGTCGTCCGGCGCACGCGCTTCGGCCCCGGGACCGATCACCGGACCCGCCGCGCGCCGTCGGCCAGGCGCCGCCTCGGCGCCTACAGTTCCTCCGGGTCGTCCCAGGAGACGCCGCTCGAGTCCCCCGTCATCGGGTGCAGTTCCTCCGCCGCGAGGCGCTTCGGCGCCTTCGTCGCGTCGCCGCCGCCCAGCAGTTCGCTCCGCGTCGGACGCCGCTTCGGCGGCCGCGGTGCGATCCGCGCGTACGACGCCGGCGACTCCTCGGCCAGCTCCGCGCCGATCGCCGACGGTGCGGCGCCCTCGACACCCGCCTCCTCGGCCCCGGACTCCGCGTCGGAACCGTTCGCCTGCGACTCCCCAACCTCGATCACCATGTATCGATCCTTGCAGCCGACGACGGCAGATGCCCGCGCAGGAGCGATCACCCACGGGCACGACACCGCCTCGACACACTGTGTTCGCACTCTGACCAGCAACAACACCCCGCGCAACCGGCGCGGCCCCGCAGCACGCGCCGCGGCGCGACACGGCGCGGAGGCTCTGGGCGTGGCGCCGGGGCAGGTGTGATGATGCTCCGTATGCAGACCTGGCCCGGCCGCGCGTACCCCCTGGGGGCCACCTTCGACGGCACCGGCACGAACTTCGCGCTCTTCTCCGGCGTCGCCGAGCGGGTGGAGCTGTGCCTCGTCGCCGACGACGGCACCGAGACCCGAGTGGACGTGACCGAGGTGGACGCCCACGTCTGGCACGTGTACCTGCCCGGCGTCGGCCCCGGGACCCGCTACGGCTACCGCGTGCACGGTCCGTACGATCCTGCCCGCGGCCACCGCTGCAACCCGGCCAAGCTCCTCCTGGACCCGTACGCCAAGGCGATGGACGGCGACGTCGACGGCGACGCGGCGCTGTTCTCCTACCCGCTCGACCGGCCCGCCGACGCCACGGCCCGTGGGGCGGTACCGACGACGACGGACTCCGCCGGGCACACCATGACCTCGGTCGTGGTCAACCCGTTCTTCGACTGGGGCCACGACCGCCCGCCGGCCACGGACTACCACGACAGCGTCATCTACGAGGCGCACGTGCGCGGCATGACGATGCGGCACCCGGACGTCCCGCCCGAGCTGCGCGGCACCTACGCCGCCCTGGCCCAGCCGGCCGTGCTCGACCACCTGGCGAGCCTCGGCGTGACCGCGGTCGAGCTCATGCCGGTGCACCAGTTCGTCACCGACCCGTCGCTGCGGGCGAAGGGCCTGACCAACTACTGGGGCTACAACACCATCGGCTACTTCGCCCCGCACAACGGGTACGCGGGCTACGGAACGCGCGGCCAGCAGGTCATGGAGTTCAAGGCCATGGTCAAGGCGCTGCACGAGTCCGGCATCGAGGTGCTGCTCGACGTCGTCTACAACCACACGGCCGAGGGCAACCACCTGGGCCCGACCCTGGGCTTCCGCGGGATCGACAACGCCGCCTACTACCGCCTCGTCGACGACGACAAGGCGCACTACTTCGACACCACGGGCACCGGGAACTCCCTGCTCATGCACTCCTCTGCGGTGCTCCAGCTCATCATGGACTCCCTGCGGTACTGGGTGGAGGAGATGCACGTCGACGGCTTCCGGTTCGATCTGGCCGCGACCCTGGCCCGCCAGTTCCACGAGGTGGACCGCCTGTCGGCTTTCTTCGACATCGTCCACCAGGACCCGGTGGTCTCCCAGGTCAAGCTCATCGCCGAGCCGTGGGACCTGGGCGACGGCGGGTACCAGGTGGGCGGGTTCCCGCCGCTGTGGACCGAGTGGAACGGACGGTACCGCGACACCGTGCGCGACTTCTGGCGCGGGGAACCGGCGACCCTGCCCGAGCTGGCCAGCCGCCTCACCGGCAGCAGCGACCTGTACGAGCACACCGGCCGGCGTCCCGTGGCGTCGATCAACTTCGTCACGGCCCACGACGGGTTCACGCTCACCGACCTGGTCTCCTACAACAGCAAGCACAACGAGGCGAACGGCGAGGGGAACGCCGACGGCGAGAGCCACAACCGCTCCTGGAACTGCGGCGCCGAGGGGCCCACCGACGACGCCGGCGTCAACCGCCTCCGTGCCCGGCAGCGCCGCAACATCCTCGTCACGCTGCTGCTGAGCCAGGGCGTGCCCATGCTCTCCCACGGCGACGAGCTCGGCCGCACCCAGCACGGCAACAACAACGCGTACTGCCAGGACAACGAGCTCACGTGGATGGACTGGGACAAGCCCGACGACGAGCTGCTCGACTTCGCACGCCGCACGGTCCGCCTGCGCCGCGACCACCCCGTACTGCGCCGGCGGCGCTTCTTCGAGGGCACGCGCGTCGGCGCCCTGGCCGACATCGAGTGGCTCGACCTGACCGGCGACCGGATGGACGACACCGACTGGCACACGTCCTACGCCCGCACCGTCACCGTCTTCCTCAACGGCGACGCGATCACCGAGACGGACGGCCGCGGCGAACCCATCGTGGACGACTCGTTCCTCCTGCTGCTCAACGCCCACTCCGAACGCCTGGACTTCACGCTGCCCCCCGAGGGCTACGGAGCCGCGTGGACGGTGGTGCTCGACACGGACGACAACGCGGTTCCGGGCACCGAACTCGGCGCGGGCGCCACCCTGCCGGTGACCGGACACAGCGTGGTCGTTCTCACCCGCCCCGCCCGCGACCCGGCCGCCCGGGCGTCCGGGTCCGGGTCGACTCGCCCTTCTCGCGCAGCCGACTAGGCTTGCCGCCGTGACCGGCTCGAGCTCCGACCCGTCCTTCGGGTCCCCTCCCCCGCCCGGCACCGCCCCCGAGTCGTCCGTCCCCGGCCGCCGCCCCGTGGTGTGGGCGCCACGCGCCCGCGTGGTCGAGGTCCTCCTGCCGTACGACCCGGACGAGGAGCCGGAGCACCTGCCCCTGCGCCTGGTCGGCGCCGACCACCCCGGCAGCTGGGGAGCCGACGTCGACCTCCCCCACGGCACCGAGTACGGCTTCTCCGTCGACGGCGGCCCCCTCCTGCCCGACCCCCGGTCGGTCTGGCTGCCCGACGGCATCCACGGCCCCAGCCGGGTCTTCGACCCGACGGTCTTCGAGTGGTCCGACGGTGCCTGGTCGCCCCCCGACCTGACTGCCGGCGTGCTGCTGCACGTCGACGTCGCCACCTTCACCCCCGGCGGCACGTTCGACGACGTCGCCCGCCATCTGCCCGACATCGCCGGCCTCGGCGTCGACGGCATCGAGATCGCCCCCGTCGCCGCCTACGACCCCGACGAGGGCCCGGCCGGCGGTGTCCGGCTCCACTCGGTGGCGCAGGACCTCGGCGGCCCCTCCGGCCTGCAACGCCTCGTCGACGCCGCGCACCAGGCCAAGCTCGCCGTCGTGCTCAACGTGCCCTACCGCTGGGCCGTCACCGACGAGCTCGGCCTCGACGCGTTCGGCCCCTACTCGACCGGCCGGCAGCCCACCCGGCCCCGCACCCGGGTGGACGACCAGATCGCCGCCACCCGCGCCGCCCAGGCCATGCGGCCCCGCACCGGCCAGATCCCGCTCGCCCGCCCCCGCACCGGGCCGATCAACCTGAGCGCCGCCCTCGGCGCCGCGCGCCTGCGCCGCCCCGGCCGGCCACCCGCCCGCATCGGCTCCGGCCCCACGATGCGCACCGACGCCGCGCTCACCCGCATCAACCTCGACGGCAGCGGCAGCCTCGGCCCTCGCGGGTTCCTCATCGACAACGCGCGCCACTGGTTCCACACGTTCCACCTCGACGGGATCGTGCTCGACACGCCCGCGCTCGCCGACCGCGCGCAGATCCCGTTCGTCCAGGAACTCGCCGACTCCGTGGTCCACGAGGGCGAACGGGCCCAGCGCCGGTACGCCCTCTACCTCGACGGCCCCGGCCTGAGCGACCGTCTCACCAGCACCGTCGCCGGCCTGCTGCTGCAGCCCGGACGCCCCGAGCACATGGCCACCGTGCGCATGCTCGCGGAGACCCTCGCGCCGTCCGTGCGCCGCGCCGCCCGGCAGGGGCCGCGCCACAACCGGCGCAGCATGCGGCGCGCCGGGGCCGCCGTCGTCGAGGACATCACCCGGATGCCGGGCGCGGCGCTCGCCGTGCCCTGGGCGGACGAGGAGAGCCCGGCCCGCGCCCTGCTCGACGTGGACGACGTCGACGTCCGCGCCAGCCTGCTGGCCTTCGCCGTGCTCGCCGGGACGCCGCTCGTCCTCGACACGGAGCACCTGCCCGTCGTGCCGCGCACGGCCGAGGAGCTGCGCCTGGCCAAGTGGGCGCGCGTGCTGCTGCGGCTGCGCCGCGCGATCGTCACGGAGCTCGAGCTGCCGCTGGACATCCGCTCGTCCACGGACTCGACCGTCCTGGCCGTCGTGCGGGGGCGGGGCGCCCTCGTGCTGAACACGTCGGGGGCGCTGGCGGCCCTGCGGATCTCGACGCTGCTGCGGCCGGGCGAGGGCGCCATCGGCGCGCCGTCGCCCCAGGAGTTCCGCCTCCAGGCCGCCTGGGAACCGGGCGCCACCCGCCTCGTCGGCGACACGCTGACGGTCCCGCCGCGCATGGTCGCGGTGCTCCGGGCGGACTGAGCGCCCCGGCGCGAGGAGTCCCGGCGCGCTGTACGACCGATCAGACCGACGGCGTCCCCGGAACGCGGCTCAGGCGGCGGCCCTCTTCCGCCAGCGCGCCCAGGCGGGAGAGCGCGCGGTAGTACTTCTTGCGGTAGCCGCCCGCGAGCATCTCGGGCGTGAACAGGCCGTGCTCGCCCGATCCGCCGAGCAGCACGGGGACGTCCCGGTCGTAGAGCCGGTCGACGAGCACGACCAGCCGCAGCGCCACGTCCTGCCGCGTCACGGGCCGCACGCCGGTCAGCGCCACGAGCCGCACGCCGTCCAGGAGGGCGCCGTACCGCGACGGGTGGACCGTGGCGAGGTGCGCGAGCAGGTCGTCGAACGCGTCGAGGGTGGCGCCGTCCCGGCCGGCCACGGCCGCGGCGACCTCGGGGTCCGGCAGCGGCCGCGTGTCGGTCACGACGGACCGGTGCCGGTAGTCCTCGCCGTCGACCCGCAGCACCTCGAAGCGCGCCGCGAGCGCCTGGATCTCGCGGAGGAAGTCCTCGGCGGCGAAGCGGCCCTCGCCGAGGGCGTCGGGCAGGGTGTTGGAGGTGGCCGCGAGCGCCACGCCGCGGTCGGCGAGCTCGCGCAGGAGGCGGGACATGAGGGTGGTGTCGCCGGCGTCGTCGAGCTCGAACTCGTCGATGCACACGAGGCGCCGGGCGGCGAGGGCCTCGACGGTGGGGAGGAAGCCGAGTGCCCCGACGAGGTTGGTGTACTCGACGAAGGTGCCGTAGGTGACCGCGGCCTCGCCGAGCTCGGCGGTCACGGCGTGGGCGAGGGAGGTCAGGAGGTGCGTCTTGCCGACGCCGAACCCGCCGTCGAGGTAGACGGCGGGGGCGGAGGTCTTCCTGCGGAAGACGGCGAAGGGCCTGGGCCGGGCGCCGGCGACGACCTGTCCGGCGACTTCCTCGAGCCGGGCCAGGGCGCGAGCCTGGCTGGCGTGGCCGGGGTTGGCGCGGTAGGTGGAGAACCGGGCGGAGGCGAAGTGGGGCGGCGGGACCATGTCGTCGACGAGCCGGTCCGCCGGGACCTCGGGCCGGACCCCCGTCAGGGAACGGGTGGTGGTCGGCGCGCCGTGGTCGGTGACTGTCACGGCATCCCACGTTACCGTCGCCGCCCGCGCCCCTCACGCCCCGGAGACCAACCTCACACGCGCGGCCGGCGGGATGCCGTGCGGTCGCGAGGGGCTCAGACGTGGACGACGGCGGGGGTGGCCGGGTTGTCGAGGATCGTGGTCAGGGCCGTGGCGACGGCGGCCGGGGGGACCGTCCGGTCGGGGGTGACGTTGCGGTCGTCGCCGGCGACCGCGTGGTCGACGACGAGTTCGTGGAAGCGGACGCGCCCGGACCCGGATGCGTCGTCGCCCGTTCCGGGCGCCGTCTCCTCCAGGTTCAGTACCTGGATCAGCATCGCGAGGCCGGCGCCCGTGACGTTGATCGCTCCCGAGCCCGCCATCGGTTCGGCGCGGGCGGCGCCGTTGAGCACGACGTAGGCGGGGTCCGGGTGCGCGGAGTCCCGCAGGAGCGGGACGAGGGCGCGGACGGTGGCGAGGTGGGCGGTCAGGTGGCTGTCGAGGGTGGCGCGCCAGCCGTCGAGGTCGGGCTCGTCGAGCAGGCGTGCGCCGAGCTGCCAGCCGCCGATGGCGGCGGCGACCCCGCCGGGGAGCGGGAGGCCGTCGCGGGCGCAGGTGTCCCGGACGGCGTCGCCGAGTCCGGCGGCGTCGGCGTAGGTCACGGGGCGGACGAGGCCCGGCCTCGGACCGCCGCCGGGCACGAGTGCCGGGAGCGGCCGGCGGGACGCGGCGAGCACCGTGCGACCGGTGCGCGCGAGGGCGGCGACCAGCCGGAGGCCGACGTAGCCGCCGGCGCCGGCCACGACCACGGGCGCGGAGGTCGTGGCGGTTGTCGTCTCGTTCGTCACGGCCCCGACGCTACCGGGCGCCGCGCCGGTCCGGTCAGGAGGTGGACACGCCCTGGCACGTCGCGCGGGCGGAACTAGGCTGGCCGGGACTGATCCGTCCGCACGACAGGAGCGCACATTGTCAGCACGAGCACAGATCGGCGTCACCGGCCTGGCGGTCATGGGCCGCAACCTGGCCCGGAACTTCGCCCGGAACGGGTTCACGGTGGCGGTGCACAACCGCTCCTACGCCCGTACCGAATCCCTCGTGGCGGAGCACGGCGACGAGGGCGACTTCGTGCCGTCGGAATCGCTGGAGGACTTCGTCGCGTCGCTGGAGCGGCCGCGCAAGGTCGTGGTCATGGTCAAGGCGGGCGCCCCGACCGACGCGGTGATCGACGAGCTGGTGCCCCTCCTGGAGGAGGGCGACATCGTGGTCGATGCCGGGAACGCGCACTTCCCCGACACGATCCGCCGGGAGAAGGCGCTGGCGGCCCACGGCCTGCACTTCGTGGGCACGGGCGTGTCCGGCGGCGAGGAGGGCGCGCTGAACGGCCCCTCGATCATGCCGGGCGGCACGGCCGAGTCGTACGAGTCCCTGGGGCCGATCCTGGAGAAGATCTCGGCCCACGTCGACGGCGTGCCCTGCTGCACGCACGTCGGGCCCGACGGCGCGGGTCACTTCGTCAAGATGGTGCACAACGGCATCGAGTACGCCGACATGCAGCTCATCGCCGAGGCGTACGACCTGCTGCGGCAGGGCCTGGGCGCGTCGGCGGCCGAGATCGGCGACATCTTCGCCGAGTGGAACCGGGGCGATCTCGCCTCGTTCCTCGTGGAGATCACCGCGGAGGTGCTGCGGCACCAGGACGCGGCCACGGGCCAGGCGTTCGTCGACGTCGTGCTGGACCAGGCCGAGCAGAAGGGCACCGGGCGCTGGACCGTGCAGAACGGGCTCGACCTCGGCGTCCCGATCACCGGCATCGCCGAGGCCACGTTCGCCCGCTCCCTGTCCGGTTCGGTGCCGCAGCGCGAGGCCGCCGCGAACCTGCCCGGGCACACCGCCGGCTGGGAGGTGAAGGACCGCGACGCCTTCGTGGAGGACGTCCGCCAGGCGCTCTACGCGTCCAAGGTGGTCGCCTACTCGCAGGGCTTCGACCAGATCGCGGCGGCGTCGGCCGAGTACGGCTGGAACATCGACCGCGGGGCGATGGCCCGCATCTGGCGGGGCGGCTGCATCATCCGCGCCGGGTTCCTGAACCGGATCACCGAGGCGTACGAGCGTGCCGAGGACCTGCCGCTGCTCATCGCCGACGAGTACTTCGCCGACGCGGTCAGCGCCGGCCTGGCGTCCTGGCGCCGCGTCGTCGCCGGTGCCGCGCAGGCGGGTATCCCCACCCCGGCGTTCTCCTCGTCCCTGGCCTACTACGATGCGGTGCGCGCGCCGCGTCTTCCCGCAGCTCTCGTGCAGGCGCAGCGGGACTTCTTCGGTGCGCACACGTACCGTCGCACGGACCGCGACGGCACGTTCCACACCGACTGGTCAGGTGACCGCACGGAGGCTGAGGCGTGAGGGGATTCCCCAAGGATCTGAACGAGGCGGGCGGCGCGGGGTCGCCGGCCGCCTCGATCACCGGCGACAACACGATCGCGGTGGGGGTCGGCGGTGACGTCGGCACCTATGCCCTGGTGCGGGCGTTCCACGAGCAGTACGGGATCACGGGCGTGGTCCTGTCGTCGGTCGCGACCCGGCCGATGCAGGACTCGGCGATCGTGGAGAACGTCGTCGTGCCGGGCCTGGACGACACGGAGACGTTCCTGTCGTCGCTGGAGGAGGTCGCCCGCCGGCACGCGGGCAAGCGGCCGATCCTGCTGACCAACGCGGACTGGTTCGTCCGCGAGGTCATCGTGCACCGCGAGCGGCTCGACGCGGCCGGGTTCGTGACGCCGTACCCGAGCCTGGAAGTACTGGAGCAGGTCTCCAGCAAGGAGGGCTTCGCCGAGGTGTGCGAGCGGCTCGGCATCCCCACGCCGCGGACCGTCGTGGCGGACATCCCGAAGCTCGTCGCCGGCGGCGGGCGCGCCGCCGTGGCGGACCTGGAGCTCGACCTCCAGTTCCCCCTCATCGGCAAGCCGTCCAACAGTGCGGACTGGCACTACGTGTCGTTCCCGGGCAAGGCGAAGATCCACCACCTGAACGACCGCGCGGAACTCGACGAGGTGCTGGGGCACCTCGTCGACGCCGGCTACCCGAGCGCGTTCCTGGTGCAGGAGTTCATCCCGGGCGACGAGACGCAGATGCGGTCGCTCACCGCGTACCGCGACGCGTCGGGCACGGTGACCTTGCTCGCCACGGGCCGGGTGCTGCTGGAGGAGCACACGCCCGGCACGCTCGGCATCCCGGCCGCGATCCTCGTGGAGCCGTACGACGACGCCATGGAGGCGGCCACCCGGTTCCTCGACGCGACGGACTACGTGGGCTTCGCGAACTTCGACTACAAGCTCGACCCGCGCACGGGCAGGCACGTGTACTTCGAGGTGAACCCGCGCATCGGGCGGAACAACTTCTACGTGACCGCCGGCGGGGCCAACGTGGCGCGCGTGCTCGTGGAGGACCAGGTGCTGGGGCGGCCGATCCAGCCGCTGCGGGCGACGAGCGAGGTGCTGTACACGGTGGTGCCGTTCGGGCTGCTGCTGAGGTACGTGCTCGACCCGGAGCTCAAGGCCCGCCTCAAGCGCCTGAAGTCCGAGGGCAAGGTCGTCAACCCGCTGAAGTACGACCGGGACAGCGGCCTCAAGCGGCGCCTGATCGTCGAGGCGATCACGCAGAACTACCGGCGCAAGTACGCGCAGTACTACCCGGAGCCGACGAGCACGGGGTACTGACCGGCGGCGGGCACGACGGCGATCCGCTGTGGGCCGCGTCCGTGCGGAGTCTCTCCGGGCGGACCCGGCCCCGGGCGGTGACGTGTCGACGACGGGCCGTGGCGGCGGGNCCGCCGCCACGGCCCGTTTCTGGCGTCTCCTCTGTCGCAGCCTCCGTCGTCTCCGGAGCCGCGGCACGCGCGAGTCCCCCCGGAGTCATAACGATTCGGCGTCGGATCGTGGAGTTTTGCCCGTGGAAGGCCGGAAACGGTGTGAAGAATCTGTGCGAGCCGCCAGACTGTGTGCCGAATGGGTGATGTCGGTCATCACCCCCGTCACAGAGAGGTCTCACATGTCCTTCATGGAGTCGATCCGGACCGTGCTGTCCAAGTATGCGGACTTCAACGGCCGGGCGCGCCTGTCGGAGTACTGGTGGTACGCGCTGGCCTACACGGTCGTCATCCTCCTCGTCGAGGCGATCTTCGTCTTCCCCGCGATCGGCCAGATGTCCGCGGCCACGGCGACCGACCCCACCGCGACGACGGTGCCGCCGATGATGGTCGTCGGGTACGTGATCGTCTCGATCATCGCGCTCGGCCTGTTCCTGCCGTCCCTCGCCGTGTCGGTCCGCCGCCTGCACGACAGCGACAAGTCCGGGTTCTTCATCCTGCTGGGCCTCATCCCGTTCGTCGGCCCGATCATCGTGCTCGTCCTGATGGCCCTGCCCGGCACCGCCGGCCAGAACCGCTTCGGCCCGGACCCGAAGGCCGCCGAGGTCCCGGCCCAGGCCTGACGGCACGGCACGCCGGACCCGAACCGGACCCAGCCGGCCCGACGACGCGCCGGCTGACAGGCCGGCTGGCGCCGGCACGACCACGACATCCTGGGTGGTGGGTGCGATCCCATCACCCGGGATGTCGTGGTCGGCGGTCACGTCGGCGGCGCCGCGAGGGGTCGCGGCGGTGACCTGGGCGTGGGCGCGGGTGATCGACGCGGGCGCGGGTCACGATCTGGGCACGGACGGCCTCGGATGTCCGCGTGGCGGCCCGGACGCGGCGGCGGCGGCGCGTACCGTGCTGTGCGTGAGCAATGACGTGCCGGCCGAGTTCGCGGACGCCCTCGCCGATCTACGCGGCCAGGGTGTGCGGCCCGGGGTGCATGTCGAGGAGATCGCGGCCCCCGTGCGCGTGGCCCCCTACAGCGTCGCGCTGTCCGGCGAGGTGACCGACGACGGCACCGGGGCCGGCGCGGCGCCCGCCGACGATCCCGTCGCCACCGGGAGATTCGTGGTCCTGCACGATCCCGCTGGGCAGGAGTCCTGGCAGGGCACGTTCCGGGTCGTCACCCTGGTGCGCGCCACCCTCGAACCGGAGATGGCCGCCGATCCCCTGCTCGCCGACGTCGCCTGGTCCTGGATCCCCGAGTGCCTGGACCTCGCGGGGCTGCGGCCCGGCGCCGACGTGCTCGCGGAGGGCGGGACCGTGACCCGCGTGCTGTCGAAGAGCTTCGGAGCGCTGTCCAGCACACCCGACGCCGTCGACCTGGAGCTCCGCGCCTCGTGGACGCCCGTCGGCACCCACCTCGGCGCCCACCTGCAGGCCTGGACGGCACTGCTGTCGACCGCCGCCGGAATACCTCCCCTGCCGGCCGGCGTCACGGCGATCACCAGGCGCTTTTCCGACCGTCCCCAGCGCCCGCATACGGTGGGCCCATGAACGAACCCCCTGCGCCCAGCGCCGACGACGGCGCAGCGGTCACGCCGCTGACGGAGCCGGCCGGGGGCCTGCCTCCCGTGACCACACGGCCCGACGAGCTCGAGAAGGTCGCCGACGCGTTCGCCCGCGGCACCGGTCCCGTCGCCGCCGACGCGGAGCGCGCCTCCGGCTACCGCTACGGCCAGGCCACCTACCTCGTCCAGCTGAAACGCGCGGGCGCCGGGATCGCCCTGGTCGACCCGGTGGCGCTGCCGGACCTCTCGATCGTGAGCGACGCCGTGGGGGACGCCGAGTACGTGCTGCACGCCGCGTCGCAGGACCTGCCCGGCCTGAACGAGCACGGCATCGTCCCCGCGCGCGTCTTCGACACGGAACTCGCGGCGCGCCTGCTCGGGTTCGAACGGGTCGGCCTGGCCGCCGTCGTCGCCGAGACACTGGGCCTCGGCCTGGCCAAGGAGCACTCCGCCGTGGACTGGTCCACCCGCCCGCTGCCCGAGGACTGGCTGCGCTACGCCGCCCTCGACGTCGAGGTTCTGGTGGAGGTCCGGGACGACCTCGCCGCGCGCCTCGAGGCCGCCGGCAAGGCCGAGTGGGCCGCCCAGGAGTTCGAGGCCGTGCGGACCGCGCCTCCGCCTCCCCCGCGCGTCGACCCGTGGCGCCGCACCTCGGGGATGCACGTCCTGCGCAGCCCGCGCCAGGTCGCCGTCGTCCGCGCGCTGTGGGAGGCGCGCGACGCGACCGCCCGCGCGCGCGACATCTCACCCGGCCGCGTCCTGCCGGACCGCGCGATCGTCGCCGCGGCACGCGCGATGCCCCGCACCGCCGGACAGCTCGTTGCCCTGCCCGAGTTCGCCGGCAAGGGCATCCGCCGCCGGGCCGGGTACTGGCAGCGCGCCATCGACGGGGCGCGGGAGCTCCCCGAGAACCGGCTCCCCTCCGTGCGCGGTCCCCGCACCGACGGACCGCCCGCGCCACGGCTGTGGGGCGATCGCGACCCGGTCGCGGCCCGGCGCCTCAAGTCAGCGCGCGAACTCGTCGCCACCCTGTCCGAGCGGCACGCCGTCCCGGTGGAGAACCTCCTGCAGCCGGACGCGCTGCGCCGGCTGTGCTGGAAGCCGCCCGAGCCCGCCGATGCCGACGCGATCGCGGAGTTCCTCCGGGAGCGCCGGGCCCGGGAATGGCAGGTGAGCCTGCTGGCGGCGCCCCTGGCCGAGACACTCGCGGGAATTCGCTGACCTCTTCGTGGATGTACAGACCTGTCGTCGGAATCTCCTTGAGTTCCACTCCGGGCGCGTGCCTCGTTCCTCGGCCCCCACCCTGCGTTTCACTCTTCGTCGATCTCCGTCCCTCTCGATAGAGTCTGACCATGCCAGCCTCCGCGACACCCTCGTCTGCCACGTCTGCCGCCGCTTCCGTCTCCGTCGAGGTCGTCACCGAACGATCCGCCTGGGACCGTGAGGTGAACGGGCTCGGGGGCCATCCGCTGCAGCTGTGGGGCTGGGGCGAGGTGAAGTCCGCCGGGGCCTGGACCGCGCACCGGCTGCGGATCATGTCGGGCGGTCACACCGCCGGCCTGGCACAGGTCCTGGAGCGCTCCCTGCCCGCGCAGTTCAAGGCGCTCACCTACGTGCCGCGCGGGCCGGTCGTGGCGCACCTGGACGGGGCGAACACCATGCGGGCGGTGTTCGGCGTCGGCGACTCCGCCTCGCGCGACCTCGTCACGAACGCCGTCGTCGAGTGGGCGCGGGAGAACGTGGGCGGCGTGGGCATCACCCTCGAGCCGGACTGGCCCGTCGGCACCGGGATGAACCTGCCGAACCGCCGCTACGCACCGAACCCGGTGCTGTACCCGTCCACGCTCATCCTCGACCTGCGCAAGAGCGAGGACGAGCTGATGTCGGCCATGTCGAAGAAGACGCGGCAGTACATCCGCAAGTCGCTCCGCGAGGACCTGGAGTTCCGCGAGGTCACCACCTCCCGGGAGATCGACGCGTGCCTCAAGATCTACCACCAGACGGCCGAGCGCGCCGGGTTCGGGCTGCACTCCGACAGCTACTACCACCTGGTCAAGACCGAGCTCGGGGCCGCCTCCCCCATCTTCGCGGCCTTCGCCCGCTCGTCGGAGGACGGCCCGTACGACCGCCCCGTGTCGTTCGTGTGGTTCGCGGCGTCGGACACGACGTCGTTCGAGCTGTACGGCGGCATGAACGACGACGGCATGGACCTGCGCGCGAACTACGGCCTGAAGTGGCACGCCATCCGCGCCATGAAGGAACGCGGCGTCATCCGCTACGACGTCAACGGGCTGCTGAACGACGGCATCTCGAACTTCAAGCGCGGCTTCGCCAAGCACGACGACGAGCTCGTGGGCAGCATCGACGTGCCGTTCTCCCGCTGGTACAGCACGTGGAACAGCGCGCTGCCGACCGCCAAGAAGGTGGTTCGCAAGCTCCGCGGCGGCCACTGAGCTCTGTCTGCCCGAGCCACTCTGCTTTCCCGAGCCGCCGGGCTCAGCCGTCCTCGGCTCGTACCTCGCCTGCGGGCGGCTTCGCTACGCTTCGCCTCCGGCGGCCGGGGACCGGTTGGGTCGGCAGGAGACGAGACCGAGGGAGGCTGAGACTCGATCTCACGGCTCGGTGAACTCAGTCTCGTCAGGGCTAGGTTTTTTACCGATACCCGGGGTAGCGTGTATCGCGAGCACCGAGCGGCGTCGCTGAGGGACGCCGCCGTCCGACCAAGGAGCTGCCCATGACGGCCACATCCGCGCCCACGCGCCGGACCGTACGCGACGTCGTCTTCGTCGACGGCGTCCGTACCCCGTTCGGCAAGGCGAAGCCCGACGGCCTGTACGCCGAGACCCGCGCCGACGACCTCGTCGTCAAGCTGATCCGCGAGCTGCTGCGCCGCCACCCCGAGCTGCCCGCCGAGCGCATCGGCGAGGTCGCGATCGCGGCCACCACCCAGGAGGGCGACCAGGGCCTGACCCTCGGCCGCACCGCCGGCGTCCTGGCCGGGCTGCCCGACACCGTGCCCGGCTACGCCATCGACCGCATGTGCGCGGGCGCCATGACCGCGGTGACCACCACCGCGGGGTCCATCGCCCTGGGCGCGGCCGACATCACCGTCGCCGGCGGCGTCGAGCACATGGGCCGCCACCCCATGGGCTTCAGCGCCGACGTGAACCCGCGCTTCGTCGCCGAGAAGCTCGTCGACCCGCAGGCCCTCAACATGGGCGTCACCGCCGAGAACCTGCACGACACGTTCCCGCGGCTCACCAAGGAACGCGCCGACGCCTACGCCGTGAACTCGCAGGCCAAGTACGCCAAGGCACTGGCCAACGGCAACATCGACCCCGACCTCGTGCCGATCGCCGTGCGCTCCACGGAACTGGGCTGGGGCCTGGCCACCGCCGACGAGCTGCCCCGCCCGGAGACCACGATGGAGGGCATCGCCGACCTCAAGACGCCGTTCCGTCCCGGCGGCCGCGTCACCCCGGCGACGTCGTCCCCGCTGACCGACGGCGCGACCGCGTCGCTCCTCGCGGCCAGCGACACGGCCGCCGAGCTCGGCCTCCCGGTACGGATGCGCATGGTGTCCTACGCGTTCGCGGGCGTGGCTCCGGAGATCATGGGCTACGGCCCGGTGCCCGCCACGGACAAGGCGCTCGCGAGCGCGCGGCTGACGATCGACGAGATCGGCCTGTTCGAGATCAACGAGGCCTTCGCCGTCCAGGTGCTCTCCTTCCTCGACCACTACGGCATCGCCGACGACGACCCGCGCGTCAACCCGTACGGCGGGGCCATCGCGATGGGTCACCCGCTGGCGTCGTCGGGCGTGCGCCTCATGACGCAGCTCGCCCGCCAGTTCGAGCAGCACCCCGAGGTCCGCTACGGCATCACCACCATGTGCGTGGGCCTGGGCCAGGGTGGCACCGTCGTCTGGGAGAACCCCCACCACGCCGACTACACCGGCCACACCAGCGAGGAGAACGACAAGTGACCGAGAACGCCCCTGCCGAGCGCGTCACCCACGCCCTCGTCCGCGACGTCACCCTCCCGGGCGGGGCCGGCACCCTGGCCCTCGTCACGCTGGACAACGGCTTCGACCACACCAAGCCCAACACCCTCGGCCCGCAGGGCATGGCCGAGCTCACCGCCGCCCTGGAGGGCGTGCGCGAACGTGCCGCCGCCGGCGAGCTCGCCGCCGTCGCCGTCACGGGCAAGCCCTACTTCCTCGCCGCCGGCGCGGACCTCAAGGGCGCCCAGACCATCGCCAGCCGCGACGACGCGCTCGAGCTCGGCCGCGCCGGGCACCGCGCCTACTCGATCCTCGGCGACCTGCGCGAGCAGCACGGCGTCCCCACGTTCGCCTTCGTCAACGGCCTGGCCCTGGGCGGCGGCCTGGAGGTGGCGCTGAACTGCGACTACCGCACCGTCGCGTCCGACGCGGGCGGCCTGGGCCTGCCGGAGGTCTCCATCGGGCTGGTCCCGGGCTGGGGCGGCGCCTACCTCGTGCCGCACCTGGTCGGCATCGAGAAGGCGATCGACGTCATCTTCACGCGGCCGGCGTCGCAGAAGCCGTACAAGCCCGCCGAGGCGCTGGAGATCGGCCTCGTCGACGCGCAGTTCGACGCCGCCGACTTCCTCGAGCAGTCGATCCTCTGGGCCGCCAAGGTCCTGACGGGTGAGGTCGAGGTGACCCGCCGCGAGCTGGACCCGCAGCCCGTGTGGGACGCCGTCACCTCGGGCGTGCGGCAGCATCTGAAGGCGACGATCGGCGGCTCGCGCCCCGCCCCGTACCGCGCGCTCGACCTCGTCGAGGGCGCCCGCAACGCCACGCGTGCCGAGGCGTTCGAGGCCGAGGACGAGGCGCTGGCCGACCTCATCATGTCCGACGAGATGCGGGCGAGCGTGTACGCGTTCAACCTCGTCTCCGGCGGCAAGAAGCCCCACGGCGCACCGGACCCGAAGATCGCCCGCCCGGTGACCCGCGTCGGCATCGTCGGGGCCGGCCTCATGGCGGCGCAGATCGCGTTCCTGTTCGCCCAGCGGCTGCAGGTGCCGGTGGTCATGCGCGACCTCGACCAGGAGCGCGTGGACAAGGGCCTCGACTTCGTGCGCGGCACGGCCGAGAAGCTCGTGGGGCGCGGCAAGCTCACCGAAGGCGCCGCGAGGCGCATCGTCGCGTCGGTGTCCGGCACCACGGACATCCAGGAGTTCGCCTCGTGCGACTTCGTCATCGAGGCCGTCACCGAGGTCATGGGCCTGAAGAAGAAGGTCTTCGCCGAGCTCGAGGACATCATCTCCCCCGAGGCCGTGCTGGCCACGAACACGTCGGCGCTGTCGGTCAGCGAGATGTCGGCCGACCTGCGGCACCCCGAGCGCGTGGTGGGCATCCACTTCTTCAACCCGGTCGCGCAGATGCCGCTGGTCGAGGTGATCCACGCCGACAAGACCTCCGACGAGGCGCTCGCCACCGCGTTCGGCATCACGAAGAAGCTGCGCAAGACGGCGGTCCTGGCGGCCGACCGTCCGGGCTTCGTCGTGAACCGCCTCCTCATCCTCGTCATGGGCAAGGTGCTCGAGGCGATCGAGAACGGCACGCCCGTCGAGGTCGCGGACCGCGCGCTCGCGCCGCTCGGCTTCCCGATGCCGACCTTCGAGCTCACCGACCTCGTCGGCCCCGCGGTCGCGGACCACGTGCTCACCTCGCTGCGCGAGGACCTCGGGGATCGCATCCCGACCTCGCCCGGCCTGAAGCGGATCGTGTCCGAGGGGACGCGCATCGTGCTCGACGCGCCCGGCAAGGGCCTGCCCAAGCCGGTCGACCCGGCCGTGCAGGCGGCGTTCGGCGAGGCGCTCGAGCCGGGCACGACGGGCCGCAACGGCACCCCGGTGCTGGACGGCCCGGGGGTGCTCGACGCCGTCCTGACCGCCACGGCCACCGAGATCGGCCTCATGCTCGACGAGCAGGTGGTCGCCGGCCCGCAGCAGATCGACCTGTGCATGATCCTCGGCGCCGGCTGGGGCTTCCACACGGGCGGCATCACCCCGTACCTGGACCGCACGGGCTACAGCGAGAAGGTCCTGGGCAGGCGTTTCCTGCCCGACGGCGTGGCGAACGTCCCGGCCTGACCGGGCCGCGCTCACGGTGCCCGGGGAGCGCGCCCGTGAACCAGCTGGCTCATGGGCGCGTTTCCGCCGGATTTGTCGCGCTTTAGGTGGTGGGCTCGGTATATTGTCCGGCCATGGTGATTGCGAAGCGGCAGCGGCGCCCGCAGTTCGTCGTCTGCGGGGACGGCCCGCTCGCGTTCCGCGTCTCGTTCGCACTCAGTACGCGCTACCAGGGCGACGTCACCGTGATCCTGCCCGACGCGGGATCGAAGCACGGCGCCCAGATGGCCGCCCTCGACCACGTGACGGTCGTGGAGTCGCTCCGGCCCGACACCGCCGCCTTCCGACGCGCCCGCCTCGACGACGCGGACGCCGTCGCCCTGCTCGACCAGGACGACGCGGGGAACATCGAGACCGCGCTCCTCGTCAACGAGCTCAAGCCGGGCGTGCGTCTCGTGGTCCGGTTCTTCGACGACGAGCTGGGCGCCGGCATCGCGGACCACCTGCCGAACTGCGACGTGCTCTCCGCCTCGAAGATCGCGGCCCCGCCGCTCGTCGCGCTCGCCCTCGGCGAGGCCCGGCACCTGGAGGTGCCCGGCATCGACCTCGTGGTCGGCAAGCCGAGCCAGCTGCCCGGCCGGTCGCTGTTCACGCTCGCCGCGCTGCGGGGCGAGGACTCCGTGATGCTCCCCGACGACGACGAGGGACTCGACCGCCGGATCGCGATCGGCGTCGCGTCGCCCGACCCGGCGCCCGCGACGCCCCTGCGGCGGCCGAACGGCCGCGTGTGGTACTTCGTCCGCCAGAACCTCAACAAGTACGTCTGGTACGCCCTGGCCGTGCTGGCACTCGTGATCGTCGCCGGCACGACGCTCGTGGCGCTCACCGCGCCGGCGCACTGGATGACCGCCCTCTACCAGGTGGTCCTCGAGACGCTCGCCGGAGCCGACCCGGGCACGGACGTCCCACCCGTCACCAGGGGCGTGCAGGTGGTCGTCACGGTGATCAGCGTCGCGGTGATCCCCTTGCTCACGGCCGCGCTGGTGGACGCCGTGGTCCGCGCGCGGCTCGCCGCGGCCGTGTCCGGCCCCGGGTCCCCGATGTCGGGCCACGTCGTCGTCGTGGGCCTGGGCGACGTCGGCACCCGCGTCCTCGCCACCCTGCTCGAGCGCGGCATCCCCGCGGTCGCGGTCAACGTGCGCGACGACGGCTCCCGCGGCATCCCCTTCGCCCGGGAGCACGGCGTCCCGGTGGTGATCGGCGACGGCCGGCGGACCGACGTGCTCAAGGCCGCCCAGATCGGTACCGCGCGCGCCGTAATGGCCATGACGAGCGACGACGTCGCGAACATCGGCATCAGCATCGCCGCGGACTCCGTCGACCGCGATCCGGCGCACGGCAGGCTACGCCGCGTGCTGCGCCTCTTCGACGAGGACTTCGCCCGCCGCGTGCAGGGCCTCATCCCGCGCTCGGCGCCGCGCAGCGCCTCCGCGCTCGCCTCCCCCGCGTTCGCCGCCTCGGTGATGGGTCCCGACGTGCTCGACACCGTGCCGTTCCGGGACCGGGTCCTGCTCGTCGCCGAGGTGCCGATGCACGCGCGCTGCGAGCTCGAGCACCGCCCCGCGCGCGACGTCGACGTGCCGGGTCAGGTGCGCCTGCTGGCGGTCCGCCGGCCGGAGAAGGGCTTCACGACCGACGTGTTCCGTCCGGCGACCACCAATCCGCTCCAGCACAACCACCACCTCATCGTCATCGCGACCCGCACCGGCCTGGAACGCCTCCGCGCCCGGACGGCGAGACCGGAGGAGTGACACGCGAGGTGACGTACGCCACGTGGGGAGAGCTCCCCATCCCGCCCTCTGACCAGCACGCATATAGTTGCTCCCCTGGATTGGATCAGCACGAACCGGGAGCAGACGCGTGAGCGGAAACATGTACGGCGCGGACATCGAACAGCTCCGCGCCCTGGCGACGGTGTTCGAGGACAAGTCGAACCAGCTCACCTCCGCGGTCCAGACGATCGCCGGAGCCGTCGATCAGATCCCGTGGTTCGGCCCCAGCGGCGAGATGTTCCGTGAGGAGTGGGAGGGCGGCCACGCCCCGGGGATGCGCGATGCCGCCGGTTCCCTCGTGGCCGCCGCGGACGCCCTCCTGCGCAACGCCGACGACCAGGACGCGACGAGCAACGACCTCGGCGGCGGCATCGGCGGCGGCCCGTTCCCGGGGACCAACCCGTTCCCGGGTTCCTCGGGCACCGGCACCGCCACGGCCGACGACGGCGGCTGGGCCGACTGGCTCAACGATCTGGTGGGCGAGACCGGCTGGTGGGCGAGCGTCGCCGGCGCCACCGAGTTCGCGCTGGAGGCGGCCTACCGCTACGGGGCCGGGCTCTGGGGCCTCGCCGACGACATCCCGGCCGGGTTCGGCTGGGCCGGCAAGGCGATCGGCTGGGCCGGCGTCGCGCTCGGCGGCTGGACCATCGGCCAGGGCATCGCCGAGGGCGACTGGTGGAAGGTCGGTGACGGCGCGATCACCGCCGGCCTGGGACTCGGAGCGGTCCTGGCGGGTGCGGCGCTGGTCTCGAACCCCGTGGGCTGGGCCATCCTCGGAGCCGGCGCCGCCTGGGCGGTCGCGGACATCTTCATCGACGGCAACATCACCGAGGCCGCGTGGAACGGGATCTCCAACGCGGGAGAATGGGCCTGGGACACCGCGGGCGACGCCGCGGACTGGGTGAGCGACACCGCGGGCGACGTCTGGGACGGGGCCACGGACGTCGCGGGCGACATCTACGATGCGGGCGGGGACCTCATCGAGGGCGCGGGCGACTTCATCTCGGACATCACCCCGTGGTGACGGCTCCGGCACGACCCGCTGACCCGGCACGAACCAACGGCGCACCACGGCCGTACGAGGAGGAAGAACGATGAACGACGCCACGCCGAACCCGGCCCCCGACCTGGAGGACCGGGCGATCGAGCTCACGGGATTCGAGATCCTGACGCTGCTCTCGCTCGGCACCGACGACCCCGGCGCCGAGGGCACCCGCAAGGCGCTGCACCTGCCGGAGATCGCAAAGGACTCGCCGCTGCTCTCCGCCGGCATCAGCTCCCTGGTGGTGCGCAAGCTCGCCGTGCCGGACGAGGGGCGGCAGCAGCTCACCCCGCAGGGGAAGGTCCTCGCCCTGACGGCGATCATGAACCAGGCCACCGAGTGGATCGAGGCCTCCGGCGGCGCGGGCGAGTCGGCGAACGCCGCCGTCCTCCTGCGGAGCCCGGCCGGTTCGGCCCTGATCGAGCCGAAGCCGTACGGCATCTGGCAGGCGCTGCCCCTCCCGGGTGAGCGCGCCCTGACGGATCTCGCCGCGGACTACGTCAAGGCCGCCTTCAACAACGCGGCCGAGCGCCCGTTCGCCGGGACCGTCCGCCTGCTCGAGTCGACCGGTACGACGACGCGCGCCGCGGCGATCCGCATCGACGAGAAGAACACCTGGGAGTTCACGAGCGGGACGCCGGACGCCATGCCCGAGCCCGTCGTCATCGCCGCCGACCCGACCTTCCAGGTGGTGGCCAAGGGCCTCGCGGCATGAGCGGCCACGCGAACGGGGGAACCACCGACGGGAACGGTCCGGGGAAGCGCGTCGACCCGGACAGCCCCGACGGGGCGCGGCGCGTCGCGGTCATGTGGACCTTGTTCATCGGGGTGGGGCTGCTCGTGATCGGCCTCACCTGGGGCGGCTGGGCCACGGCCCAGGCCGGCGGGTACGAGGACAACTTCCGCGGGTTCGACGCGGGTGACCCGTTCCCGTGGGTCCCGGTGGTCCTGGGCGGGGCGTTCAGCGTCTTCGCGTTCTTCCGCGCGATCGCCAAGTGGTCCCGCTACGGGAAGATTCGCCGCCAGGAGCGGTGAGGCCGCGTGGGGCCATGATGCTCGCGCGGGCCGTGGGGCCGCGCAACCATCGAGGGTCCGGGATCTCGCCCGGGCGTCGCGGGGATCCGGGCTCTGCCCGCGGGCGGGCCGGCGGCACGCTCCCGCGGGCGGGCCACCCGGAGGGGCGCTCAGGCGCCTACGAGGCTCTCCTGGTCGCGGGACTCGCGGTCCGCCTTGTACGTGTCGACGTCGGCCGCGTCGAAGAGGATGTCCGAGCCGTCCATGTGGAAGTCGAGCTCGCCCGCCTCCAGCAGGTCGATGACGTGCAGGGACGACACGCCCAGTCGGCGGGCTGCCTCGGCCGCCGTCAGGTTCTCCCCGTGCGGGGCGGGACCACCGGCAGCGGACGTGGTGTCGGATGTCTGATGCTGTGTGAAGTCGCTCACAGGAAAAGTCTTGCGCAACGGGGCACTGCGAGTCCAGTCGAAACGCTACGAAAGCCGAGTCCTGTGGAAGAGGTTTTCCATCTTCACCCGGCCCCTCCACTCGGGCGGTACTCGCCAGGTCCCGTCATCGCACCGTGACGGGCTCCGTGTCGGCGGCGCCCAGCCGCTCGCGCTCCTGAGCCACGATCGTCCTGCCCAGCTCCGCCTCGCTCGGCATGCCGGCGCCCGCCGTCGGCTCGTTCACGGCGACGGCGAGGTCCGACGTCTCGGTGATCTCGGACTGCCGCGCGAACTGCTCGAACAACGCGGCCTTCGTGTCGAGGATCTCCATCATGCGCTGGTCCACGGAGTCGGCCACGAGCAGCCGGTGCACCTGCACGGTCCGCGTCTGGCCCATCCGGTGCGCCCGGGCCACGGCCTGCGCCTCGATGGTGGGCTTGACCTGCGGTTCGCAGAAGATCACCACGGAGGCGGCCTGGACGTTCAGCCCGACGCCGCCGGCGGTGATCTGGCTGACGAGCACGCGGGGGCCGTCCGGCGTGGACAGGCTGTCCACCATCTCCTGCCGCTCGGCGACCTTCACCCTCCCGGTGAGGGGCCCGGCCGCGACGTCGCCGAGCAGCTCCATCACCTGTTCGAGCACGTCGAGGAAGTAGGAGAACACGATGACGCGGCGACCGTTCTCCGCGGCCTCGTCCACGAGCGCGCGCAACCGCACGAGCTTCGCGGAGTCGTCGGCGCGCTCGACGGCGAACGCGGCGCGCCGCATCGCCATGAAGTTGCCGTCCGCGACCGCCCGCCGGTAGGCGGCGCCGTCGACCTCCCCGAACTCCTCCCACTCCTCGACCTGGACCAGGTCGGGCAGCTCGGTGAGCACGTCCTCGGTGTTGCGGCGCAGGTAGACGGGCGCGACGATGCGCCGGAACGCCTGGGCGCCGGACAGGTCGGCGTTCGGGTCGAGCAGCCGCGCCACCGACGGCTGCAGGTAACCGACCATCGCCTTGAACTCCGCGACCTTGTTCTCCATCGGCGTGCCGGACAGGAACAGCACCCGGTCGGCCCGGTCGGACCAGGCGCGCACCGTGCGCCCGCGCAGCGTCTCCGGGTTCTTCACGTAGTGCGCCTCGTCGACCACCAGCAACGCGGGGCTCAGGTCGGCGGGGAGACGAAGGCGCCCGAGCATCTCGAAGGTCGTCACCCCGACGCCGCCGGAGGCCACCCACGCGCGCGCCGCCGCGTCCCGGTCGCCGCCGTGCATCACCACGGCGGCCAGGCGCGAGTGCGTGGTCACCTCGCGGGCCCAGTTCGTCACCACGCTCGCCGGGCAGACCACGAGGAAGTGCGCCGGGCCGTCGTCGTCGGGCCGCGTGGCCGCGAGGTGGGCCATCGTCGCGAGGGACTGCATCGTCTTGCCCAGGCCCATCTCGTCGCCGAGGATCGTGCGCCGCTGCACGAGCGCGTACCTGGCGCCGAACGCCTGATAGGCACGCAGGTTGGCGTGCAGGAGGGAACGGTCCAGCGGCTGGGCCTCGACCCGCCGCACGACGTCGGCCGGCAGGAAGCCCTCGGCCGCCTCGTGGTCGTCGCCGAGATCCACCACCTGGCTGAGCAGGCCGTAGTACTCGGCGGACCGCCGCTCGAAGTCCTCCCACACGTCGCCGGCACCCCGCCGCCCGACGACAGTCCGTACCCTGCCCGCCGCCGCGGCCAGGTCCGGCGACGACGCCGCGAGCGCGTTGCGCAGCGCACCGACGGCGGCGGTCGCCTCCGCGCGCTTGCCGGTGTCCGCGAGCAGGCGCCGCCACCAGCGCGTCAGCGCCTGCGCCGGGCCGATGTACTGCGGCAGGACCGCGTGGAGGCGCCGCGCGTCGTCGTAGTGCCGGTGCCGCGCGTCGGTCACGGCGCCGAACATCCGCAGCGAGCGCACCAGGTCGGTGGCGTACGGGTCGTCCGGGTCGACGTCGATCCGGAAGCGCAGGTCGGCGTCGACCTCGTCGGCCAGCTCGGTGGCGGCGGCCACCGCGGGGCGCGCCGTCGTCTCCCCGACGCCGGCCGCGACGAGGCCGTCCACCCCGGCCTCGAGGACCCGGGGAACGTCACGGAAACCCTTCTTCCGCAGCACCGCGACGCGGAGTTTCTTGCGCCGCTTCTCGAGCTCCTCGACCGCCACGGTCCGCAGCTCGGCGTGGACGCGCACCTGACGAGCGGCGAGATAGGCCTCGCGCACCTTGTCGCGATAGGGCCCGTCGGAGGCCAGCAGCAGCCGCGCATCCGCCAGCCGGGCGGCCGCCTCCTCCACGACCTGACGCGCCTCGCGGCCCTTGATCGGAACACCCTGGGAAGTCTCAGTCATCGCGGCGCCAGCGTACCTGCCGTGTCCGACATTCCCTCCACTCCGGAACCTGCGGCGCCGCTTGGCACACTTTTGTCAGATCTCGACGCGCTTCCAGTCCGGGTCCGACGGCGTGCCCGTGAAGTCCATCCGGACCTGGCCCGGCTCCCGGCCGAGTGCGAGCAGCGTGGCCGACGTCGAACCGAACACCCGGCCGTCCGGCAGGTCGTGGCGCACGAGCAGCGCGCGCGGGTCGTCCTCCGCGAGGCCGTCGCCGCGCACCAGGTCCACCCAGTCGCCCCACCACTCCGCGGTCGCGGCGTGCGGAATCGGCTCGCCCGGGATGTCGTCCGCGACCGCCGGTCGCCCGGCCCTGCCGAGCAGCGGCGCGAAGTGCGGCACCAGCGGGTCCTCGGCGACGTCGAGCCCTTCGTTGGTGATGATGTGGTCGCCCGGCGGGATCTCGACGTCGGTCACGTCGTGGCCGTCCCAGGAGACGAGGCGCGCGCCGTCGGCGTCCGCGACCAGCAGGTGGACCACCTCGTAGGCGCGCAGTTCCGCGGCGTCGGGCACGCCGGCGGTCAGCGCCTGCAGGGGCAGGCGGCCGCGGCTCGGCCTCGTGGACGACGGCGGGCTCCCGGGCGGGGCCTGCTCGAGACGGTTCATGAAGCTCCCGTTCAGCACCGCCGCCACCCCGGGCCGCGGGCCACCCCGCACCGCCAGCCACGTCCCGCCGGCCAGTCGGTCGCGGCCGCCCACCAGGCCCGGGGCCTCCTGCGGCCAGTACTCCCCCGGCGGCTCCCACGGCCGGTCGGTCAGCTCGTCACGGACGGCGGCGAGCAGGAGCGGCCAGTCGGCGGCGGGATCCAGACGCAACAGGACGGTGCACACGCCAGCACCCTACGCGCTGACCACGCGGCATTTCGATCCCCCCGGACGTGGGACGGGCCACCCCGCGCCCGCATCACGTTCCGGCCCCGCGGCCCTGCCCGCCTCACACCTCCGCGAGCGCCGCCAGGGTGTCGCGGACCGCGTCTGCGGCGGTCATGCGCTGGGCCGTGGCGATCTGCTCGCGGCTGGCGTGGTCGAAGAACTCGGCGTCCAGGCCGAGGTGCACGTGCCGGGTGCGCACGCCCTGCTCGCCGGCGCGCTGGGCGAGGAGCGCGCCGACGCCGCCGTCGGACAGGCCGTCCTCCATCGTGACGACGACGTCGTGCTCCCCGGCGAGCTTGACGAGGGCGGGCGGCAGGGGCAGCACCCAGGTCGGCGCGACGACGGTGGCCTCGAGGCCGTGTTCCGCGAGCGCCGTGCCGGCGTCGAGGCCGGCGCGTGCCATGGCGCCGATGCCGACCACGAGGACGCGCCGCGACGTGTCCCGCGGGGCGGCCGTGCCGGCCGGCTTCGGCGCGAAGCGCCCGATGACGTCGACGCCGTCGAGCTCCTCGACGCACGGGATGTCCTCGCCGATGGCGCCCTTGGGGTAGCGGACGACGGTGGGGGCGTCGTCGATGTCGACGCTCGCGCGCAGCGCGGCGCGGAGGGTGGGCTCGTCGCGCGGGGCGGCCAGCCGCAGGCCGGGGACGACCCGCAGCATGGCCATGTCCCACATGCCGTTGTGGCTGGCGCCGTCGGCGCCGGTGATGCCGGCACGGTCGAGCACGAAGGTGACGCCGGCCTTGTGCAGGGCGACGTCCATGAGGACCTGGTCGAACGCGCGGTTCAGGAACGTGGCGTAGACGGCGACGACGGGGTGCAGCCCGGCGTAGGCCATGCCGGCGGCGGAGGTGGCGGCGTGCTGCTCCGCGATGCCGACGTCGAACGTGCGCTCGGGGAACTCCTTCGCGAACGGTGCGAGACCCACCGGGTGCAGCATGGCGGCCGTGATCGCCACGACGTCCGGCCGGCGGCGGCCGATGCGCACGATCTCGTCGGCGAACACCTTGGTCCAGCCGAACCGGGACTGCGCGACGGGCAGGCCGGTCTCGGGATGGATGACGCCGACGGCGTGGAAGCGATCGGCGATGTCCTCCTCGGCGGGCTTGTAGCCGCGGCCCTTCTCGGTGATGGCGTGCACGATCACGGGCTTGCCGTAGGCCTTCGCGCGGCGCAGGGCGTGCTCCATGGCGGCGGCGTCGTGGCCGTCGACGGGACCGATGTACTTGATGCCGAGGTCCTCGAACAGGCCCTGCGGCGCGATGACGTCCTTGATGCCCTTCTTGAAGCCGTGCATCCAGCGCCAGGCGAAGCGTCCGGGCGGGCCGGAGCGGTTCAGGGTGCGGGTGGCCCAGTCGAGGAAGGCCTCGTAGCCGCGCGTGGTGCGCAGCGTGTCGAGGTGGTTCGCGAGGCCGCCGATGGTGGGCGAGTAGGAGCGGCCGTTGTCGTTGACGACGATGACGAGCCGGCGGTCCGGGCTCTCGGCGATGTTGTTCAGGGCCTCCCACGCCATGCCGCCGGTCAGGGCGCCGTCGCCGATGACGGCGACGACGTGCCGGTCGTCGCGCCCGAAGACGACGTTCGCCTTGGCGATGCCGTCCGCCCAGGACAGGGCGGTGGACGCGTGGGAGTTCTCGACGACGTCGTGCTGCGACTCGGCGCGCGACGGGTAGCCGGACAGGCCGCCCTTCTGCCGCAGGCGGGAGAAGTCCTGGCGCCCGGTGAGCAGCTTGTGCACGTAGGACTGGTGCCCGGTGTCGAAGACGAGGGTGTCGCGCGGGGAGCGGAAGACCCGGTGCAGCGCGATGGTGAGCTCGACGACGCCGAGGTTGGGGCCGAGATGCCCGCCGGTGCGGGAGACGTTCTCCACGAGGAAGTCGCGGATCTCCTGCGCGAGCTCCCCGAGCTGTCCGGGCGTGAGTCTCCGGACGTCCTCGGGCGAGCTGATCCCGCTCAGCAGTGCCATGTCGTTCCTTCCCCGCGGCTCCGTCCCGGGCGGGCCGGGCGCGCACTCGTCGTCGTCCCCCTGCACCGCGCTGCGACCACTGTGCCACGCGCGGCAAGGTGCCATCGTACGGACCGGGGCCGGGCCGGATGAACTCGGGACGCCGAGTTCCACACCAGCATCACGCAACAGTCATAGTCTGTCATCGTGCGATTCCTCCCGGGCCAAGAACCTTCCCACGACCTCACGTACGGCGACGTGTTCCTCGTGCCGTCCCGTTCGGACGTCTCCTCGCGGTTCGACGTCGACCTCGCCACCGCCGACGGCTGCGGCACCACGATCCCCGTCGTGGTGGCGAACATGACCGCGGTGGCGGGCCGCCGGATGGCCGAGACCGTGGCGCGGCGCGGCGGGCTGGCGATCCTGCCGCAGGACGTGCCGGCCGGCGTCGTCGCCGACGTGGTGGCGGGGGTGAAGTCGAAGGATCCCGTGGTGGAGACGCCGGTGGTGGTCTCGCCGGACGACACCGTGCACACCGCGCTGACGCTTCTCGGAAAGCGCGCGCACGGCGCCGCCGTCGTGACCGAGAACGGCCGTCCCGTCGGCGTGGTGACCGAGAAGGACTGCCAGGACGTCGACCGGTTCGCGCAGGTGCGCACGGTCATGACGCCCGATCCCCTGGTGATCGACGCGGAGACGCTGGCGGTCGCCCCCGGCAAGGGCACGACGTCTCCCGCCCCCGCGGCGTCGGCTCCGCGAGGCGGTGCGCCGGAGGCGGGCTCGACAGTCGCCGGGACCGGGCTGGAGCGGGCGTACGACCTGCTGCACGCCGCGCACCTGCAGTTCGCGCCGGTGGTGCGCGACGGGCTGCTGACCGGCGTCCTGACGCGTCAGGGCGCGGTGCGTTCCTCGGTCTACGCCCCCGCCGTGGACGACGCCGGACGGCTCCGCGTCGGGGCCGCCGTCGGGATCAACGGGGACGTCGCGGCCAAGACGAAGGACCTGCTCGCGGCCGGGGTGGACGTGCTCGTCGTCGACACGGCGCACGGCCACCAGGGCCGGATGCTCGCCGCGCTCGAGGCGGTCCGGTCGGTGGATCCGTCCGTGCCGGTCGTGGCCGGGAACGTGGTCACGGCGGACGGGGTGCGCGACCTCGTGGCCGCCGGCGCCGACATCGTCAAGGTCGGCGTGGGGCCGGGAGCGATGTGCACCACGCGGATGCAGACCGCCGTCGGCCGGCCGCAGTTCTCGGCCGTCCTCGAGTGCTCGGCCGCGGCGCGCGAGCTCGGCAGGCACGTGTGGGCCGACGGCGGCGTGCGCCACCCGCGCGACGTCGCCCTGGCGCTGGCCGCCGGCGCGTCGCAGGTGATGATCGGCTCCTGGTTCGCCGGGACCTTCGAGTCGCCGGGCGACCTGCGCGAGGACGGGAACGGGCGGCTGTACAAGGACTCGTTCGGGATGGCGTCCGCGCGGGCCGTGGCGGCGCGGACCGCCGGGGAGGGCTCCGCGTTCGACCGGGCCCGCAAGGCCCTGTACGAGGAGGGCATCTCGACCGGGCGGATGTACCTCGACCCGCAGCGTCCGGGCGTGGAGGACCTGCTGGACGAGATCACGTCGGGGCTGCGGTCGTCGTGCACGTACGCGGGCGCGCGGAACCTGGCGGAGTTCGCCGAGCGCGCCGTCGTGGGCGTGCAGTCCGCGGCGGGCTACGAGGAGGGGCGCCCGGTCGAGACGAACTGGTGAACGGGCGGGCCGGTCCGCGGAGGTAGCCTCGTCGGATGAGCTCGTCACCGGGAGCCTCCTCCGCACGCACGCAGTTGACGGCACTGGCCGAGGCCGGGTTCCCCGCGCCGTGGCGGCACGCGCGGGGGGAGTTCTCGGGTGCGGCCCGGCCGGCGGCGGTGCTGATCCTGTTCGGTGTCCTCGACGGACTGCCCTCCGACCACCACGCCCAGGCCGAGGCGGTCCGCGACGACCTCGACGTCCTGCTGCTGGCGCGCGCGACGACGCTGCGATCCCACGCCGGCCAGGTGGCGTTCCCCGGCGGCCGGGCCGACGACGGCGAGTCCATGGTGGAGGCCGCCCTGCGCGAGGCCGAGGAGGAGACCGGGCTCGACCCGTCCGGCGTCGAGGTGCTCGGCGAGTTCGACCCGCTGCCGATGCCCGTGTCGAACCACGTGGTCACGCCGGTGCTGGGCTGGTGGGCGAAGCCGACGCCGGTGGGCGTCGTCGACGAGGCGGAGTCGTCGCACGTGTTCCGCGCGCCGGTCGCGGACCTGCTGGACCCCGCGTCCCGGGTCACGGTCGTGGCGCGCGACGGACACCGCACCTACCGCGGGCCCGGCTTCCAGTTCTCCGACGGGACGACGACGCACCTGGTGTGGGGCTTCACGGGCGGCATCCTCGACGCCCTGTTCGACGCCCTGGGCTGGACCGAGGAATGGGACCGCACCCGCGAGCTGGAGCTGCGGCGGTGACCGCCCCGCGGAGCCGCGGCGCTCACCGCCCGCCCCGCCCGAAGGAGGAACCGTGGTCGCCGCTGACATCGACGTCACCGTCGAGCTCGCCCGGGAACTGCTCGCCGAGCAGCATCCCGACCTCGCCGGGCTGCCGCTGGAGGTGGTCGCCAACGGCTGGGACAACGTCATGCTGCGGCTCGGACCGCTGCCCGACGGCGGCCACCTCGCGCTCCGCCTCCCGCGACGGGACGCGGCGGCCCACCTCATCGACCACGAGCAGGCCGCACTCCCCCGCCTCGCGCCCGCGCTGGAGGCGACCGGGATCACGTTCCCGGTCCCGGTGCGCACCGGCAGGCCCAGCGCGCGCCTCGGTTTCCCGTGGTCGTGGAACGTCGTGCGCTGGGTCGACGGCGTTGCCGCGGCCCGCACCGCCGTCGCCGGCCGGACCGCCTGGGCCGCGGAGCTCGCGCGCTTCCTCGTCGCCCTGCACGTCCCGGCCGACGACGCCCCGCCGAACCCGTTCCGCGGGATCCCGCTGGCCGCCCGGCCCGACGCCCAGGACCCGGCCGTGTTCGCCGCCCGGCTCGAGCGCGTCCCGGAGGAACGGCGCGACGCCGCCACCCGCCTCTGGCACGAGTCTCTCGACGCCCCCGCATACTCCGGCGCGCCGGTCTGGCTGCACGGGGACCCGCATCCGGGCAACCTGGTGGTCCGCGAGCCGGCGGACGGTACCCAGGAGCTCGCCGCCGTCGTCGACTTCGGCGACGTCACGTCCGGCGACCCCGCATCGGACCTCGGGGCCGCGTGGCTCACCTTCGACGCCGACGGCCACGCGCGGTTCCGCGCGGCCGTCGACGCGGGCGCGCGGGACGGGCGCGGCTGGGACGAGGCGACCTGGACCCGCGCGAAGGGCTGGGCCCTGATGTACGCGACGACCATGCTCGCCCACCCGGACGAGCACCCGTGGCTGGTCCCGATCGGCGAGCACGGCCTGCGCCGGCTCCTGGCGGACGCGGGCTGACCCCGGCCACGCGGCGCCGCGCCGGACGTGACGCCTGGTCGGGCGTCGCGTGACCGAGCGCCGCGCGGTGTGTCGCCGTGAGAGCGCGGCGGGTGTGGCGCCGCGTGGTCAGCGCAGCATGGCCGGGTCCGCGCCGTGGGCCGTCAGGAGCGTGCGGACCGCCGTCGCCGCGTAGGTGTACGACGACTCGTCCCCGGTCAGGAGCGAGCGGTCGTTCGCGGCGCTGAGCAGCGCGTTCACCTCGAAGGCGACCTGACGCGGGTCGGTGCCGGCGGACAGGTCACCGGCGTCGACCGCGATCTCGACCTGGTGCGCCAGGTACCCCTCCCAGTCGGCCTGCGCCTCGGCGACGGCGTCGCGCACGGGGCCCGGCCGCATGTCGAACTCGATCTCGACGGTCCGGAAGAAGCAGCCGCCGCGGAACACGCGGCGGCGCGAGTAGTCGATCCATCGCCGCACCAGCTCCCAGACCCGTGCGAGACCGCGCTCCGCACCCCGCGCCGGGACGATGACCGCCTCGGTGTAGACCTCGCGCGCGCGTGCGACGACGGCGAGCTGCAGCCCTTCCTTCGAGCCGAACAGGCCCGCGATCGCGCTCTTGTTCACGGGCGCCGAGGCCGCCAGCCCGCCGAGCGACAGCGCGCCCAGGCCGTGCACCGACGCGTCCTGGACGGCCTGGTCCAGCACCGCGCGCCGGGTCCGGTCGCCGCGGACCCGGCGCAGATCGGCGGTGCTCCCGGCCGGAGCGTCGGCCCTGGTGACAGCCGCGCCCCCGCCCACGGTGGCCCCGACGGCGGCCGTGCGCCCGGCCGCGACGTCGGCCCTGGTGACAGCCGCACCCTCGCGCGCGGTGACGCCGGCCGCAGCCGTGTGCCCGGCCTCAGCCGCACCGGTCGCCGGCGCGCCTCCCGTCTCCCCCGCGCACTTCCCTGTCGCCGCATCGGGTCTCGCCATGAAGAGAGTGTACGACCGTACGCACATGTTGTACGCTCACAAACAATCCGATCGATCGTTCAGATACTTGACCGATACCTGGGAGGCCCTGTGCCCACGCTGCGACACCTCGCTCACCTGCCCGCGCCGCTCGCCGCCGAGGTCGCCGCCTGGGCCGCCTTCCGGCTCGGCCCTCGCGCCGCCGTCCGGCCGCACGAACGCGAGCTCCACGAGACCGCCCGCCGGGTCACGCTCGGCCACCGGCGCCCCGCCGCGAACCGCGGACGGCCCGTGGACGTCGCGGTGTACACGTGGGGCGGCCCCGGCGCCCCCGCGGTGCTGCTCGTGCACGGCTGGCAGTCCCGCGCCGCGTTCTTCGCACCGCTGATCGCCGACCTCGTCGGGGCCGGGCGGCGCGTCGTCGCCTACGACGCCCCCGGGCACGGCGACTCCGGCGGCACGCGGCGCACGCTTGCCGACGACGTCGCGATCATCCACCGCCTGTCCGCCGCGGAGGCGGAGGGCTGGGAGGGCGTCGTCGGACACTCGGCGGGCGTGCTCGCAGCCGGCGTCGCCCTGGCCGACGGCGCACCCGCGCGCCGGTTCGCCGGTCTCGCCGGCATCTCCTCGGCACACGCGATCAACGACGGCTTCTTCGAGTTCACGGGCACGCCGCGCCGCCTGCGCGAGCGGTACGACGACGTCGTGCGGCGCCGCCGCTTCCCCGACGAGCCCGACCTCTACGAGCGCTACGACCTCACACGCCGCCCCGTGCCCGCCACGATCCCGGCGCTGTTCGTGCACGACGCGGCCGACAGGCGCGTGCCCCACCGGCAGTCCGAGCTGCTCCTGGGCGCGCACGCCGGATCAGCCGAACTGGTCACCACCACAGGGCTGGGCCACAACCGGATCGTGCGCGACGGCGCCGTGCGCCGCCGGACGGTCGAGCACGTGACGGCCGCGAGGACTTCGGGAGCCGAGACAGCCACGGAGGCCGCTGAGACCGCGTGGACCGTGAACGCCGGTAACCTTCCCTGACCTGCACTTTTCTCCTACACTGATGCCGCGTTCGTCCGGCTTGCTGGAATTCTTCCCCCGGCAGGTCGCGCGAGACCCGCGACCGACGAGTGGGGGAAGCATGTCAGCCGAGCACGCCCGGGACGCGGCCACCGCCGCGGTCGTCCTCGCCGTCTTCGCCGGGCTCTGGTTCGCCTGGGCGCGGCGCCACATCCGGGGCCTGTGGATGCTCGTACCGATCGTCGGGATGGTCAGTGCGGTCGTGGTCGCGGTGAGCGGGACCCTCGACGTCATCGGCGCGTGGGACACGGGAACCGCGGTCGACGGCGGGACGATCGGGCTGTACGTCGTCGCGCTCGGCCTGCAGGCCGTCGTCACGCGCGTGATCACGGGGTTCCTCGCGTCGCGCGATCTGACGAACCTGGTGCCGACCGTCGTCGCGCTCTCCCTCACCGTGCACCTCGTCGTGCTCGCCGAGCTGCTCTGGGTGGACGACCTCTACCTCGTCGCCCTGATCTGCCTGGCGGCGATCGTGCTCGCGTGGCCGATCGCCGCGGTCGGCCGGTTCATGACACCGAGCGGGGCGCCGATGACCCACGCGACGACCGGCATCCTCATGGGCGTGATCCTCCTGGGCGCAGCGGCCCGCGCGCTGGTCTGACCGCGAGGATCGTGCGGGCAGCCCGATCGTGCTCGGCTGCGGTCCGGTGACCGTGCGTGCGCCCCTTGGACGGACCGCGAGGATCGTGCTCGAGGCCTGACCGTGCCGGGCCGTGGTCCGGTGACCGCGCGTGTGCCCCCTGGACCGACCATCGCTCGTAGCCCGGCCCCCGGGCCGCGGTCCCATCCTGATCAGGCCCCCGACGGCGTCCCGCCCGGTGCCGGGAGGACGATCCGCGCGATCGCCCCCGGGTTCCAGGCGACCTCCCAGAAGTAGCCGTCCGGGTCGGTGAAGTAGCCCGTGTAGCCACCCCACTCCCGGTCCTGGGGTGCGTGCGGGATGCCGGCGCCGGCCGCCGTGGCGGCGGCGAGGACCGCGTTCACGTCCTCCCGCTCCGGCACGTTGTGCGCGAGCGTGATCGGCGCGACGCCCGGGCCGTGCCGCACGGCGCCGACCTCGAGCTCGAACTGGTCCCGCGCCCAGAACGACAGGAGGAGGTGCTCGCCCGCCTGGATCATGAGGACGTCACCGGGTTCCTCGAACGCGGGCGTCCAGCCCAGGCCGTCGACGTAGAAGGCGCGGGAGGCGGCGACGTCCCGGACCGCGAGCGTGATGAGACTGATGCGCTGTTCCATACCCCGACCCTGCCACTGGTGTCGGACATCGGCGCGAGGCGCTACGCGTGCGCCCGCGTCCCTCAGCCCTCGGCGTCCAGCGTCCTCCTCTGCGGGTACGGCGTCTCGCCGCGCTCCAGCATCGCGACGAACTTGGCGACGTTGCGGGTGTGGGCCTCCGCCGTCCGGAGATTGGCCAGGCGATGCAGGATGGCGTAGCGGTTCTGCCCGCTGAGGATCTCGAACATCGCCGTGGCACGCGGGCTGGCCGCGAGCGCCTCGGCGAGTTCCTCGGGGACCTGGATGTTCTTGGGGCCCTCGTAGGCGGCGTCCCAGCGGCCGTCGGCCTTCGCCTTCCCGACCTCCTCGAGGCCGCGCGGCCGCATGCGCCCCTCGGCGGTGAGCCGTTCCACGATCCCGACGTTCCGCGCCGACCACCGGCTGCGCGCCCGGCGGGGGCAGAACCGCTGCAGGCTGGTCGCGTCGTCCCGGCGCCGGCCCTGTGCGTCGATCCATCCGCTGCACAGCGCCTCCTCGAGCGCGGCGGCGTAGCTCAGCGTGGTGGGTGCGTCCTTGCCCTTCTTCGCCAGGACCAGCCACACGCCGTCCGACGTCGACTCGTGCTCGTCGAGCCATGCCCGCCAGGCGGCGGCGTCGGTCAGGGTCAGCTCGGGGTCGTCGATCATGCGAGCACCGTACGCCGGGACACTGACAGTGTTCTCCCGAGCCGCCGGGCTCCGTCGTGCTCGGCTCCTGCGTCGCCTGCGCGCGCCGTCGCGACGCTTCGCATCCGGCGGCCGGGGACCGGTTCCGCACGAGGCCGGCCTCGGTCAGTCGTCGTGGTCCGCCATGAACGCGAGCAGCTCCTCGTCCACGGCCTCCGCCTGCTCGAAGGGCAGCGAGTGGGTGGCGCCGGGCCACAGCCGCACGTCGGACTCGCGCAGGTGCTCGTTCGCGAACCGGACGGCCGCCTCCGGGTCGCCGTTCACCTCGCCGTCGCCGGCCAGCGCCGCGTAGACCGGGACGGGAAGCGTCCGCAGCTGCTCCGCCGTGAAGGTCGACGGCGTCGATCGCTGGGAGGCGTAGTGCTCGGTGCCCGCCGCGATCATCCTCGTCATCGGGTCGTCCGGGTCGATCTCCGCGACACCGCCGATGTCGGCCAGCGCCGCGTCGCGCCAGCTCTGGGGCAGGAACGGGATCGCGCTCGGGATCGAACGCACCACGATCTGCCAGGAGAAGCTGCCGAAGGTCTGGACCGGGTCGAGCAGGCTGAGCGAGGCGACGCGTCCCGGGTGGTGCACCGCGTAGTTCATGGCGGACCATCCGCCGAACGAGTGCCCGACCACGTGCGCGCGGTCGACGCCGAGCCCCGCGAGCGTCTGGTCCACCCAGTCGGCCTGGGCGGCAGGGCTGTCCAGCGGGACGGACTGGGTGCTCATCCCGGCGTCGCCCAGGGCGTCCAGCGCGTACACGGGCCGTTCCGCCATCAGATCCGGGAGGTTCGTCTGCCACATGGGGGCGCCCGAACCCCAGCCGGGAAGCAGGACCACGGGAGTCGGGACGGCGTCGTCGCGCGCGGCGTCGTCAGGTGCGGGGTCGGCCGCCCCGCCGCCAGGCTCGACGTCGGACTCACCGCCGCCGGACGCGGAGTCAGGCCCACCGCCGCCAGGTGCGACGTCGGACGCACCGCCGCCAGGCGCGGCGACGCCGGGCCCGGCGAACAGGTAGGCCCGCACCGTCCCGTAGTCCGTGTCCACGTCGTGCGTCCGCGCGGGCTCCGGCAACGTCGTCATCACCTCGTCGTAGGCGGTCACGTACTCGGCCCTGCCCTCGGCGCTGCGCCACGCGCCGACCGCCGGGCCGCTCGGCGTGGCCAACAGCACCACGTTGACCAGCAGGGACATCGTCAGGACGACCCGTGTACCGATCCTGCGCCAGCGCGGCACCGGTCTACCCGGCGCGCGTTTCCCGGCCTGCTCGCCATCCCGCTTCTCGTTTCGCTCGACCATGGCAATACACTTGCACTGTAAAAACGCCGGCGCAAGCCCGGCCGGCCCGCGCCGCGTGCGGGCGTCGCCTCGCGAGCAAGACAGAACCCAGGCCGCGCACCCGGCGACCCCGAACCAAGCGACCCGAACCCAGAGGCGGGCCCGCCCGCCGAGCGACGTGAAAGGATCTGCCCGTGCCCCGGATCGTCGACCACGCCGAACGCCGCCGCGAGATCGTCGTCGCCGTCTGGGCGATCGTCGCCCGGCGCGGGTTCGAGGGCGTCACGCTCCGGGCCGTCGCCGCCGAGGCCGGTATCTCCGTCGGGCGCGTGCAGCACTACTACTCGTCGCGCACCGAGCTCGTCCGCGACGGCTGCCGCCGCATGCTCGAGGAGGCCCGCGCCGGGTTCGCCGCACGGACCGAGTCGTTGCCGCCCCTCGAACGCCTGCGCGCCCTGGTCCACCGCGCCGTCCCGACGACGCCGGAGTGGGCGCTGGGCACCATCGTGTGGCAGGCCTACCAGGCCAAGAGCGTGGACGACGTCGCGATCGCCGGCATGGTCACCGACGCGCACACCGCCGCGGTCCAGCAGGCCGCAGGGTTCATCGACGACGCGCGCCGCGACGGCACGCTGCCCGACGGCGACGACCCGGCCGCCCTCGCCCTCCGCCTCCTCGCCACGTCGGAGGGGTACGCCGCGCGCGTGATCGCCGGCAGCCTCGACGCCGACGACGCGCTCCGCGCTCTGGACCGGGACATCGACGCCCTGCGCGGCTGACGGACCCGGCGCCCGCTCGCGCGCGAGTCCGCACCGTACCGACACGCGAACGACGGCGGCCCCGGTCACCTTCCCTGCGGAAGGCAACCGGGGCCGCCGTCGGGCAGCCTGACCGGTCAGGCCATGCTCAGGCCCGGTTCACGCCGCGAGCGAGCGGAGCACGTACTGCAGGATGCCGCCGTTGCGGTAGTAGTCGGCCTCACCCGGGGTGTCGATGCGGACCACGGCGTCGAACTCGACCGCCGTGCCGTCCGCCTTGGTCGCCGTGACGGCCACGGTGGACGGCGTCTCGCCGTCGTTGAGCGCCGTGATGCCCGAGATGTCGAACACCTCGGTGCCGTCCAGGCCCAGCGAGTCCGCGGACTCGCCGGCCGGGAACTGCAGCGGCAGCACACCCATGCCGATGAGGTTCGAGCGGTGGATGCGCTCGAAGCTCTCGGTGATGACGGCCTTCACGCCGAGCAGCTTCGTGCCCTTGGCGGCCCAGTCGCGCGACGACCCGGAGCCGTACTCCTTGCCGCCGAGCACCACGAGCGGGGTGCCGGCCGCGGCGTAGTCCTGCGCGGCGTCGTAGATGGTGTCCTGCGCGTCCTTCACGAAGTTGTACGTGAAGCCGCCCTCGACGCCCGCCCCGTCGTTCTCCGCGGCGAGGAGCTGGTTGCGCAGGCGGATGTTCGCGAACGTGCCACGGACCATGACCTCGTGGTTCCCCCGGCGCGAGCCGTAGGAGTTGAAGTCGCGGCGGGCCACGCCGTGCTCCGCGAGGTACACGCCCGCCGGGCTGTCCGGCTTGATCGAGCCCGCCGGGGAGATGTGGTCCGTGGTGACGGAGTCGCCCAGCTTGGCGAGGACACGTGCGCCGGCGATGTCCTCGGCCGGGGCCGGCTCCATGCCCATGCCGTCGAAGTAGGACGGCTTGCGCACGTAGGTGGAGTCGGGGTCCCAGGCGAACGTGTCGCCCTCGGGGGTCTCGAGCGCGCGCCAGCGGTCGTCGCCGGTGAACACGTCGGCGTAGTCCGTCTCGAACATCTTGCGGTCGATCGAGGACTCGATCGTCGCCTGGACCTCCTCCGGCGAGGGCCAGATGTCCTTGAGGAACACCGGGTTGCCGTCCTCGTCGCGGCCCAGCGGGTCGTGGTCGAAGTCGAACTCCATGGTGCCCGCGAGGGCGTAGGCGATGACCAGCGGCGGGGACGCCAGGTAGTTCATCTTGACGTCCGGGTTGATGCGGCCCTCGAAGTTGCGGTTGCCGGACAGCACGGAGACGACGGCGAGGTCGTGCTCGTTGACGACCTCCGAGACCTTCTCGTCGAGCGGGCCGGAGTTGCCGATGCAGGTGGTGCAGCCGTAGCCGACCAGGTGGAAGCCCAGCTTCTCGAGGTACGGCCACAGGCCGGCCTTCTCGTAGTAGTTGGTGACGACCTGCGAGCCCGGAGCCATGGAGGTCTTGACCCACGGCTTGGAGGTCAGGCCCTTCTCCACGGCGTTCTTCGCGAGCAGGGCCGCGGCGAGCATGACCGACGGGTTCGACGTGTTGGTGCAGGACGTGATCGAGGCGATCGCGACGGCGCCGTGGAACAGGTCGAACTCCTTGCCCTCGCTGTTCGTGACGTGCACGTGCTTGCGACCGTTCGGCGTGACCGCGGGGGCGTCGGACGCCGGGAACGACTCCTTCTCGGCCTCGTCGACGCGGTCCATCACCTCGGGCGCGTAGTTGGGCAGGTCGCGCGTGAACGCCGCCTTCGCGTTCGTCAGCTCGATCCGGTCCTGCGGGCGCTTCGGGCCGGCGATCGAGGGGACGACCGTCGACAGGTCCAGCTCCAGGTACTCGGAGTACTTCGGCTCGGGGGCCTCGGGGTCGAGCCACAGGCCCTGCTCCTTGGCGTACGCCTCGACGAGCGCGACCTGCTCGTCGGAGCGGCCGGTCAGGCGCAGGTAGTCCACCGTGACGCCGTCGATCGGGAAGATCGCGGCCGTCGAGCCGAACTCCGGCGACATGTTGCCGATGGTGGCGCGGTTCGCGAGCGGCACCTGGGCCACGCCGGCGCCGTAGAACTCGACGAACTTCCCGACGACGCCGTGCTGGCGCAGCATCTGCGTGATGGTGAGGACGACGTCGGTCGCCGTGACGCCCGCCGGGATGGAGCCGGCGAGCTTGAAGCCGACCACGCGCGGGATGAGCATGGACACCGGCTGGCCGAGCATCGCCGCCTCGGCCTCGATGCCGCCCACGCCCCAGCCGAGCACGCCCAGGCCGTTGACCATGGTGGTGTGCGAGTCGGTGCCGACGCACGTGTCGGGGTAGGCCCGCAGCACGCCGTCGACCTCGCGCGTCATGACCGTGCGTGCCAGGTACTCGATGTTCACCTGGTGCACGATGCCGGTGCCCGGCGGGACGACCTTGAAGTCGTCGAACGCCGTCTGGCCCCAGCGCAGGAACTGGTAGCGCTCGTGGTTGCGCTGGTACTCGATCTCCACGTTGCGCGCGAACGCGTCCGTGGTGCCGGCGACGTCGATCTGCACCGAGTGGTCGATGACCATCTCGGCCGGCGACAGCGGGTTGATCCGCGTGGGGTCGCCGCCGAGCTCGGCGACGGCCTCGCGCATGGTGGCCAGGTCGACGACGCACGGCACGCCCGTGAAGTCCTGCATGATCACGCGCGCCGGCGTGAACTGGATCTCCGTGTCCGGCTGGGCGTCCGGGTCCCACGACGCGAGCGCGCGCACGTGGTCCGCCGTGATGTTGGCACCGTCCTCGGTGCGCAGGAGGTTCTCGGCGAGGATCTTGAGCGAGTACGGCAGGCGCTCGACACCCTCCACCGCCGACAGCCGGAAGATCTCGTAGGTCTTGTCGCCTACCTCCAGCGTTCCCTTCGATCGATACGTGTCCACGCTGCTCACTGCGGCTCCTTCGCGGGGCTTGCGGGCCACCGGGTGCCCGGATGCGCAGACGCACCGGCCCGACGGCGGGATTTGGGGGCTCCACCCAGCCTAGGCCGGGCTGCTCCCGTCAGCATACCGCACATATCTTGACGTCAAGATACTTGCCCGTCACGAAGGACGCCGACGCCGGCTCAGCCGGTCAGGGCGCGGACGATCCCGATGATCACGAGCACCAGCACCACCACCGGGACCAGGAGCAGCGCGCCGATCAACCGACCGGCGGGGGTCCGCACGGCGGCGCCCCCGACGCGTGCGAGCCTCCCCCATCGCCGCACCCACGCGACCAGATGCTCGGCCCTGCTCGCCTTCCCCTCCTCGGCCATGCGGACAGCCTAGGGTCCGCGGGCCGCCGGTCATGCGGTGACCGGCCGGATGGCCGCCGACGGCGCGGGGCCGCGGCGTCAGGCGCGCTCGAGCACGGCCACCGCCTCCACGTGGTGGGTGTGCGGGAAGACGTCGAACGCGCGCAGGGACGTGAGGTGGTAGCCCGCCTGGGCGAAATAGCCGACGTCGCGCGCGAGCGCGGCCGGATCGCACGCCACGTAGACGACCCGCGCCGGGTCGCGGTCGGCGATCGCCGCCACGACGTCGCGCTTGGCGCCCGCACGCGGCGGGTCGAGGACGACGACGTCGGCCCGCCCGTGGACCGGACCGCCGCCGGCGTCCGGCTCGGCCGCCCGACCGCGCGCCGGCGCCTCACCGCGTCCGGCCAGGACCTCCGCGACGTCGCCCGTGAGCAGGCGGACCTGGTCCAGGCCGTGGGCGTTGCGCCGCGCGTCCCGCACCGCGCCGTCGTCGCCCTCCACCGCGACGACGGTGCCGCCCTCCCTCACCGCGGCGGCCAGCGGCAGCGTGAACAGTCCCGCCCCGGAGTACAGGTCGAGCACGGTCGCCCCGGCGACGTCGCCGGCGGCGTCGAGCACCGCCTGCGCCAGCAGCCCCGGCGCGGCCCGGTGCACCTGCCAGAACCCGGCGGCACTCACGCGGTACGTGAAGGTGGTGGCGTCCTCCGCGCCCGGCAGCCGCACCGTCATGCTCTCCTTCACGGCCCGGCGCGCGTTGGGCCGGGAGTCGACCCGGCCGCGGTGCCACGGCTCGCCGTCGACCAGCACGAGCCCCTGCGCCTCTCCGCCCGTGGCCGTGGCGTCGGCGCCGTCCGGCCCGGCCGGGGCGACCAGCTCGACCCGCGTGCCCGGCTTCCAGCGCCTCTCGAAGACGTCCTCCGCGGCCGCGAGCTCCGCGACCCCGGGGGTCGCGAGCGGCATGCCGGCCGGCAGCGCGTCGAGCGCGACGACGTCGTGGGAGCGGAAGCGGTGCATGCCCAGCCGGCCGCCGTCGTCGGCGACGAGGTCGATCCTGGTGCGGTAGCCGAGCCCCGCGGCGGCGTCGTCGCCGGGCGCCGCCTCCACGGTGAGCCCGTCGAGCAGGGGGCCGTCGTATCGCGCGATGCGCCGGAGCTGGCCGGCGACGACGTCGGCCTTCCAGCGGCGCTGCGCCGGCAGCGCCACGTGGGAGAGCTCCCCGCCGCCGACGCCGCCCGGCCCGGCGGCAGGCCAGGCCGGGTCGACGCGGTCGGGCGACGGTTCGAGGACCTCGACGGCGTCGGCCCGCCAGAACCGCGATCCGGTGCTGGTGACGCGGGCGCGCACCCGCTCCCCGGGGAGGGTGTGCCGGACGAACACGACGCGGCCCTCGTGCCGGGCCACGCAGTGGCCGCCGTGCGCCACGGGGCCGATCTCCAGCTCGAGGAGCTCCCCGACGCCGGGCACGTCACTGACGCGCGGTTCGCGGCCGCGGGGCGGTCGCCCGGGGCGGGTGCGGGGTCGGGACGGTCGGGTCGTCATGGGGCCTGCCTTCTGCGCGGGGCGCGGAACGTGTCGTGGTCGGACGAGGGACGCGGCGTCGATGCGGTCCGCGGCGTGCGCCGCCGGGACGTGCCGCCGTCGTCCGCGGGCCGTGGCCGTCCGCCGGTCACGGAACCTGCCTTCTGCGGTGGGCGTCGACGCCCTCGAGACCGGTCTGCCCGGCGGAGGACTCCAGCTGCCACGGCACGGACGCCACGACGACGCCGGGGGTGAACAGCAGCCGGCCCTTGAGGCGCAGGGCGGACTGGTTGTGCAGGAGCTGCTCCCACCAGTGGCCCACGACGTACTCGGGGATGTAGACGACGACGAGGTCGCGCGGGGACTCGCGGTGCACCGACCGCACGTACTTCAGCACGGGCTTGGTGATCTCGCGGAACGGGGAGTCGAGGATGCGCAGCGGCACGGGCAGGTCGAGCGCCTCCCACTCGCGGGTGAGGCCGGGGATGTTCTCGCGGTCCACCCCCACGGTGACGGCCTCCAGCGTCTGCGGCCGCGATGCGCGGGCGTAGGCGAGGGCGCGCAGGGTGGGCTTGTGCACCTTGGAGACGAGCACGATGGCGTGCACGCGGCTCGGCAGGGCGCGCTCGGCCTCGTCGTCCTCGCTGAGGGCCAGCTCGTCGCTCACGCGGTCGTAGTGCTTGCGGATGCCCCGCATGATGACGAACAGTCCCACGATCGCCAGCAGCGTGAGCCAGGCGCCGTGGGTGAACTTGGTGACGAGCACGATCACGAGCACCGCGGCGGTGGCGACGAGGCCGACGGTGTTGATGAACCGCGAGCGCTTCATGCGGGCGCGGGTGTCGGGGCGCACCTCGGTACGCAGCTCGCGGCTCCAGTGCCGCACCATGCCGAGCTGGGAGAGGGTGAACGAGAGGAACACGCCCACGATGTAGAGCTGGATCAGGGCGGTGACCCGCCCGTCGAACAGCACGACGAGCACGATCGCGCCCGCGCCGAGGGTGAGGATGCCGTTGGAGAACGCGAGCCGGTCGCCGCGCGTGTGCAGCTGGCGGGGCAGGTAGCCGTCGCGGCCGAGAACCGAGCCCAGCACCGGGAAGCCGGCGAAGGCCGTGTTGGCGGCGAGCAGCAGCACGAGGCCGGTCACGGCCACCACCAGGTAGAACACGAACGGCGCGCCGGAGAACACGGCCTCGGCGAGCTGGCTGATCACGGGGTGCTGGACGTAGTCCGCGGGCAGCGGCTCGCCGTTCATCGTGAGCTGGGTGTGCGGGTCCTCGGCGTACCGCACGCCCGTGGCCTCGGCGAGCAGGACCAGCATCATGAGGGTCGCGGCGGAGACCAGGCCGAGCATCGCCAGCGTGTTCGCGGCGTTGCGGCCCTTCGGCTTGCGGAAGGCGGGCACGCCGTTGCTGATGGCCTCGACACCGGTGAGCGCGACGGAGCCGGACGCGAAGGCCCGCGCGACGAGGAGCGCGCCGCCGAGCCCGATGAGCCCGTGGTCCATCCCGTCGGTCGGCACGATCTCGAACCCGGCGCTCTCCGACGGCGGCAGGGTCCCGGTCCAGTACCGGATCGCGCCGACCACCGCCATCGCGCCCATGACCGCCATGAAGCTGTACATCGGCACGGCGAAGACCCGGCTCGACTCCCGCACGCCGCGCAGGTTCATCAGGGTGAGGAATCCGATGATCCCCACGGCCACCAGGACCTCGTAGCCGCGCAGCGCGGGCAGGGCGCTGGCCGCGTACTGGGCGCCGGAGGACACGGAGACCGCGACGGTGAGCACGTAGTCCACGAGCAGCGCCGACGCGACGCCGAGGCCCGCCGTCGGCCCGAGGTTCGTGGTGACGATCTCGTAGTCGCCGCCGCCCGACGGGTAGGCGCGCACGTTCTGCCGGTAGGACGCCACCACCACGAGCAGCATCGCGCCGACGGCGAGGCCCACCCACGGGGAGACCGCCGTGGCCGTGAGGCCGGCGACGGCGAGCATGAGCAGGATCTCGTCGGGCGCGTACGCCATGGAGCTGAGCGCGTCCGAGGAGAACACCGGCAGCGCCAGCCGCTTCGGCAGCAGCGTGCGCCCCAGGTTGTCGCTCCGCATGGGGCGGCCGACCAGCAGTCGCTTGGTCGCGTCGATAATTTCCGGCACGTTGCATGATGCTATGCCCAAAGGCGGGTAGCGTTCCCATCGTGCACTTCGTGATCATGGGTTGTGGCCGTGTCGGGGCCACGCTCGCGCAGAACATCTCCGAGCGCGGGCACTCGGTCGCCATCGTCGACCAGAACACCGACGCGTTCCGGCGCCTGCCGTCCGACTTCGCCGGCAAGAAGGTCACCGGCGTCGGCTTCGACCGGGACACCCTCGTCCAGGCCGGGATCGAGGAGGCGTTCGGCTTCGCCGCCGTGTCCGACGGCGACAACTCCAACATCCTCTCCGCGCGTGTCGTGCGGGAGACGTACGGCGTGGACAACGTGGTCGCCCGCATCTACGACCCGCAGCGCGCCGAGATCTACCAGCGGCTCGGCATCCCGACCGTCGCGACCGTACGCTGGACCGCCGACCAGGTGCTGCGCCGCATCCTGCCGCTGGGCTCCACCGACGAGTTCCGGGACCCGTCCGGCAAGGTGCGCATCGCGCAGATGGACTACCACGCCGGCTGGGTCGGGTCGCCGCTGCGGCGTCTCGAGCGCGCCACCGGTGCGCGCGTCGCGTTCGTCTCCCGCTTCGCCGAGGGCTTCCTGCCCGACGACGGGGCGGTGCTGCAGGAGAACGACGTGCTGCACCTGATCATGCAGGTCGACGACGCCGCCGCCGTCGAACGCGTGCTCACCGCCGCACCGAGGGAGGAGGACGAGTGATGCGGGTCGTCATCGCCGGGGCCGGGTCCGTGGGTCGCTCCATCGCCCGGGAACTGCTCAGCCACGACCACGAGGTCATGCTCGTGGACCGCAACCCCCTCGCCATGCGCGTCGCCCAGGTGCCCGAGGCCGACTGGCTGCTCGCCGACGCGTGCGAGCTGTCCAGCCTGCAGGACGCCGACGTCGAGACCGCGGACGTCGTGGTCGGCGCCACCGGCGACGACAAGGTGAACCTGGTGTTCTCCCTGCTGTGCAAGACGGAGTTCGGGGTGCCACGCACGGTGGCGCGCGTGAACAACCCGAAGAACGAGTGGATGTTCGACGGCTCCTGGGGCGTGGACGTGGCCGTGTCCACGCCGCGCATCATGACCGCCATGGTGGAGGAGGCGGTCGCCGTGGGCGACCTCGTGCCGATCTTCAGCTTCCGCCAGTCGGGCTCGGACATCCTCGAACTCACCCTGCCGGACGACTCGCCGCTGATCGGGACGCGCGTCGGTCAGATCGACTGGCCGGAGGACACCGCGCTGTCCACGATCGTGCGCGACGGCCGGCCCGTCGTGCCCACCGACGACGACACGCTCGAGGGGCACGACGAGCTGCTGATCGTCACCGGCGCCGGCGTCGACCGGGCGAAGCTGCAGCGCCTGCTGACAGGACAGGCCTGATCACGACCCAGCACCCGAACAGCACCAGCGCGAACAGCGGCAGGCCCAGCACCAGGTGGAACGTGCCGAGCCAGGCGACGGTCCCGGCGAAGTAGAGCGGGGTCTTCACGGCGAGGCGGACGGCGAACATGCCCACCCAGAGCCAGGTGGCGATCGTGTAGGCGCGCATCTTGGCCGGGTCGCCGCGCCAGGCCGTGAGGGCGGCGAGGGGGTTGGGCTCGTCGTCGTCCGCCGCGGCGGCCGCACCGCCGTGCGCGGAGTGGGCCGTGCTGCGCCGGTCGAGCCCGCTGTCCGACGACGCCTCCTGGGCCTGCGCGTTGCGGCGCACCTGGTCCGGCGTGAGCCCGGCGACCAGCGCCTCGACGAACAGCCCGATCAGGGGCCAGCGGACGAGGATCGAGGCGAGCATGACCACCAGGTAGGCCGCATTGGTCCACAACGCCCAGACGAACACGTTCTCGGCGTCGCCGGTGCGCCACGCCCAGACCGCGCCGATCACCACGCCGACCAGCCCGCCGAGCGCCGTCGCCAGCGAGGTGCGCTGCACCAGCCGCGCGACGGTCGCACCGACCGCGACGGCGACCGACGCGACCAGCGGGATCATCAGGTCCTGCAGGATCACGAAGAGCACGACGAACACCACGCCGGGCGCGACGGACTCGACCATGCCGCGCACGCCGCCCACCGCCGCCAGCGGCGAGAAATCGTCCCCCGTCACCGCGGCGAGGCCGCGGCCGGGCGGCGCAGGCCAATCGTGCGACTGATCGTGCTCAGCGGCGGACGGGGGATCGGTGCGGTGGGTCATGCGGACATTCTGCCGTGTCCGGCGCGATCGGGGGACACCGGCGGACGCTGCGTGCGCGACGCGACCTCGATAACATGGTGCGGCCTGTCCGAGCCCGCGCAGGGAGTGCCCACGAGCCCTCAGTCGCCCGGACGGGGGCGGAGCTCGTAGCGGGGATTGAAGATGGTGCGGCGGCCGTGGACCTCGCACACCATGCCCTCCACCCGGAGGCGGCGGCCGGGCTCGATGCCGGCGATCGCGCGGCGGCCGAGCCAGACCAGGTCGAGGACGCCCGAGCCGTCGTACAGCTCGGCCTCGACGGTCGGCACGCCCTCACGCGGCCGCAGCACCACGGAACTCAGGATGCCCGACGCCGTGCCGCGCCGACGCGGCTCCAGCCGGTCGACGGGGGTGCAGCCGGTGCTCCGTGCCGCCGCGGCCCGCTCCCGGACCGCCTCGCGCTCGTCGTTCGAGGCCAGGACCCCGGCCAGCGCCGATCGCAGACCCATGGTGCCTCGCTCAGCCGATCTGGGTGATCTCGGGGCCGCGGCGCAGCGGGTTGAAGTCCGTGGCCTGGGGCCGGCTGGTCGCGGGGGTGGCCGCCGCGCCGCCCGCCGAGGCGTCGGCCTCCACCGCGGCGGCGCTCTTCTGCCGCGGCAGCGTCAGCGTGAGCAGGTCGCGCGGCGGGCGCGGGTTCTCGTCGCGCACGACGACGACGTTCGCGAACACCGACTCCAGCGGTCGCGCGGCCTCCTTGTCGAGGGCCGCCTTGCCGGCGAGCACGCCGCGCACGAACCAGCGCGGGCCGTCGACGCCGATGAACCGCGCCGGCCGGGTCCGGGGCGAGCCGTCCGGCGCCTTGGCGGGCATGTGCACCAGCAGTTCCCGGCCGAACACGCCCGGCACGTCGTCGACCGAGCCGCCCTGGCGCGCCACCGAGTCGGCGATCTCCGCACGGATCTCGTCCCAGATCCCCGAGGACTTCGGCGCGGCAAAGGCCTGCAGCTGCAGGCTGGAGCCGCCGAGCGCGGCGGTGACGCCGGTGACCCTCTGCGTCTTCTTCTCGATCTCCATGCGCAGTTCGAGGCCGGGCAGCACCGGGAGCCAGATCGCCCCCAGATCGACCCGCGGTCCGGGCTTGTCCACCTGGGAACGGTCGAACGGGCCCTGCGCCGGAGCCGGCTGCTGCGGAACCTGCGGCTCGGGTTCGGGCGTCGCCGCCTTCGCTCCACGTCGGAACAGACCCACTTGGCCACCATCTCCTCTCGGACGGGCGCGGGCTTCGCGCCCAACGCTCTACTTTAGTCCCGCTCACCGGGCACCAGACACCGCTGTGTTCTCCCGGGCCGCTGTGTTGTCCGAGCCGCCGGGCTCCGCTGTGTCTTCCCGGGCCGCTGTGTTGTCCGAGCCGCCGGGCTCCGCCGCTGCGGGCGCTCCTGCGTCGCGTCCTCGCGTCGTCGCCACGCTTCCGGCGGCCGGGGAGTGGTCGCGTCCGGCCATGACCCGCGGGCCGCCGCCGGGCGACGCGCCGCGACCGGCCCGCTGTGCCCGGCGTCAGGAGCGCGCCGCCGCCCAGCCGCCGCTGGAGCCGAAGCCGCCCGCTCCCCGCGCGCTGCCGGGCAGGGTCTCGGCGGGCAGGAACCGGGCCCGCTCCACCTTCTGGATCACGAGCTGCGCCACGCGGTCCCCGCGCGCGAGCTTCACGGGCTCGTGCAGGTCGGTGTTGAGCAGGGTCACCTTGATCTCGCCGCGGTAGCCGGCGTCGACCGTGCCGGGGGCGTTGACGAGCGTCACGCCGTGCCGGGCCGCGAGGCCCGAGCGCGGGTGCACGAACGCGGCGTAGCCGTCGGGCAGCGCGACGGCGACCCCGGTCGGGACCATCGCCCGCCCGCCGGGCGGCAGCTCGACGTCCTGCGTGGTCACGAGGTCGGCGCCGGCGTCGCCCGGGTGGGCGTAGGCGGGAACGGGGACATCGGGGTCGAGCAGCTGGATGAGCACGTCCACGGTGCTGCCGGGGTCGGTGGTGTCGTCGTGAGGCACGCTGCGAGGGTACGGGATGATGTCCTCCATGACCTCCCGCGCCACCCCCGAGTTCCACGAGCGCCTGCTGCCCGGACCGGGCGGCTGGCTCGGAGCCGCCGGGCTGGGTGTCATCGCGGGGATCGTGCCGTGGCCGTTCAACCCGCCGCTGGGGATCGCGACGGGGATCCTGATCTGTGCGATCGGGATGATCGCGCTGGCGACGACGTCGCCCGTGGTGCAGGTGAGCGCCGGCGTGCTGCAGGCCGGGCGCGCGAGCGTCCCGCTGTCCCAGCTCGGGGAGGCGGCCCCGCTGGACGCGACGGCCATGCGCTGGGAGCTCGGCCCCGGCCTGGACGCGCGTGCCTACGTGTGCCTGCGCGCGTGGGCGCGCACGGGAGTCCGCATCGCCCTCGCCGACCCCCGGGACCCGACCCCCTACTGGCTCGTCTCGACCCGCGACCCCCACGCCCTGGTAGCGGCCCTCTCCAAGAAGGCTGCGTCGTGACTCCACGACAAAGGCTGTCACTCTCGTGACAGCCCGGTGTCGAATGCTCGCGAGGGTTGCTCGCGTCGCGCGCTGGGTCAGGCAGCGGCGCACTCCGTGCAGATCGGCTGGCCACCGTTCTCGGCAGCGAGCTGGCTGCGGTGGTGCACGAGGAAGCAGCTCGAGCAGGTGAACTCGTCGGCCTGGCGCGGCAGCACGCGGACGGCGAGCTCCTCACCGGAAAGATCCGCGCCCGGGAGCTCGAATCCTTCCGCCGCCTCGGTCTCGTCCTCGTCCACGACACCGGACGACTTGTCCTGGCGGCGAGCCTGCAGCTCCTGGATCGAGTCCTGCTCGACGTCCTCGTCGGTCTTGCGAGGTGCGTCGTAATCAGTTGCCATCTGTGTCTCCGTGGGTCTTCCGTGGATGGGGTTGAGCTGATAATGCGTGGCGGCCGGGTTTTGTTCCCGGGCGGGCGAACGGATTCTGCACCATTTTTTCGCGCGGCGCGACAGGTATCGGTGTTAACCGCGTCACGTCCGGGTTGACCTGGACGGACACGGTGCCTGACCTGGCCCGTGAGCGATGGAATCCCGTCATGGTGAAGAGGATTCGGCGACCCGCGTCCCACAACGTGACACGGTTCGGCCGCGACGCCGGGCCCGCACGACGCGATCACACGTCGCGTTCCGCCGCCACGCGTCGCCTCCGACCGCCGCCCGGTGACCGGAGGGCCGGCCCCTCGGACTCGCCTCAGCCCTCGTCCGCGTTGGCCGCCTCGAGAATCTTCGCCAGCGGCGCGACGAAGTCCGCACCACCCGCCACCAGCATGTCGCCGGTGGCGACGCGCCCCCGCAGCCCCGTCAGCACGGCGCCCGCCTCGGTCGCCACGAGCGCGCCCGCCGCCATGTCCCACGGGTTCAGGCCGCGCTCGTAGTAGAGGTCGAGCGACCCCTGCGCGAGCAGGCACAGGTCGATGGCCGCCGAGCCCAGCCGCCGGATGTCGCGCACCTGGGGCAGCACATGGGCCAGCACGGCCGCCTGCGCCGCCCGGCGATCGGCGTCGTACCCGAAGCCCGTGCCGACGAGGCACTCCCCCAGCGACGCGGGCCGCGAGACGCCGATCGGCTCCCCGTCGCGGGTGGCGCCCTCGCCGAGGCCCGCCGACCAGGTGGTGTTCTCCGGGACGGAGTGCACGGCGCCGGCGAGGATGGTCCACTCGGCGGGGTCCGGCGGCCCGGTGACGACGGCGACCGACACCGCCCACCCCGCCACCCCGTACATGTAGTTGACCGTGCCGTCGATCGGGTCGACGACCCAGGTGAGCCCGCTCGTGCCGGCCACGTCGTCGCCCTCCTCGCCCAGGACGGCGTCGTCGGGACGTTCCTCGGCGAGGATTCCGCGCAGCAGGTCCTCGGAGGCACGGTCCATCTCGGTGACCGGGTCCGTGCCGGTCGACTTCGTGGCGGCGACCTCGACCGTCGCGGGGCGGCCGTCGCGCACGAGCGCTCCGGCGGTGGTGGCGAGGCGTTCGGCGAGCGCGCGAAGCCCCGCGATATCGATGTCAGCGTCGGGGGGAACGGGGGGAAGAAAGTTTTCGCTCACGATCGCCATCCTGCCGGAATTGCCGTGCCCGTGATTTTCGACGTTCGCCCGGCACGACCCGACGAACCGTGGTATGACATCGCGAACCTGGTCGATCGTCCAGTGAATGACCAGCAGATGGGACGGCCGGTCTCCCCGCCTGGGCCCGGCGGCCGGGACGGCACGCCGTCAGTACGGGCTTCCCGGCGCGCCTGTTGGTCGTATCGCGCGGATGATGGCAGTCTCGCAGGTGCACGTGAGCCCATGCGGAGGTAAAGAGGATGGACGAGCTCGAGCTCGTACGGCTGCACGAGGACGGTGACCGCCTGGTGGTCGCCGGCCCCGACGGCGCCGAGCACATGCTGCCCATCACGGACGCCCTGCGTGCCGCCGTACGCGGAGACCGCCCCCGGATGGAGTCGATCCGTGCCGACGAGGAGCTGGCCATGCGCCCCCGGGACATCCAGGCGCGGCTGCGCGCGGGCGCCACGGCCGACGATCTCGCCGCCGAGTCCGGGATGCCGGCCGAACAGATCCGCCGCTTCGAGTACCCGGTGATCTCCGAGCGGGAGCACGCCGTCGGCCGGGTCCGGGCCAAGGCCGTCATGTCCGAGGACGGCGGCACGGCCACCATCGGCGACCTCGCCGACAAGCGCCTGCGGGAGCGCCACAGCGACCCTGCCACCATCCGGTGGACGGCGACCCGCGACGGGGTCGCGCCGTGGGTCGTCACGCTCACGTTCACGGTCGACGCCGGGGAGCGGGTTGCGCGCTGGTCCTTCGACCCGCGCGGCGGCGCGGTGATCGCGCTCGACGACGAGGCCCGCTGGCTCGCCCTGCCCGAGGACGACGGCGGCCCCGTCTCCCGCACCGTCACCGCGCTGCCGCCCACGCGCGGGTACGGTCGCGCGGCCGTCGTCGACGACGAGACGGACCTGCTGCTCGACGGCCTGTCCGAGCGCCGGGGCCAGCGCCCGCAGCGCAGCGCCGATCCGGCGGACATCGACGCCGGCGAGCTCGACCTGGACGACCTGTCGCCCCGGCGCCGCCGCCCCGGCCCCACGACGCCGGGGTACGGTACGCCGCGGCCCGGTCACACGCCGGGCCGGCCGGCGCCTGCGGAATCCGCCGGAGCCGGGTCCCCGGGAGCCGGGTCCGCGGGATCCGGGCCCGGCGCACAGGGACCCGACTCGTTCCGACCCGCCACGTCCCGGACGGGCGCATCCGGGACGGCGGAGCACTCGCCGGACGGGCCCGGGGACTCCGGCACGTCCGACGACGAGCCCGCGCCCGCCGCCGTCGTCGACCTCGGGGCGCGGCGCGGGAAGCACAGCACCGAGAACCCGTCCGGCGAGTCCGCCGAGTCCTCACACGGCGGGACGCAGCAGCTCGAGTGGGACGGACCGAGCCAGTGGGAGATCCCCGGCCCCGAGCGGGACGACGAGCGGCGGCCGCGCACGGCGGCGCTGCGGACCGGCGGCCCGCTCACGGGCGCCGTGCCCAAGGCGCTGCGGCCCGCCACCACCCGGAAGTCACGGTCCGACGGCGGCACGGGCGCGGCGGGCGACTCCGCGGACAGGCATCCGGGCGATCACTCGGCGGCTCGTCCGCCGACAGCCGGCCACCCCGCGGCGGGCGACACCGGCGGGCCCGACGCGGGGCGATCCGAGGACCGCACGGGACCGGACAAGTCGAAGTCCTCGCGCCGCCGTTCGTCCCGCCGGGGCCGTGCTCAGGTCCCGAGCTGGGACGAGATCGTCTTCGGCTCGCGCCCGGAGGGCTGACGCGCCGCGGTCGGCCGGATGTCGGGTGATCGGTCCCCCGGGCGACCGATCACCCGACATCGCGCCGATCACCCGACCCCGCGGCTGACGACGCGGCGTCGGCCGGCTGTCGCCATCGGCTGCGGGTGCCTTCATCTGCCTTCCGGCAGCAATCCACAGGTCGTCGCCACGAACTGGCCCTCATGTCCCGGTCGGTGGGACAATCACCCGGTGCCTACCGCCCCCGCCGCCGAGATGCGCAAGACGCTGAACGCCCGACTGCACCGCGCCGGGTACTACCCGCAGCTGGTCGCCGACCTGCTGGAGGTCGCGCTCGCGGGCGAGGACGTGGTGGCGCACCTGGTGCAGGCGGAGACCACGTTCGACTCCGAGGTGCGCCGGCACCTGACGGTCCTCGTCCTGACGCCGACCCGGCTGATCACGGCGCACGTCGACGACCAGCCCGCCGACGAGGACGACGGCCGCCCCGGCCAGGCCGCGGCCACCACGGAGGCCGTCCCGCTCAAGGAGGTCCGCTCGGTGGGGCTGACCCACATCATCGGCGAGCCCGAGAAGCACCCGGACGGCGCGTCCCGGCTGGAGCTCAACCTCGCAATCGGCTGGGGCGGCGCGCACCGCATCGACCTCGAGCCCGCCACGTGCGGCGACCCGAACTGCACGGCGGACCACGGGCTGACCGGCCAGTCGCTGCCGGACGACGTCGTCGTGCGGGTGTCGTCGGCGGCGGAGGGGAACGACGCCGTCCGCGCCGCGACCGAGTTCGCCGAGGCCCTCTCGCGGGCCACCGCCGCGTGACGCCCCGCACCGACGCGTCCGGGCGGTCGCTCCCGGCCGGACCCGGCGGCCTGCCTGGTGACCCGACCGGCGCAACCGGCGGCGCCGCCGATCTGCCCGCGGGCCTGGTCGCGCCGTCGTACGGCCTGACGGGCCTCGCCGCGGTGCTGCCCGCCGCGGCCGGCGCGCTCGGGCACGAGCTGACCACCGCCACCGGCCTGAGCTCACGCGCCGCGGCCGACGAACTGGCCGGCGGATTCGGCGCGGTGACCCGCTGCGTCGTCGTCCTCGTGGACGGCCTCGGCGCGCACAACCTCGCCGACCGCGGGGGGCACGCGCCCACGATGCGCGGCCTCCTGCCCGGGGCCCGCACGCTCGCGTCGTGCTTCCCGAGCACGACGGCGGCCGCCCTGGGCACCCTCGGCACCGGCACCAGCCCGGCCCGCACCGGTCTGCTCGGCTACACGCAACGCAACCCGGCCACGGGCGGGCTGGCCACGCTCGTGTCCTGGCAGGAGCAGTCGAACCCGTACCGCCGCGGGCCGAAGATGTCGCGCCCGCTCACCGTCGCCCCGCGCGACCTGCAGCGCGAGCCCGGCGTGCTGGCCGCGCTCGCGGCGGGCGGCGTCGGGGTGACCTCGCCCGGGCCGCAGAAGTACAACGGCTCGGGCATGACCACCGCGGCGCTGCACGGGCCGGAGTACGTGGTGACGGGCAACCGCTTCGGCGACGCCGTCGACGCCACGGTCGCCGCCCTGCGCGCTCGGGAGGGCGCGGACCGCCGCCTCGTCTACCTGTATCAGGGCGCGGTGGACAAGGCCGGCCACAGGCACGGCTGGACGTCCCCGGAGTGGGGCGCCGCGTGCGAGGACACCGACCGCGAGCTGCGCCGCCTGCTGCGCGGCGTGCCGCGCGGCACGCTGGTGCTGATCACGGCGGACCACGGGCAGGTCACGACGGCCCCCGCGCGGCAGTACGACGTCGCGGCCGACCCGGCGCTGTCCGACGGCGTCGCCCTGCTCGGCGGCGAGCCCCGCGCCATGCACGTCTACACCCGGGACGGCGCCGACCCGGCCGCCGTCGCGGCGCGCTGGGCGGACCGTCTCGGCGCGGACGCCGTCGTCCGGTTGCGCGACGACGCCGTGGCCGAGGGATGGTTCGGCCCAGCGACGGGGCCGGGCTCGGAGGTCCCGGAGCACGTGCGCGACGTCATGGGAGACGTCGTGGTCGCGATGACCGGGGGCGAGGACGGCTCGGGCGCCGCGACCGTCGTCGACTCGCGCCTGCACTCCCCCGAGGCTCGCGCCATGCCGGGCGTGCACGGCTCCCTGACCCCGTACGAGATGCACGTGCCGCTGCTCGTCGCGGTGGCCTGAGCACACGAGAAGGTACCGAGGAGCGCCGTGGCCGAACTCGTCTTCTTCACCGGGACCATGGACTCGGGCAAGTCCACCCTGGCCCTGCAGACCGACCACAACTACACCGCGCGCGGGCGACGCGGCCTGATCTTCACGCGCGGGGACCGCGCGGGAGTGGCGCGGCTGTCGAGCCGGCTCGGGCTGGAGGTGACGGCCCGCGAGGTGCTCGACGACACCGACTTCTGGGCCGAGGTGCAGGCCGAGCGGCACGCGGGCCGCGCCGTCGACCACGTGGTGTGCGACGAGGCGCAGTTCTACTCGCCGCGGCAGGTGGAGCAGCTCGCGCGGCTCGTCGACGAGACGGAGATCGACGTCTTCGCGTTCGGCATCACCACCGACTTCCGCACCCGGCTGTTCCCGGGGTCGGCGCGCCTGTTCGAGCTCGCCGACCGGATCGAGGTGCTGCAGGTGCAGTCCCTGTGCTGGTGCGGGGCGCGCGCCACGCACAACGCGCGGACGGTCGACGGGGTCATGGTCACCGAGGGCGACCAGGTGGTCATCGGCGACACGGCCGACGACGGCGCGGCGGCCGGCGGGGGCGACGGCTGGGCCGACCCCGGAGCCGGGAACGGGGCCCACGACGACGCCCCCGCCGCGGCGGCGCCCGGCACGGTCGCCTACGAGGTCCTCTGCCGCCGCCACCACATGCGCCACATGACGGCCGCGACGGCCCGGCGCCGCAGCACGCCGACGGAATCCCTCTGGTCCTGACCTACTCCGGGAGGGCTCGGCGGAGGGGATCCGTGCGGCGGGTCGCCGGGTGCAGGCGGACGGCCGCGTGGAGGACGCTCGCACCGCGTTCCGCGACCGTCACCGGGTAGAGCTCCAGCGACGCGAGCTCGGGGAGGTCGTCCGCCATGACCGACACCCTGGCCAGCACGTCCTCCAGGGCGGCCACGTCCGCCGCCGGCGCCCCCTGGTAGCCGAACAGCCGCGGCGCGGTCCGCACGCCGCGCACCATCCGGGCCACGTCGACGTCGGTCAGCGGCGGTACGCCGTGCGAGACGTCGTCCAGGAGATCGGTGGCGTCCCCCGCCAGCCCGAACGACACCACCGGGCCGAACAGGTCGTCCTCCCGGCTGCGGATCACGCACGCCACGCCGGGCGGCGCCATCGCCTGGACCTCCAGGACCGGGTCGACGGCCGGCACCAGCGATCCCGCGGCCGCCTGCATCCGGGCCGCGTCGGCGCGCAGTTCGGACTCCTCGGCGATGTCGAGCTTGACGCCGCCGAGGTCGGCGCGGTGGCGCAGCGCGGGAGTCGCGATCTTGAGCGCCACCGGCCAGCCGAGCTCACGGGCGGCGGCCACCGCCTCGTCGGGCGAGTGCACCGTGCGCGCCGTCCAGAGCCGGATCCCGTAGCAGGCGAGCAGCTCGGCGGCACGGCCGTCGTCGAGCGGCAGGGCCTCGGCCGTTCCCGCGCCGCTCCCCCCGGTCGCACCTCTGCCGGGCTCACCCCTGCCGCTCCTCCCGGTCCCGCCTCCGCCGGTCCGACCCCTGGCGGCCTCACCCCGGCCGGACCCGCCGGCCGCCGCCCGGCTCGCCGCCG
>NZ_JADBGR010000089.1 GCF_014892515.1 Myceligenerans pegani
CCCCGGACTGAGCTGCCACACCCGGCGGGACGGCCGTCCCGTGCCGTCCCGCCGGGCACGGTTCCGCATGCTGGGCGGCCCTGCGTCCCGCGCGACCTGACATGCGTCCGTTCCGGACGCCCGATACCCCGAGGAGTACGCCATGACACACCCCGTGACCGACGCTACCGGCCGGAACGTCTACGAGGCCGAGTGGAGGGCCTGGCGAGCGGGCTGGCAGCAGTGGCTCGCCCAGCCCCACGGCTGGCTGGCCGCCGTGGCCGTGCACTGGCTCGACGACACGCCCCGCAGCTACGACGGCGTGCCCGGCCGCTGGTGGCAGAGCGGCGAGACCCTGATGATCGATCTCGACGGCGCCACCATGACCTTCGAGGGCGCCGAGCTCGCCCAGGTGGCCGCCCTGGACCTGGCCGAGGGCCCCGATGACCGCCGGATCGCCGTCGGCGACCTGGAGATCGGGATCACCTACCGCGACGGCTACCACATCAACGTCTACGACCCGGCGGCACCCGCCCGGGCGGTGTTCGACGGCGTGCCGGTCCACGATCCGGATCCCGCCTGGATCGTCACGGGAAGGTTCGAGGCGCACGACGGTGAGCGGTCCCTCGCGCTGGACACGGTGGGCTGGCGCGAGCACGAGTACCTCTCGCCCGGCGTCGTGCACTTCGAGCACGACGGCGCCGCCTACCGGATGCAGGTCATCGTCGCCGCCGGCCGGTACACCACCGTCTTCACCGACGGTACCAGCGGCGACACCACCTACCCGGCCGGCCGGTCCCTCGACGTCCCCGCGCCCGCCGCGGACGGCACCGTCACGCTCGACTTCAACCGGGCGCTGAACCTGCCCTGCGCGTTCGCAGACTACTTCCCGATCTGCCCCACGCCACCGGCCGGCAACCGCTACCCCTTCCGCATCGAAGCCGGCGAAAAGACCCCGCGCAAGTGAACCCGCCTCCCAGCACCCGCCTCCCAGTACCCGAGGAGAACGACATGTCAGACACCCCCTCGCGAACCGTTCGCGACCTGATCGTCATCGGCTCCGGCCCCGCCGGTTACACGGCCGCCGTCTACGCAGCCCGGGCCGGCCTGCGGCCGCTCGTCCTGGAGGGCTCCGTGACTGCCGGCGGATCGCTCGTCAACACCACCGAGGTCGAGAACTACCCGGGATTCCGCAACGGGATCATGGGACCGGCGCTCATGGAGGAGATGCGCGCCCAGGCCGCCAGGTTCGGCGCCGAGCTCGTGCCCGACGACGCCGTGGAGGTCGATCTGCGCGGACCCGTGAAGACGGTGCGAACGGACACCGAGACGCACGCCGCGCGCGCCGTCGTGCTCGCCACCGGCTCCAGCTACAAGAAGCTCGGCCTGACCCGGGAGGAAGAGTTCTCCGGACGCGGCGTCTCCTGGTGCGCCACCTGCGACGGGTTCTTCTTCCGGGACAAGGCGATCGCCGTCGTCGGCGGCGGGGACTCGGCGGTCGAGGAGGCGACGTTCCTGACCCGGTTCGCCAGCCGCGTCCACCTCCTGCACCGCCGGGGCGAACTGCGGGCCTCGAAGATCATGCAGGAGCGAGCGTTCGCGGACCCGAAGCTGGAGATCCTGTGGAACACCGAGGTCGCCGAGATCCACGGTGAGAACACCGTCGGCGGACTGACCGTCCGCGACACACGGACCGGCACCACCCGGCGGCTCGACGTGAGCGGCCTGTTCGTCGCCATCGGTCACCAGCCCCGCTCCGATCTCGTCTCGGGACAGGTCGACATCGACGAGAACGGTTACGTCCGGGTCGACCACCCCACGACCGCGACCGTCGTACCCGGCGTGTTCGCCGCCGGCGACCTCGTCGACCACCGCTACCGGCAGGCGATCACCGCGGCCGGCACGGGCGCGGCGGCCGCCCTCGACGCCGAGCGATACCTGACGACGGCAGGCACTCCCGCCGCCTGAACCACCACCGACACACCGACACACCGATACGTAGAACACCTGGAACACGGAGAAGGAGAATCCCATGAGCACCATCCAGGTCACCGACGACACCTTCACCACCGAGGTTCTGCAGTCCGAGGTCCCCGTCCTCGTCGACTTCTGGGCCACCTGGTGCGGACCGTGCCGCATGGTCGCGCCGATTCTCGAAGAACTTTCCGAGGAGTACGCCGGCCGTATCACGATCGCCAAGCTCGACTCCGACGCGAACCCGGCAACGACCACGCGGTACGACATCGTGTCGATCCCCACACTCGTCGTCTTCCAGCACGGCGAGCCCGTGAAGTCCCTGGTCGGCGCACGCCCCAAGCGAGCACTGACCGAGGAGATCGAGACGATCCTCGCCGCCGGCGCGGACCACGGGCAGGGCGGCACGGCCTGACCCGAGCCGGGGCCGGCGTGTCGCAGAGCCGACGCGCCGGCCACACCCGTCGACCTGGCACATGCACCCCAACCCATGACACGCGGCGCCGAGCACGGAGGGACCGAGCGCTTCGTCGGGCTCATTCCTCCGCACCCTCTTCGGCACAGGTCCGCTGATCCGCAGTCCGAGGGCCCGATCGGCCGCGGCCGAGGCAATGGTGGAATGATCATTCCATAACTGGTACGGTCGATCTCATGAGCCGACCGCGCACCTTCGACGAGGCCGAGACCGCCAGGCGGGCGATGGACCTGTTCTGGCAGCAGGGCTTCGGCGACACGCCTGCCGCGACGATCAGCGATCACCTCGGCCTGGGGATGGGGTCGATCTACCAGGCCTACGGCAGCAAGGAGGGGCTCTACCGGGCCGCGCTCGAGCAGTACCAGGAGCGCGGCCTGGGGTTCCTCGCCGAGGCCCTTGCCTCGGGCGGCACCGTCCGGGACTCGTTGCGGGCCTACATGATCGGACGCGTCACCGAGGCGCTGGACGATCCGCGGCAGCGCGGCTGCCTGCTGGTCAACACCATCGGCGAACGCCTGCCACGTGACTCCGCTGCCGCCGACTTCGCGCGGGGGATGCAGCGGGCCAACCGCGAGGCGATCGCCGGGGCGCTCGTGGCCGCCGTCGAGCGCGGTGAGCTGCGCGGGGACACCGATGCTGACGCGCTCGCCGGCTATCTCGTCACGGTGATGAACGGACTGATGGTCACCGTCAAGGTGGCGCCCGACCGTGACGACCTGATCCGGACGGTCGACCTCGCGCTCGGCGTGGTCGACGCCCATCGCGCGTGACCGCCGCAATCGGCGCGCGAACACACCCATCTAGCGAGAGAGAGGTCCGTCATGACCGCAACGATCCCCGAGCCCGTCCTGGGCGGCCAGGTCTGGAACGACTTCGCCCCGGGAACGAGGCTGACCGTCAAGGAGTACGTCGACGCCATCGGCGTGCTCAACCAGGGGGTTCTCGCCTCCTACGCCGGCGACGAGCCCGGAGTCCTGATCGACCAGTTGCGTGCCACACTCAGCCTGGGGACGCTGTACAGCTCACTGCCGCTGCCGACCGCCTCGACCCGCCAGGTCAGGGAACTCGTGGGGCAGATTGCCGCGATCAACGACCAGCTGATCACCTGGGCCGACGAAGCGCTGCGCCGGTCGATCGACCGGCCCGAGCCGCTGTTCGAGCCCCTCGCGGTGCGTAGCCACTGCTACGGCCACAACCTGATCCCGCAGGCGGCGCGGGACCTGCGCGGTCCCGAGGTGCGCAGCCCGTTCCCGATGATGATGTACAACGAGTGGATCCACCAGATGGTGCTCCTGCGGGACGCCCTCCTGCCGTTCGCGAACTGGCGCGAGGTCCCCCTGCCCGTGGACGGGCGGGGCCTGCGCCGGATCGAGGGTGCTCGGGAGAAGTTCCTGTCCGAACTGCTCGTGCGCCAGATCCGGCACACCGCGATCGTCGACTACGCCCGCCACGTCCTCGTGCCGGGCGACGTCCCGGAGACCGAGGGCTACGGGTTCAGCTACGCCGGCGGCAGCGTACTTCCCGCCGTGGTCCGCGCCGGGACCGTGCTCACCCCCACGAACCTGCTGAGGTGGGCGGACGACGGCGCCACGGAGGACGTGTCGACGTACGTCACGGCTCGAGCGGACTACTTCGGCGCGCCTCGCACGGACGCTCGGACGATTCGTGCGGCTACGGGCGCAACAGCCCTCGGCGATACGACCGCGACGATCCGGACCGTGCCCGGCGCAGACGACACTCTGGAGGCCGTGATCGCCGTCAGAGCGGGTGACGTGGTGGCGGAGGTCGATCTCGGGCAGGCGCTGCGCGGCCACCGCTACGCCGATCCGGTCACCTCCGTGGAGGCCGGCGACATCGGCTCCGAGGCCGCGCCGGAGGCGTCCGCAACGGTTCTGGATCCGCTCGCCGTTCTCCTGGCCCCCGGTCTCGTCTGGGCCGATGAGGGCGGCTACGTGGTGCCGGCCGGCAGCGACGGTCTCATGGCGCTGGCTCTCCTGGGGCAGGTGTACCCGGAGGACGTCGCTGTACGCCGCGAGCCCGGCGCGGGCGTACTCGGGGTGCAGCCGGGCCGGCGGGCGCGGTTCGTGATCACCCTGCCGGGATCACGCTGAACAAAGCCTTCGCCGGAGTCGTGACCCGCGGGCCGTACCCGCCCCGAGGGCATCCACATCACCGGCAACGCGCTCATCCCGATGAAGGAGCGCGTCGCGGAGGACCGCTACGACCCGCTCGTCTGGCGGGGCCGGACGATCTCGCGCCGCCGCGGTTGAGCGGCGCGAGTGTTTCCCCGGGCGTGAGCTCAGGGTGCCAGGGACCATCCCGTGAGGGTGCCCGTGTCGCCCGCGGCCGTGTCCTGGACGCGGAGGTTCCAGGTGCCGTCCACGGGCTCCGCGGCCAGGTTCACGGTGAACGTCTGGTGGACGTCGTCGGCGCCGCCGCCGGTCTTGTCGAGCAGCGGGTACACGGTGCCGTCGGGGGCGATCAGGCGGACGACGAGGTCGCCGCGGTAGGGGTGCGTGATGTCGACGTGGACCTGCGATGACGCCGAGGCGCCGCGGGGGCAGTTCGACAGGGTGATCGGGCTGTTGACCGTGGCGTTGTCGGGGATCGGGACGTCGGTCGTGTTCTCGCCGTCGCAGATCGCCGGCGGACCGTTCGGCGGGTCGAGGTCGAGGGTCCAGGAGTCGATGTGCCCGCTGTCCCCGGTCTGGGTGTCGCGGACACGCAGCCGCCACGGACCGCTCGCGGTCTCACGCGAGAGGTCGACCGTGTAGGTGGTGTCGATGTTGTCGGCGCCGCCGCCGGTCCCGCTGTGGAGCCGGTAGGTCGTGCCGCTCGGGGCGATCAGGTCGACGTAGAGATCGCCGACGTACGTGTGGCGGATCGCGACGGCGACCCGGGCGGTCGCGCTGGGGGTGGCGTCGCAGCCGGTGACGGAGACGACGGACGTGACGGTCGCGTTGTCCCTGATCGGCACGTCGCTGCCGTTGGTCTGGCTGCAGCCCGGAGGGCCCGCCACGGTCAGCCGGTACGTCGTGGTGTGCCAGGTCGCCCCCCGCGCGCGGACCTGGAGGGCGTAGGTCCCCGGTGGTGCGGACGCCGTGGTGGTCAGGGTCAGGGTGGACGCCTGGCCCGAGGTGATGGTGGCCGGGTCGAACGACGCCGTCACGCCGCCCGGGAGCCCGTGCGCGGAGAGGGTGACCTGCTGCGGGTCGCCGAGGGTGGTGCGGGTCGAGACGGCGACCGCGACCGACGACCCCGCCTGGACGATCCCCTCAGGGTTCTCCACCGAGACGGCGAAGTCCTGGGTGGGCGGCGGCACGTCTCCCGTGAACAGCAGCCGGTTCGGGGAGCCCGCGCCGGCCTGGGTGACGACGCCGGGGGTCGCCGCGTCGAGCAGGGCGCTCGATACCTCGGCCGGGGTGAGGGAGGGGTTCGCGGCGAGGTAGAGGGCGGCCGCACCGGTGACGTGGGGTGTGGCCATGGACGTGCCGTTGATGGTGCCGGTCGCGGTGTCGGCGTCGTGCCAGGCCGAGGTGATGGACGTGCCGGGCGCGAACAGGTCGAGGCACGCACCGATGTTCGAGTACGGAGCCCTGGCGTCGGTGCTGGTCGTCGCTCCCACGGTGAGCGCGGCGGGGGCGGACGCGGGCGAGCGCGTACAGGCGTCGACCCCCGTGTCGTTGCCGGCCGCCACCGCGTACGTGATCCCGTCGGCGATCGAGGCCGACACGGCGTCGTTCACGGCCTGGGAGAAGCCGCCGCCCAGCGACACGTTGGCCACCGCGGGCTCACCGGGCCGGTGGTGGGCCGTGACCCAGTCGATGCCGGCGATCACGTCCTCGGTGGTGCCGTCGCCCGCGCAGTCCAGCACCCGGACCCCGACCAGGGAGACGTCCTTGGCGACGCCGTGGTCCTCCCCGCCGAGGGTGCCGGCCACGTGGGTGCCGTGGCCGTTGCAGTCGGCGGCGTCCGCGTCGCCGTCCACGACGTCGGTCCCTGAGACGGCGCGGTCCTCGAAGTCCTGGTGGCTGACCCGGATCCCGGTGTCGATGACGTACGCGGTCACCCCGGCGCCGGTGTTCGGATAGGTGAAGGAGGTGTCCAGGGGCAGGGCGCGCTGGTCGGCGCGGTCCAGGCCCCAGCTCGGCGTCGGTGACTGGACGTCCTGGACGCTCACCCGCTGGTTGGCCTCGACGTAGGCGACCGAGGGGTCCCGGCTGAGCCGACGGGCGTCGGCCGTGGACATGGCGACGCTGAAACCCGGGACGGCGTGCTCGAACGTCCTGAGCACGGTGCCGGAGAATTCCCGGGCGAGCCCGCCGGCCCGGGCGTCGAGGCGGGACGGAGCGGCGTCGTCGAGCACCACGACGAACTCGCCGGGGATCGCACCCGGGCTCCGCACGCCGAGGAGCGCGCCGGCCGGTGCCGCCTGGGCGGGCACGGTGTGCGGGCCTGCCGGCGCCGGCAGCGCAACGGCAGCCAGGCCGGCGACGACGGCGACGAGCCGCGCCGCGCGACGCCAGGGACTCACGTGCTGTTCGACCGACTGACTCATGACCGCCTCCCGAGACCTGGTCGAGCGTTGACCGCCGATCACCGTATACCGCCGGACCTCGGTTCAGGACGGGTGTTGCCGCACGTGGGCGGATGATTCGGCCCTCGTCGAATCTAGGTGCGATCGGCTCGCCAGGCCGCGGATACTCGCTCTCGTGACGTCTGGCTGAGGCGCCCGGCGACGACGAAGGGTGAGGCGATGCATCCAGGTACGGGCTCCGGGCCGGGCACGCGGGCTGCCGGGCGGTCGACGTTGCGCCGTGCGGTCGCAGCTGTGGTCTCGATGGCGGTCGTGGTGCCGCTGGGCGTCGGCGCGCTCACCGCCCCGGCCCGGGCGGAGGGCTTCGTCGCCGCCCCGGACGCGAAGCCTGCCGAGACGACGTCCGCCGCGCAGGCGACGCCGGACCTGACGAAGCCGACCCGGGAGGAGCGCGCCCAGGAGGAGGCGGTGGCCGCCGCGCGGGCCGCGGGGCGCCGGGTCGAGGCCCCCGAGCTGCGGACCGAGACGCGGACGGTCTACGCGGAGCCCGACGGGCAGATGGTCGCGGAGTTCAACTCGTCCCCTGTCCGCGCCCGGGACGAGGACGGCACCTGGCGGAAGATCGACACCGACCTGAGCGCCGGGGAGGACGGCCTGCTGCGCCCCGCCGCGACACCGGTCGACCTCGCCTTCTCGGCGGGCGGCGCGGACGCCGAGCTCGCGCGGATGGAGCAGGGCGGAGCGGCGCTGAGCCTCGAGCCGCCGGAGAGCCTGCCGGCCCCGTCGCTCGACGGCGCCACGGCCACCTACAAGGACGTCCGGCCCGGCGTGGACCTGCAGGTGGTCGCCCGCTCCTCCGGCTTCTCGACGAAGCTCGTGGTGCGCGACCGCGCCGCCGCCGAGGGCCTGGCCGCCGACCCGTTCCGCCTCGGCGTCTCCGGGGGCGACGGTGACGACGTCGAGCGGCGCGACGGCGGGTTCATGATCCAGGCCGCCAAGGGGGGCGGAGGGATCTCCGTCCTGCCTCCGGCCGGAGTCGACGCCGACGGGCGGCCCGTCGCGGTGGAGGCCGGCACGGAGGCGGACTCGACGGACCTGGCGCTCGCGGACGACGCCGTCGACGGCGGCACCGAGTTCCCGATCACGATCCTGAGCGATCACACCGCGGACAAGTACGGCTGGGCGACGGTGCTGTCTGGTCTCCCCACCTTCGATGGGTGGAACACGAGCGGCGAGCCGCCGCTCGCGCAGGTCGGCCGGTGCTGGTCCGGCTGGGGCGCCTGCGGCCTCCGCAACATCGGCGTCGCGTGGACCTACTGGCGGTTCGACACGAGCTTCCTCGCGGGCAAGGTGGTCGTCAACGCGGACCTCAACGCCGTCGTCGAGCACAGCCCCGACTGCAACGCGACCGCCCGGTACCACCACGTGCACAAGGCGACGTCGCACCCGGGGCCGGGTACGACGTGGAACACCAAGCCCGGCTGGGAGCCCTCGTACGTCAACATGCTGGTGCCCAAGGTCAACGCCAACTACGGGTGCGGCGGGGCCAAGACGGCGGCGGCCGACGTCACGTCGCGCGTGAACCGCGGCGGGCACACGTCGTTCCTGGTCTCGCCGGCGAACGACGCCGACGTCGAGCACTCGCCGTGGTGGCGCAAGTACAACAACAACGCCAAGCTGATCACCCGGTACAACACGGTGCCGAACGCGCCGACGGCGCTCGTGACCGACCCGCCGCTGAAGACGCCCTGCACGTGGTGCGCCGGCGTGCCGTACATCAGCGACTCCAGCGTGAGCATCAAGGCGACGCTGACCGATCCGGACGGTGACGGGCTCAAGGGCGTCTGGCGGTACACCAGCAACGGGCAGACCACCGACTACGTCAGCCCGAACTTCTCCGCGTCAGGGACCGTGCACTCGCGGCCCATCACGACCGCGGAGAACGCCGTCAACACCGTGACGTGGCAGGTGGGCGCACGCGACTGGAACAACAACGGCCCGGTCGTGGCGGGGTCGAGGTTCGTGATCGACCGCAAGGCGCCGACCGCACCCGTGGTGGACACCTACCTGTACGCCGAGGACAACCGGTGGCACGGCGGGGAGGGCGTCGCGGGCCGGTTCGACTTCAAGGCGTGCACCCCGGCGCTCCAGATGGCGGGACGGTGCACCGACATCACCGGCGACGACGACGTCGACCACTACCTGTGGGGCTGGACCGACCAGCCCGCGAACAAGATCAACGCCGGCGCGCTCGGCGGCAACGCCACCGTCTGGACGACACCGCCCGGCGACGGCCCGCGGTCCTTCTTCGTGCAGGCGGTCGACCGAGCGGGGAACAAGAGCCCGGTGGTGAGCCGGCATCTACGCGTGCGCCCGGGCAACGGTGCGTACGCCGACTGGTCGCTGGACGGGACGGGCAAGGACCGCGCCTACCTGGGCGACCGCGACATAGTGGTGCACGACGGCGCGTCGTACGAGGACGGTGCGATCAACCAGGGCCTGCTGCTGGACGGGAGCACGGGGCACGCCAGCGCGCCGAACGCCGTCCGGACGGACGCGAGCTTCTCGGTCTCCGCCTGGGTGCGGCTGGACGACGCGACCGGCGCACGCGCGGCGGTGAGCCAGGACGGCACCAACTTCCCCGGATTCGTGCTGTGGCAGCGGCCCGACGAGGACGGTGACGGGGAGCAGGAGCCCGGCCGCTGGGCGTTCGGCATGGCGTGCTCGGACGTGGAGTACAAGGGCACGTCCATCGCGGCCTCGGGCGAGCCGTCCGAGACCGGCGCGCCGACCCACCTCGCCGGCACGTACGACGCGCTGACGCGGAAGCTGACGCTCTACGTCGACGGCGAGAAGGCCGGCGAGGTGACCCGCGGCGCGGCGTGCCCGGACTGGAACGCGCGCGGGGACGTCCAGGTCGGCCGGACGATGTGGAACGGCGCCGCGGCCGTGGACCACTGGGAAGGCATGGTCGACGAGGTCAAGCTGTACGAGCGCACGCTGACCGCCGCCGAGGTCAAGGCGGCGGTGGCCGGCTCGAACGTGCAGGTGGCGCAGTGGAAGTTCGAGGACAAGCCCGGGAGCAGCACGGCGCTGAACAGCGTGCCCGGCGGCCAGGCGGGCGTGCTGCACCCCGACGCGTACCTCTGCGGCGACTGCGACGCGGACGGCGAGCAGGACCCGAGCGTCGCGGAGGGCGCCGTCGGCCAGGCGGTGCACGTGGGCGGGGCCGACGGCGAGATGGTCTCGTCCGACGGGCCGGTCGTCACCACCAACCGCAGCTACTCGGTGGGCGGCCACGTCCGGCTGGACCCGGCGGCGGTCGCGGACCTGGCGGTCGGCGACCGGGTGGTCGCGCTGTCGCAGGACGGCACGAACCACAGCGGGTTCACCGTGTCGTACATGAAGACCGGCGCGGCCGCGGGGCAGTGGGAGTACGCCACGTACGGCCAGGACACGCAGGACGCGGCGGCCGACGCCGTGGTCCGCGCCGATGCCGCGGACCCCACCGCGTGGACACACCTGTTCGCCGTCCACGACGGCGCGAACCGGGTGGTCCGGCTGTACGTGAACGGGCTCCCGGCGGGCACCCCGGACGACCGGGCGCCCACTCAGTTCGCGGCGAGCCGCTCGTTCGTGATCGGCCGCGGGCTGAACGGCACGCCGGCGGGGCGCTGGAACGGGGCAGTGGACGAGGTCCGGGCGTACACCAGGGCCCTGAGCGCCGACGAGGTCCAGGCGATAGTGGTGCGCGACGACGTCGCCGTCGGGCGCTGGCCGCTGGACGGGGACGCGACCAGCGCGACCGGCCCCGCGCTGGACGGGACCGTGCACTGCGACGGCACGACGTCCGAGGCCGAGTGCCGGTGGGAGCCCGGGCAGACCGACCTGCCGTCCGAGGAGAACGACCGGGCGCTGACGGGGAACGGGAACGACTGGATCTCGGCGCCGCACGCCGTCGACACGACCAAGAGCTTCGCCGTGACGGCCTGGGCCCGCATCAGCGACCTGAACGGCACGTCGACGATCGTGTCCCAGGACGGGCGGAACATGAGCGCGTTCCAGCTCGTCAAGCTGTCGAACGGGCGGTGGGGCTTCCAGCGGCCGCCCACCGACGGCGCCGGCACGCCTTACCTGGTGGAAGGGCCGCTCGCGCAGGACGACGTGTGGACGCACCTGGCCGGCGTCTACGACGCCGCCGCCAAGACCATCACGCTCTACGTCAACGGCGAGGCGGCGGGCACCGCCGCCGCCCCGACCGTGTGGGACCACCCGACGGGCGGGCTGCAGATCGGCGCGTCCCTGAACGCCGGCAACCGGCAGAACCGCGTGCTCGGCTCCATCGACGACGTCACCGCGTACGGCAGGGTGCTCTTCCCGGACGAGGTGCGCGACCTGGCCGGCCGGGACCTGACCCTGCGGCACAACTGGCGCCTCGACGAGGGTCAGGGCGCCAGCGCGGCCGACGCCGTCGGCGGCAGCGCGGCGGCGGCGCCCGCGGCGGCGCAGGTCGGCTGGACGGACGGCGTGGTCGGGAACGCGCTGCAGCTGGACGGCACGGACGACTACCTCACGGCCCAGGACCTCGACGTGCGGACGGACGGGTCGTTCACGGTCTCCGCCGTCGTGCAGATCGACCGCACCGAGGGCTGTGTCCGAGCCGACTGGCAGGACGACGACCCCCTGCCCGATCCGGGCGACTGCGTTCACACCGCGCTGAGCCTGGACGGCGGGCCGGGCGCCGACAGCCGGTTCCGGCTGGGCTACCAGGGCGGCGTGGACTCCGTGAACGAGACAGGCGACTGGGTGTTCGAGATGTCCAACCAGGACGGGCGCACGGCGGCCTCGGTCGCGCTGTTCCGGTGCGACCCGTACAACCCCGACCCCGACGCGCCGTGCGACTTCGACCGGCCGGTGCACCTGACGGGGGTCTTCCACGCCCCGACGGGCCGGATCTGGCTCTTCGTCGACGCGGTGCGGATCGGCGACGGCGAGGGCATCGAGGCCTGGCACACGACGGGGGACCTCCAGATCGGCCGCGGCCGCGACGACTCGGGCGCCCCGGCGGAGTACTTCCCCGGCGTGATCGACGACGTGCGGGCCTACACCGGAGCGCTCAACGACGCCCGCGTCAAGGAGCTGTACGGGTACTACGCCTCGGGCGGGTTGCTGGACCCGATTCCCCCGGCACCCCCTGAGCCCATCCACCAGTGGAAGCTCGACGAGGCAGACGGCACCGCCGTGGCGGTGGACGCCGTCGGAGGGCTGGACGCGACCATGCACAACGGGGCCGCCACGGACGTCGTCGGCGGCAGGCAGGGCCGGTCGCGGACCTTCGACGGGGTGGACAACTACGCGGTCACGGACGGGCCGGCCATCGACACCGACGGCGCGTTCGCGGTATCGGCCTGGGTCTACCCACGGACGGCGAGTACCAGCACCGACTGGGAGGTCGTCGTGGGCAACGGGGGCAGCTTCGTGATCACGAGGACGGGCAACCGGTGGGGCGGCGTCGCCGCGTGGGTGGACGGGTCCGGCCAGACGGTCACGCAGGGCGTCTACTCCGACGAGACCGTGCGGGTCGGCCACTGGACGCATCTCGCGCTCGTGTACGTGCCGAACCTCGAACAGATGCGGCTGTACGTGAACGGGCGCATGTCCGCACTCGTGCCCGGGATCGACGCGGTCGCGGCCCCCGATGTGCTGCGGATCGGCGCGCACCACGACCTGAGCCTGCCCTTCAACGGCCACATCGACGACGTGCGCACCTTCGACACGAGCCTGTCCGACGGCGAGGTGGCCGCCGTCTACAACGACGTCTGGGATCCCTCGCACGGGATCTGGACGTTCGACGCCGACACGGTCGCCGACACGTCCTGGCGCAACAACCCGACCACCGCCCACGGTGCCGTCGGGTTCGTGGACGGCCGGTTCGGCCGGGCGCTCTCCATGAACCGCGCGACCCCCGGCTACGCGCAGACCACCTACGCCGGCGCCCCGACGCACGGCAGCATCACGGTCGCCGCGCGGGTGCGGGTGGCCGACAACGAGGGCGTGCAGACGGTCGTCTCGCAGGACGGGACCAGGATGAGCGACTTCTCGCTGCAGTACGACGGCAACATCGGGCGCTGGTCCTTCGGCGGCTGGACCACGGACGCCGACAACGCGACGTTCGCCCGCGCCTACTCGGGGCCGCCGGCCGCCGTCGGCAAGTGGACGCATCTGGTGGGGGTCTACGACCACCCGGCCAAGCAGCTCCGGCTGTACCAGGACGGCGCGCTCGTGGGCGTGCAGGACGGCGTGACCCTGTCCGCGGCGCAGAGGCGCATGGCGATCGGCCGCGGGCAGGTCCGCGCGGCGAACGCCGAGTACTTCAGCGGAGACATCGACCAGGTCGACACCTGGATGGGCGCCCTGTCGGCGCAGGAGATCGCGGACCTGGCGGCACAGGCCGGGCCCGCTGCACAGACCGGGGCCGCTGCACAGACCGAAGGAGACGAGTCATGACCTGGCGCACGAGCTCTGACCGGCGGACCGTACGCCGCCGGTGGACGGCGACGATCCCGGTGACCGCACTGGTCGCCTCCCTCCTGGTGGTGGCACAGGCGCCGCAGGAGGCGGCGGCCGACACCCCCGGCGGCATCGCCGGCATGCCGTCGGTGCCGGTCGTGCCGGACGGTGCGATGGACGCCCCGGCGACCGACGACACGACGAGCGACGCGCTCAGCGGGCCGCAGAACCCGGGCAGTGAGGTGTCCGACGGCGGCGGGAGGCCGACGGCGACGCCCCTGTCGCCGTCGGCCACCTGGGACGTGTCCGAGCAGACGGGTGACTTCACGTGGTCCTACCCGCTGCGGGTGCCGCCGGTCCCCGGCGGCCTCGGCCCGAACCTGGCGCTGAGCTACGCGTCGTCGGCCGTGGACGGCCGCACGAGCGCGACCAACAACCAGCCGTCCTGGGTGGGCGACGGCTGGGGCCTCGGGGAGAGCTTCGTGGAGCGCACGTACGGCGCGTGCATGCAGGACAAGGAGGGCAGCCGCGGGCCCGAGAACGGGTTCGACAACGTGGGCGACCTCTGCTGGCGCAGCGACAACGCGACGTCCGTGTTCGACGGCGGTGGCGGCCTGATGATCCGGGCCGGCGGTGACCGGTGGACGCTCAAGAACGACGACTACACCCGCGTGCAGCAGCTCGGCTCCGCGGACGGCGGCCAGCAGGACGGCGAGGGGTGGAAGATCACCACCACCGATGGCACCCAGTACTTCTTCGGGTCGCGGCCGGCGTCGAACTCCGTGTGGAAGGTGCGGGTGTACGGCGACGACAGCGGTGAGCCCTGCTACAGCGCGGCGTCGTTCAAGGCGTCCCACTGCGAGCAGGCCTGGCGCTGGAACCTGGACAAGGTGGTGGACCGCAACGGCAACACGATGCTGTACGACTACACCAAGGAGACCAACCGGTACGGCGATTTCAACGACGGCGACAAGGCGATCGCCTACGACCGCGGCGGGTGGCTGAACCGGATCCGGTACGGGCTGCACGAGACGGCGTCGAGCACGCCGGCCGCGACCGTGGAGTTCGGCACGGCCAACCGGTGTGTCCCGGGGATTCCGGCGACGGACTGCGTCACGAGCCCGGGCAAGCACCAGAACTGGCCGGACACGCCGCTCGACCAGCTCTGCGAGGCCGCGACCTGCGCGGAGAAGTGGTCGCCGACGTTCTGGACCGGGCAGCGCCTGGACACCGTGACCACCAAGGTCCGCAAGGGTGGCGAGTTGGTCCCGGTCGACCGGTGGCAGCTCGAGCAGTCCTATCCGAGCCCTGGCGACGGGACGTCGGGCGCCGCGCTCTGGCTCAAGTCGATCGAGCACACGGGCCTGATCGGCGGCGGCTCCGGTACCACGCTGCCGAAGGTCACGTTCGAGGGCGCCCAGATGGCCAACCGGGTCGTGACCGACAACCAGACGCCGCTCAACCGGTACCGCATCACGAGCATCGTGTCCGAGGCCGGCGGGGTGATCAGCGTGAGCTACGCCCCGGCGAACTGCCTCGATGATGCCGGCCGCCTGCCCACCCCGCACACCAACGACCGCCGGTGCTACCCCGCGACCTGGGCCGACGAGACGCACGCGGAGCAGACCGCCTGGTTCAACAAGTACGTGGTCTCCGGACTGGTGATCAGCGACCTGATCAGCTCGAGCATCGAGCAGCAGGTCCAGTACCGGTACGACGGCGCGGCGTGGCACTACGACACCAGCGAGTTCACGCCGCCGGACAAGAAGAACTGGAACGAGTTCCGCGGCTTCTCCCACGTCACCACGATCTTGGGCGACCCGGAGGACGAGGCGGGGCCGCAGACCCGCACCGACACGCGGTACTACCGGGGCATGGACCAGGACCGGCTGAACCCGCAGGGCGGCAAGCGCTCGGTCGTGTTCGACGACTCCGAGGGCGACCTTCACACCGACCACGACTGGCTGCAGGGGTTCGAGCGCGAGTCGGTCACCCGCAACGGGATCGCGGACACCTCGCCGATCGTCACCAAGACGCTCACCGACCCGGTCTGGCGCGGGCCCACCGCGGCGCGCGGCGACCTCAAGGCCTACTTCGTCGGCACGGGCACGGAGCGCACGTTCACCCCGACGGACTCCGGCGGGCGGGTCGAGACCCGCAAGGTCACGACGTACGACGCGTACGGGCAGCCCGCCACGGTCGACGACCGGGGAGACGTGTCCACCCCGAGCGACGACCTGTGCACCACCACGACGTACGGCGCCAACGAGAGCGCCTGGCTCGTGTCGTTCCCCGTCCGCGTCCAGACGGTGGCGGTGGCCTGCGGCACGACGCCGTCGTACCCCGAGCACGCCGTCTCGGACCTGAAGACCCGGTACGACGGGCAGGGCGATGGTGTCGCACCGTCGAAGGGGAATCCCACTCTGGTCGAGATGGCGGTCCGGTACCAGGGCGGCACCCCGGTCTACGAGGCCCGGTCGACGTCCGTCTACGACGTGCACGGGCGGGTGACCCGGACGGCGGACGCCCTGGACCGGGCCACCACCACCGCCTACACGCCCGCGACCGGCGGGCCGACGACGGCGACGGTGGTGACCGACCCGAAGGGGTTCGCCACCACGACCGACCTGGAGGTCAGCGACGGGCAGCCGGTCAAGGTGACCGACCCGAACGGCCTGGTCACCGAGAACGTGTACGACCCGCTCGGGCGCCTGGTCAAGGTGTGGGGCACCGACCGCCCGCGGAGCAGGTACCCGGACGCGCCGTCGGCCACCTTCGACTACGCGATCAGCCGGGACGCGCCGAGCGTGGTGACCGCGCGCCGCCTCGGGCCCAACGCCAGCGACGCGCGGCCCAAGTACATCGAGGCGCGCACCATCTACGACGGCAACTACCGGGTGCGGCAGGAGCAGGCCGCCGCGGCGGGCGGCGGGCGGCTGCTGACCGACCACCGGTACGACAGCCAGGGCCGCGAGTACATCGTGACCAACCCGTTCTTCAACGAGGACCCGGTGGACTCGCGCCTGTGGCGCGCGGCGGACTCGGAGTCGCTGGGGCAGAACGTCACCAAGTACGACGCGGCCGGCCGGCCGGTCGAGGCGGAGTTCCAGGCCAACACCGAGACCGAGTGGGAGACCCTGACCCGGTACGGCGGCGACCGCACCTACGTGACGCCGCCCGAGGGCGGTACGCCCACCATGACGGTCACGGACGCACGTGGCCGGGTCACGGAGCTGTACCAGTTCGAGGGCAGCACCCCCGCCGGTGACGCCGACATCACCCGGTACGAGTACACGCCGGTGGGGAAGCTGAAGACGGTGACCGACCCGGCCGGGAACGAGTGGGACTACGACTACGACCTGAGCGGGCAGAAGGTGCGCAGCGACGACCCGTCCGCGGGCGTCACCGAGTCGGTGTTCGACGCGGCCGGCCAGCTCGTGCGGACTACGGACTCCCGCGGCCAGGTGCTCACGTACGACTACGACGCGCTGGGCCGCAAGACCCATGTGCGCGACGGCAGCAACGCCGACGCGGTGCTGGCCCGGTGGACCTACGACGCCTCGCGCATCGTGCGGCCGGACGGCACGGTGACGGTCGCCAAGGGCAAGCCGACGTCGGCGCTCCGGCTCGACGCCGCCGGCAACACGATCACCTCGAGGGTCAACTCCTACACCACGACCTACCAGACCAAGCAGACCCTGCTGACCATCCCGCGGTCGGAGGGCATCCTCGGCAGCGGCAACGGCGGCCCGCGCACGTACGCCACGGAGTACACCTACAACCCGGACGGCAGCCTCGAGAGCGAGATCCTGCCCGCCATCGGGGACCTGCAGCAGGAGCAGATCTTCCACACCTACGACGACGCCGGCCGCCCCGCGCTGACCTACGGCGGCGCCGACGGCGACGGGGAGACCACCTACTACGCCTCCTGCTCCACGTACACGCGGCTGGGCGAGATGCAGCGCGTTCAGCTCGGCGGCGTGCCGGACCTGTACGACCAGGAGAACGACTGCGCCACCGAGTACGACGAGACCAGGCACCGCGCCTGGATCACCACCTACTACGACCAGTACACGCGCCGCGTGGACCGCACGGTGGTGGACGGCGAGGTGCCTCGCCCCGAGCAGGCGGACCTGGCCTACGAGTACGACGACGCGGGCAACGTGCTCTCGATCACCGACACCCCGGGTGAGCAGGCGACCGACCGGCAGTGCTTCGAGTACGACCATCTGCGCCGGCTCACGGAGGCGTGGACTCCCGGCGGTTCGTGCGCGGACGAGCGCTCCGTGGGGGCTCTCTCCGGCCCGGCGTCGTACTGGCAGTCGTTCACCTACGACAAGTCCGGCAACCGCCTGACCAAGGTGGACCACGGCCTGAAGGGCGACGTCACCGAGCGGTACGAGTACCCGGACGCGGGGGCCCAGCAGGCCAACGTGGTCGAGTCGGCCGAGACCGTCTCGGCGGACGGAACGCAGATCGCGGCGGAGGCGTACGACTACGACGAAGCCGGGAACACCATCCAGCGTGGTGGCCAGCGGCTCGCGTGGGACCAGCTCGGCCGGGTCAAGTCGGTCACCGAGGGCGGCGAGGTCACCTCGTTCGTCTACGGCGCCGACGGCGATCGCCTGATCCGGCACGCTTCCGACGCCTCGACGCTGTACCTGCCGGGTCAGGAGCTACGGGCGGACAAGGCGACGGGCGAGCTCACGGCGACGCGGTACTACTCCCATGCGGGCCGGCAGGTCGCCGTGCGCAGCGATGGTGCGCTCACGTGGACCGCGAGCGACCATCACGGGACGGCACAGGTGGCGATCAACGCGGTGAGCATGCAGACGTCGGTGCGGCGGATGGACCCGTTCGGGGTGGCGCGGGGCGAGCAGCCGGCGGGGTGGCCGAGCGAGAAGGGGTTCGTGGGCGGGACGATCGATGCCTCCACCGGGCTGACGCATCTCGGGGCCAGGGAGTACGACCCGGGGCTGGGGCGGTTTATCTCGGTGGATCCGCTCATGGATAGCCAAGATGCTCAGCAGATGAACGGGTATGCGTACTCGAACAACAACCCGACGTCTGCGTCTGATCCTGATGGGATGTTCTTCGGCTGGCTCTTCAAGGCGATCCAGAATCTCGTGAAGGCTGTCAAGGCCGCCCTCAAGCCGAAGAAGTGGACGGCGCCGCGAGGGGGGCCGGGGTTCGGTAGCGGCGACCGCCCGCTGCCGCCTCGGACACTCAGTCACAGGGATAGCGACCAAACTCGAATCTGCCCCCACGACGGTGACCGACTGTGTTTTCTCAGGGAGATCGACACGGGTGATCGACGTAATAAGTGGGAGACGTCCGAGGAGGATTTCTGGAACTGGGACTGGGACCGCCTTTTCCAGCCAGACTTCAAGCCGTGCCTCGCTCGCGCTGGTGAGGAATGTAGTTGGGAAACTGGTCCGGTGGCCGATGTCATCATCGATATTCCGCTCGGCGGAGAGTCAAGCTCGAACACGAGCTACAAGAATCCTGGAACCAGGGACGTCTGGGCGGAGGTATACCTTGTTCGTGAGATGAAGTACGTGGAATACGTGTACTTCGATGGGGATGGTCGGGTCGTCAGCTCCGTGTACAAGTGGGTGCCCACCGGAAGGATGGCGTATCAGGCTGCGCCCTCCCAGGGTGAACCCGGGGCACCAAGGTTGAATTGAGGCCGGACCCAAGGTACGTGGACTGTTTGTCCGAATGCGTCGGCTCGTCTTTGGCACCTCCATCGAGTATCGGGACGTGCCATGACGCGTCGTGAACGATGTCCGGGTCCGCGGGGCTTTTAGAGAACGGGTGCGCCGCCGTCGGCCATCTTGGCGGCGTGGGCGAGCTCCTCGCGGATCTCGCCCGCGTCCGCCAGCCCCAGCTCCACGTGGAGGCGCAGGCTTTCGTCGAGGGCCTCGCGGGCGTCGACCCATCGGCCGACGCGCGCGAGGGCCTGCGCCAGCCGACGCAGCGACCCGGCGAGCGTCAGGCGACTGCTGTCCGCTCGTTTCCGGTCGATCGCTTCGTGATAGCACTCGATCGCCCGGTTCATGTCGCCGAGGCCGGCGTGGACGAAGCCGAGCGTGTCCCAGATGGACGGTTCGACCGCCGGGGCGGGCTCCATCGCGGGGTCGGCGGTGCCACGCGCGACGTCCAGGGCCTGCTCACCGTGGGAACGAGCCGCCTCGAAGTCCCCGCTGTTCGCCAGCGACCACGCGAGGATGTTCAGGCCGTTGGCGATCAGCGCCGACCGGCCCGTCCGCCGCCGGTTGAGGAGGGACAGCTCGGCGTGGCCCACGGCCTCGTCGGCGCGTCCCCAGTCCACCAGCGCGATCGCGTACTCGTTGTGCACGAACGCGAGGCCGAGCGGGTCGTCCAGCCCGGAGTACAGCTCCGCCGTCCGCCGGAGCAGCGCCTCGGTCTCGGGGTCCTCACCCCGTTCGGTGACCGAGAGGGACGCGAGCTTGTCGGTGATCCACGCCTCCGCCCGCCGATCGCCCGCGCGGACCGCAGAGTCACGGACCGCTGCCAGGACGCGACGCCAGTCACGCGACGGCTCACCGAAGTTACGGAAGTGCGCGTCCGCGACGAAGATCAGGGACAGGCTCTCGGAATACAGACCGTGTGCACGCGCCGTCTCGATCATGGGGATCAGGACATGCCACTCGTGGTGGAACCATGCGGGCGGCTCGACACCGGGGGCCTCGACGTCACCCGGTACGGCGACGAAGTCCGGGACCTGCCTCTCCGGCCACGCCTTCCCGTACAGGGCCAGTGCCACGCCGATGTGCCACTCCACGGTCCGCCGGATCGCCGTGCCCCGCCCCGGCTCCGGCTCGTCCTCCTGTGCCCGCTCCCGCGCGTACTCCGCCACGAGGTCGTGCATCGCGTACCGCCCGGGCACGTGCTCGGCCACCAGGTTCACCCGCACCAGCTCGGCCATCGCCCGCCGCGCCGCGTCCTCGGAGTCCCCGAGGAGCGGCACCGTGGCCTCCGCCGAGATGTCCGGTCCCGGGTGGATCCCGAGGAGCCGGAACATGCGTGCGGCCCGCGGCGACAACGCCCGGTACGACGTCGCGAACACGCTGCGGACGTCGGCCGCCGCATCGTCCTCGCCCAGCGTGTCCAGCCTCGCTCCGCCGTCGCCCAGCTCGGCGGCGACCGCGGACATCGGGAACGTCGGCCGGGCCAGCACCCGGGCCGCGGCGATGACGATCGCCAGCGGCAGGCCCGCGCACCGCTCCACGATCCGGAGCGCCGCGTCCCGCTCGGCCGCGCTCCGCTCGCCGCCGACGCGCGCGGCGAGCAGGTCGAGGCCCTCGGACGCCGTCAGGGCACCCAGGGAGATCCGCCGCGTTCCTTCCGCGTCGGCGAGGCCGGTCAGGGACGTGCGGCTGGTGACCACGCAGACGGTCGAGCCCGATCCGGGCAGCAGCGGCCGCACCTGGTTCGCGTCGCGCGCGTTGTCCAGGACGACGAGCATCCGTCGCCCGGCGACGATGCCGCGGTACCGCGCGAGCTGGGCGTCCTCGGATGCCGGGATGCGCCCCTTGGCGACGCCCAGCGCTTCCAGGAACACCCGCGCCACCGTACCGGCCGGCACCGGGGCCGACGCCGCGTCGAAACCCCGCAGGTTCGCGTAGAGCTGGCCGTCGGGGAACTGGCCGGCCACCCGGTGGGCCCAGTGCAGCGCCGTCGTCGTCTTGCCGACGCCGCCGGGGCCGTCCAGCACCGCGACCCGCGGCGCGGGCCCACGGCCGCCCAGCATGGCGTCGAGCGTCGCCAAGGCCTCCTCGCGCCCGCTGAACGCCATGGTGCCCAGCGGTAGCTGGCGCGGGATCCAGCTCGCGGGCTCGGCCGCGGGAGAGATCTCCCGGTGCAGGCGGCGGATCGCTTCGCCGGGGCCGATGCCCAGCTCGTCCGAGAGCGTCTGGTCGAGCCGCAGGTACGCGTCGAGCGCCTCGTCGCGCCGTCCGGCCCGGACCAGCGCGGTCATGAGCTGGCCCCAGAAGCGCTCCTGCAGCGGGTGCTCCGCCGTCAGCTCCCGAAGCTCCGCGACCAGGTCGGCGCCGGGCCTGCCGTCGGCGCCCGGCCGGGCCAGGTCGATCTCGATCCTGCGGGCGAGCGCCGCCAGATGCTGCTCGCCCAGCCGTGGTCCGTCGACCGTGCGCAGCACCGCGGAGTCGACGCCGTCGAACGGGGCACCGCGCCACAGGGCCAGGGCGTCGACGAGCCGCCGCCGCTCGGCGTCCGGGCCGTCCCCGGTCCGGACGTCGAGGAGCGCGCCGAACCGGGCGACGTCGACACGCTCGGTCGCCAGGGCGAGCCGGTAACCGCCCGGGGCCGTCTCGACGGTTCCGTCGCCCAGGGCGACCCGGAGCCTGCGCACCAGGACCTGGAGCGATCGCTGCGGGGACGCGGGCAGCCCTTCGCCCCACACGACGTCGACCAGGCGTCCGGTGGTCACCGGGCGGCCCGCACCGACGGCGAGCGCCGCCAGCAGGGACCGGAGGCGGCCGGGCAGGAGCACCGCCGTGCCGTCCACCGTGACGGTGAACGGCCCCAGCACGGCGACCGTCACCACGGGTCCGTCCATCCGCACCTCGTCTCGCCCTGTTGTCTCACCTGTGTTGTCTCACCTGTGTCGTCTCACGGCGCCGTCTCGCCGTGTCGTGCCCACGGGAGGCCATCCTGCCGGGTCGGCGCCACGGCTGAAAGCGCTTTGAAACCGGTGCGTCCTGGAATGTGCGGCAACGCCGAGATCCGGCGTCCGACAAGTGCGCGTGCGCGGGAGGTTGCGATGCTGCGAATCCACTTCACCTCGGACGACCTGGTGCGCGTCCGGATCGCTCACGAGCCGGATCCCCTGTGGGAGACGAGGCTCAGCGCGCAGCAGCTCAACCTGGCGGGCGGTCCGCCGGTCTTCCGGGAGTGGCGCTCGCGGGTGTTGCTCGCGCTGTCCGCGGAGGCCCGCGCCTACCTGCGGCTCACGCCGCCGCGGGGCCGGACGCGCGGCCTGCCGCCCGCGGCCCGGGGGCGGCAGGCCTTCCAGGCTTACCACGACCAGGCGATAGCGCCGTACTGGACGGCGCTGCGCCGCGACGTCGACATCGAGATCGCGGCCCGGGTGCGGACGCTGACCAGCGGGGGCACGGCGGCGCTCCTGGCGTCGGTGCACCCGTCCGTCACCTGGCGGGAGCCGGTGCTGAGCGTCGCGACCGGAGTGGACCGTGACGTGCGTCTGGACGGCCGCGGGCTGACCTTCCAGCCGGCCTTCTTCTGCTGGCGTGCGCCCGTCTGGCCGGCCGACCCGGATCCCGCACCCGTGCTCGTGTACCCCGTCCCGCACCGGGCATCCTGGCTGCGGCCGCCCGGGGTGGGCAAGCACGAGCGCGTGCTTGCCGCGCTGCTCGGCAGGACGCGCGCGGCCGCGTTGGCCGCCCTGACCCACGGCGGCGCGAGCACGATCGAGCTGGCCCGGCACATCGGCGTCTCCTCGCCCTCGGCCTCCGAGCACGTGTCGGTGCTGCGCGCCGCCGGTCTGGTCGTGTCGCGGCGTGAACGGAACAGCATGTGGCACATCCTGACGCCGCTCGGCCGGGCCGTGCTCGACGGAGGCAGGGTCGTGCTGCCGGTCGCCGATCCGGCTGGTCAGCGTGTCGCGTCGTCGCCGGCCAACTCGATCGCGTAGTCCAGCAGCAGCTCGTGCACGGCGAACCGGCCCGGGGCCGGTTCGGTCAGCAGGCTCGCTCGTTCGAGCTCGGCGACGGCGGCGCGGGCACGGCGCTCGGGGAGCGCGGCCAGGCCGGCCACGCTCGGGACGGTGACGTGCGGTCCCGGGTGCAGGGCAAGCAGCCGGAACACCCGGGCGGCGTCCGCGCCCAGCGCCCGGTACGACCACGAGAAGACGGAGCGGGCGGCCCGGTCGCCGTCGGCGGACAGGGCGTCGATGCGCGAACCGTGCCGCAGCTCACCGACCAGGTCCGCGAGCCGAGCGCCGGGCCGCGCGGCCGCGCGCTCCGCAACGATCGCGTGGGCCAGGGGGAGGCCACCGCACAGCGCCAGCAGCTCGTCCACGGCCGCCGGCTCCGCCGTCAGGCGAGCCGTGCCGAGCCGGGCCACGAGGATCTCCCGGGCCTCGGGCGACGTGAGGGTACGCAGGGTGGCGCGTGTCGCGCCCTCCATCGCGACCAGACCGCCGAGCCGGTTCCGGCTCGTGACGACCACGACGCAGTGCCGCCCGCCCGGCAGCAGTGGCCGCACCTGCTCGACGGACCGCGCGTTGTCCAGGACGACCAGGACCCGGCGATCCGCGAGCACGGAGCGGTACAGCGCGGTCTGCGCCTCGGCATCGGCGGGAATCCGGCCGGGCGGGACCCGGAAGGCGTCGAGGAACCGGCGGACCGCGGCCTCCGGGGCCAGCGGCGTGTTCGCGGGGGAGAACCCACGTAGGTCCACGTACAGGCTGCCGTCGGGAAAGCGGCTGGTCACGCGGTGCGCCCAGTGCAGCACCGTCGTCGTCTTGCCGATTCCTGCGGGGCCGTCGACGACCGCGATCCGGGCAGCGCGGGGGGCGGTGCGCGGGTCCAGCAGGGCATCCAGCGCGGCCAGGACATCGGCGCGGCCACCGAACGGGCTGTCCGCCGGCGGGAGCGTGCTGGGCGGACCGGTCGTCGCGAGACGGGGCTCGTTCGCGCCGTCCGCCTCGTCCGCGTCGTCCGCGAGGAGCCGCCGGTGCACCGCCTGCGCCTCCTCGCCCGGCCGGGCGCCGAGTTCCTCGCGCAGCACGCGGTACAGGTCCCGGTAGGCGGCGAGCGCGTCGGCACGTCGGCCGGTGCGGTCGAGCACTGCCATGAGGCGCACCCACAGGCTCTCGCGCAGAGGGTGGGCGCCCACGAGGTCGCGCAGGTCGGCGGCCAGGCCGCCGGGCTCAGGGACATGCCCCGCGAGCGCGATGTCCGCGCACCGTTCGACGGCGTGGAGCACGAGCTCCAGCAACCGTGGGCGGTCCACCGCGAGCAGCAGGTCGGAGTCGACCGCCTCGAAGGGCGAGCCACCCCAGTGCCTGAGCGCCACCCGGAGGAGCCGGTACTCCTCGGTCGAGTCCGGTGCGGCGCGGCTACGTGCCAGGGTCGACTCGAACCGGTGGAGATCGACGGCTTCGGGCGGGACGTCGAGCTGGTAGCCGTGGGCGGTCGTGCGGATGGCGCCGGCGCCCAGCACCGCCCGCAGCCGGGCCACCAGGACCTGGACCGCCTTGCGGGTGTCCGCCGGGCGCCCGCCGCCCCACACCGCGGCTGCGATGCGCCCGGCCGGCACGGGGCGACCGACGTCCAGGGCGAGCACGGCGAGCAGCGTGCGCAGCCGGGAGCTCAGTGCCACCGGCGAGCCGCCGACCGTCACCGCGAACGGTCCGAGCAGGTGTACCGACACGGTTCCCGTGTTGCTCGCGCCTGACCTGTCCACCCGCCCAGTATGGGGCGCCGGGCTCGCGCGAGCCTCGAAGGTCGTGGGCCTGGGGCCATCATGACCGCGATGGAGGTGAGCATGGCGATCGGGGCCGTCACCGCACGACAAGTCCGAGGGACATCCAGCGGGCCCGCCGTTCCGCAGGATTTCAGTCCAGGCAGAACTCGTTGCCCTCGGGATCCTGCATGACGATGAACCCGATGCTCAGGGGCGGGTCCGGCTCGAAGCGCTTCAGGCGGGTCGCGCCCAGGGCGATCAGGCGGTCGCACTCCTTCTCCAGCGCGGCCATGCGCTCGTCGCCGCTGAGGTCCGACGCCGTGCGCACGTCGAGGTGGACGCGGTTCTTCGCGACCTTGTCCTCGGGGACCTGCTGGAAGAACAGGCGCGGGCCGTTCCCGTCCGGGTCCTCGAGGGCGTTGGAGCTGTTGCGCTGTTCCACGGGGACTCCGCTGCGTTCGAGGAACTCGTCCCACGCGGCGAGGGGGTCGGCCCCGGGCTCCGGCTCGACGCCGGGCGGGAACGGGTGGACGTAGCCGAGCAGCTCCCGCCAGAACGTCGACAGGGCTCTCGGGTCGTGGGCGTCGAAGGTGATCTGGACGGTGCGGCTCATCGCTGCACTCCTTCCGTGGTCGTGGTGGCGCTCGGGGCGGGAACGGCGGTGCCGGCGTCCGAGCCCAGGACCGGGCTCGGCTGCGACGGCGAGTGACTGTGCAGGTAGAGGTCGCGCAGCAGGCACACCTCAGACAGGTGGTGGATCAGTTCGCGGTTGATGTGCAGGACGAGCTCGGTCATCGGCGCGTCCGGATAGGGCTCGGCGGGCCCGACGGGGCGTGCCAGCCCATCGTCGTCGAGCCCGCGGACCCCGGCGAGCCAGACGGCGATCTGCTCGTCGAGCTGGTCGAGCGCGCCGGCGGCGTCCCCGGCGTACTCCCAGGACTCGTACGACGCCGCGGGCGCGCCGAAGTGCGCGGCGTTCCGGACCGCGAGGCAGCCGACGATCACGTGACCGAGCCGCCACGCGATCGTCGTCAGCGGCGCCGGCGTGGGCTCGGGGAACGCGAAGTCGATGGTGAAGTCCCCGGATCCGGCCTGGACCGGCGCGGTGGACGTGCCGCGCGGACGGACGCTCCAGGTGTCGGGGACCGGCTCCCAGAGGTACTCGTCGTCGGTGAGCGGCTCGTGGCGGCCGGGCAGTCCCCGGAGCCGGGGGCGCAGGTGGTGCTGCCAGTGCCAGTCGAGCTGGTCGGACAGCATCCGTGACAGGGTGCGATCCGCTCCGGGAGCGGTGGCGTCGTCGTCGTTCATGGATCCAGGCTGGCAGCCCGTGCGGACAGGATCTGTCCGCAGTGTCTGCCAGACTGCCGACGTGGACGACGCACTCGAGGAGCCCGGCCCGATCGCGGACGACGCCGGGCGCGAGGCCGTACCCGACGACGGCCGGGGCACGACCGAGCGCGTCCTGACCCTGCTCGGGCTGCTCCAGCGGCGGCGTGTCTGGACCGGCCCGGAGCTCGCGGCACGGATGCGGGTGACGACCAGGACGGTCCGGCGCGACGTCGACCGGCTGCGCGCCCTCGGATATCCCGTGCACTCGAACCACGGCGCCGGTGGCGGGTACCAGCTCGGCGCCGGGCAGACGCTCCCGCCGCTGCTGCTCGACGACGAGGAGGTGATCGCGGTCGCCGCGGCGCTGCTGGCCGGCGCCGGCGACGCGGGCACCGGGGGAGAGGCGGCGCTGCGGACCCTGACCAAGCTCGACCAGGTGCTGCCGGCACGGCTGCGCGGCGACGTACGCGCGCTGGCGGCGTCGGTCGAGTCGTTCGGACGGGAGCGGCTCCCGGCGGACCCGGACGTGCTGATGGAGGTCGCCCAGGCCTGCCGCGACGGCGTCGAGCTCGGCTTCGACTACCGCACCCGGGCCGGCGCCGCGGGGCGACGCCGGGTCGAGCCCTATCGCCTCGTCGCCTCCGAGCGGCGCTGGTACCTGCTCGCCTTCGACCGTGACCGGGACGACTGGCGCACCTTCCGGCTGGACCGGATGTCCGATGTCCGCGCCCGCACCTGGCGGTTCACGCCCCGGCCCGTGCCCACGCGGGCGGCCGCCTACGTCCAGGAGTCGGTCGCCGATCGCGTGTATCCGCGCCACGCGCGATTCCTCGTGCGCGCGACGGCGGACGTGGTCGGGGCGCAGGTGCCGCCCTCGGCCGCCGTCGTCGTCCCCCGGGACGAGGCGACCTGCGAGATCCGCGCGGGCGGGCACGACCTGGACCTGCTGCTCCTGCACGTCACCCTGCTGGGGCACGAGTTCGAGGTGCTGGAGCCCGCGGAACTCGCGGAACGCTGCGAGGTCATGGCGGCCCGCCTCCGTTCGGCGGCCGGCCGCGCTGCCGGCGACGACAGCTGAGTCAGCGCGTCGTGTGGGCGCCGCCGTTGACGTGCAGGGTCTGGCCCGTGACGTGGCGGGCGCCCGGCGAGGCGAGGAACCAGGCCAGGCCCGCGACGTCGGCGGGCGCACCGGCGCGCTTGTCGTGGGTGGCGGCGACCAGGCGCTCGCGGCGCTCGTCGGAGAGCCGGCCGCGGAAGTAGTCGGTCCCGTCGACGAAGCCCGGCGCGATGCAGTTGGCGGTGATCCCGCGCGGCCCGACGCGTGCGGACAGCCCGGCCGTCCATGCCTGGACGGCGGCCTTCGCGACGCCGTACGAGGAGCCGGCGTACTCCGCGCCGATCGAGCCGACGGTGATGATCGAGCCGCCCTCGGGCATCTCCGGGAGCGTGGCCTCCACGGTGAGCATCGTGCCGATCAGGTTGGCGTCGAGATTGGCGCGCCAGGCGTCGGCGGTGTCGGCGAGGCGTCGCGCGAGGGGTGCTGGGGCCGCGTCGTCGGCGGTTGTGGCGGCAGGGTCGGCGGCGGCGCGGTCGAAGTCGGTGTTGCCGCCCGCCATCCCGACGACGACGTCGACGGGGCGGCCGAGGCCCGCGACGAGGTCGGCGACGTCGTCGGGCCGGGCGATGTCGCACCGTACCTGCCGGGCTCCGGTGGCCTCGGCGGCGCGTGCGAGCCGGCCGGCGTCGCGGCCGGTGATGAGGACGTCGTCTCCTGCTGCGACGAACCTGGCGGCGACGGCGCTGCCGAGGCCACCGGAGCCGCCGGTGACGAGGACGAGACGGGGCATGGGGCGATCCCTCCTGTATGTTTAGATCTAAACGTAGACCCTACAGGAGGCCGCGCATGACGGAGTACCCGCTGGACGGCACGGGATCCGTCCCCGCCGCCGACATCGCCACGGCGTGGGACCGCGAGCTGCCGGGCGTGGCGACCTCGTCGATCGGCGTGATCACGCCGCTGTGGCGGGTGGCGAAGGCCCTCGCCGACGAGCGCCGCCGCACCCTCCACCGCCTCGGGGTCGACCCCGCGACGCTCGACCTGCTCAGCACCCTGCGCCGCGCCGGCGAGCCGTGGACGCTCACCACCCGCGAGCTGGCGGAGCGTTGCCTCGTGACGGCGGGCGCGATCTCGCAGCGCGTGGCGCGGGCCGAGCGGGACGGGCTGGTGACGCGGACGCCGTCGCCGGTCTCACGGCGAGCGGTCGCGGTGACGCCGACGGACCGGGGGCACGAGGTCGTCGAGCGGACGGTGCGGGGTCTGCTCGCTCATGAGGAGGCGCTCGTGGCGGACCTGACGGCGGGGGAGCGGCGGGCGCTGGGCGACCTGCTGGAGCGACTGGCCGGGAGCGTCCGGAACGCGGGAGAGCCGGGCTGACTGCCTCGGGCCGGCCATCCGACGGCGGGTCGCCCCTCCGACTGCGAGCCGACCGTCAGGCGGCGTGCCGACCTTGCAGCGGCGTGCAGATCATCAGACGGCGGGCCGGTCCTGACCGGCCGAGGGTGCGGCCTCACCGCGACGTGGTGAAAGAGATCCATGTGTCGGGTGACAGGTCCGGCCTGCCCGGGACCGAGCGGCGCTCCTCGGTCCACGCGTCTCCCGCGGCGTCCGTGGCGACCGCGCGCCAGAAGTGGACGGCCGGCGTGTTGGTGTCCTGGAAGGCGATCTCCCAGGGTCCTGGGAAGAGCGCGAGGACCTCGGCGGCGAACCGTCGTCCGACGCCGGACCGGCGGGCGCCGCGGACGACGAAGAACGAGTTCAGTACGCGGGTCGGCGCCGTGGTGTCGCGGACCAGCGCGAATCCGACGGGCCGGGGTCCGCCTGCGTGACCCCCGGGACCGTCGGCCCGTGGTGTCGCGCGAGCCAGGACGGCGAGCCGGCCGGGATCGGTGAGGGCGGCGTCGAGGCGCTCGCGGCGGAAGGTTCCGTCGGGATTCGGCAAGGTCCCCGTGAGCCCGGACATCTCGTGCCGGAACAGGAGCCAGAGGCGTTCGAGGAGGACGGCGTCCTCCGGCGTCGCCGGTCGCGTCGTGAGGGAGCCGGTCAGATCTGTGGTCATACACAAGAGCCTCGAGCGCCGGCCGGCGCACGAGGCTGACGACATCATCGCACGAATCGGTCTTCGCAGGGTATCGACCATCCGACGGCGGGCGCGCCGGGGCCGCGTGGCCACCGGTCGGCGTGGGCGCCGGCCGCCTCGTTGCGCGACGGCGCTGGCTTCTGATTCAATGAGTCAAGTCATTGATTCATTGGAGGGTTCTCGTGGCTGTTGGTCTCGGACTGTTCGTCGTTCTCGGGCTCGTCGTGCTGCCCGTGCTCGTCACGATGCTGGCCGTCGTGCTCGTGCGCCGCCTCGGAGGTGACAACGGGGCGGGATGGGACCCACCGGAGTCCGCCGTCCGTGCGCGCCGGCACGAACTGCTCATCGCGTCGGCGTCGGCGCTGGGGGCGGTGGTCTGCGCCGGGGTCGTGCTGAGCCTTCCGGTGACCGGAACGGGCCGGGGCGCCCTGGCGCCGGGCGTTCCCGGGTTCGCCCAGGCGGTGGGGCCGTTCGCCGCCGTCGTCGTGTTCTGCGCCGTGCGCGCGGTCGGCGAGCTGACGTGGCCGCGCCCGACCGGAACCGTGCGCACCGCACCGCTCGTGCGGCGCACCGTCCGGTCCCTGGGCGGGGCCCGCCTGGGCCGGCTCCTCGCGACCGCGCTGGTCCTGGTCATCGCCCTCGTCGTGTTCGGGCTCGTCGCCGGCGAGGGCGGCCGCCAGTTCGACCACCCGCCGGTCACCTCGCCGGACGGCTGGGTGTCGGAGTCGTCCCGGGGGCCGTTCCCCGGCTGGCCCTACGGCGGGCCGCTGCTCGCCGGGCTCGTCGTCGCCCTGCTCGCCACGATCGGCACCCTCCGGCTCATCGCCCGCCGGTCGCCGCTGGCGGGCGTCCCCGGCGAGCACGACGCGGCGGTCCGCGCCACCAGCGCGGCACGCCTGCTGGGCGGCGTGCAACTCCTCACCGGCGGGACGCTGGGCATCACGCTGTGGATCGCGGGTCACGCGCTCCGCCCCGGCGGCGAGCTCCCTGCCGGGGCGCCGGGGGCGTGGCTGTCGGGCGTCGGCGTCGTCCTGATGGTCGCCGGCGTCGCGATCGGCGTCGCGTCCGGGATCTCCGGGCTCCTCACCGCGATGCCGCGACGCCCGGCCGGCGCGCAGGCTCCGGCCGCCCGCCTGACAGGGGGCGTCCGGGCGTGACGGAGACCGACAGGCAGGGGCTGGAGGCGGCGCCGGACACGACCGGCCCGCAGCCGGCCGGACCCGCACACCCCGGACCGCGAGCCGCGGCGCCGGGACCGACCGAGCTCCGCGTCGACCTGTCCTCCCCGGTCCCGGTCTACGAGCAGATCCGCTCCCAGGTCGTGGGACTGGTCGCGGTCGGGGCGCTCGGCGCGGGGGACCGGCTGCCGGCCTCCCGGGACCTCGCGCGCGACCTCGGGATCGCGGTCGGTACGGTGCAGCGCGCCTACCGCGAGCTGGAGGCGGGGGGAACCGTCGTGAGCCGGCGCCGGGTCGGAACCGTGATCGCTCCCGCGGGGCTCCGCGGTGCGGCGCCCGAGGCCGGCACCGCGTCGTCGGGCGGCGAGGACCTTCTCGCCCGCACCCGCGACCTGGTCCGCCGGGCCCGCGCGGAAGGGCTGGGGGACGAGGCCGTCCTCGACATGGTGCGGGGTGCGCTCCGCACGGAGCGCACCTGAGCGGACGCGACGCCGGCCGAGGTCACGCCGGGAACGAGTCCCGCACCTCGTCCTCGCCGTCGCCGTCCGCGTCGACCGTGATCGACTCGACGCCGCCCGCCACGTCGCGCACGAGGTCGGGCCGCCCGTCGCCGCTGGTGTCGTACATCTCGAGGTCAGGTACGCCGTCGCCGTCGTAGTCCTCGAACTGGGCGTCGACCGCGCCGTCGCCGGTGGTGTCGGCGGTCTCGACGTCGGGTATGCCGTCGCCGTCGAGATCGAACACGCCAGGCCGGTCGGAAAAGAACTCGGACACGGGTCACTCCTCGTCTCGCAGTTACCCGAACGCTACCCGCCGGGTTCGCCTACCCGCCCCATTTCTGGCAGGGATCGCGATTGTCCGGTTCACTGACGTCGTGGACCTTCGCCTCCCGCCGCATCGGGCACGCACGCCGCGTGCCTCGGCGGTGCGACCGGTCCCGCTCGGCGAGCCCGGCCATCCGGCCGCCCAGCGCGCGGAGATCAGGGCGCTGCTGCACTGGGCCCGGTCCCGGGAAGCCGTCGCGGTGTGCCTCGTGACCGGCCCGCCGGAGGCGGGCAAGACGTGCCTCGCCCAGGACCTGGGCGCCCGGCTCGGCCGGCGCGGCTGGACGGTGCAACAGATCCGGAACGACGACGACGTCCGCGCGGCCACCGAACGACCCGCGCGCCGGCGCCTGCTCGTGGTCGACGACGCCGACACGCTCCCCGGGCTCCGCTCGCTCCTCCTGGCCGCGGCCCGGCAGGACCGCGGCCGCACGCGCGTCCTCCTGCTCGCCCGCCGCACGACCGTCTGGCGCGATCGCCTCGAGCATGGCACGCCCGCCGTGTGCGCCCTGATCCGCGCGTCGCCGGTCCTGGAGCTCCCCGCGCGCGAGCCGGATCCCCCCGTGCCGTCCCGGCAGCCTGCCGCCCCGCTCGCGCCGGGCCGCGGCGCGGTCCTCGCCACCGCGATGCTGCTGGGCGCTGAGAAGGGCGGCACGAGCGGCTCGGCGTCGCCGCGGGACGAGAGCGTGGTCGCCCGCGCGCTCGCCGACGACCCGCGGTTCGCCGAGCGCGTCACCACGGGCCTGTCGGCGCGACAGGCGGTCCACGCCGCCCGGCTCCTGGCGCGGATCATGTCGGCGGGCCCGCGGCACGCGTCGGCCGACGCGGTGGCCGGTGCCTACGCCCGCGTGACCGCGCAGCTGCCCGACGACGCCGACGTGCTCGAGACCTTCGCCTGCCACCCGCAGTACCTGACCGGCGCGTTCATGCGCGCACGGGTGTCGCTGGCGGGGCGCGCCGTCGTGCTGCTCGACGGCGACCGCGGACGCCAGGCCGCCGCCTACGTCGCGATGGCGGACGCCCTCAAGCACGACGGCCGGTACGCCCGGGCGCTCGAGGCGGCCGACAAGGCGCTGCGCCTGCTCGCCGGCATGCCGGCCGGCACGTCCCGCGTCGGGCTCGAGCCCGCCGTCGCCGGCGCCCGCGCGCTGCGCGGGATGCTCCTGTGGTTCCGTGGGCGGGTCGACGAGGCGCTCGACGACGGGGAGGCCGCCGTCGCCGCCTACCGCGAGCTCGCCGGCGCCCACCCCGCCCGGTACCGGCCGGCGCTCGCGAGCGCGATGATGAACGCCGGCAGCGCCCTCGCCGAGCTCGGACGGGCGCGGGAGGCGCTGGCCGCGTCGGCCGAGGGCGTCGCGCTGGCTCGGATCGTGGCCGACGACGAGCCCGCGCAGATCCGCCCGATGCTCGCCAAGGGCTTGTGGAACCTCGGGAAGCGCCACGCCGAGCTCGGCGCCGCCGACGACGCCTACCGGTGCACGCTCGAGGCCGTCGAGACGTGCCGGGAACTGGTGCGGGACGATCCGTACCGCTACAACCCGGACCTGGCCAGCGCCCTGTCCTACCTCGGGGCGCGGCTGAGCGAGCTCGGACGCCCCGCGGAGGCCGCCCGCGCGACGGCCGAGGCGCTCGAGCTGCGCCGCCGCCTCGCCGAGCAGCACGAGGGATACCTTCCGTTCGTCGCGCAGACGCTGTCCAACCTCGGCATCCTGAACGCGCAGCTCGGCCGGCGCCGGCTGGGACTGGAGCGGGAACGGGAGGCCGTCACGATCCGGCGACGGCTCGCGGCGTCCAACCCGGACCGGTACCTGCCCGAGCTCGCCGCGTCCCTGTCCAACCTCGGCGTGACCCACTCGGTCCTCGGGAACGCGACCGACGCGCTCGCGGCGGAGGACGAGGCCACCGGGATCCTGCGGGAGCTCGCGACCGAGCATCCCGAGCGGCACCTGCCCGGCCTCGTGAAATCGCTGTCGAACCTCGCCTCGCGGCTGGCGGAGAACGGTCGCACCCCGGACGCCGTCGACCCGGCGGAGGAGGCCGTCGCCGCCAGCCGGCGCCTGACCGAGCACAGCGGCCGCCAGCACCTGCCGGTCCTGGGCACGTCGCTGACGAACCTCGCGGGCACCTACGCGGACGTCGACCGGTACGACGACGCCGTCACCACCGCGCAGGAGGCCGCGGACGTCCTCGACGACCTCGCGCGGGTCCAGCCGGAGAAGTACGAACCGGAGCTCGCGCTCGCCCTGACGAACCTCGCCGTCGCACAGGCCGGCGCGGGCGACGTCGAGGCGGCCCTGACGGGAGCGCGGCGTGCGGCCGGCCTTCGCGCCCGGCTCGCCGACGAGAACCCGTCCCGGTTCCGGGAGCTCGCCGAGCGCTCCGACGACCTCGTCCGGACGCTCGAGGCGGCGCGTGGGGGCCGGCCCGACGGCCAGGTGGCCTCCTGACCGACGGAGTCACCCCGCCAGCCGGGAGACCACGCGCAGGCATCGCTCGACCAGGTCGCGCTCCGTCGTGCCCCACTTCCGCGCGGTGTGGTCGAGCTGCCCGTCCAGCCGCAGCGAGGCGAGGCCGTGCCCGACGGCCCAGAGCGCGAGGGCGAGGCCCCGCGGTTCGGGGACGGCGAGGTCGTCGACCAGGTCGGTGAGCCGCGCGAGAGCGGCGTCCCCGCTCTCGCGCACGTCCGGATGCTTGTCGGGCTCCGACAGCTCAGGACGCCACATGACCTGGAAGTGCCCCGGGCGCCGCCGGGCGAAGTCGAGGTAGCACCGCACGAGCGCGACCACCTGATCGGGGCCGTCGGTGTCCCGGGCGACGGCGGCCAGGTCGTCGGAAAGTTCCCGGAAGCCCTGCGCCGAGATGGCGGACAGCAGCGCCGCGCGGTTGACGAAGTGGTGGTACGGCGCGCCGGGGCTGACCCCCGCCTCCCGGGCGACCCGGCGGAGGCTGACCGCTCCGACGCCCTCGTTCTCCACCAGCCGCACGGAGGCGTCCAGGAGTTCGGCGCGCAGGGCGCCGTGGTGGTAGGTGGTGCGGTTCTTCTCGGGTGCGGGCACGAGTCGATCGTAGGAGTTGACGCGGGGACGGCGTCGAACTGTACAGTGATCACATTCTAATCACTGCTTAGATTGGGTGCTCATGTCCACGACGCTCGTCACCGGAGCCACGGGCTTCATCGCCGGACACGTGATCGACGACCTGCTGGCCCACGGCCACCGCGTCCGCGCCACCGTGCGGTCGCTGCGCGACCCGGCGCGCACGGCCCACCTGCGGGCTCTCGCCGACGGGATGGGCGGCGACCTCGAATTCGTCGAGGCCGACCTGCTCGACGACGCCGGCTGGGCCGCGGCGGTCGACGGCTGCGAGAACGTCCTGCACGTCGCCTCCCCGTTCCCGCCTACTCCGCCGCGCGACGCGGAGGCCCTGGTGAAACCGGCCGTCGACGGCACGATGCGGGTGCTCCGGGCGAGCGAGGCGGCCGGGGCGCGGCGCGTCGTCGTGACCTCCTCGGTCGCGGCGGTGTCGACGGGCCGGGCGCGGGGTGACGGGCGGGTCCGCGACGAGGCGGACTGGACCGATCCGGACCGGGCCGCGCCGTACGCGCGGAGCAAGACGCTCGCCGAGCGCGCCGTCTGGCGGTTCGCCGAGGAGCATCCGGGCGTCGACGTCGTGGCGATCAACCCGGGCCTCGTCCTCGGGCCGATCCAGCACGCCGCCGCGGGCACCTCGATGACCACCGTGCGCAGGCTCCTCGGGCACGAGATCCCGGCCGTTCCGGCGATCGGCTTCGCCCCGGTGGACGTGCGCGACATCGCCACGGCGCACCGGCGGGCGCTGGAGGTGCCGCGCGCGGCCGGCAACCGGTACGTCTGCGCCGGGCCGAACGTGTGGTTCGGCGAGATGGCGGAGATCCTGCGCGAGGAGTTCGGGCCGCTCGGCTACCGGGTACCCACGGCGCACATGCCGTACTGGCTGCTGTGGGTCCTCGCGCGGTTCGACCGGGAGGTGCGGCTGGGCCTCGATTTCGTGGGCAGTCCCGAACTGGTCAACTCGGCGAAGGCGGCGGCGGAGCTCGGCCTCACCCTGCGGCCCGTGCGCGAGACGCTCGTCGACACCGGGCGCAGCCTGATCGACCACGGCCTGGTCACGCCGCGCTGATCGGGGCGATGCCGATCGGGGCGATGCCGGCTCACGAGGGTCCGGGCGTCTCCGGCTCGTCCCAGGGGAGCGGCTCCAGGTCCCGCCGGCCGGCATCGACCAGGGCAGCGAGGCGATCGACCGCGACCGGACGGCCGCCCCACGCGTCGACGCCGACGTTGAGCTGGCGGTCCCGCTGCCGCCACGTGTCGTGCACGTGCCCGTGCAGCACCCAGCCGCCGTCGTCGGCGGGGCGGTAGTCGACGTACCGGTCCTCGCCGTGGGAGTCGCCGGTGAACGGGAAGTGCGAGACGGCGGCGTCGATCCCCGCGATCCGGAACCGTCCCGGGTCGTCGTGGATCTCGGCGAACCCGGCGGCGAGGTAGCGGGCTCGCGCCTTCTCCCGGCGCTCGGCACGTGCCTCGGGCGAGCCCTTGCGGAGGCCGCGGTCGCCGGCCCAGCAGCGGTCGTGGTTGCCGGGGACGAGGATCTTGTGCCCGGAGAGCCGGGCGATCCAGGACAGCGAGTCGTCCAGGGCGCCGAGGGCGACGTCGCCGAGCACCCAGACCGTGTCGTCGTCGGACACGGTGTCGTTCCAGAGCTCCGCGAGCCGGGCGTTCATGTGCCCGACCCCGCCGAACGGGCGGTCGCAGAACCGGATGATGTTGGCATGCCCGAAATGCATGTCGGACGTGAAGTACGTGGTCATGATGCGGCCCATTCAACCGGACGCCCTCCGGCCGCACGCGGGACCGGACGCCGGGCCGCCAGGTGATCGAGCCGTTCGGCCGCGAGGCTGGCGCGGATGAGACCCGCGCGGACGAGCGGCGCGTCGGTGCCGGCGCTCTTGAAGTAGAAGATGCCGACGTTGATCAGGCTGACGAATCCGGCGTACACGAGCTCGTCCTGGACCAGGTCCAGCTGGATCAGGGTGCCGATGCCCAGGACGGGCACCAGGTAGATCGCCATGCTCTGCTGCCAGGTCGCGAGCCGCCCGAGGGTGAGGATCTCGGTGGCCGGGACGCTGGCCAGCCCGGCGCGACGGGCGCGGCGGACGGCGTCGTCGGCGAACCAGAGACACGTCTGCGTGCCGACGAACGTGTAGACGCAGATGACCTGGACGAACAAGGGCCACCAGTCCCGCTGCACCAGGTTCGGCAGCACGATGAGGAGGGCCGGGCCGATCGCGATCGACCGGATCATCGCCTCGGCCGCGACCGTGCGCAGGCGGGTCATGCCCGTCCGGGGCAGCGTGGACGACGCGGTGACCTCGGCGAACACGTTGAGGTAGAGCCGCGCGCTGACGAGGGCGTAGGTGAAGGTCGTCAGCCGCGCCGGCAGGTTGCCCCAGAAGTCGGGGACGGGGGAGTCGGCGGCGCGGACGTCGTCGAAGAAGACGAGGCCGTCGCCGGTCCTGCCGAACGCCTGGTCGAGCCACTCGAACCACCTGGCCTGCCACTCGAGGCCGAGATCGCGGGACCACCAGGTGATGATGAAGGCGCTGGCGAAGGCCAGGCTGACCGCGCAGATCCACGCCCAGCGCTGGAGGCGCCGCGCCTGGCGCAGGTACGTCGAGCCGCCGTTGCCCCGCGCCTGTGCGGCGCGTACCTCCAGGAGCCGCCGCTGCCGCGCCACGGTGCCCGCTCCGGGAGAGAGCTCGAGCAGCCGCCCGAACCATCCGCCGGGCCGGCCGGCGTCGCGCGCCCGGAGCACCTCCACCTCGACGCGGAAGTGCCGCGCGATCTCCTCGAACCGGTCGTGCCCGGCCCGCACCTCCAGCACGAGCAGGCGCCGGGCGGGATCGGAGTCGACCAGATCCTCCAGCAGGCGGGCGGCTCCCACGGACGTCGCGTAGAACGGGTCGGGCACGGTGCCGTCCGCCGTGTGCGGGATGCCGGCGACGGCGATCAGGAGCATCCCCAGCGAGTAGACGTCGGCGCGGTCGTGGCCGGCGCCGTCCCGTTTCACCTCGGGCGCGACGTACACGGAGTCGCCGGCCTGCGTTCCGGTGATCGTCCCGGTGTGCAGGTAGTTCACGCCGAGGTCCACGAACCGGGCCCGGACATGGCCGTCGTCGTCCTCCTGGACGATGATGTTGGACGGGGTGAGATCGTCGTGGTGCAGCCCGTCCCGCTCCAGGTCGGCCAGTGCACGGAGCACGGGGGTGCCGTACAGGTGGAGCGCCTCGGTGTCGACCCGCCGGTCGATCTCGCGTCGCGGCCTGGGGGCGACGGCGGCACGCTCGGCGAGGGACTCCGCGAGGGTCCGGCCGGGGAGGAAGTCCATCAGGATCCAGCTGTCGTGGCTGGCCCACACGCGCACGACGGGCGAGGTGTCCGACTCCGGCCGGCCGTACTCGGTGAGGTAGTTCCGGGTCGCGGCGACGATCGGCCGGATCGTCAGGAACGGATGGATGATGAGCTTGAGCGCGAAGCGGTCCGTGCGGCCGCGGGCGCGCGCGGCGACCCTCCCGGTGAGGATCATCGAGGTGGTGCCGTGCCGGTGGAACTCGAGGCGGGACCAGTCGATCGCGTCCCATTCGTCCGACTCGGCCTGCCGCTCCGGCGCGCCGGCGGCCTGGGGGACGGCGTGCGTGCCCCCGGGGAGCCGCGGGTCGTGCAGGGTGCGCACCGCGCGTCGCACCTCCGGGTCCGCGACGAGGAGGCCGCTCAGTTCGGTGGCAGGCAGCCCGGACAGCACGACGTCGGCCGCCTGCCGGCCGGCGAAGCGCATGCGGTCCGAGCAGTGCATCGCGATCAGGGTCAGCAGGTAGAAGCCGAGGTAGCCGCCGAGCTCCGGCGCGGTCTCGTGCCGCACGGTGCTCCACCAGCGCCAGAGCCGCTCGATCTCCTGGAGCCGCGAGACCTGGAAGCGATCGCTGAACGTCCGCTCGTCCAGGGGGAGGGACAGCAGCGCGGCGTGCCACTCGCGCCGGTCCCAGGCGTGCAGGGACGTCGTGACGGTCGTGTCGTCCGCCTCGGGGCCGTCCCCGGTCAGGGCCGACACCGCCGCGGCGAGCCGGTCGAGGGCGGGGACCTCCGTGCGCTCGGGGGCGGACGACTCGGGCTCGCCGTCGTGCACAGGACCTCCTTCAGGGTTCGCGATCGGGTGCACGGCGCCTGCGTCCCCCTGGGCTGAATGTGCGCAAATCCCCATATGCGGTGACGTGGCCGACTCGATGACGAGGGTACCGAATCGGCCGCCGGGTGTGACGTTCATCGCAGCCGGGGGGCTCCCACACGGTTTCGTCACCTTCTCGTCGTCCCCACGTCACGTGGCGCTTCGCGCATGTGATGGGGTGGGGTCGTACCGCGACCTCGTCGCCCACGTCACCCCGGAGGCACACGTGAACACCGCCCTGCGCCGCGACCCGGAGCCTCACGAGGTCACCCCCTCCCGGGCGCTCCCGAAGGCCGTTCTCTTCGACATGGACGGCACCCTGGTGGACACCGAGCCGTACTGGATCGCCGCGGAGCAGGAGCTCACCGAGGCCCACGGCGTCACCTGGACGCACGAGGACGCCCTGAAGCTCGTGGGGCAGCAGCTGATCGTCAGCGCCGGGGTCCTGCGGGACGCCGGCGTGCCCATGGCGCCCGCGGACATCGTGGACTGGCTCATCGCCCGCGTGCGGGACCGGCTGGCCGCCGAGGTGCCGTGGCGCCCCGGCGTGCTGCCGCTGCTGGCCGACCTGAACGCCGCGGGGGTGCCCTGCGCGATCGTCACGATGTCCTACCGCAACCTGGCCGAGGCCGTCGCCGCGGGCGCCCCCGAGGACACGTTCGCCACGATCGTCGCCGGCGACGAGGTCACCCGCGGCAAGCCGGATCCCGAGCCCTACCTCACCGCGGCGGAGCGGCTCGGCGTGACCGCGGCCGACTGCGTGGCCGTCGAGGACTCGCCCGTCGGCATCACGTCCGCGCTCGCCAGCGGCGCCCGCACGCTCGGCGTCGAGGCCGTCCTGCCGGTCGAGGAACGCCCGGGCCTGAGCCGCCTCCGCTCGCTCGACGGCGCGGGCCTCGACCTCCTGGCACGGCTGGCCGCGGGCGAGATCGTCGACGAGTACTGACCGCCGGAGGCACTAGACGATCCCGAGCCGCAGCTCCACCGCGCCCTCCGGGATCTGCGGCGGCGTCCCGCCGAACGCGGGGCACAGCTTCTGATGGGCGCACCAGTCGCACAGTTTGCTGGGCCGCGGCTCCCAGGTCCCGCCGCGCGCCGCCCGCTCGATCTCGGACCACACCCACCGCACCTTCCGCTCGGCCCCCTCCAGGTGCTCCGGCGTCGGCTCCGCGCGCAGGATCTGCCCGTCCCCGAGGTAGACGAGCTGCAGCATCCTTGGCACCACGCCCCGCTCCCGCCACAGCACCAGCCCGTAGAACCGCAGCTGGAACAACACCTTTCCCTCGAATCGCGGACTGGGCGAGCGGCCCGTCTTGTAGTCCACCACCCGCAGCGCGCCGTCGTCCGGCTTCACGTCGAGCCGGTCCACGATGCCGCGCAGCAGCGGACCGTCCTCCAGCTGGGTCTCGACCTTCAGCTCCCGCTCGGCCGGCTCCAGGCGGTTCGGGTCCTCCAGCGTGAAGTAGGTGTTCACCAGGCGCCCCGCGCCGTCGAGCCAGTTCGCGACACCCTCGGACTCCGCCTCCCCGCCCGGCGCGAACAGCTCCCGCACCCGCGGATCGGCCTCCTGCAGCTTCTCCCACTCGACGGGCAGCAGTTCCTGCGCGGCCGCGGGCGTGCGCTCGCCCGCCGGCGCGTCGTACAGGCGCTCCAGCACCGAGTGCACGAGCGTCCCGCGCGTCGCCGCCGACGACGCCGGCTCCGGCACCCGGTCCACCGTCCGCAGCCGGAACAACAGCGGGCACTGCAGGAAGTCGCTCGCGCGCGACGGTGACAGGGCTGGTGGACGGGACGGCGGCGCGATCACGGTCATGGCGACCACCCTAGGGCGAGACACCGACACCACCCCCGCGTCATCCACAGGCGCGCCGCGATATCGCGGCGCCGCCGGCGTGAGGGCATGGCACCCGACGGATACGCTTTGCCGGTGAACAGCACGCCCTCGGCACGTCCGACACCCCCGCGTTCTCGCGGCTGGAAGATCGGGCGCGTCGCCGGCGCGCCGGTCATCGTGACCCCCTCCTGGTTCCTTGCTGCGGCGGTGCTGACCGTCGTCTTCACCCCGTGGGTCCAGGGCCTGATGCCCGACCTCGGGACCAGCGCATACCTCGTGGCCGCGAGCTTCGTGATCATGCTCTTCGCCTCCGTGTTCCTGCACGAGGTCGCCCACGCGCTCGTGGCCCGCGCCCGCGGGCAGGAGGTCCACGAACTGGCGATCACGCTGTGGGGAGGCCACACCGCCTACTCCGGCGGCATGAGCCGGCCCGTCGACGGCTTCCTGGTCGCCGTCGTCGGCCCCTTGACGAACATCGCGCTCGCCACCGTCTTCTGGTTGGCGTTCCTTGCCCGGGCCGACAACGGCCTCGACGTTCCTGACGTGCTCCTGATCGGCGGCGCCCTCTCCAACGCATTCGTCGGCGTGTTCAACCTGCTGCCCGGCCTGCCGCTGGACGGCGGCCAGATCCTGGAGGCGGTCGTCTGGGCCGTCTCGGGCTCACGCGCCACCGGGACCATCGCGGCGGGCTGGGTGGGCCGGGTCATCGCGGTCGGCGTCCTCCTCTGGGGGCTGCTGCCCCTGCTGCGCGGGACGTTCCCGCAGACCGAGCTCATCTTCTACCTGCTCGTCGCCGGCTTCCTCTGGTTCGGCGCGACCAGCGCCATCGCCGGCGGCCGCCGCCGCGAGGCCATCTCCTCCCTCCGCGCCGGGAGCCTCGCCGACCCCGTCGTGACCGTCCCGCTCGGCTCCACCGTGGCCGCGGCGCTCGCGGCCCGCCCCGCCGCCCGTCCGGGAGAGGTGTCGCGGCGCATCGTCGTGGTCGGGTACGACGACGTCCCGCTGGCCGTCCTCGACGACGACGCGGCCTCCTCGGTCCCGCCCGAGGCCCGCGAGCACACGGGCGTCGACGCCGTGTCGGTGCCGCTCGTGCCGAAGTCCGCCGTCGGCCCGGACGTGAGCGGTCAGGACCTGCTGCGTCACCTGGCGACGTCGTCGGGCGGCGCACGCCTGGTCCCGGTGGTCGAGGCAGGCCGGGTGACCGGGGTCCTCGACCTGGCCCGGGTCGCCATGGCGGTCCGCCGGTCCTAGGCCGCCGGACCGCGGGTGCCGAGCAGCCCCACGGCACGGGCTCGGCCCGTCGCACGTAGGATGGTCCGTCGTGACTTCTCCGACCGATGCGCACGGCCCCACGGCCACCGGCGCCGACGTGCGCCGTGGACCGTTCCGCGCGGGCGACAAGGTGCAACTGACCGACCCCAAGGGCCGGATGCACACCATCACGCTCAAGCCCGGCGCGACGTTCCACACCCACAAGGGCTACTTCAAGCACGAGGAACTCATCGGCAGGCCCGAGGGCTGGGTCGTCACGAACACCGAGGACGTCGAGTACCTCGCCCTGCGCCCGCTGCTGAACGACTACGTGCTGTCGATGCCGCGCGGCGCGGCCGTCGTCTACCCGAAGGATGCCGGCCAGATCATCACGATGGCGGACATCTTCCCCGGCGCGCGCGTGGTCGAGGCCGGCGTCGGCTCGGGCGGCCTGACCCTGTCGCTGCTGCGCGCCGTCGGGGACGCGGGCGAACTGCACTCGATCGAGCGGCGTGCGGACTTCGCGGCCATTGCGAGCGGCAACGTCGAGACGTTCTTCGGCGGCCCGCACCCGGCGTGGCACCTCCACACGGGCGACCTCGCCGAGCGGCTCCCCGGCGTCGTCGAGCCCGGCACCGTGGACCGCGTCGTGCTCGACATGCTCGCGCCCTGGGAGAACATCGGCGTCGTCGCCGACGCGCTCGTCCCCGGCGGCGTGCTGATCTGCTACGTCGCCACCGCCACGCAGTTGTCCCGCACGGCCGAGGACCTGCGGTCCAGCGGCCGGTTCGCCGAGCCGTCCGCGTTCGAGACGATGGTGCGCGGCTGGCACCTGGAGGGCCTCGCGGTGCGCCCGCAGCACCGGATGGTCGGGCACACCGGCTTCCTCATCACCGCCCGGCGCCTCGCCGACGGCGTCGCCCCGCCGGAGCGCAAGCGCCGCCCGGCCAAGGGCGCCAAGACGGAGCGCGCCACGGCGAACGGCGCGGCCGCGGATCAGGCGGTCGACGCCGGGTGGGCAGAGGGGTGGACCGAGGAGGCGCTGGGGGAGCGGGAGGTCTCCCCCAAGAAGATCCGCCGGGTGCGCCGTGAGGTCGGCAGGCCGCCCGAGGAGTGACTTCGGCCATCGCTCCTGGTAACCGGACACGTAGACGGCGAGAGCGGTCGCGAGTGGCGGCGATTCCCACGTGCTGAGACGGCGCGGGATCCGCCAAGAGCGAACAAGCGCGTGCGCGCACGTCGTACGTGAACGGCGCGTAACGATCGGGTACCCGCGCTGTCTCGGACGGGCGTTCTACCTCCCGGAGTGTCAGACACTGCGCCTACAGTGCTGTTCTCGGAGGCGGTCCGCGTCGTAGGGTCGCCTTCCGGGCCCTACGAGAGGGGAAGCCATGACCGACAACACAGGTGGATACAACCTTCCCGATAACGGATCGATGCCCAATCGCGACTACGAGCGTCAGATTGCCCTCCTCTCAGCAAAGAACGAGCGTCTCGCCGAGGCGCTCCGCGCCGCACGTGACCAGATCGTCGAGCTGAAGAAGCAGCTGGACGATCTCGCCAAGCCGCCGGGCACCTACGCCACCTTCCTGGGGGCGCACGCCGACGGTTCCGTCGACATCTCCTCCTCGGGCCGCAAGATGCACGTGGCGGCCAGCCCGAACCTTGACGTCTCCCGGCTGAGCCCGGGCCAGGAGGTCAAGCTCAACGAAGCGATGACGGTGGTGGCCGCCGGGGAGTACGAGCGCACCGGCGAGCTGGTCACCATCAAGGAGCTGCTCGGCGGGGGCCGGGTGCTCGTCGTCGGCCGCGCGGACGAGGAACGCGTCGTGCGCCTGGCCGGCTCGATCGCCGAGGAGGCCCTGCGGGTCGGTGACTCCCTCACCGTGGACACGCGCAGCGGCTTCGTCTTCGAGGTGGTGCCCAAGTCCGAGGTCGAGGAGCTCGTCCTCGAGGAGGTCCCCGAGATCGACTACGGCGACATCGGTGGCCTCGGCCCGCAGATCGAGGCGATCCGCGACGCCGTGGAGCTGCCGTTCGCGCACCCGGACCTGTTCCGGGAGCACGGCCTGCGTCCGCCCAAGGGCGTCCTGCTGTACGGCCCGCCCGGGTGCGGCAAGACGCTCATCGCCAAGGCGGTGGCGCACTCCCTGGCCGGCATGGTCGCGAAGGCGAGCGGCGGCGACCCGACGGCGAAGAGCTACTTCCTCAACGTCAAGGGCCCGGAACTGCTCAACAAGTACGTGGGCGAGACCGAGCGGCACATCCGCCTGATCTTCGCCCGCGCCCGGGAGAAGGCCTCCCAGGGCATGCCCGTCGTCGTGTTCTTCGACGAGATGGAGTCGCTGTTCCGCACCCGCGGCACGGGGCTGTCGTCCGACGTCGAGACCACCATCGTGCCGCAGCTCCTGGCGGAGATCGACGGCGTGGAGCGGCTCGACAACGTCATCGTCATCGGTGCGTCCAACCGTGAGGACATGATCGACCCGGCCATCCTGCGCCCGGGCCGGCTCGACGTGAAGATCAAGATCGAGCGCCCGGACGCCGAGGGCGCCAAGGAGATCTTCGCCAAGTACCTCACCGAGGACCTGCCCATCCACCCCGAGGACGTCGCGGAGTACGGCGGCAACACCGCCGCGGCGCTCGACGGGATGATCACCTCGGTCGTGGAGCGCATGTACGCCGAGGACGAGGAGAACCAGTTCCTGGAGGTCACGTACGCGTCCGGGGACAAGGAGACCCTGTTCTTCAAGGACTTCAACTCCGGTGCCATGATCGAGAACGTCGTGGACCGGGCGAAGAAGAACGCGATCAAGGACTTCCTGTCCACCGGTCAGAAGGGCATCCGCGTCGACCACCTGCTCTCGGCGTGCGTCGACGAGTTCCAGGAGAACGAGGACCTGCCCAACACCACCAACCCCGACGACTGGGCGCGGATCAGCGGGAAGAAGGGCGAGCGCATCGTCTTCATCCGGACCATCGTCCAGAAGAAGGGCGAGGGTGCGGCGCCACGAACCATCGACACCGTCCAGAACACGGGGCAGTACCTGTGACCTGACCAGCGGGTACTAGGCTCCAGGCGTCAATTTCACGGTGTCCGGGGCCGGGAGGGTCGGCAGACCGACCCGACCGGTCCCGGGCCGCCGGAGCCGCCGTGAAGGCCCGAGGGCGCGAGATGCGAGTGCCCACCCGGACCGGGCGCGGCGACTCCCGGCAAGACTGCATAGGGTGGTGGTGTGAGCGTGCGTCGCGTGATGGGAATCGAGACCGAGTACGGAGTGCTGCAACCGGGGCGCCCGCTGGCCAACCCGATGCTGCTCTCGAGCCAGGTGGTGACGACGTACCGCGCCATCGCGGACCGCGACGCCTCCGCCCGCAGCAGGGCGCGGTGGGACTACGACGACGAGGACCCGCTGCAGGACGCCCGCGGCTTCCGCCTCGAGCAGGCGTCGGCCCACCCGTCGATGATCACGAACGACCCGGCGCGCCCGGCGCCGTCGGGCCCGGCCACCGGCCAGGTCCCCATGGTCGGCGCCCGCCCCGGGACCGGGCAGATCCCCGTGGTGCGCGGCGGGCAGGGTTCCCCGCCCCAGGACGTGGAGCGCCCGGCCACCGAGGAGTACGACGATCCGAGCGCCGCGAACGTCATCCTCACCAACGGCGCACGGCTGTACGTGGACCACGCGCACCCGGAGTACTCGTCGCCCGAGGTCACGAACCCGGTCGACCTGGTGCGCTGGGACGTGGCGGGGGAGCGGGTCATGCTCGCGGCCGTCCGCGCCCTCGCGGCCGTGCCCGGCAGCGAGACCGTCCTGTACAAGAACAACGTGGACGGCAAGGGCGCCAGCTACGGCACCCACGAGAACTACCTGGTGGACCGATCCCTCTCGTTCGCCACGCTCGCCGAGCTCATCACCCCGTTCCTCGTGACGCGGCAGGTGTACACGGGCTCGGGCCGCGTCGGCCTCGGCGCGGCCGGCGGGCAGCCCGGGTACCAGCTCTCGCAGCGCGCCGACTACATCGAGGCGGAGATCGGCCTGGAGACCACGCTGCGCCGGCCGATCGTGAACACGCGTGACGAACCGCACGCGGACCGGCAGCGCTGGCGCCGGCTGCACCTCATCCTCGGCGACGCGAACTGCATGGAGGTGCCCACCTATCTCAAGACGGGGACGACGTCGCTGTTCCTGTGGGTGCTGGAGCACCTGGGCGAGCTCGCCGACGCCGGCGTGGACGCCCGCAAGCAGCTCGGCGCCCTGAAGCTCGCCGACCCGGTGGCCGCGGTCCAGCGCGTCTCCCGGGACCTGGACCTGTCCGTGCCGCTGGACCTCGCGGACGGGCGGACCATGACGGCGCTGGAGATCCAGGGCGCCTGCGCCGATGTGGTCACCCGCTCGCTCAAAGCCCTGGGCAGCGACCCGGACTCGGACGCGGTGCTGGAACGCTGGACGTCCCTGCTCGAGCGGCTGGCGGTGGACCGGGCGTCCTGCGCGCGCGAGGTGGAGTGGATCGCGAAGCTGCGCCTGCTCGAGGGGCTGCGCCGGCGCGACGGGCTGGGCTGGGAGCACCCGCGCCTGCACGCCATGGACCTGCAGTGGTCCGACGTGCGGCCGGAGCGCGGGATCTATCACCGGCTGCTCGCCAAGGGCGCCGTCGAGCGGATCGTCGACGAGGCCTCGGTGGCGCGCGCCGTCGACCATCCGCCCACCGACACGCGGGCGTGGTTCCGTGGCGAGGTGATGGCGCGGTACGGCGACCAGGTCTCGGCGGCGAGCTGGGACTCGGTGATCTTCGACGTCGGCGGGCGGCAGACGCTGCAGCGCGTCCCGATGCTCGACCCGGCGCGGGGAACAGAGGCGATCGTCGGGCCGTTGCTGGATGCAAGTCCCGACGCCGTGACTCTTTTGCGGAGACTTTCCGGCGAGGGATGATTCGCAAAGTGCAGTTCAGGTCCTAGGCTGGCGAGACCAGCGGCAGCCGTGAGCAATACCAGGAGGCGATCATGGCCGGTCAGGAACGTATCAACCCGTCACACGAGGACCGCACACCCGACGACGACGCCGCGGACACCCCGGCCCCGGCAGGGCAGGCGCAGCAGCGCGATGACGAGGTCGACGAGCTGCTGGACGAGATCGACGACGTGCTCGAGTCGAACGCCGAGTCGTTCGTGCGTGGCTTCGTGCAGAAGGGTGGCCAGTAGTTGGACGGCTTCGGAGGCGGCCCCGGCGGCCGCGGTCAAGGACGACTCCCGGACGCGTTCCTGCGCCCGGGATCGTCGTCGTTCGTCGAGTTCCTCGCGGAGCACGCACCCGACCGCCTGCCGGGCGCGATCGGCGCGGGCGGGTCGATCGGCGCGGCCGGTGCGGTCGCCGGGCAGGGCGGGTACCCCCGCGACCTGGCGCCGCACGCCACGACGATCGTCGCGGTGACGTTCGACGGCGGGGGAGCCGCGGGCGCCGACGGCGGGTCGGCCGCCACGGGCAGCTCGGGCGGCGTCGTCATGGCGGGTGACCGGCGTGCGACCGCCGGCCCGATGATCGCCAGCCGGTCCATCGAGAAGGTGTTCCCCGCCGACGAGTACTCCGCGGTGGGGATCGCCGGGGCGGCCGGCATCGGCATCGAGCTGGTCAAGCTCTACCAGCTCGAGCTCGAGCACTACGAGAAGATCGAGGGCTCGCTCCTGTCGCTGGAGGGCAAGGCGAACCGCCTGGCCACCATGCTGCGGGGCAACCTGCCGATGGCGATGCAGGGCCTGACCGTGGTGCCGCTGTTCGCGGGCTACGACCTGGAGCGGAACCAGGGACGGATCTTCTCCTACGACCCGACCGGCGGATGCTACGAGGAGCGCGAGCACCACGGCGTGGGCTCCGGCTCGCTCTTCGCCCGGGGTGCCATGAAGAAGCTGTGGCGCCGGGACCTGGACGCGGCCGGCGCGGTCGGCGTCGCCGTCGAGGCGCTGTACGACGCCGCCGACGACGACTCCGCCACCGGCGGACCCGACACGGTGCGGCGGATCTTCCCCGTCGTCGCCTCGGTCACCGCCGCCGGCTACTCACGCCTGCCCGACGACGACGTCGCCGCCGTCGCCGAACGCATCGCCGACGAGCGGCGGGAACGGGGGTCGCTCGCATGAACATGCCCTTCTACGTCTCGCCCGAGCAGCTGATGAAGGACCGGGCGGACTTCGCCCGCAAGGGCATCGCCCGCGGGCGGTCCGTCGTCGTCCTCGCCTACGACGGCGGCATCGCGTTCGCCACGGAGAACCCGTCCCGCGCGCTGCACAAGATCTCCGAGATCTACGACCGGATCGGCTTCGCGGCGGTCGGCAAGTACAACGAGTTCGAGAACCTGCGCGTCGCCGGCGTGCGGTACGCCGACCTGCGCGGCTACACGTACGACCGCTCCGACGTCACCGCCCGGGGCCTGGCCAACGCGTACGCGCAGATCCTGGGGACCGTGTTCATCACCGAGTCCAAGCCGCTGGAGGTGGAGCTCGTCGTCGCGGAGGTCGGTGCCACGGCCGAGGACGACCAGATCTACCGGCTCACGTACGACGGCACGGTCGCGGACGAGCACGGCCATGTCGTCATGGGCGGCCAGGCCGAGCAGCTCGGCCGCAAGGTCGGCGAGGGCTGGCGCGCGGACATGACCCTCGGCGAGGCGCTGCGGCTCGCGGTGACCGTGCTCGGGTCGTCCGACGGCGGCACGCCGCGCACGATCGAGCCGGGACAGCTCGAGGTCGCGGTGCTGGAACGGGCGCGGCCCCGCCGCGCGTTCCGCCGCCTGACCAGACAGGCGCTGGCCGAGCTCCTGGCCGAGGCGCCCGGCGAGACGGAGAGCGGCGGCGAGGGCGGGACCGCGACACCGCAGGCGGCGCCCGCGTCGTCGGAGTCCGCGGAGCCGACCGAGTCGGCCGAGTCGACCGAGCCCGAGTCGACCGAGCCCACCGGGACCACGGAGTCCACCGGGTCGGGCGAATCCACCGGGTCCGACGAGTCGTCCGGGGCCGCCGAACCGTCGGAGTCGTCGGACGGCGACGACTCCACCCCGGAGCCGCCCGCCGCACCGCGGGAGGGGCCGCCACAGGACTGATCGCCACCGCCACAGGACCGATCGGCGTCGGACGTCACCACGGACCGTCGCACGCACCGCACCGTACGCACAGATGAGGGAGGGACCGCCATGGATCGCAGGATCTTCGGACTGGAGACCGAGTACGGCGTCACCTGCGCCGCCGAGGACGGGCGCGGGCTCTCGGCCGACGAGGTCGCCCGTTATCTGTTCCGCAAGGTCGTGGCGTGGGGGCGCAGCTCCAACGTGTTCCTGCGCAACGGCTCACGGCTGTACCTCGACGTGGGGTCGCATCCCGAGTACGCGACCGCCGAGTGCGACGACGTGCGGCAGCTGGTGGCCTACGACCGTGGCGGCGAGCGCATCCTGGAGGGCCTGGTCGAGGATGCGCAGCAGCGGCTCGAGCACGAGGACCTGCCCGGCCGGATCCACCTGTTCAAGAACAACACGGACTCGGCGGGCAACTCCTACGGCTGTCACGAGAACTACCTGGTGCGCCGCGGCGGGGACTTCGCGCGGCTGAGCGACGTGCTGGTGCCCTTCCTCATCACCCGGCAGGTTCTGGTCGGCGCCGGGAAGGTCCTCGCCACGCCCCGCGGTGCCGTGTACTGCCTGTCGCAGCGCGCGGACCACATCTGGGAGGCGGTCTCGTCCGCGACCACGCGGTCGCGGCCCATCATCAACACCCGGGACGAGCCGCACGCCGACGCGGAGCACTACCGTCGCCTGCACGTCATCGTCGGGGACTCGTCGATGGCCGAGCCCACCACGATGCTCAAGGTCGGCGCCACGGACCTGGTGCTGCGGCTCGTCGAGGCGGGCCTGCCGATGCGCGACCTCAGCCTGGAGAACCCGATCCGCGCGATCCGGGAGATCAGCCACGACCGTTCGGGCAAGCACGCCGTGACGCTCGCCAACGGCCGGTCCATGACCGCCGTGGAGATCCAGACCGAGTACTACGAGCGGGTGCGGGACTTCGTGGAAGGTCACGCGGACCCGACGCCGGTGGTGAAGCAGGTGCTCGACCTGTGGGAACGCGGCCTTCGGGCGCTGGAGACCGGCGACCTGTCGCTGGTGGACCGCGAGCTGGACTGGGTGATCAAGCTCCGCCTCATCCAGCGCTACCAGGCCAAGCACCAGCTCGCGCTGGACGACCCGCGGATCGCGCGGCTCGACCTGGCCTACCACGACATCTCCCGGACCGAGGGCCTGTACAACCTGCTCGCCGCGCGCGGGATGGTCGAGCGGGTGGCGACGGACCTGGAGATCTTCGAGTCGACGGCGGTCCCGCCGCAGACCACGCGCGCCAAGCTGCGCGGGGACTTCGTGCGGGCGGCGCAGGACGCGCGGCGCGACTACACCGTCGACTGGGTGCACCTGAAGCTCAACGACCAGGCGCAGCGCACCGTGCTGTGCAAGGACCCGTTCCGGAACGTCGACGAGCGGGTGGAGCGCCTCATCGAGTCCATGTGATCCCGAGCCGCCGGGCTCGCACGCTGCGGGCGCCGGGCATTGCCGCCGCCGGGCTCCGTCGCCGCGCCGCCTCGTTCCTCGGCGTCGGCCGCCGTCGCCACCGGTTTCCGGCGGCGGCAGTTCGTGCCCTCGCGTGCTCGCCACCGGTTTCGGCGGCCGGGGACCGGTTGGCTCGGTCCTGGACCTGACCGACCGGGGTGGGCTCGCCCGGGTACGATCTGCGGGTGCTCCGCCGTCCGCTCGTCGTCCTGGTCTCCGCCGGGCTGCTGGTGACGGCCGGTGCGTGCGCCCCCGCCTCGCTCCCGATCGAGGTCGGCCCGGCGCCGACCGCGACGGCGTCGCAGGCGCCGATCGACGTCGACGGCCGCCCGGGCCAGGTGCCCGAGCTGAAGTACGCCAAGCCGTTCGACGTGCTGGAGCCGGGATCGCGGACGGTGTGGCCGGGCACCGGCGAGCCGCTGGAGCGCGACGGCTCGGTGCTGCTCAACCTCTACGCCGAGGACGGGCGCGACGGGAGCGAGCTGCAGAACACGTACCGCAGCGCGCCCGCGTCGTACACGATGACCGAGAGCTCGCTCGGCAACCACCTGTTCGAGGCGCTCCGCGGCAAGCGGGCGGGTGCCCGGGTGATGCTCCTGGAGAGCGACTCCGACGAGGGCGCGGAGGTGCCGGTGGTGCTCGTGGTCGACGTGCTGCCGACGCGCGCGTCCGGTACCGAGCTGCCCGGCCCGCCCGGAGGGCTGCCCCGGGTGACCCGTGACGAGCTGGGCGCGCCGACGGTGCGGATCCCGCGCGACGCGGAGCCGCCCCGGGATCTCGAGGTGGTGCCGCTGGTGCGTGGCAGGGGACCGCAGGTGGCCCAGGGGCAGGTCGTCACCTTCGAGGTGCACGCGGTCGCGTGGGGGAGCGGCGAGGTCGTGGAGACCACCTGGGCGAAGGACTCCCCGCCGCGTTCGGCGCAGGTGGGGATCGGGGCGCTGATCGAGGGCTGGGACACCGGCCTGGTGCAGCAGCCGGTGGGTTCCCAGGTGATGCTGGTGGCGCCGCCCGGTATGGCGTACGCGGGCACGAAGAGCCCGCTCGCCGGCGAGACGCTGGTGTACGTGATCGACATCCTGGACGCGCACAAGCCCATGAGCGAGAACGAGAAGAAGAGGGACTGAGATGTCTGTCGCGATCCGCGTGATCCCGTGCCTCGACGTCGACGCCGGACGCGTCGTCAAGGGGGTCAACTTCCAGAATCTGCGCGACGCCGGCGACCCGGTGGAACTCGCCGCCCGGTACGACGCCGAGGGCGCGGACGAGCTGACGTTCCTCGACGTCTCGGCCTCCTCGGCGGGCCGCGACACCACCGTGGACGTCGTGCGTCGCACCGCGGAGCAGGTGTTCGTGCCGCTCACCGTGGGCGGAGGCATCCGGTCCGCCGACGACGTCGACCGCCTCCTGCGGGCCGGCGCGGACAAGGTCGGGGTGAACACCGCGGCGATCGCCCGCCCGGAGCTGATCGCGGAGATCGCCGAGCGGTTCGGCTCGCAGGTGCTCGTGCTGAGCGTGGACGCGCGGCGGATGTCGGGGGAGACGACGACGCCGTCGGGCTACGAGGTCACGACCCACGGCGGCCGGAAGGGCACCGGGATCGACGCCGTCGAATGGGCCGTCCGGGCGGCGGACCTGGGCGCGGGGGAGATCCTGCTGAACTCGATGGACGCCGACGGGACGGCGGCAGGCTTCGACCTGGAGATGCTCGCGGACGTGCGGGCCCGGGTCACCGTGCCGCTGATCGCGTCGGGCGGGGCCGGGAAGCCGTCGGACTTCGTCGCCGCGGCGAACTCGGGGGCGGACGCGGTGCTGGCGGCCAGCGTCTTCCACTTCGGCACGCTCACGATCCCGGAGGTCAAGCAGGAGATGCGCGAGGCGGGCCTGGAGGTCCGCTAGCCGCGGAGGGTAGTCTGCTCCCGATCCCCTCGCTCGTCGCCGGTGTCGCCGACGGTCGCCCCGAATCGATTCGACCGTCTGGAGCCCTCCCATGACGACCACCGACCCCAGGAACGCCCCCGACACGGCGGCGCGCACCGGCTCGCTGCGGCACGCGGCGCCCTCGCTCGTCGCCCTGGCGGCAGGCGGCTTCACCATCGGCACGACCGAGTTCGCCGCGATGGGCCTGCTGCCCGAGATCGGCGCCGATCTCGGCGCGACCGACCCGCAGGTGGGATACACCATCACGGCCTACGCCCTCGGCGTCGTCGTCGGGGCGCCCCTGCTGACCGTCGCCGCGGCCCGGATGCCGCGCAAGCGGCTGCTGCTGGTGCTGATGGGCGCCTACACGCTCGCGAACGTCCTGTCCGCGCTGGCACCCGACATCGGCTGGCTCGTGCTGGGCCGGTTCCTGGCCGGACTGCCGCACGGCGCGTTCTTCGGGGTCGGCGCCGCGGTGGGCGCCTCGGTCGCCGGGCAGGCCCACCGGGGTCGGGCCGTGGCGACCATGATGACCGGCCTGACCATCGCGAACATCGTGGGCGTCCCGCTGGCCACCGGGATCGGGCAGGCGTTCGGCTGGCGCACCTCCTACGTGCTGGTCGGTGCGCTCGGGCTCATGACGGTGCTCGGGCTCTGGCGCCTCGTCCCGGCCGGTGCCGGCGGAGCGGGCAGCTCGGTGCGGACCGAGCTGGCGACGCTGCGGAACGCGCCGCTGTGGGTCGCGTTCGTGGCGGGCGCCGTGGGCTTCGGCGGGATGTTCGCCGTCTACACGTACGTCGCCCCGACCGTGACCGGGGTGACCGGGCTGCCCGGCGGCGCCGTGCCCTGGGTGCTCGCCCTGTTCGGCCTCGGCATGACGGTGGGTACCCAGATCGGCGGGCGGCTCGCGGACCGTGGCGTGCTGCGGGCCGTGCTGACCGGCTTCGTGGCGACGACGGCGTCGCTGGTCCTGTTCGCGCTGACCGGTGCCGCGCCGGTGCCGGCGCTCGTCGCGTTGTTCCTGCTCGGCGTCACCTCCCAGGTGCTCGCCATCGCGTTCCAGACCCGGCTCATGGACCTGTCGCCGGGCGCGCCGTCGCTGGGCGCGGCGCTCTGCCACGCAGGGCTCAACGTGGCCAACGGCGCAGGGGCGTTCCTCGGCGGGCTGGTCATCGACGCCGGCTGGGGCTACCTGGCCCCGGCGTGGGCCGGAGCGATGGTCACCGTGCTGGGCCTCGGCATGATCCTGGCGTTCGGGCGGCAGCGGGTGGCGCACCGGGCTTGACCTCAACCGCGGTTCAGGTCCTAGCGTCGGCGACATCCCCCGCGACGCGTCGATGTCGCTCTCCGCGAAAAAGGTATCGAATCGTTTCCCGGGGCATGAGATGATCGACAGATCCCCGACCGAAGCGAGGTCTCGCCGTGCCCTCAGCCGCGCCCAGAGCCACATCCTCGGACGCCGCCAGCGATCCGTCCCCCGGCATCCACCGGCCCGGACGCCATCCCCGCCCGATGATGCTGACCGGCTCGCGCACGCGTCGGTCGCTCGTCCTGATGTGGCGCGGGATGCGCGCGCACCCCGGCACCTACGTCCTGGCCGTGACCGCGTCGGCGCTGTTCGGCGCCATGACCGTGGGCGTCAGCCGGGCCGTGGGCTGGGCCACCGACGCCGTCGTCGTCCCGGCGATCGCCGGGGACGAGGCGGCGCGGGACCGCATCTGGCTCGCGGGTGTCGTGCTGGGCGCCGTCGCCCTGACCCTGGCGCTGTCCGTGGCCGGGCGGCGCATGTGGGCGGGTTACGGGTTCTCGGACAACATCGCCGACCACCGCAGCGCCCTGACCACCCAGTACCTGCGCCTGCCGGTCTCCTGGCACCGCGCGCACCCGGCCGGGCAGCTCCTCAACCACACGACGTCGGACGCCGAGGCCGCGAACGGCGTGTTCAACCCGCTCCCGTTCGCGCTCGGCGTCGTCGTCATGATCGTCACCGCCGTGGTGATGCTCTTCTCGATCGACCCGTGGCTGGCCCTGGCGGCCCTCGTGATCTTCCCGGTCACGGTCGTGGCCAACACGATCTACCAGCGGTACATGTCCCCGGCCGTCACCCGCGCGCAGCAGCTGCGCGGCGACGTGGCCGACGTGGCGCACGAGTCGTTCGAGGCCGCGCTCCTGGTCAAGGCCCTCGGCACCGAGGGTCGCGAGGAGGCTCGGTTCGCCGCCACGGCGGGCGACCTGCGGGCCGCGAACGTGCGCGTCGGCGTGGTGCGGGCGATCTTCGACCCGGTCATCCAGAACCTGCCCGCGATCGGCACGCTCGTCGTGCTCGCGGTCGGTACCTGGCGGGCCGGCTCCGGCGACGTCGCGGCGGGCGACGTCGTGAGCGCCGCCTACCTGCTCACGATGATGACGGTGCCGCTCATGGCGTTCGGCTGGGTGCTCGGCGAGCTGCCGCGCGCGCTCGTGGGCTACGACCGCATCTCCGAGGTCGTGGACGCGGACGGCGAGCTGGCCTACGGCACGGGCCGGCTCCCCGCGTCCGACGGCGGCCTGGGCGTGCGGTTCGAGCGCGTCGGGGTCGACGTCGAGGTCACCGGCCTGGAGCGGGGCACCCGCACGCTTCTGGAGGGTGTGGACCTGGAGGTGCCGGCCGGCGCGACGGTCGCCGTCGTCGGCCCCACGGGCGCGGGCAAGACGACCCTCGTGTCGTTGCTCGCGCGGCTGTCCGACCCCACCCGCGGCCGCGTGCTGCTCGACGGCACCGACGCCCGCGAGCTCGCCGCGGGCGAGATCCCCGCGCACGTCGCCCTCGTCACGCAGAGCACGTTCGTGTTCGAGGACTCCGTCCGGGCCAACGTCACGCTCGCGGACCGCGGGGAGGACGGCTCGCCGTCCGACGACGAGGTCTGGGAGGCGCTGCGGCTCGCGCGGCTCGACGACACGATCCGCGCATACCCCGACGGCCTCGACGCGCCGCTCGGCGAGCGGGGCGCCAACCTCTCAGGAGGCCAGCGGCAGCGCCTCGCCATCGCGCGGGCCCTGGTGCGGCGCCCGCGCCTGCTCGTGCTCGACGACGCCACGAGCGCCGTCGATCCGCGCGTCGAGCAGGCGATCCTGCACGGCCTCGCCGAGCAGGGGAGCGGGGCCACCACCGTGATCATGGTCGCCTACCGGATGAGTTCGGTCGCCCTCGCCGACACGGTGGTGCATCTCGACGACGGGGGCGTGGTCGACGTCGGTCCCCACGAGGAGCTCATGGCCCGCGACCCCGGCTACCGCGAGCTCGCCACGGCGTACCAGGCCGAGGCGGAACGCCGGGAACGGGCCGGGGACGAGACCGACCGCGACGACGAACTGCAGGAGGTTGCCCGATGAGTGCCACGACGGCCGAGCCGGGGATCAGCGAGGACGAGCTCGACGCCAACGGCGCGCGCATCGAGTCGGTGAGCAGCCTCGGGGTGTTCGCCACGTTGCGCCGCGGCGTCCAGCTCTCCCCGGAGATGCTGAACGGCGTCTGGATCACCCTCGCCCTGGCGGTGCTCGCGGCGGGCGGCAAGGTGGTCGTGCCGCTGGCCGTGCAGCGCACCATCGACGACGGCATCCTCGCCGAGGGTGGCCCCGACGCCGGACGCGTCGTGACCCTCGCCGCGCTCGCCGCGGTGGGTCTCGTGCTGGCCGGCGTGTGCGCCGCGCTGGTCAACGTGCGGCTCTTCCGGTCCACCGAGGCAGGGCTGGCGACGCTGCGCACGCGGGCGTTCCGGCACGTGCACGACCTGTCGACCCTCACGCAGAACACGGAGCGGCGCGGCGCGCTCGTGGCCCGGGTCACCAACGACGTCGACACCATCTCGCTGTTCGTGCAGTGGGGCGGGATCATGCTGCTGGTCAGCGTCCTGCAGATCCTTGTCGCGACGGCGCTGATGGCCTGGTACTCGCCGGTGCTGACGGTCGTGGTGTGGGTGTGCTTCGTGCCGATGTTCCTGTTCATGCGCGTGGGGCAGCGCAAGGTGAACGCCGCCTACACCCTGGTGCGTGAGCGGGTGGGGGCGATGCTGGGCGCGATCAGCGAGTCGGTGGTCGGGGCCGAGACGGTGCGCGCCTACGGCGTGTCCGCGCGGACCGGCCGGCGCATCTCGCAGGCCGTCGAGGCGACCCGGCGGGCGCAACGGCGCTCCATGGAGCTCGTCGCGATCGTGTTCTCGTCGGGTGTGTTCGTCGCCAACCTCGTGCTGGCGGTCGTGGTGGTCCTGGGCGCGTGGCTCGGCATCGGCGGCGCGCTGAGCGCGGGTGAGATCGTCGCGTTCCTGTTCCTCGTGCAGTTGTTCACCGGCCCGGTGCAGATGGGTACGGAGATCCTCAACGAGATGCAGAACGCGGTCGCGGGCTGGCGCCGTGTGATCGCGGTCGTGGAGACGCCCGTGGAGGTCACCGAGGCGCCCGACGCCGTCGACCTGCCGCGCGGCCCGGCCCGCGTGACGCTGCGCGACGTGCGGTTCGCGTACTCCGGCGGCCCCGACGTGCTGCACGGCGTGTCGCTCGACCTGCCGCCGCGCACCAAGGTCGCCGTCGTCGGGCAGACCGGCTCCGGCAAGACGACGATCGCCAAGCTCGTCACGCGGCTCATGGACCCGGTGGAGGGCACCGTCGAGCTCGACGGGACGGACCTGCGCAAGGTCTCGTTCGCGTCGCTGCGCGAGCGGGTCGTCCTCGTGCCGCAGGAGGGCTTCCTGTTCGACGGCACCGTGCTGGAGAACGCGGCCTACGGCCTGCGCAACGGGACACGCCCGACGACGCCGGACGACGCGGGCGAGGTGCGCGCGGCCGTCTCGGACGCCTTCGCGGAGCTGGGCCTGAGCGACTGGGTCGAGACCCTCCCGGACGGCCTCGACACCCAGGTGGGCCAGCGGGGCGAGGCGCTGAGCGCGGGCGAGCGGCAGCTCGTCGCGATCGCGCGCGCGTACCTCGCGGCGCCCGACCTGCTCGTCCTGGACGAGGCGACGTCGGCGGTGGACCCGGCGGCCGAGGTGCGGATCGCCCGCGCGCTCGACTCCCTGACGGCCGGCCGGTCGACGATCACGATCGCCCACCGGCTCTCGACGGCGGAGGCGGCGGACCTCGTGGTGGTCGTCGACGCCGGCGAGATCGTCGAGACCGGCCCGCACGCCGAGCTGGCGGCGGCCGGCGGGATCTACTCCCGCATGCACGCGAGCTGGGTGTCGCAGACGCGGTAGGCGGGCCCGGGGAGCCGCACCCCCCCGAGGCTGCCCGGCCGGCGTCCGGGTGATCCCCGGGAGACACCCGGATTTTCGGTGTCCACACTGGTCAGCCGGGTGGACGCCAAGCTAGCGTCTCCGCGTGAGCGTCATCGACTTCCCCCGTACCCCTGTACCACCCGTCCCTCCCGCCGGCCCCCAGGCTCTCCGCGGCCTGGGGCGTCCGGGACGCGCGGTTTACGTGGTGCTGTCCCGGAGCAGCACGGTCCCGTCCCGGCTCATCGGAGCGCTGACGCGGGATCGCCTGACGCACGCCGCGCTCGCCCTCGACCCGGACCTGGAGTACATGTTCGGGTTCGGCCGGCGGGGGACGAGGAACGCCCTGTCCGGCTGCTTCCGGCGGGAGCGCCTGGACGACCCGCTGTACGAGCGCATGGGGAGCCTGCCCGGGCTCGTCCTCGAGGTCCCGGTCACGGTGATCCAGCACGACGCGATCCGGGCGCAGGTGGAGGCCTTCCTGCTGGACGGGCACCGCTACCGCTACAACTTCGCGGGGCTGCTCGACCACGTGACCGGCCGGACCCGGGAGGACGCCTACCGGTTCTTCTGCTCCGAGTTCGTGTACCACGTGCTGCACCAGGCGGGCGTGTGCGACCTGCGGATCCCGCGCAGCCAGGTGCGGCCGCAGACGCTGCTGTCGCTTCCGGGCCGTGTGGTGTTCGAGGGCGACCTGCTCCGCTACCGCGTGGCGCGTCCGGTCCGCACCGCGTGACGCGGCGGGTCGGGATCGGCGCCCCGGACGGCGCCGTGCGACCCGGCGTCCGGGCCGCGGTGCGGCCCCCGCCCGCCGCAGGTGGCAGGATTCTCCTGTGCAAGGATCCAGTTCCGAGACAGAAGCGGGCCCCGGGCTCGACCCCGCGGTCGCCGAGCGGCTGAAGCGGGACGACGCCGGCCTCGTGGCCGCGATCGTCCAGCAGCACGACACCCGCGAGGTGCTCATGCTCGGCTGGATGGACGACGAGGCGGTCCGCCGCACCCTCACCTCCGGACGCGTGACGTTCTGGTCACGCTCGCGCGGCGAGTACTGGCGCAAGGGCGACACCTCGGGACACGTGCAGTACGTGAAGGCGGTCAGCGTCGACTGCGACGGCGACGCCCTGCTCGTCGAGGTCGACCAGGTCGGCGCCGCCTGCCACACCGGCGCCCGCACCTGCTTCGAGGCGGGCGGCGACCTCGGCGCCGTGGTCGCGGGCCGCCCCCGGCCGGCGACGGCGGACGCCGGGGCGCGGCCCGCCGACACCCTGGAGGAGGCCGACCGGTGACCCAGCCGACCACGACCCCCGCACCCGCACCCGCCCCCGCCCCCGCATCCACCGCGGCCCCCGGCGGCGCCCCCGCCGACCTCGCCTGGGGCGACACCTGGCCCGGGCTCGCCGACTTCCGCGCGCTGGCCCCCGACCGCCGTGTCATCCCGGTGGTCCGCAAGGTCCTCGCCGACGACACCACTCCCGTCGGCCTGTACCGCACGCTCGCGGCCGGCGCGGGCTCGTTCATCATGGAGTCGGCCGAGGCCACGGGGGAGTGGTCGCGCTGGTCGTTCGTCGGCGTGGCCTCCCGCGCGATCCTCACGTCGGCCGGCGGCCGAGCCCGCTGGACCGGCGACGTCCCGGTCGGCATCCCGGCCGAGGGCGACGTGCTCGACGTCGTCCAGGCGACCCTCGAGGCGCTGCGCACCCCGCGCCTGGCGAACCTCCCGCCGTTCACCGGCGGCCTGGCCGGCTCGCTGGGCTGGGACGTCGTGCGCCACTGGGAGCCCACGCTGCCCGCCGACGCCCCCGACGAGCTGCACGCCCCCGAGCTCGCGCTCTGCCTGGCCACGGACCTCGCGGTGGTGGACCACCGCGAGGGCACGGTCTGGCTGGTCGCCAACGCGATCAACGGGGACGACACCGCCGAGCGCGTCGACGAGGCGCACGCCGACGCCGTCGCGCGGCTCGACGCGATGCAGGCCCGCCTCGCGGTCGGGACACCGCCGGTCACCACGGTCGTCGCCCCCGGCGACGGCGCGCCCGGCCTCCCGGAGCCCGCCCTCGAGTTCCGCTCCACCCGCGAGGAGTTCGAGGACGCCGTGGCCGCCGCCAAGGAGGCGATCCGCGACGGCGAGGTCTTCCAGGTCGTTCTGTCCCAGCGGCTCGACCTCGACTGCCCGGCCGACCCGCTCGACGTGTACCGCGCCCTGCGCACCATCAACCCGAGCCCGTACATGTACTACTTCCGGCTCCAGGACGCGGACGCCCGCCCCGTCGCCGTCGTCGGCTCCAGCCCCGAGACGCTGGTCAAGGTGAGCGACGGCCACGTCACCACCTACCCGATCGCCGGTTCCCGGCCGCGCGGGGCCCACCCCGAGGAGGACGTGGCCCTCGGCGAGGAACTGCTCGCCGACCCGAAGGAGCGTGCCGAGCACCTCATGCTCGTCGACCTGTCCCGCAACGACCTCGTCAAGGTCTGCGAGCCCACCTCCGTCGAGGTCGTGGAGTTCATGCGGGTGCGCCGGTTCAGCCACATCATGCACATGTGCTCCACGGTCGTCGGCCGGCTCCGCGCGGCCGCCACCGCGCTGGACGCGCTGCGCGCCACCTTCCCCGCCGGAACCCTGTCCGGCGCGCCGAAACCGCGGGCCATCGCGCTCATCGACGAGCTCGAGCCCGCCTCGCGCGGCATCTACGGCGGCACCGTCGGCTACTTCGACTTCGACGGCGACATGGACATGGCCATCGCCATCCGCACCGCGATGATCGCCGGCGGCCGCGCCCACGTGCAGGCCGGCGCCGGCATCGTCGCCGACTCCGTGCCCCGCCTCGAGTACGAGGAGTCGCGCAACAAGGCGGCCGCCGCCGTGCGCGCCGTCCAGTTCGCCGCGAGGTTCCGCCCGGCATGAGCGAGTCCGCCGGCGCGAACCCGCGCACCCCGCTCACGCGCACGCGCGCCCTGCTCGCCCTCCTCGGGCTCGGCGGCATCGCCCTCGCCGCGACGTCCGCCACCTGGGTGACCACCGAGGTGGCCACGGCGCTGCGGCCCGGCGTCGCCGTCGCGGCCACCGGCGCCGAGGCAGCCCCCGTCGTGGGCGCCGCCGCGCTCGTCCTGCTCGCCTGTGGTCCCGCGCTCGCGCTGACCGGACGCGCGGGCCGGTACGTCGTGCTCGCGGTCGCCGCGCTCGCCGGGGCCGGCGTGAGCACGGGGGCGCTCGCCGTCGTCGTCGACCCCACCGCCGCGGGCACCTCGGCGGCCGCGGCGGCGGCGGGCGTCACCGACCTGACGGCTCCCGTCGTCCTGTCGCCCTGGCCGTGGACGACGGCGGTCGCGGGCGCGCTCGCCCTCCTCGTCGCGGTCGCGGCGGCGCTCGCGGCCCGGCGCTGGCCCGCGGCCACCCGTCGCCACGAGCGCGACACGGCCGGGGGCGAGGGGCGGACCGCCGTCGCGCCCGGAGCGGCCGGGACGGAGGCGGAACGGTCGGGGGCCGCGGAGGCGGCGTCCCCGACGACCGAGCCCGACCCGGCCGACGACTGGGACGCGCTCACCCGCGGCGAGGACCCGACGCGCGATGACGGTTAGGCTGGGACAGGGCGGCACGGCCGCCCGAGATCCTGACGTCGAAAGGCACCACACCACGATGACCGAGAACCAGTCCGCAGCCACCGAGGTCGCCTACCTGCCGGAGGCCGCCCCGCCGCACAACCACGGGCACACGGTGGCCGCCTGGGTCACGATGACCGGCATCATGGTCGGTGCCCTGGTCTCGACGGCCGGCGTCGTCGTCGACGGCGCGTTCTGGCTGTTCTGGGCCGGTCTCGTGGTCTGCGCCGGCAGCCTCGTGGTGGGCGGCGTGCTCAGAGGGATGGGCCTGGGGCAGCGATGAGCGCGCCGGCGCCCGGCCGGGCCCGCAACTCGCTGGGCGTCTGGTCCCTCGTGCTCGGCGGTGCGTCGTTCCTGCTCTTGCTCGGCGTGCTGACCGGTATCCCGGCGATCCTCGTCGGCAACGACGGCCGCCGCGCCGTGCGAGCCGGCCAGGCCGACAACGAGGCCGTCGCGACGGCGGGCGTCGTGCTGGGCTGGGCGTCGGTCGCGGCGACGCTGGTCGGTGCCGGGATCGTCGCCTACATGATGGTGTCGGGCGATCGATGACCGAGCCGACGGCGGCCGTGGTGGCGGAGCCGGGCGCGGACGTTCCCGCCCCGGCGGGGAGCCTCCCTGCCGACGACGGCCCGGCGGCCGGCCCCGGGACGGCGGGCGGCACGCGGCCCCTGCTCCACCGCCTGCGGGCGCCGCTCGTGACGGCCGGAGCGGTCGGCGCCGGGACCCTGCTCCTCGCCCTGCGCACGCCGCACGAGCCGCACAGCTACGGGTTCTGCCCGCTGCTGCTGGTCACCGGATTGGCCTGCCCCCTGTGCGGTGGCCTGCGCGGCACGTACGAGCTCGCCCACCTCGACCTGGCGGGTGCCTGGGCGATGAACCCGCTGTGGGTGCTGCTGGCGCCGGCGCTGGTGGTGCTGTGGTCGGTGTGGTTCCTCCGCCGGGCGCGCGGCCTGGCGGGCCCTCGCCTCCCGTCGTGGACGCCGTGGGCGCTGCTCTGGTCCCTGGTGGCGTTCGGCGTGCTCCGCAATCTCCCGCCGCTGGTCCCGTACCTCACACCCTGGCTCTGATCTCCGGCGGCCGAGCGGGTGCACGCCCGCGGCGGCCGACGGCCGCCCCGGCCGGAACTGTGGGTTAGCGACAACATCCCCGCCGGGCTGTGTACGTCCCGGCAGGGCGCACCGGGAGCTTCGCCGGATAGCGTCGCCGGCGACCGAGGGAGCGATGATGTGAAACCTACAAACGGAACCCGATCAGAGCGGCTGGACCGCCCCGTGACGGCGCGCCGGCGCCCCGGCGCGCGGCCACGCCGCGGAGGCCGCTCCGGGCTGCCCGGATGGTCCGCGTGGTCCGCATGGTCCATGCTGGGATCGCACGCCCGTCCCGACAGGTGGCGGGTGACCGGAACACCGTCCGCGACGTCCTACGATGAACCGCAGGGCGGACACCGCAGCTCAGGCAAGCGCACGGGAGGCACACGTATGGCGGTCCTGGACGACATCGTCGCAGGGGTCCTCGAGGACCTCGCGGAGCGTGAGGCGCGCACGCCGCTCGACGACCTCAAGGAGAAGGCGTCGCGCATGCCCGGAGCGCTCGACGCCGTCGGCCGCCTCAAGGACCCCGAAGCGGTCGCCGTGATCGCCGAGGTGAAGCGGTCCAGCCCGTCCAAGGGATCGCTCGCCGCGATCACCGACCCCGCGGCGCTCGCCGTCGAGTACGAGCACGGCGGCGCGGCCGCGATCTCCGTGCTCACGGAGCAGCGCCGGTTCTCCGGGTCGCTGGCGGACCTGGACGAGGTGCGCGCCCGCGTGGACGTGCCCGTGCTGCGCAAGGACTTCATCGTCACGCCGTACCAGGTGTGGGAGGCCCGCGCGCACGGCGCCGACATCGTTCTCCTCATCGTGGCCGCGCTGGAGCAGACGGTGCTGACGTCGCTGGTCGAGCGCGTGCACTCGCTCGGCATGACGGCGCTGGTCGAGGCGCACGACCTGGAGGAGGTGCGCCGCGCGCTCGACGCCGGTGCCCGCGTGGTGGGGATCAACCACCGCAACCTCAAGACCCTCGAGATCGACATGACGGTGTTCCAGCGGCTCGCCCCGTACGTCCCGGACGACGTGGTGCGCATCGCGGAGTCCGGCATCGGCGGCCCGCGGGACGTCATGGAGATGGCGCGGGCGGGGGCGGACGCCGTCCTGGTCGGCGAGGCGCTCGTGACGGGCGAGGCGCCGCGCGCCTCGGTGGCGGACCTCGTGGCCGCGGGCGCGCATCCGTCGCTGCGCTCCGTGCGCCCCTCCTGACGACACCGGTTCCCGGCGACGCCCTGGCGAGGACCCCTGACGACGAGGACGATGAGAACGACGAGAACGCGGCAGCGTGAAGGAGAGCACCCATGAGCCTGGCCGAACGCCTGGCGGACGTGTCCGGGCCGTATTTCGGTGAGTTCGGCGGGCGGTTCGTGCCGGAGGCGCTCATCGCGGCCCTCGACGAGCTCGAGACCGAGTACGCGAAGGCCGCCGGCGATCCGGCGTTCGGCGACGAGCTCGCCCGCCTTCACCGCGAGTACACCGGACGCCCGAGCCCGCTCACCGAGGTGCCGCGCTTCGCCGCGCACGCCACCGGCGACGGCGCTCCCGGGAGCGTGCGCGTGCTGCTCAAGCGCGAGGACCTGAACCACACCGGCTCGCACAAGATCAACAACGTGCTGGGCCAGGCGCTGCTGGTCAAGCGCATGGGCAAGCGCCGCGTGATCGCGGAGACCGGGGCGGGCCAGCACGGCGTCGCGACGGCGACCGCGGCCGCCCTCATGGATCTCGAGTGCGTCATCTACATGGGCGAGGAGGACACGCGCCGGCAGGCGCTGAACGTCGCCCGGATGCGGCTGCTCGGCGCGGAGGTGGTCCCCGTGACCGCGGGCACCCGCACCCTCAAGGACGCGATCAACGAGGCGTTGCGGGACTGGGTGACGAACGTCGAGCACACGCACTACGTGCTGGGCACCGTCACCGGGCCGCACCCGTTCCCGGAGATGGTGCGGCAGTTCCACCGGATCATCGGCGAGGAGGCGCGCGGGCAGCTGCTGGAGCGCACGGGCCGCCTGCCCGACGCGGTCGCGGCGTGCGTGGGCGGCGGGTCGAACGCGCTCGGCATCTTCAACGCGTTCCTGGACGACGAGGGCGTCGCGCTGCACGGCTTCGAGGCCGGCGGCGAGGGCATCGAGTCCGGCCGGCACGCCGCGCGGTTCTCCGGCGGCTCGCCCGGCGTGCTGCACGGCGCACGCTCCTACCTGCTGCAGGACGACGACGGGCAGACCCGCCCCAGCCACTCCGTGTCGGCGGGGCTGGACTACCCGAGCGTCGGCCCGGCGCACTCCTGGCTGCACGACCTGGGCCGCGCCGAGTACGAACCCGTGACCGACGACGAGGCGATGGACGCCTTCCGGCTGCTGTGCCACACGGAGGGCATCATCCCCGCGATCGAGTCCGCCCACGCCCTGGCGGGAGCGCTGCGGCTGGGACGCCGCGCGGCCGCGGAGGGGCGCACCGGGCCGGACGGGACGCCGTACACGATCCTCGTGAACCTGTCGGGCCGCGGGGACAAGGACGTGGCCACCGCGGCGCGGTGGTTCGGCCTGCTCGACGAGGGCGTGGCGTCCGAGGAGCTGGAGAAGATGGAGGGACGAGGGTGATGGTCTCGACGAGCCCGGCCACCGGGACGGGGACGACGGCGGGGCCGGGCGGCGCGCCCCGGGCCGGCGAACTGATCGCGCGCCTGCGCGACGAGGAGAACCGGCCCGCGCTGGTGGGGTACCTGCCCGTGGGCTTCCCGGACGTGGAGCGGTCGATCGAGGCGCTGCTCACGCTCACGGACAACGGCGTGGACGTCATCGAGCTCGGCATCCCGTACTCCGACCCGGTGATGGACGGCCTCGTGATCCAGGAGGCGGCCCAGGCCGCGCTCGACGGCGGCGTCCGCGTGACGCACGTGTTCGAGGCGATGCGACGGATCCGGGAGCACGCCCCGCACGTCGCGGTGCTGCCGATGACCTACTGGAACCCGGTGCTGCGGTACGGCGTCGAGGAGTTCGCGCGGGACCTGGTCGCCGCCGGCGGCTCCGGGCTCATCACGCCCGACCTCATCCCCGACGAGGCCGGTGCCTGGATCGCGGCGAGCGACGAGCTCGGCCTGGACCGGGTGTTCCTCGTCGCGCCGAGCTCCACGCCGGAGCGGCTGGCCCTCACGGCGCGCGCGTCGCGCGGATTCGTCTACGCGACGTCCCTCATGGGTGTCACGGGGGTGCGGGCCAGCGTGGGCGAGCGGGCCGAGCAGCTCGTGGCCGACACGCGGGCGGCGGGCGCGGAGCACGTCTGCGTGGGCATCGGCGTGTCCACCGGGGCGCAGTCCGCCGAGGTGGGTCGCTGGGCCGACGGCGTGATCGTCGGGTCCGCCCTGGTCCGGACCCTGCTCGGGGACGCGCCGTGGGACGCGCGTCTCAGTGATCTGGCCGAGCTCACCCGTGACCTGGCTTCCGGGGTACGGTCGGCACGTGCCGCGCACGGCGCGCACTGACCCGCCGCCGAGAGACCCGGAGCACACGTGATCCCGTCGTGGCTTCCCGCGAGCCTGCCCAGCCCGCCCGAGCACACCTGGTACCTGGGCGTCGTCCCGGTCCGGGCGTACGCCGTGGCGCTGCTGGCGGGGATCGTCGTGGCGGTCTGGGTCGCGATGGTGCGCTGGCGGGCGCGTGGCGGCGATCCGTGGGACGTTCTCGACGCCGCGTTCTGGGCGGTGCCGTTCGGCATCGTCGGCGGGCGCGTCTACCACGTGCTGTCCGCGCCGGACACGTACTTCGGCTCCGGCGCCGATCCGCTCGCCGCGCTGCGCGTCTGGGAGGGCGGGACGTCCTTCTGGGGCGCGCTGGCGGGCGGCGCGCTGGGCGCGTGGATCGGGTGCCGGACGCACGGCCTGCGCCTCTCCTCGCTCGCCGACGCCGCCGCGCCGGGCCTGCTCCTGGGGCAGGCCGTCGGGAGCCTCGGCAGCTGGTTCAACCAGGAGCTGTACGGCAGGCCCACCGATCTGCCGTGGGCCCTCGAGATCGACCGTGAGCACCTCGTGACGAACCCCGCCACGGGCGTCGCCTACCCCGAGGGAACCCTGTTCCACCCGACCTTCCTCTACGAGATCCTGTGGTACCTCGCGGCGGCGGGAGTTCTGCTTTTCCTCGACCGGCGGTTCAAGTTCGGTCATGGCCGGGTATTCTGGGCGTACGTCGTGCTCTACACTCTCGGCCGGGTCTGGATCGAGATGATGCGGATCGACGAGACGGAGATCCTGCTGGGTCTCCGGCTCAATGTCTGGACGTCGATGGTCCTGGGCCTCGTGGCTCTGGCAGTCTCGGCAGTCCTGGCACGCCGGTTCCCTCAGCGGGAGGAATCGGTGGAACGGGGACCGGGTCCGGCCACCACCGGGCCGGCACCCGAGACCATGCGAAGGGCGTGAGCGACCGACCACCCATCGGTTGCGCGCCCAGTCCGATTCCGGGCCGACGGCGCCCCGGTGACCAGTTCGATGTGCGTCCGGCGTGCCCGGACGTCTGTGAGGATCCATGACCATGCCGTTGCACCGGACCGAAGCCCGAGGGCTCTACGACCCGTCCGCGGAGCACGATGCCTGCGGTGTGGCGTTCGTCGCCACGCTCCGCGGCACGCCCGGACGCGACATCGTGGACGCCGGTCTGACCGCCCTGCTGAACCTCGACCACCGCGGCGCCGTGGGCGCGGAGGAGGACACCGGCGACGGTGCCGGCATCCTGACGCAGATCCCCGACGCCTTCCTGCGCGACGTGGTCGACGCCGAGCTGCCCCCCGCGGGCCGGTACGCCATCGGCACGGCGTTCCTGCCGACCGACGAGGCGGAGCGCGACCAGGTCGTCGCGCGCGTCGAGGCGCTCGCGGCCGAGGAGAAGCTCGACGTGCTGTCCTGGCGGGACGTGCCGGTCGACGCCTCGATGGTGGGCCCCACGGCTCGCGCCACCATGCCGGTGTTCCGCCAGCTCGTGGTGGCCGACCCGTCCCGCGAGCTGGGCGGCATCGACCTCGACCGGCGCTGCTACCGCCTGCGCAAGCGCGCGGAGCGGGAGCTGGACCTGTACTTCGCCTCGCTCTCGGCGCGCACGGTCACGTACAAGGGCATGCTCACCACCGCCCAGCTCGAGCCGTTCTTCGGGGACCTCCAGGACCCGCGGTACGCGACCGAGATCGCGCTCGTGCACTCGCGCTTCTCCACGAACACGTTCCCGTCCTGGCCGCTGGCCCAGCCGTTCCGCACCATCGCGCACAACGGCGAGATCAACACCGTGCGCGGGAACCGCAACTGGGTGGCGGCGCGCGAGGGCACCATGGCCTCGGACGTGCTCGGCGACTTCGACCAGCTGCGCCCGGTGTGCTCGCCCGGCGCCAGCGACTCCGCGAGCTTCGACGAGGTGCTGGAGCTGCTGCACCTGTCCGGCCGCTCCCTGCCGCACGCCGTGCTGATGATGGTGCCCGAGGCGTGGGAGAACCACACCGAGATGGACGCCGACCGGAGGGCGTTCTACGAGTACAACGCCAACCTCATCGAGCCGTGGGACGGCCCGGCGGCCCTCACGTTCACCGACGGCGAGCTGATCGGCGCGGTGCTGGACCGCAACGGCCTGCGGCCGGGCCGGTTCTGGGTGACCGACGACGGCCTCGTGGTCCTGGCGTCCGAGGCGGGCGTGCTCGACATCGACCCCGCCTCGGTCGTGCGCAAGGGCCGCCTCGAGCCCGGCAAGATGTTCCTGGTCGACACCGGGTCGGGCCGGATCGTCGAGGACGACGAGATCAAGACCGGTCTGGCCACGCGTCACCCGTACCGCCGGTGGATCGACGAGCACTCCGTGTACCTGGACGACCTGCCCGAGCGGGAGCACGTCGCGCACAGCACGGCGTCCGTGCGCCGCCGCCAGCGCGCCTTCGGGTACACGGAGGAGGAGCTGAAGATCCTGTTGACGCCGATGGCGTCGTCGGGCGCGGAACCGCTCGGCGCGATGGGCTCCGACACCCCGATCGCGGTGCTCTCGCAGCGTCCGCGCCTGCTGTTCGACTACTTCACGCAGATGTTCGCGCAGGTGACCAACCCGCCGCTGGACGCCATCCGCGAGGAGCTGGTGACGTCGATCGGCAGTGCCATCGGCCCGGAGCCGAACCTGCTCGCCGACGTGCCGGAGCACGCGCGCAAGCTCGTCGTCGGCTTCCCCGTGCTCGACAACGACAAGCTCGCCAAGATCGTGCACGTCGACCGCGACCCCGGGCTCGAGGGGGTGTTCCGCAGCGAGGTCGTGCGCGGCCTGTACGACGTGTCCGGCGGGGGAGCGGCGCTGCACGCGCGTCTCGAGGAGATCTTCGCCGAGGTCGACGCCCACGTGGAGGCCGGCGCGAGCTTCATCGTGCTGTCCGACCGGCACTCCACCGCCGAGCTCGCCCCGATCCCGTCGCTGCTGCTCACCAGCGCGGTGCACCACCACCTGGTGCGCAAGCACACCCGTACGCGGGTCTCGCTCGTGGTGGAGGCGGGTGACGTGCGCGAGGTGCACCACGTCGCGCTCCTGATCGGCTACGGCGCCGCCGCGGTCAACCCGTACCTCGCCATGGAGACCGTGGAGGACCTGGCCCGCCGCGGCTACCTCGGCGTCACGCCCGAGACCGCGGTCGCGAACCTCATCAAGGCGCTCGGCAAGGGTGTGCTCAAGGTGATGTCCAAGATGGGCATCTCGACGATCATGTCGTACCGCGGCGCCCAGATCTTCGAGGCCGTCGGGCTCTCGCACGAGCTCGTCGAGGACTACTTCACCGGCACGACATCGCGCCTGGGCGGCATCGGGCTCGACGTGATCGCGGCCGAGACGGCCGCGCGGCACGCCGAGGCCTATCCCCGCTCGGGCAACCGCGGCCCGGCGGACCGCCTCACCACCGGCGGCGAGTACCAGTGGCGCCGCGACGGCGAGGAGCACCTCTTCGACCCCGAGACGGTGTTCCGGCTGCAGCACGCCACCCGCGAGGGCCGGATGGACGTGTTCCGCCAGTACACCCGCCGGGTGGACGAGCAGTCCCAGCGGCTCATGACGCTGCGCGGCCTGCTGCGGTTCAGCCCGGACCGCGAGCCGGTGCCGATCGACGAGGTCGAGCCCGTGTCCGAGATCGTCAAGCGGTTCAACACCGGCGCGATGTCGTACGGCTCGATCTCCGCGGAGGCACACGAGACGCTCGCGATCGCGATGAACCGGCTCGGCGGCCGGTCCAACACGGGCGAGGGCGGCGAGGACCCCGAGCGGCTCTACGACCCGGAGCGCCGCAGCCGGGTGAAGCAGATCGCCTCGGGGCGCTTCGGCGTGACGTCGGAGTACCTGACCAACGCCGACGACATCCAGATCAAGCTCGCGCAGGGCGCCAAGCCCGGCGAGGGCGGGCAGCTGCCCGGCAACAAGGTGTACCCGTGGGTGGCGCGCACCCGGCACTCGACGCCCGGTGTCGGCCTCATCTCGCCGCCGCCGCACCACGACATCTACTCGATCGAGGACCTCGCCCAGCTGATCCACGACGCCAAGAACGCCAACCCGGCCGCCCGCATCCACGTGAAGCTCGTCAGCGAGTTCGGCGTCGGCACGGTCGCGACGGGCGTCTCCAAGGCGCACGCCGACGTCGTGCTCATCTCCGGGCACGACGGCGGGACGGGCGCCTCCCCGCTCACGTCGCTCAAGCACGCGGGCACGCCGTGGGAGATCGGCCTGGCCGAGACCCAGCAGACGCTCGTGCTGAACAACCTGCGCGACCGCATCACCGTCCAGGTGGACGGCCAGATGAAGACCGGCCGCGACGTCGTGGTGGCCGCGCTGCTGGGGGCGGAGGAGTTCGGGTTCGCCACCGCGCCGATGGTGGTCTCGGGCTGCGTTATGATGCGCGTGTGCCACCTGGACACCTGCCCGGTGGGCGTGGCCACGCAGAACCCCGAGCTGCGCAAGCGGTTCACGGGCAAGCCGGAGTTCGTCGAGAACTTCTTCGAGTTCATCGCCCAGGAGGTCCGCGAGCACCTCGCGGCGCTGGGCTTCCGCTCCCTCGAGGAGGCGGTGGGCCACGTGCAGGTGCTGGACACCCGCAAGGCCGTGGACCACTGGAAGGCGCAGGGCCTGGACCTGGGCCCGGTGCTGGAGCGCATCGAGCCGCCCGCCGGCTCGGCGCTGCACCGCACCAAGGACCAGGACCACGGCCTCGACCGCGCGCTCGACAACCAGCTCATCGCCGCCGCCGGGCCCGCCCTGGAGCGCGGCGAACGGGTGACGGTCGAGGCGCCGGTGCGGAACGTCAACCGCACGGTCGGCACGCTGCTGGGCCACGAGGTGACCAGGCGCTACGGCGGCGACGGGCTCCCGGACGGCACGATCGACGTGACCCTCACCGGGTCGGCCGGTCAGTCCTTCGGCGCGTTCGTCCCGCGCGGCGTCACGCTGCGCCTGTACGGCGACGCGAACGACTACCTGGGTAAGGGTCTCTCGGGCGGGCGCATCGTGGTGCGCCCCGACCGGGCGGCGGTGCTCGACGGCGCGGCGAACGTCATCGCCGGTAACGTCATCGGGTACGGCGCCACGTCCGGCGAGGTCTTCCTGCGCGGCCGGGTGGGCGAGCGCTTCGGCGTGCGCAACTCCGGCGCCACCCTGGTGACCGAGGGGGTGGGCGACCACGCCTGCGAGTACATGACGGGCGGCACGGTGCTGGTGCTCGGCCCGACCGGCCGGAACGTCGGCGCCGGCATGTCCGGCGGCGTCGCCTACGTGCTGAACCTGCGCGACGGCGCGGTGAACGCCGCCGCGCTGGCCTCGGGCGAGCTGTCGCCGGCCCCGCTCGACGACGCCGACTGGGACGTGGTCCGCACCCTGCTGGAACGGCACCGGGCCGAGACCGGCTCGCTCGTGGCGGGTGAGCTGCTGGAGGACCCGGCCGCGCGGGAGCGCTTCACGCGCATCCTGCCGCCCGGCTGGGCCCGCGTCCGCGAGGCCCTGGCGACGCACGACCTGGACGAGAACGAGTGGGACCCCGCGCAGTGGGACCGGATCATGGAGGTGGCTCGTGGCTGACCCGCGTGGGTTTCTGAAGGTTCGGGAGCGGGAGCTCCCGCCGAACCGTCCCGTCGAGGTGCGTCTGCGGGACTGGAAGGACACACACGACCTGCGGCAGAAGGACCAGCCGTTCCTCAAGGAGCAGGCCGGGCGCTGCATGGACTGCGGCATCCCGTTCTGCCACCAGGGCTGCCCGCTGGGCAACCTCATCCCCGAGTGGAACGACCTGGTGTGGCGCGGCCAGTGGGCCGACGCCATCGACCGCCTGCACGCGACCAACAACTTCCCGGAGTTCACCGGACGCGTGTGCCCCGCCCCGTGCGAGACGTCGTGCGTGCTCGGGATCAACCAGCCGGCCGTGACGATCAAGAACGTCGAGGTGTCGATCATCGACGAGGCGTTCGCGCGCGGGCTCGTCACCCCGCACGTGCCCGAGCGCCTGACCGACTCCACGGTCGCCGTCGTCGGCTCCGGCCCGGCCGGGCTCGCCGCGGCGCAGCAGCTCACGCGCGCCGGCCACACCGTCGTCGTGTACGAGCGGGACGACGCGATCGGCGGCCTGCTGCGGTACGGCATCCCCGACTTCAAGCTGGAGAAGCACCACATCGACCGCCGCCTGGCGCAGATGGAGGCCGAGGGCACGCGCTTCCGGCCGGGCGTGGAGATCGGCCGGGACATCTCGTGGGACGCGCTGCGCCGCCGGTTCGACGCGGTCGTCGTCGCCACCGGCGCCACCGTCCCGCGCGACCTGCGGCTGCCCGGCCGGGAGCTGGACGGCGTGCACTTCGCGATGGACTTCCTCACGCCGCAGAACGAGGTCGTGGCGCGGGCGGGCGACGACGGCGAGCTGCCGGCGTTGCCCGAGGGGGCGCCGTCGGCGGCGGGCAGGCACGTCGTCGTCATCGGCGGCGGAGACACCGGCTCCGACTGCGTCGGCACCGCGCTGCGGCAGGGCGCCGCGAGCGTCACGACGCTGGCGATCGGCCGCAGGCCGCCGAGCGAGCGGCCGGCGAACCAGCCGTGGCCGACGGACCCGATCCTCTTCGAGGTCTCCACCTCCCACGAGGAGGGCGGCGAGCGGAAGTACCTCGCCTCCACGGTCGAGTTCACCGACGACGGGGAGGGCAGGGTGCGCTCCCTCAAGGTCGCCGAGACGGAGTACCTGTCCGACGGGCGCCGCGTCCCCACGGCCGGCACCGAGCGGGAGATCCCGGCCGACCTGGTCCTGATCGCGATGGGCTTCACCGGTCCGGAGACCCAGCCGCTCGAGGAGCAGACCGGCATCGAGATCACCGATCGCGGCCTGGTGGCGCGCGGCGAGGACTACGCCGCGAGCCTGCCGGGCGTGTTCGTGGCCGGCGACGCGGGCCGCGGGCAGTCGCTCATCGTGTGGGCCATCGCGGAGGGCCGCGCCGCGGCCGCCGCGGTGGACGAGTACCTGGTGGGCGGCACCGAACTGCCCGCCCCGGTGCGCCCCCGGACCCACGCCCTGCGGGCCTGACCCCCGGGGCCCGACAGAATGTTCACCTGACGTTGTGTCCGCCCACAGCGCGTCATGCCCGTGGGCGGGCATAGCCTGAGTACCGAGAAGACCATGGCCCGAACGGGCCATGCGGACCCCGAGCCTGTGTTCGTGCCCCTGCCTCGCACGTACAGACGCGCGGGCGCCGCGAGACGACGAGGCTGGAGACATGCGCAGAGCAAAGATCGTGTGCACCATCGGACCCGCGACGGCGTCGCCCGAGCGACTGCGGGAGCTGGTGGACGCCGGCATGAACGTGGCGCGGATCAACCGCAGCCACGGCGAGCAGTCCGAGCACGCGGAGATCATCAAGAACGTCCGGCAGGCCGCGGAGGACGCCGGCATCTCGGTGGCGGTCCTCGTGGACCTGCAGGGCCCCAAGATCCGGCTGGGCCGGTTCGCCGGCGACGAGAAGCACTACCTCGAGGTCGGTGACCGGTTCACCATCACCACCGAGGACGTGGAGGGCACCAGGGAACTGGTCTCCACCACCCACAAGGGCCTGCCCGAGGATGCCCGTGTCGGCGACCCGATCCTCATCGACGACGGGAAGGTGCGCGTCGTCGTCGAGGCCGTGGAGGGCCCGCGCGTCGTCACGCGCGTCGAGGTGGCGGGGCCGGTGTCCAACAACAAGGGCCTGAACCTGCCGGGCGTGGCCGTGTCCGTGCCCGCGCTGTCCGAGAAGGACACCGACGACCTGCGCTGGGGCCTGGCCCAGGGTGCCGACTTCATCGCGCTCTCGTTCGTGCGGTCCGCCAAGGACTACGAGGACGTGCGCCGGATCATGGAGGAGGAGAACCGCACCGTCCCGGTGATCGCCAAGATCGAGAAGCCGCAGGCGGTCGAGAACCTCGCCGAGGTCGTGGCGGCGTTCGACGGCGTCATGGTGGCGCGCGGCGACCTCGCCGTCGAGATGCCGCTCGAGCAGGTGCCGCTGGTGCAGAAGCGCATCGTCGAGCTCGCCCGCCGCAACGCCAAGCCCGTCATCGTGGCCACGCAGGTCCTGGAGTCGATGACGAACTCGCCGACGCCGACCCGTGCGGAGGCGTCGGACTGCGCCAACGCGGTGCTCGACGGCGCGGACGCGGTGATGCTCTCGGGCGAGACGTCGGTGGGCGAGTACCCGATCCTCACGGTCGAGACGATGGCCCGGATCATCGAGGCCACCGAGGAGGCGGGCCGTGAGCGGATCGCCCCGCTCGGCTCGACGCCGCACACCCGCGGCGGCGCGATCACGCGGGCGGCGGCCGAGATCGGCGAGCGGCTCGGTGTGAAGTATCTGGTGACGTTCACGCAGTCCGGCGACTCGGCGCGGCGCATGTCGCGGCTGCGCTCGTCGATCCCGCTGCTGGCGTTCACGCCGGAGACGGGCGTGCGCAACGCGCTCTCGATGACCTGGGGGACCACGCAGTACCTCGTGCCCAAGGTGGACAACGTGGACGCGATGGTGGACCAGGTCGACACGACGCTGCAGGCCAACGGGCTGGCCGAGAAGGGCGACCTCGTGGTCGTCGTCTCCGGCGCGCCCGTGGGGGTGCCCGGCACCACCAACTCGATCCTGGTGCACCGGATCGGGACGAAGGCCGACGGGCGGACCGCCTCCGTCTGACCTCGGTCCGACACGTCGGTCCGACGAGGCGCGGACCACCCACGGCGCGTGGACGGGGAGATCTCCCCGTCCACGCGCCCTTTTTCATCCTTGTCGACCCGATGCGGGTGTGGAAGCGTTACCACCCAACATCGGGCGGCCTGTCGCCGTCCGGCGGTAGCACGGGGGCATGCCGCTGACGACGACGTCAGGCCCACCAACGAGGGTGAAGAGCGAGAGATGATTCGAAAGACCCGTGCCACATCCGCGGCGGGCGCGATCGCCTCGGCGGCCGCGCTGGCCGGTTGCGCAGGCGTTCTCGGTGCCGGCGACGAGCCGGAGGACGGCGGCCCCGTCACACTGACGATCACCACGTTCGGGACCATGGGGTTCGAGGAACTGTACGAGGAGTACGAACGGGGCCACCCCGGGATCACGATCGAGGCCACGAACTACGACCAGGGCGGCGAGGCCCGTGCCGCGTTGTTCGAGGCGTTCGAGTCGGGAGCCGCGCCGCCCGACATCGTCGCCCTCGAGGAGGGCTGGCTGGGTCAGGTGATGGCGGTGGACGAGCGGTTCGTCGACCTGCGGGACTACCACATCGACTCGGCGAGCTGGCGATGGGTGCCCTGGAAGTACGAGCAGGGCACGGCCCCGTCCGGCCGGGTCATCGGCGCCGGGACCGACATCGGCCCGATGGGCCTCTGCTACCGGAGGGACCTGTTCGCCCAGGCCGGCCTGCCGACCGACCGCGAGGACGTCGCCAGGTACTTCCAGGCGGAGGGCGGCGGCTGGGACCGGTACTTCGACGTCGGGCGCGAGTACCGGGCCGCGACCGGCAACGCCTGGTACGACCAGCCGCTGTACGTCTGGAACGCGATGGTGAACCAGCTGGGCCAGGGGTACTACGACATCGACGGCCGGCTCATCGTCGGCGAGAACGCCGAACTGGCGGCGCAGTGGGACCGCCTGGCCCGCGCGCAGGCCGACGGGCTGTCGGCCGGTGAGGCGGCGTGGGACTGGGACGGGGGCAAGGCGTTCACCGACGAGTCGTTCGCGACGTTCATGTGCCCCGGGTGGATGCTCGGCGTCGTGAAGGACCAGCTGCGGAACGCCGGAGGCGGTCCGGAGACGGGGTGGGACTTCGCCGACGTGTTCCCCGGCGGCGCGGCCAACTGGGGAGGCTCGTTCCTGGGCGTGCCGGCGGCCTCCGAGCATCCCGATCAGGCCGCCGAGCTCGTGCTCTGGCTCACCAAGGCCGAGCAGCAGGAGAAGGCGTTCGAGGTGGCGGGGACCTTCCCGAGCACCGAGGAGATGGTGACGGTGTACCTGAAGTCCCGGAAGGGCGATCCCGTCTTCGGCGGCGCGCCGACCGCGGCGATCCTGGCGGGCCGGACCGAGGGCGTGCGGTCGCAGTACAAGGGCCCGCTCGACTCGCAGATCCAGGACGATGCCTTCGGTGAGGCGCTGACCGCGCTGGACCGGGGCGAACTGACCGCGGACGCGGCCTGGGACCAGGCGCTGGCGGCCGTCGAGGAGCTGGCGTCGGGCGAGGGCGGTGAATAGGGGTGTCCGAGGGGCGCGACGACGGCCCACCGGAGTCGCGGCAGAGGAGGCACGAAAGGGTAACGATCTTACCTGTCAGCAACCGGATAGTGCCCGATGCTGCGACATCGCCGTTGTCGGTCCCGTTTAGGGACTTGACGGGGGATCGCGACCTTGGGCACGATGACGGTCACACACGATGGAAGCGCTCCCACGCACCTCGTGGAAGGCGTCCCCCAGCGGCGTGCCGGGGCCGGCGCGTCGGAACAAACGTCAGCAAGACAAAGGAGTCAACCGTGCTCAGCAGCACTCGATCAGGTGGCCGCCGCGTCGCGGTCACCGCCGGAATTGCCACCCTGGCGCTCGGCCTGGCCGCATGCGGCGGCGGGAACGAGGGAGGCGAGGCGGACGAAACCGCCGGCAGCGACGAGCCGATCACGCTCACCGTGGCCACGTTCAACAACTTCGGGTACACCGACGAGCTTCTCGCGAAGTACACCGAGGAGAACCCGCACGTGACCGTGGAGCAGACCGTTGCCGCGGAGGCCGCCGACGCGCGGACCAACCTCACCACGAAGCTCGCCGCGGGCGGCGAGGGCCTGGCTGACATCGAGGCCATCGAGGTGGACTGGATCAGCGAGCTGGCCCAGTACCCCGACCTGTTCACCGA
>NZ_JADBGR010000091.1 GCF_014892515.1 Myceligenerans pegani
GCCGCGTTCAACATCATGGGTGACTGGGCCGTGGCCGCCTTCGAGGAGCAGGACAAGGAACTGGGCACCGACTTCGTCGCAGTGCCCTCGCCCGGTACGGCCGGCACGTTCGACTTCCTCGCGGACTCCTTCACGCTCCCCGTGGGCGCCGAGCACCCGGGCGGCACCGAGGCGTGGCTGGAGACCATCGGCTCGCTGGAGGGCCAGACCGCGTTCAACGCCGCCAAGGGTTCGATCCCGGCGCGCACGGACGCCGACCCGGCCGACTTCTCGGAGTACCAGCAGACGGCGATCGAGTCGTTCGCGAACGACACCATCGTCTCCTCGCTGGCCCACGGTGCCGCGGCCCCGGTCGCGACCCTGAACGCGATCAGCGACGCCACCAGCAAGTTCACCACCGGCGCCTCCGACCTGGCCGCCTACCAGACCGAACTCGCCGCAGCCGTCAACGGCTGATCCGACCGACCCAGCGCGACCCGCAAGCCCGCCGGACAGCACCACGGCGGCGCAGCGCCTCCGGGCGGCACGATGCCGCCCGGAGGTCCTGCCCGGCCGTGGCCCTCCCCGGCGGGCTTCGTGGCGAGGTGCGCCGACCTTCGAGGAAATCCATGTCCAAGACCTTGCGACGAGTAGGGCCTCCCCTTCTCCTGCTCGCTCCCTCCTTGCTGCTTCTGGGGGTGTTCGTCTACGGGCTGATCGCGGCGAACTTCCAGATGTCGTTCACCGACAACCACACCGCCGCCCAAGCCACCGGCCAGCAACCCGCCGCGCTCGTCTGGTTCGACAACTACCTCACCCTGCTCGCCAGCCAGGACTTCCAGCACTCCCTGACCAACCTGCTGCTGTTCACCGGCGTCTTCCTCGCCGGCACCATGGCCATGGGCTTCGGCTGGGCGTGGCTGCTGGAGAAGCCCGTCAAGGGCGAGGGCTTCTTCCGGTCGATCTACCTGTTCCCGATGGCCGTCTCCTTCGTGGCCTCCGGCGTCGTCTGGCGCTGGCTCCTGAACTCCAACCAGGACGAGCAGGCGTCGGGCCTCAACCGCCTCTTCCAACTCATCGGGCTGGACTTCCTGCAGAACAACTGGTGGAACAACGTCACCCTCGGGATCATGGCGATCGCCATCCCCGCGATCTGGCAGCTCTCGGGCTATGTCATGGCCCTGTTCCTGGCCGGTTTCCGGGGCATCCCGGACGAGCTCCGCGAGGCCGCGCGGATGGACGGCGCGAGCGAACTCCAGCTCTACCGGCACGTGCTGTTTCCTCAGCTGTCCCCGGTGGCGCTCTCGGCGCTGATCATCATCGGGCACATGTCCCTCAAGTCCTTCGACCTGATCATGTCCATCTCCAAGCCGGCCAACTACCAGACCAAGGTCCCGGCCGTGGACATGTTCGTGTTCAAATCCAGCTTCGACTACGCCAACGCCGCCGCCGTCGGCGCCATCCTCCTCATCCTCGTCGCCGCCGTCATCATCCCCTACCTCATCCACACCCACCGGGAGGAAAAGCGATGAGCGACATCACCGCTGCCGCCCCCGCGGCCCCCGGCACGGCCGGAACCCCCGTTCCCCCAGCCCACGCCGGCTCCGGCGGTTCCGCCACCGGCAAGGTCAGCGGCGCCCCGCGCAACCGCTACGCCGCCGGCCGCACCGTGCGCTACGCGGTCCTGCTGCTGTTCGTCCTCATCGTGCTCATCCCGGTCTACGTGCTGTTCGTGACCAGCTTCAAGGGCGCCGGGGACGCCGCCCCCGCCCGCGCCTGGGCACTCCCGACGGCGTGGACCCTGGAGAACTGGCAGGTCGCCTGGACGACGCTCGCCCCCGCGATCGGCCGGTCCCTCCAGATGGTCATCCCCTCCACCATCATCTCGGCGTTCCTGGGCTCCCTCAACGGGTTCGTGCTGGCCCGCTGGCGCTTCAAGGGCGCCGACATCGTCTTCACCCTCATCCTGTTCGGGATGTTCATCCCCTACCA
>NZ_JADBGR010000092.1 GCF_014892515.1 Myceligenerans pegani
TTTCCTGCTGGTCGGTGGTGCCCGTTGGTTCCGGGCATGAAAAAGGCCCGCACGGTGGCGGGCCTCTCGTTGTGGTGTGAAGTTGTCTACGTCGTGAGCTGGCTCGGCTTTCAGCGCGTGGCGCTCAGGGCGACCAACGCTTGTGGTACTGCCGGTCGGCGAGTCGAACGACCGAACTTGCATCGAAGGTCATCGGGCGCACATCGGCCTGAAGCGGCGTCAGGTGCCCACGGCGCACCCACGTGCGGATCGTGGATGGCGAGACCCCTGCCAGCCGGGCAGCCTCCGAGGCCGTGACTGGCCGGACCCTTTGCCATCGAAGTTCCGGGATGGGGGGTGGCGCAGAAACGTGCCGGCGTCGCGCGGCGGCTTCGTCGCGGACCCGACGGGCGTCCTCGTATCGATAGAGTCGAGACCTGCCCCGGTTGCCGACCACAGGAAGATAGCCGCGGCTCGCCCACTTCCGAATGGTCGCAGAGCGGACCAACAACCGTTTCCCGAGTTCTTCCGCCGTGAGCCGCTCATCCGGATCGATCCGCGTGTTGGTTCGGCGGGGAACGTTCGCGGCTCCAACCGGTGCCCGAAGCGAGTTCCCCGGCCTCGTCGGCTCGTGCACGAGTCTCGAAGGGCGTGCGGGGCTGACCTGGTCCTGTGGGTGTCCGCTGATCTTGGCGCTGACGGCTCTGGCTGTGTGGTCGTCCAACGGCGACGAGGCCGAGCGAACGTACTCGCCGAGTTCTTTCAGGACTCTGAGGACTGTCTTCGACTCGACGTCGAGCTGTCGGGCCAACTCGTAGACTCGCACACGCATGCAAACAAGTGTGACAGTGCAACGCAGGGGCGCCTCAGCCAGGGGCGCCGGTGCAGGCAAGACTGGCGAAATCCCAACGAAAAGAGGCCCCCACTACTGGAAGCCTCCTGAATTTTGGGCGCAGCCCGCCCCGCCACTCCTAACGTTACAGTTTCGGCGCCCGTCACGCAATACCGTCACGAGTCGAGCCCGGTGGTGCGCCTCGGGCTCTCGGTGGTGGGTGGATCGGGAACGGTAGGGTCTGCGGATGTGTCCATCGTCGATCAGATCCCGGTCATCGTGGGAAGTCTTCCGGCCGTGGCCGGCGCAGTAAAGGTCGCCAGCGTGTGGCTGGATGGCGGTCGGCTGCTTGCACGACGCATTGAGCGGTTGCGGTCGATGGCCGAGCAGATCAGCGACGACGCCACCAAGCAGCGTGTCGTGAGTGTTGCGGATGAGCTGACAGAGCACTTCGCAAAGCGCGAGAGGTACCGGATGCGACGGACGGTCAACGGCGCAACGGTCTTCTGGATTGTCGTCGTGGCAGGCGGCGCGGCCTGGGGCGCATGGGCCCTTATCTCGATCGGCACGTGGTGGGGCTGGATACTCGGGATCGCCGCCGCCCTCTTCGGGGCTCTGTGGATTGTGGCTGGCTCCTCGACGGTCTTCAAGGACCCCGATGCTCCCGACAAGGCCAAGAAGCCCAAGAAAGTGAGGGCCTAGCCTCCACGCGCAGTCGAGGCGAGGTGGTCTTCTATTGCCACGGCCCATGGACGCCCCGACGAGGGCGAGACGCTCCGCCGCCTCGTCGCCCAGGGCGCCCCCCAGTCCGAGGCCGGACGCCGGCTCGACCGCACGCGCGGGTCCGTCGCGAACCGAGCCGCCAAGCTCGGAGTGCGGAGTGACCGGACGCAGAGCGCGGGCCACCGAGGTGAAGATCCTCGGCGCCAACGGCTGGATTCCGCCGTTCTCGCGTCGTTCGGGTCCAGCGTCCCACTTGCGAGCGAGCGTCGACACTCCCTCCACCAGCAGGGGACTCGCGGACCAAGTGTGGCACGGCAGTCTAGGCAGCGATGCGCGTTGCGACGTGAGTCCTGGAAATCCTACCGGTTATGTGCTGTCGAGAAGGGGGGGCCTGAGTTTGGTCATCTCGGCTTGATCCGTGCTGGCGCAGTGCTGTGACCTGTGGTGATGGTGGTCTTAGTGCGCGGTTTCACGCACTAACGGGCTGGCCTACGCTCGGTGGGTGGCGTTCATTCGACGGGTCCGGACCGCGTCCGGGGCGACGGCTGTGCAGATCGCGGAGTACGTCGGCGGGCGTCGTCAGCGGATCGTGGAGCACCTCGGGTCGGCGCACTCCGAGGCCGAGCTCGGCCTCCTGCTGGAACGGGCCCGCGGCCTGCTTGCCGACGGCCGGCAGGGTGTCCTTGACTTGGGTCTGGAGCCCACGACGCGCGCGGTGGGACTGGTCCCGGCTCCTGGCGAGCCGGCCTTGCTCGGCGGCCAGCCGGTCCCGTCTCAGGCGCCGCGGGTCGGTCCCGCGCGGGTGGAGTCGACCGCTTCGCGTGTCTTGTTCGACGCTCTGGTAGGCGTGTTCGCCGACCTGGGGTTCGACGGGATCGGGGACGAGACGTTCCGGGACCTGGTGATCGCGCGGATCGTGGAGCCGACCTCGATCCTGGACGTGGGGCGGGTTCTGAAGGACCTGGGCCACAGCCCGGCGAGCGAGAAGACGATGCGCCGCACCCTGGCCCGCTGCGTCGGCAACGGCTACCGCGACCAGATCGCCGGGTTGTGCTTCGATCACGCGCAGGCCAGCGGTGATGTGTCGTTGTGTTTGTACGACGTCACCACGCTCTACTTCGAGGCCGAGAAAGAGGACGGGCTGCGGAAGGTCGGCTACTCCAAGGAACGACGAGTCGACCCGCAGATCGTCGTGGGCCTGCTGGTGGACCGGTACGGGTTCCCGCTGGAGATCGGCTGTTTCGAGGGGAACAAGGCAGAGCGCCTGACGATTGTGCCGATCATCGAGCAGTTCCAGGCTCGCCACGGTATCGAGGGGATCGTGGTGGTCGCCGACGCGGGCATGCTGTCGGCGGGCAACCTGGCCGAGCTGGACCGCGCCGAGCTCGGGTTCATCGTCGGCTCAAGGATGACCAAGGCACCGATCGACCTGGAGTCCCACTTCCGCTGGCACGGGGACGCGTTCACCGACGCCCAGGTCATCGACACCATCACCCCGAAGACCGGGCAGAACCTCGAGAACGACCCGATGCTGCGCAGCGAACCGGTCTGGGACCCGGCCACGCACACGCGGTCCTGGCGGGCGGTGTGGTCCTTCTCCCGCAAACGGTTCGTGCGCGACAACGCGACCTTGACCCTGCAGGAGAACCGCGCCCGGGACGTGATCGACGGATCCCGGACCGCGAAGGCCACGAGGTTCGTCAAGACCAGCGGGGACGCACGCACCCTGGACGAGAAGGCACTGGCCCGAGCCCGAGCGCTGGCCGGGCTGAAGGGCTACGTCACCAACATCCCGGCCACGGTGATGCCGCCGGCAGAGGTGATGACCTGTTACCACGACCTGTGGCACGTGGAGCAGTCCTTCCGGATGAGCAAGACCGATCTGGCCGCCCGGCCGATGTTCGCCCGCACCCGCGACGCGATCGAGGCGCACCTGACCATCGTGTTCACCGCCCTGGCCGTCGCCCGCGCGGCCCAGGACCGCACCGGCCTGGCGATCCGCAACATCGTGCGCCAGCTACGCCCCCTGCGCTCGGCAACGATCACCATCAACGGCACCACCGCCACGTTCCCGCCCGCGATCCCCACCCCACAGCAGACCATCCTCGACGCACTGAACCGCGACGACGTCACGCACTAACCCGAATGACCAAACTCGGG
>NZ_JADBGR010000093.1 GCF_014892515.1 Myceligenerans pegani
GGCCCGTTCCCCGGCTCGCCGCACCCGCGTTCACGGAGTCGCCGCGGCCGGCGCCCCCGTTCGCGGTCCGGCCGCCGCCGCGTCCACGGCGCCGCCCTCCGGACCGCCCTCCGCCGTGACCGCCGGACCGGCCACCGGCGTCGCCACCGGACCGCGGTGCCGTCGTCGTCCCCGAGCCCTGGCCGGCGGACTGCGTCCGCTCGACGAGCGGCGCCATCTCGCCGACCAGCGCCGTCACCGTCGCGTCGCCGGGCGCGACGTCGCGCGGCTGTGCCGTGATCTTTGCCTTGCGCGTGAGCACCCGCATGTCGCTGCGCTGCTCGGGCAGCATCACCGTGACGACGTCGCCGCCGGAGCCCGCGCGTGCCGTCCGCCCCGACCGGTGCAGGTAGGCCTTGTGCTCGGCGGGCGGGTCGACGTGGACCACGAGCTCGACGTCGTCCACGTGGATACCCCGGGCCGCGATGTCGGTGGCGACCAGCACCTTCACGTCACCCGACGTGAACGCCGCCAGATTCCGTTCCCGCGCTCCCTGCCCAAGGTTTCCGTGCAGGTCCACGGCCGGGACGCCCGCCGTGGTGAGCTGCCGTGCGAGCTTCTTCGCCTGGTGCTTGGTCCGGGTGAACAGGACCCGGCGGCCCCTGCCGCGCGCGAGCTGGTGCACCACCTCCTTCTTCGCGTCGCGGTCGGCGACGGCGAGGATGTGGTGCGTCATCTCCGGCGGCGGGGCGGCCGCCTCGTCCACCGAATGCGTCACCGGCCGCTTCAGGTAGCGCTCGACGAGTACGTCGACGCCGTTGTCCAGCGTCGCCGAGAACAGGAGCCGCTGTCCGCCGCGCGGCGTCCTGTCGAGGATGCGCTTCACGCCGGGCAGGAACCCGAGGTCAGCCATGTGGTCGGCCTCGTCCAGCACCGTGACCTCGACCTGGTCGAGCGTCAGCACGCCCTGCCCCAGCAGGTCCTCGAGCCTGCCCGGGCACGCGACGACGATGTCGACGCCGGCGGCCAGCGCTTGCACCTGCTTGTTCTGCGAGACGCCGCCGAAGATCGTCGTCGTCCGCAGCCCCATCGAGCGCGCCACGGGCGCGAGGGTCGCGTCGATCTGGTTCGCGAGCTCGCGCGTCGGGCACAGGATCAGCCCGCGCGGCCGCCGGTTCCCGGTGTTCGACGACGGTCGCGCGCGGCCTCCCGCGCCAGCGCTGTCGTCGCGCCGGGCGGCCAGCCGTGCCACGAGCGGCAGTGCGAACGCGAGAGTCTTGCCCGAGCCGGTGCGACCGCGGCCGAGAACATCGCGGCCGGCGAGGGAATCGGGCACCGAGGCGGCCTGGATGGGGAACGGTTCGGTGATGCCACGCTCCGCGAGCGAACGTACTACGGGATCGGGCAGGCCGAGTTCGGCAAAGGTAGTCACAGGGGGCGTGGCCTCTCAGGGCTCGTTGCTGGGCTTCCGCCGCGAGCAACCCGGAGGGAAGGTCACGACGCCGGGCTCGCGGGTTCGCGCCGCCCTCGATGGGAAAGTGTCTCACGTTCTTGTGGTTCCATGGCCCGCATGACGGACTTTTTCGCCCAGGCGGGCGATGTGCTCGGCACCATCTGGACGGCCGCGATCACGCCCGTGGACGCACCGTCGTCCGTCCTGGTCCTGGCCATGTGCGGCCTTGCCCTGGCGATCGTGCTGTTCCGGCCGACCTGGCGCCTGACCCGGCATGTCATCACGATCGCGCACGAGGCGGCGCACGGGTTCGCCGCACTCCTGACCGGCCGGAAGCTGGAGGGCATCCGGCTGCACTCGGACACGTCCGGCGTGACGGTGTCGCGCGGCCGTGCGCGCGGGTTCGGGATGGTCGTCACCGCGTTCGCCGGCTACGTGGGACCGGGCGTGATCGGGCTCGGCGCGGCCTGGCTGCTGCGGGAGGGCTACGCCGTCGGGCTGCTGTGGCTCATCGTCCTGCTGCTGGCGCTGCTCCTGGTGCAGATCAGGAACCTGTTCGGGCTGTGGTCGGTCCTGGTCAGCGGGGCCGTGCTCGTCTTCGTCTCGTGGTGGCTGTCCCCGGAGGCGCAGATGGGCACCGCCTACGCGGTGACCTGGTTCCTGCTGTTCGGCGCGGTGCGGCCGGTCCTGGAGCTGCAGGTGCAGCGCGCCCGCGGGCGGGCGCCGTCGTCGGACGCCGACCAGCTCGCCGGGCTCACGGGTGTGCCGGGCCTGCTGTGGGTGGGAGTGTTCCTCCTGGTCACTGGCGGTTCCGTGGTGCTGGGCGGAGGCTGGATCCTCGCGGCGGCGGCCTGACGGTCGCGGACGCCGGCCCGGCGCCTCACCACGTGAGGCCCCGGGCCGGAACATCGGTCGTAGGAGGCCGCGCGAGCCGGTGACGACACCGGCCCGCCCGGCCTCCGGATCACTGCGCCTGGACGAGCACGAAGCCCGGGCCTTCGGCGTCGGGCTGTATGTCCAGCGTGAGTTCGTCGAGGGCGGCCGAGGCCGCCTGATCGACGAAGACATGCGTGGTGTCGGACTGGGCAACCACCTGATCCTCGGCCTCAGGAGCCTGGACGAGCGCGAGCTCGAAGTTGCCCGGCTGGCCCGCCGCCTCCGCGATGCGGAGGCCGCCCTCGGCCGGTACCTGATTCTCCTGAGCCAGGCCCTCGACCGCAGTGCGGGCGTTGTCGGTCACGGTGAGCACGGAGAGCTCCTCTCGTCGGTTCTCGTGACGCGTTCCACCGAATCAAGGTCTGCCCGAGACCGCAAGCGCGAAACGCCCACAGGGGACATCTTCCCGAGCCGCCGGCCACATGCACCGCCCACCTGCTGTCTGCAGCCTCCGCATCGGCCCCGCCGCGCCACGTAGGGTGAATTGTGCGACCGATTTCGCCGACGTAGGTAGGCTGGGTCGTCGCGTGCCCATCGGCGCGCGGTGTGACGGCCTTGCCGGCACACGGGCCGCTAGCTCAATTGGCAGAGCTACGGACTTTTAATCCGCAGGTTCTGGGTTCGAGTCCCAGGCGGCCCACCACTGACCAGGCACGATCTGCCAGAACACCAGCACGACGAGCCGGAGTGTGCGACGAAAGGTGCGACGTCGCTCCCGGATCATGCCGCCTCGGACCGAGGCGTTCATCTCTCCTTCGAACACGACCGCGTCCATCAGCGCGAGAACCCGATCGTGGGCGCCGAGGCCACCGGATCGATCGCCCGGAGAGGCGTGATCCGGCTCAGCGGTGCAGCGCCTGCCAGGCGACCAGGTCCTCCGAGTAGCGGTGCAGGAGGTCCGCCAGGAGCTGGACGTCCTTGCGGTTCCAGTGCGCGAGCGCGCCCGCGAACATCTCGATCCGGTTCGCGCGTGCCTCCTCGAAGCGCGCCGCGCCGTTCGACGTGAGGGTGATCCGCTGCCCGCGACTGTCCTCCGGGTCGGTGTCGCGCTCCACGAGGCCGAGGTCGACGAGGCGGCTCAGCTGGCGCGACACCGTCGCCCGCCCCACACCGAAGTGCGCGGCCAGGTCCGAACCGCGAGTCCCCGGGTTCTGGGCGATGTGCGCTAGCAGGGGGTAGGCACTGGCCTCCAGCTCGGGATGGACGCGCCGGGCGATCCTCGCGCCGGCAGACTGGGCGCGGCGGATGATCAGCCGGAGCTCGTGCTCCAACGCGGTGAACGGCGCGAGGTCGTCCGGTGCGGCGTCGTCGCCGGAGGTCGTTGATGTGTCGGACATGCGCTCATCATTCCGTCTCGTGTACGTGGGGCACAGTCACGACCGGATATCGGCGCGAAAGACGTTATCCAACCGTGTCGAACTCCTCGAACTGCTCCTGGCCGGACTTGTGCCCGAGCGGGATCTCCTTCATGAGGAGCACGCAGACCAGCGCGATCGCTGCCAGCGGTGTGGCGAACAGGAAGATCTCCGCGATGCCGTCGCCGTATGCGCGCTCGATCACCTCGCGGACGGCGGCCGGCATGGTCGCGAGATCGGGCAGGCTGTCGCCGGACCCACCGGAGAGCTGGGAGACGTCGACACCGGAGGCGGCGAGCTCGCCCGCGATTCCCCGCAACCCGTCGGCGATCCCGTCCGAGACCTGCGCTGCGAACGCGGCGCCGAGCGCCGAGACGCCCATCGCGCCACCGAGCGAGCGGAAGAACGCCACCGTGGACGTCCCGGAGCCCGAGTCCTTGATGTGCAGGGTGTTCTGCGTGGCCAGCACCATGTTCTGCATCAGCATGCCGACCCCCGCCCCGAGCAGGAACAGGTAGACGCTCACCAGCACGAGACCGGTCCGGTAGTCGATGGTGGACAGCAGCGCCAGCCCTCCCGTGAGCAGCACGCCGCCGGCCACCATGAACGGCTTGTACCGCCCGGTCCGCGTGATGATCTGCCCGACGACGGTCGACGTCAGGAACATCCCCGCCACCATGGGGATGGTCAGCAGGCCCGACTCGGTCGGCGTCTTGCCGCGCGCCAGCTGCATGTACTGGCTGAGGAACACCGACGTGCCGAACATCGCGACGCCCACCGCCACGGATCCGATCACGGCCAGGACGAGGGTGCGGTTGCGGAACAGGTGCATCGGGATCAGCGGCTCGTCCACCCGTAGTTCGACGACGACGGCGGCTGCGAGGGCCACGAGTGCTCCGCCGACCATCGCGGCCGTCTGCCAGGACGCCCAGTCGAACCTGGCGCCCGCGAAGGTCACCCACAGCAGCAGCGACGCGATCCCGGCGGAGATCAGCGTGGCCCCGACGACGTCGATCCTGGCCCGTCGGCGCGGCCGCCTCGGCAGCTTGAGGGTGGCCTGCAACGTGATGATGGACGCGATCGCGAACGGTAGGCCGACGAAAAAGTTCCAGTGCCAGCTGAACGTGTCGGTGAGCCAGCCGCCGAGGATCGGCCCACCCACCATGCCGACGCCCATGAACGCTCCCACCAGGCCCATGTACCTGCCACGCTCACGCGGGCTGACGATGTCCGCGATCAGCACGACGGACAGCGCTTGCAGGCCACCGGCGCCGATGCCCTGGAACGCGCGAGCCGTGATGAGCTGTCCGACGTCCTGCGAGAACCCGGCAGACGCCGCCGAGATCACCGAGATCACCAGCGCGACCTGGGTCAGCGTCTTGCGGTTGTACAGGTCGGCGAGCTTGCCCCAGATCGGAACCGTGATCGTCGAGGTCAGCAGTGTCGAGACCACCACCCAGGTGTACGACGACTGCGACCCCGAGAGGTCCGTCACGATCCTGGGCAGCGAGCTCGACACCACCGACATGGCGAGAACCGAGACGAACATGCCGAGCAGGATCCCGGAGAGGGCTTCCAGGACCCGCCGCTGGGACATCGACGGGCGGCCGGTCATGGTGGCGGACGGCGGTGCTCCCGCCGTCCGCATGTCGGTGCTGCTGCTCATGGGCTCAGTTCCTCGCGAGTGCGGCGGTCGTCCGGGTCGACGTGTCCGGCGTCGGCGAGCGCGCCCACCTGGCGGCTCGCGACGGAGGCGTCCACCTCCGGCGCGGCGGCGACGTCGGACAGCGACGCCGGGCCCGAGCAGCCGAGTACCCGCAGGACGCTCAGCCCCGCGCGGGGCCAGCCCAGATCGCGCGCCACACGCTCAGCCGCGATGCGCTGTTTGCGGCCGAGCTGGGTGAGGGCGTCGATCAGGCCGTCGGTGCCGACGACGGTCACGGGGCTCTCGGCCGGCCGCTGGAGGTGGGACATCCTGACTCCTTGGTTGCCGCAAGCAACAATACTCGAGTCGATTGTATGAGGCAATTGAATCGGGTGGGTGCGGAACACGAGGGGCGGCACCGGGTCGTACCAGGCGCGACGGTCCGAATCCCTGGTGCCGGGGCCTGCGGACGAGGATCCGAGAATCGTGTGACGACCTCCGGTTGCGCTCCACGCGAACACCGGGGCTCTCGCCGTCGGCCCGGTCAAAAGAGACACTTGAGGGCATGGACGACCATCGCGTTCCGCGCCGCCCCGCCATGCTCGATCCTCGCGACGCCGAGGCGCTCACCGGCGAGCTGGACCCCGCGATGCGCGACGAGGTCGCCCATGTCACCGCCCGCATCCTCGTCGATCGCGCGCGCACCACCGAGGACCCGGCGGTGGTGGATCGCCTCGTGCGCCTGGTGGAGCACGAGGGGCTCGACACGGTCGCGGAACTCTGGGCGGACGCCGCGGCGTCGTCCCTCCCGGGGGCGCTCTGGCGGATCTACGTGCTGCGCGAGTGGGTGCGCCGCGACCTGCAGACGATCATGCTGCGCTATCGGCTCGGCGTGGACGCCGCCCCCGTGAGCGAGGCCGTGGCCGGGGTCCCGAGCCCGCCGGAACCGCGCGACCTGCGGCAGCTGGCCGACGCCGTGCTCTCCGGGGTCTTCACCGGCGATCTCGCTGTCGCCCTGGAACGGGCCGGAGCCTTCTGCCGCATCCTGTCCACCGGCGCGGCGTTCGACGCCGACGCCCGCGAGCACGCCGACCCCCGGGCCGCCTCCCACATGACGCGCGGCGCCGGCTCCCTGCTGCGCACCGCCGAGGAGCTCGAGCACGCGGCCGACCTCTGGCGCCAGGGTCTGCTGGAGTAGGGCCTGCTCGTCAGCAGGGCTCCACGCCCCACCTTCTCGCACAGGTCCTCGAGTTCCCCGCCTTTCGTCTCCCGGACGCGCGTGACACCGCAGTCCGATGTCACCTCGGCGATCCCATGCCAGGTCCGCGCGCGATTCGGGCCGGTGGGCGCCGATGCGGCGAGATACGTCACGTTCGAGGCCCTTGGAATTCGGCAGCAGGCCGTTAGGATGGTCTGCGGCGACGCCGGGCTGCGGTAGCCCCGGGCTCCATCTTCAGCCGCTACGAGCGGCCACGCGCCGAGAGGCGCTCCCGGTCCGGTGTCGCCGATCCCTTGCTCCGGACATTCCTCCTGTTCCACGCCCTGTCCGCCGTCCACGTGCCATGTGTCACGAAGGCGTCAAGAAGCGCTATCTGGTTGGCGATCGTCGTCCAAGCCGCTCTACGCTGATCCAGTTCCACTCGCCTCTTGTTCGGGAGCCACCTGTGCGTCTGCGCCTCACTCCGCGGGACACCACGTTCTTCGATCTGCTGGGTTCGTTGGCACGGCATCTCGTGACGGGAGCGTCGCTGCTGGCGGAGTTGCTGGGGGCGGACGCGGAGGGGCGGGAGAAACTGGCCGGGCGCCTGCGCGACGAGGAGCACCTCGCCGACGAGATCGCGCACGAGATCATGCGCCGTCTCAACCAGACGTTCGTCACGCCCTTCGACCGGGACGACATCTACGCCCTCACCTCGGCCCTCGACGACTGCATGGACTCGATGGAGGAGGCCGCCGACCTCATCGTGCTGTACAAGGTGGAGGAGCTGCCGCGCCGGGTCTCCGATCAGGTCCAGGTGCTGCACCGGTGCGCCGAGCTGACGGCGGACGCGATGCCGCGGCTGCGCACCATGGGCAAGCTGGTCGACTACTGGGTCGAGGTGAACCGGCTCGAGAACGAGGCGGACAAGCTGCATCGCAAGCTCATCGCGCACCTGTTCGACGACATCGCCGACCCGATCCTGCTCATCAAGCTCAAGGAGATCGTGGACGTCCTCGAGGACGCCGCCGACCACTTCGAGAAGGTCGCGAACATGGTCGAGACGATCGCGCTCAAGGAGTCCTGAGTGGAGGCCGCCCTCGTCGTCGTGGTCGTGGCGCTCGCCCTCGCGTTCGACTACACCAACGGCTTCCACGACGCCGCCAACGCGATCGCGACGTCGGTCTCGACCCGCGCCCTGACCCCCGGCGTCGCGCTCGTCCTCGCGGCCGGCATGAACTTCGCGGGGGCGCTGCTCGGGACCGAGGTCGCCGAGACCATCGCGACGTCGATCGTGAATCTGGAAGGCGTCGCGCCGCGCGCCGAGCTGACGGTGGTGCTGGCCGCCCTCGTGGGTGCCATCGCGTGGAACCTGATCACCTGGTGGTTCGGGCTGCCGTCGTCGTCCACGCATGCGCTCATCGGCGGGCTCGTCGGGGCCGGACTCGCCGGCGGGATGGCGGTGCACTGGTCCGCGATCGTGGACAAGGTGGTGCTGCCCATGATCCTGTCGCCGCTCGTGGGCTTCGGCGCCGCGTTCGCGGTGATGATCGGCGTGCTGTGGATCTTCCGGAAGGCCTCGCCCGCTCGGACCGCGCGCCGGTTCCGGCTGGCGCAGACGACGTCGGCCGCGGCGATGGCGCTGGGCCACGGCTTGCAGGACGCGCAGAAGACCATGGGCGTGATCTTCCTGGCCCTGCTCACGGCGGGCTGGGCCGACCCGGAGGCGGGGATTCCCCTCTGGGTCAAGCTGTCGGCCGCGGCGGCCATCTCCGCCGGGACGTACGCGGGCGGCTGGCGCATCATGCGCACGCTCGGTCGCAAGATCATCGAGCTCGACCCCGCCCGGGGCTTCGTCGCCGAGTCGGTCTCCGCACTGGTCCTGTACGCGAACGCGTTCGTGCTGCACGCGCCCGTCTCCACGACGCACACCATCACGAGCGCGATCATGGGCGTCGGCGCGACGCATCGGCTGTCCGCGGTGCGCTGGGGCGTGGCGGGCAACATCGCCACCGCGTGGGTGCTGACGATCCCGGCCGCGGCGCTGATCGCGGCGCTCATCACCTGGCTGCTGCGCCCGGTCACCGGCTGACGCGCCGGCCCGCCCACGCGACCTCTCGGCGCGACGGCGGCCGCGACGGCGGCTCAGTGCAACGGCGGCGCGACGTGCTCGACCGCGACCACCCGGGGCTCGCCGTCGGCGCCGGGCGGGGCGACGTGCGCGACCAGGATCTGGCCCGGATCGAGGAACGGGTCGCGGGTGGGCAGCACGTCGGCGACCTCGCGCGGGGCGTGCTGGGCCAGCGCGTCCATGACGGTCGGCATGACCGGACGGTGCGTGCACAGCACCGCGGACTCCGCGGTCTCCGACAGCAGGTCGCGCATCGTGGCGGCGACCCGGGACGGCGACCGCTCGTGCTGCGCCTCGGTGAGGTACTCGCTGAAGGACGGGCGCAGGCCGGCCGCCCGCACGTACGGGTCGATCGTCGTCGCGCACCGTTCCCAGCGGGAACTGATCGCCTGCTCGACGCCGTAGGCGGCGAGCACGGGCACGAGCGCCGCGGCGTGCGCGTGCCCGACGGGTGTGAGCGGCCGGTCGCGCTCGGACCCGTGCCACGCCGAGCGCGCGTAGGCGAGCCCGTGCCGGGCGATGACGATCGTGCGGGTGTCGAGCAGTCCCTTCTCGTGCGCCGCGACCAAGGCCTCCAGCGGCCGGCGGTCGGTGCTCCGGGTGAGCCGGTCCGCGGCGGCGTCTGCCGTGAGCCACTCGGTCCGGTCGATCTCGCGGCGGTTCACCGGTGCCACCGGCGCCCGAGCGGTCAGGGCGTACGAGTCGCGCCCTTTGCGAGCCCGGCGCGCCGCCCAGTAGCGCACCCGTTTCACCCGGCCCTCGGGGGTGAGGTACTGCATTCCGGGCAGGGGGCGGCCGAGCACGATCGGCTTGCCCGTCTCCTCGGCCACCTCGCGGATCGCCGCCGCCTGGGACGTCTCGCCGCCGTCCAGCCGGCCCTTGGGCCAGGACCAGTCGTCGTACTTGGGCCGGTGCACGAGCTGCACCTGGAGAGCGCCGCCACGTCGGCGCCACACCAGTCCGCCCGCGGAGTCGATCACGGGAGCGTGCGTCTCGCCCGGCCGGAGCGCACCCGTCACCGGACGGGCTCGAGGCGGCGTCGCTGACGCTGGATCAGCACCGTCTGCATGTCGCGCAACGGCTGGCCGTCCGGGCCGGTGGAGTGCCGCTCCCACGTGCCGTCCGGTCGCAGGTGCCAGGACGACGTCGCATCCGACATCGACGTGTCCAGGAGCTCGGTGAGCTCGATGACGTGCAGCGGGTCCGTGACCCGGATCATGGTCTCCACGCGCCGGTCCAGGTTGCGGTGCATGAGATCCGCCGATCCGATGAACACCTCCGCGCCGACGTCGGGCCCTTCCCCGATGGCGGGCCCGGCGGAGTTCGCGAACGCGAAGATGCGCGAGTGCTCCAGGAACCGGCCCAGAATCGACCGCACCCGGATGTTCTCGCTCAGCCCGGGGACGCCGGGCCGCAGCGCGCAGATGCCGCGCACCAGCAGGTCCACCTTCACCCCGGCCTGCGAGGCGCGGTAGAGGGCGTCGATGACGGTCTCGTCCACGCACGAGTTGACCTTGATCTTCACCCACGCCTCGTGGCCGGCGCGGGCGGCGGCGGTCTCCCGCTCGATGCGCTCCACGAGGCCGGCGCGTACCGCCCGCGGGGCGACCAGCAGCCGGTGGAACTTCGACAGCGGTGCGTAGCCCGAGAGCTGGTTGAACAGGCGCGACAGATCCTGGGCGACGTCCTGCGCGCAGGTGAGCAGCCCGTGGTCCGTGTAGAGCCGGGCCGTCTTCGGGTGATAGTTCCCCGTGCCGACGTGGCAGTAGCGCAGCAGTGAGCCGTCCGGCTCCTGGCGCACCACGAGGGACAGCTTGCAGTGCGTCTTGAGGCCCACGATCCCGTACACCACGTGCACGCCCGACTCCTCGAGCTTGCGCGCCCAGGAGATGTTGGCCTCCTCGTCGAACCGCGCCTTGATCTCCACGAGGGCGAGCACCTGCTTGCCCGCCTCGGCGGCGTCGATCAGGGCGTCGACGATCGGTGAGTCGCCCGACGTGCGGTACAGCGTCTGCTTGATCGCGAGCACGTTGGGATCGGCCGCGGCCTGCGCCAGGAACGTCTGGACCGACGTGGAGAAGGAGTCGTACGGGTGGTGCAGCAGGATGTCGCGTCGCCGGATCGCCGCGAAGACGTCGGTGGGCTTGGCGCTCTCCACCTCGGCCAGGTGGCGGTGGGTGCCGCCCACGAACGGCGGATAGTGCAGCGCCGGCAGGTCGAGGTCCGCGAGCAGGTTGAGGCCGGTCAGGTCGAGCGGCGCGGGAAGCTCGTAGACCTCGGACTCCCGCACGCCCAGCTCGCGCACGATGAGGTCGCGGATGCGCGGACTGATGCCCTCGGCGATCTCGAGGCGCACCGGCGGGCCGAACCGCCGGCGCAGCAGTTCCTTCTCCATCGCCTGCAGGAGGTTCTCGGCGTCGTCCTCCTCGACGTCGACGTCCTCGTTGCGGGTGACGCGGAACGTGTGGCTCTCGCGGACCTCCATGCCCGGGAAGAGCTGGTCCAGGTGCTGGGCGATGATCTCCTCGAGCGGCACGAAGGAGATCGGGCCGCGCTGCGGGTCGGCCTTCTTCGTGCCGGGGCGTCGCGGCTTGCCCTGCTTGTCGACGGTGATGAACCGCGGCAGCAGCGGCGGCACCTTGACCCGGGCGAAGTGCTCCTTGCCGGTGGCCGGGTTGGCGACCACGACGGCCAGGTTCAGCGAGAGGCCGCTGATGTACGGGAAGGGGTGCGCCGGGTCGACGGCGAGCGGTGTGAGGACGGGGAAGATCTGCTTGCGGAAGAACTTGTGCAGGCGCTCCTGCTCCTTCTCGTCCAGCTCCTCCCAGTGCGACAACGTGATGCCCTCGGTCGCGAGAGCCGGCTGGACCTTCTCCGAGAACACGCGCGCGTGCCGGATGGTCAGCTCGTGCGCGCGCTCCGAGATGGCCGTCAGGACCTCGCGCGGGCTGAGCCCGGACGCGCTGGTCACGGCGAGGCCGGCGGCGATGCGGCGCTTCAGGCCGGCCACCCGGACCATGAAGAACTCGTCCAGGTTGGACGCGAAGATCGCCAGGAAGCGGACACGTTCCAGCAGGGGGAGGCGGGTGTCCTCGGCGAGTTCCAGCACACGTTCGTTGAAGGCCAGCCACGACGTCTCGCGTTCCAGGAACCGGTCGTCGGGAAGCGCGGCGACATCGTTCGCGGCCGCGGCCAGGGCGACGGCCGCGTCGTCCTCGGGGTCCTCCGCGATGTGCTCGGCGATGTGCGCGGCGAGTTCCGGCGTGAGCGGGCGGGAGGAGGTGGAGGCAGGCGTGGCCTCGGTCGGTACCTCGGCCGTGGGCGCCGGGTCGTGCGGGACGACGTCGTTCGGACGGGCGGCCCGCGCCGTCACCGCGGGCGTCGCCGTCGTGGCCGGAGCTGTGGACTTCTCGGGCTGTTTGATGAACCTGCCCCGCTCATCGCGTGAACGCGTGGAACTCATGAGGCCATGGTGTCACGCCCGGAAGTACTGAACATGACGCGCATCTTGCCGGAACCCTGCGTGTTTGTAGGTGGCAAGTGCCGGTGCGTTGTCGCCCTCGACGTACAGCACCGCCCGGTTGACGCCGACGCGGGCCAGGTGCGCCAGGCCGACGTCGGTCATCAGCCTGCCGAGGCCTCGGCCCTGCGCCTCGGGTGCCACGCCGACGACGTAGATCTCGCCGTCCCGTGACCCCGCGGCCTGGCCGGTCTCGACCTTGGTCCAGATGAACGCGACGGGCGCCGCGGCGGGCGCAGGTCCGGACGAGGAGTCGCGCGGCGACTCCGTACCGTCAGCCGCCGCGGGAAACAGGAGGAAGAATCCCTCCGGGTCGAACCAGGGCTCCTCCTGGCGTGCGCGGAGGTCCTCGGACGTGAGACGACCCTGCTCGGGGTGTGACGCGAAGGCACGGGCGTTGAGGTCGAGCCAGGCGTCGTCGTCTCCGGGACGGAAGGTGCGGAGCACGTAGCCCTCGGGCACGACGACGTCCTCCGGAGCGGGTACGGGGGGGCCCTCGTCGATGGGCCGGGCCAGGAAACGCAGCTCGCGGACGGGGCCGTAGCCGAGGGCGGCCGCGAGCCCCCGAGCCGGCGGCAGGTCCCCGTGCGCCCAGACCCGCAGTTGCTGGCCGCCGGGCTCCCCGGAGCGCATGGGGAAGGTGACGTCCAGTTCCGCCGCGTGCAGCAGTCGTCGCGCGATGCCCCGGCGGCGGTGGTGCGGATGGACGACGACCTCGGCCGACGCGACGGGGCCGGAGCGGTCGATCTGCAGGTAGCCCACGACCCTGCCCGCGCCGGGGACGCCGCCCTCGTCCCCGGCGTCGCGGGCGACCACATGGGTGAGCCACGGCTCGTCCCGCGAGAGGTTCAGCAACGGCTGCTCGGAGAGAGGCACGACGCCGTCCGCTCCGGCTGCCGCCGCCGCGATGTTCCGCACCTCGTGCCGCGTCTCGGAACTGAGCGGCCCGATCTCGATATGAAGAGACACGTCCCCATCATCCCTGATGTGCAGCGACTACCTCGGCGGACGGCCGGTCACGAGAAGCGCCACCAGTCGACGTTGAACAGGTAGCCGCTCCCACCGGCGAAACGCAGGTACAGATCGTGCGTGCCGGTCGCTCCGGTCACGGGGCAGGTGGTCGTGGTCCAGTTCTGCCATCCGCCGGTGCCGCCGACCGTGCACGTCCCGACCACCGAGCCGCCGGCGCCGTCGAGCCGTACCTCGATCCGGCCGCCGCCGGTCGCCGAGGCGACCCGCGCGGAGAACGACGTGGCGCCCGCACCGAACGCGACGCCCTTGACCTTGATGTAGTCGCCGGTCTCGATCCAGCCGACGTTCATGCCGCCCGCGGAGGACGGCTCGGTCTCGATCCCGGAGCCCCACGCGATGGTCTCGGCCTCCTGTCGCACGTACGGGTCGAGCGTGCCGACCTGCGGCGCACCCGTGCTCGTCATCGTGATGGTCGGGATGCTGCCGTCCGCGTTGTACCTGAACTGCTCGACCGCCACCGAACGGGTGAAGCCGCCGCCTCCCGGCAGCGCGCCGTTGTGGTAGAAGAAGTACGAGTTCCCCGCGTAGTCGATGATGCCGGCGTGGTTCGTGAAGCTGCTGCCCTGCGTCGGCATGATCGTGCCCCGATAGGTCCACGGCCCGGTCGGGCCGGGGGCCGTCGAGTAGGCGATGAACTCGGAGCAGCAGCGAGCCGAGAACACGTTGTAGTAGGTGCCGTTGCGCTTGTAGACCCACGGCCCTTCCTCGTAGAGCGTCGGCCGGTCCGGGTCCCCGGTCCGGGTGCCGAACCCGGCGGTGGTCAGCGGGATCCGGGTCGGGCTGCCGGAGTACGAGATCATGTCGGCGTTCAGGCGGACGTACCAGAGGTTCGGGTTTCCCCAGTAGAGGTACGCCTGACCGTCGTCGTCGATGAAGACAGTGGGGTCGATCTCCCCGTTGCCCACCAGGGGGTGGCCCAGGGCGTCGCGGAACGGTCCGGTCGGGTTGTCCGCTACGCCGACCCCGATGACCTTCTGTCCCGTGGAGCGCTGGCGCACCGGCACGTACCAGTAGAACTTGCCGTTGCGTGCGACGACCTCGCCGGCCCACGCGTCCGCGTCCGCCCAGGCGAAGGTCTCCAGGGACATCGGCGACCCGTGGTCGGTCCAGTTGACCATGTCGGTCGACGAGAACACGCGCCAGTCGCGCATCGTGAACCACGTGGACCCGTCCTCGTCGTGCCCGGTGTAGAGGTAGACGCGGCCGTCGTGCACCAAGGGCGCGGGATCGGCGGTGTAGAGGTGCTGAACGATCGGGTTGTCCGCCTGCGCCGGGGCGGGCAGGAGCGCGACGGCGCAGACAGCCGCGGCGATCGCGGCGCAGGCGGCCCGGAGCCTCGTGCGGGCCCGGTGTGCGAAGGACTGTCTCATGGTGCCTCCTCGAAGGTTCTGCGCTCCTACCGGCGCGTCCAGAGCTGGTTCGCCGCGCCCGTGCACGTCCAGAGCAGCACCGCGGTGTTGTTGGCGGTCCCGTTGTTGTCGACGTCCAGGCACAGGCCGGACCGCACGCCGCGGATGGTGCCGTCTGCCTGGAACGTCCACTGCTGGTTGTCGCCGCCGTGGCAGTCCCAGAGCTGTACCCGGGTGCCCGCGGTGGCGTTCGGCGGCGCGTCGAGGCACTTGCCCAGCGACCGCAGCGTGCCGTCCGTCGCGGCGGTCCACACCTGGTTCGGCGCCGAGTGGCAGTCCCAGATCACCAGGAGGGTTCCGTTCGCCGTGGCGCTCTCGGGCACGTCGAGGCAGCGGCCCGACGACGAACTGACGAGCGTCGAGTCGGTCGGCGGCTCGGACGTGTCGCCGGGGCTCACCTTGTACAGCGCGATGCCGTGCCCGGCGACCTGTGCGGTGAGCTGCCCGGTGGTCGTGCCCGTGGCGCCCGTCCACAGCTCGCGGTACGTGTGCGTGCCGGAGCCGAGCCCGACCTGGCCGAGCGTGGTCGAGATCTGCCGGCTGCCGGAGCCGCGGTTGAGCAGGGCGACCGCCACGGAGCCGTCGGCCAGCGGCTTGGCCCAGATCTCGGCGTCGCCGTCGTCACGCACCCGGTCCGCCTGTCGCACCAGCGGGTCCTGGTCGATCGCGAGGACGTCGCGGTTGGTGAGGATGGCACGGACGTCGGCGCTCATGTTCCGCAGGTCGTTGCCGGCGATGAGCGGAGCGCTGAGCATCGCCCACATGCTCATGTGCGCGCGGTTCTCCGTGGGCGTCAGGGAGTTGCGCACGCCGACCATCAGCATGTCGGGGTCGTTGTACCGCCCCGGCTGGGTCCACTCGCGCATCGGCTCGACGATGTCGAGGGCCTCGGTGATCCCGACGAAGCAGTCGGCCGACGGCGAGCAGCCCGTCGACCAGGCGTCGTCCAGGTCCTCGGAGGTGCGCCACATGTCCGCGAACTCGCCCCAGCCGGGGTAGGTCGGGGCGCTGTTCCAGTGGGCGCTGTTCGGGTTGATCGAGTAGACGATGGGTCGGCCGGTGGCCTTGAGCGCGTCACCGAACTTCTTGAACAGCGCGGCCTGCTCCTCCGCGGTGCCGCGCGGGTCGCACCAGTCGTGCTTGACGTAGTCGACGCCCCAGGAGGCGAACAGGTTCGCGTCCTGGGTCTCGTACCCGTACGACGACGTCCCCGGGCGGTTCTCGAAGTACTGGTTGCAGGTCTTCTCCCGCGGCGCGTGGTAGATCCCGAACTTCAGGCCGCGGGAGTGGATGTAGTCGCCCAGTGCCTTCATCCCCGACGGGAACCGGTCCGTCCGGGCCTGCAGGTTGCCGTTGCTGTCGCGGTAGTCCTGCATCCAGCAGTCGTCGACGACGACGTACTGGTAACCGGCGGCGGCCATGCCCGAGCTCACCATGGCGTCTGCGGTCTCCCGCACCATCTGCTCGTTGATGTTGCAGTAGAAGGTGTTCCAGCTGTTCCAACCCAGGGGAGGCAGCGGCGCCGGCTCCTCGACGGTCGGGTCGGGCGCGGCGGCCGCGGCGGTCGTATCGGCCGCAACGGCGGTCGTTCCGGCCGCGGCCTCGGCCGGGGCAGCGGCGCCGGCCGCCGGTCCGACGGCGAGCATGGACGTGGTCAGTGCGGTCGCGGCGAGCAACGACAGCAGGCGGCGACGAGGCAGGTCTTTCACGAGTACTCCTTCGGGCGGCGGTGCGATGGGCGGTGATGATCGGCCGGGTCGCCGTCTCGGCGGAGCGGCCGGGTGCGGACCGCGCACGGCGGGCTCGGTCGTGCCGAACCCCCGTGCGCGGCCCGCCGTGCGTCAGCGCTGAAGCGTGAGGAGCCCCGGGCGGTAGGGGAGCCGGTTGTAGTCACCCCCGGAGTTCGGGTCGCGGCCCTGGTACAGCAGCTGCAGGTTGCACGGGTCGACCGTCATGGTCTGGTCGGCGGTGGTGCGGATCAGCTCACCGTGGCTGATGTCGTTGGTCCACCACGCCCCGCTGTTCGCCTTGCCCGCGAACGGGTTCGACTCCGTGGCGGCCTGCGGCGTCCACGAGCCACCGAGGCTGGTCGCGGTGAACGAGCGGAAGTACCGGCCCTGCGAGCCGATCGCCTCGACGATCATCAGGTACTTCTGCTGCCCCTGGAGCTTGTACACCTGGACCGCCTCGAACAGGTTGTTCGTGGAGTCCGTCATGATCGTCTGGTAGGACGAGCCGAAGTTTCCGGGGAAGTTCCCGAGCGGCATGCTCGCGCGGTAGATCCGCCCGTTGTCGCCCGCGAAGAACAGGTACATGTTCTGGTCGTCGGCGATGAGGGTCTGGTCGATCGGGCCGGTCCCGGAATCGGAGATCGAACCGGTGAACAAGGGCTGCGGCGAGGACCACCCGTTGGGGTTCGTCGGGTCGGTCGACGTGCGGTAGATGAACGGCCACTGCCCCCACTGGTAGGCGAGCACCCAGATGTTCCTGGGTGCGAAGTAGAACAGCGTGGGCGCCACTGCCGCGTTCGACATCGCGTTCTGCGAGACGGAGCCCATCTGCGAGAAGTCGGAGAACAGGCCGAAGTTCATCGAGCCGTAGGAGTTGCCGAAGTACGTCGCGTACACGAGGTGCTGCCCGTTGTACGGCGCGATCGTGAAGTCCTTGAGGGAGGCCCAGCCGTGCTGCGGCTGTGCCAGGACTCCCGAGGAGCTCCACCGGTACGACGACGGCAGGTCACACGTGCCGTTCGGCGGAGGCGTCGTCGACCCGCCGCCGACCTTGACGAGTTGCCATTGCTGGTTGGAGCCGTTCCAGTCGGAGTACTGGACGACGTTGGCGCCGTCGGCGGTGGAGGCGCCCTGGACCTCGACGGCCTTTCCGCTGTGGCGGGCGATGAGCTGGATGTAGCCGTCGACGTCCTGGATGCTGAACTGCTGGTTGGCGGAGTTGTTGTCGGTCCACTGGATGACGTCGGCGCCGTCGGCGGTGGAGCGGCCCGAGATGTCCAGGACCTTGCCCGACAGGCGGGACTTGAGGCGGTAGTTGCCGTCGCCGGAGCTGATGAACTGCCACTGCTGCTGGTCGCCGTCGTTGCGCGACCACTGCTTGATGCTTGCGCCGTTGCTGGTGTCGAGGTTGTACACGTCCAGTGCCTTGCCGCTGTTGCGGTTGACCAGCACGTACCACGCCGTCGTATCGATGGTCGCGGCCGAGGCCGTGGGCGACGTCGCCACGACGCCCACGGTGGCGACCAGTGCGGCCACCAGGGTGGCCAGCAGTCCCAGCCGGCTTCGGCCGGCAAGTCTCGTACTCATGTCTTTCCTTCCGGGGTGAGGGGCGGCCGTGGTTCCGGCCCGGGCGATCTGCCACGATGCAGTCGCCTCGTTCGGTGGGTTTCCCAGGTGTCCCAGCAGGCTTCGTGTCGTGTGCGCGGGCATCCGCGCACNCACGACGCCTGCTGGGACGACTTCGATGGGCATCGCGGGCGGGCCCGCGACGCGATGGGGAGTGTTCTACGGGGTCGTCAGGTCGAACCGCCGCACCGTGACCTCGCCGCCGAGAGAGCTGGTGGCGTAGTTGAAGATCCCGAAGCGGTAGCCCATGAAGAACTGCCACGAGTTGCCGAGCGTGAAGCCAGGGCCGAGCCGGGTGAAGGTCACGCCGTCGGTGCTGTAGGAGAAGGTGGCCTGCCGGCCGGTGCCGGGCCGGATGTCGGCGGTGGCCCGCAGCCAGATCCGGCCGCCGCTGACGGCCGCGCTCGCGGCCTCGGTGCCGATCCCGGTCGTGTTCCAGTTGCCGTCCATCGACAGGCCGTTGGTCATCGAGACCCGGGTGGCGCCGTTGTCACGCCTGACTCCGATCCACGCCGAGGAGTCCCGCAGCATCGCGAGCCCGGCCCGGTCGCCGTCGCGCATCGTGCTGTAGTCGAGCTCGATCGTCGCGGTGGACGACGGTCCCTGGATGCGGTGGGTGAGCGTGTTGCGGGCGTTGTAGAGGTCGTTCGTGACGGTGGCGGTCTGCAGCCGGAGCCCGTCGTTCACCGTGAATCGGTTCGTGTCCGGGTTGTGATTCCACTCCCAGCGCGGACCGAGTTCGGGGCCGGCGAACGCGTCCTGGCCGATCATCGGGTCCACGGAGCGTGACGTCTCGATGCTCGGCTTCGGGTAGCTGCTGCCCCACCTGCCGTTGACTGTCTGCAGCACCGGCCAGTTGTCGCGCCAGGTGATGGGGGCGAGGGCCGGCATCCGGCCGCCCGGATAGGCGTCGACGAACGCCATGTAGTACCAGTCGCCGTTCTGGGTCTCCACCAGGCCGCCCTGGTGCGGCACGCCGCCGCCCTGGATCGGGCCGGGGAGATCAAGGAGTACCTCGCGCATCTCGTACGGTCCGAACGGCGAGGTGGACCGCAGCACGTACTGCCCGTTGGCCGGCTTGGTCAGCCAGATGTAGTAGTAGCCGTTGCGCTTGTAGAAGCGTGCACCTTCGAGGGTGTTGATGCCCGACGGCGTGCTGAACACGTGCTGGTTGCGGACCTCGCTGAACCCGTCGTCGGACAACTCTGCGACCCGGATGTCACCGTTGCCGTAGGCGACGTACATGGTGTCGTCGTCGTCCACGAGCAGGCCGGCGTCGTAATAGCAGTCGTCGATGCGGGCGCGCTTGGTCCAGTCGCCGTCCACCGACGACGCCGTGTAGACGTACGTGCGGTTGAACTCGACGCAGCCCAGCCAGTAGTAGGTCTGGTTGCTGGGCCGGTAGTTGAGCGTGGAGGCCCAGATCCCCCTGACGTACCTGCGGCCGTCGTTGAGGTCGTAGGCGCTCGAGTCGAAGTCGAGCCGTGGCACAGAGTGGCCCGCGTACTCCCAGTTGACGAGGTCGTACGAGCGCAGGATCGGCGCGCCGGGAGAGTAGTGCATCGTGGAGGCGGAGTAGTAGTAGGCGTCGTCGACCCGGATGATGTCGCCGTCGGCGAAGTCCTGCCAGATCACGGGGTTGTTGTAGGTCCCGGTGCCGGGGCCGCTGCTGCCGACCTCGACCAGCTCCCACTGCTGGTTGGCGCCGTTCCAGTCGGTGTACTGGACGATGTTGCCGCCGTCGGCGGTCGAGGCGTCCTGGACCTCGACGGCCTTGCCGCTGTGGCGGGCGATCAGCTGGACGTGGCCGTCCACATCCTCCAGCCGGAACTGCTGGTTGGTGGAGTTGTTGTCGGTCCACTGGATGATCGGGGCGCCGTTGGCCGTGGATCGCTCGGAGACGTCCAGGACCTTGCCGGACAGGCGTGACTTGAGCCGGTACCAGCCGTCGCCGGAGTCGACGAACTGCCACTGCTGGTTGTCGCCGTCGTGGCGGGACCACTGGGTGATGCGCGCGCCGTCGTGGGTGGCGAGGTCGTACACGTCCAGCGCCTTGCCGCTGTTGCGGTTGACCAGCACGTACCACGCCGTGGGAGCCACGGTGGCGGCCGACTCCGCGGCCGAGGCGGCAGGCGCGGGGCCGGTCGTCAGCGGCAGGATCACGCCGACGAGCGCTGTGGCAGCGGCCGCGACGAGTGCGACGGGGCGACGGCCGAGCCGGACTGCACTTCGGGAAGGCATCGTTGGCTCCCTCTCATCGATGGACAGACGCTTGTGCAGGGCGCCGGACACAGGACTCGGGGAGTCGGTGCCGGGCGCGAGGCCGCGTCAGGTCCGATCCGGGAGAGCCGTGTGAGCGCTAACATCGATCTCGATGCTGGCAGGCGCTTTCCCTGGGGGCAACGGTCCGACTGAAAGTTTAACGATTAACCTCCGGGTGCTCCGGGCAGGCCGGCGTTCGGACGGCAAAGGGCGGGACAACCGGCGCCTGCCGGTTGTCCCGCCCCTTGCCGAACGACCCCTACACCTCAGTCCTCCTGGGCGGACGGCGCCTTGAGTCCTGCCGCGATCTTGTCCATGACCGAGGAGTCGGCCAGGGTCGTGGCGTCGCCGACCTGGCGGTCCTCCGCGATGTCGCGCAGCAGGCGGCGCATGATCTTGCCGGAGCGGGTCTTCGGCAGCTCCGGGACCACGAGGATGCGCTTCGGCTTGGCGATGGGGCCGATCTCCTTCGCCACGTGGTTGCGCAGCTCGGTCTGCACCTCGGCGGCGCCGTCGTCCGTCGCCGCGCGGTCGGCGTGCTCGCCTCGCAGGATGACGAACGCGACGACGGCCTGACCGGTGGTCTCGTCGGCCGCGCCGACGACGGCGGCCTCGGCCACGATGTCGTTCGACACCAGGGCCGACTCGATCTCCGTGGTGGACAGGCGGTGGCCGGACACGTTCATGACGTCGTCCACTCGGCCGAGCAGCCAGATGTCGCCGTCGTCGTCCTTCTTGGCGCCGTCGCCGGCGAAGTACAGGCCCTCGTAGCGCGACCAGTACGTCTCCTTGTAGCGCTCCAGGTCCCCCCAGATCCCGCGGAGCATCGACGGCCACGGCTCGGACAGCACGAGGTAGCCGCCGGAGCCGTTCGGCACGGCGTTGGCCTCGTCGTCGACGACGTCGGCCGAGATACCCGGCAGCGGCACCTGCGCCGAGCCGGGCTTGGTGGCGGTGACGCCCGGCAGCGGGCTGATCATGATGGCGCCGGTCTCGGTCTGCCACCAGGTGTCGACGATCGGTGCTGTCCCGCCGCCGATGTGCTCGCGGTACCACATCCACGCCTCGGGGTTGATGGGCTCACCCACTGAGCCGAGCAGGCGCAACGACGACAGGTCGAACCCGGCGGGGATGTCGTCGCCCCACTTCATGCAGGCGCGGATCGCCGTCGGCGCCGTGTAGAAGATCGACACCTTGTACTTCTCGACGAGCTCCCACCAGCGGCCCTTGTGCGGGGTGTCCGGCGTGCCCTCGTACAGCACCTGCGTGGCGCCGTTGGTGAGCGGACCGTAGACGATGTACGAGTGCCCGGTGACCCAGCCGATGTCGGCGGAGCACCAGTACACGTCCGACTCGGGCTTGAGGTCGAACACGTTCCTGTGCGTGTACGCGGCCTGCGTGAGGTAGCCGCCGGTGGTGTGCAGGATGCCCTTCGGCTTCCCCGTGGTGCCCGAGGTGTACAGGATGAACAGCGGGTGCTCCGCCTCGACCCACACGGGTTCGTGCTGGTCCGAGGCGCCGTCGACGACGTCGTGCCACCACACGTCGCGCCCCTCGGTCCAGGCGACCTCCTGCTCGGTGCGCCGGACGACGAGCACCTTCTCGACCGACTCGGCGCCCTCGCCCGCGAGGGCCTCGTCGACCGCCGGCTTGAGGGCGGACGGGGCGCCCTTGCGGTAGCCGCCGTCGGCGGTGATGACCAGCTTGGCCTCGGCGTCGGCGATGCGGCTGCGCAGCGCGTCGGCGGAGAAGCCACCGAAGACGACGGAGTGCGGCGCGCCGATGCGTGCGCACGCCAGCATCGCGACGACCGACTCGATGAGCATCGGCATGTAGACGACGACCCGATCGCCGGTCCGCACGCCCAGTTCCGTCAGGGCGTTGGCGGCCTTGCTGACCTCGCGCTGCAGGTCGGCGTAGGTGATGGTGCGCGTGTCCCCGGGCTCGCCCTCGAAGTGGAAGGCCACGCGGTCCCCGTGGCCGGCCTCGACGTGCCGGTCGACGGCGTTGTAGGCGGCGTTCAGGCTGCCGTCGGCGAACCAGCGGGCGACGGGAGCATCGGACCAGTCCAGTGTCTCGGTGAACGGGGTCCTCCACGTGAGCAGGGTGTTCGCCTGCTCGGCCCAGAAGGCCAGGCGGTCGGCCCTCGCCGCCTCGTAGAGCTCGGCCGTCGCGTTGGCCTGCGCCGCGAACTCCTCGCTCGGCGGGAAGGTGCGGGTCTCGTGCAGCAGGTTCTCGAGGCTCGGGCTGGAGCCACCTCCCGACTGGGGCGCCGGGCTTGCGGGCTGAGTGTCTGTCACGGTCGGGACCTCCGGTGCGCGTCGTTGCGGGCGTACTCAGTCGTGAGGGGCTCGGAGGTCGCGCGACCTCCAATTTGTTCGGACTCCTGACAGGAGTCTAGTCCCACAAGGTGATAGGTATCACGTACCGGGCGCGCGGTGTGAGGCGTGCTTCGCATTCGGGAGCGGGAAGGCCGCGAGCGGTCGGAATCGGCCGGTGAACGGCAGCGGCCGTATCGATTCGGCCGGATGGTCGGGCGCGTCGCGAGGTGGTTCGCGATCCCGGCCCTGCGACGGGCCCGACCAGCACGGTGGCGAGTTCTCGTCCCCCACGAGTACGACACCTGGGAGATTCCTCAAGCCGGATGTCGCTCTCGCCACGGGGCGGGGGTGATCAGGCGCTTGGTGCTCCGCCGAACCGTTGGCACGGCCGACGTGTCCTGGATGCGGACTTCCGACGCGTGGGTTCCCGCCGCCCCTGTGGGTGGTGCTGTGTGGTCTATGACACACCGTTAGGGGAGTAAGTGCAAGCGGGACTCGTGATCTCCATCAGTGAATTTTCTCGCCAATCGGCAGCAACAGGTGAAAATGCTTTGCCGTCCTTGTTCTTGACAGCTGGCACTGGCGCCGAGATGCTCGGTGCGCGATCATATATGAGATCGAACACGATGGTTGCGAAGGAGGAACCGATCGTGACGGAGGCTCCCGCGAGCGTCTCCAAGTCCGAGCGCGTCTACCGCACGCTGCGCGGGCGCATCCTGGAGGGTCAGTACACGAGCGGCTACCGGCTGGTGCTCGACCAGATCGCGCGTGAGCTCGACGTCAGCCCGGTGCCGGTGCGCGAGGCGGTGCGCCGCCTGGAGGCCGAGGGCCTGGTCACGTTCACCCGCAACGTGGGGGCCGAGGTCCGCGGGGTCGACGTCGGGCAGTACGCGGACGCCATGCAGACCCTGGCGTGGCTCGAGGGGGCCGCCACCGGGCTGGCCGCACCCCACCTGGACGGCGAACGGTTGGAGCGTGCCCGGTCGCTCAACGAGGACATGCGCAACCTGCTGGGCGACGGCTTCGACCCCGTGCGGTTCACCGCGCTGAACGAACAGTTCCACCGGGTGCTCTGCGGGGCCTGCCCGAACGAGCACCTGCTGGGGCTGCTGCGGCGCGAGTGGCTGCACATGTCGCTGGTGCGGCGCTCCAGCTTCGCCGCGATGCCCGGCCGGCCCGCCGTCTCCGTCCAGGAGCACGACAGGATCCTCGCGCTCGTGAGCTCGGACGCCCCGCCGGCGGACGTCGAACGGGCGGTCCGGGACCACAAGCTGCGCACGATGCAGGAATACCTCGCCGCCCGGGGGCGAACCCCCCGGGCGTGAGCCGTACCGCAATGTCTCGGTGCCGGCGGCGATCCCGTCCGGCCCGCGGAGCGAGAGGAACGACGACGTTCATGACCACAGTCTCCGAAGCTGTCGCCCACGCCGTCGCGGCCTGCGCCGACGACGTCTTCGCCCTGATGGGCAACGGGAACGCTCATCTCCTGGACGCCCTCAGCCGCACGGATGCACGCGTCACCGCCGTGCGGCACGAGGCCGCCACCGTCGCGTCGGCGGACGCCTATCACCGCATCACCGGCCGCCTCGCGGTCGCCACCACCACTTACGGACCCGGCTTCACCAACGCCGTGACCCCGCTGGCCGAGGCCTCGCTCGCCCGGACCCCGATGCTCCTGGTGACGGGCGACGCGCCCGCCGCCGGTCAACGGGACATCGACGTCGACCAGGCGGCGATCGCGCGAGCGACCGGCGCGCTGGTGCGGCACGTGAACCCCGCCGCGCCCGGGAGACAGACGGTCGCGGCCGTGCAGGAGGCCCTGGTCCGGCGTCGGCCCGTCGTGCTGGGCATCCCGTACGACCAGGCCACGGCCGAGGCGCGGGACGACACCGTCCCCGTCCTGGAGTCGCGGCCCGAGCTCCCCGAGCCGCGTGAGGAGCAGATCGAGGCGGTCGCCGCGCTGGTCGCGGACGCCAAGCGGCCGCTCCTGCTGGCCGGCCGCGGAGCGGTCGCCGCGGCGGCCGAGGTCCGCCTGCTCGCCGACCGGATCGGCGCGCTGACCACGACGTCCGCTCCCGCCCGCGGAATGTTCGCCGGCCGCCGGTACGACGTGGGAGTGTGCGGCGGGTTCGCCTCCCCGTCGGCGTCCGAGCTGATCCGGCAGGCCGACGTCGTGCTGGTGCTCGGCGCCGGGCTCAACGACTTCCAGACGGCGTTCGGGACGGCCTTCGCGCCCGGAGCGAAGCTGGTGCAGGTCGATGTCGCCGCCCGGCCGACGCACGCGAGCGTCGCCCTGCATCTGCGGGCCGACGTCGGCCGTGCCGTCGTCGCGCTGCTCGGCGTGCTCGAGGCCGGCGAGACGCCGACCGAGCCGTGGTGCGGCGTGGCGCACGAGGCCGGCGAGCGCGACCTGCACCACCTGCGCGACACCGGGGAGGGCGTCGCCCGGGACGGCCGCATGGACCCGCGCTCCCTGTTCACCTACCTGGATCGGATGCTGCCGAAGAACCGGCAGGTCGTGTCCGACGGAGGCCACTTCATCGGCTGGGCACCCAGCTACCTCTCGGTCCCCCGGGCGGATGCCACGGTGCTGGTCGGCACGGCTTACCAGTCGATCGGGCTCGGCTTCCCGTCCGCGCCGGGTGCGCTGGTGGCGCGGCCCGACGTGCTGACCGTCGTCGTCACCGGTGACGGCGGTGGTGTCATGGGGATCGCCGACCTGGAGACCGTCGTGCGGCTGCGTAGGTCGACCCTCGTGGTCGTGGTGAACGACGCCGTCTACGGTGCGGAGGTGCACCAGTACGGATCGCAGGGGCTGGACCAGGACGTGATGCGCGTGAGCGAGATGGACTTCGCCGCGATCGCCCGCGGGTTCGGTGCACAGGCCGTGACGCTGACGCGGCCGAGCGACCTGGACTGGGTGGTGCAGTGGGTGCGGCACGGCGCCCGCGGGACGCTCGTGGTCGACGCCAAGGTGTCGCCGGAGGTGGTGGCCCCGTACATGCAGGAGATGGTGGCGCAGGCAAGGCGCTGAGGCGCGACCGGGCGGAGTCACGACCGGTGCGGGCCGCCGCGCTTGCGGGTGCGAGCCGCCGCCGAGGCGGCGGTTCGCACCCGGCGGCGTCCCCGTCGCTATTCCTCGCCGCGGGCGTACCGCACCTCGCCGAGCCGCAGCCACGAGGCGAGGCGCTCCACCTCGGCGTGCACCGCGTCCATGAGGTGGCCGTCGAACGGCAGGTCCTCGTGCACCTCGAAGACGTTCAGGACGCCGGCCTTGCGGTCCGCCTTGGCGTCGAGCTTCCCGACGAAACGGTCCTCGTGCAGGATCGGCAGGGCGAAGTAGCCCCAGCGTCGCTGTGCCTTCGGCTTGTACATCTCCAGGACGTACTCGTAGTCGAAGAGGTCGAGCAGGCGCCTGCGGTCGGCGATGAGGGCGTCGAACGGGGAGAGCAGGGCGGTGCGCGGCTCGAAGTCGTCGTCGGCGCGCGCCAGGAGCTCGGGGTCCACCCGCCACTCGCCGTCGACGCCCTCGACCTCGACGGGCTCGCCCGGCAGGTCGGTCCACCAGCCGTCGCCGTCGCCGGACCTGCTCTGCACGCGCGGCCGCGCGATGCCCTCGGCGGCCAGCCGCCGGCCGACCCGTTCCCGCCGTGCGTCCTCCAGCGGCACGGGATCGACCCGCGGATAGGCGCGTTCGGTGAGATCCCACAGTCGTTGCCGGCCCTTGCGGCCGACCATGGCCACCTTGCCCTGCATGTTCAGCGCCTCCAGCATCTCGGCCACGCTGCGGCGGCTGCTCCAGCCCTCGGCACCCCAGCGGTACGGCGTCGCCGCGGTGTCCGGGATGTCCTTGGCGAGCATCGGGCCCTCCGCCTCGAGCAGGCGCAGGATGTCCCGCTCGAAGCTCGCGTTCTCCTTCAGCCAGCCCCGCAGGCCCTCGTGCTGCGGCCAGCGCTTCATCTGCTCCAGGTAGAGCGGTAGATCGCCCATCGAGCGCACGGTGCCGCGCAGCTGGAAGAGCATGCCGTCCGCGATGGCGTCGTCGACGGCTCCCGGCCAGTAGCTGCCGCCGAGCCGCGACCACGCGATCAGGTCGGTCGCGGGGGCGATGGCCGAGGTCGGGTCGACCGCCAGGTACGTCAGGTCCTCCACCGTGTGCACGAGATCGACCGGCCGCCGGGCGTCCAGCAGCTGGGCGCGGAGCGCGATGCGGCGAGCCTGGGTGACGGTGAGCCTGTGCTTGCGGGGCATGGTGCGAGACTACGGCCGGTGTCTGACACCCGGCGTGCGGTGCCGTGGGGCCGTGCCCGCGGCCTGCGGGCCGTGCGCCGAGCGGCGCCTTACCGGTGGAATGCGGGCCGCGCCGAGCGGCCTTGGCGGTGGGGGCACGGGATCGTCGCGCGTGAGTTCACCGCGCGGGCTTCGCCCATTCGAGCGTGTACCGGAAGAAGAGCCGCTGCCGGAACCTCGCGCCCGGAAGCACCCGCGCGGCCGTGGCCGCGATCTCGGCGTGGGTCTCGCCAGGATCGCGCATCGGTATCTCCGGTCCGGCATCGTCGTGGACGACGGCGGTCGTGGCGAGGGCCGCCCTGGAGGGCTTGTCGCGCCGTGGTGCGGGCCGTGGGTGCTTGACCAGGCCCACGACGGGGTTGACGACGGCCGAGACGAGGTCGACGGCCGCCTCGCGAGGGCTGCCGACCCGGGCGAGGCCCACGACGAGCAGCCGGCCGCCGGGCGCCAGCAGGTCCGAGGCGTGGGTGAGCGCGGCGTCGAGCGGCATGTGGTGCAGCGAGGCCACCATGGTGACGGCGTCGTACGTGCCGGAGATCTCCTCGAAACCGGTGTGCTCGATGCGGACCCCGGTGTCGCCCGCGAAGCGGGTGGCGGCCGTCCGGGCCATTCCCGCATCCGCGTCGATCCCGACGACGACGGCGCCGCGCTCCCGCAGCCGGCCGATGAGCGCACCGCGGCCGCACCCGACATCGAGCACGCGCAGCGGCCCCGTGCCGCCTCGACGCGGCAGGCGCCGCAGGATCCAGCCGTGGAAGTGGTCGTTGTGGCTCCACGGATGCCGGGCGTTGAACCGGTGCAGGCCGTCGGCCACACGCCGGACGACGCGGCCCTGATTCTCCCGGACATCCCACATGCCGCCGGATCGTAGTACCTCGTGGGCGCGGCGAGACCGACGCGCCGCCGGCCTGGCTCTCCGGAGCGAGCGGCCGAAGTTCCACGGCTACCTGTTCTCCTCGTCGTCTCGTGTGGCAGGATGAGTTCCTGAACGATCGGTCACTAATTCCGGTCGGAGGACCTGGACGGCGTCGTCGGGGAGTGCACATGGGTCAGCGCGAGGGGACCGGCCCGCTCCGTGTGGAGCGTGCGGCCGATCGCGTCGTCGCGACGCTGGACCGGCCCGGCGCCCGGAACGCCGTCGACCGCGCGACCGTCGACGCGCTGCACGTGCTGTGCGCCGAGCTCGAGGCCGAGCCGCGCACACTGATCCTCACCGGCGCGAACGGCGACCTCGCGGCCGGGGCCGACATCGCCGAGCTCATCGACCGCGACGCCGGAGACGCCCTCGCGGGGATCAACACCCACGCCTTCGACCGGATCGCGGCGCTCCCCATGCCGGTGATCGCCGCGATCGACGGCTACGCCCTCGGCGGCGGCGCCGAGCTCGCCTACGCCGCCGACCTCCGCATCGGCACCCCGCGTCTGCGGATCGGCAGCCTCGAACCGACCCTCGGCATCATGCCCGCCGCGGGCGCGACCTGGCGGCTGCCCGCGATGATCGGTGCCACCCGCGCGTCCGAGATGCTGCTCACCGCACGCGTCCTGACCGGCGACGAGGCGCTGGCCTGGGGAGTCGTCACCGCGCTGCACGATCCCGAGGACCTGCTCCCGGCGGCGCACTACCTCGCCGACCGGATCGCCCGGCTGGCACCCGAGGCCGTCCGGCACACCAAGACCGCTCTGCGGGCCCGGCCCGACCAGCACCCCCGGGTCGAGCTGGAGCTTCAGGCAGAGCTGTTCGAGAGCGACGAGAAGCGCCGGCGCATGTCGGCCTTCCTGGACCGGAAGCGCCGCGACCCGGCGCGTTCCGCGGGCTCCGCATCCGGGCCCGAGCAAGCGGCGACACCCCTGCCCGCAGTGACGAAGGAGAAGTGATGACGAACACCGTGCCCGTGCTGCCGTCGTACGTCCGGGACGGCTGGTGGACACCCGCCGACGCGAGCACACCAGGCGGTACCGCCACGGACGCGCCCGAGGCCGCCCGGGCCGTCGTCGTCCACGACGCCTCGACCGGTGAGCCGGTCGCCCGTCTCTCGACGGACGGCCTCGACATGGCCGCCGTGCTGGACCACGCGCGCGACGTCGGGCAGAAGTCCCTCGGCGACCTCACGATCCATGAGCGGGCCGTGCTGCTCAAGCGCATGGCGCTCGAGCTCACCGCGCACAAGGACGAGCTGTACGAGGTCTCCGCGCGGACGGGCGCCACCGCGCGCGACTCGGCGTTCGACGTCGACGGCGGCATCGGCGTGCTCTTCACCTACTCGTCCAAGGGGCGGCGCGAGCTGCCGAACGCGAACCTCATCCTGGACGGGCCGCCCGAGCAGCTGTCGAAGGACGGCTCGTTCCTCGGGCGGCACGTGTACACGCGGCTGTCGGGCGTGGCGGTGCAGATCAACGCGTTCAACTTCCCCGTGTGGGGGCCGCTGGAGAAGTTCGCCCCCGCGTTCCTGGCCGGGGTGCCGACGGTGATCAAGCCCGCGACACCCACCGCCTACCTCACCGAGGCCTGGGTGCGCGTCCTCGTCGAGGCGGGCCTGGTGCCCGACGGCTCGCTGCAGCTCGTCTCGGGCCCTGCGCGGGACCTGCTGGGACACCTGCGGCTCGGCGACTCCGTCGCCTTCACCGGCAGCGCCGACACCGCGCGCCGGCTGCGCGGCTCGGTCGCCGAGGGGGTCCGGTTCACGGCGGAGGCCGACTCGATCAACGCGAGCGTGCTCGGTCCCGACGGCGTTCCCGGGTCCGCCGAGTTCGACGCGTACGTCCGGCAGCTCGTGACCGAGATGACGGTGAAGGCCGGGCAGAAGTGCACGGCGATCCGGCGCGCGATCGTGCCGGAGGCTCTCGTGGACGACGTCGTCGCCGCGGTGGGCACGCGCCTCGCGCAGAAGGTGACCGTCGGCGACCCGCGTGCCGAGGGAGTCACCATGGGACCGCTCGCGTCCCTGGAGCAGCGGGAGGAACTGCACCGGCAGGTGGAGAAGCTGATCGGGGCAGGTGGCCGGGTCGCCGTCGGGCCCGCGGACTTCGCCGCCCCGCCGGAGGTGGTGCGTGCCGACGGGACCGTCGGAGCGGCGCCCGGCGGCGCGTTCGCCGCTCCGCTCCTGCTCCGGTTCGACGACGCCGACGCCGCGGCGCTGCACGACGTCGAGGCGTTCGGCCCGGTCGCGAGCGTGGTGGGCTACCGCGACGTCGGCCACGCGGCGGACCTCGTCGTGCGCGGTGGCGGGTCGCTGGTGACGTCGGTGGCGACGAGCGACCCTGCTGCGGCCGCCGCGCTGTTCGGCCGGCTCTGCGCGGCCAACGGCCGGGTGCTGTTCCTCGACCGGGACGACGCGCGGACCTCGACCGGACACGGCTCGCCCGTGCCGCACCTCGTGCACGGCGGGCCGGGGCGCGCGGGCGGGGGCGAGGAACTCGGTGGCGTGCGCGCGGTGCACCATTACATGCAGCGCACCGCGATCCAGGGCTCGCCACGGATGCTCACCGAGCTCACCGGGGTGTGGCACACGGGGGCGCCGGCGGGCGGCGCGGGCGCCGTGCACCCGTTCCGGAAGTCCCTCGCGGAGCTGCGGGTCGGCGACCAGGTGGTGGCAGGGCCGCGCGAGGTGACGCTCGAGGACATCGAGCACTTCGCGGAGTTCACCGGCGACACGTTCTACGCGCACATGGACGAGACCGCCGCCGCGGCCAATCCGTTCTTCCCGGGGCGGGTGGCGCACGGGTACCTGCTGGTGTCGTTCGCCGCGGGACTGTTCGTGGACCCGGACCCCGGGCCTGTGCTGGCGAACTACGGACTGGAGAACCTGCGGTTCCGCACACCGGTGTCGCCGGGCGAAGCGATCACGGTGACCCTGACGGCCAAGCAGATCATCCCGCGCGAGACGGACGACCACGGCGAGGTCCGCTGGGACGCGGTGCTGCGCAACCAGGACTACGAGGTCGTGGCCACCTACGACGTGCTGACGCTCGTGGCGAAGGAGTGGCCGCCGCCGGAGTGACCGGTGTCGCCGTGCCGGTGGTTCGCCGCCGGCGGTCGGACGACGCTCTTGCCGCGCCGGAGACCGGGGCCTGGCGTGGGCCCGGCGGGTCAGGGCGCCCGGAGTCCGGACAGCGCCAGGGTGACGACGTCGTCGGCCAGGCTGTCCGCGGACTCACGCCCGGCCGGGCGGTACCACTCGACGATCGAGTTGATCATGCCGAAGATCAGGCGTTCGGCGACCCGGGGGTCCAGGTCGGCGCGGAGCTCGCCCGATCGCTGTGCGGCCTCGATCACGGCGGTGACCCGCTTGTCGAAGGCGCGGCGGCGGGCCAGGGCGGCGCGCTCGGTGGCGGTGTTGCCGCGCACGCGGAGCAGGAGGGTGACGTAGGGGAGGCGGTCCACGAGGACGTGGACGGCCTCGCGGAGGACGTGTTCGAGCACGTGGACGCCCTCGCCGTCGGTCGCTTGCGCTCCGTGCCCCGCGGCGCTCCCGGCTCCGGGGGTGACACGGGCTCCGGACTGCATGTCGGTCTCCGCGGCGTCGTCGGCCAGGGGGGCGTCCTCGGCACGGGGGGCGGGGGGCGGGAGCGCCGCCTCGAGCGCGTCGAGGGCCTCGTCGAGGGCGGCCGCGAGGATCTGCTCCTTGGAGGAGAAATGGTGGTAGATCGCCGACTTGGACAGGCCCAGTCGTTCGGCGAGCGTCGCGATCGAGGTGGCGTCGTAGCCGCGCTCGATGAAGGTCTGGACGGCGACGTCGAGCAGTCCGCGGCGGTCGTAGCCAGGACGGCCCCGGCGGGGTGGTGCGGCCGGGGCGGTCTGGTGGGTCATGCGAGTCACTATATTGACCGAACGATCGGTTGGTAATGTTGCCGACGCAGGTCCGCCCCGGCGAGGAGGTCGATGATGATCCGCATGTCCCTGGACGACGGCGTCGCCGAGGTGGTGCTCGACGCTCCCGGACGGCTCAACGCGCTGGACGAGGCCGGGCTCGACGAGCTCGCCGACGTGCTCGCCCGTGCCGAGGCCGACGGTGCGCGGGCGCTGCTGCTGCGCGGCGAGGGCAAGGCGTTCTGCGCGGGCCGGGACATCGCCGACGTGGATCCGGCGACCGACGACGTGCTCGGCTTCCTCGCGGGCCGGGTGGAGCCCGTCCTGCGCCGGCTCGCGCACTTTCCCGCGCCGACGTTCGCCGTCGGACACGGGGCCTGCCTGGGTGTGGGGCTCGGGCTGCTCATCGCGGCCGACGTCGTCTACCTCGCCGACGACGCGAAGGTGGGTTCCCCGTTCGGCCGGCTCGGCGCGGTGCTCGACTCGGGCGGCCACGCCTTGTTCGTGGAGCGGCTGGGGGCGCATCGCGCCCTGGATCTGATCTACACGGGCGATCTGCTGAGCGGTGCGGAGGCCGTGCGGGCGGGGTTGTTCTCGCGGAACTACCCGGCCGACGACGTGCTGGGCGCGACGCGTGCGGCGGCCAGGCTCGCGGCGTCGGGCCCGACGAGGGCCTTCGTGGCGAGCAAGGAGATCGTCGCGGAGATCCGGGACGCGCGACTCGGGCTGTGGGCGGCGATGGACCGGGAGAACCAGGGGCAGGCGGCCCTCCGCGACACCGCCGACTACGCCGAGGGGTTCGCGGCGTTCCGGGAGAAGCGGAAGCCGGAGTTCCGCGGGGCGTAGAGCGGCGTCCGCCCGGGTCGGCCGCTTGCCGGGTGGTCGGCCGGAAGTCCGATGATCGGCCGCTCGAGCCGCCGATCACCCGACGTGTTGCCGACGACGTCAGCCCTGCCGGCGGGCACGGTCAGCCCTGTCGGCGGGCGCGTCGGCGGCGGAGATGGCGGATGACGAAGTATGCCGCCACGGCGACGGCGATTCCTCCGACGACGGCGGCGACCGGGATCGGCTCGACGCGTGGCCGGAGCGCGACCGGCCTGGTGAAGCGCAGCTCCCCCCAGCCGGACTCGGCGGCGAGACGGCGCAGGTTGCGGTCCGGGTTCACGACGAAGGCGTGCCCCACCGCGCCGAGCATCGGGGCGTCCGTGATCGAGTCGGAGTAGGCGAAGCTTCCGGCCAGGTCGTAGCCCTCACGGGCGGCGAGGTCGCGGATGCCGGCGGCCTTGTTCTCGCCGTAGTTGTAGAAGTCGATCTCGCCGGTGTAGTGGTCGTCGACCACCTCCATGCGGGTGGCGAGCACGTGGTCCGCGCCGAGGGCGGCCGCGATCGGCTCGACGAGCTCGGCGCCCGAGGCGGACACGATGACGACGTCCTGTCCGAGGGCGTGATGGTCCTCGATGAGTTCGACCGCCTCCGCGTAGACGTACGGGTCGATGTGCTCGTGGACGGTCTCCGCGACGATCTCCCGGACCTTGCGCACGTCCCAGCCCTTCGCCAGTGAGCTGAGGTGGGCGCGCATCCGTTCGGTCTGGTCCTCGTCGGCGTTCCCCACGAGGAACAGGAAGTGTGCGTACGCACTGCGGAGCACGTCGGCACGGCTGATCAGCCCGCCGGCGATGAACGGCTTCGAGAACGCCTGGGACGAGCTCGTGGCGATGATCGTCTTGTCCAGGTCGAAGAAGGCCGCGATACGGCCTGTCGCGGGGGCGCGGCCCGGCCGCGCGGGCAGGGGTGCCTCGTCGGTCACTGTTCGAGCCTAGCGGGCGTGTCCGATCTGACCGATGTCCGGGGACGGGGTGGCGTGCGAATTTCACCCGCCCACCGGGGTTCGTGTGCGGTGCGGCGACGTGCGGAATGACCGTGGTTCCGGCGTCGCGGGCGGACGACAGGGACAGCGGGCCTGTGGACGGACGCCTCGTCGACAGGTCGCGACGGCGGGCGGGTCGGCCTGGCGCGCGGCGATGAAAGCTGGTTGCCACGCGCCGGATCACGGCGACAGGCCACGGCCCGGGGGCGCCCGGCGGACAAGGGGGATCGACATGGGGCGGTACGGGCGTGTGATCGCCGTGACCGGTGCGATCGGCGGGGTGGGGACCACCGTGGCCGCCGCCGCGGCGGCACTCGGGCTGATCGGGCGCGGGGAGCCGGCGGCGCTCGTCGATCTCGACGCCGATGCGCCCGGCATCGAGTTGCTGCTGGGCATCGAGGACGTCCGGGGTGCGCGGTGGCCGGAGCTGTCCGCCGCCCGGGGAGACGTCGACGGCGAGACCCTGGTGGCCGCCCTCCCGTCCTGGCGCGACGTGCCGGTGGTCAGCGGGAGGCGGCGTGCCGGGCCGCCGTCGGACGACGTCGTGCTCGACGTGTGCGCCGGGATCGTGCGATCGGGCCGGGCCCTGGTGCTGGATCTGCCGCGACCGAGCTCCTGGACGGGCGCGGCTCGCGCGCTGCTGGGCGGATGCGACACGGCGGTGCTGGTGACGCCGCTGACGTTTCCCGGCGCCGCGGGTGCCGAACTGGTGCGCGATCAGCTCGTCGCGGCCGGCGTGCGCGACGTGCGCGTCGTGGCGCGCGGACCCGCGCCGGGGCAGGTCGACCCGGACGCGCTCGGCGCGGCGCTCGGGCTGCCGGTGGACGGCATGCTGGAGCGTGACCGGTCGGTGCCGGCGGCGATCGAGCGGGGCGACGGGCTGCCCGCCGGCCGGGGTGCCGTGGCCCGGCTGGCGGCGAACCTCGGAGCTGCGCTGTGACGGCGGGGGCACTCGACCCGGCGCTGCTGGACGACGTACGCGCTCGGATCGCGAGCGGCGGCGCGGAACCGTCCGACGCCGTCCGCGACGCGGTGCGGGACAGCGGGCTCGTGCTGGGCTCCGCCGCACTCGATGCGCTGGCCCGGACGACTCGGGCCGAGCTGCTGGGCGCCGGTCCGCTGCAGCACCTGCTCGAGGAGCCCGAGGTCACCGACGTGCTGGTCAACGGGCCCGACGGCGTCTGGCTGGATCGGGGCCGCGGCCTCGAACGGATCGGTATGTCCCTGGGGACGACGGCGGACGTGCGGGCGCTCGCCGTACGGCTCGCGGCGATCGGTGGGCAGCGCCTCGACGACGCCCAGCCCAGCGTCGATGCGCGCCTGCCCGACGGAACGCGACTGCACGCGGTTCTCGCGCCCCTCGCACCGGCAGGGGCGGCGATCTCGCTCCGGGTGCTGCGGGCGCGCGCGTTCTCGCTCGACGAACTCGTGGCGAGCGGCGCCCTGCCGGACGACTGGGCCGGACTGCTGCGGGCGCTCGTGGAGCGGCGGGCGAACATCGTCGTCAGCGGAGGCACGGGAAGCGGGAAGACGACGCTCCTCGCGGCTCTGCTGTCCCTGGCCGGGGAGGACGAGCGGATCGTGACGGTGGAGGAGGCCCGTGAGCTCGTGCCCGACCACCCCCACGTGGTGTCCCTGGCCACGCGACGCGCCAACATCGAGGGCGCCGGTGGCATCGACCTCGCCGGCCTCGTGCGGGACGCCCTGCGGATGCGACCCGACCGGATCGTGCTCGGCGAATGCCGCGGGGCCGAGGTCCGCGAGGTGCTCCTGGCCATGAACACCGGACACGACGGCGGCCTCGCGACCCTGCACGCCAACGCCGTCGCGGTGGTTCCGGCGCGGCTGGAGGCGCTCGCGGCGCTTGCCGGGATGCCGCGGGAGGCGGTGGCGGCACAGGCCGCCGGGGCGCTCGACGTGGTGCTGCACCTACGGCGCGAGCGGGGCGTGCGGTTCCTGGCGGAGATCGGTGTGGTGGGCCGGGACGAGCGCGGTGAGCTCGTGGTGCGGCCGGCGGCGTGGTGGGACGGCCGCGGAGCCGTCGAGCTGGATCCGCCGGTGTGGCGCGAACTGGCCGGACGGTTCGGCCCGTGGTGCGCGTCGTGACGGGCGGGGACCAGGGGTCGTCGGCCGTCCTGGCCGGAATTCTGCTGGCGGTGGCCGTGTACCTCGGGTTCGCGCCGGTCGGGCGACGGGTGCGTGAGCTCGGGATCCGGCCGCGTGGCGCTGCGGCGCCGGGAGTCTCCCGGCAGGGCGCACGGAACGGAGCACCCCGGCTCGGCGCTCGGAATGCAGGGCGGGACGGAGTCAGGCGGGACGGAGCCAGGCGGGACGGAGGAAGGACCCGTGCGGCGCGCGCCTCGCGCACCGGGCGTCCCGCACCAGGCGCCTCTGTGCGCGTGGTCGTGCTGCAGGTGGTCGCTCTGCTGCGGGCGGGAGTCGCACCCGCGACGGCGTGGGCGCGAGCGGCCGGGATCCCGGTGGACCCGACCGGAGCACCCGACGGCGAGGCGCTGGGACCACTGCTCGGACCGGGGAACGCGCGGGCGGTCGTGGCCGCGAACCGGCTCGCGCTCGACGTCGGTGCCCCGCTGGGCCGGGTCCTGGAATCCGTGGCGGACTCCCTCGTGCGGGAGGCCGAGGCGCGTGCCGAACGCGATGCCGCGATCGCCGGGCCGCGGACGACCGCACGCGTCATTCTCTGGCTGCCCGCGGCCGGTGCCGGACTCGGGTGGCTGCTCGGCGCCGACATGGTCGGCGTCGCGACCGACGGGGGCCTCGGCACCGTCGCGACGGTGCTGGGCACGGCGTTCCTGTTCGCGGGACGGACGTGGTCGGCGCGACTCGTGGCACAGGCGCGCGACCGGCCGCGCGACCGTGAGATCGACGTGCGCGTGGTGCTCGACCTGCTGGCCGCGGCCCTCGGTGCGGGCGCCGGCGTGCCACGGGCGCTCGGTGCGGTCGGGCACGCGGCGGGCGGGAACCACGGGACCGCGCTCCGGGCGGCAGCCGACGCGCTCGTGCTCGGCGCCGGCTGGGAACAGGCATGGGCGGGCACCTCGGAGGTGCTCGCACCGGTGAGGCGCGCGCTCCGCAGCGCCTGGATCGACGGCGCGGCGCCCGGAGCGGCGCTGCGTGCGGCGGGCGAGGAGCTCCGGCGGGACCGGAGCGCCGCAGCGCGGACCGCCGCCGCACGGCTCGGTGTGCGGCTGGTGCTTCCCCTCGGGTGCTGCTACCTGCCGGCGTTCGTCCTGGTCGGGATCGTCCCGGTACTGCTCGCGCTCGGGACCGACCTGTTCGCCGCCTGATCGCGCGAGCGCCGAGCGCGCAGAGAGACCTCCCGCCGCACGGGGCGGCGGGTGAACGAAGGAGGAGAACACGATGACGGACACCAGGATCACCGCTCCGGACGAGCACGGCGCGGGTGGTGCCGACGCAGGTGGTGCCGACGCGGTCGGTGCACGACAGGTCCCGGCCGGGGCGCACGGTGCGCGAGGGTTCCCGCCCGGCGCGGGCGCTGCGCGACCGGTTCCGCCCGGCGCGCGTGGCGGGCGGCGTGCCCCGGGGCGCGACCCCGAGGCCGGGATGGCCACGGCGGAGTACGCGATCGCGACGCTCGGCGCGGCGACGTTCGCCGGCCTGCTCATGGCCGTGCTCCAGGGCGGTGACGTGCAGTCGTTGCTCACGTCGCTGATCACGACGGCGCTCTCGGCGGGCTGAGGATGGCCGCGCACCGGGATGCGGAGCGAGGGGCGGTGACGGCCGAGCTCGCCGTCGCGCTTCCCGCCGTCGTGCTGGTCCTGGTCGCGGTGCTCACGCTCGTGGCCGCGTCCGTGGCGCAGATGCGCGCCGTGGACGCGGCCCGGGCGGGGGCCAGGGCGGTCGCGATCGGCGAGGAGGAGGCGGTGGTCGCTCGGGTGGTCGGACGGGTGGGCGGTGACGATGCGGAACTGTTGATCGACCACGACGGCGACTGGGTACGCGTGACCGTCACGAAACCCGTCGTGAACGGATGGACCGCCGCCGGCCCGCTACGGGCCCGCGGAACCGCGACGGCCTGGGTGGAGCCATGAATCGACGGGCCTCGGCCGGGGCCAAGAACCAGCGGACTTCGGCCGGGACCAGGAACCGGTGGGCCTCGGCCGGGGCCAGGAATCGGCGGGCCTCGGCCGACACCAGGAATCGGCGGGCGGCGGAGCGCGGCGCGGGAACCGTCCTGGTGCTCGGGATCATCGGCGTGGTGCTGGCGCTCGCCGCCGGGGTCGCCATACTCGGAGCCGCGCAGAACGGCCGCGGCGCGGCGCAGTCGGCAGCTGATCTCGGTGCGCTGGCAGGGGCGACTGCGCTCGGGGGCGGTCTCGACGCGTGCTCGACGGTGGCCGCCGCGGTCGCGCGCAACGGCGCGGAGGCGACGACGTGCGAGGTGGCGGCAGCGGGTGTGGTGCGCGTCGAGGTGCGTCGCCCGGTGGCGCTGCCCGGCAGGTGGTCCTTCCTCGGCGCCGCGCGCGCGGATGCCCGGGCGGGTCCTCGGCCTCCGGAGGCAGGCGAAGGGCTCCCGGTCCCGGGGACGGCGATGCCGCGGCACGTCGCCGGACGTGCGGCCGAAGCCGGGAACTACCGGAACGGCCGGATCCCGTCGCACCTCCTGTGCGACGTCTCGTTCGCGGCGGGGCAGAGGCTACGCTGCGACGCCGCCGTGGCGATCGAGCGGCTGAACGTGGCGTTCCGTGCGGCGTTCGGACGGGATCTGGCGGTCCGCGATTCGTACCGGTCCTACGAGGCGCAGGTGGCGGTGGCGGCGAGCAAGGGCGCCCTGGCCGCCCCGCCGGGGACGTCGAATCACGGCTGGGGCCGGGCGGTCGACCTGAGTGGCGGCATCCAGTACTTCGGCACCGCCGAGCACCGGTGGATGGTCGCGAACGCCGGCGTGCACGGCTGGAACCACCCGGAGTGGGCGGGACCCGGCGGGTCCAAGCCGGAGGCCTGGCACTGGGAGTACGGCACCGCGGGGTGACCCGAGCGGAAAAAACCGAGTGACATGACATCGCTACGAAACGTAGTATCCCTACTACGAAGAGTATGGAGGGTGTGATGACTGATAGTCAGCCGTCGCAGGAACCGGCGGACGTCGCGATCGACGTGCGCGACCTGCGGATGCGCTACGGAACGAAGGATGTGCTCACCGGCGTCTCGTTCACGGCGAGGCGCGGAGAGGTGCTGGCACTGCTCGGTCCCAACGGGGCCGGCAAGAGCACCACCATCGAGATCCTCGAGGGGTTTCGCACCCGTTCCGCCGGCCAGGTCGCGGTGCTGGGGCAGGATCCGGCACATGGTGACGAGGCGTGGCGGGCAAGGCTCGGAGTCGTGCTGCAGTCCTGGCGGGACCACGGCCGGTGGAAGGTGCGCGAGCTCCTGGACTACCTCGCCCGGTTCTACGTGCCGTTCTCGACGCCCGAGGTCGAGCGGCCGTGGAAGGTGGACGAACTGCTGAATGCTGTCGGCCTCACGGAGCACGCGAACCAGAAGGTCAAGGCCCTCTCGGGCGGCCAGCGCCGCCGCCTGGACGTGGCGATCGGGATCGTCGGCCGGCCCGAGCTGGTCTTCCTCGACGAGCCGACGGCGGGCTTCGACCCGCACGCCCGGCGTGAGTTCCACGACCTCGTGCACCGGCTGTCGGACTTCGAGAACACGACGATCCTGCTCACCACTCACGATCTCGACGAGGCGGAGAAGCTCGCCGACCGGATCCTGATCCTCGACCAGGGCACGATCGTCGCGAACGGGTCGGCCGACGAGCTCGCACGCCAGATGGCGACGGGTGCGGAGGTCCGCTGGACCGCGGACGGGCGGCGGCACGTGCACGCCGCCGAGCAGAACGATCCCACCCCGTTCGTCCGCGACCTGCTGGCGACGGATGCCGGGATCACCGAGCTCGAGGTGCGGCGCGCCAGCCTGGAGGACACCTACATGGCGCTCGTGCAGCGCGCGGAGACGGGCCAGGGCGCCACCGGGAACGGTGCGGACGGGTCTGCACCGGACGGCTCGGGCCAGGACGAGCCGGATGCCGGCGGGACCGGCAACGGCGTGACGAGCAAGGACGACGAGGCCCAGGAGGTGCGCTCATGACCGCGACAACGAACGACGCCCGGTGGGCGGCGGCCCGCGCCGGCCTGGTCCGTGGCTGGCTGGAGACCAAGCAGTCGCTCCGGGAACCCGGGGACGTCCTCTGGTACTTCCTGATGCCCGTGATCTTCGCGGTGGTGCTGCTCTTCATGCGCGGCAGCTCGCTGCCCGGCACGGAGTACGAGCTCGGCGCCATGGTGTTGCCGAGCATCGTGGGGATGTCGATCGGGTTCGGCGGCTTGACCGGCCCCGCGGGAACCATCGCCACGGATCGGGAGGACGGCACCCTGTTGCGGGCCAAGGCGACGCCGAACGGCATGATCGGCTACCTGTTCGGCAAGGTCGTCATGTTCGGCTCGACGACGCTGATCAGCCTGGCGCTGCTGATCATCCCCGGCCTCACGGTCGCCGGCGAACTGCGGTTCGACGCCCGGACGTGGATGCTCCTCCTGATGATCTTCGTCCTGGGTATGGCCGCGACCGTGCCGATCGGCGTGGCGCTCGGGTCCCTGTTCAAGACCGCGTCGCAGACCGGACTCCTCATGCTGGGTTCGATGGCCCTCCTGGTCGTGTCGGGCATCTTCTACCCGCTCAGTGCCCTGCCCACGTGGCTGCAGTGGGTCGGTCAGGCGTTCCCGTACTACTGGCTCGGCCTGGGCGCCCGGTCCGCGATGCTGCCGCCGGAGATGGTGACGACGGAGATCGGTGAGTCGTGGCGGACCCTCGAGATGTTCGGCGTGCTCGGCGCCTGGATCGTGGTGGGCTTCGTCGTCGCGCCGATCGTGCTGCGGCGGATGACTCGCCGGGCGTCCGGTGCCGCCGTCGCCGAGGCGCGTGATCGCGTCATGGCGCAGGGATGGTGAGCAGTGGGCGAGACCACCACCGACGTCGTCCACAACCGCATCGCGATGCTCCGCGCCGAGCGGGGGATCTCGCGGCGCGAGCTCGCGGAGGCGCTCGGGGTGCACTACCAGACGGTCGGCTACCTGGAGCGAGGGGAGTACAGCCCGTCGCTGTACCTCGCGCTCCGGATCGCCGAGTACTTCGGCGTGGCGGTCGAGGTCGTGTTCTCGACACGCCCGTTCAAGCGACTCGGCGAGTGAACGACGGCGCGTCGTGACGCGAGGGTCAGGTTGAACGGCCGGCGGTGACCTCGCACGAACTGCCCCCGCGCACGCGGGGGCAGTTCGTCATGCGGGTCCGGCACGCGCTGCACGCATGGGTGGTGACACGGCTACTGTCTATGACCTGGCGTCGGCCCGCGGACGGGCCGCCCCGTCGGTTCCATCCCTGGTGGGAGGTACTCACGAACTTCTCGAACGCAACCTGGCGCCTGACCGGGCTCGTCTGGACCGATGACCTCGCCACCGGCGCCGACGCCGCCCTGGAGTGGAACGGCATCGACGGACGACGGCGTGCCGGCAGCGTCACCGTCGGCGCCGCCCTCGCGCTCGGTGCGGGCCCCGAACGATCCTGCGTGGGCGTGTGGCGGGCGGGCCGCCGCATCGCCTGCCCGGCCTCGACGTCCATCGACCCGGCCGCCACGTCCGGACAGTGCCGTGACTGCGCGGCCATGGCCCGCTCCCGCTCGATTGCGACCGACACCGCGCTGGACGACCCCCGCGACTTCACCGTCTACCTGGCCCACCACGGCGCCACGATCAAGGTTGGCATCACCGCCGCCGAACGCGGCCGGGCACGCCTGCTCGAACAAGGCGCCCTGAGCATGCTCACCCTGTCCACCGGGACACTGCTGCCCGCCCGCCGCTGCGAAGCACTCCTGACCACCGCCCTCGGACTGCCCCAACGAGTCACCACCAGCCGTAAGCGCCAGGCCCGCCACTTGCCGGACACGCCCGCGGCCCGATCCGAGGAACTTCGCGAACTCGCCTCTCGGGTCCGCGCACTCGACTGGCCTCCCGGACAACACTTCACCGACGAGGACCCGGCCGACCTCACGCCCTGCTACGGCCTGCCCGACGACGGCGTCCGGCCGAGCCACGCCCTCACCCGCGTGTCACCGGGGACGATGGTCGCCGGCACGGTGCGATGCCGGATCGGCCGCGACCTGTACCTGACCGACGGCGACCGGCTGATCCTCGTCGACACCGGCCTGCTGCAGGGCTGGACCTTCACCCGCGCCCCCGAACCCTCCGCCACCACCGCCGACCTGGAACGCCTCGGAGCACCGCCACCGGAGAGCCACCAGGATGCACTTTTCTGATCCGCGGGCGGCCCGGCAACGCCACGTGCACGACATCGCCCGTCCGATCGACCGCGGCCAATGCAGCCCGAGGTTCCCCGCGTTCAACTCGATCTGCCCGGCCGCCGACATGGAAGCCGCTGAACCCGGTTGGAGCCGCAGGGCGGAACGTGTCAGCCCTCCTCCGGCTCCGCAGGACGGTTCAGGACGGCGACGGTGCCGTCGTCGTCGACCCGGAGACGACGGGGGTCGCCGTCGGCCAGATCGAGCGCGGCTTCGAGGAGAACGGGGTGGACGGAGTCCCACCCGGCCGGCAGCCAGTGGTAGATGCGCAAGGCGTCGAGAACCGGTCCTGGGGGTACGCGTTGCACTGTCATGTCGTCCACGGCGTCACATCATCCCAGGTCAGAGGCTATTTTGCGAACCAGGTGCCGTTCTCTGGTGGTATCCGACAACGCTGTTGACGCGCAGCCGTCGACGTGTTGTAACGTGACCCTCGATCCCACGGGTGCCCTCGCAAGGGCTGAGATCGGGCTGGTGCGGCCCGGACCGTCGAACCTGACCGGGTAATTCCGGCGTAGGAAGTTGGAGAGTGATGAACACCATCCCCTCGCGCACGCTCACGTACGACGTCGACCACGAGAGCGGCCTGCAGATTCCCGTCACCGAGATCACGCTCGCGCCGTCGCCCGACGGCACCGAGAACGCCCCCGTGCGCGTCTACCGGACCGACGGTCCCGCGTGCGACCCCAGCCACGGACTCCCGGCCGCCCGGGCCGACTGGATCGCGGGCCGCGGCGACACGGAGGAGTACGAGGGCCGCGCGGTGCAGCCGGCCGACGACGGCCGGGCCGCGGCTCGCCGCGCCGCGCGCTCCTCGGCCGCCGGGGACGCGGTGGACCACGACCGCCGTCGGGCGTCCGCCGACGAGTGGAAGGGCGCCGCGCGGGCGCCGCGCCGCGCCCTCCCCGGGCGCACCGTCACCCAGATGCACTACGCGCGCCGGGGAGAGATCACCCCGGAGATGCGGTTCGTGGCCCTGCGTGAGGGCTGTGACGTCGAACTGGTCCGTTCCGAGGTCGCCGCCGGGCGCGCCATCATCCCCAACAACGTCAACCACCCTGAGTCCGAGCCGATGATCATCGGCCGGGCCTTCACCGTGAAGGTGAACGCCAACATCGGGAACTCCGCCGTGCACAGCTCGGTCGCGGAGGAGGTCGAGAAGCTCCAGTGGGCGACCCGCTGGGGCGCCGACACCGTGATGGATCTGTCCACCGGCGACGCCATCCACACGACCCGCGAGTGGATCCTGCGCAACTCGCCCGTGCCGATCGGCACCGTCCCGATCTACCAGGCGCTGGAGAAGGTCAACGGCGACGCGAACGCGCTGACCTGGGAGATCTACCGCGACACGGTGATCGAGCAGTGCGAGCAGGGCGTGGACTACATGACCGTGCACGCCGGGGTCCTGCTGCGGTACGTGCCGCTCACGGCGGACCGCGTCACGGGCATCGTCTCGCGCGGCGGCTCGATCATGGCCGGGTGGTGCCTCGCGCACCATCAGGAGAACTTCCTCTACACGCACTTCGACGAGCTGTGCGAGATCTTCGCCGCCTACGACGTCGCGTTCTCCCTCGGCGACGGGCTGCGCCCCGGCTCCATCGCGGACGCGAACGACGCCGCCCAGTTCGCCGAGCTCGACACCCTCGCGGAGCTCACGAAGCGCGCCTGGCGGCACGACGTGCAGGTCATGGTCGAGGGCCCGGGCCACGTGCCGCTGCACCTCGTGCGGGAGAACGTGGAGCGGCAGCAGGAGCTGTGCGACGGCGCGCCGTTCTACACGCTGGGTCCGCTGGTCACCGACATCGCTCCCGGCTACGACCACATCACCTCCGCGATCGGCGCCACCGAGATCGCCCGGTACGGCACCGCGATGCTCTGCTACGTGACCCCCAAGGAACACCTCGGCCTGCCGAACAAGGACGACGTGCGCACCGGCGTCGTGACCTACAAGATCGCCGCACACGCCGCCGACATCGCCAAGGGACACCCGGGCGCCAGGGACCGTGACGACGCCCTGAGCAAGGCCCGGTTCGAGTTCCGTTGGCGCGACCAGTTCGCCCTCTCGCTCGACCCCGAGCTCGCGCAGGAGTACCACGACGAGACCCTTCCGGCCGAGGCCGCCAAGACCGCGCACTTCTGCTCGATGTGCGGGCCCAAGTTCTGCTCGATGAGGATCTCCCAGGACATCCGCGACGAGTTCGGCGGCGCGGCCGCACAGCAGGCGATCGTCGGATCGGCGCCGGGCGGACTCACGGTGGAGGAGGCCCGTGCGGGCATGGCGGCCAAGTCGGAGGAGTTCCTGGCGGCGGGCGGCACCGTCTACCTCCCGGACCCCCAGGTCGGCGCCCCGAGCTGACGTGGCGACGAGCGTCGGTGCGTTCGGCGGTCGTCGTGTGGCCGCTCGGGCCACCGGTCACGACGCTACCCACTCTCGCGACCTCTTATTCGCCGCCGTCCCCGTCTCCGCCGTCGCCGGAATCGGCGCTCAGGTCGGTCCAGCCGTCGTCGTCCCAGCCGTCGTCGCGGACGGGAACGTCGCCGGGTGCGGCGTCGCGCACCGCGAACGCCCACTCGGCGCGGCGGGCGTCCTGCACCCGGGCCGGGCCGCGCAGCGCGCCTTCCGCGAACAGCTGCACCCCGACCTCCCCGGACAGGCGCTCGCCCCGGCCCTCGGCGGTCACGAACAGCAGCTGGAGCTCGGTGTTGCCCGGTTCGTCCCGGCCGACCGGCCGGTCGAGCCGGACCGTGCGCATCCCGTGACGTCCCATGACCCGGGTGCCGTCGACCATGGCGCCGGTCAGCTCGAGCGTCGGCTGTCCTCGGGCGGCCCGTCGCCACGCCGGTCCGATCAGCCGACGACGGCGGATCCGCCCGCGGACACCCCACAGGACCAGCAGCGGCAGCAGGGCGATCATGACCAGCAGCGCGAGCTGCCACGGGTTCCGCGGGTCGAGCGCGCCCTCCGACTCCGCCCACGGCTCTCCTAGCGCCCCGCCGATGGTGAAGAGGAGGAACGTGCCGGTCATGACCACCGGGAGGATCGTGCTCAGCCCCAACCGCCACAGTGACGTTCCCCGGGTGCCCGCCCTGCGGGCGCTGGCGAACCCGTCCCCGACAGGAGACAGCGGCACGCCGTGCACGCCGTCGTCGCGGCCGAGCCGAACCGACCAGCTCGTCACCGACGGCTCCGACGGCGGCCCGCCGAGCTCCACCTCCGCCTCGACCTCCGGTGGCCGGCCCGTCGGACCGGTCGTCACGTCGAACGCCCACGCGGCACCCTCGCCGGCGCGGAGGCGCACCGGGCCGCCCACGTCGTCGCCCGCGAACAACTCCAGGACCGCCGGTCCCCGCAGTTCCTCGCCCGCACCCCGCACGAACGCCAGGTGCAACCACGGCAGGACGTCGGCGTCATGCACGCGCACGACACGCACGACGTGCTTGCCCTCCTGGCGAGCGCCCGGCAGGACCTCGCCGTGCAGCACGCGGGTCGGCCTCCCGGCGGCCGCCCGTCGCCACGTCGGCGCGATGCGCGTCCAGCGCAGGATCAGCCGGCCGCACAACGCGACCACCACCGGCAGCAGGAGGAGGGCCGCCACCAGGCCGAACAGGGCCGAGACGACGATCAACCCGGCGAGACCCGCGGCACCGTCCCACTGCGCGTTCGCGTTCGCCATGCTCGCCGGCACCGCCACCGCGATGCCGGCCTCCGCGAGCAGCACGATCGAGATCCAGGCCCGCGGCGCGGCAAGCCCCATTCCCGCCCGGCGCGCCGCACGGAACCCGTCGTCGATCTGCTCACGGCCATGAACCCGCTGGTCAGCCACCATGCCACGCTACCTTCGCCGTCGGAGTCCGCACGTCCGCGACGATCAGGAGCATGATCCCGACGACGCCGATGAATTCCGGCAGAGCCTGGCCGCGCTCGTCGGAGAGGCGGCGGGGATGCGGGGATGCGGATCTGACTGGAGCGCGGCGCGGCTGATGCTGAACACGGACTCAAGGCTGAACTGTGCCATCGTGTGCAAACAGGGAGAGCGCGTCCCAGGGACGATCCGTACCACCCCGGGAGGCGCCTGATCCGGCGGTACTGGGCCCGTGGGCCCGTTCCAAGAAGGGGCTGCAGGCCCCGTGCCCGGGCCCACCCGTGCCGACGTAGCTGGACAACAGCCTTTGACCGGCCAAAGATCTCGCGTGTGACCGATCGGAACGCGCTCGCCAGCTTCGTCCGCCGTCGCCGCGAACGCCTGCGCCCGGCCGACGTCGGACTCCCCGCCGGAGCCGACCGCCGGACGCCCGGGCTTCGCCGGGACGAACTCGCGGCACTCGCCGGGGTCTCGGCGGACTATGTCACCCGGATCGAGCAGGCGCGCGGATCGGGACCGTCGGCCCAGGTCGTCGCGGCCCTGGCGCAGGCCCTGCGGCTCACGGACGACGAGCGCGACCACCTGTACCGCCTGGCGTCGCTGCTGCCGCCCACGGATCGCGAGGTGGACGACGACCTCCCGCCGGGACTCCGCCGCGTCCTGGACAGCCTGAGCGACCTCACCCCCGCCGCCGTCTTCGCCGCCGACTGGCAACTGATCTGGTGGAACCACACGTGGGCCGGCCTCATCGGCGACCCGGCCGGAGCGCCGGCCGCATTGCGCAACTTCGCCCGCGTCACCTTCCCTCCCGATGGCGGCGGACCGCTGGGGCCGCGCTGGACGGCGACGTCCGCCGACCGCGATGCGCTCGAGGCCGCGATGGTGTCCGACCTACGGCGCGCCTCGGGCCGTTACCCCGAGAGCGAGCGGCTGCACGACCTCATCCGCGAGCTGACCGAGACCAATGAGCGGTTCGCTGAGCTCTGGGCGTCCGGATCCGTCGGCGTGCACCGGGCGGATCGCAAGACCATCCATCACAGGACGGCCGGCCCCATCGCCGTCGACTGCGACGTGATCACCGACGGCGACGGTGATCGCAAGCTCGTCGTCATGTCGGCCCAGCCGGGGAGCGAGGACGAGGCCAAGCTGCGGCTGGCCGTCGCGCACAGCGCCGCGCCCTCTCGGCCGTCCCTCGAGCCGGCGCGCAGCACCGCCGCCCCGACCGCCTCGGACTGAACCGCCGGCGACGCCCGCCGGCGCCACCGTCACGGCGCGTGCGACAGCACCGCGTCCAGCAGCCGTACGGCCGCCGCCTTCTCCAGCGGAGAGTTGTACGAGCCGCACTTCGGGGACTGCACGCACGCGGGGCAGCCGTCCGAGCAGGGGCAACCGGCGATCGCGTCGCGGGTGGCGCGCAGCCACGTCACGCCGAGTTCGTAGCCGCGCTCGGCGAAGCCGGCCCCGCCGGGGAACGCGTCGTAGACGAAGACGGTGGCCTCGCCGGTGTCGGCGTGCAGTTCCGTGGAGACCCCGCCGAGGTCCCAGCGGTCGCACGTGGCCAGCAGCGGCAGCATTCCGATCGACGCGTGCTCGGCCGCGTGCAGGGCGCCGGGAGTCTCCTCGGGGGTCACGCCGGCCGCCCGCAGCACGAACTCCGGGACGGACCACCAGACCGCCGTCGTGCCGAGGGTCCGCTCGGGCAGGTCGAGGGACTCCGTGCCGAGGGCCTGCAGGTCCGGGAGCCGACGTCGTTGAAAGCTCACCACCTGGCTCGTCACCTCCACGGGCCCGAGGCTCCAGGTGATCGGCCCCCATTCCCGGGTCGTGACGGGCCGGTCCTCGCCGGCTTCCGCCCCGCCTGCGCTGTGACGGGGCTCGCCGCCCACGTCCGCGCCGGGGTCCTGATCGGTCCGCGCCTGCTCGCCGCCGCTGACGCCGGCAGCGGCTCCGCCCGAACCAGGACCCGCGCCCACACCGCCGTCGTCGGCCCCGACGATCGCCACCTCCATCACCTCACGCGACCACGTCCCGTAGTCGACGTCGCGCCGCACGACGAGGGCGGTGTGGTCCGCGAGGTCGAACCGGTCCACCACGTAGGTGACGCCCTGGTGGACGTAGACGGCGCCGTCGTGCACCTGCCCGTCCGCCGACGGTGCGTCCACGGTGCCGAGCAGCCGCCCCGACCCCGCCTCGACGACCCGCACCGGCGCGCCGCCCGACCCTCGCAGGTCCGTCAGGCCCGCTGCCGACTGTGCATGCGTCCAGTACCAGCCCGACGGCCGGCGTCGCAGCGCACCCCGTGCGACCAGCACCTCCAGGACGTGGCGCACGTGGGCCGGGTCGCCGAACCGCGCGAGGTCGGCGGACCGCAGCGGCGCCTCCTGCGCGGCGACACACAGGTGCGGGGCCAGGACGTGCGGGTTCTCGGGGTCGAAGACCGTGGCCTCGAGGGGCGCGTCGAAGACCGCCTCGGGGTGGTGCACCAGGTAGGTGTCGAGCGGGTCCTCGCGGGCCACGAAGGCGACGAGCCCGTCGGCGCCCGCGCGCCCGGCCCGCCCCGCCTGCTGCCAGAGCGACGTGCGCGTACCGGGCCAGCCCGCGACGAGCACCGCGTCGAGGCCGGAGATGTCCACCCCCAGCTCGAGCGCGTTGGTCGTGGCGAGCCCCAGGATCTCCCCGGTTCGTACGGCGCGCTCCAGTTCGCGACGCTCCTCGGGCAGGTACCCGCCGCGATACGCGGCGATCCGCTCGGAGGGATGGACGACGACGGTCGCGGCGGAGCCTTCCGGTCCGCGGTCGGCCGCGTCGCGGCGGCGCGGGCCGTCCGAGCCGTGGCCTTCCGGCGAGCCGTTGACGCCATCGGCGTCCGCGGACGTGCCGACTGCGCCGGCGGGCACGATCGCGTGCCTCAGGTGGTCACGAGCACGCTGCGCGACGGACTCCGCCCCCCGGCGGCTGCGCGTGAACGCGAGCGTGCGGGCGCCTGCGGCGGCGAGGTCGGCGAGCAGGTCGGCGGCCTCGGCCGTGGCGGAACGCCGAGGATTCTTCCGCGCCTCCTCGGCCGGCGGAGGTGACTCGTGATCGGGATCGGCGTCGAGCGCCCAGGGGTCGTCGTCGCCGACGGCGCGCGTATCGCCGCGGCCCGGCGCGTCTCCTCCGGCCGACTCGTCGGAGCCGCCGGTCGTGCCGGGTGCGGCGGCGTCGTCCTCGGAACCACCGCCGGATCGCGTGAAGCCGTACCCCGCGATCTCGGGCGGCTGCCACAGCGCGAACGTGCGCCGCCCGGCGGGCGACGCGTCCCGGTCGACGACGGCGACCGCCTCGGCGGGCACCCCGATCAGTCGCCCCGCGCTGACGCCGGGCTCGGCGCTGGTCGCGGACGCCACGACGAACGTGACCCGGCGCGTCGCGTCCCCGGTCAGGGAGGACGGAAACGAGGGAACCGCCGCGTAGTGCTCCGCGAGCCGGGTCAACCGGCGCAGTACGTGCGACACGTGCGCCCCGAACACGCCCCGATAGGCGTGCCCTTCGTCCACGATCACGTACCGCAGCCCGCGCAGCAGCCGCGACCAGCGACGATGCCCGGGCAGCAGCGCGAAGTGCAGGAAGTCCGGGTTGGTCAGCACGACGTCCGCGTGGTTCTGGGCCCACACCCGTTCCTCGCGCGGGGTGTCGCCGTCGCAGGTGGTGACGCGCACGTCGCCCACCCCGGCTGCGTCGAGCACGCGCCGCAGCGCCTGGAGCTGGTCGGCGGCAAGGGCCTTGGTGGGGCTGAGGTAGATCGCGGTCGGTCGTCGGATGTTCGCCGACGACGTCGGCGGGGCGCCACCGTTCCTTGCCGTCGACGACGGCGGGTCGCCACTCGGCGTCGGGCCCCGATCGCCACCGGCGGACCGGACGTCCGACAGCACCGGCAGCCAGAAGGCCAGCGACTTCCCCGAACCCGTCGACGTGGCGAGCGCGACGTGCCGGCCGCGCCACGCGGCGTCGGCGGCCTCGACCTGATGGACCCACGGCCGGTCGGCGCCCAGCGCCCGGTATCCCCCGACGACCTGGGGATCGGCCCACTCCGGCCAGTCGGCCTGCTCGCCGCTACGCCCGGGAAGGGTCCGCACGTGCAGAAGGCGCTCGGCCCGCGCCCCGCGCGCGGTGAGCACGTCGAGCAACGGATGTTCGGCGGACGACACGGCCCAAGTCTGACAAACGATTCGCAGTCCGGAGCCGGGCGGGTACCGGCACGACGAGTCTGCTCACCTACCAGTCCGACGTGTCGAGCTGCTGAAGGTGAGCGCGCACACCGGAGTCCGGGTCGAGGGCGCTCGCAGGGCCCCGGTGCCGGGCGCCGGGTGTGTGAGGGCGTCAAGACCTCGCCCGTCCGCTCCCCGGCGTGGTCGGGTTCGTCGAGGAGCCCAGGACGTCAGGGTCAGTACCGCTTGGGCAGCTTGAGGCGTCGCTCGGCCATGATCGTGCGCAGCAGATCGGGCCGGTCCGTGATGATGCCGTCCACGCCGATGTCCATCAGGTACTCCATGGTGGCGCGGTCGTTGATCGTCCACGGGATCACGCGGAGGCCGGCTTCGTGCGCGGCGCCGACGAGTTCCGGCGTGGTGAAGGGGACGTAGCCGGGGTCGGTCACCGAGCCGCCCTGCGGGTCGCCGTGCACGGGCGAGACCGCGTCGGCCCCGAACGAGGCGGAAGCAGCGACGAACTTCTCCTGGATCGAACCAGGGAAGTCGTCGATGTCCAGGCCGCCGAGCCACGGGGACCTGCCCGGCTCCCCGACCTGCAGGAACTGCTGGCCGTTCGTCAGCGCCACCAGCGGGAAGCGGGGTTCGACCTCGCTCATCCGCATCAGTGCGCCCCAGTCGAAGCTCTGGATCGTGACCTGGTCGACCAGGCGGGCCTTGCGGACCTCGCGGGCGACGATCCGCACGAACTGTTCCCGCGGTGCCGTCTGCTCCGGCGCCCCGGCCTCGACCTTGGTCTCGATGTTGAGCGTGACCCGGTGCGCGCGGTGGCGGTTCACGAGCTTCAGCACCTCGGACAGCAGCGGCATCCGCTCGCCGGGGTGCAGCTCCTGTCCCGGGAACTGCGGCTGGCGCAGCGACCCGCAGTCGATGGTCCGGACCTGTGCGAGGGTGAGGTCCTTGATGTAGGTGGTGCCGGGAACGTACGGGAACTGAGGGTCGCCCGGGAACGCGGGTTCGGTGTCGACGCACTTGGCGGGGTTGGGGTCGCGATCGTGGGTCACCACGGCGTACCCGTCACGGGTGATCTGCACATCGAGCTCGAGAGTGCTGACCCCGAGTGCCAGGGCGTTGTCGAACGCGGGCAGCGTGTTCTCGACCGTGAGTGCCACGCCGCCGCGGTGCGCCTGGAGATCGAAGGCGCGGTGGTGACGGGCGGCGTCCTGCGCGCCCGCCGTGCTCCGGGCGGACAGCGCCGATGCCGGGGCGGCGCTCAGGGCCAGCGTGCCCGCGAGGGTCACGGCAAGGGCTTGTGCGAAGCGGGTTCGGATGGTTCCCATGCGTCCGAGCCTGGTGACGGCCGGTGACCGTGGCACGACTCGCCGTCGTCGCCCGGATGGCCCGCATGTGAACGTGCGACGACGTCGATCTCGCCGCCGTCCTCGCTCACGTGCCGAGGTTCATCCGTCTCATCCGTCGTCAGGCCAGCGGTTCGCCAGGGCCAGCGCCTTGCGGGCCGCGTCCGTCGTGTCGCCGGTGGCCGCGGCCAGGCCCGTCGCGTAGCCGACCGCATAGGCGGTGAGGGGCGCGGCCGGTCGCGCGACGGCGTGTGCCGCGTCGCGGGCCAGGTCGAGGACCGTGTTCATGTCGATCGTGCCGGGCTCGAGCCCGAGCTCGGTCTCCAGGGCGGAGATCCAGGTCTGCAGGTCGGTCAAGGTCGCTCCTTCGGTGGGGGACCGGGGCGGACGCCGAGGTGCTCGGCATCGTCCCACGTGTCGACGTCTGCGGACAGATTGCCAGGGTCGGGGACTTCGAGCAGGCGGAGCCCGTTCAGGAGGCGCCGCACGGAGGCGCCGCGCCCCGACGGCGTGTCGTGTCCGACGGCGGTCAGGCGCTCCGCGAGCGCGTCGGTGCGATAGAGCCCCACGAGCCACTGCGCCCGCCCGCCGGCGACCAGGTGCGCCCCGTCCAGTCCGCTGTCACTCCGAACGGCGCGCCGCAGCTTCGGCACCGCCGCGCCAACCCGCGGCACATCGACGGCGAGCACCAGCACCCACGGCGATCCCGGCGCGGCGCGATCGCCGGCGGGAAGGGGCAGCGGGCGGTCCGGCTCCGTGTGGTCGGGGGGTTTCCGCGTGGTCCGGCGATCACTTGACCGACCCCGCGGAAAGCCCCCGACCACACGAGGGGCACTGGTCGGGGGCACCTCGGCCGCCGCCGGAGGCATCAGGGCTGCCAGGCCTGCGGCAATGCCGGCCACCGGGCCGCCGTACGGCGGATCTTCCCTGGTCAGCATGGTCCTGGGCGCGGCGGGATGGGCAGCGACGGCGTCCGCCAGGTCGTCAGGGCCGACGACGGCGATCCGGCGCGCATCCCCGGCCGCGTCGAGTGCGAGGTGGAGGAGCGGCACGCCGTCGTCGGACAGCAATCCCGGCTTGGCGACACCGCCCAGGCGGGACGCGCGGCCGCCGGCGAGGACGATCGCGTCGTACGGGCCGAGGGCGCTGCCCGACCCCGGGGCGGGACGGTCGGCCAGGGCGTCGGACTCGGCAATAGCCGCTGAGGTGGCGCCGTCCTTCGTGGCGGGCCGCTCAGCCGAGGCGTCGCGCGGGTCCTTGGTGTCGTTCACAGCGGGATCACCGGCACCAGATCACCCGGTTCGACCTTCTCGACGTCGGCGGGAACCACGGCCAGCGCATCGGCCGCCGTCAGCGCCGACAGGTGATGCCCGTCGCCGGTGGGCTCGACCCCGTCGGCCAGTATCCGTACCGGCACGACCTGCTCCCGGCCGCGCGGGCTGGTCCACCCGGCGGCGGCCGGCCGGGACTCCGGCGCGCGGCCGGGGCCCGAGAGGCCGCGCAGCCGCTCGATCGCCGGCCGCACGAACATGACGAACGAGACGTAGGCGGCCACCGGCGTGCCCGGCACGGCGATCCACGGGACGCCCCGCCAGCGCGCGAGCGCCTGCGGGCGCCCGGGCTTCATCCCCACGGCGGCGACGTCGACGCCGGACACGGCGCCGGGCCCACCACCGGGCATCCGGTCACCCCCGGCCGAGAGGACGGCGCGCACGACGTCGGCCGCGCCCGCCGACACGCCCCCGGCGGTCACGATCAGGTCGACGCGCGGGTCCGCCTCCGCGGCGGGCCGTCCCGGTCCTGCGACAGCCCCGCCCGGTCCCCCGACGACCTCGCCCGGTCGCGCGGCCACCTCCTCCCGTCGCCCGGCCACGTCCCCCGGTTCCCCGGCCACCCCACCCGCTCCCGCGTGCGCCTCACCCGGGCCGAACGTCGCGTCGTCCAGGGCCGCACGGAGCGCGTCCGGTTCGTCGGGGACCGGGCCCAGGCGAACGACGTCCGCCCCCGCTGCTCGCGCCGCCGCCGCGAGCATGAGCGAGTTCGAGTCGGTGATCTGCCCCGGCCGGACCGGCGATCCCGACGGCACCAGCTCCGAGCCGGTCGCGATGATCGCCACCCGGGGCCGCCGTCGGACACGAACCCGCGAGACGCCGGTGGCGGCGAGCGCCGCCACCAGCGGCGCCGTCAACTCCTGACCGGCGCGCGCGAGCACGGCGCCCGCCGCGGTGTCGGTGCCCTGCCGGCGGATGTGGTCGCGGGGCTGGCGCCCCAGCGTCACGCTGCCGGCCGCCCCGACGCCGGATTCCGAGGCCGGGTCGAATCGGCCTGTGGACGTCCGCTCCACGGGGACGACGGCGTCCGCGCCGGGCGGTAGCGGCGCACCGGTCATGATCCGGGCCGCGGTGCCCGGCGCCAGCTCGCGGGGCTCGTTCGGCGCGGCCGGGATGTCGGCCACGACCCGGAGCACCACCGGTTCGGAGCCGGCGGGCAGATCACCGCTGCGCACGGCGTACCCGTCCATGGCGGAGTGATCGAAGGCCGGTACGGCATGCGCGGCGCTCACATCCTCGGCCAGCACTGCCGGGTCGGTCCCCTGCGGGGCGGTCGGCCCGATGTCGAGAAGTCGGTCCCCCGAGGGACCCACCACACGGACATCGGGCCGACCACTCGACGACGGACCGACCGCACCGCCGTCGACGATCTCCGCCGGCGTCGTCTCGCGCGGGGGCAGCGGCGAGACCATCGCGAGCACACGCTCGAGGTGCTCGGCAACGGTACGGCTCGTCGGTTCCACGACGTCCACGCTAGTCGTCCGCTGTTCGCGACGGGTTGCACCCGCCTCACCGCCGGCGGGCGCGACCTGTGAGCCGGGCGGGTGCCGGCTCACGTGGTCTCACATCGCCCCCTAGACGCCTGTGCGTTCTTTCTTACGGTTGCTTCACCGCCTCATGACCGGCATGGAAACACCACCTTCTTACGGTCGTCGCATCCGGTCCGACGTCGGGCCGGTGCCGGGACATCGTTCCGGATGCCCGACGTCGTCGGGCACCCAGCCATCAGGGAGGCACCACGTGTCCGCACCGACCGCCCGAGAAGACAACCCCACTACCGCCGTCGCACAGGCGGCGACCGCGACCGATGTGGCGCGGGACGGCGTGACGACGACCCTCGACGCCGCCACCGCCGTCGAGGCCGACGACGCGGCGACGGCCCCCGCGCACGCCCTGGAAGCAGCCAAGGCCGCGACCATCAGCGCGGCCGCCGAGCGCCGGCACCACCGCACCGGCCGCTGGATCCAGCACTGGGACCCCGAGGACCCCACCTTTTGGAACGACGGCGGCCGCCGCATCGCCCGCCGCAACCTCCTCATCTCGATCTTTGCCGAGTTCCTCGGCTTCTGCGTCTGGGCGGTCTGGTCCATCGTCGTGCCGCAGCTCCCCGCGGCGGGCTTCGCCCTGACCACCGACCAGATGTTCTGGCTCATCGGCCTCCCCGCCCTGATCGGCGCGACCCTGCGCATCCCGTACACGCTCGCGGTCCCCGTGTTCGGCGGGCGCAACTGGACGATCGTCTCCGCGGCCCTCCTGCTCATCCCCTGCACGGGGCTCGCCATCGTCGTGCAGAACCCCGACATCTCCTTCGGCGTGCTCCTCGCCGTCGCGGCGCTCGCGGGCTTCGGCGGCGGCAACTTCGCCTCGTCGATGGCGAACATCTCGTTCTTCTACCCCGAGAAGGAGAAGGGCGCGGCGCTCGGCTGGAACGCCGCGGGCGGCAACATCGGCACGGCGGCCGTGCAGTTCGTCGTGCCGCTGGTGATCGTGACGAGCGCCGGCGTCGCGCTGCAGAACGCGGCCTATGTGTTCATCCCGTTCGTCTTGCTGGCCGTGTTCCTGGCCTGGCGGTACATGGACAACCTCGGCACGGCGAAGGCCGACCCGCGCCAGTTCGCCATCGCCACCCGCAGCAAGCACACGTGGCTGATCAGCTTCATCTACATCGGCACGTTCGGGTCGTTCATCGGGTTCGCGGGCGCGTTCCCGACGCTGATGAACAACCAGTTCCCGGAGGTCTCCCTGTCGCTGGCGTTCATGGGCGCCCTGGTCGGCTCCGTGGCCCGTCCGCTCGGCGGGATCCTCGCCGACCGGCTCGGCGGCGTGTCGATCACCCTTGTCTCCTTTGCCGCGATGGCGGCCGGGACCGTGGGCGCGATCTGGTCGCTCGGCACGCACAACTTCCCGGTGTTCTTCGGGTCCTTCATGTTCCTGTTCATCTTCACCGGCGTCGGCAACGGCTCGGTGTACCGGATGATCCCCGCGGTCTTCCGGGTCGCCGGCCTCACCCCGAAGATGGCGGCCGGCTGCATCGGCATCGCGGGCGCGGCGGGCGCGTTCGGCGGCTTCCTGATCCCCCGTGGGTTCGCGGTCTCCACCACCGTGACCGGATCGCTGGTCCCCGCGTTCTGGGTGTTCGTCGGCGCCTACGCCGTCATGGCCCTCGTCTGCTGGCTCGTCTACGGGCGCGGTGAGATGCGCGCCGCGAAGGTCTGACCCATGACCGACACCCACTGCCCCTACTGCGCGCTGCAGTGCGGCATGTCCCTGGCGCCGGGCACCGAGCCCGGCGCCGGGGGCGCGTCCGGAACGCCGTCGTCGGTGCCCGACGGCGGTCGGGGCGCGGCCGGTTCGGCGCCCGACGTCGGCCCTCGGCGCGCTCTGCCCCTCACGGTGACACCGCGCGAGTTCCCCACCAACCGGGGCGGCCTCTGCCAGAAGGGCTGGACCTCCTCGTCGGTGCTGACCGCGACCGACCGCATCACGACACCGCTCGTGCGGCACTCGCTGCTCACGTCCGCGGGCCAGGACGCGGGCGCGGCGGACCTGCGGGACGACCCCCTGGTCCCCGCGAGCTGGGACACCGTGCTCGACCTGGTGGCCGGCAAGCTCGCCGCGCTCCGCGCCGAGCACGGCCCCGAGTCGGTGGCCGTGTTCGGCGGCGGCGGGCTGACCAACGAGAAGGCGTACGCGCTCGGGAAGTTCGCGCGCACCGTCCTGCAGACCCCGAACATCGACTACAACGGCCGGTTCTGCATGTCGTCCGCGGCCGCCGCGACCAACCGCGCCCTCGGCGCCGACCGCGGCCTGCCGTTCCCGCTCGCGGACCTCGGCGGGGCCGACGTCGTGCTGCTGCTCGGCTCCAACCTCGCCGAGACGATGCCGCCCGCCGTGCAGCACCTCGCCGGCGCGCGCGAGGCGGGCCGGCGCGGCACGGGCGGCCTCGTGGTCGTCGACCCGCGCGTGTCCGCGACGGCCAAGCTGACCGACGACGGCGCCGGCGTCCACCTGCAGCCGGTTCCGGGCACCGACATGGTGGTGCTCCTCGGCCTGCTGCACGTGGTCCTCGCCGAGGGCCTCGCGGACCGGGAGTACCTCGCCGAGCGGGTGACCGGGTTCGAGGACGTCGCTCGCTCGGTCGCCGTCTGGTGGCCCGAGCGCGCCGAGACGGTGTGCGGCGTCCCGGCCGAGGAACTGCGCCGCGTGGCGCGGCTGCTCGCCGTGGCAGCGCCGGCACACGGCGGGCGTGGCGCCTACGTGCTGACGGGCCGGGGCGTGGAGCAGTCCGCGCAGGGCACCGCAACCGTGACCGCGGCGATCAACCTCGCGCTGACCCTGGGCCTCGTGGGCCGAGAGGGCTCCGGCTACGGTGCCGTCACCGGCCAGGGCAACGGGCAGGGCGGCCGCGAGCACGGCCAGAAGTCCGACCAGCTCCCCGGCTACCGCAAGATCGACGATCCCGTCGCGCGTGAGTACGTCGCGAACGTCTGGGGCGTCACCCCCGAGTCGCTGCCCGGCCCGGGCAAGCCGGCGGTGCAACTGCTCCAGTCGCTCGGGGCACGGCCGGCCGCCGCGCCGGGCGCCCCGGCGCGCGGCGGATCGCCGGCCGCGGCCGATGTGCCGTCCTCCGCAGCGGCGTCTTCGGCTGCGCCCTCTGCAGGTGTGTCTTCCTCCGCGGCGCCGGCCGTCGCGCCGCCGGGCGGCGCGGGCGCCCGCACCCGTCCCCGCGCGCTCCTGGTGCACGGCTCGAACCTGATCGTCAGCGCGCCGAACGCGGACTCGGTCACGGAGCGCCTGAAGTCGCTCGAGCTCCTCGTGGTCTCCGACTTCGTCCCGTCGGAGACCGCCCTGCTGGCCGACGTCGTCCTCCCCGTCACCCAGTGGGCCGAGGAGGAGGGCACCATGACCTCCCTGGAGGGCAGGGTGATCCGCCGCCGCCGCGCCGCGGGCCCGCCGGGCGAGGCCCGATCCGAGCTGTGGATCCTCGCCGAACTGGCGCGCCGCCTCGGCACGCCCGGCGAGACCGCGCCGGGCGCGGTGCGGTTCCCTACCGACCCCGCCGAGGTGTTCGACGAGCTCGCGCGCGCCTCGCGCGGCGGCGTCGCCGACTACTCGGGCCTGTCGCACGCCCGCCTCGACGCCGACGAGGCCGCCTCCGGACCGGGCTTCTTCTGGCCGGTCCCGGCCACGCCGACGTCCGCCGGACCGTCGGCATCCGCCGAGCCCGCGGACCGCGGCACGCCGGACACCGGCCCCGCCGCGGCCCCCGCGCCCGCCGACGCGCAGATCCATCCCGGCACGCCCCGGATGTTCCTCGACGGCTTCCCGACGCCGGACGGCCGCGCGCGCATGATCGCCGTCGACCACAACGGGCCCGCCGACGACGTGCGTCCCGGCGCGCCCCTCTACCTGGTCACGGGCCGCGTCCTGCAGCACTACCAGTCCGGCGCGCAGACCCATCGCGTCGCCGAGCTGGAGCGCCTCGTCCCGGAGCCGTACATCGAGATCCATCCGGTGCTCGGCTTCCGCATCGGCGTGCCCGACGGTGCCCGCGCCCGGCTCACCACCGACCGCGGCTTCGTCGAGGCGACCGCACGCTGGACCGACGCCGTGCGCCCCGACACGGTCTTCATGCCGTTCCACTGGTCCGGCGTGGGTTCCGTGAACCGCGTGACGACCGACGCCACCGACCCGATCTCCGGGATGCCGGAGTTCAAGGTGTGCGCGGTCGAGATCGCACCCGTGCCCGACGGTGTCCCGCCGGGCAGCGAGCCGGGCACCGTGCCCGGCGCCACCTCCCGGTTCCCCATCCGCCCCGAGTCCGCCCCCACACTCGAGGAGACCCCCGCATGAGTCTGCGAGTCCCGACGCGGATCGTCGTGATCGGCTTCGGCATGGTCGGCGGCAGGTTCGTCGACGAACTGCTGCGCCGCGACACCGACGACGCCTTCGACATCACCGTCCTCGGCGCCGAGCCCTACGAGCCCTACAACCGCGTGCTCCTGAGCGACGTCGTCGCCGGCCGCACCGACGTGGCGGCCATCAGCATGCCGATGCCGGATCTGGAGCGCGTCGACCTGCGGCGCGGCGTCAGCGCGGTCTCGATCGACCGCGAGGCGCGGGTGGTCGTGGCCGACGACGGATCTCGGCACCCGTACGACCAGCTGGTCCTGGCCACCGGGTCCGAGGCCCGCATCCCCCCGGTCCCGGGCCTCGGCACGGGCGGCGCCGCCGGGCTGCCGGCCGGCGTGCATGCGCTGCGCACGCTCGACGACGCCCGGGAGATCGTCGCCGCCACCGTGAACACCCCCCGCGCCGTCGTTGTGGGGGGCGGCGTCCTCGGCGTCGAGGCGGCGTACGGCCTCGCGGCGCGCGGCCTGGAGGTCACCATCGTCGACGGCGCGCCGTCGCTCATGGCCCGCCAGCTCGACGGGCCCGCGGGCGAGGTGCTCGCCGACGGGCTCGCCGCGCGCGGCGTGACCGTCCGCGCCGGCGTCCTGCCGAGCGAGGTGCTCGTCGCCGGCGGTCGCGTGGTCGGCGTCCGGCTCGGGAACGACGACGTCGTCGCCGCCGGCCTCGTCGTGATGTCCACCGGGACGGTGCCGATGTCCGGTATCGCGCAGGCCGCCGGACTGACGACGGACCGCGGCATCGTCGTCGGACACGACCTGACCAGCCCGGACGACGACGCGATCTGTGCCGTCGGGGACTGCGCCCAGCCGCCCGAGGGCTCCCGTGGCCTCGTCGCCGAGGGCTGGGACCAGGCGCGGCGCCTGGCCGAGCGGTTCGCCGACCAGGCCGCCGCGCGCGCGGCGGCGACCGCGCGGGAGGCCGCGGGACTCGGCCGCCCCGGAGGCGACGGTCCCGGCGCGGCCGAGGGTCCGCGAGCCCACCTCCGCTTCCCCGACCAGGGCGAGCGTCCGTCGATGGCCGTGCGTCTCGGGACACTGCTCGGTTCGCAGGCGGTGACGCGTACGCCGTCGGACGCCGGGATCGAGACGCGCGGCACCGACGTCGTCAAGGTCAAGGCGGGCGACCTGAGCGTCGTCAGCATGGGTGCGGCCGGCCTCGGCCGCGCGCCGCGGCCCGGTGAGCGCGCGGTGCGGCTCGCCGACCCCGCCGCCGGCCGGTTCGTCGAGGCCGTCGTGGCCGACGGCGTCCTCGTGGGGGCCACGTGCGTGGGCGACCCCCGCGTGGCGGCCGACCTCACCGCCGCCTACACGCGCCGCACCCCCGTGCCGACCGACCCGGCGTTCCTGCTGCTCACGCCCATCATGGCGACGGCCGCGCCGGTCGACTCGCCGGAGCACATGCCGGACGACGCCGTGGTGTGCCGGTGCAACGGCGTCACCAAGGGGGAGATCGCCGACTGCTGCGCCGACGGGAAGGACTCGCTGGAGGAGATCGCCGCGGCGACGCGGGCGACCACCGGCTGCGGTTCCTGCAAGGAGGCCGTCTGCGGGATCGCGGCCTGGGCGAGGTCGGCTCGGGGCGAGGCCGCGGACCACATGACGAGCGAAACGCAGGTGCCCGCATGACGAACGGCTCACACGCCGGCTCCGAGCCGCGTGAGGAAGATGTTCCCGTCGTGCAACCACTGTCGCACGGTGGCGAAAAGACCCCCGCCTACGGTCAAGACATGGTCAATTCATCCGTGCCCGAGCCCACGGGCGACACCCAGCGCGAAGCCGCCCGGAGCGACGACACGCGGCGCGTCGTCGTCGTGGGCGGTGGCATGGTCGCGCAGCGTTTCGTCGAGGCCCTGCGCTCCCGCGACACCGCCGGCCGCTACTCCGTGCAGCTCTTCGCCGAGGAGCCCCGGCCCCCGTACGACCGCGTCGGCCTGAGCCGCTGGTTCACCGAGGGGCCCGAGTCCCTCGCGCTCGGCGAGCCGGAGCTGTGGGACGACCCGCTCGTCACCCTGTACCGCGACCGCAAGATCACGGCGATCGACCGTGAGCGGAAGACCGTCACCGACCGCCTCGGCCGCGTGCACCCCTACGACCACCTCGTCCTGGCCACGGGCTCCTACCCGTTCGTGCCGCCGATCCCGGGCGCCGACCTCCCGGGCGTGTTCGTCTACCGCACCATCGACGACCTGGCCGCACTGCGCGGCTGGGTCGAGCAGAAGAGAGAGGCAAGCCCGAACAAACCCCTACGTGGTGCCGTCATCGGCGGCGGCCTCCTCGGCCTCGAGGCAGCCGGCGCGCTCAAGGCGCTCGACGCGCACGCGACCGTCATCGAGTTCGGCACGCATCTCATGGGCGTGCAGATCGACCTGGGCGGCGGCGAGGCCCTCAAGCGGCTCATCAACAACAAGGGCATCGCCGTCCGCACGGACACCGCCACCAAGGAGCTCAGGCCCCACAAGCGCACCGGCCACGTCGGGCGCATGGAGTTCGCCGACGGCGGGCGGTTGGACACCGACATCGTCGTCGTCGCCACGGGCGTCCGTCCCCGCGACGAACTGGCGCGGGAGGCCGGCCTGGAGCTGGGCGAGCGCGGCGGCGCCGTCGTCGACCTCGCTTGCACCACCAGCGATCCGGACGTGTCCGCGATCGGCGAGGTGGCCTGCATCGAGGGCCGCTGCATCGGCCTCGTCGCGCCCGGCTACACGATGGCGGAGATCGTCGTCGACCGCCTGCTGGGCGGCGACGCGACGTTCCCCGGCGCCGACACCGCGACCAAGCTCAAGCTGTCCGGCGTCGACGTCGCCTCCTTCGGCGACGCCCACGGCCGCACCGACGGCTGCGTCGAGGTCGTCTGGGCCGACCAGGTGGCCGGCATCTACAAGAAGCTCGTGCTGTCCGACGACGCCCGCACCCTCCTGGGTGGCGTGTTCGTCGGCGACGCCGCCCCCTACGCCATGCTGCGCCCGCTGCTCGGCGCCCAGCTCCCCGAGGGCGACCCGAGCGGCTTCATTCTCCCCGAGGGCGGTAACGGCGCCGCCCTCGGTGGGCTCGAGCTCCCGGACGACGCCGCCGTCTGCTCCTGCAACAACGTGTCGGCGGGAGAGATCCGCGCCGCCGTGACGGAGCACGGCTGCACCGACGTCCCCGGGGTCAAGTCCTGCACCAAGGCGGCCACCACCTGCGGGGCCTGCCTCCCGGTGGTCAAGAAGCTCACCAACACCGAGCTCGAGAAGGCCGGCATCGAGGTCAGCAACGCGCTGTGCGAGCACTTCGAGATGACCCGCGCCCAGCTGTTCGACGCCGTCCGTGTGGCCGACCTGCACACGTTCAGCGAGATCATCAGCCGGTTCGGGCGCGCCCCCGAGGGCGCCACGAGCCCCGGCCGCGGCTGCGACATCTGCAAGCCGGTCGTCGCCTCGATCCTCGCGAGCCAGGGCAACGGCCACATCCTCGCCGGCGAGCAGGCCGCGCTGCAGGACACCAACGACCACATGCTGGCCAACATGCAGAAGGACGGCACCTACTCGGTCGTCCCGCGCATGCCGGGCGGCGAGGTCACGCCCGAGGGACTGATCGCCGTCGGCGAGGTCGCGCGCGACTTCGGCCTGTACACCAAGATCACGGGCGGCCAGCGGGTCGACATGTTCGGCGCGCGCGTCGAACAGCTCCCCGAGATCTGGCGCCGCCTCGTGGCCGCCGGCTTCGAGTCCGGCCACGCCTACGGCAAGTCGCTGCGCACCGTGAAGTCCTGCGTGGGTTCCACCTGGTGCCGGTACGGCGTGCAGGACTCCGTCGGCATGGCGGTCGAGCTGGAGCTGCGCTACCGCGGCCTGCGCGCGCCGCACAAGCTCAAGATGGGGGTGTCCGGCTGCGCCCGCGAGTGCGCCGAGGCCCAGAGCAAGGACGTGGGCGTCATCGCCACCGACAAGGGCTGGAACCTCTACGTGGCCGGCAACGGCGGGCAGCGCCCCGCGCACGCCAGGCTCCTGGCGGAGGACCTCACCCGGGAGCAGCTGATCACCACCATCGACCGCTTCCTCATGTACTACATCCGCACGGGCGACCGCCTGCAGCGCACCGCCCCGTGGATGGACGAGGTCGAGGGCGGCCTGGAGGGCGTGCGCCAGGTCATCATGGAGGACTCCCTCGGCATCTGTGCCGACCTCGACGCCGCCATGGCCGACCACGTCGCCAACTACGAGGACGAGTGGAAGGCGGTGCTGGACGATCCCGAGAAGCTGCGGCGCTTCACGTCGTTCGTGAACGCGCCGGAGGAGGCGGATCCCAACCTCGCGTACGTCTCCCAGCGCGGGCAGCACCGCCCTGCCACCGACGAGGAACGCGCCGCGGCGGTCGCCGGCGCGCCCGACGCCCCCGTGCTGATCTCTGGCCCGAACCTGGAGGTGCGCTCATGACCGTGTCGCGACGTGAGACCGTGTCGGGACGTGACGAGTCGCCGGCGGCGCCGGCGCCCGGTGGAGCCGTGGCGCTCGCCGATCTCCCCGGAGGAGGCGAGGCCGTGTCCGGTGACGTCGTGTGGCACGCCGTGTGCCCGGTCGACGACCTGATGCCGGAACGCGGGGTCGCCGCGCTGCTCGACGGCGTCCAGGTCGCCGTCTTCCTCCTGGCCGAGCCGTACGACGGCGTGCGGGTACGCGCCGTGCAGAACCTCGACCCGTTCTCCGGGGCGTACGTCCTCTCCCGCGGGATCGTCGGCACCAGGGACGGCGTGCCGACCGTGGCGTCGCCGATCTACAAGCAGGTGTTCTCCCTCGTCACGGGCGAGTGTCTGGTCAAGGCCGACAAGGAACCGAAGGCAGGCCTCGCGGCCGACCTGACGGTCCTTCCGGCCCGGGTGCGCGACGGCGTCGTCGAGGTGGGGACGCCGGCGTGAGGGCCCGTACGACGTCGGAGCCGGGCGGTGCGGCAGGCCCGCCCGGCTCCGGCCACCCACCGCGCGGGCGGGTCACCCTCGTGGGCGGCGGGCCCGGTGCCGTCGATCTGCTCACGCTGCGGGCGTGGCGCGCCCTGCGGAGCGCCGACGTCGTCGTGGCCGACCGACTCGGTGCCGTGGGGGTGCTCGACGACCTGCCGGCCACGACGGACGTCGTCCACGTGGGCAAGACCTCCGGGCACCATCCCGTGCCGCAGGACGAGATCAACCGCATCATCGTCGCGCGCGCCCTGGCGGGGGCGCACGTCGTCCGCCTCAAGGGCGGCGACCCGTTCCTGTTCGGGCGGGGCGGGGAGGAGGTGCTGGCCTGCCGGGAGGCGGGGATCGAGGTCGACGTCGTGCCCGGGGTCACCTCGGCGGTGGGCGTTCCCGAGCTCGCGGGCATTCCCGTCACCCACCGCGGGACCGCCCGCGGGGTGCACATCACGTCCGGGCACGGTGGTCTCGATACGGCCGCGATCGCCACGGTGCGGGAGAACACGACTACGCTGGTGGTACTCATGGGGGTCTCGTCGCTGAGCACCATCGTTCAGCAGGCGCTGCGTGCCGGGACCGACCCGGCCACTCCCGTGGCGATCGTGGAGAACGGCTCCACACCCGCCCAGCGTGTCACGCGGACCCGCCTCGACGAGGCGGGCGACGTCGCCACGAGGGAGGGTGTGGCGGCCCCCGCCGTCATCGTCATCGGTGGCGTCGCGGCGGACGGACTGCTCGGGGGCGCGCGTGACGGGCGACTGGCAGGTGCCGGTGTCTGAGGCCGCGCAGGGCGTGGCCCTGCCCCGTCCTGCCCTGGGACAGGTGATGGCCGGCTGCACGGTGCTCGTGACGGCCGAGCGCCGGGCGGCCGAACTGGCGGCGGCACTGCAGCGCCGCGGCGCCGAGATCCGCCACGCGCCCGCGCTGAGCATGATCCCGCACGTCGACGACCAGACGTTGCTCGCGGCGACGCGCGCGATCCTCGCCCATCCGCCCGACGTCGTGGTGGTCACCACCGGGATCGGGTTCCGCGCCTGGTTCGAGGCGGCCGACGCGCACGGGCTCGCCGAACAGCTCACGGCGATGCTCCGGGGCGTACGGATCGTGGCGCGGGGACCGAAGGCGCGCGGCGCGATCCAGGCCGCCGGGCTGCAGGCGGACTGGGTCGCCGAGTCGGAGACCTCCGCCGAGGTGGCGGAGGTGCTGCTGAGCGAGGGCGTGTCCGGGTCGCGGATCGCGATCCAGCACCACGGCGCCGGCGCCGACGGGCTGGACGACGTGTTCGAGAAGGCCGGGGCGCAGGTCGCGAGCCTCGTCGTGTACCGGTGGGGCCCCGCGCCGGACCCCGGCGCGGTCGTCGCCTCGGCGGATGCCGCCGCCGTCGGGGAGATCGATGCTGTCGTCTTCACGTCCGCGCCCGGCTCGGAGGCGTGGATGCGGGCCGTCGAGGACGCGGGCGTGCTGTCCGCCGTGCGGGAACGGGTCGAGGCGGACCTGCTGGTCATGGCCGCCGTCGGGCCGATCACCGCGAAGCCGCTCGAGGACCGCGGCATCAAGACGTTGCAGCCCGAGCGAGGGCGCCTGGGCGCGCTGGTCCGGGCCCTGGTGGGGCACTACGAGCGGATCGAGTCCGTGGCGCTGGTGACCGTCGCGGGGCCGCTGCAGATCCGCGCGCGCGTGGCGGTGCTGAACGGACGTGTCCTGCCGCTGTCGCCGACCGGCGTCGAGGTGCTGCGGCTGCTCGCCGCCGCCGGGGGCGACGTCGTGTCCCGGGACCAGGTCCTGGCCGCGCTGCCGGGGGAGTCCACTGACCCGCACGCCGCCGAGGTGGCCATCGCCCGCCTGCGCGAGACGACGGGCAGGGACCTGATCCGCACCGTCGTGAAGCGCGGCTACCGCATCGAGCTGGCCTGACTTTCGACGGCCGGCCCGAAACGCCCGCCCGAACGCGGGAAGCCGTCCAGCCGAACCGTTGGGGCAACTCGACGGTCTTCACAACTTCTTCACTTTTGGTCTGTATCAGGACGCTGGGAGGTCCCTCTGAGTCAGGTGAGATTGGTTTCGCGGGCGGCGTGCGTGATGCGGAAGAATCTCTCGGTTGCCCCCAACCATCGGGGGCGCTCGTTCGTGACGACCTGACATGAGAACCCTCAGGAGGCCCCTGTGCCGCAGTGGGACAAGGAGCTGGCCGACCTCATGACGCATCGAGGGGCCGCCCTGAACGGCTATGCCTACCTGCTGTGCGGTGACCGGCACCAGGCCGAGGACCTGGTCCAGGAGGCGCTGGTGCGTACCTTCTCCCGGTTCCGTCGCCCGGCGGTCGCGCGCGTCGCCGACGCGGACGGTCAGCCGTTCGCCGACGACGCGCACGGGACCGGCCTCGATCCGGCGATGGGCATCGAGCGGTACGTGAAGCGCGCGATGACCAACATCTACGTCGACGGCTTCCGCCGCCGCTCCCGGTGGTTCGGCATCCAGCACCTCCTGGCCGACGACGGCCGCGCGCGCAGCCCGGAGCACGCCGCGGCCGCCAAGGCGGACATCGAGGCGGCACTGGGTCAGCTCTCCCCGCGGCAGCGCGCCGTCGTCGTGCTGCGCCACTTCGAGGACATGACGGTGCCACAGATCTCGGCCACTCTGGGCATCGCGCAAGGTACTGTGAAGCGGCACTTGTCGGACGCGATGTCAGCGCTTCAGGACGTCATGGACGTGCAGCCGGGAGGAAGCCTGTGAGATCCGCAGACCACCCGCCCGAAGGAGAACATCCGGGGGCGGGAGCCGGTCTTGCCGCCGCGCTCGAGGAGATGTCCCGGCGGGGTGCGGCGATGGCTCCGCCCCACGAGGACGCCTACGCGGCGGTGCGTGCCCGCGTCCGCAGCAGGAGGGCGGCCAAGGCCACCGGGGCGGGGATGATGTCCGTGGCCGCGGTGACGCTCGTCGCGGCCGGGGCGCTGTACGACAAGCCCCATGACATGGGCTACGTGCCGGGGGTCGTGGGATTCACGGCCGCACCCGACGTGCTCGGGCTCGGCGAGCACGGTGAGGCGCACCTGATACTCGGGTTCCAGCCGCCCGGCTGGGAGAACGGCGCGATCGCGTGCGGTGAACGGCTGCCCCCGGAGCTCCTCGCCGACGCCGCCGACGGCGAGGTGCCCTCCGGCGACGCCGTTCGCGCCGAGGACGGGGCTGACAGCGCGGGCACCGGTGGGTACGGGTTGCGGATCACCGATGTGCGACGGAACACGCTGGCGGTCAGCAGGGCCCCGAGATCGTTGCCGGACGACGTGCTCGCGGGCCCCCTGTCCTACGTGTGGACCCAGGACGACCGGGTCGTGTCGCTCCCGGTCGACGCCGTGCAGGACGCGACCGTGGGCGTGGAGGACTTCACGCACTACGACACGCCGTCGACCAGGTCCGCCTGCCTGGGCCACGACGGTTCGGACGGGAAGGTGAGCGGGCCCACGGCGGAGGCGCCCGAGCTCCCGGCCGGCACGTACCAGGTGCGCGCATACCAGTACCTCGTGCCGACCGGCGGTGATTTCCGTGCCGAGCCCGGCGACGGAGCGGGCGCCGAGCACGGCGGGGTCGCGGCGCGGCGCGCGATCGAGGACCCGGCCTCGTGGAGCGCTCCGGTCACGGTCACGCTCACCAAGGACGGAGTCCTCCTGCCGGCCGAGTGACGTCGCACCGGCACGGTCCGGCCCGCGGGCACCTCCCGGTCCGACCCGCGTGATCGCTACGCGCCGCCGTGCACCGTGCCCCCGGGCGCCGGATCGTGGAGCAGATCCTCCTCGGCGTAGTCCCACCGCCGGAACTTCGGCACGTGGGCGGTCAGCTTCGGCTCGCCGATCCACCACGCCGTGTCGCCGTCGCAGCGTGGCTTGCGGTCCGCGGGTTCGCCCTGCGCGATCCAGTGATAGCGGCCGGTCTCCTCGACCCAGGTCAGCACGGTCATCTTGCCGCACATCATGCAGGAGGCGTGCTCGCCCCGGAACGAACGCTCCCCGGGTGGGATCTCGCGCGCCTTTCTCCTGGCGGGCGGCGCGCCGTCGTCGCCGCGCGGGGTCACGAGGTGCTCCCGGCTGTCGAGCGGGCCGCGAGGTCGTGACGGGGGGAGGAGTGGGGGGAGGCCGGGGTGCGCACCGCGGAGTGCGTCCCACCAGCCCTGACCTGGGAATGGACCGAGCGCATGCTCCTGGATGTTAGTTACACCGGCAAGGCGGCGTGTGGAATTTTCTCAATGTTTCTCGTCGATGTGTCGCTCGTCGATCTCGCGTGCGGCGACCCGTGCCGCGGCGCCGCGCAGCACCGCGCGGGCCCGCTCGCCGTGCACGGCGGAGCGCTCCAGCGCGTCGAAGGCGGTGGCGTACGCCTCGACCTCGTCGGACTGGGTCAGCTGCAGGAGCGCCGATACGGTCTCGACGACGACGAGCCGGTCGTCGTGGATACCGAAGGGATGCTTCGGCGTCACGATCATCGGCTGGTCGAACGGGATGATGCCGAGTCTGACGTTCGGCAGCGTCGTGGCTTCCCTGAGCCGCTCGATCTGGCCGGCCATCTCGTCCGGAGGGCAGAGGTTGTAGAGCAGGACCGCCTCGGTGATGACGATCCGGAACTGCTTCGACGTGTCGCGCAGGATCTCCTGGCGGCGCATCCGGGCCGCCACGGCCTCCGCGATGTCCGTGCGTCCCCAGGTCCTGCTCACCCGTTCCATGATCGCGGCGGCGTACCCGGGCGTCTGCAGCAGGCCGGGCACGATCCCCGTACCCACGGAAGAGCTGGGTCTCCTCCTCCCGCCGCGCGACGGCGTTCTGCCTCGACGCCATGCCACCGCGCAGGACGCGCTGCCACTCCTGGTGGCGCGTCTGGAGCGTGTGCAGCTCCGCCAGGATCGAGTCGACCTGGTCGGCGCTGTTCGTGACGTCGCACCAGGAACGGACGTCGTCGTCGGTGGGCGGCTGGTACGCGTTCTCGATCTTCGAGACCTTCGACCGCGCCCACGACAGCGAGTCGGCGAGCTGCTGTCCTGTCATCCCAGCAGCTCGCCGGAGGTCGCGAAGACGCGCGCCCAGTGCCGTGCGCCCCTCGCGGATGCGAGGGCTCAGCGCGGTGGTGCGGGGCACGGGCATCTCTCTTCTATCCGGCAGAGGAAGACATTACCGAAGACAAGGTATCGGATACCCAAGCTGGGCATGAACCACACTAATGGCTGACGGCCTGGTGGTACCGTCTCGCCCACATCAGGATCACCTCCTCGGGCACCTCCACGATGTCCTCGTGTTCCGGCACCTCCCCCACCTCCTGCCGGACCTGTGCGTCCCGTACCTTCCAGCCCTGGACGATGTACGTCGCCCGATCGGTACGGTCCGTGGCGAAGAGCGTCGGGGAGCCTTCGGGCTCCGAGGCGGGATCCTTCCCGAGAAATCGCACGTGCACGAGCATCCTCCCTGTTGAGTGGTACCCCGGTCAGTGGTACCCAGGGATCATCACAGCGCTCCTCGCGACGGTCCGGGTCTGGGTGTGAAGGGCGGGCGCGGCGTCGATCGCTCTCGTCGCGATCCGGGCCCGTGGCCCGCGTCCGCGAACGTGCGATACAACGATCCCCGCACGCCGCGCGTCATGGTCAGTGTGTCCGGCCGGACGGGCCGGAGGGATCCACGGAGGTGACGCATCGTGGCGTGGGAGGACGAGCTCGGCGAGCTGATGGCCACGCGCGGTAACGCGCTGGTCCGCTACGCCTACATGCTCTCCGGCGACCGCGCGCTCGCGGAGGACCTGGTGCAGGACGCGCTCGTCAAGGTCTTCTCCCGCCTCCGCGGGCCGGCCGGCCGCAGCGGGCGCCAGGCAGGGGGAACGAAGGGATCGCGCGTGCACACACTGGACGACTCGCCGCTCGACAACACCGAGGGGTACGTACGGCGCGCGATCCTCACCCTCTACCTCGACGGCTACCGCAAACGGCAGCGCTGGTACGACATCAAGCACCTGCTGGCCGACGACGGCGTCGGCCGCCCGGCGGAAGCGGCCGCGACGGCCCGGGTCGACGTCATGTCCGCCCTCGCCCGGCTCGGCCCGCGTCAGCGGGCCTGCGTGGTGCTGCGCTACTTCGACGACCTCACCGTGCCGCAGATCGCCGACGCACTCGGCACGGCCCAGGGCACCGTGAAGCGATATCTGTCCGACGCCACCGACCATCTCCGGGACATGCTCCGCCCGGACGACTTCCACCCGGCCGAAGGGAGGGCCGCCCGATGAACAGCAACCTGCCCGAACGCGACGAGGCGGACTTCCTCGCCGGCGCGCTGCACGGCGCGGCGGACGCGATGCCCGGAGGAGAGGCGGAGGAGATGCACCTGCAGTTCGGCGTCGTCCGCGACCGCGTCCACCGGCGCCGCGCCGCGAAGATCGGCGGGATCGGCGCCACGGCGTTCGCAGTCGTCGGCGGGCTCGTCGTGGGGGCCGCGCAGCTGGTGCCGCTCGACGGCGACGCGCTGCTCCCGGCGGACCCCACGCCGTCGGACACCGCCACGGCGGAACCGAGCCCGACCGCGGAGGACACGATCCTGGACGGGTACCTGCCCTCCGACGTCTACGAGGGGACCCCGCTCGCCTGCGGTGCGGACGAGGACGTGGTCCCCCGGTCCGCCGACGGCTACGCGATCGAGATCGAGGGGCTGTACGTCGATCGCGACGCGGGTGAGGACCTGCCGTGGCTCGACCTGACGGTCGAGGGCGAGTCCCGGGACTTCCCGGGGTACCTCGAGTTCCCGCCCGGGACCGTGTGGGTCCGGGACGGCGAGGTCGCGAGCCTCTCCGCGTACTTCGATCCGGAACCGCCTCAGGTCGCGTTCGACGACGCCGGGGTGGGACGGACCGAGGACTACCTGCGCACCGACAACACGTGTCTGCCGCCCGAGGGGTTCGAGGACATCCCGTCCTCCGAGCCCGTGCCGTACGAGCAGCCGCTCCCCGCGGGCGAGTACACGGTGTACCCCATCCTGTGGACCGACGTCACGGCAGGAGGCGCGGACTACGTCTCGGGCGAGCCCGTGATCGTCGAGGTGCTGGCCGGGGGCTCGATCGCCGGGCTGGACGAGGCGCCGTTCGGGGACGCGGGAGGGACCTCGTCGGCCGGGACCGAGGAGCCGTCGGGTGGAGCCGGGTCGTCCGGCGACGCGAGCGGGTCCGGTGCCGGGACGGGCTCCGGTGACACGGGCGGATCCGGTGACACGGGCGGATCCGGTGAGGCGGACCCGGGCGACGGCCCGAGCGACTGCTCGGCCGCCGGGCTCGACGACACGAGTGACTTCTCGTTCGAGCCCGAGCCGGTCGCGCGGACCGCCCGGGCGCTGGTCGACGCCGCCCTCGCCTGTGACCTGGACGCGCTCGAGCTGGTCGAGGAGCCCGGTGTCACCCAGCTCCACCGGGCCGCCGAGGTCTCCGTGGCAGAGCGGTTCGCGCTCCCGGAGGGGGAGGACGACGTCTACGCGAAGCTCGCGACCCTGCTGAGCGGGACCGCCGTCGTCCATCCGGACACCGGCAACTACGTCTGGCCGACCGTGGCCTCCCCCGAGTACCAGGACGATCCGGTCGCCTGGGACTACGCCGTCGAGATGGGTTTCGCCACCCAGGAGCAGGCCGACGCGTGGCGCGCCGCCGGGGGCGCGTACTACGGCTGGCGCATGTCGATCGAGCCGGACGGCACCTGGCGCACCTTCCTGGGACCGGACCCGGCGGCGGGCTGACGGGCGCCGGGTCCGGGCGGGGAGGGTGCCTCCGATGCGCATAATGTGCCGGTGAGCCCTCAGAATTCGAACCCGCCCGTGCCGAGCCCGCCGCTGCCCCCGTCGATCCCGCCCCGTCAGCCCGCACCGAAGGCCGCCAAGCAGCACGTCGAGGACCTCGGCGCCTTCGTGGCCGCGTCGCCCTCCTCCTACCACGCGGCGGCGGAGGTCACGCGCCGTGCCCGGATCGCGGGCTTCGTCGTCCTGGACGAGACCGACGCCTGGCACGTGGTGCCGGGCGGGCGGTACGTCGTCGTCCGCGACGGTTCCGTGATCGCCTTCGCGATCCCGGCCGACGCCGGACCCGACGCCGCCTTCACGATCCTCGGCGCCCACACCGACTCGCCGGGCTTCAAGCTCAAGCCCAAGCCGACCACCGGCGCGCACGGCTGGTGGCAGGCCGGCGTCGAGGTCTACGGCGGGCCACTGCTCAACTCCTGGCTGGACCGGGAGCTCGAGCTCGCCGGCCGGGTGGTGACGACGGAAGGCACCGAGCACCTCGTCCGGACGGGGCCGCTGCTCCGCATCCCGCAGCTCTCGATCCACCTGGACCGCGGGGCGAACGACGGCCTCAAGCTCGAGGCGCAGCGCCACACCCAGCCGGTGTGGGGGCTGGGCGACCTGTCGGGCGCGGACGTGCTCGCGGAGCTGGCGCCGCAGGCGGTGGATCCGGCCACCATCGCCGGGTACGACATCGTGGTCGCCGACACGCAGCCGTCACGCACCTTCGGCGCGGGGCAGTCCATGTTCGCCTCGGGCCGCCTGGACAACCTGCTGTCCACGCATGCCGCGCTGACCGCGCTGCTCGCCCGGGTGAACGGCGGGAAGAAGGGCAAGGGCGGTGCGGCGCCGTCGTCGGGTGCCGCCGCGAACGGCGCGGCGAACGCCCGCGCCGGGAACGGGCACATCGCCGTGCTCGCGGCGTTCGACCACGAGGAGATCGGATCGGCGTCGCGGTCGGGTGCGGCCGGGCCCTTCCTGGAGGACGTGCTGGGGCGGATCCAGGCCGCGCTCGGCACGTCGGCGGAGGACCGCGCGCGGTCGTTCGCGGCGTCGCTCCACGTGTCGTCCGACGTCGGGCACGCGGTGCACCCCAACTACCCGGAGCGGCACGATCCGGCGAACCGCCCGGTCGCGGGCGGCGGCCCGATCCTGAAGATCAACGCCAACCAGCGCTACGCGACCGACGCGCACGGCGCGGCCGCCTGGAACGCGGCGTGCGCGGCGGCCGGGGTGCCGAGCCAGGAATTCGTGTCGCACAACGACGTTCCGTGCGGGTCGACGATCGGTCCGATCAGCGCGACGCGGCTCGGCATCCGGACGGTCGACGTCGGCGTCGCCCTCCTGTCGATGCACTCGGCGCGCGAGATGACCGCGGTGGTCGACCCCTGGTACCTGTCTCGAGCCATGACCGCGGTCCTGGCGGGCTGACGCCAGCGATTTCCACAGCCGCCGCGCGGTTTGGCGCCAAATGCCCCGCCGCGCGGCGGTCCAGCACGCTGGCCTGCGACGACGGGTCGAAATGTCCTTCCCGGAGCGGGTGAATTCTTGGCCTGTTCGTCATGCATGCATCCGTTCACGGTGATATCACGGAAGTAATCTGCTCAGTCGAAGAGCGACTTGACGAATCATCTGGGAAAGTCGGTCATACAACGACAACGTCATGGGTTGCCAACAGGGGGAGGCTGGCGAAATGCCCAGTAGCAGAAAGTCACGAACGTGTGCTCGATGCGGTTGCGTGTTGAGCCGATACAACTCCGAGGAGCAGTGCGCTGCCTGCCGGCGCACCGAGCGTGTCCCGGTGGTCGAGCTCCCGACCGTCCCGACGCACGTCTGGGACGACCCCGGGGTCCGTTCCGCACTCGAGGACTGGGACTTCGGCCAGGTGAGCCGCATGGTTCGCCAGCTCGTCCCGCTGCGCCAGGAGGACGTCGCCGCCCTGACCGGGCTGAGCCAGTCCTACCTCTCCATGCTCGAGTGCGGTGACCGGAAGCTGACCGATGTCGCCCGTGTCGTCCAGTTCCTCTCCGGGCTGGGCACGCCGGTGGACCTGGTGCGGCTGCCGCTGCCCGGGGCCTCGCGTGGCGACGGCGCCGACGTCGAGCGCTCCACGAGCGGCCGGGCCGCCGGTGCCGGCAGGCCCGCCACGGGTCCGGTGCGGGCCGTGAGCAGGAAGCGGAGCGAGCCGGTTCGCAAGAGCCCCGCGAGGCTCGACGCCGACAACGAGGTCGCGCCGAGCCTGACCGACCCGATGCTGGACCCGGTCGAGCCGTGGACCAACGACCGCCTGACGCTCGCGCTGCGCGCCGCGCTCCGGCACGACACCTCGGTCGGGGACTCCGGTTCGGCGCCGCAGTTCGCCGAGCCGAACGCCGGGAACTCGGCGATGCTCAGCGGCCTCACGCTCGCCGCCTACGTGCACCACTGGGGTACGGAGGAGACGGAGCTGCTGCGGCGGACCGTCGGCGGGGCACGGGTCACGCAGCAGATGTGCGACCACCTCCAGGGCACCACCGACCAACTGCGGATGATGGACGCCGGCGCCGGCAGCGGTAGTGTCGCGGACATGGCCCGCGCCCACCTCGCTCTCGTGCTGCGGGCGCTGGAGCACGGGAACTTCGACGAGTCGGTCGGGCGCAAGCTCGCGGGCGTCGCCGCCGACACAGCGGCGCAGGCCGGCTGGTACGCGTTCGACGCCGACCGGCACGCGGCCGCGCAGGCCTACCTGCTCGGCTCGCTCCGTGCGGCGCACACGGCGCAGGACGCCCGACTCGGTGCCGGGGCCCTGTCCTACCTGGCCATCCACGCCTACGCCAACGACCGTCCGCGGGACGCGATCGTCGCGGCGCAGGCCGGCCGGCAGCAGGTCCGCGGCTTCGACGTGCCCCACCTGGAGGCCGTGCTGCTCACGCGGCAGGCCCGCGGGCACGCGCTGCTCGGCGAGCGCGAGGCCGTGAAGCGGGCGCTCGGTACTGCGGCCGAGCTCTGCATGAAGGGTCCGGGCAAGGACGACCCGCACTGGATCTACTGGATGAACGAGGGCGAGATCCACGGCCAGACGGCGTCGGCCAGCCTGGCCCTGGGCGACACCGCCGCGGCCGTCCAGTCGTTCGGCCGCGCGGCCGACGGGCTGAACCCCGCCGAGCAGCGCACCCGGGGCCTGTTCCTGTCCAGGTCGGCCCAGGCGTACGCCCGTGCGGGGGATCTCGACGCGGCCTGCGCGACCGGCGGCGAGGTGGTGACGCTGGCCGAGCGTGTGCAGTCGGCGCGGCTGCGCAAGCACCTCACCGACGTGGCCGGCGACGTGCGTACCGCCGCGCGGCGCACCACCCGCGGGCGGTCGCACGCGGGAGCACGCCACCTGACCGAGCGGATCGCCGCTCTCGTGTGAGGTGAGATGAGCTCCACCGCACGCGGGGAACACGGCACCATCCTGCTGCTGTGGGACATCGACCGGACCCTCCTCTACGTGGGCGAGGTGGACCGGACGGCGTATCGCGAGGCGTTCGAGAAGGTCGTCGGACGCCCCGCGAGCCGCTTCCCGGCGCGCGGCACGGGAATGACCATGCCGCGCGCCGTCCGTGGGCTGCTGCTCGACAACGGCGTGTCCGAGGACGACGCCGAGCGCCTGCTGCCGCGGATGCTGACGATGGTGCCGGAGTGCCTGGCGGCGCATGAGGACGACGTACGACGCGACGGCGTCCTCATGCCCGGCGCGCGGGCGGCCGTCACCGCCGTCGCGGCCGACGGCCGGTTCGTCCCGGCCGTCGTCACGGGGAACCTCGAGCCGAACGCCCGCCTCAAGCTGCGGGTGTTCGAGCTCGACCGGTACATCGATCCCGATGTCGGCGCGTACGCGTCGGACGACGAGCACCGGCCCGCCCTCGTCGCGATCGCCCAGAAGCGGGCGGGCGAGCGCTACGGCGAACGTTTCACACGGGAGAACACCGTGATCGTGGGCGATTCCCTGGAGGACGTGCGGACCGGCGTCGAGGGCGGGGCGCGCGTCGTGGGCGTGGCCGCCGGGCGGACGTCGGCCGCGGCGCTCCGCGACGCGGGTGCCGACGTCGTCCTCCCGGACCTCACCGATGTCGAGCGGCTCCTGACCGCCGCAGACCCGCACCGCTCGTGACCGGTGTCACATGCAGGTACACTCGGCGCATTCCCGCTGCCAACGTTGCCGGCGGGACGTTCCATACCCACCAAGGGTCATGACCCGTTCATGGAATCCCCCGTCGAGGAGGACGGATGCTCACACTCGGCTCCACCAGCATCACCGTTGTCGCGGTGATCGCCCTCATCGCCCTGGGCGCGCTCGTCTGCGCCTTCATCCTGCGCCGGCAGGTGCTCGCCGCTCCTGAAGGCACCCCGAAGATGCAGGACATCGCACAAGGGGTGCAGGAGGGCGCCTCGGCCTACCTCAATCGTCAGTTCCGCACGCTCGCCCTGTTCGCGGTGGTCGTGTTCGCGCTGCTGTTCCTGCTCCCCGGGGAGAGCGGGGTGCGCGTCGGCAGGTCCGTCGCGTTCCTCTTCGGCGCCGGGTTCTCCGCCGCGATCGGTTACCTCGGCATGTGGCTGGCGGTGCGGGCGAACGTGCGCGTCGCCTCCGCCGCGACCCGTCCCGGTGGCCGCGCCGAGGGCGCCCGCATCGCGTTCCGCACGGGCGGCGTCGTCGGCATGTCGGTGGTCGGCCTCGGCCTCCTCGGAGCCGCGCTCGTCGTCATCGTCTACCGCGAGCAGGCGCCCGGCGTCCTCGAGGGCTTCGGCTTCGGCGCGGCGCTCCTCGCGATGTTCATGCGGGTCGGTGGCGGAATCTTCACCAAGGCGGCGGACGTCGGTGCCGACCTGGTCGGAAAGGTCGAGCAGGGCATTCCCGAGGACGATCCGCGCAACGCGGCCACGATCGCGGACAACGTGGGCGACAACGTCGGCGACTGCGCCGGGATGGCGGCCGACCTCTTCGAGTCGTACGCCGTGACGCTCGTGGCCGCCCTGATCCTGGGCAAGGCCGCGATGGGCGAGCAGGGCCTCGTGTTCCCGCTGATCGTCACCGCGATCGGCGCGTTCGTCGCCCTCCTGGGCGTGTTCATCACTCGCGTGCGCGGTTCGGAGAGCGGGCTGACGGCCATCAACCGGGGCTTCTATGTCTCCGCGCTCGTGGGCGCGGTGCTGGCGGGCATCGCGGCGTTCGTCTACCTGCCGGGCTCCTTCGCGCAGCTGAACGGCACCGCCGACCTCGGTGATGTCAGCGGGATCGACCCGCGGGTCGTCGCCTCCGTGGCCGTGCTGGTCGGCGTGGTCCTGGCGGGCGTGATCCTGTGGCTCACCGGCTACTTCACGGACACGAACAAGAAGCCGACCGCGCATGTGGCGGCCACCTCGCGAACCGGCGCGGCGACCGTGGTGCTCGCGGGCATCGGCGTGGGCTTCGAGTCGGCCGTCTTCACGGCCGGCACGATCGCCGCCGCGATCTGCGCCGTGTTCCTGCTGGCCGGCGGGTCGGTGTGGCTCGCGCTGTTCCTCGTGGCGCTGGCGGGCTGCGGCCTGCTCACCACGGTGGGCGTCATCGTCGCGATGGACACCTTCGGTCCGGTCAGTGACAACGCGCAGGGCATCGCCGAGATGTCCGGCGACGTGGACGAGAACGGCGCGCAGATCCTCACCGACCTGGACGCCGTCGGGAACACCACCAAGGCCATCACGAAGGGCATCGCCATCGCGACGGCCGTGCTGGCGGCGACGGCGCTGTTCGGCTCGTACGCGGACGCGGTGACGCATGCGCTGGGGGACGTGGAGGAGCAGGGCCGGGGCCTGGTCGCGGCCATGCTCAGCTACGAAATCGTCAGCCCGGTCACCCTCGTGGGCGTGATCCTCGGCGGTGCGACCGTTTTCCTGTTCTCGGGCCTCGCGATCGACGCGGTGACGCGGGCGGCCGGGGCGATCGTGTTCGAGGTGCGGCGCCAGTTCCGCGAGCACCCGGGCATCATGACGTACGACGAGCGTCCGGAGTACGGTCGCGTGGTCGACATCTGCACCAAGGACTCGCTGCGTGAACTCGCCACGCCGGGCCTCCTCGCGGCCTTCGCCCCGATCGCGGTGGGCTTCGGCCTCGGCGTCGGCCCGCTGGCCGGCTTCCTCGGTGGTGCCATCGGCGCGGGCGTGCTCATGGCGATCTTCCTGGCGAACTCGGGCGGCGCCTGGGACAACGCGAAGAAGATCGTGGAGGACGGCAACTACGGCGGGAAGGGCTCCGAGGCGCACGAGGCGACCATCATCGGCGACACCGTGGGCGACCCGTTCAAGGACACGGCCGGCCCGGCGATCAACCCGCTCATCAAGGTGATGAACCTGGTGGCGCTGCTGATCGCGCCCGCGGTCGTGGCGATGTCGATCCCGGCCGACGCGAACCACGCCCTGCGCATCGGCATCGCGCTGGTCGCGGCGGCCATCGCGCTCGGCGCGGTCGCCTGGACGAAGATCCGCGCGAACCGCGAGAACGGCGCGTCGGAGGAGAGCGAGGAGAAGGCGCCGGCGGTGGTCTGACCGCCGGCCGGCGGCCGTGGTCGGTCATCCGATGACCGCCCGGAACCTTGATCGGTCCTTCGGTGGGTGATCAGCAGTTCGATCTGCCGATCACCCACCGAAGGACCGATCGCTGTCCGCGGGCTTTCGGCTCGGGGCTCGGCCTCGTACTGAGCCTCGTGCAGTAAGGGATCAAATCCATTTACTCGGCCCTCAAAGGTCTGTCCGGCCCTGCTGAACCGAATCCAGCAGCGGCGCCGTCGGGCCCGGCCGTCGGGCGACGGCGGGGAGAGCCGGCGCAGGTTGCGGTGGTTCGGTTTCCGGTGGGGGGTGCGGGCGGCGTACGGGAAGATGGCGGTGTGTCCGTCTCGCCCCTGGTGACCCCGTCCTCCGCTCCGAACCTCGATGTCTCGTTGATCCGTGCCCTGCGCGGTGACCTCGACGCGGCCGACTACCACGTCGACGGTGTCGAGGACCTGCTCGGGCCCGTGGCCGCGGCGGCGCTGCATCGCGAGCAGGTGCTGCCCGCGCGCCGGGTCGTCCAGCCCGCCGCCACCAGGGACCCGCGCGCCACACTCGTCTCGCTCTTCCTGCTCGGCGGCGTGGTCCCGCGGGCCGGGCTCGACCGCGCCCTGCCCGCCACCGGCACCTCCGGCGCGGAGCGCCTCGGCCTGGTCCGTTCCGCCGGCCAGGAGCCCGACGACGACGTCCGCGCCGCCGTCGATCTGCGCCCCTACGTCGCCACCGACGCGTCGGGCGACGTGCGCTGGTGGCTGGCCTCCGACCTGGGCGAACTGGCGACCGGCTCCCGGCTCTCCGCCGACCACGTGCTCGGTGCCGGTGGTGCCTCCCTCACGCTCGCACAGGTCACCACGCGCAAGCCCGTCGCCCGCGCGCTGGACCTCGGCACCGGCTGCGGGATCCAGGCCCTGCACGCCGCGCGGCACGCGGGCGTGGTCGTCGCCACCGACATCTCGCGCCGCGCCCTCGCGTACACGGCGTTCAACGCGGCCCTCAACCTCGACGACGACAGTGCGCCCGGCGACCGCGGTGCGCTCGGTGGGGGCGCGCCCGGTGGTGGGTCCGACGCCGGCCGTGCGCCTGACGGTGGCCCCGCGGTCGACGGCCGCCCCGCGGTCGGCGAGGGTGTGCCGGGTGGTATGCCCGGTGGCACCGGGCATCTTGACCTGCGACACGGCTCCATGCTCGAGCCCGTCGAGGGCGAGCAGTTCGACCTGGTGGTGTCGAACCCGCCGTTCGTCATCACGCCGCACACCGGTCCCGCCGGCGCGGCGGTGCGGGAGGCGCTCGGGGACTACGAGTACCGCGACGGCGGCCGGGCCGGCGACGACCTGGTCCGCGACCTGGTCACGGGCATCGGCCGGGTACTGGCGCCGGGCGGCGTCGCGCAACTGCTCGTGAACTGGGAGCACCGGCGCGGCCAGGAATGGGAGGAACGCGTCGGCGCGTGGCTGGACGAGGCGTACGGGCGGTACGGGCTGGACGGCTGGGTGATCCAGCGCGAGGTCCTCGATCCCGCCGAGTACGCGGAGACCTGGATCCGGGACGGCGGTACCACCCCGGATCGCGAGCCCGAGGTCTGGGCGGCCGCGTACGAGGCGTGGCTCGACGACTTCGCGTCCCGCGAGGTCGAGGCCGTAGGTTTCGGGATCGTGACGCTGCGGCGTCCCGGCGCCGTCGCTCGCGACGCGGGCGACGGGCCGGACGGCGCCGACGGCGTCGCGGCCGACCGGCCGAGCGAGGCCGGCATCTCCGCGGACAGTGGGTCGACGGAGGCCGACGACGTCGTCCGCGGTGGCCGGGAAAGGCTGCGCCGCCTGGAGGAACACGGCGGATCGGTGCGGCAGCCGCTGGGGGATCACCTCGGCGCGGTGCTCGCCGCGCATGCATGGCTCGCCGCGCGCAGTGACGACGATGTGGCGGTAACCCGCCTCGTTTCGGCCGCGGATGTCACGGAGGAAAGGTATCTGACACCTGGATCGGCCGATCCGAACATCGTGATCCTGCGGCAGGGCGACGGGCTGGGCCGAGGCGTGCAGGCGTCGTCGCCGCTCGCCGCGCTCGCCGGAGCGTGTGACGGAGAGCTGACCGTCGGCCAGATTATCGGCGCGCTGGCGGCGCTCTTCGAGGTCCCGGCGGACGATCTCAGGGCCGAGCTGCTTCCCGCCGTGCGCGGTCTCGTCCTGGACGGCTTCCTCGTCCCGGCGGCGAACGCCGACGCGTGAAGCCGGGGTGAACGGCCGTCATCGTCGACACTCGGTTTCACCCGGAGTGGGGTCTGTTTCCGGCGTGTAACGGCGGGTGGCGGGCATCCGCCAATTGACTCCAGTCACAAGACAGGGGCTGGTATTGACGATTATTTTCCATCCCGTGGAACTCGACTTGCGCCACCTGCGGATGGTGGTCGCCGTCGCCGAGTCCGGGAGCGTGACCAAGGCCGCCGCTGTCCTTGGCATCGCGCAGCCGGCTCTGACGGCGCAGCTGAACCGCATCGACCGTGCTTTGGGCGGGAGCGTCTTCGTGCGTGACCGCAACGGCGCGCGCTCGACCGAGCTCGGCGACCTGGTACTGCGCCATGCCCGCGTCCTGCTGCCCGCCATGGCCACGCTCACCGACGATGTTCAACGACTGGTCAACTCCTCGGATAATGATCCCGGCGCGCTGCGGGTCGGTGTCGCCGGCAGCGGGCTCGGCGGGCTCTTCGTCAACCGGCTGCACTCGGCCTTGCCCGGCGCCGAGGTCACCACCGTGCTCCCCCGGGGCGGTGGCGATCTCAGCGGCGCCCTCGCGTGCGGCACGATCGAGCTCGCCGTCACGGGGATGTGCTCCGACGCACCACCTCCGGCCTCCGAATCGGTGACATGGACGCGGGTGAGCACCGATCCGCTGTTCGTCCTGCTGCACGAGAGGCACGAGTACGCCGACAAACCCGAGGTCACGCTCGCCGAACTGGCGGAGGAGCAGTGGCTCAGCGTGCCCGATCACAGCTGCCTCGAATCCTGCTTCGTGTCGGCCTGCGTGCGCGCGGGTTTCGCCCCGAGCGCGGTCGGCGAGGCCGACTGGACCACGGCCGTCGACCAGGTCCGGACCGGTCGCGCGGTCGCACTCGTGGAGCCGGGACAGCCCGACCCGCCCGGGGTGCGGGCGGTGCCGCTCACCGGGGCGCCGCTGCGCCGCACCCACTACCTCGGGTGGCGCCGCGACGTGCGCGGACTGCTCGACACGGAGCTGATCGAGGACGCCGCGTTCCGTGCTCACCGGGACGCCGTGGCGCGGAGCCCGCAGTACGGCCTGTGGTTGGAGCGCCATCCGAACATCGGGTGACGGACCCGCCCGGGGCGGCACGCCCGCCTGGCGCGGCACGATGCCCAGGGCGGCACACATACCCAGGGCGGCGAGTTCGCCCGGACGGCGCGCGCGTCGGGCGGCGCTCCCGGCCGGGGCGGTGCCCTTCGTCAGGCGTTGCAGTTGGCGTTCACATATCGCGTGATGCGCTTGCTGGTCGCGATCATGTCGTCGGTGTCGACCTTGGTGGAGGCGATCTGGGCGGCCTCCGCGATCCCCTCGGCGTCACCGGCCTTCTCCGCCTCGAGGGCGTCGGCGACGGTGGCGTAGAACGCGTGGGCGGCAGCCCAGTCGTCGGCGATGCCCTCGGGGACGTCGACCGAGGCCATCGCGTCCCGCGCCTCGATGAAACCGGCGCGCACGGACGCCGGCTCGTCCTCGGAGATCCCCGTCTGCGCGTTGGCCGCCTTCGTCCAGGCGGTCTGCGCGGCCGCGCACTGCTGCGGGGTCGCCGCCGCGAGGTTCTTCCCGGAATCGAAGTAGTTGGTGGTCCAGCCGACGCCGAGCCCCAGAACGACGGCCACCACCGCGGCCACGATCAGCACGGTGGGCCTGTCGGCGGCTTTCGGCAACCCCTTGGCCAGGATGCGACGCACCCGCTTGCCGGACAGCCTCCTGCCGGACGGCTTCGCCGATCCCGCCGTGACCGAGCGGCCCCGGGGGCGAGCCCCGGCCCTGCCGCCGCGCTTCTCCCGCCCGCCGGGTGTGACGGGACCACCGAGCGCGCCGGACCCACCGGGCGTGACGGACTCACCGGGCGTGACGGACTCACCGGGTGTGACGGCCCCACCGAGCGCGGCGGATCCGCCAGGCGCACCGGCCTCACCGGCCGCAGCGGCAGCGGACCTGCGCCCGGGCGTCCCCGAGGTCGACCGGCGCGCGGCGCGGCCCCCGGCAGAATCCGCCCCGGCACGCGCGGCCCGGCGACTCCGCACCGGGGCCGCCGGCTTGTCGATCGCGGGAGCGGGATCCTGCGCCACGCCGGGCGGCGAAGCGCCAATGGGCGTCCCGGCCTCCGGATCGCCACCGCCGAACGGACCGGGCGCGTCGGGGAGCGAGTCCATCGGACCGGTCGCGGCACCGGGGCCCACCGGTTCGGGACCGCGCGCCGAGTCGCGGCCGCTCCGGAGCGACGACTCCGCTCCGCGCCGGCGTACGGCACTGTCGGACCTGCCGGCCCGCGACCTCCGGGAATCCTTGGCGTCCGCGCCCAGACCGCCTCGTGCCCGGCGGCTGCGGCGGGCCGGAGGCTCGGACTTCACCGGTCCCCAGCCGGGCGCGGTGTCGTCCTCCGCGGCCGTACTCGGGTCCGCGTGAGCCGCGGTACCGAAGGGCGAGGCGGGGCCGGCGGCCCCGGCGTCGTGCGACGGGCCGGTATCGGTGGCGGCGGGAGCGAACGGGGACGGGCTCGCGGCCGCGGTTGCGGGGTCGTGCGACGGGCCGGCGTCGGCAGCCGCGGGGCCGAACGGGGAAGGCGAGGCAGCGCCGGCGCCGGGTTCCGCCGGAGTTGCCGTCCAGGGGCTCGACGACGCCGCCGGCTCCTGCTGATCCTTCGCCTTCGCGAGGCTCTCGGCCCACTCCAGGGCGGTCGGCTGGGGCGGCTCCTCGCCCCGGGCGAGGCGCTCGGCCCACTCCAGGGCATTGCTGGTGGGCGGGCCGCCGGCGCGTGCGCCGGACCGACCGCCTCGCGAGCGCTTACGCCGTGTCGCCATGATTGGCGAGGATACCTGGCTCGCCGGGCGGTACAGGAGGCCCGGACCGTGCGAATCCCGTCCGCGCCGGGTGAAATCGGTCGCAGACATATCGGTCGAGTATGACTCGGGTGCTATCTGTGCCTTCGTCAGGTCTCGCCATAGCGTAGGGGCGCGGGTGAAAAATCAAACCCATCCCCCATCCAAGGAGTAGCTTGAGATGAGACGAACACACGGGCACGCCCTCGTCGCGGCCACCGCCGCACTCACGGTCGTCGGAGGTGCCTGGACCGCGGGCGCCGCGATGGCCGCGCCCGAGTCCGAGGCGGCATCGGCGTACGCGCCCGGCATGCTCGACGCCCTCGAGCGCGACCTGGGCCTGGAGACCGCCGAGGCGGTCGACCTCCTCGAGACCCAGGCGCGGATCACCGAGGTGACCGAGAACCTGACCGAGTCCCTGGGCGAGTCCTACGCCGGCTCCTGGGTCGAGAACTCCGAGAACCTGACCGTCGCCGTGACCGATGCCGCGGAGGCGGCCGCGGTCGAGAGGTCCGGCGCCGAGGCCGTCGTCGTCGACCACTCGCTCGACGCCCTGGACGCGTGGACCGCCGACCTGGACGAGGTGCTCGCCGGTGTCGACGGCGTGCCGTCGTACTCCGTGGACGTGGCGGCCAACACGATCGTGGTCGGCGTGCACGAGGGCGCCAAGGCCAAGGCGGCCAAGGCGATCCGGAAGGCCGGCATCCCGGCCGACGCCGTGACCTATCGGGTCACCGACGAGCAGCCGCGCACGCTCATCGACGTCGTCGGCGGCAACGCGTACTACATCAACGGCACGTCGCGCTGCTCGGTCGGGTTTGCCGCGACGGGTGGCTTCGTGACCGCGGGACACTGCGGGAACGTCGGGGCGAGCACGACGTCGCCGTCGGGCACGTTCCGGACGTCGAGCTTCCCGGGCGACGACTACGGGTACGTCGCGGTGGCGTCGGGGAACAACCTGGTTCCCGGCGTCAACGGCTACGACGGCAACACGTACGCCGTGACGGGCCACTCGGTGGCTCCGGTCGGTACGACGGTCTGCCGGTCGGGGTCGACGACGGGCTGGCACTGCGGCACCGTCCAGGCGCTGAACGCCACGGTGAACTACGCGCAGGGCTCGGTGCACGGGCTGATCCGGACCAGCGTGTGCGCGGAGCCGGGTGACTCGGGCGGCTCCCTGCTGGCGGGCAACTCGGCCCAGGGGATGACGTCGGGCGGTTCGGGCAACTGCTCGTCCGGCGGCACCACGTACTTCCAGCCGGTGGGCGAGGCCCTGTCGGCCGCGGGAGTCTCCTTGCTGACCAACTGAGGCAACCCAGGCCGACCG
>NZ_JADBGR010000094.1 GCF_014892515.1 Myceligenerans pegani
CCGATGCTCCACAGCATCGGTGTCTCGAACGTGAGTTTTCCTCGCCACATCGTGCCGATCCAGTTGAAGAACTTCACGCCGGTCGGGATGGCGATGAGCATCGTCATGAACGCGAAGAACGGCAGCAGGACCGCGCCGGTCACGTACATGTGGTGCGCCCAGACCGTCACCGACAGCGCGGCGATCGCGATGGTCGCGTACACCAGGCCGACGTAGCCGAAGATCGGCTTGCGGGAGAAGACCGGGAGGATCTCCGAGACGATGCCGAAGAACGGCAGGGCGATGATGTACACCTCGGGGTGGCCGAAGAACCAGAACAGGTGCTGCCACAGCAGCGCTCCGCCGTTCTCCGGGTTGAACACCTGCGCGCCGAGCCGGCGGTCGGCCCCGAGGGCGAACAGCGCCGCGGCCAGCGGCGGGAACGCCATCAGCACCAGGAGGCTGGTGATCAGCGTGTTCCAGGTGAAGATCGGCATCCGGAACATGGTCATGCCCGGCGCCCGCATCGTGATGATCGTCGTGATGAAGTTGACCGCACCGAGGATGGTGCCGAAGCCGGCCAGCGCGAGGCCGAACACCCACAGGTCTCCACCCAACCCCGGACTGAACGTCGTCGACGACAGCGGCGCGTAGGCGAACCAGCCGAACGAGGCGGCGCCCTGCGGGGTGAAGAACCCGGCCGAGGTGATGATGCCGCCGAACAGGAACAGCCAGTAGGCGAACATGTTCAGCCGCGGGAACGCGACGTCGGGCGCACCGATCTGCAGCGGCATGATGACGTTCGCGAAGCCCGCGAACAGCGGGGTGGCGAACAGCAGCAGCATGATCGTGCCGTGCATGGTGAAGAGCTGGTTGTACTGCTCCTTGCTCTGCACCAGCTGGATTCCCGGTTCGTACAGCTCGGCGCGGATGACGAGTGCCATCAGACCGCCGATGCAGAAGAACAGGAACGACGTGATCAGGTACATGTACCCGATCGTCTTGTGGTCGGTGGACGTGATCCAGCTGACCACGACCTTGCCGAAGGACTGCCGGTCCTCGCGCAAGCCGCGGACCGCGTCCGCGTGGGTTGCGGTGGCCATCAGTGCTCAGCCTCCTCGGCGTCGATGGGACCCTGCTCGCGGACGAGGTCGAGGCCGAGCTCGCCGACCTGACCCGCGGCACGCAGTTCTTCCATGTGCGCGTCGAACTCCTCCTGGGAGACGACCTTGACGTTGAAGAGCATGCCCGAGTGGAACTCGCCGCAGAGCTCTGCGCACTTGCCGGCGTACGTGCCCTCGCGCGTAGGGGTCACCTGGTAGTAGTTGGTGCGGTGCGGGATCATGTCCTCCTTGTAGAGGAACGCGGGGATCCAGAAGGAGTGGTTCACGTCCCGCGAGTCGAGCTGGAACTCGACGGTCCTGTCCACGGGCAGGTACAGCGTGGGCGCGTCGACGTCCGTGCCGGGCTCGCCGTCGACCAGCTTGTCCTCGGTCACGCCGCCCGGGTCGGCCTCGTGCTCGCCGTACTCGTAGACGCCCTCGTCCAGGTAGTTGAAGTCCCAGCTCCACTGCTTGCCGATGACGCCGATGTGCACCTCGGCCTCGGCCTCGGGCTCGATGATCTCGGTCATCACGCGGTCCGTGTGCCAGAACAACGCCAGGACCATCAGCGTCGGCAGCACGGTGTACATGATCTCGAGCGGCATGTGGTACCGGGTCTGCACGGGCAGCCGGTGGTCGTCCCGGCGCTTGCGGTAGGCGGCGACGCACCACAAGATCAGGCCCCACGTGATCACGCCGACGGCGAGCGCGGCCACCCACGACCCCACCCACAACTGGGTGATGTCGGCGGTCTGGTTCGTCACCTCCCCGTTCTCATAGCCGGGGAGATAACCGCGCTGGACGGTTTCACTGGCGCAACCGGTGGCCAGCCCCGCGACGACGACGGCGAGCGCCGACGCACGCAGAGCGGCCCGCTTGGTGCGGGTCGAGGGCTTCGAGTGCAAGGGTGGCCTTTCACGTCTCGTCCGGCGGTGCGTACCGGCGCACGACCACGACGTGCACCCGGGCTCCACGCAGAACCATCTGATAGGTGGCAGCCTAGCGCGCCGGGAGTGGTCGCGATGACCCACAGAGCCCGGGGCAAGTGTGACGAGTCACGCACTCGGCGTCCTTCGTCCTCGCTGTTCGGACACACATGCTTCACGTGTCAGAACGTCACGTCGGAATGCCGCGCCGCAGCCGGACGGTGAGCGTCCAGACCCCGTCGGACTCCGTGGCGGAGACCGTCTCGTGGCCCCGCATGCGGGCCCAGGCGGGCACGTCGTGCTGCGCGGCCGGGTCGGTCGCGAGCACGGAGATCTCCGCCCCACCCGGGAGCTCCTTCGCCCGGGCGGCCAGCCGGATGACGGGCAGGGGGCAGCGCAGCCCTCGCGCGTCGACCGTCTCGGTCACAGCCCCCGCACCCCCAGCGCGTCCCGCACGCGCTCGACGGCCGGCGGCAGCACCGCGAGGAATCGCTCGACGTCCTCGGCCGATGTGGTCCGGTCGAGCGCGATCCGCACGTTGCCGTGCGTGAGCACGCCCATCGCCGCGAGCACGTGCGACGGTTCGAGCGTGCTCGCCGTGCAGGCGGAGCCGGAGCCGACGGCGAACCCCTGCCGGTCCAGCTCCGTGACGAGCGCCTCGCCGTCGACGTAGAGGAACGAGAAGGTGACGACGTGCGGGAGCCGGTTCTCCGGATCGCCGACGACCTCCACATCGGGCACGCCGGCAACCACGGCGCGGATCCGGTCCACCAGCTCACGCCGACGCGCGCCCGCGGCGTCGAGGTCGGCCTGGACGGACTCCAGCGCGACGGCCGACGCGAAGGCGAGCGGCACGCTCACCCCGCCGGGCGCCCACGGCTCGGCGTCCTCGGGCCCGACGTCGGGCAGCCGCACCCGTCCACGCGCGGCCAGTACGCCGACGCCGGACGGGCCGCCCCAGTCGGCCGGATCCGCCGCGAGGAGGTCCCAGGTCTCCGGGACGCGCGCGTGACCGAGGCTCGCCCCGGCGTCGACCAGCAGGGGAACGCCGGCCGCACGGGCGGCGTCGTGCACCTGCTCCACGGGCTGCAGCGTGCCGACCTCCCCGTTCGCGTGCTGGAGGGCCGCCAGGGCGACGCCGGGTCCCGCCACCGCGGCGGCGAAGGCGCCCGCGTCCCCGCGGCCGAGGCGGTCCACGGGGATCGTCTCGCGCCTCCCCGCCGCGTCGGCGGCGTGCAGCACCGCCGCTCGTTCGGTCGCGCCGACGACGACCCGGTCGCCCGCGCGACGCCGGCCCGCCGCGCCCGCCAGGACCGCGCGGTGCAGTGCGGCGGTGTGGCTGTGCGTGAACCGGACCTCCTCGGTGCGCGCCCCGAGCACGGCGGCCACCGCCTCGCGGGCGCCGTCGACGAGCCGCGCCGCCCGGCGGCCCTCGGCGTGCAGGCGCCGGGGGTCGGCCCAGCCGTCGTCGAGCGCCTGGAGGAACGCCTCACGCGCGAGCGGGTGCCAGGGCGCCCGGCCCCCGTTGTCGAGGTGGACACGGCGTGGCGGGGAACTCTCCATACGGCCCATCCTCCCTCCTGCCCGCGGTCACCGATCCGATGCGGTCGGTGAACGGACGACGACGGCGGCCGCCCGGTCCGTACGAGGACCGGCGACCGCCGTCGTCGGGGAGATCAGCTGAACGAGCCGCCGCAGGCGCAGGCGCTGCCGGCGTTCGGGTTGTCGATCGTGAAGCCCTGCTTCTCGATGGTGTCCGCGAAGTCGATGGTGGCGCCCTCGAGGTAGGGGACGCTCATCTTGTCGACCACGACCTCGACGCCGCCGAAGTCGCGCAGCGCGTCCGCCTCGAGCAGGCGCTCGTCGAAGTACAGCTGGTAGATCAGGCCGGAGCAGCCACCGGGCTGCACCGCCACACGGAGGCGCAGGTCGTCGCGCCCCTCCTGCTCGAGCAGGCTGCGTACCTTGTCGGCCGCGACGTCGGTGAGGTTCACGCCGTGGGTGGCGATTTCGGAGGCGGTCTCGGTCATCTCTGCTCCAGCTCCTGCTCTGGCGCGCATGTGCGCTGCCTTGGCGGTCTTCTCGGGGGCTCGTAACACCGGCCCGTCACGTTCTGTTCCCGATCCTACGCCCGCATCCGCGATGGCTCCGTGACGGGAGTCACGCCCAGCCCGGCGTCCACGACCGGGCGACCCGGGCGACGTCGGCGTCGTGCACCTCGTGGGCGCCGCTGACGCCCGCCGCGGCGAGTTCGCGCCGGCTCACCTCGACCCGGCCGGCGAGCGCCACGACCGGTACGGCATGGGGCGCCGCGGCCGCGGCGGCCTCCGCGACCGGGCCGGCGCGCAGCGTTCCGGCGTCGAGCACGTCGACCCAGGCGGCGGCGACGTCGGATGCTCCGACGGCCGCCGAGAGGGCGCCGGCCTCGGCGGCCGGGAGCGCGGAGCGGGGCGCGGGTGGGCCGGGTGACTCCGGGGGCGGGGCGCCGACGGTCAGGCGGGTGCCGGCGACGACGACGGGCCTCGGGGCGGGCGCCGTGGTGCCGGCGGCCTCGTCGCCGGTTCGGGAGCCGGACGATTCCGGGCTTCCGTCGGACGCGGAGCCACCGGCGAGCGGCGCGCCGCCGGAGGTGGCTGCCGCGGGCGAGGCCGGCGGCGCGCCGCCGACGCCGTACGGTTCGGCGTCGACGCCGGGCGCAGCGGCGCGCCACGCCGACGCGAGCCGGCGCGCCGCGACCTCGTCCTGTGCCACCACGACCACACGCATGGCCCGAGGTTAACGCTCCGCGCCGGGCCTGTGGATCGGGACCCGGGCGTGGTGACGGGGTGTGTCACCATGGTTTCGTGAGCACCCTGCTGGAGAACTTCCGCGAGCCCGCGCCCTCCCCGCTCCTGCTGCTGGGGCAGGGGCGCGACCTGAGCTCGGAGCGTGGTGTCGAGTGTCCCGGCGACCTGCCGGCGCCGAGCGACCCCGATCTCGTCGAGCGCGCCCGCGCGGCGCGTGCGGCCCTCGGCGAGAAGGCATTCGTCCTGGGTCACCACTACCAGCGCGACGAGGTCATCGACTTCGCCGACGTCACCGGCGACTCCTTCAAGCTGGCGCGCGAGGCGGCGGCCCGCCCCGAGGCCGAGTACATCGTGTTCTGCGGCGTGCACTTCATGGCCGAGAGCGCGGACATCCTCACGTCGGACGCGCAGCAGGTCGTGCTGCCGGATCTGGCGGCGGGCTGCTCCATGGCGGACATGGCGGAGATCGGCCAGGTCGAGGAGGCCTGGGCCGTGCTGCAGGACCTCGGCGTGGCCGGGGACACGATCCCCGTCACGTACATGAACTCCTCGGCCGCGATCAAGGCGTTCACCGGGCGCCACGGCGGCACGGTGTGCACGTCGTCGAACGCCGAGGTGGCGCTGCGCTGGGCGTTCGATCAGGTGGGCGGCACCAGAGGCGTGGAGGGCACGGGCAAGGTGCTGTTCCTGCCGGACCAGCACCTCGGTCGCAACACCGCGGTGCAGAAGCTGGGCCTGTCGCTGGACGACTGCGTCGTCTTCGACCCGCGCAAGCCCGACGGCGGCCTGACCGCCCAGGAGCTGGCGGACGCCCGGATGATCCTGTGGCGCGGCCACTGCTCGGTGCACGGACGGTTCTCGGAGCAGAACGTCACGGACATCCGGGCGCAGGTGCCGGACGTGAACGTGCTGGTGCACCCCGAATGCAGGCACGAGGTGGTCACGGCGGCCGACTACGTGGGCTCCACGGAGTACATCATCAAGATGCTGGACGCGGCCGAGCCCGGCTCGTCGTGGGCCGTGGGTACCGAGCTCAACCTGGTGCGCCGCGTGGCGCGCGAGCACCCCGATCTTCAGGTCCACTACCTGGACAAGACGGTGTGCTTCTGCTCCACCATGAACCGGATCGACCTCCCGCACCTGGTGTGGGCGATGGAGTCGCTGGTGGCGGGCCGGATGGTGAACCGGATCGTGGTCGACGCCGACGACGCGCACTGGGCCCGGGTGGCGCTCGACCAGATGCTGGCGCTGCCGGGGAGCTGAGCCGGACGCGGTGCGCCCGGAGCGATCCCGGGCCGCCCGCACGACGACATCGACGACGACATCCACGACACATCACGAGGAACGCGCACAACGACACAGACGGCGGCCGCCGGGCATCCGGCGACCAGGACCTCCGACGAGGGAGTACGGGATGCGATGAGCGGCAACGGCGGGCTGCGGGTCGGAATCTTCGTTTTCGACGGGGCGGAGGAACTCGACGTCGTCGGCCCCTTCGAGGTGTTGTCGGTCTGGGCGGACCACTCCGGCCTGCGGCCGACGGTGTCGACGTTCTCGTGGGACGGGGGCGGCGTACGGCTCGCGCGCGGCCTGCGGATCGTCCCCTCCCACTCGGCCGACGACGTCGGGCCGCTGCACCTGCTCGTCTATCCGGGCGGCATCGGCACCCGGGAGCTCATCGAGCAGCCCTCCCACCTGGACTGGCTGCGCGCGATCCGGAAGCAGACGGCGGTGGTCGCCGGCGTCTGCACCGGCGCGCTCCCGCTGGCCGCGGCCGGGATCCTCGCCGGCCGCGTGGCCACGACGCACCACCACAGCTTCGACGAGATGGTGCAGCTCGACCCGAGCATCATGATCGACACCGAGGCCCGGTTCGTGGATGACGGCGACGTCATCACCTCGGCGGGCGTCGCCGCCGGGATCGACATGGCGCTGCACCTCGTCTCCCGCCTGGAGACGCCGGCCGTCGCGCAGGCGGTGCGGCGCGTGATCCAGTACGAGGGAGCCGCCGAGCCGTGGTTCGGCGGGACGCCGGGCCCCGGCGGCACCATCGGGCACGAAAGTACCTAGTACCGATGGTGTCGGGTATAGCCTCCGTCCTATGACTCGGATGTTGCAGCTCGCGTGGACCGGGATCTTCCCCCGGAAACAGGTGACCGGCCGCTCGCTCCTGGACCCGTCCGTCTACACGATGCGCGTCCTGCCGCAGGACCTCGACCTGCTGATGCACGTCAACAACGGCTCGTACCTGCAGCTGATGGACGTGGCGCGGTTCCGGCACGTCGCCGAGATGGGCGGGGCGGCGCTGGGCCGCGAGAAGGAGTTCGGCGCCGTCGTGGCGGCGTCGACCATGAAGTACCGCCGGTCGCTGAAACTGTTCGACCGGTTCCAGCTCACCACACGGGTGCTCGGCTGGGACGAGCGCTGCTTCTACATGGAGCAGGTGTTCACGCGCCGGGAGAAGCTCTGCGCGCGCGGCATCGTCGCCACGCGGTTCCTGCACTCGCGGACGAACGACCGCCTCGCGCCGGCGACGATCGTCGGGTGGCTCGCCGAGGCGCACGGCCTGGCGAGCCCGCCGGAGAGCCCGGCCCTGCCCGACGACGTCGCCGCGTGGGCCCGCGTCATCGGCGTGGCCCCGCGAGCCCAGGCCGACGCCTGACGGGAACGCGCGTCAGAGGCCCTTCGCCACGTTGCTCAGGAGCAGGGCCTCCGCCAGGACCACCTTCTCCAGTTCGCCCAGGTGGACCGACTCGTTCGCGCCGTGCGCGCGCGAGTCCGGGTCCTCGACGCCGGTGACCAGGATCGCCGCGTCCGGGAAGACCTCGAGCAGGTCGGCGATGAACGGGATGGAGCCGCCCACACCGATGTCGACCGGCTCGGTCCCCCACGCCGTCGCGAACGCGTCGCGCGCCGCGCGCATCGCGGCCGAGTCGCCCGGGGCGAGGAACGGCTTGCCGGTCTCCTTCAGGGTCCAGGTCACCGTGGCGCCGAACGGCACGTGCGCGTGGATGTGCGCCTCGAGGGCCTTCGCGGCGGCGTCGGGGTCCTGTCCCGGCGCGAGCCGCAGCGACAGCTTGGCCCGTGCGCTCGGCGTGATGGTGTTCGACGCCTCGCCGGCCGGTGTCGCGTCGATGCCCAGGACCGCCAGGGTCGGCTTGCACCACAGCCGACCGGCGATCGAACCGGTCCCGGCGAGCTCGACGCCCGGCAGCAGGGACGAGTCGGCGCGGAAGTCCTCCTCGGTGTAGTCGACCTCGGGCTCGGGCGCGGTGACCAGTCCCTCGACCGCCACGTTCCCGGCGTCGTCGTGGAAGGTCGCGACGATCCGGCTGAGGAGCGTCAGCGCGTCGAGCACCGGACCGCCGAACATGCCGGAGTGCACGGCGTGCTCCAGGACCCGGACCTCGACGTAGCCGTCGACCAGGCCACGCAGCGACGTCGTCAGCGCCGGGACACCGACCTTCCAGTTCATGGAGTCCGCCACGACGATCACATCCGCGCCGAGCAGGTCCCGGTACTTCTCCAGGAACGCGCGGAACGACGGCGATCCGTCCTCCTCCTCGCCCTCGACGAACACCGTGACACCGCAGGCCAGGTCCTCACCGAGGGTGCGCAGCGCGCCGAGGTGCGCCATGAGCCCCGCCTTGTCGTCAGCCGCGCCGCGCCCGTACAGGCGCTCCCCCACCCGGGTGGGCTCGAACGGCTGGGTGTTCCAGGTGGCCACGTCTCCCGGGGGCTGGACGTCGTGGTGCGCGTACAGCAGCACGGTCGGCGCGCCCTCGGGAGCGGGGCGGCGCGCCACGACCGCGGGGGCGCCGTCGGACCCGTCCGGTTTGGGGGCGCGCAGGATCCGCACGTCGGGCAGTCCGGCGTCGCGCAGCAGTGCCGCGACGGCCTCGGCCGACGCCGCGACATGTGTCTGGTCGAAGCCCGAGAAGGCGACGCTCGGGATGCGCACGAGCGACTCGAGGTCGGTCCGCAGCGCGGGGAACAGCTCGGCGACGCGCTCGCGCAGCGCGGTGGCGTCGACGGGCGCGATGGAAGGGGTGCTCGGTTCAGTCACGCGGCCCACGGTACCCGCGGCGTGCCCGGCAGCGACTACGATTGTTCGGTGTTCTCCCGCAGCAAGTCCCCCAACCCTGACGTGACCCCGGTCGGCGAGACTCCCGACGAGGTGACCGAGCAGCCGGCGCCGGGCAAGGGCCGCGCCACGCCGAAGCGCAAGGACGCGCAGGCCGCGAACAAGCGCCCGCTGGTGCCGAACGACCGCAAGGCGGCGCGCCAGGCCGCGCGTGAGAAGGACCGCAAGGCCCGCGACCTCGCGATGGCGGCCATGCAGAACCCGACCGATCAGAAGCTGGCGCGCCACCTGCCGCCGCGGGATCAGGGACAGGTCAAGGCGTACGTGCGCGAGCACGTCGACGCGCGCTGGAACCTCGGCGAGTTCTTCCTGCCGGTCGCGATCGTCATGCTGCTGGGCTCGTTCCTGGCGAGCCAGATGGCCGAGCTCACGATCGTGCTGTTCGTCGGGATGTACGGCTTCCTGTTCCTGACCATCATCGACGCGGTGGTCATGTGGCGGGGGCTGAAGAAGCGGCTGCTGGCGAAGTTCGGCGAGGTGCCGGGCGGCACGATGATGTATGCCGTCTCCCGCTCGTACCAGATCCGCCGCTCCCGCCTGCCGCGCCCCGTCCACAAGAAGCACGGCAACTTCCCGAGCTGACCGTCCTGGCCCGCACGCCCCAGGACGACGGCATGGCCACCGGCGGATGATCGCCGGTGGCCACGCCGTCACCGATCCGGCCGGCGACCGTCGTCAGGCGACGCGCGTCTGCGGGGAGTTCTCCGCCGTCTTGCCCGGGTCGCGCTCGACGACGCCGCCCAGGGCCTCGTCGATCTTCGTCATCAGCTCGGCAGGAATCTCCACGCCGGACGCCTTGACGTTCTCCGCGACCTGCTCGGGCCGGGAGGCACCCACGAGCGCCGCCGCGACGTTGTCGTTCTGCAGCACCCACGCCACGGCGAGCTGCGCCATGGTCAGGTCCAGCTCGTCGGCGATCGGCTTCAGGTTCTGCACGGCCGCGAGGACGTCGTCGTTCATGAAGCGGGAGATCATCTTGGCCCCGCCCTTCTCGTCGGTCGCCCGCGAGCCCTCGGGCGGCGCCTGGCCCGGCACGTACTTGCCGGTCAGCACACCCTGGGCGATCGGCGACCAGACGATCTGGGAGATGCCGTTCTCCCGCGACGCCGGGATCACCTCGTCCTCGATGACCCGCCACAGCATCGAGTACTGCGGCTGGGACGAGATGAGCTGGAAGCCCAGGTCCTTCGCCAGCGCGGCACCCGCACGGATCTGGTCCGCGGTCCACTCCGAGACGCCGATGTACAGCGCCTTGCCCTGCCGGACGAGATCGGCGAACGCCTGCATCGTCTCCTCGAGCGGCGTCTCGGTGTCGTACCGGTGGGCCTGGTAGAGGTCCACGTAGTCCGTGCCGAGCCGGGTGAGCGACCCGTTGATGGACTCCATGATGTGCTTCCGCGACAGGCCCGTGTCGTTGGGGCCGCCCGGGCCGGTGGGCCAGTAGACCTTGGTGAAGATCTCCAGGGACTCGCGGCGCTCCCCCTTCAACGCGTCGCCGAGCACCTGCTCCGCCTTCGTGTTGGCGTACACGTCGGCGGTGTCGAACGTGGAGATGCCCGCGTCGAGCGCCGCCCGCACGCACTGCGTCGCGATGTCGTTCTCCACCTGGGAACCGTGGGTGAGCCAGTTTCCGTACGTGATCTCGGTGATCTTGAGACCGCTGTTGCCGAGGTACCGGTAGTTGACCATGCCCGCACCCTATGACCACGTCGCCACGATGTTCGAATCGAATCGATGTCGAACGCCCCGATTTCGCGTCAAGGGAACACACACCCGGCCGCCCCGGTTGTCCACGGCGATGAGCACGCACACGTCCCCGCAGCTGTCCGTCCTCGACCTGGTCCCGGTGCGCACCGGCCAGAGCAGCGCCCAGGCGCTCGCCGCCTCGCTCGGCCTGGTCGCGCTCGCCGACCGGCTGGGTATGACGCGGTACTGGTTCGCGGAGCACCACAACATGCCAGGCGTGGCGGCGTCGTCCCCGCCCGTCATGATCGCGGCCGCGGCCGCCCGGACGGAACGCGTCCGCGTCGGCTCGGGCGGCGTGATGCTGCCCAACCACGCGCCGCTCGTGGTCGCCGAGCAGTTCGCGGCGCTCGAGGCGCTCGCCCCCGGCCGGGTGGACCTCGGCCTCGGCCGGGCGCCCGGCAGCGACCCCGTGGTGTCGTCGCTGCTGCGCTCCTCGGGTCCGACGGCGGACGTGGAGCGGTTCCCGCAGCACGTGCGGGACATCCTGGCGATGATGCGGCCCGACGGCGCGCGCCTGCGCCTCACCACCGGGAACCTCTACGACGTGCGGGCCACGCCGGCCGCCGCCGGATCCCCCGCCGTCTGGCTGCTCGGGTCCAGCGACTACTCGGCGCGACTCGCCGCCGAGCTCGGCCTCCCCTACGTCTTCGCCAACCACTTCGCCGGTCAGGGGATGGAGCAGGCCGTGCGGCTGTACCGGGAGAACTACGTGCCCAGCGAGGCCTGCCCCGCCCCGCGCACGTTCCTCACCATGAACACCGTGGTCGCGGACACCGCCGAGGAGGCCCGCGAGCGCGCCCTCCCGCAGCTGCGCGCCTTCGCCCGGATGCGCACCGGCCGCGCCATGCGTCCCGTCGAGACGGTCGAGGAGGCGCTGGCCGACAACCCGGACCACGTCATGACGACGACCGTCGAGGCCCTGGCCGACCGCTGGCTCATCGCCGACCCGGACTCGGCCGCGGCCGAGCTGCGCCGCCTCGCCGCCGCCCACCAGGTGGACGAGGTGATGATCGTCCCGGTCGCCGGCTCCCGGGAGGACGAACCCCTGGACACCACCCCGGGGCGCGCCCGCACCCTGGAACTCCTGTCGAAGGCTCTCGCTACGTGAGCCGGTGCCAGGCCCGGACCAGGCGCGGGATCGCCTCCTCCAGGACGTCCGGGGTGTGCGGGAAGGTCAGCCGCACCCGGTCCCGGGAGGAGCCGTCCGGCGTGAGGGCCGGCCCGGCGTTCACCATGACCCCTTCCGCCGCCGCGGCCGCCGCGAAGGCGTGCGCCACCGGCCTGCCCAGCCCCGCCCAGACGAACTGACCACCGCCGGGCATCGGCACGTCCCACGGCAGTGCGCCCCGCAGCGCGCGGACCATCTGGTTCCGGCGCTCGCGGATCCACACGCGCCGCGCGGGCAGGATCTCGTCCCGGAGCGCGATCAGATCCGCCGCGACGAGCTGCTCCATCACGGCGGTGGCGATGTCCGTGCTCTGCCGCGTGCGCACGAGCCGCGCGACGACGTCGGGGTGCGCCCGGATCCACCCGATCCGCAGCCCGCCCCAGAACGCCTTCGACGTCGACCCCACCGTGATCAGGCGTGGCGAGCTCCCGTCGCCGTCGAACGCCGGATTCGCGTCCGGCGGGCCCGACAGCGCCAGGTCCGTCAGCGTCTCGTCCGCGAGCACGGTGACCCCCGTCCGCTCGGCGATCGCCCGCACCGCGGCCCGTTCCCCGGGCGACAGGGAGGTGCCCGTCGGGTTGTGGTGGTCCGGGATGAGGAACACGAGCCGCGCGCCGGTGCGCCGTACCGCCGACTCCAGCAGGTCGGTGTCCAGGCCGTCGTACCCCGCGGGGATGCCGACCATCCGCGCGCCCGCCTCGCGCAGCGCGTCCAGCGCGTGGAAGTACGTCGGTGACTGCACGACGGCGGTGTCGGCCCGTTTCAGCACGGTGCGGACCACCAGGGATATCGCGTTCTGCGCCCCGGTCGTCACGAGCACCTGGTCCGGTGTGGTCGGTACCCCGCGCTCCCGGTACCGCGCGGCCACGGCCTCCCGCAGCGGGGCGAGCCCGTACGGCGCGTAGCCGCCGTGCGCGAGATGCTCGGGCAGCGCCGCCAGGGCGCGCTCGAAGGCCGGGCCCACCTCCGGCACGGCGGGCGCCGTCGCCTGGTTCAGCAGGATGGGGCGGACGGCGCCGGACGGAAAGCCCGGGCCGGCTCCCCGGTTCGGGCCGAGAGGATCGCCGAGCGTGGCGGCGGCGTCGGGAACGGCGACGTCGCCGCCTGCGGGCGCCTCGGCGAAACTGGGCAGCAGCGTCACCGTCCCGGAACCGACCCGGCTGGTGGCGAAGCCGAGGTCGCGCAGCCGCCGGTACGCCGCTGCCGTCGTCGTCCGGGAGACGCCCAGGACCGGGGCGAGCTCGCGCTCGGACGGCAGCCGCGTCAGCGGCGCGATCGTGCCCGACAGGACGGCGGCGCGCAGGGCGTCGGACAGTGCGGTGTACGCGGGGCCGCCCGCGTGCCAGGTACCGAGCAGCCGCGCGGTGGCGGCCGCCGAGAGCTGCCGGTGCGCGGCGGGTGCGATCGTCATGGGGCCACTCTCTCCCAATTGGATATGGAGAACAAGGCCAATCTGCCGCAACCTGGTGCGCATGACTGAACGAACCACCGTCGCGGGACCGTCACGGCCCGCGGGCGGCAGGGCTGTCACGCCCCGCTTCGGGCCCGTCCGGCGCGCCGTGCAGCTCGTGCTGGGGCTGCTGCTGTTCACCTTCTCGATGGCGATGATCATCCACTCCGGACAGGGCAACACCCCCTGGGACGTGCTCCACGAAGGGCTCGTGCGGGTCACCGGGCTGTCGTTCGGCGCCATCGTCCTCGTGGTGAGCCTCGCGGTGCTCGCCTGCTGGATCCCGCTGCGCCAGCGGCCCGGGATCGGCACGATCGCCAACGCCCTGATCATCTCGCTGGCGATCGACCCGTCGCTGGCCGTCATGGAGTTCCTGGTGCCCGACCCCGGCCTCCTCGTCGCCGTACCGCTCGCGCTCGCGGGCATCGTGCTCAACGGCGTCGCGACGGCCGCCTACATCGGGGTGCGTCTCGGGCCGGGCACGCGGGACGGCCTGATGACCGGGCTCGTGGCGCGCACCGGATGGCCGGTGTGGCGGATCCGGACGGGGATCGAGGCGGTCGTGGTGATCACCGGGATCCTGCTCGGCGGCACGTTCGGCTGGTCCACGGTCCTGTTCGCCCTGGCGATCGGCCCGGTGGTGCAGTGGTCCTCCTGGAAGTGGCTGGCGCCCCGCGGGCTGGTGGGCTGACGGCGGGCGTGACGTGGCGCACGCACCAGGAATGCGGGAAGAATCGGCCGGTGCCCGAGGTTGCGCAGGTCATGACCGTGGAGACGTTGCACGATGCGCCGGCCGACGAGCGCAGGTTCCTGTTCGTCCTCGGCAGTGCGCGCGAGGGCGGGAACTCCGAGTCGCTGGCCAGGCGCGCGGCGAACTTCCTCCCTTCCCACGTGCGGCAGGAGTGGATCCGGCTCAGCGACCTCGACATCCCGCGGTTCGAGGACGTGCGCCACTCCGGCGACGGCACCTACACCGAGCCCGCCGGCGACGCCGGCACCCTCTGGAGGCAGACGCTCGCGGCGACCGATCTCGTCGTGGTCAGCCCGCTGTACTGGTACAGCGTGTCGGCGAGCGTGAAGCTCTACCTCGATCACTGGTCCGCCTGGATGCGTGTGCCCGGCACCGATTTCGAGGCCACCATGGGCGGCAAGCGCATGTGGGCGGTGACCGCGTACGCGTCCGACGACGTGACCCTGGTCGACCCGCTCCTCGGCACGCTGCGCAACAGCGCCGGGCGCCTGCGCATGCACTGGGGCGGAGCGCTGCTCGCCAACGGTTCGAAGCCCGGCCAGGCACTGGACGACCCCGCCACGCTCGAACGCGCGGCGGAGTTCTTCGCCGCGGCGGGAGCGAGGACCGGGACGCCGGTCCGCGCCGGCTCGTAGGGCGGACGAACGGCCCCACGCGGACGCGGCCGGGTAGCCGACGTGACCGGCCCGAACCCGAGCGCAACCGGCCTGAACGATCGGGCCGGAACTGGCCTGCCGCCCGGGCCGGTTCGCCCGTAGCGTCGAGCGCATGACGCACACGACCCAGGCCCCACCGGAGAGCGGCACCGGACCCCACCGCGGCGACACGGCGGATCGGAGCGGCGCCGCGGCTCCGTCGTCGGACGCCGTGCCCTCCCTGGACGTGCGCCGGCTGCGGCAGCGTCAGGAGCACGATCCCGAGGTGCTGCGCGAGATCCTGGCCGAGGGGATGTTCGCGCACGTCGCCATGGTGCGCGACGGCCTGCCGGTGGTTCTGCCGTTCCTGTACGGCGTCGGTGACCTGGGCCGGGGCCCGGAGCTGCTGCTGCACGGGTCGACGGGCGGTGGGCTCTTCCTCGACGCCGGTGACGACGGCGTGCCGGTGTCCGTCGCGGTCACGCACCTCGACGGGCTGGTGTACGCGCGGTCGCTGTTCGACAGCTCGGCCAACTACCGCAGCGCGATGATCTTCGGCCGGGCCACGCCCGTCCCCGCCGAGCGGCAGGCGGAGGCCCTCTGGATGATCAGCGACCACCTGATGCCGGGCCGCCGGGCCGAGGTCCGGGAGATGACACGGAAGGAGCGGACGGCCACGCAGGTGCTGCGGGTGCCGCTGGACCGGGCGAGCGTCAAGGTCCGCTGCGCCGGCCCCGGCACCGACGACGGCGAGGACCCCGCGGTGTGGGCGGGCGTCCTCCCGCTCGCCCTGCGCCCCGACGCCTCGCTGACGGACCCGTCCACGGCGGGGTCCACCCCGGTCCCGCCGTCGGTCACGGCCCTCGCGGCCCGCCTGACGGAGCACGCCGCGACCCGCCGCGCGGCCCTGGCGCGCTCGCTCGCCGCCCGAGCTACGGCGTGAGGAAGTCCACGCGGGGACCGGTCGGTTCGCCGTCGTGGTGGAGCTGGGCCGCGGTCGCCCCGGCCTCGGTGAGGGAGCGCCAGTGTTCTCCCAGCCACTGCTCGGCGTCGAACCGGCTCGTGAACACGGGGGTGACGGGCTCCGGGAGGCGCGCGCCCGCGTCGTCGTGCAGCGCCCACTCCCAGCGGGGACGGATGGGCGTGGTCATCCCTGCCTCCCGCTGCCCACCGAACCGGCGGACCGGGTCAGGGCGCGGTTGATCCGTGACGCCCAGAACGGGCCCTGGTAGACGAACGACGTGTACCCCTGGGTGAGGTCGGCGCCGGCGTGCAGGTAGGCGCGGACGTCGTCGGCCGACGTGATGCCTCCGACGCCGATGATGACCGGGCCCTGCCCGAGCCGCTTGCGCAGCCGCGCCACGACCTCGACGCCGCGTGCCCGCAGGATCGGGCCGGACAGGCCGCCGGGACCGCGGTCGTGGCCGACGGTGGTGTTCACCGCCACGACGCCGTCGAGCCCGAGCTCGAGGACGAGGTCGGCGACCGCCTCGACGTCCTCGTCGGCGAGGTCCGGGGCGATCTTGACGAGGAGCGGGACCTTGCGCCGGCCGCTCCGGCCGTCGCGCGCGGAGAGGGCGGCCGTGGCCTCGTCGGCGGCCTCGCGCACGGCGGTCAGGATGGGCCGCAACGCCTCGGTGGCCTGCAGGTCGCGCAGTCCGGGCGTGTTCGGCGAGGAGACGTTGACCACGAGGTAGTCGGCCCACGGCGCGAGCAGCCGTGCGGAGTGGGCGTAGTCCTCGGCGGCCAGGTCGGGCCTGGTCCTCTTGGTCTTGCCGATGTTGGCGCCGACGACGATCGCACGGCCCGCCCTCGTGGTGCGCAGGGCGCGGAGGCGCTCGGCGGCCGCGGCGGCGCCGTCGTTGTTGAAGCCCATCCGGTTGCGCACGCCGCGCAGGTCGAGCTCGCGCCACAGCCGCGGACGCTCGTTGCCGGGCTGGCCGTGCGCGGTGACCGTGCCGATCTCGACGAAGCCGAAGCCGAGCGCGGTCAGGCCGCGGATCGCCCGGCCGTTCTTGTCGAAGCCGCCGGCCAGCCCGAAGGGCGCGGGCACGGTGCGCCCGAACACGCGGACACTGCCTGGCCCGCCGATACCGCGGCCGAGGTACGGGGCGACCGCGCCCTGCACGACGTCGGCCACCACCGGCGCCCTGCCCAGCAGTTCGATCCCCCGGAACGCCAGCTCGTGGGCGCGCTCGGGGTCCATCCGCTTGAAGACGGCGTTGAAGAGCAGTGAGTACGGGAAGCTCATGCCGTGGTCTCCTCCGATCCGTCCGACGGGTGCGGGCCCCGGGCCCCGTGCGCGGCCGGTCCGCGCGTGTGCCACAACCACCACAGGCCTACGAAGGGTAGGACGAGCGGGACATAACCGTACCCCTGCCCGTACAGGCTCCAGACGGTCGATTCCCCGAACACGTCCCGGTTCGCGAGCGACGCCGAGCCGACGGCGAGCACGCCTGCCGCCTCGACGCCGACGGCGCCCCAGGCCGTCTTCCGCCACCGGGGCGACGCACCGAGCGCGAGCGCCACCGTGGCCACCACGTACACGACGGCCGCGAGCGCGGACAGCGAGTACGCGACGGGCGCCTCGGCGAACTTGGTGACGAGCTCGTACGACGAGCGGCCCAGTGCGGCGAAGGCCAGGACGCCGTAGACGGTCACGAGCACCCGGCCGAACCCGGCCCCGGTGGAACGGGCGGCGGCCGGGGGTCGGGTCGCGCCGCGCCCCGCGTCGCCGACGGCCCCGCTCACGCGCCCGTCCAGATCTGCCACAGGCGGTAGTCGAGGAAGGCGACGGTCAGCGCCGCGACGAGGAGCACCACCGAGGACCACTTGGTCCGCTCCGCGAAGGCCCAGGCCGCGGCGATCGGCAGGATCACGAGGGCGGTGGCCATGTACCCCCAGAACAGCAGCGGGTCCGACGGCGGCGCGCCGGTGGCGCTGCGGATCGCCGCGGTGATGGCCTGCGCGATGAGCACGCCCTCCACGATCGCTCCGCCCCAGAGCTGGTTGAGGATGACCGCCCGGTCCTTGACGACGAACCAGGCGGCCCACCCGCCGAGTGCCACGCAGAGCGCGACCAGCAGGATGAGGAGGGGTAACAGCACGGTAGGCAGACTACCGGCGTCGTGGAGCGCGATGAAATCTTGTGCCCTCCATGTCGCTCTTCTCACCCGGCGGCGGCGGTTGTCGCCGCGCGAACGTCATCACGAAGTAGCCTTTTCGTCACGCTCGTGCCTCAACCGGTGGAGCGACGGGGCTTCTTCCGCACGCCGTCGGTCCGCAACCGCCTTCTGAGGAGTTTCGTCATGATCGAGTTCGCGGTGCTGGGATCGATCAGGGTCGGCGCCGTCGCCGTCGGCGGCCGGATGCAGCGGATGCTGCTGGCCGTGCTGCTGGCCCGGGCCAACGAGACCGTGTCGGTGTCCGAGCTGAGCGAGCACCTGTGGCCGGGCGAGCGGCACGAGCGAGCCGATCAGCGCCTGCACCTGCACGTGCACCGGCTGCGCCGGATCCTCGGCGATCCCGGGCGCCTGGCCCACGTGGACGACGGCTACCGGCTGCGGGTGCGCCCCGGTGAGCTGGACGCCGAACGGTTCGACGAGTTCGTCCGGCGCGCCGAGGACTCCCCGGAGGAGTGCGTCGGGCTGGTGGACGCCGCCCTGGCGCTCTGGCGAGGAGAGCCGTTCGGCGGCCTGGACGGCCCGGCCGTCGCCGACGCCGCCGCGCGCCTGACCGAGCGCCGGCTGTTCGCGACGGAGCTGCGGTACGCCGCGGAGCTGCGGCGGGGCCGGCACGCCGCGGTCGTGGCCGAGCTCACGGACGCGGTCGCCCGGCACCCGCTGCGCGAGCGGCCCGCCGAGCTGCTCATGACCGCCCTCTACCGCAGCGGCCGGCAGGCCGAGGCCCTGGCGGTGTACCGCCGCATCCGGCGCGTCCTGGTCGACGAGCTCGGGGTCGAGCCCGGAGCCCGGCTGCGGCTCCTGGAACGGCGGGTGCTGGCCGGCGACCCGATCGAGTCGGACGGCCCGGCCGCGGCCGCCGTCCGGCCGGACCATCCCGTGCCGGCCCAGCTGCCGCACGACGTCGGCGCGTTCACCGGGCGCACCGCGGAGCTGTCCGAGCTGGACGGCGTGGAGCCGCCCGCCGTGGTCGTGATCAGCGGCACGGCGGGCGTCGGGAAGACCTCGCTGGCCGTGCGCTGGGGACACCGGGCCCAGGACCGGTTCCCCGACGGCCAGCTCCACGTCGACCTGCGCGGCTACGGGCCCGACGACGCCGTACCACCCCACGACGCACTGGGCGGCTTCCTGCGGGCCCTGGGCGTCGAGGGGTCCGACGTGCCGACGGTGACGGCCGAGCGGGCGGCACTGTTCCGCACCCTGCTCGCCGGCCGCCGCGTGCTGGTCGTGATCGACAACGCCCGCTCCGCCGACCAGGTCCGGCCCCTGCTGCCCGGCAGCCGGTCCGGCGTCACGATCGTCACCAGCCGGGACGCGCTGACCGGGCTGGTGGTGCGGGAGGGTGCGCGCCGGCTGCACCTGGACCGGATGCCCACGCCGGAGGCGGTGGCGCTGTTCCGGGAGATGGCCGGCGCGGCCGGGTCCCCGGCCACCGACGCCGGCGCGGTCGCGACCGTCGTCGAGCGCTGCGCGCGGCTGCCGCTCGCCCTGCGGGTCGCCGCCGAGCAGCTGTCCTCCCGCCCCGGCATGGACGTCACCCGGCTGGCGGCCGAGTTCACCGAGGACGACCGGCTGGACGCCCTGGACCTGGACGACCCGCACACCGCGGTGCGCTCGGTGTTCTCCTGGTCCTACACGAACGCCGAGCCGCAGGCGGCACGCCTGTTCCGGCTGTACGGCCTGCACCCCGGGCACGACCTCGGACCGCCCGCGATGGCGGCCATGGCCGACCTCGACCTCCCCGCGACGCGCCGGGCCATCGGGTCCCTGGTCCGCGCCGGCATGATCGAGCGGGACGCGGACGACCGCGTGTCCCCGCACGACCTGATGCGGGAGTACGCGCGCGAGCGGGCCCTTGCCGACGAGCCGCCGGACGAGCGGGACGCCGCCCTGCGGCGCCTGAGCAGCTGGTACCTGCACACGGCGGTGACCGCACGCCGTGTCGTGGACCCCGGCCTCGGGCCGATCGCCCTGACCGGGCCGCCGCCGTCCACGGTACCCGCGTTCGCGGACCGCGGCGACGCGCTGCGCTGGTTCGAGGTGGAACGGCCGAACCTCGTCGCGGTGGTCCGGCACGCGGCCGACGGCGAGCCCGCACTCGCCTGGCGGCTGGCGGGGTCGCTGCTGGCCTACTTCTACCTGAGCAAGCACTGGGACGACTGGCTGACCACGCACCGCCTCGGCCTGGCGGCGGCCCGCGCCTGCGACGACCCGTTCGGCAGCGCCCGCATGCTCAACGGTCTCGGCGTCGCCTACAGCGACCTGGGCCGGTCCCGCGAGGCGGTCGCCGCGCACGAGGAGGCGGACGCCCTGCACCGGGTGGCCGGCGATCCGTCCGGGAAGGCCTGGAACCTGAACAACCTCGGCGTCGTCTACGTCGAGACGGGCCGGTTCGCCGAGGCGCTGGAGCGCTACGAGCGCGCGCTCGCTCTGTTCACCACGCTCGGCAACGACCGGGGGCGGGGCCTCGTCCTGTACAACATCGGCGACCTGCACCTGCAGGCGGGCGATCCCGGCCGCGCGGCGGCCCTGATCCGGCAGGCGCTGCGCGTCCAGGAACAGGCCGGCGACCTGGAGGGGCAGCGGTTCGCGCTGCGCGGCCTGGGCGATCTCGCCGGGGGCTCCGGCCGCCACGCCGAGGCCAGGGCCTGCTACCGCCGCGCCCTGGACATCAGCCGTGAGCTGGGCGACCGGCTGCACACCGCCGAGCTGCTCGACCGGCTCGCGCAGGCCGAGGACACCCTCGGCAACCATCGCGTCGCGACCGCCCACGCCGACGAGGCCGCAGGCATCGCCGCGGCGCTCGTGCCGCCCGTCCACGCCCCCGAGCCGGCGGGCGGCGGACCGGACGAGAGCGGGCCCCCCGGCGCCCTGCCCGGCGCCACGGGCAGCTCGCCGGTGCACCGCGCCCGGGACACCGCCGCCCGGGCCCGCGCCGCCACGACCGCCGTCGTACGCCGGGATAGCATCGCGGGGTGACCGACCTTTCCCTCTCCAGCAAGAATCCGATCGCCGTGCGCGCGGACGCACTCGTCGTCGCCACGGCCAAGACGTCCGACGGCGTCGCGATCGTCGCCGACCACCTCCCGGCGGAACTGGTGACCGAGATCGAGGCCATCGCCCCGCAGCTCGGCATCACCGGCGCGCGCGACGAGGTACGCAAGGTCCCGGCCGGGCCGCGGCTCAAGGCCGATGTCCTCGTGCTGACCGGTCTCGGCGAGCGCGCCGAGGACGGCACGTTCGACCCCGAGACCCTTCGCCGGGCCGCGGGCGCCGCCACGCGCGAACTGTCGGGCGTCGCCTCGGCCGCGCTGTCGCTCCCGGCGACCGACGACGCCGAGCTGGCCGCCGTCGTCGAGGGAGCGCTGCTGGGCGCCTACCGGTTCGACAGGTACCGGTCGAACGACGACGCGGCCGAGGAGCCCGTCGGCTCCGTCGAGGTCCTCACCACCTTGGCGCGCGGGGCGAAGGCCAAGCTCGCTGTCGAGCGGGCCGGCGTCGTCGCCGACGCCGTGCACGCGGCGCGCGACCTGGTCAACGCCGCGCCGAACGAGCTGTACCCCGCCACGTTCGCCGACGCCGCGAAGGCCGCCGCCAAGGACGTCAAGGGCCTCAAGGTCACCGTGCTCGACGACAAGCAGCTCGCCGCCGGCGGGTACGGCGGTCTCACCGCGGTGGGGCAGGGCTCCTCGCGCGGGCCGCGCCTGGTGAAGATGTCCTACGCGCCCGCCAAGGCGGCCAAGGACGCCGAGAGGATCGCCCTCGTCGGCAAGGGCATCACGTTCGACACCGGCGGCATCTCGCTCAAGCCGTCCGCCAGCATGGAGACGATGAAGTCCGACATGGCCGGCGCCGCGGCGGTGCTCGGCACGATGGTCGCCGTGGCGCGGCTCGGGCTGCCCGTCGCCGTCACCGCCTACCTCTGCCTCGCGGAGAACATGCCGGGCGGCAACGCGCAGCGGCCGTCGGACGTGATCACGATCTACGGCGGCAAGACCGTCGAGGTGCTCAACACCGACGCCGAGGGCCGGGTCGTCATGGCCGACGGGCTCGCCTCGGCGGTCGAGGACGGGCACGACGTCGTCATCGACATCGCGACCCTGACGGGCGCCCAGATGATCGCTCTCGGGCCGTACACGGCCGGTGTGATGGGCACCGAGTCGGTGCGCGACGAGGTCAAGGCCGCCGCCGACGCGGCCGGCGAGTTGGTCTGGCCGATGCCGCTGCCCGAGGAGCTGCGGCCGAACATCAAGTCCAAGGTCGCCGACGTCGCCAACTCCGGCCCGCGCACGGGCGGGATGCTCAACGCCGGGCTGTTCCTGCGCACCTTCGTGAGCGACACCCCGTGGGCGCACCTGGACATCGCCGGGCCCTCGTTCAACGAGAAGGGCGCGCACGGTTACACCGCTCCGGGCGGCACGGGCATGGGCGTCCGCACCCTGCTGACCTTCCTGGAAGGCCGGGGCGCGAGGTAAGGGATCGCCTTCCGCGCGATCTCCAAGGCTTCCCAGGGGCGGCTGGTCGGCGGCTCCCGGGCCGCCGGCGCGACCCCTCTACTTGCGCCGTTGCGCGGACGTCCAGTCGCGCATGCGCTGGGGGTAGCCGATGAAGCGGACGTTGTAGACGGGGACGCCGAGCTCGCCGGCGAGGTCGAAGGCGGTCTTCTCGTCGGGCACGCGGCGCCGGGTCCACTCCCCCGTCGTGGCCACGAGCAGGATCGTCGCGGGGATCTGGGCGGTGGGCGGTTCCACGTAGGCCTCGACGCCCTGCCGGGTGTCGATGAAGTCGCGCAGGTGCCGCATGGTCTGCCGGCGGGCGTCACCGGGCGGCGGGCCGCCCCCGTCCAGACCGCCACGCGAACGGCGACGGAACAGGCTCGCGAGCGAGAAGCGGGAGGATCTGGGCATGCGGCGAAGACTACCGTTCCCGCCTTGGGAATCACCTGAGAGATCCCCAGGTCGCGCCTGTACGGGGACGCGCGGTGGGCGTCGCCTCGGCACGCACGGTGGCGCGTGCCGAGGCGGCGACCGCGGCGGCGGCACCCACGGCGGCCCTCACGCGCGACCTCCGGACGTGCCGGGAATGTCTCCAGCGTCACACCCCGAATCGACCCCACAAATTGGGGGGTAGCGTTCAAGGTGACAAGATGTCAGGCGGTGCGTCGGGCGCCCACAAGGCTGCCGTGCACCTCCGGAGGACAACCGCTGGAGCGAGGAGCAACGCAGTGCCACCCACGGCAACGACCGCCGGCAACCCCGGCACCTTCGACCTCGTCGTGCTCGGCGGCGGCAGCGGTGGGTACTCCGCCGCGCTGCGCGCGGCACAGCTCGGCCTGAGCGTCGCCCTGATCGAGGAGGACAAGCTCGGCGGGACGTGCCTGCACAACGGCTGCATCCCGACCAAGGCGCTCCTCCACGCGGCGGAGGTGGCCGACGTCGCGCGGGAGGGCTCCCGTCTCGGGGTCCGGACAGCGCTGGACGGGATCGACATGGCCGGCGTCCACGCCTACAAGGACTCCGTCGTGGCCGGCCTCCACAAGGGGCTGCGGAGCCTGATCGCCTCACGCGACGTTACGTTCGTGACCGGGCACGGGACGCTGGTGGCACCGGGCGTGGTGGAGGCCGGCGGCGTCCGCTACAGCGGGCGGCACGTCGTGCTCGCGACCGGGTCGTACGCGCGCACCCTGCCCGGCCTGGAGATCGGCGACCGCGTCATCACCTCCGACCAGGCCCTGACCCTCGACCACGTGCCGGACTCGGTGGTGGTGCTCGGCGGTGGCGTGATCGGCGTCGAGTTCGCCAGCGTGTGGCGGTCCTTCGGCGCCGACGTGCAGATCGTCGAGGCCCTCGACCACCTCGTCCCGTCCGAGGACGTCGCCCTCTCGACGGCGCTCGAGCGGGCGTTCCGCAAACGCGGCATCGGGTTCACGCTCGGCGACCGCTTCGCGGAGGTCAAGCGGTCCGACGACGGCGTGCGGGTGACCCTCGAATCCGGCCGGACGTTCGACGCCGACCTGCTGCTCGTCGCCGTCGGGCGCGGGCCACGCACCGCGGACCTCGGGTTCGAGGCGGCCGGGGTGCGGCTCGAGCGGGGCTTCGTGGTCACCGACGAGCGTCTGCGCACCGGCGTGACGACGCCCGACGGCGGGCACGTGTGGGCCGTGGGCGACATCGTCCCGGGACTGCAGCTCGCGCACCGCGGATTCGCGCAGGGCATCTTCGTGGCGGAGTCCGTCGCGGCGGCGAGCGGTGTCGCGCCGGACGCGTCCGCACCGGGCCTGGGCGAACCGCTGCCCGTCGACGAGACCACCATTCCCCGGATCACGTACTGCGAGCCCGAGGTCGCGTCGGTCGGCGTGACGCAGGCCCGCGCCGAGGATCTGTACGGCGCCGACGCCGTCGAGACCCTCGAGTACAACCTGGCCGGCAACGGCAGGAGCCGCATCCTCGGCACCACGGGCTTCGCGAAGCTCGTGCGCCGCAAGGACGGGCCCGTCGTCGGCATGCACCTGATCGGCTCGCGCGTGGGCGAGCTGATCGGGGAAGGCCAGCTCATCGTGGGCTGGGAGGCGTTCCCGGAGGACGTCGCCTCGCTCGTCCACGCACACCCCACCCAGAACGAGGCACTCGGAGAGGCGCACATGGCTCTGGCCGGCAAGCCTCTGCACGCCCACAACTGACCCAGTAACGACGAAGGAGACCACACCGGTCATGTCTGAGAACGTGCAGCTGCCGGCCCTCGGCGAGTCCGTCACCGAGGGCACTGTCACCCGCTGGCTCAAGAGCGTCGGCGACACCGTCGCCGTCGACGAGCCGCTGCTCGAGGTGTCGACCGACAAGGTCGACACCGAGATCCCCTCGCCCGTCGCGGGGACCCTGGAGCAGATCCTCGTGGAGGAGGACGAGACCGTCGAGGTCGGTGCCACCCTGGCCGTGATCGGCGACGGGTCCGGCTCCGGTGCGGCTCCGGCCGCCCCCGCCGAGGAGGCCGCCCCGGCCGCCGAGGAGGCGCCCGCTCCGGAGGCGCCGGCCGAGTCCGCTCCGGCGGAGGAGCCCGCCGAGGCTCCCGCGGCAGAGGCACCGGCCGCCGAGGCCCCCACCGAGGCGCCCGCGGCCGCTCCGGCCGGTGAGGGCACCGAGGTGAAGCTCCCCGCGCTGGGCGAGTCGGTCACCGAGGGCACCGTCACCCGCTGGCTCAAGGCGGTCGGCGAGGAGGTGGCCGTCGACGAGCCGCTGCTCGAGGTCTCCACCGACAAGGTCGACACCGAGATCCCCTCCCCCGTCGCCGGCACGGTCCAGCAGATCCTGGCCGCCGAGGACGAGACGGTCGAGGTCGGCGCGACCCTGGCGATCGTCGGCGCCGGTGCCGCCGCTCCCGCGGAGCCTGCCGCTCCCGCGGAGCCCGCGGCGCCGGCGGAGCC
>NZ_JADBGR010000095.1:0-78407 GCF_014892515.1 Myceligenerans pegani
CCCCACCCCACCGCAGCAACCCGGCCAACAGTGCTACGCCAAGAGCGCCACCACCCTCACCACGAGGCGTTGCGCGCCAGCTCCAACGCCATCTCCTGCCACCACGCCCCCGCCGAGGGCCCCCCGTTGCACGTCCCGTCGGACTCGCCCGGGAGCTTCACCCAGAGCAGTGCGTCGAGGTTCGTCCCGTCGTCGACCACCGTCGGCCGCTCACCGAGGGCGCGTCCCCTCGGGTTGCACCAGGTATCGCCGGGGCCGTTGCCGTTGCGCGATGTGTCGATGACGTACGGACGCCCGCCGATCTGCGCCGAGACCTGCTCGCCGTACGCCTTCGCCTCGGCCGTCGTCCGGTAGTTCGACGTGTTCAGGGCGAACCCGACGGCATCGGCGAAGCCGACCTGCTGCAGACGGCTCGCGGCCTCGCCGGCACTCAGCCAGGCGGAGTGCCCCGCGTCGATGTACACGCGGGCGCCCGCGTCGGTGAGCGAGTTCGCGGCATACCGGAGGAAGCCGATCCGGTCGCCCTGTCCGTCGCAGTCGCCGAGCTGGGCGAGAGCGTCGGGCTCCAGGATCACCCACGGCTCTCCCTGGATCCCCGAGGCGACCGTGTCGACCCACTGCGCGTACTCGCTCTCCTCGACGCCGCCGCCGGAGTGGCTGCCGCAGTCGCGGCCCGGGATCGCGTACACGGTGAGTACGGGGATCTTGCCCGCCGCGACGGCGCGGGAGGTGTAGTCGACGACCTCCTGGCGGGCGTGTTCGGGGTCGACCCAGTTGCCCACCCAGTAGGACTGCGGCGTCAGCGCGATCTTCTCCAGCAGCGCCTTGTCCGTGCCCGACGCCGCCTGCCACGCGTCGTACGCCTGGTTGCCCGTGTCGACGTAGAACTCGCCGGCCGGCTGTGTCGGGTCGTCGGTCGGGTCGTCGGTCGGGTCAACGGTCGGGTCGTCCGTCGGGTCGTCGCTGGGGTCGTCGGTCGGCTCGCCACCGACGTCGCCCGTGCACGTCGTGCCGTTCATCGCGAAGGACGACGGCGTGCCGGCCGTTCCGCTCCCGATGAACCCGAACGACGCGGAGCCGCCCGTGCCGAGACCGCCGTTCCAGCCGACGTCGGATGCGCTCACTCCGCTGCCGGACTGCGTCACGTCGGCGTTCCATGCCTGCGTGATGCCTTCCCCGCCGGTGAACTGCCAGGTCAGCTCCCAGCCGGAGACGGCGTCGCCCAGGTTGGTCACGGTGACGTCGGCCTGGAAGCCGCCGCCCCACGAGTTCGTGATGCGGTACTCGACGTCGCAGCCCTCGGCTGCCGCGGCGCTGGTGGCGGCGACGGTCGCCGCGGTGAGGGCGCCTCCGGTGCCCAGCGAGACGACGGCGGCCAGTGCGGCCCACCTCGCTCGTCGTCGGGAACTCGAGGTACGCATGGGGATCTCCTTCGATCGGTGCTGTTCCAGCCAGACCGTACGGAGGCACGCCCGTGCACCGGCACCCGACGAACCGTTTAGACACGTGACCTGCGCGGGAAGCCGCCACAGGCCCACAACCCGGTCATGGAAGAACCCGCCACCAGATCGACGTGTCGTACAACTTCACATTGTCGCGAATCTGTGTAACAGTTTTCCCACGGCGCCCCGCACGGGGCGCCGGCCAACTTCACCAAGCAGCACTTCACCAAGCAGCACTGCACCAGCACCACGCAGGCAGCCCCCGAGCACACAGCCACCGGAGGTCAGCAACGTGACGCATTCGAATCGCTCGACCGCGACGCAGAGCACGAATTGGGCGCTCGCCCGTTCCCGGGGCTCGAACCCCGCAAGGCTGCTGGAGCTGAGGGTCGGCGGATTCGGCCGGCGCGAGTTCCTCACCATGGCCGGCATCGGGTCGGCCGCCACCGCGATCTGCATTGCGATCGCCGCGCTCGATCCCGCGCTCTTCTTCGGTTCCTCCTGGTGAACCGTCCCGGTTGAGCCCTGCCCGCGCGAGCCCTCGCGGACGCGGCCACCACATGCCGCCCTGGGCGGCGACCTCAGGCCGACGGGCCCGGACAACGGCGTTCGGGCCCGTTTCCTCTGCCCTCCGGAAAATTCCCGTGACCTGTGGTGACGTCGGCCATGGCCGCCGCCGTCCGCGCTCACTACGCTGAGGCGATGACCGAGCTCGAGTACGACGTCGTCGACAACATCGACGCCTCACGCTACGAGGCCCGCCTGACCGGCGGAGCCGTGGCGGGCTTCCTGGAGTACCGCACCGAGGGCGACAGGATCGTCATGCCCTCCACCGTCGTGAACCCGCAGCACCGCGGGTACGGCGTCGCCGCCCGCCTGGCACGGACGGCCCTGGAGGACGCCCGGGCGGCGGGCAAGAAGGTGGAGCCGATCTGCTGGTACGTGGCGGAGTACATCGAGAAGCACCCCGAGTACGCGGACCTCGTCGGTTAGACGGGCGCGAGACTCCGTGAGGTGCGCGGACCTGGCACTATCGACCTATGCACCCGCGCGCCGGAACTGTTGCGACCGCTGACGACCTGATCGACGTCGACCAGGTGGTCGGCGCCTACTACGACCTCACGCCCGACCCCGCGGATCCCGCCCAGCGGGTCGTGTTCGGCACGTCCGGGCACCGGGGTTCCAGCCTCGACACCGCGTTCAACGAGGCCCACATCATCGCGACGACGGCGGCGATCGTCGAGTACCGCCGCGCGCAGGGCACCGACGGGCCGCTGTTCATCGGACGCGACACGCACGCGTTGTCGCTGCCCGCGTGGCAGACCGCGCTCGAGGTGCTCGCGGCGGCCGGAGTCACCGTCATGGTCGACGCGCGAGACTCCTACACGCCCACCCCCGCGGTCTCGCAGTCGATCCTTCTGCACAACGAGGCCCTCTCCGAGGCCGGCGTGCGCACCTCCGGCCCGGGCCTGGCGGACGGCATCGTCGTCACGCCCAGCCACAACCCGCCCCGCGACGGCGGGTTCAAGTACAACCCGCCGCACGGTGGCCCCGCCGGCTCGGAGGCGACCGGATGGATCGCCGGCCGCGCGAACGAGATCCTGGCCTCCGGCGCGGGTACGATCGCGCGGGTCTCGCTCGAGGCCGCGCTGGGCGCGGAGACGACGCACCGGCACGACTTCCTCTCCACCTACGTCGACGACCTGGCGACGGTGCTCGACCTGGAGGCGATCCGGTCGGCCGGCGTGCGGATCGGTGCGGACCCGCTGGGCGGGGCGTCCGTCGAGTACTGGGGAGCGATCGGCGAGCGTTACGGCCTCGACCTGACCGTCGTGAATCCGCAGGTGGACCCGCGATGGGCGTTCATGACGCTCGACCACGACGGCAGGATCCGGATGGACTGCTCGTCGCCCTCGGCGATGGCGTCCCTGGTGGCGCGCATGAACCCGGCCGACGGCACGAGCGCGCCGTACGACATCGCCACGGGGAACGACGCCGACTCCGACCGGCACGGCATCGTCACCCCCGACGCGGGGCTGATGAACCCCAACCACTACCTCGCCGCGGCGATCCGGTATCTCTTCTCGGGGGCGCGCCCGGAGTGGCCGGCGTCGGCCTCGATCGGGAAGACCCTCGTGTCGTCGTCGCTCATCGACCGGGTCGCGGGCGATCTCGGACGGCGGGTCGTCGAGGTCCCGGTCGGGTTCAAGTGGTTCGTGCCCGGCCTGCTGTCGGGTGACGTCGCGTTCGGCGGCGAGGAGTCTGCCGGGGCGTCGTTCCTGCGCCGCGACGGACGGGTGTGGAGCACGGACAAGGACGGGCTGCTGCTGGCGCTGCTCGCCTCCGAGATGCTCGCCACCACCGGGAAGACTCCGTCACAGCACCACGCGGACCTCGTGCGGCGGCACGGCGACTCCTGGTACGCGCGCGTCGATGCTCCGGCGACCCGCGAGGAGAAGGCGGCTCTGGCCGCGCTGTCGCCGTCGGACGTCACGGCGGCCGCGGTGGCCGGGCAGCCGATCACGGCGGCCTTGACCGAGGCCCCCGGGAACGGCGCGAAGATCGGTGGGCTCAAGGTGACGACGAAGGACGCGTGGTTCGCGGCGCGGCCGTCCGGCACGGAGGACGTGTACAAGATCTACGCCGAATCGTTCCTCTCGGCGGACCACCTGACGGAGGTCCAGGCGGCCGCACGTGAGGTCGTGAGCGGGGCGCTCGCCGGGCGATGACCCGGCGAGCCGGAGCCGCGGAGGGCCGGCCGGACAACCCGCGGGAGCATCGGCCGGCGTGATCGGTGCCGCCGCGGCACCGATCACATCTTTCTCAGCTACTTTGCGTGCGCCCGCGGATCCAGCCTTGATACGTTGCTGAGGCTTTCACTCGATCTTCACGTCGGGTCGTCCTCGGGGCGGCCCCAAGGAGACCCATGCTCGTCTTCATCGTTCTCGGCATCCTCGGACTCATCCTCGGCCTGCTCTCGGTCACTCTCGGTGATCTCTTCGAGCTCGGCGACGGCGCCCTGTCCGGCACCTCGCTCGGCGCCGGCCTCTTGCTGTTCGGCGCCACGGGCGCCGTGGTGACGTCGTCCGGTCTACCGGTCGTCGCCACCTACCCGATCGCGGCCGTCATCGGGCTCGCCGTGATCCTGCTCGTGAACCTCCTGCTGAAGCGGCTGCGGCAGTCCGACGACGCGACCCCGAGATCGGTCGTCGGGCAGCAGGGCGCGGTGACCTCCGAGGTGTCGACGGCGCACGGCGAGGTGTCGCTCGACAACGAGCTGGAGACCCGGATGGCCTTCGCGGACGGGCCGATCCCGCAGGGCGCCCGGGTCACCGTCGTCGAGCAGCACGGCAGCCGCGTGAAGGTCACGCCGGCCGAATGACCGGCGCCGAACCAGCCCCGGGCCCGTCGTCGTGAGTCCGCGCCGTCACGACCACGTGACGCTTCTCGACGGCGCGGCCCGCGCCACCCCACCAGGACGTCCAGCAAGGAGTGCACATGTCCCCTGACAGCCCGGGTCTCGTCGGCGTCATCGCCGTCGTCGCCGTCATCGTCGCCGTCGTCATCCTGATGGCGTTCGTCTCCAGCAGGATCCGGCGGGTCCCGCCGAACCAGGCGCTCATCGTCGTCGGGCGAGGCGCCGGCAAGCGCGAGGCCGACCTGGCCAACCAGAAGGTCGTGGTCGGCGGGCGTACGTTCGTCTGGCCGGTGCTGCAGCAGGGCTTCTCCATCTCGCTGGAGCAGCGCCAGATCGGGATCGTCGTCGAGGGCGTCGACGCGAACCGCATCAAGGTCGCGATCAAGGCGTCGGTGAACTTCAAGGTGCGCGGTGACGAGGAGGGAGTGCGCCGCGCCGCCCAGCGCTTCCTGTCCCAGCAGGACATGCTGACCGAGATCATCAAGGAGGCACTGGAGGGTTCGCTGCGCTCGATCGTGGGCGACATGACGCTCGAGGAGATCATCTCGGACCGCAAGGGCCTGTCGGACCGCGTGGTGCAGTCCACCAAGATGGACCTCGCCGAGCAGGGCCTGCAGATCGACATCCTGAACATCTCTGACATCTCCACGCCTGGTTCGGACTACCTGGAGAACCTGGGCCGCGCCGAGTCCGCGCGGGCCCGGCAGCTCGCCGAGGTCTCCGAGGCCGAGGCGAAGCGCATCTCCGAGTTCGCGGTCATCGAGGCCGCCGAGCAGATCGCGCAGCGGCAGAAGGAACTGGACCTGAAGAAGGCCGCGATCAAGGCCGAGACCGACAAGGCCCAGGCCGAGGCGGAGGCCGCGGGCCAGCTCGCCCGCGCGGAGCAGGACCGGAACGTCGCCATCGAGGAGCGGGAGGCGATGGCGGAGAAGGCCCGCGTGGAGCAGGAGCGCCTCGACATCGAGATCCGCAAGCCCGCCGAGGCCCGCGCCTACGCGCAGGTCCAGGAGGCGAACGCGCGCCGCGACGCCGAGAACGCCTCGACCCAGGCCGACGCGTTCAAGCGCACCACGATCGCGGAGGCGAACAAGACGGCCGCCATCCAGGACGCGGAAGCGGCCGCCGAGGCCGTGCGCCGTGCCGGTGAGGCGGAGCGGGACAAGCAGGTCGCCCTGGCCGCCGGTATCCGGGCCGAGGGCGAGGCCCGTGCCGCCGCCGTCGAGGCCGAGGGCCGCGCCGAGGCCGCCGCCACCGACGCCAAGGCCGAGGCCCTGCGCAAGTACGGTGAGGCGGCACTGGCGCAGGAACTCATCGAGCGGCTGCCCGAGATCGTGCGCGCCGCCGCCGAGCCGATCGGCAACATCGCGGGCATGACCGTCGTCTCCACCGACGGCGCCTCCGCGCTCACGAAGAACGTGGCGAGCGTCCTCGGCGAGGGCCAGGGCGTGATCAAGCAGCTGACGGGCGTGGACATCAACGAGCTCATCAGCGGCGTCGCGGGGAAGGGCATCACCAGGCCGGCGACGGACAGTTCCCCTGCCACGGACGGGTCGGCCGCCAGGTAGCGGGTCCGGCGACGGCGCACCGCCGCGGACACGGCGACGCCGGGTCAGCTCGTCGCTGACCCGGCGTCGCCCGTCCCGGGCGGGCTACCGCGGCGGGGTGCCGCTCAGGCCTCGTCAGCCTGGAGCTTGCGGCGCAGGCCGATGAGCCCCGCGCCGGCCGCGACCAGACCGGCCGCGATGCCCGCGAGAGCACCCGACTCGCCGCCGGTGTAGGCCAGGGTGCCCGGGTTCTCGGCGACGGTGTCGGAGGCGGGCTCCACCTCGGAGATGGCGTCCTCACCCGTGTCGACCGGCGCGGTCCCCGGATCCGTCTCGACGGGGTCGTCGACCTCCTCGGCCGGCGGGGCAGGAGTCGGGTTCTCGCCCCCGCCCCCGGTGCCGCCGTCGGTCGGCGGGTCCGTCGGATCGGTCGGCGGATCGGTCGGGTCCGTGGGCGGGTCCGTCGGGTCCGTGGGCGGATCGGTCGGATCGGTCGGCGGGTCGGTCGGGTCGGTCGGCGTCTCGCCGCCGCCGCCCTCGCCGCCGCCGCCCTCACCGGGGTCGTCACCGTCGCCGCCGTCACCCGGGTCTCCCGGGTCGTCCGACGGGACGACGGCGTCGACGACGCGCTCGACCGCACCCGTCGCGCCCTCGACGATCCCGCCGACGAGACCCGGCTCGCCGTCGTCCTCGGCGGTGGTGTCGGCGTCGGCCGCGGTGGTCTCCGCATCGGTCTCGGCGGGCTCGTCCGCCTCGGCGGCCGTGCCGGTCGCGTCCGCCTCGGCGGCGGCGCGGACCGCCTCCTGCGTCGCGCCGTCGAGGTCCAGGTCGCCGGCCTCGGTGCTGCCGCTCGTCGCGGTCGGCTCGGTGGCATCCCCCTGCTCGTCCGCCAGGGCAGCATGGCCTCCGGCGGCGACGAGCCCGCCGGCCACCACGACCGTGGTGACGAGTCGGCTGAACTTGTTCTGCATGCTCGATTTCCTCCGGTTGTTCCGTCGGACGCGTGAGTGCTCGGACGCGTGCGTCCTCAGACACTTCCGGGCAACATCCTTCACAACTCGGACGAAATAATCCAGCAATATGACCGGTTTCGATCGGCTTTTCTGAAGATTTCACGTCGACATTGCCTAGGGAGGACCCTGGGGCCGGCCCGAAGGACGAACCGGCCCCAGTGCCTCCTGCAGCGGATCGGTCCCCGTACCGCCGCCGTTCGACGACGTCCCGGATCCCGCCCGCACGGTACGGGCGTCGGCTGGAGGCGCCCCCCAGCGGCACCTCCGGCGTCGACCCCTGACATCCGGCGGATCGCGATCCCCGATCGCGGGCACACCCCCCAGCGATACCCCGCGAAGAACCGCGAACCAGATGTCAGCCGTCCGCCGGCGACGTACCCACGGGGAACGCGCCGGCGACCAGGATCTTCCGACAACTCGACAGAACACGCACAGAAGTCATCCGTGCCGACGATATGGAGATCCGTGCACAACTGTGAACCCAATTCGCACGTCGTGCAACGGGACCGCGAAGCTCGCGCGACCTCTAAGCCACGACCGTACCGAACGCCAGTCCCAGGAGGTACGTCACCGTCGCGGCGCCGAACCCGATGAGCAACTGCCGCACCGCCCGGGTGAGCGGTGAGGCGCCGGACAGCAGACCCACGATCGCCCCGGTGGCGAGGAGCGCGATGCCGACGAGGACGGAGGCGACGGCCACCGCCGCACCCCCCGCGAGCCCGAGAAGGTAGGGCAGGACGGGAATCAGCGCGCCGGACGCGAAGAAACAGAACGACGAGAACGCGGCACCCCAGGCGGTCCCGTGCGTCTCGTGCTCGTCCACGCCGCCGGATCCCTCCACCGCGATGCTCACTTGCGCCTCGGCGACGGCCTCCCCGCCGTCGGCCTCCGCCTCCGGCGCACCGCCGCGCGGACCGACGACGGCGGGGGCGGCGAACGGGGCCAGGATCTCGTCCGCCCGAGCCTGCGCCTCGTCGGGGGTCAGGCCCCGGGCACGGTAGACGAGGGCCAGTTCGTTGGCGTCGAGGTCCAGGTGCGGCAGGGCCGCGGCGGTGTCCGGCGACGGCGACGACGCCTCCAGCAGTTCGCGCTGCGACCGCACCGACACGAACTCCCCCGCGGCCATCGACAGGGACCCGGCGAGCAGCCCCGCCAGCCCGCTGAGGAGGATCGTCTGCTGCGGGACCCCCGAGGCACCGACGCCGAGCACCAGGGCGAGGTTCGAGACCAGCCCGTCGTTCGCTCCGAACACCGCGGCGCGGAAGGTGCCGGACAGCCGGTTCCGTCCGCGGGTCGCGAGACTGCGCACCACCTCCTCGTGGATCTGCTCGTCGGCGGCCATCGTCGCGGTGGCGTCCACGTCCCGCGAGTACGCCGAGCGGGCCTCGGCGCGCTGTGCGAGCGCCAGCACGAACACCCCGCCGAACCGGCGGGCCAGGAGTCCCAGGACGCGGGAGCGCCATTCCGTCCGCAGCGGCTCGCCGACGTCGTCCCCGAGCAGGTCGAGCCAGTGCGCCTCGTGCCGCTTCTCGGCCTCGGCCAGCGCGAGCAGGATCGCGCGCTCCTCACCCGTGCGGCGGCGTGCGAGATCACGGTACGACGCGGCCTCGGCGCGCTCGGCCGCGAGGTAGCGCCGCCACCGGCGGATGTCGGCCCGTGTACGACGACGCGACGGGTGCTGGCCTGCGGCACGCTCTGCGGAGGTGGGTCCGGACATGCTGCCATGATCGCAACGTGCACCCGGCCGTGGGTTGCGGGGAAGCGGGCCACGGATTCCGGGAAGGCATCCGCGCTGGTTTCCGGCACCCGGAACTCGCCGTGTCAAGCATGTCGCCCTACCCAGCATCGCGTTCGGCAGGGCACAATGGACGCCGTGATCATCCTCAGCGCCCACGGGGACGCCCTCGGTGACCCGGGTGCGATCGGCTGGGCATGGATCGACCACACGGACGGGAACTTCGACTCCGGCGGCGCCGCCAGCGGCACCGACCAGTCCGCCGGGCTGACCGCCGTCCTCCGCGCGATCGAGGCCCACCCCGGCGACGAGCCGCTCCTCGTGGAGTCCGGGTCGCAGCAGGCCATCCGGGTCGCCTCGGAGTGGCTGCCGGTCTGGAAGGCCAACGGCTGGCGCACCGCGGCCGACGAAGCCGTCCCCGACGCCGACATCGTCCGCGCCCTGGACCAGGCCGTCGCCGCGCGCACCGGCCCCGTCCGCTTCCGCCACGTCCGCGGGCACATCGACAGTCCGTTCCACGAGCGCGCCCGACACCTCGCGGAACTCTCCGCCGCCGACTGGTCGGCGGGACGGGGCGATCTCGACGGCTTCCTGATCGGGAACATGCCACCGTCCGCACGAAGCGCGGACCTGGCCGACGAGCCGGCCAAGGACGCGGTGGGCGACGGCGGGGTGGAAACCCCGCGCGCGTCACGCCCCGGCACCTCGCACGACGGCCGTGGCGACACGGCCGACCACCAGGAGAGCTCCCGGGCCGCATGGGAGTCCGCGACCCTGTTCTGACAGGCCCGACAGGTCGGCTGGGAAGCCCTCCCGGCCGACGACGGGAAGCAACCGATCACGACGGCGTGGCGGCGCGCAGGCGCTGCTGGGCGATCGCCCGCGGGACGGCGACCCCTGTCAGACGGATGTGAGGCTCAGACGGACGTGAGGCTCAGGCCGTCCTCCTGCACGTCGACGGCCACGGCGCCCATCCCGGTGAGCGCGTCCGCCTCGGCACGGAACTCCAGCCGGTCGGCGACCGTCCGGGCGTGCTGCGCCATGTCTCGCGCGATCGTGACGCTCTCACCCAGGTAGCTCGACGGATCGATGAGCCGGCGGATGTGCGCCGGGTCGAGGTGTTCGCGGACCGCGGCGTTCTGGAGCAGCAGGTCGAGGAAGGACGCGTCGCCGACGGCGGCCGCCTGCGCGACGTCGTACACGATCTCGTGCGCACTCTGCCGCCCGATGCGCTCGCCGAGTTCCAGCATGAGCGACTCGGAACTCATCAGACCCTGCGACAGCGCCAGGTTCTCCCGCATCCGCTGCTCGTCGACCTCGAGCCCGGACATGATGACCGACAGCCGCACGAGCAGGTCGCCGGACAGCACGGCCGCCTGCGCGATGACGTCCTCCAGCAGCGCGGTCATGCCGCCGTTCGCCTCGTGATCGTGCAGCATCGACTCGAGCGCCGGGCCGGTGAGCGCACGCACCTGGGCGCTCATGGACTGCATGTCGAGGGCGAGCTGCGGGTTGCGCTTGTGCGGCATCGTCGAACTGCCGACGGTGCCGGCCGGGATCGGCTCGAACGCCTCGCCGAACTCGGGCTGCATCAGCGTGTAGACGTCCTTGCCGATCTTCCCGGCGGTTCCGGCGAGCAGGCCGAGCACCACGACGAACTCGACCATGCCGTCGTTCACGGCCCGCGACGGGACCGGCATCGTCCCCAGGCCGAGCCGCTGGGCGACGCCCCGCTCCACCGCGCGCCCCTGCGGCCCGAAGGACGCGAACGTGCCGACCGCCCCGCCCATGAGAACGCGGAACAGCCGGTCCTCGAGGCGCTCCAGGCGATCGACGGTGGCGGTGAGCTCGTCGATCCACACCGCCGCCTTGAAGCCGAAGGTGACCGGCACGGCGTGCTGGGAATGCGTGCGCCCGGGCATCGGCACGGCGGCGGACGAGTCGGCGAGCTTGGACAGGGCGCGCAGCGTCGTGGCGAGATGTCGCTTGAGCGCCCGGTGCGCGTCGCGCAGCACGAGGATGTCCGCGGTCTGCGTGATGTTCTGGGTCGTGGCACCCCAGTGGATCCACTCGCCGTGCTCGGGCCCGACGACGCGCGTGAGCTCGTCGACCAGCGGCATGAGCGGGTGGCTGGCCGTCGCCGTGGCCTCGGCGATCCGGTCCATGTCCAGGTTCTCGATCCGCGCGGCGGCCTCGATCGCCGCCGCGGCGCCCTCGGGGATCAGTCCGACCTCGGCCTCGGCCTGAGCAAGTGCCGCCTCGACGTCGAGGCGGCGCTGGAATCGGTTCTCGGCGCTGAAGAGGTGCTTGATGCCGGGCTCGGGCACTCGGCCGTCGGTGTAGCGTCGAATCGATTCGTCGGACATCTTCGCAGCCCCCATGGGGTCGTCGAGTGGAGCGGGCGACCACAGCCTAGCCGAATGTTTCCTGGATGTTAACCGCATGGCGGCATAGGCAGGGGGTGAAAACGGCCGGGGGCGTGCCGCCGACGCATCGGCCGCTCTGCCGCCCGAGGTGGAGAGGACGCGCGAGTGGCAGCGCCGCCCACGACGACGCCGCCACTCGAGCGCACTCTCAGTCCGTGCAGGTCACGGCGACCTCGGCGGGGGCGGTGCCGTTGGCCGTGAACCCGTAGCCGGTGGACCCGCCGGGGCTCAGGGTCCCGTTCCAGCCGACGTCGCTCGCGGTGACGGTCGATCCGCTGACGGAGTGGTCCGCGTTCCACAGGCTCCCGAGCGTGGTGCCGGCGGGCAGCGTGAACCGCGTGGTCCAGCCGTCGACGCCGGACGCGCCTGCTGTGACGGTGATCTGGGCCTGGTAGCCGCTGCCCCAGTCGTTCACGACGTCGAACGCTGCCTCGCACGCGCCGGGATCGCCGGTCGGGTCGTCCGTGGGATCATCCGTCGGGTCGTCGGTCGGGTCGTCGGTCGGGTCGTCCGTCGGATCCGGGCCGCCGAACACGCTCGCCTTCACGGACGTCTCCGAGAGCCCGTCAGGACCGGTGATGACCCGATCGCCCCAGGCCGTGCGCTGGGCGGGGTCGAACTGCCGCACCATGTCGAGATAGTCGACGCCGCCGCTGTTGCCGCTCCAGGACCAGGCGAACCAGCCGATGCCCTGGGACCGGGTGTACGACATGATCGTGTCCTCGTCCGGGTTGCCGTCCGAGTGGTCGTGCCCGAACTCGCCCACGATCAGCGGCAGGCCCATCGCGTCGAACGCGTCGATGTAGTCCGTGACGGTCTGCGCGGCGGAGTACACCCCGTACATGTGGACGGAGAACACGGTGTTGCCGTCCGGGTCGGCTGCCGCCACCTGCGGAGCCTGCGCACGCATGATGCCCTGCCAGTCCTGGCCCCAGTTGGGGGCGTCGACAACGATCGTGTGGTCGAACCCGGCGTCGCGCAGCCGCTGGATCGCGGCCGAGGTGTCGGCCGCCCAGCCCTGGTTCGTCGCCGCGTCGTTGCCGTAGGGCTCGTTGCCGATGTTGACGAGCACGTAGTCCTCGGTCCCTTCCAGTACCGACTGCAACGAGATCCAGTAGTCGACCGCCTCGTCGAGCGTCGAGGCCGCGGCCTCCTCGCCGTAGCCCGTGGTGTCGTGGTCCTCGAGCACGCAGATGAGCTCGTTCTGCCGGCAGAGGTCCACGACGTTCGCCACGTCGGCGGGACCGTTCTGGTTCCATCGCGTGCCGTCGCTCAGCACCACCCGCACGGCGTTCGCCCCGGCGTCGTCGATGTCGGCGAACGCCCCGGTCTCGTTCTGGTACCAGGTGTGCATATGGCTGATGCCACGCAGCAGCAGTTCCGTGCCGTCGGCCTCGACGATCCGGTCGCCCACGATGTGGATGCCCACGTCCTGTGCGTCGGCGGACTCGGCGGCGCTGGGCAGCGCCATGGCCGTCGGTGCGGCGAGCAGCGCGGCACCGCCCGCGGCGGCGAGCAACGCCTTTCGTCTGGGTCGCATGAACTCCCTCGTTCCCGGGCACACGGCGCAGGCCCTTGCTGCCCGACGACGAACCCGCGCACCCCGCGGGACCACTGTCGCCATCCCACCCGGAAAGACCCAGCACCTTAAGCGATTAACTTGTTGGAACGAAAGGGGGAAAGCGCTATCGAAAACGATGTCGCCGGCGGCGGGAGCCGATTGCGATCCACGACGCCGGTCGTTCCTGCCGGCCGCTCAGGCCGTGGGCGCGACCGCCTTCGCGCAGCGACCGCGCATCTCGTCACTGAGCCGGCAGTCCCCGGCGGCGTCCCCGGCGAGCAGACGCCGGGCCAGATCGGCGAGCACCACGGGGTCGGGGTCCCCCTGCTCTCCCTCGCGGGGCGTGACGCCGCGCGCCGCCGAATAGTACGCGGCGAACCAGTCAGCGATGCGGACGCCGTGCTCCGGCACGTGGACCACGTCGATCGTGTCTCCCGCCCCGATCTCCCCTGCCTCGGTGACTCGCAAGTACGCACCGGTGCGATTCGCCGCCGTGAAGCGGCGCACCCAGCGCTCCTCGCCCATGCGGCGCTGGAACGTCGCGCAGGGCGTGCGCGGCTGGGTGACCTCCAGAACGGCGGAACCCACGCGCCACCGCTCGCCCACCACGGCCGTGCTCACGGCGAGGCCCGACGTGCGCAGGTTCTCGCCGAACAGCCCGGGCGTGATCTTCCGGTCGAGTTCGGTCGCCCAGTGCTCGGCGTCCTCCTCGGCGTAGGCGTAGACGGCCTGGTCGGGCCCGCCGTGGTTGGCGCGGTCGGCCTGGACGTCCGCGTACAGGCCGAGCCGGCGCGCTTTCACCCGGGCCCCCACGGCCCGCTTGTCGATGGCGGTGGTGCCCACGGAGCCGGAGTCCGGCAGCAGCTGGTGGACGCGGCAGACGGCGACGACGGATCCCATGGCGGCAATCATGCCAGCCGGTCCCTGTCAGTTGTCCCGGGGATCCGACCTTCGCACGAGGTCCTGGAGGGTGCGCTGCACCTGCTCGACGTCGGGCACGTCGTCGAGCACCATGCCCTCGCGGTCGGATCCGTCCGAGATGACGAGCGTGCCGCAGCCGAACAGGCGGTCGCTCAGCTGCTTCTCGAACGTCACGTCGTTGATCCGGTACAGCGGGATGTCCCGGCCGGTGTGCGTGAGAATGCCGGTGCGCAGCGACACCCGCTGGTTGGTGATGACGTAGGTGGTGGTGACCCACTTCAGGTACGGCGGGATCGTCGCGGCGATCACGAGCAGGACGGCGGCGGCGGTGGCGAACAGCGGCGCCCATGACGGCAGCCCGAACATCGGCGCGACGATCCAGGCCGCGACGGCGATCGCCGCGAGCACCACGATCCACGCGACCGGCTTCAGGAGCACCTTGCGGTGCGTCCGCAGCCGCATGACGACGGACTCACCCTCGGCAAGGTGCTCATCTCGAAGACCCATGCGAGGCATATTGCCACGAATCGGAACCGCCGCGGTACGGGCGCGGCCGGATCGGGCACGACAGGACTCGACCATTGAATCGGCATGTGTCAATATAGATGCATGTCGATCCAGGACAGGGCGAACCCGGGTGGCGCCGCGGCCGAGCGGCACGCCATCGGCACCGACGCGGCGAACGCCGTCGCGCACACTCTCAAGGCCCTCGCGGACCCGCTGCGGCTGCGCATGCTGTCGGCGATCGCCACCGATCCGAACGGCGAGACCTCCGCCGGGGACCTGGCCACGCTGACCGACGTCGCTCAGCCGACCGTGTCCCACCATCTCAAGGTGCTGCGAGACGTCGGGCTGCTCACCTCCGAGCGCCGGGGCACGTTCGTCCTCTACCGGATCGAGCCCGGCTACCGCGGGGCCATCAACACGCTGCTGGACAAGTTCGCCCCCTCCGCCGTGAGCGTGGGCAAGGGCCCTCACATCACCGGCCTGGCCGACGTCGACCACGAGCTGACCAGCCTCGCCGCGTCCCTCGCGACCCGCGTACCCGGGACCACCCCCGAGGAGTCGCTTCGCGTGGTGCGCGAGTCGTACGCGGCGCTCGCCCGCCGCGGCGGCATCCCGACCCACCTCGTGGCGCTCACCGAACACTTCGCCCACCAGCGGCTCGACGACCTCGTCAAGGCGCGGGAGTCGGGCGACGAGACCGGCGCCGCGGCCAGGCCGACGGAGGCGGAACCGGCACCCGTTCCCCACCGGCCGTCGGAGGCCGCGGACGGCGCCCGAACCGATGCGTCCGGCCCCGCCACGACCGCCCTCGATCCCGGGGCCGGCGCCGCCGGCACCGCTCGCAAACCCCAGGTCCTGTTCGTCTGCGTGGCCAACGCCGGACGCTCCCAGCTCGCCGCCGCTCTCATGGCGCACTACGCGGGCGACCGCGTGGTGGTGCGATCCGCGGGATCCGCGCCCGCGCCCGACGTGCACGACACCGTCCGAGAGCTCCTGGCCGAGATCGACCCGCCCGGGGCAGAAGCCGGCGCGGATCGCGTCGTCTTCCCCAAGCCGCTGACCGACGACGCGGTCCGCGCGGCCGACGTCGTCGTCACCATGGGCTGCGGAGACGCCTGCCCCGTCCTGCCGGGGAAGCGGTACGAGGACTGGGTGGTGGGCGATCCCGCCCTGGCGTCCCCGGCAGGCGTGGCGGCCATCCGCGACGAGCTCGACCGCCGCGTGCAGACCCTCCTGGCGGAGATCCTGCCCGGAGAACCGATCCGTCCCTGAATCCCCCTCGCCCGTCCCGGCCCTCTCGGAACGTCCGGGCCACGGACGTGCGCGGCCTCCTCCCGACACACGACCCACGAGATCACCTGGAGCACCCATGAGCACCACCCCGTCCGCCCTGTTCGTCTGCGTCCACAACGCGGGCCGTTCCCAGATGGCCGCGGGATTCCTGCGCGAGCTGTCCGGCGGCGCCGTGGAGGTTCGCTCGGCCGGTTCCGAACCCGCCGAGCAGATCAATCCCGTGGCCGTCGACGCCATGCTGGAGAAGGGCATCGACATCCGCGCCGAGCGACCCAAGGTCCTGACCACCGACGCCGTGCAGGCGTCCGACGTCGTCATCACCATGGGCTGCGGCGACGCCTGCCCGATCTTCCCCGGCAAGCGCTACGAGGACTGGGCGCTCGAGGACCCGGCGGGCCAGGGAATCGAGGCGGTGCGGCCGATCCGCGACGAGATCGAGAAGCGCGTACGGTCCCTCATCGCCGAACTGGGCGTGGAGGCCGTGGCCTGATGTCGGGCACGACGGCGGTCGAGGCCGGGACCGAAGGAGACGTGCCGGAGGGCGCGGGGCCGGGGGACCACTCGGGAAGGGGGGTGCGGTCCGATGCCCCGGCGGCCCTCGCTCCCGGCGAGGACGCCGTACCGGGCGTGAAGCACCGTGAACGCGTTGCCGGGACGACGGCCGGGCAGGTCGAGGAACTCGCGCTGTGGCGCCGCGCCGTCGCCGAGGGCCTCGGCACCTGCCTCCTGGTCACGGTGGTGGTGGGCTCCGGGATCATGGCGCAGCAGCTGTCGGACGACGTCGGGCTGCAACTGCTGGAGAACAGCCTGGCCACGACGCTCGGGCTGGCGGTGCTGATCGCCGTGCTCGGGCCCGTGAGCGGAGCGCACCTCAATCCGGTGGTGACGCTGGTGGACTGGTTCACGGGACGCGGTGCGGCGTCGCGGACCGACTCCGGGAACGATCCCCGCACCACCCCCCGGAAGGGAGGCGGGACGGAGGACGCTCGCCCGCCCGGCCGGCTCGCCGTCGTCGGGACCTACGTCGCGGCCCAGATCGCGGGCGGGATCGCCGGCGCCGTCCTGGCGAACGCCATGTTCGTCGCACCCACCGCGCTCGCCACGACCGACCGGGCCACGGCGCCGCACCTGCTCGCCGAGGTCGTCGCCACCGCCGGGCTCGTCCTGGTCGTCCTGGGCCTGCTGCGGTCCGGGCGGGAGGCCTGGGTGCCCGCCGCCGTCGGGTCGTACATCGGCGCGGCGTACTGGTTCACGTCGTCGACGTCGTTCGCGAACCCCGCGGTGACGGTGGGCCGCATGTTCAGCGACACCTTCGCGGGGATCGCGCCGGGTTCGGTGCTCCCGTTCGTCGCCGCGCAACTCGTCGGCGGCGCGCTCGCGGTGGGGTTGGCGGCGGTGCTGTTTCCCCGCGCTCGCCAGGAACAGCTCCCCGCCTGAGGTTGCGCGCCCACGGCCCGGCCCACTGCCGGTGCCGCTTCCCGGCGTGAGCTGGTCGGCCCAGGACCGCCCCCGTCAGTCGGACGAGCGGCCGTGGGCGAAGCCGGTGGCGAATCCGAGCTCACGACGCTCCGGCGGGGCGCCGATCGTGACGGGCTGCGGCGCCGACGGGACGCCGCAGCAGGCGTCGGCCCCCGTGAGCGCCGCCGCGAGCGCGTCCGCCGGGACCGTACCGTCGTCGTCGGCCTGCAGGGCGAGGTTCGAGGAGCAGACGCCCGTCTCCGGGAGCTGGAGCTGCACCTCGTCGGCGGCGGCGCGGTCCCCGGCAAGCGCCGCCGCGATCGATCGGACCTGCTCATAGCCGGTGGCCAGCAGGAACGTCGGGGCGCGGCCGTAGGACTTCATGCCCACGAGGTAGAAACCGTCGTCGGGGTGGGCGAGCTCGGCCTCACCGTGCGGCGGGACGGTGCCGCAGGAGTGGTGGTTCGGGTCGATGAGCGGCGCGATCCTGCTCGGCGCCTCGACGACGGGGTCCAGGTCGAGGCGCACCTCTCGCAACATGCCGAGCTCGGGCCGGAACCCGGTGGCGGCCGCGATGGTGTCGACGGCCAGGTCGAGCGGACCGTCGACGCCGTCACGTCGCCCGGATCCGACGACCCGGACGGCCTCGCCGTCGAGGGGGGACAGCGCCTCGATGGCCACGCGCGTGACGAGAGCGACGTGGCCGGCCTCGACCGCGTCGCGCAGGCGGGTGCCGAGCAGGCCGCGCGCCGGGAGCTGGTCGTCGGAACCCCCGCCGTAGAGTCGCCGTGGGGAACCGCCGCGGATGGCCCAGGTGATCCGGGTGCCCGGCTCCTGCTCGGCCAGCTCGACGAGGCTGAGCAGGGTGTTCGCGGCGGAGTGGCCCATCCCGACCACGAGGGCGTGGCGCCCGGCGAAGCGGTGCCGGTCCCGGCCGAGCACGTCCGGGAGCGGGCCGGCCAGGAACGCGGCGGCGTCGGCCTCGCCGGCCGCCGGCAGGCCGGACGTACCCAGCGGGTTGGGCGTCGCATAGGTGCCGGACGCGTCGATCACGGCCCGGGCGAGGACGTCACCGGCGTCGGTCCGTACGAGCCAGGGCCTGCGCTCGCGGCCGAGCGAGCGCGTCCGGTCGGCGCCCTGGCGTGCGACGGCGGTCACCCGGGCACCGAAGCGCACACGGTCGCCCAGTGCTTCCGCGAGCGGCACGAGGTAGCGCTCGACGAGGTCGGCGCCGGTGGGCAGGGCGTCGGGATCCGGCTCGACCCAGCCGCCCGGCGTCGTGTCGGTGGAGACGAGCAGGCGGCGGGCGGCCGCATCGATGTCGAAGCGCCAGGGCGAGAAGAGGCGGACGTGACCCCAGTCGGCCACGGCGGCGCCCGGGCCGCTACCCGCCTCCAGGACGAGTGGTTCGAGTCCGCGCTCCAGCAGGTGGGCCGCGGCGGCGAGCCCGGTCGGCCCGGCCCCGATGACGACGACGGGAAGCTCCTCGCGGGGCGTCTCGGTCATGTCCGCTCCTTTGATCGAAATTGGTCGATGGACGCGGTGACAACATATCCACAAACTTCGATGCGTCGCAAGATGGTGGCACCGCGTCGTCCCGAGCCTCCTGGCGAGAATGTCAGACACCCGAGGCATGCTGGTCGGGACGAAGGGAGTCATCATGTCCGAGACACAGCAGGCAGGGATCGCCCGGATGGGTTCGGTCGTCCTCGACGTACCGGACCTGGCCGCGTCCGCGCGGTTCTGGACCGCCATGACCGGCGGGGAGATCCTGTCGCAGGACGACGAGTGGGTGTCGACCCGCACGTCGGACGGCTGGGGTCTGCACTTCCAGCACGCGCCCGACCTGATCCCGCCCGACTGGCCGGGGCAGGACCGTCCGCAGCAGCTCCACCTCGATCTCCGCACGCCCGACGTCGCCGCGGCGAGCCGCGAGGCCGTCGAGCGCGGGGCCACGGTGCTGCGGGAGAACGAGGAGTGGACCACGCTCACCGACCCGGCCGGTCATCCGTTCGACCTCTGCGTCGCCGAGGACAACCCCGGCACGACCGTCATGGGCCTGACCTTCGACGTCCCGGACTCGCACGCCGCCGCGCAGTTCTGGTCGGCGCTCATCGGCGAGCCGGTCCTCTACGACCAGGACGGGATGGCCATGACCGGTGGCGATCGGCCGCTGCTGTTCCAGCAGGTGGAGAACTACACCGCGCCCGCCTGGCCGGATCCCGCGCGGCCGCAGCAGGGCCACCTGGACGTGTTCGTGGACGACCTCGACGCCGCCGAGGAGGCCACTCTGGCGCTCGGTGCGACCCGGCTGCCGGGCCAGGGCGAGACGTTCCGGGTCTTCGCCGACCCGGCCGGCCACCCGTTCTGCCTCTGCCTCAACGAGGAGTGACACGACCCGAACGAAGAGTGACGCTGCGTGGCCTCTATTTCGCCGTTGCCTGGACGTAGGTGAGGCGGCCCATGGACCAGTCCTCGTGGGCGATCTCGCGGGCGTTCTCCAGGCCGGCGTCGGTGAGGAGGCGCGGGATGCCGTCGTCGAGGTTGGCGACGACCACCCGGCTCGTCGCGCTCCGTCGGCGGAGCGGGGCGGTCAGGTGGTTCCACAGGTGAGCGAGGCCGCCGCCGTGGCCGGCACCACCGTGGTGGGCATCGCCGTGGCCGGCATCAGCGTGGTCACCGCCCAGGTCGAGGATCGTGACCTTCCCGCCCGGACGAAGGACCCGCGCCACCTCGCGGGCGAACACCGGACGCTCGTCGTCGGGCACATGGTGCAGGGCCATGGAGGAAATGACGTGGTCCACGGTGCCGTCGTCGGCCGGGAGCCGGTCGGCGAAGCCACGCACCAGCGTGCCCTTGCGCCGGGCCCGGCGCAGCTTCCGGGCGGCGAGCTCCAGCGCCTGAACGTCCGGGTCCAGCCCGGTGACCACCGCACCGGGGGCGACGTCGAGCACCGCGAGGAGAAGGCTGCCGGTGCCGCAGCCGACGTCGAGCACCGACTCGCCGTCGCGGATGCCGGCCAGCTCGACCGTCCGCGCGTACCGGCGGCGCATCCCGAGCATGCGGACGGTGACGTCGAAGAACGGTGTCAGCCAGCTCTTTCCCATCCCGGGCAGGAACTCCCGGCCCTCCGTCCCCGGATCGGTGTCGTCGATGATGCGAACGTCGGGTGGGGTACTCATGGTGCTTCCTCCGTAGCGGCGGCGTGACAGTCCTGGAATGCTTCCTGGTGGACAGGATCGGCCGCCGCCGGGCGGCACGGCAGGACGGAACTTCGGCGGTATGGGAGATTCCTCGGGCGTCGGACCGGAGGCCCGTGCGGACGACGACGGCGCGCGCCCCGCACGCCGCGCCCGCCTGCGCCGGGTGCGCTCCGACGGCACCCCGGTGTACGGCCACGACGCCCGCCCCGGGCTCCCGCCGATCGGCATCGTGCGCCTGCATGCCGACAGCCACCAGACCGGCGGGCACCGAGCCGACAGCCACGAGACCGGCGAGCGCCGAACCGACGGGCTCGGGGGCGCCGCATTTCCCCACCGCCCCCACGTCCACGACTTCCACGTCCTGCTGTACGTTCACCGAGGCAACGGCAGCGTCCGGATCGACGGCGCGACGCATGCCCTCCACGACGGCGACGTGTTCGGCGTCGCCCCGGGCCGGACCGTCGAGCCGGGCGAGCCGCTCGAGTCGGGTGACGATCTCGCCTGGGCGGTGCACTTCCTGCCGGACGTGATCCCCGCTCTGGCCTCCGTCTCGCCGCTCGCCTGGGACCACCATCCGCTGTTGCGGATCTTCTCGCCGGCCGGCGCGGTTGCCTCGCCTCCCTCGCCCGACCCGTCGCGGCAGGACCAGGACGGCGCGGCGGGCGCGAAAGGCGCGGAAGGCGCGCGCGATCCTGCGGGCGGGATCGCCTCGGTGCCCGGCCCCGAGCGAGAACGCTGGCTCGGCTGGTTCGAGGATCTCGTCGAGGAGACCGGGCACCCCGAACGCACCGGTGCGCCGGACGCGATGGTGGCCGGGCTGACCCGCCTCCTCGTGGCCGCCGCGCGACTGGCGCCCGGGCCGTCGATCGTGCCCGACCCCCTCGTCGTGCGGGTGTTCGAGCAGGTGGAGAACATGTTCCGCGACCCCGTGTCGGCGGGGGACGTGGCACGTGAGCTCGGCTACACGCCGGGACATCTGACGACCGTGGTCCGCGAGCGTTCGGGACGGACCGTGGGCGAGTGGCTCGCCGAGCGCCGCCTCACCGAGGCGCGGCGTCTGCTCCTGGAGACGGACCTGCCGCTCGGCGCCGTCGCCGCCCGGACGGGGCTGGCGGACGGCGCATACCTCGGCAGGCGCTTCCGGCGCCGCTACGGCACGAGTCCGGACAGGTGGCGCCGGGAGCGGCGGGCGGACATCGCGTCCGCACCACCGCCAGGAACGCCCTGACCCGCACCCCGGTGCGGGTGTGAGCGACCTGGACGACGTGGGAACCAGAGCTCAGGCAGCACCCGCGGCCTGAAGCCCGGACGCCCGAGAAAGGCGATGTCCGGGAACCCCGCACGGAGTTCCCGGACAGTCAGTCCGTGGTCGCGCCGCTCATCGTCGCTGCCAGGGACTCCTCCACGAGCGCCGTGAAGATCCCCTCGAGGACCCGCGGCCCCACCGACCAGGAGGTGAGCAGCTCCGTAACCGTGACGGTGCCCAGGTCGCTCGCGGTCTCGAGGCCGTGGCGCCGGAGCACGTTCCGCTGACGCGACGGGAGGTCCAGGTTGTTGAGGTTCAGTTCGCCGGGGAGGCGGGGGAACACCGATCCGATGTGGCTGGTCGGCCGGTGCTGGATCGCCAGCTTGGCCACCTCCAGGGCGACCGCGGGCACCTCCGACTCGGGAGTGGCGGCGATCGGCTCGGACCAGCGGGGATCGGGCTGGTTGGCGTCGAGGCCGGCGACGCCGACGAGCCAGGGGAACGCGTCCGTCCACAGCAGGGTGGGCGGCGTCTCGGGCGCTGCTGCTTCAGTCATTCAGGTTCCTGGGCGCAATCTCGCATCGTCGGTCGGTGGTTCTAGCATCCCCAACCTCACCAGGTTATCCGGCGATGCGACACGAAAATCGTGGAACTTCACCCACTCCGAGCGGGTGAAGTTCTCAATGGTGCCCGACCTGGAGCGCCGCACCGCCGGATCGTCCGCGCCGCCGACGCTCCGTCCGTCACTCCATCGGGTGCAGCAGCCGGTGCAGGAACTGCCGCGTGCGCTCCCTGCGCGGCTCGCGGAACATCCGCTCGGGGTTCCCTCGCTCGACGACGACGCCGCCGTCGAGGAACAGCACCTCGTCGGCCACGGCCCGGGCGAACTGCAGCTCGTGGGTGACGACCACCATGGTCCAGCCCTCGTCCGCCAGCTCCTTCATCACCGCCAGCACCTCACCGACGAGCTCGGGATCGAGGGCCGACGTCGGCTCGTCGAACAGCAGCAGCTCCGGCCGCAGCGCGAGGGCGCGGACGATGCCGACCCGCTGCTGCTGTCCTCCGGACAGCTCGTGCGGGTAGGCGTCACGCTTCTCGGCCAGCCCGACCCGCTCCAGGAGCTCCGTGGCACGCCAGGTGGCCTCGGCACGCGGCACGCGCTGCACCTGGACGGGTCCCTCGATGACGTTCTGCAGCACCGTGCGGTGCGGGAACAGGTTGTGCTGCTGGAACACCATCGCCGAGCGGTCGCGGAGCGCGAATCGCTGCTGCTTGGTGATCTTCCGGGAGAAGTCGAGCGTCAGTGGTTCGCCCGCGGGCGACTCGGCGTCCGGGACGCCTCTCCGAACCTGTCGCCGCGACGGCGCGGCGGTGATGGTTCCGGCGTCAGGCATCGCCAGGCCGTTGAGCGAGCGCAGCACCGTCGTCTTGCCGGATCCGGAGGGCCCGATCAGCGCGGTGACGCTGCCCCGGCGCACCTCGAGGTCGATGCCCCGCAGCACGTGGTTGTCCCCGAAGGTCTTGTGCAGTCCGCGCACGGTGAGGAGGGGCGTGCCACGCCGGGCACGGTCCTCGGGCTCCAGCACGTCGCCGGGCCCCTCCGGCCCGGCACCGGTTGCGTCAGTGGGCGACATAGCGGTCCAGCCTCTTCTCGAGCGCGCTCTGCCCGGCCGCGAGGGCGGTGCAGAAGATCCAGTAGATCAGTGCCGCCTCGAGGTAGAGCAAGAGGATCTGGTCGGGGTTGCCGGCGGCGATCTCCTGCGCCTTGCGGAACTCCTCGGTCACCAGGATGGTCGAGGCCAGTGACGTGTCCTTGACCAGCGAGATGAACGTGTTCGACAGCGGCGGCACCGATACCCGCGCCGCCTGGGGCAGCACGATCCGCCGCAGGGTCCGTGCGGTCCCCATGCCGACCGTGTACCCGGCCTCCCACTGGCCGCGCGGCACGGAGAGGATCGCGGCCCGCACGATCTCGGCGGCGTAGCCACCGACGTTCAGCGAGAACGCGACGATGGCGCTCGGCCACGGGTCGATGACGACGCCCAGGTTCGGCAGGCCGTAGAACACGATGAAGAGCTGCACCAGCAGCGGCGTGCCGCGGATGACCGACACGTAGGCCGTGCCGATCCAGGCCAGGATCACGTTCGGCGACAGCCGCAGCAGCGCCACGAACAGCGCGATCACCAGGCCGATCGCGAACGAGACGAGCGTCAGCGGGATCGTTCCGGTCAGCCCGCCGGACAGGATGGGCCAGAACGCGTTCCGGGCGAGTTCCCAGTCCACTTACTCGGAGACGTCGTCGCCGAAGTACTTCTCGCTGAGCTCGGCGAGCGTGCCCTCCGCACGCAGTTCCTCCAGGGCGCCGGTGATCTCCTCGGCGAGCGCCTCACGCTCCGGCGTCACCACGAACGCCGACTCGGACGTCTCGTCCGTCTCCGCCGCGATCTTGAGGCCGGAGTCCGCGTTCTCGTTCACGTAGTCGAGGTAGGTGAGCGTGTCGTTGATCGTGGCGTCCACCCGCCCGTTCCGCAGGAGGGAGATGGACTGTGCCCAGCCCTCGACGTTCTCGATCTCCGCGCCCGACTCCTCGGCGAGGTCGCGCCAGTTGCTCGTCAGCGACTGCGCCGTCGTCTTGCCCTCCAGGTCGTCGAACGAGCTGATGTCGTCGTTGTCCTCCGTGACGACGATCGCCCCGCGCGACACGGTGTAGGGCGCGCTGAACGCGTACTGCTCCTCGCGCTCCGGAGTGATCGTGACCTGGTTGGCGATCGTGTCGAACCGGCCCGCGTCGAGTCCGGCGAAGATGGCGTCCCACTGCGTCTCGGCGAACTCGGTCTCGAGGCCGAGCTTCTCGGCGACGGCCTCCGCCACCTCCACGTCGTACCCCACGAGCTCGCCCGAGTCGTCGTGGTAGCTGAAGGGCCGATAGGTGCCCTCGGTCGCGACGGTCAGCGTGCCACCGCGGACCAGCCCGAGGCCGTCGTCGTCGCCGGTGTCGCCGGACGAGCACGCGCCGAGTGCCAGGAGGGCGGCCGAGGCGGCTGCGACTGTGGCGAGTGCGCGGGTGCGGGTCATGTGGGGGCCTTTCGGATCGTCGGTGCGCGGGATGTTACCGCGCGACCTCCGCGACCTCCTATCAGGTCCACGGATGTCACCCATCAACAGTAGCGATGGTTGGTGTCGTTCCTCGCCCCGCGCGGCGGTGAGAGGTGTCACGCCGGACGATCACACGTGCCGCACGGCGGGGGCTTACCTTTGCCTCGTGACCACACTGATCCTCTCCCGCGCCCGGGTGCTGGGCGCGGACCAGCTCGTCGACATCCAGGTCTCGTCCGGCACGATCGCGGGGATCACGCCGGCATCGTCCGGCGCGGCCGCGGCCGACGGGCACTCCCCGCGGATCGGCGCCGGGGCGCCGGAGGTCGTGGACCTGGACGGGCGGTGGGTGCTGCCGGGACTGTGGGACGCGCACACGCACATGGAGCAGTGGGCGCTGGTCCGGCGGCGGCTCGACGTCGCGCCGGCGTCCTCCGCCGAGCACGCCGTCCGCCTCGTGCGGGACGCCCTGGACTCCCGCGCCGCCGAGGGCACCGATGCGGACGAGCCGCTGGTCGGCTTCGGGCTGCACTGGGCGACCTGGCCGGAGCCCCCGACCGCGGTGATGCTCGACGCCGTGGGCGACGTGCCGGTGGTGCTGCTGTCGTTCGACCTCCACTCCGCCTGGGTGAACACGGCGGGCCTGCGGCGCCTGGGCGTCGAGCATCCGACCGGGCTGCTTCTCGAGGACGAGATGCTGCCCGCCGAACAGCTCGACCATCCGTCCGGCGCCACTCTGGACCGGCTGGTGCACAGCGCCGGCCAGGCCGCCGCGGCGCGGGGCGTGGTCGGCGTCGTGGACTTCGGCATGGACGACAACATCGGCGCATGGCGGCGTCGCGTACGGTCCTGGGACGGACTACGGGTGCGGGCTGGTGTCTGGTACTGGGACCTCGACGCGGCGCTGGCGGAGGGCCTGCGCACGGGCGACCCGCTGGGCGGCGCGGTGGACGCACCGCGCGGCCGGACCGGAGGCCTTCCGGGCCGGCCGGCGCGCAGGCCGCTCGTCGAGATGGGATCGCTCAAGGTCATCAGCGACGGCTCCCTGAACTCGCGGACCGCCTGCTGCTTCGACCCGTACGCGGGGTCGGACGGACCCGACGCGCACGGCATGCTCAACGTGCCGCCCGAGGAGCTCCAGCTGCTCATGAAGCGTGCCACCGACGGCGGCCTGACCTGCGCCATCCATGCGATCGGAGACCGGGCCAACGCCCTCGCGCTGGACGCCTTCGAGACGACCGGGGCGCGCGGCTCGATCGAGCACGCGCAGCTGGTGCGCTGGTCGGACGTCGAACGGTTCGCGGCCGGCCGCGTGACCGCCAGCGTGCAGCCGGAGCACGCGATGGACGACCGTGACGTCGCCGAGGGACTGTGGCCGGACCGTACGGACCGCGCGTTCCCGCTGGCGACGCTCGCCGCCGCCGGCGTACCGCTCGCGCTGGGGTCCGACGCGCCCGTCGCCCGCCTCGACCCGTGGTTCGCGATCGCGTCGGCGGTAACCCGGTCCCGCGGCGGCCGTGAGCCCTGGCACCCCGAGCAGGTGCTCACCGTGGAGCAGGCGCTCGAGGCGTCGACGGACGGGCGCGGCGTCGCACCGCGCGCGGGCGGCCCGGCCGATCTCGTCGTGCTCGACGGCGACATGCCGGGCCTCGGCGCGCACCAGGACTACCTGGTGCAGCCCGCCGACCCGTCCGACGTCTCGGAGGCGCTCCGCACGATGCCGGTCGCGGGCACGCTCCTCGACGGGGAATGGACGCATCGGGTGCTCTGACGGCTCACGGGCGCGGCCGCCCGCGGCGACGACCACGCCGTCCCGGGTCGACCAGGTCGTCCGCACCGGCCCAACCCCTCAGTCCGCGGTCTCGCCCGGGTAGGTGAGGCCGATCTGGCTCCGGATCTCGTCGAGGGTGCCCATGATCGCGACCGTCTCCGCGATGGGCAGGATCTCGCCGTCCGTCCGGCCCTCGGCGATCAGCCGCTCGGCCTCCAGCGCCTGGAAGTGCATGCCGCGGCCGGTCACCTTGCCGTCGCTGCTGAACTCCTCGGTGACGTTCCCGTCCACGTCGTACACCCGGAAGGACGTGGGCGTGAACCACCACGGGTCGATCTCGATCCGCCCGTCGGTCCCGAGGATCGACGCCGTGACGGGCCCTCGTGTGTCCGACGCCGAGATGGTGGTGGCGAGGCGGCCGGCGTCGTACCCGAAGATCGTCGCGATGGTGGCGTCCGCGCCGGTCTCCTTGAACGTGGCGTGCGACTGGATCGTGAGCGGCTCGCCGAACACGTCCCAGGCGAACGAGATCGGGTAGATCCCGAGGTCGAGCAGAGATCCGCCGCCGAGTTCGAGGGCGTTGATGCGGTGTTCGAGGTCGTCGGGGAGGTCCTGGCAGTGGTCGGCCATGACGGTGCGGGCCTCGCCGAGGGTGCCCTCCGCGAGGATCTCGCGGATGCGGACCATGTGCGGCAGGTAGCGGGTCCACATGGCCTCCATGGCGAGCAGGCCCTTGGACTCGGCCAGCTCCGCGATGGCCTCGGCCTCCCGGCGGTTCAGCGTGAACGGCTTCTCGACCAGCACGTGCTTGCCGGCGTTGAGCACGAGGGCCGCGTCGACGGCGTGCATGGGGTGCGGGGTGGCGACGTAGACGATGTCGACCTCCGGGTCCGCCACGAGTTCCTCGTACGAACCATGGGCGTGCGGGATGCCGAACTCGTCGGCGAAGGCCTTCGCCTTGTCCGCGAAACGTGAGCCCACCGCCTGCACGGTGAAGCCGTTGGCCTTGAGGTCACTGGTGAAGGCGTGGGCGATACCGCCCGTGGCGAGAATGCCCCAGCGCAGGTGTGTCATACGACGGAGCCTAGTGGCGGACGACGACGGCCGTGGCGGCGTCTTCCCGAGGGCGCACGAGCAGCCGGGACCGTTGTTGCCACCTACCCGGCCGCGGGAGCGTGCCCGCGGGAGCGACGCACGACGCCGGCCCGCACCCCCGGGTGGAGGGTGCGGGCCGGCGTCGTCGTGCCGCGGTCAGAGCGCGCCGGTCAGGAGCGGTCGACCTGGATCGTCATGTGGCCGTTGCGGCTGTTCTGCCGCAGCACCTTGATGCTGGTGCCGGTGCCACCGACGATGACCGAGTGCTGCGGGTTGGACTCGTCGTAGTACGCGTACGGGTCGCTGTCGTCGAACGTCCGGACCTGCCACGACCACCACGGGGTACGCAGCGTGGCGGGGGCGTCCCCGAGCTCGCTGTGCAGGGAGAGGCGGTCCTTCCGGTGGTAGCCGAACGTCGCGTCGTACGTCTGGATCCGGTTGCGGGCGATCGTGCCGTCCGAGAACTTCAGCGGTCTCGCGCTGGCGTCCACCGGGAGTGCCTGGCCGTAACCCGGGTGGGTGGACGTGTTGTTGTCGCCGTACAGGCCGTTCACGTACCAGATGAGGAGCCCGTCCTGGTACGGGAAGTGCTCCACGCGGTCGGGGTTCGACTCCGTCCAGCCGAAGTTGTACGGGCCCTCCTTCAGCGTCACGTCGTAGCCGCCGTACACGCGGTGCTCGGCGAGGTAGTAGTGCGAGAACGTCGCGTCGTAGGCGCCGTCGGTCGCGATCTTGAAGTCGCCGGTCCAGTCGGCCGTGTCCTCGAAGTCCTCGGCGAGCGCGTCGCCGACGGCGACCGTGTCGACCACGAGGCCGCGCTCGTTGACGCCGCCGTCCGAGGTGTAGCGGAACCGGATCTGCGCCGTCTCGCCGGCGTACTCCGACAGGTCGGCGGTCAGCTCGACCCAGCCACCGGACGAGCCGTCGATGCCGCCGCCCGGGTTGGTGCCGTTCGGGTCCTCGTCGGACGACTCGCTCGTGGACAGGGAGGTCCAGGTCGCGCCGCCGTCGGTGGTGATGTCGACGAAGGCGTAGTCGTAGCCCTCCTCGATCTCGTAGTTGACCTGGGCGGACAGCTGGCCGCCGGCCGGCACCACGAACTCGGGGGAGGCGAAGGTGGCGTTCATGTTGTTGCCCGTGTCGGAGTAGGCGTACCTGCCGTCGATCGGGTCGACGCCCACCTCGATGCTCTCGGTTCCGTCGGGCAGGTTCACCAGGGCCGCCTGCGGCCGCGTCGTCGCGTGGAACGCCGGACCGAGGTCCACCGTGCCGGAGGCGTCGGCCTCGACCGTCTCGTAGTCCAGCCAGCCGAGGAACATCTTCTCGGTGGCGCCCATGTGGTTGGGCGTACCGCCGATGTGCCCGTCGTCGTGCCCGTGACCGAGCCACGATCCGGAGCTCATGAGGTTCCAGAAGCCCGTGCCGTTCTCGCCGCCACCGGAGGTGTCGTAGTAGTCCGGGAGGCCGAGGTCGTGACCGAACTCGTGCGCGAACACGCCGAGGCCGCCGTTCTCCGGCTCGGTCGTGTAGTCGCGGATCCAGATGTCGGTGCCACCGATCTTGATGCCGCCGAGCTTCGGGTGGTCGGCAGGGCCGTCCTCCCAGAGGCCGCCCTGGTTGACCGCCCAGCGGTGCGACCAGATGGCCCACGGCGGCGCGCCGGCCTCCTCGCCCTCGCCCGCGTGGATCGCCTGGAAGTGGTCGACGTAGCCGTCGGGCTCGTTGATGATGCCGTCACCGTCGGCGTCGTACCGGTCCCACACGTCGAAGGACTGGAGGTACTCGACGACCTCGTCGTGCGTCCTGCCGGAGGCGAGCTGCTGCTCGTACCAGGCGTTCGCCGCGTCCTGGATGAAGGCGGTCATGCTCTCGCCGGTCTCGTCGCCCGTCTCGCTGCCGCCGCCGTAGTAGGACGCGCGGTGCGGCACCGTGACCCACTCGGAGACGTCGCCCTGCAGGTCGAAGCGGCCCGAGGACATCTCGTCGTAGACGTCGTGGAACGACTCACCGTTGTCGGTGCCGTTGAAGAACATGTCCATGTAGTGGTCGCGCGAGAAGTCGCTCTCCCAGTACGTGGTGTTGTCGTCCGCGGAGGGTTCCGGGATCTCGTTGTGCAGCGGTCCCGCGGGGGATTCGGGGAAGTGCGGCGAGCCCTCGCCGTCGCCGAACTCGACGAGGATCGAGAAGAGCTGCGCGGTCTCCTGGGTGCCGTACTCGACGTACTCGCCCGGGGCGATCCTGACGACCTTGGACTTCTTGCTGCCCTTCCCGCGAGTGGTGACCTTCGCCTCGCCGGTGGCGACCATCTCGACCGCCTGCTGCTTCCGCTCGCGCTGCTTGTCGGCGAGTGCATCGGGGCGGTCGTCCGCTCGCTGCTGAGCGGAGGTCGCCGGGTCCGGCTCCGCCTCGCTCGGCGCGGCGGCGGCGCTGACCGGCACGAGAGCACCTGTGAGCAGCAGAGCCGCACCAGCGCCCGCTGCGCTGATTCGTGGATTCATGGATTCCTCCGGGGTGTGAGTGCCTCCGGCCCTGAGGAGGCCGGGGCACAGCGGTAGCCAGGGGCCACGGTCCTGCCGCGGCTGGTTGCCGCGGGCGGATCCGGGCCCCGCATGTACCGGGGTGTCCGACCGAGCCGGAGGTATCGGCGCCGAGTCGCTTGTCGGACCTCGACGTCCGAGCGGCGACTCAATCACCGTTCCATTTCAGAAATGTTGCGTGCGGCACGTTACTTGAAGTTACGTCAGGATATAACCGGCGGGAATCCGCCATGGTGGATGGCGGAATCCCGCCACGAATGGCATTTCGTCCGATGGCATCGTTTCCACCTCTCGGCCGGACTCGGAAGAAAACGGTTGCGCCGGTGTGCCAGACTGTCGAATCGATGCGATCGAACCTTGCCCCCCAGGCCGTCCCGGCGCTGCCTCCCGAGCAGAGGTCCCTCCAGCGGCGGGCCGTCGTGGCGCTGGTCGCGTTGTCCACGTCGGCGTTCATGTTCGTGACGGCGGAAAATCTTCCCGGTGGTCTGCTCACGATCATGGCCGGTGACCTGGGGCGCACCACGTCCCAGGTGGGGCTCCTCGTGACCGCGTACGCAGCCGTCGTCGTCGTCGCGACCGTGCCGCTGGCGCACCTGACGCGGCGGTTCAGCCGCCGCGTCGTCCTCGCGGGGACGACGGCGGTCTGCGCGGCGGGCCTGACCTGGTCCGCTTTTGCCGTCGGCTACGCGGATCTGATGGCCTCACGCGTCGTGACGGCGCTCGGCCAGGCCCTGTTCTGGGCGATCGTCATGCCGGCCGCCGCGAGCATGTTTCCCCGCGAGGTGCGCGGCAGGATGATCGCGCGGCTGGCGATCGGGAACTCGCTCGGCCCGATGCTCGGCGTCCCGTTCGGCACGTGGCTGGGCCAGCTGACGACCTGGCGTACGCCGTTCCTGGTCATGGCGGGGATCAGCGCGCTGGCGTGCGCGGCGATCCTGCTGACCATGCCGGACGCCTCGCAGGCGAGGGACGACACCTCGCGGGGCACGCATCCTGACCGGCGCCGCTTCGTGGTGCTGCTCGCGGTGACGCTCCTGCTCGTCACCGGCGCGTTCGCGTGGATCACGTTCATCACCCAGTTCCTGCTGGAGGTGGCCGGTTTCGCCGACCGGTGGCTGTCGGTGCTGCTGCTGGGCAGCGGCGCAGCGGGCCTGGTCGGGACGCTGCTCGTGGGCCTGGTGCTGGACCGGTGGCCGTGGTGGTCGCTCGCCGGCGGCTCGGCAGGCGTGGCGGTGTTCCTCCTGGTGCTCCAGTTGTTCGGGGCGATGCCCGGGGCCGCCGTCGTGGGCATGCTGCTGTTCGGCACGACCTTCAGCTTCATCCCGCCGGTGGCCGCGCACCTGGCGATGCAGGTGGCGCCTGGCAGGACCGAGATGGCGACGGCCGTGTCCAGCGCCGTGTTCAACATCGGCATCGCCTCGGGCGCGGCGCTCGGCGCCTACGTCGTCGCTACCTGGGGCCCGCAGTTCATCCCGCTCGCCGGCGCGATCGCCGTCCTCGCGGCGCTGGCCCTCACCCTCTGGGACATGCGGTACGTCCGAAGGGCATCGCGTCCACCCGCCCCAGACCGCTGACGCGGTCCCGCCGCGGGAGGGCGCCGGGCGGCCGGCCTGTCACAGTGCAGGTCGAGGCGCGGGGACGGCGGCGGCAGCGTTCGGCCGCATGTCACCCCGCGTTCACGCGACCCGCACTACCGTGGGCCCGCACGTCCCCTTCACCCCTGAGGAGCACTCATGCGCCGCCCTGTTCTGCGCGCAACGGGCCTCGTTCTCGCCGCCGCCCTCGTGGGCGGTGGCGGCGCGGCCGTCGCGGCCCCCGGCCCCGTTCCCGACCGCAGCGCCCACGACAAGGCCGACCGGCCGGCGTCGTCGGCCAAGAAGTGGCCCGCCAGGAAGAACCTGCGGGTCGCCACCTACAACCTGTCGCTGAACCGCGCCGCGGAGGGTCAGCTCGTCGCCGACCTGTCCGACGGCGAGAACGAACAGGCCAGGACCGTCGCGGAGGTCATCCAGCACGCGCGGCCCGACGTCGTGCTGCTCAACGAGTTCGATCACGACGACGCCGGGGAGGCCGCCCGCCTGTTCCGCGAGAACTACCTCGAGGTCCCTCAGGGCGACGCGGACCCCATCGAGTACCGGTACGCGTTCGTGGCGCCGTCGAACACGGGCGTGCCCAGCGGCTTCGACCTGAACAACGACGGCACGGTCGGCGGGGGCGACGACGCCCTCGGATTCGGGCTGTTCCCCGGCCAGTACGGCATGGTCGTGCTGTCGCGGTATCCGATCGACGCCGACCGGGCGCGCACGTTCCAGCACTTCCGGTGGCGGGACATGCCCGGCCCGGCGCTGCCCACGGACCCGGCGACGGGCGAGCCCTGGTACACGGACGAGGAACTCGACGTGCTGCCGCTGTCGAGCAAGTCGCACTGGGACGTTCCGGTGCGGGTGGGGCACCGGACGGTGCACGTGCTGGCCGCGCACCCGACGCCGCCGACGTTCGACGGCGCGGAGGACCGCAACGGTCGCCGCAACCACGACGAGATCCGGTTCTGGGCCGACTACGTGACCGGCGGCCGCACGGCGTCGTACATCTACGACGACGACGGACGCCGGGGCGGCCTCCACCGCGGCGCGTCCTTCGTGATCCTGGGCGACTACAACGCCGACCCGGCCGACGGCGACTCGTACGACGGCGCCATCCACCAGCTGCTCGACAACCGGCGGATCCAGGACCCGGCGCCGACGTCGGAGGGCGCGGCCGAGGCGGCCGCACTGCAGGGCGGTGCCAACGAGTCGCACCTCGGCGACCCAGCCCTCGACACGGCCGACTTCGCGGACAACGCGCCCGGAAACCTCCGCGTCGACTACACCCTGCCGAGCCGCAACCTACGGGTCCGGGACGCGGGCGTCTTCTGGCCGACGTCGGACGACCCGCTCTCCCGCCTCACGGGCACGTACCCGTTCCCGAGCAGCGACCACCGCCTGGTCTGGGTGGACATCCGCACCAGGTGACGTCAACCCACCCACAGTTCCCATCCCGTCGCGGCGCAGCAACCCAGCTCCGCCGCGACGACAGGACTCCACCAAGGTGAGGAAGGATCCGGAGGGATGCCCGAAACGGACATCACTCCGGATCTCCCGTGGGCCGGAGAGACTAGTTCTCCCTCTTCACGTCCTCTGCCAACGTCCCCAGATACAACGAGATCACCTTCGGGTCGCTCTGCAGCTCCTGCCCGGTCCCCGTGTACGCGTCCCTGCCCTGGTCCAGGACGTAGCCCCGGTCGCAGATCTGCAGGCAGCGCCGCGCGTTCTGCTCGACCATGATCACGGACACGCCCGCCTTGTTGATCATGCGGGTGCGCAGGAACGCCTCGTCCTGCCGCACGGGCGACAGGCCGGCCGACGGCTCGTCGAGCAGCAGCACGGACGGGTTCATCATGAGCGCGCGGGCCATGGCGACCATCTGCCGCTCACCACCCGACATCGCACCCGCCCGCTGGCTGCGCCGCTCCCCCAGCGTGGGGAACAGGTCGACGATGAACTCGAACCGCTCGTCGAACGTCCTCGGGCGCAGGTAGACGCCCATCCGCATGTTCTCCTCGACCGTGAGCGAGGGGAACACGTTGTTCGTCTGCGGCACGAACCCGACGCCGCGCGCCACCAGGGAGTTCGCCTTCATGCCGGTGATCTCGTCGCCGTTCATCGTCACGGTGCCCGAGGTGATGTTCACCAGCCCGAACAGCGCCTTGAGCAGCGTGGACTTCCCGGCACCGTTCGGCCCGATGATCCCGACCAGCTCGCCCTTGCCGACCTCGATCGAGCATCCATTGAGGATGTTCACCCCGGGCACGTAGCCGGCGACGAGGTTGTCGGCCTCGAGCAGCAGTTCCTTGCCCGGGGGCAGGTTGGTCGCCTTGCCGCCCGGACGGGCGGTCTCCGTCGCGGTCATCGCTTCTCCTCCTCGGCCTCGAGCCGGGCCAGTACCTCGGGATCGAGCAGCGCGTCGTCACCGAGGTCGGTGTCGTGGTGCGCGCCCAGGTAGGCGTCCACGACCGCCTGGTCCTTCATGACGGAGCCGGGCGGCCCCTCCGCCACGATCCGCCCCTCCGCCATGACGACCACCCAGTCGGAGATGTGCCGCACGGCGTGCATGTCGTGCTCCACGAAGAGGACGGACATGCCCTCGTCACGCAGGTCCTGGATGTGCCCCAGCAGGGACTGGACCAGCGCCGGGTTCACGCCGGCCATCGGCTCGTCGAGCATGATCATGGTGGGGTCGGTCATGAGCGCCCGCGCCATCTCGAGGAGCTTGCGCTGGCCGCCCGACAGCGACCCCGCGTACTCGTCGCGCATCTTGTCGAGCCTGAAGCGCTCGAGGATCTCGAGGGCCTTCTCCTTGTTGCGCGCCTCCGTGGCGGCCCACAGCGGCTGGAACATCGAGGCGAACATCCGCTCGCCGGGGTTCTTGGTCGCCGCGAGCAGCACGTTCTCCAGCACGGTCAGACGCGACAGCGCCTTGGTGAGCTGGAAGGTGCGCACCATGCCGGCACGTGCGACGCGCGCCGCGCTCTTGTGGGAGATCGGCGCACCCTCGAAGGACCACTCGCCCTGGTTCGGTCTGTCGAACCCGGTGAGCAGGTTGAAGAAAGTCGTCTTCCCGGCGCCGTTCGGGCCGATGAGCGCGGTGATCGCGCCCCGCTCGACCTCGAGGTAGTCGACGTCGACGGCGGTCATGCCGCCGAAGCGGCGCTGCACGCCCCGCGCCGTCAGGATCGCGTCGGGCTTGGCCACGCCGACCTCCGGCGCGACGTGCGACAGGTCCCGCCCGGCCCGCTTCGCGGTCTCGCTCGGGGCGGGCGCGCCCTGGCTGTCCCCGCCCGGGACGGCGGCGCCGGTCTCGTTCTCGTTCACGGTCTTCTCATCGGGCATCGAGGGCCAGCTCCTTCTTGTTCCCCAGGATCCCCTGTGGTCGGAAGATCACGATCAGCATGAGCGTCACACCCACGAGAACGCCCGCCACGTGGTCGACGTTCTGGGTCGGAATGGGCAGGAACTCCATGACGTCGGTCCGCATCCCCGCGCGCACGATCATGTACACGAAGAAGAACAGCATGGACCCGAGGACCGGGCCGAACAGCGTGGCCGCGCCGCCCAGGAGCATCACCGTCCACACCCAGAAGGTCATGGTGCGGCCCATGGCGTCGGGCGCGATGGCACCGGGCAGCACGAAGATGATCCCGGCGAGCGACCCGAGGACACCACCGAGGATCAGGGCCTGCATCTTGTACGAGTACACGTTCTTGCCGAGGGCGCGGACGGCGTCCTCGTCCTCCCGCACGCCCTTGAGGACGCGGCCCCACGGGCTACGGGTGAGCAGCCAGACGACGACGAGCGCCAGGATCACGAGGCTCCACGCGAACAGGCGCGTCCACCAGGAGTCGGAGCCGTTGTTGAGGTACTCGAGCGGGCCGATCATGGTGCGGCCGTCCGGCAGGAACGACAGCTCCTGGAACGACCCCTTGTAGTCGCCGCCGCGAATGCCCGCGGAACCACCGGTGTAGTCGTCGAACAGGGTGGATCGTCCGAGCATGCGGATGATCTCCGCGGCGGAGATCGTCACGATCGCCAGGTAGTCCCCCCGCAGTTTCAGGGTGGGCAGGCCGAGGATCACGGCGAAGAGGGTTCCGGCGGCCATCGCGATGAGCAGGGCGACCCAGAACGGTGCGCCCGAGATGGTGGCGATGCCGAAACCGTAGGCACCGAGCAGCATGAAGCCGGCCTGGCCGACGTTCAGCAGGCCCGTGTAGCCGAAGTGGACGTTCAGGCCGATCGCGGCGAGCGCGTACGCGGCGGTAGCCGGCGCCAGCAGCTCCCCGAGGGCCAGAGTGAGGACTCGAAGCAGTTCTTCCATGGCGAGGCTCCCTTCAGCCGATCCGCTCGCGGCTGCCGAGGATGCCCTGCGGCCGGATCAGGAGGACGAGGATGAGGATCAGCAGGGCGGTCGCGTAGCGCACGTCGCTGGGAATGACCAGGCCGGCGAGTTCGACGACGAGGCCGATCAGGATGGATCCCACGAGTGCCCCGTACGCCGTGCCGAGACCTCCGAGGGTCACCGCGGCGAACATCAGCAGCAGGAGCTGGACGCCCAGGTTCCAGGTGAAGGACCCGAACGAGATCCCGATGAGCAGGCCCGCGAGGGCCGCGAGCGCGGTGGCCGAGACCCAGACGATGCGGACGACGGCGTCCGGGTCGATGCCGGTCGCCGAGGCGAGCGCCCGGTTGTCGGCGACGGCACGGATGGCCCGGCCGATCCGGGTCTTCGTGAGGAGCAGCGCGATGGCGATGATGACGACGAGGGCGACCGCCATCGACACCCAGGAGGCCCTGCTCAGGGTGATTCCCGCGATCGTCGTCGGCACCGGGTTCGTGGTGATGATCCGCATCGATCCGGCCTCGATCCACTGCAGCACGTACTGCAGGGCGAGCGAGAGGCCGATCGTCACGAGCATGAGCTGTGCGGCGGGGGTGCCGCGCCGACGCAGCGGGCGCCAGATCGCCGCGTCCTGCGCCAGGCCCGTCAGGCCGCCGATGACGACGATCAGCAGGGCCGCGACCCAGACCGGCAGTCCGGCCTGGTTGATCAGGAGGAAGCCGCCCATCGCGCCGATGACCACCTGCTCGCCGTGCGAGAAGGACGAGATGCCCGTGGTGCCGAAGATGAGGCTGAGGCCCACCGATGCGAGGGCGAGCAGGAGGCCGAACCGGAGGCCGGAGCCTACCTGCTGCCAGACCTGCCCGAACGACGGCAGACCGGAGACGGTCACGTCCTCCTCGACGAGACCCTCGGCTCCCGCCGCGCCCGGAGCGTCGTCCTCGGCCGGCGCACTGGTCTCCGGCTCGGTCGCCTCCGGATCCGGCGCCGGACCCGTGCCGATGGTGAACGCGCCGCGCGCGGTCGCGCCGGTCTGGGCGCGGACCTCGCGCTCCGTGGGGTCGGCGTGGGTGTCGGCGGGGAGCGTGTCCGTGTTCACGGTCAGCGTGTAGGTGCCGCGAGTCGGCACCGCCACGGACACCGGTCCCTCGCCGGTCGTGGTGACGACGGCCTCGAAACCCTCGCCGGCGATGGTGACCTCCACGCCGGCTACGGGTTCCCGCTCCTCGTCGAGCACGATCGGCGAGACACAGGTGGTGCTCGCGTCGGGCGTGCAGTCTGTCGCGATGTCGTCGGTCGCCGCTCCCGCGGGTACGGCGAACATCGCCGCTCCCGCGATCAGCGCCGCGAACGCAGCCATGATCACGGCGAGTACGCGCCGTGGGGCTGTCGCGATCATCGGTCGGTCGGCTGTCATGTGCCGGGTCCTCCGTGGTCTTCGGTGCCAGATGTCCGAGGGTTTCTCGAACAGTTCGGGAAGACCGCGGTAACCAGGGGAGTTCAGAAAAACTGAACAGGCCCTGAAACTGCCGCGGATTCCCGACAGTGCGGGAAGTGTAGCCGCGACGTGTTTCACATCCACGATCCGATGGCACGGTAGCGGTTACGATTCGGCATCCCCTTGGTCAGCCCTCCACCAAGCTCGGCCGCAACCGCCATATCCCGGGCATCAGGGCCCAGTGACGGGCGGGCCCCTGGACCCAGGGCGGCCGATACCGGGGTGCGAGCGGACGGTACCGGTCCACGGAACGGAGTCGATCCGGACCGGCCCGTACATCCTCTTGCCCGAGCCGCGATACTGGCCAGATGACTTCCAGGCTCGCGCCGCTCGTGACCGTCCTGCTCCTCCTCGCCACCGCGGGGTGCAGCGGACAGGCCGGCGCACCCCGCCCGTCGTCGTCCCCCGGGACCGGGACCGCGACGCCTTCGGGCGCCCCGACGACCGGCCCGGCGACCGGGACGCCGTCGTCCACCCCGGACGCCTCGCCCGACCCGACGACGTCTCGTCCCGCCGCCCCGGCACCGTCGGGCGCCGAACTCCTCGAGGGCATGACCCTCGCGGAGAAGGTCGGGCAGATCATCATGGTCGGGGTGCCCGTCAGCGGCGGTCGCGAGACGGCGGCGGCCGCCATCCGGCAGCACCACGTGGCGAACATCTTCCTGCACGGACGCACCCAGGCGGGGCAGGGCCCCGTGCGCCGTCTGGTGACCGACTTCCGGGCGATCGGCACCGCCGCCAACCCGCGGGACCCGCTCATGCTCGTCGCCACGGACCAGGAGGGCGGAGCCGTGCAGGTGCTGCGCGGCAACGGCTTCAGCGACATGCCGAGCGCCGTGGACCAGGCGGACATGTCCCCCGATGAACTGCGACGCGACGCGGAGACGTGGGGCACGGAACTGGCCGACGCCGGCGTGAACCTCAACCTGGCACCCGTGGTGGACATCGTCCTCGCGTCGGCGGCCGCGTCGAACGCGCCGATCGGGGCGAACCGGCGCAACTACGGGTACACGCTGGAGTCCGTGGTGTCCGGGTCGGTGGCCTTCGGGCAGGGGCAGCGTGACGCCGGGGTCGCCACCGCGCCCAAGCACTTCCCCGGACTCGGCCTCGTGGTCGGGAACACCGACACGTCCGCGGGCGTGACCGACACCGTGACGGGTCCCGACGCGAAGTCGGTCGAGGCGTTCGCCGCGAACGTCGCGTCGGGGAGCGAGTTCGTGATGATGTCGTCGGCCGTCTACACGAAGATCGACGCCGAACGGCCCGCCGTGTTCAGCCCCGCCGCGATCGACCTGCTGCGCGACGACGTCGGGTTCGACGGCGTCATCATGACCGACGACCTCGCCGCAGCGGCCCAGGTCCAGGCATGGTCCCCCGGCGACCGCGCGGTGCTGGCGGTCGAGGCCGGCGTCGACCTGGTGCTGGCCTCGGCCGACCCGACGACGGCGGCCCCGATGGCCCGCGCGCTGGTGGAGCGCGCCGAGCGGAACCCGGACTTCGCGGCCAGGATCGACGAGGCCGCGGCCCGGGTCCTCACCGCCAAGAGCGCACTGACCGGCTGACCGATCCGGGCGCCGTGGCCCGGTCGCCGGCCGTGTCGACGGAGGCGACCGCTACACCGGCGGGGTGGAGACGTCCGCGAGTCCCAGCACCTGGAGGATCCAGGCGTGCTCGAAGGCGATCTGCTCCCACGTCGCGTAGCGTCCCGAGACACCACCGTGGCCGGCCTGCATCTCGATCTTGAGCAAGGCGGGAGCGCCGGCCGCACGGAGGCGCGCGATCCACTTCGCCGGCTCGACGTACATCACGCGCGTGTCGTTGAACGACGTCGTCGCCAGCACCTGCGGGTAGTGCGAGGCGTCGTCCGGGATGTTCTCGTACGGGCTGTACGACTTCATGTAGGCGTACACCTCGGCGTCGTGCAGCGGGTCGCCCCACTCGTCCCACTCGGTGACGGTGAGCGGCAGCGACGGGTCGAGCATGGACGTCAGCGCGTCCACGAAGGGCACCCCGGCGAGCACGCCGCCGAACGCGTCGGGCGCGAGGTTCAGCGCCGCGCCGACGAGCAGCCCGCCGGCGGAACCGCCGTCGGCCACCGTCCGCTCCGGCGTGGTCCAGCCCACGGCGGCGAGATGCCGCGCGCAGGCCACGAAGTCGGTGAACGTGTTGCGCTTGTGGCCGAGCTTGCCGCCGTCGTACCAGTGCCGGCCCATCTCGCCGCCCCCGCGCACGTGGGCGATCGCGAACACCACGCCACGTTCGAGCAAAGACAGGCGCGGGATCGAGAAGTACGGGTCGAGCGACATCTCGTAGGCGCCGTACCCATAGAGCAGGACGGGCGCGGGAGTCACCGGCACGCCGTCGTCCCCGAGCGTCACGCGGTCCTTGCGCCAGACCAGCGAGATCGGGACGCGGGTGCCGTCCTCGGCGACGGCCCACTCGCGACGTTGCGCGTACTCGTTCGGGTCGAAGCCGCCGAGCACCGGGGTCTGCTTGAGGAGCGTGCGCTCGCCGGTCGCCACGTCGTAGTCGTAGACGGCGGACGGCGTCACGAACGACGTGTACCCGACCAGCAGGTTGGGCTGCTCCCAGACGCCGACGCCGGCACCCACGGACTCCAGCTCCTGCCCGAAGGTCATCTCCTCGAAGCGCCAGGAGGTCCCGACCGGTCCGACCTCCGGCGGCCTGGCGGACTCCATGAGCTGCGGTTTGATCTCCGACGCCGGGAGTGTCGGGGCCGCACGCCGATCCGGCGACGCCCCGGGCCGGCGGACCACCCCGTCCGGCGTGTCGAGGCGCAGGATCCCGCTACGGCCTATCGCGCCCCGGCGGTAGTAGAGGACGAGGTAGCGCTGGGACGCGGAGATGCCCTCGAGGCGGACGTCCGGATCGTGCGGTACGGCGACGTCGCCCCACCCGGCCGTTCCCTCGGGCCCGGGCACGTCGGCGACCGTGAGCTCGAAGTTCTCCGCGTTCTCGTTGTGCAGGATCAGGAGCACGTCGCGGCCGCCGGCCGAGCCATCGGCGGGCAAGAACGTCTCGGGCAGAACCGCGTGCTCCACCGAGTACTCGACGCCCTCGCTCCGGGGCCGCACGCAGCGGAACTCGCCGGTGGGATCGTCTGCCTCGAGGATCCAGCACTCGCTCGTGACCTTGGAGGCGAGCTCGATCACGAGGTACTTCTTGGAGCGGCTCACGCCCGCGCCCATCCAGTACCGTTCGTCGGGCTCGTCGAACACCATCACGTCGTCGTCCCGCGACGTCCCGATCCGGTGCCGCCACAGGCGGTGCGGACGCCACGCCTCGTCGACTGTCTGGTAGAAGACGTGGATCCCGTCGGGCGCGAAGAAGGCGCCGGGCGCCGTGCCCGGGACCTCGTCGTCCAGGTCCGTGCCCGTGCTCAGATCGCGGATGCGCAGGGTGTAGCGCTCGTCGCCGGACGTGTCGACGGCATAGAGCAGGAGACCGCCGTCGTCGGACACGTCGAACGTGCCGAGCGAGAAGAAGTCGTGACCGTCGGCCTCGACGTTCTGGTCGAGCAGCACCTGCTCTCCCGGCACGGGCTCGCCCGGTTCGAGGACCCGCGGCGTCCAGTCGTCCGGGTCGCCGACCTCGTACCGCGCGTGGATCGGGTACTGCTTGCCCTCCTCGGTGCGGGAGTAGTACCACCAGCCGCCGTCGCGCGACGGGAGGGACAGGTCGGTCTCCTGCGTACGGGCCTTGATCTCGTCGAAGATCGACTGGCGCAGCGGCGCGAGGTGCTCGAGGCGCGACATCGTCCAGGAATTCTCCGCCTCGAGATACGAGACGACCTCCGGGTCCTCCTTCGCGCGCAACCACTCGTACTCGTCGGTGAACGTGTCACCGTGATGGGTGCGGGTTGTCGGTCGGCGGTCCGCGGCGGGTGGCATGACGGTCTGATCCACCGCATCAGCCTAGTGTCGCCGTGGTGTGCCCGACCAAGAATCCACAGGTTCCGCCGCACCGAATCCGATCGAAATCGGTTCACTCGATCGCCGCGGCGATCACCTCGACGAACGCGTCCACGTCCGCCTCGGTCGTGGCCCACGAGCACATCCAGCGGGCCTCGACGCGGTCCGGCGTCTCGCCGTCGGCCCAGTCGTAGAAGCGGAACCGCTCGCGCGCGGCGTCCGCGGCACGGCGGGGCAGGCTCGCGAAGACGACGTTCGCCTCGGTGGGGTGGGTGACCCGCACGACGTCGCCGGGCAGCGCGCGCTCGATCCCCTCCCGCAGACGGGCCGCCATCGCGTTGGCGTGCCGCGCGTTGCGGAGCCAGAGGGGGTCGGCGCCGCCGGGCTCGCCCAGCAGCGCGAGGAGCTGCGCCGAGACGAACCGCGCCTTCGAGGCGAGCTGCATCGTCTGCTTGCGCAGGAACGGGATCGCGTCGGCGAGACCGGCATCGGCGCCTCCGTCCAGCACGACCACGGCCTCACCGATCATGCCGCCGTTCTTCGCCGCGCCCAGGGAGAGGATGTCCACCCCGGCGTCCGTGGTGAGCTCCCGCAGGCCCGTGCCGAGCGACGCGGCCGCGTTGCCCAGCCGCGACCCGTCGACGTGCACGAGCATGCCGTGGTCGTGGGCGGCCTCCACCAGTGACCTCAGCTCGCCGAGCGGGTAGACCGTGCCGAGCTCCGTGGACTGCGTCAGCGACAGCACGGCGGGCTGCGCGCGGTGCGGGTTGCCGAGATCGCCGGCCCACGCGTGCACGGCGTCGGCGGTGATGCGGCCGTGGCGGGACGGGCACGCGAGCAACTTGAGCCCGCCGACCCGCTCCGGTGCGCCGTTCTCGTCGGTGTTCGCGTGCGCGACGTCGCTCAGCACCACCCCGCCCCAGCGCGGTGCCGCGGCCATGAGGCTGATCACGTTGGCGCCCGTGCCGATCAGCACGGGGAACGCGGTGGCTCGCGGGCCGAAGACCTCGCGGGCCCGTGCCTGGAGGCGCTCGGTCGTCGCGTCGTCCCCGTAAGGGACGTCCGGGCCGCCATTCGCGGCCGCGAGGGCGGCCATGACCTCGGGGTGGACAGGGGCGTAGTTGTCGGAGGCGAAGTGCTGCACGGGCCCATTGTCCGTGGTCCGAGAGCGACGACGGCGGCCCGGGTCGCCTCTCGTGCGAGAGGTGGCCCGGGCCGCCGCCGTACGACATTCCGGTGCTCGAGCTCGCCGGAAGCCCGTCAGGCTCTGGCGAGCTCGCCGACGACGAGCCGGTGTGCTACCGGCTCCCCGGCGTCACCCGATCGAGCCCTCGACCGCGTTGGTCCACTCGATGGTGTTGTCGGCCTGGTACTCGTACACGCCGATGAACGCGGACGACGGGTCGTTGTCGTCGTTCAGCGGGCCGATGCCCGAGACGCCGACGTAGCGGATCTCGTCGCCGTTCTCCAGCGCCTCGACGCCTTCCTCGAAGGACGTGACCTCGACGCTGCCCTCCTCGGAGCCCGAGACCGCCTTGATGTTCTCGGCGATGGTCGCGCCGTCCGTGCCCTCGCCCCGGACCGCCGCGAGAGCGGCCAGGATGGTGGCGTCGTAGGACTCGGGGCCGTACGAGTAGTCCTCGAGCGGCGAGCCCTCGGTCTCCTCGTAGTAGTCCGACAGGCGCTGCTGGAAGTCCTCCTCGGCCTGCGCACCGGGAATGGTGCCGACGACGCCGGTGAGCGTGCCCTCGTCGAAGTCACCCTCGTAGGAGGCGGTGTTGCCGTCGCAGAAGTAGGTGGTCCCGTCGAACTCCCAGCCCTGGGCCAGCAGCTCGGCGACGATCGCCTTGGTCTCCTCGAAGGCGATGACGCTGATCGCGTCGGGCTCCTGCGCGAGCAGGTCGGTCACCTGCGCGGCGAAGTTGGTTTCGCCCGGCTGGAACTCCTGCCCCTCACCGGTGCCGCCGTAGACGATCTCGGCACCGCCCTCCTCGAGCGTCTGCTGCACGTTGTCGCGCAGGCCGGTGCCGTAGTCCTCGTTCTGGACCAGGAAGCCCACCTTCTGGTGGCCGTCGTCCAGGATCAGGCTGCCGAGGGCCGAGCCCTGCACGGTGTCCGGCGGGGCGGTGCGCGCGTAGAAGTCGCTGTAACCGGACAGCGTCGTGGCGGTGTTCGCCGGGGAGATCTGCATGATCTCCTGCTCCGCGAACTTGTCGACGACGTTCGCCGACACGGCCGACGACGCCGCGCCGATCACGACCGAGACATCTTGGCTGATGAGGTCGGCAGCCGTCGAGTTGGACACCGAGTAGTCGGTGGTGTCGCCCGAGTCACCCGGGATCAGCTCGACCTCGTTGCCGAGCACGCCGCCGGCCTCGTTGATGTCCTGGATCGCCAGACCCACGCCGGCCACCTCGGGCGGTCCGAGGAACGCGAGAGTACCGGTGATGGGCAGGATGGTGCCCACCTTCAGGGGCTCGTCGGAGCCACCGCCCGAGGTTGTCGAGCAGGCCGCGAGGCCGAGGCTGAGGACCGCGGCGAGCGCCAGCCCGCGTGCGGCCGTGGAACGTCGATTCATGCTCAGTCCCTTCACAGGGGAGTAGTTCTGCATGACGCGGCACCTTGCCCCGTCGTGCCGTTGAACGTAGTCATGCTGTGTCACGTGAGTGTGACGAGCGCCTCTCCCGGTCGAATCGTTACGGTGCTGTGACCTCAACGTGACTGCATTGCACCCGGAACGTTCACTGAGCCCCCCGCACACATCACAGGCCGAGCGAAGGATCCGTGTGTAGGCTTGGTGGTGTTGCAGTGCGATCGTTCTTCCAAGAGATGACGACGACACCGTGATTGACCGCGATCCCGAAGGCCGGGGTCGTCACCTCTTGCAAGGAGCAAGCATGGCATTCGGAACCGTCAAGTGGTTCAACGCTGAGAAGGGCTTCGGCTTCATCGCCCCCGAGGAGGGCGGAAGCGACGTCTTCGCCCACTACAGCGCCATCCAGACCAACGGCTACCGCACGCTGGAGGAGAACCAGCGCGTGGAGTTCGACGTGAAGCAGGGCCCCAAGGGCCTGCAGGCGGAGAACATCCGCCCCGCGTGATCTGAACCACGAAGGGCCGGCTCCCGAGGGAGCCGGCCCTTTCGTATGCCTGGCGGCGTGATGGCGGGTGGCGGGTCAGAACTCGCCGCCGCCGAAGTCGAAGCCGCCGTCGAAGCCGCCGCCGTCGCCACCGAAGAAGTCCCCGCCGCCGAAGAAACCGCCGTCGCCGCCGGCCGCCTCGGCCGCGCCGGCGTCGGCACCGGACGCCTCGACGACGCCCGCGTCCCCGGCGTCCGCGCCCGCGTCCTCGCCGGACGCTCCCTCCTCGCCGGTGCCTGCCTCCTCGACACCCGCTTCCTCGGTCCCGGCCCCCTCGGCCTCCGCGTCGGCGGCGTGCTCCTGGGTCGGGTCGCCGAAGGTCGGCCCGAAGAGCGCGTTCGCGACGGCGGACCCGATGACCATGCCACCGATCGTGCCGAGCAGGCTCGCGCCGAGCATCGAGCCGAACGACGGGCCGGCGAAGCTGCGCTGCAGCGTGCCGGGCTCGCGCATCTCGGCCCGGGTCGCCGTGCGGGCAAGGTCCCGCGGGTCGTCCGAGGTGGCCTGCTCGTGCGGGGGCACCTGAGAGTTCAGCTCGGTGAGGACCTTCCGCCGCTGCTCGGGCGTGAGCTTCTCGAACGCCTCGGCGTGTGCCTGTTCGACGGCGTCCGGCGGCGCCGTGCGCAGCATGTACTTGTAGCGATCGATGGCGATGTCGTCCGGTGTCCGTTCACCCGTCCGCAGGGCGGGTTGTCCACCCTGGCCCGGATAGGCAGCGGGCTGCGCACCGTACTGCGGTGGGGCGGTCGGAGCCGGGCCGCCCTGTGAGCCGTACGGCCCGTACTGCTGGTAGGGGTCCTTCGGCTCACGGCCGAGGAGTCGGTCGAGGAAGCCCATCTCATGCCTTTCGTCGAGCGGTCACCCGGTTCAACGTGTCCGGGCGGCGGCGGGTTCCGTCGATGTCGTGCCCGCTGTGCCCCCTCGTCGATGTCGGTGTCTGCTGGTAGACCGGTGCCATGTTCCTCTTGGAGCCGGGGCGTCCCGAGACTCTCGTGCACTCCGCCAGCGACCTGGTCGTGGCCGGCGAGTGCGAGTTCCGGCTGCTCCGGCGGCTCGACGAGCTGCTCGGGCGGATTCCGCCGCGGCCGCGTGCCGAGGACGAGATGCTCGCGCGCACCGCAGCCCTCGGTGACGCGCACGAGAGCCGCGTGCTCGCGTCCTACCAGGCACGGTTCGGCGTGACGACGCTCCCGGAGGAGCACGACGGCGCTCCGGCGGGCGGGGTGTTCAGCGTCCCGCTCGCGCGGCGCATGTCGCACGACGAACTCACCGCTGCCCACGAGCGCACGCTCGCCGCGATGGAGCGTGGGGCTGACGTCGTCTTCCAGGCGTCCTTTTTCGACGGCCGCTTCCACGGCCGGGCCGATTTCCTGGTACGCGACCCGGCGCGCGACGCTCGGCGCGCCCCTGCCGGACCGGATGCGCCCGGTCCGGGCCACGCAGGGCCGGGCCTCACCACTGGTGGGATGCCCGGTCCGCGCTACGCCGTCTACGACACCAAGCTGGCGCGTCGCGCGAAGGTGCGGGCCCTGCTGCAACTCGCCGCGTACGCCGACCAACTGATCGCGGCGCGGATCGACCCGACCGATCGGGTCCACCTGATCCTCGGCGACCGGACCGAGACCCACCACGACCTCGGCGACGTGCTCCCCGTGTTCCGCCGGCGTCGCGAGCGCCTCCTCCAGGTCCTCGAGGAACATGTCTCCGACGACGCCCCGGCGGCCTGGGGTGACGACCGATGGCTGGCCTGCGGTCGCCTCGGCGTGTGCCAGGACTGCGCCGAGGCGGCCGCCTCGCACCGCGATGTGCTGCTGGTCAAGGGCGTCTACGAGCGGCAGCGTGCCCGCCTGGCGGCGGGCGGGATGACCACCATCGACGCCCTGGCCGTCGCGGAGGCGCCACCCGACGGGATGGCGGCGGCACGGTTCGAGAGCCTGCGGGAACAGGCCCGCCTGCAACTCGGCCTGGACGCGGGACATGGCTCGGTCGCGCTGGACGGCGGTTCGGACGCGCCGGGTGGCGACGGACCTGCCGCGGGGCCCGGTTCGGCCGAGGACGGCGACGCCGGGCCTGACGGCACCCCCGCCGGGGCACGGCTGCGGTGGAAGATCGTCGACCCGCAGCCGATCGACAACCTGCCCGAGCCGTCCCCGGGTGACATCTTCTTCGACTTCGAGGGCGACCCCTTGTGGGAGGAGGCACGCCCCTCGGGCGAGCGCGCCGCGACAGGGCTCGACTACCTGTTCGGCTGGGTGGAGCGGCCGCCGTCGCCGGACGGGAAGCCGCCTTTCACCGTTCTGTGGGCCGACGACCTGACCGCAGAGCGCGACGCGCTCGTGCGGTTCGTGGACCACGTGAACGCGCGCCGGGCCGTGCATCCCGGGATGCACGTGTACCACTACGCGCCGTACGAGAAGACGCATCTGCTGTCCATCGCCACGCGGCACGGCACCTACGAGGAGGAGGTCGACGACCTGCTGCGGGAGGGCGTGCTCGTGGACCTCTACGCGGTGGTGCGGTCGGCGCTGCGGACCAGTGACCGGTCGCTGTCGATCAAGAAGCTCGAGCCGCTCTACATGGCCGACGATCCGGCGCGGGAAGGGGTGAAGGACGCCGCCACGTCCGTGATCGAGTACGCGGAGTACGCACAGGCCGTGGTGGAGGGGCGGATGGATGATGCGGGCGGTTTGCGGCGGCGGATTCTGGAGTACAACGAGTACGACTGTCGGTCTACCTTGCGGTTGCTGGAGTGGTTGCGGTGGGCACGGGGACAGGCGCAGGTCTCTGGTGGGGTTTCTTCCGTGGGTGGGGCGGCGTTCGAGCAGGAGAACGCTCGTAGGGCGGCCCAGGGTCAGGGAGACCTCGCGCGGACGCGTTCACGGGCCCCAGGGGGCCCTCCACTTCGGGCCTTTACGTCCGCGCGAGGTCTCCCTGACCCTGGGCCTCGGTTCGGCGAGGAGCTGCAGGCCGTAGGTGGTGGGGACCGGGGCAGTGAGGGCGCATGGGATGAGGCTGCACGGGGTGAGGGTGCGGCTGCACGGGGTGAGGCTGCGGCGAGTGAGGCTGCGGGTGGGGATGCGGCTGCGGCGGGTGGGGGTGGTGGGGAGGGCTCGCGGAGTCGGAGGCGGTTGGAGGAGCGGGAGCGGCGGAGGGCTCTGGCTCAGGAGATTCGGGAGGTTGTGGGAGAGAGCGCCAGGGGGCGAAGTGGTGCCGAGCAGGCGCTGGCGTTGCTCGGCGCTGCTCTCGAGTACCACGTGCGGGAGGACAAGCCGTTCTGGCAGGAGCATTTCGGGCGGCTGGAGCTGCCGATCGACGAGTGGCCGGGTCAGGGATCGACGTTTCGCGTGGAACGCGGGCGCGTCGTCCGGGACTGGGCGGTCGAGACCGGGCGGAGGATTCCTTCGCGCGACGTCGAGCTCGCGGGCCGGATGCTCGACGCGTCCCGGGTCGGCGACTCCGATCTGGTGGCGGGGACGAATGTGGAGGTGCTCTACGACAGGCCGGTGCCGCCCGTCGTGCGGAGCCTGCCGGACCGGGCGGTGCGGGGTGCGCACTCCGGGGGTGAGATCGTCGACGTGCGACCGGAGACCGACCTGGGCGACGACGCCACGGGGACCGGAGGCACGGCCGACGTCGTCGTCCTCCGGGAACGGCTACGGCGGGACGCGAGTGAGCACGACCAGCTTCCGGTGGCCCTCTCCCCCGGGGCCGGGCCGGGGCACGGGCCCCAGGAGCAGGCGATCGAGGAGGCGGCCACCGCGGCCCTGCGGTCGTGGCGCCGGGGAGACGGACTGCCCCCCGGGCCCGCCACGGACATCCTGGAACGGCGCCCGCCGCGGCTGGTGAGCCGCGGCGGCCTGCCCTCCCCCGGCGACCACGACGACATGGTGACCACCGTGGAGCACGCCCTGCGGGACCTCGACGGCTCCTACATCGCCGTGCAGGGGCCGCCCGGGACCGGCAAGACGTACGTCGGATCGCATGTCGTGGCTCGGCTCGTCCGTGACGGATGGCGGGTCGGCGTGGTGGCGCAGTCCCACGCCGCCGTCGAGAACATGCTGCAGGCGGCCGTGGCCAAGGCGGGGGTGCCGCCCGCCGTCGTCGCCAAGAAGAAGCACGACGCCGGGGTGCCGCGCGGACGCGGGATGCCGCGCCGAGCGGGCGGCCCTCTGGACGGCGGTCCCGGGTGCGTCGACACTGCGGGCGCCGGCACAGCAGGCGCCGAGACGGCGGATGCTCCGCTCGAGCCGCCATGGCAGGAGTTGAGCGCGGATGCGCTCGCGGATTTCGCCGCCCGGCGACCCGGCGGGTGCGTGGTGGGTGGGACCGCGTGGGACTTCGCGCACCGGCGATGGCCCGCGGCCGGGCTCGACCTGCTCGTGATCGACGAGGCCGGGCAGTTCTCCCTGGCCGACGCCGGCGCCGTCGCGCGGTCGGCGTCGCGGCTCCTGCTGCTCGGCGATCCGCAGCAGCTCCCCCAGGTGACACAGGGCCGGCATCCCGAACCCGTCGACTCGTCGGTGCTCGGCTGGCTCTCGGGCACCGAGCCGGTCCTGCCCGAAGAACTCGGCTACTTCCTGGAGACGTCCTGGCGGATGCACCCGGCGTTGTGCCGCAAGGTGTCGGACCTCGCCTACTCCGGAAAGCTGGACGCCCATCCGGTCGCCGCGGCGCGATCGCTCGCCGGCGTGGAGCCCGGCGTGCACCACGTTCCGGTGCCGCACGAGGGCAACCGACTCTCCTCGCCCGAGGAGGCGGCGGAGGTGGTCCGGCAGGTCCGGGCCATGGTGGGCCGCGAGTGGTCCGACCCTGGAGAACTGACCGGTGCCGTACGGCCCCTGGGTCAGGAGGACGTCGTGGTGGTGGCCGCCTACAACGCGCAGGTGCATGTCGTCCGGCGTGCGCTCGCCGAGGCGGGCCTGGATCGCGTGCCGGTCGGGACCGTCGACCTCTTCCAGGGGCGGGAGGCACCCGTGGTGATCCTGACGCTCGCCGCGTCGTCGCCACACGACGTCTCCCGCGGCATGGGCTTCCTGCTGTCACGCAACCGGCTGAACGTGGCGGTGTCGCGGGCCCAGTGGTGCGCGCTCGTCGTCCGCTCGCCGCGCCTGACCGACTACGTCCCGGGCGATCTCGAGGCGAACGGGCTCCGCCATCTGCTCGACCTCGGCGCCTTCCTCCGCCTCACGTCGGACTGATCCGAGACGAGACGGCGGCGCAGTCGGCCCGTGGCCCTGGCGAAGTAACGCCCTCGCCCCCGGGTAGGGCAAAATGTCCGGTTGGGTGACCGCTCCCTGGCTTTTTCGACACCGGATGCTCCATAGTGGCCCCGCCCCCACGTTGAAGGAGAAACCATGGCCGTGCGCTTCAACCCGCCCCCGGGTTGGCAAGTGCCCCCGGGATTCCGACCCGACGCCAGCTGGGTGCCCGACCCGTCCTGGCCCCCGGCCCCGCCCGGCTGGGAGTACTGGATCACCGAGCCGAACCCGGCGCCGCCCGCAGCGCCCCAGCCCCCGGCGCCGACCCCCGCCCCGGAGCCGTCGACACAGCCGGCGCCGTCGCACCCGGCACCGACGTCGCGCCCGACACCGACGCGCCCGACACCGACGCACTCGGCACCGACGCCGAACCCGGCCGCGCGGGAACACGACGCGACCGCGACACCGGCCGGCGGCGCTCCGCAGGGCGCCCCCGTCGACGAGCTGACCGTGCGCCGTGCGCCCGACGACGCGGAGATCACGCGGGCGCTCGACCAGCCGACCGCCGTCCTGTCGTCAGGTACCCCCGAGGCGAACCGGCCGGGAACGGACGAGACGATGATCCGCCCGGCGCCCGGCCCCGACGGCCCTGCCCCGCGCGAGGACACGAGCACGATGGCGCTCGAAGCCGTGCCCGGTGCCGGCGCACCGCTCCCTCACCCGCCGGGCCAGGGCTCGCCCGGCCAGGCTCCTCCCCTGCCCCCCGGCATGCCGGCAGGACCCGGTGGTCCCGGCTTCGGGGGCTACGGCGGGCCGGCGGGACCGGGAGTCCCGGGGCCCGGTGGCCCGGGCGGTCCGGGCATGCTGCCGCCCGGCGGGCAGGCGCCGAAGAGTTCCGTGGCCGCGATGGGACAGAACCTGCTCGGCTCGATCAAGAATTTCGGCAACAGGTCCCGTCAGCACGACCCGACGGCCGCGCCACCGCTGCCTGCCGGCCCGGGCGCACCCGTGCCGGCGGGTCCTGGCATGCACGGTCCCGGCGGGCGCCCGCCCGCCGGACGGCCGGGCGCCCCCGGAGGCAGCAGGTCGCCCGGTTCCCCGCTCCTCATCGGGGTGGGGATCGCCGGTGCGGCGCTGGGCGTGATCATCGGCGTCGTCGTCACCGCAGGCCTGCAGGCGGACGCCAACCAGGCGATCACCAACGCCGAGCGGATCAAGGCCGAGGTCGCGGTCGAGCGCGAGGAGCTCGAGGCGGATCGCGCCGAGCTCAAGAAGGAGCGGGACGAGGTCGCACAACGGGAGCAGGAGCTCAGCAAACGCGAGTCCGAGCTCACCAAGAACGAGCGTGACCTGAGGGAGCAGCAGGAACAGCAGCAGCGCGAGCAGCAGCAGCGGGAGGAGCAGGACGACAGGGAGGAGAACAACGGCAACGGGAACGGAAACGGCGGTTTCCAGTTCTTCTTCACCTGCGACGACGTCCGCGCGGCGGGCCGCGCACCGCTCCCCGATTCCGACCCGAGCTACCGCTGGGACCTCGACCGGAACGGCAACGGTCTCGCGTGCGAGGACGGCGAGTAAGCGGCCAGCGGGAAAGGATGAACGGCCCGAGGCAGAACCCCAGATTTCTGCCCCGGGCCGTTCGTTTGTTCCCGCCGGAGGAACCCAGACTCCGACGGGAAGTCTTGTGCGGCCCTCACGGGCCGGGTCGTGTCACCCTCCGGAGTCGCCTCCGAGAGCGTCGCCGACGCCGCCCAGGGCGCCCTCGAGGAGCTTGCCCACGCCGTCGGTCACGGTCTCGATCGGGCCCGTCGAGTCGCCCCGCTCCGTCTCGCTGGGGCTGGGGCCCGGCGTCGTCGGGGACGGGTCCTCCGACCCTCCCGAACCGGGATCGTCGCCGCCGACCGGGATCTCGATCAGCCCTCGCTGCACGGCGACGGCGGCCTCGGTCAGGTCGATGAGGCACTGTCGCCACTTTCCGGCGTCGATGCCGTCGGGAACCGTACCGAGCGTGTCCTCGGTGAGTCCGGCCGGGGCGGTCCACGTGTCGCCGGTGCGCGACGAGACACAGACCTCCATCGCCGCGACGACCGGCTTGGCCGCACCCTCCGTCATGACCTGGCCGAGGTCGGTGACCATCGGGGAGAGCTCGGCCCGGGAGGGCTTCTTGACGACGCCCTCGGCGGCGTTGTAGGTGACGGTGCACTCGGGCGAGGTCGTCCGGCACCACGAGGCGCCCCACCTGGCCCCGTCCGCGTAGACGAACCCACGCGGCTCGACCGGCGAGCGCACCTCGGCGACCCGCAGCCATACCTCGCCGTCGCCGAGCACGTCGAACGGGGTGATCTCGACCGAGGTCGTCGACGGGTCGTCCGGCGCCAGGGGCTCGTCCAGGACGAGATGCTGGGCGCCGGACGTCAGGCCGGAGGTGAGGCCGAAGACCAGCGAGGCGCCGCCGTCGGCCCGCCGCACCATCGCGTCGTTCGTGATGCCGTCCCAGAGCAGCGTGCCCGCGGTGTCGCCGCGGGTCATGGCGCGGAAGTCCGCGTCCGTCCCGGCGAAGACGCGCAGCGCCTCCCAGATGGTCTCGTCGCCCTCCGTCCCGAGCTCGATCTGGGCAAAGAAGTTCAGGCCGTCGCCCCAGGCACTGAGCCCGAGATCGACGAGAGCGGTGTCGTCGTCGACCATGACCGTGCCCGGCTCCGTGACCTGCCACACGGCGGGGCCGACCTTCGCGACCTTCGCCGACGACGGGGCGGGGAGTGTGGCGGGGCCTGCGGTCTGCGCCGTCGGCTCGGGGGTCGGGGCGGGCTCGGCGTCGACCGTCTCACCGTCGACGGAAGCCGATGACGACGGCGACACCTGCACCGGCCCGTCGCTCCACAGGCCGGGCACGCCCGGAATCGCGCCGGCCGCGCCGAAGCCCGCTGTGCTCAGCGCCAGGCCGGCGGCCGCGGCGTAGCCAGCGCGGCGGGCGGCGTGCTTGCGCCGGCTGGATCGCAGCACGGAGTCGACGTCGAGGGTCGAGCTTCCGGCTGCGTCGAAGGCGGTGTCGCGGAGGCGGGAGACGAACTCCTGGTCGGACATGTGGTCGCTCATCGGGCACCTCCCCGTGATTCCAAGATCGTGCGCAGCTGGGCGAGTCCGCGGGAAGCCGTCGACTTCACCGTGCCGAGCGGCATGCCCAGCTCGCGCGCCACCTCGGTCTCCGACAGGTCGAGCAGGTGCCGCATCACCACGACCCGGCGCTGTTTCAACGGCAGCTGGAGCAGCGCGCGGACCACGGCGTCGCGGTCCTCGACGGTGCGGGTGGGCGACGCCACCGCGGAGCCACCGCGCGCGGTCTCGCCTCTCGCGGCGGGCTCGTCGAGCAGGTCCTCGGGGCCGGCGAGCACCTCGCGCCGAGTGCGACGCCACGTGTCGATGCGCAGGTTCGCGAGGATGCGTCGTGCGTAGACGAGCGGGTCGCCCTGGCGTGCCTTGTGCCAGTGGCGGTAGCACCGCTCGAACGTCTGTTGTGTCAGTTCCTCCGCGCGGTGGCGGTCACCGCAGAGGAGGAACGCCATGCGGTGCAGCGGATCGCGCGCGGCACGCATGAACTCTGTGAACTCCGTGTTCTTGTCCGTGACCGTACCTTCGGCGGTGGCGCGTTCGGAATCCGGTCGTCGCGCGCTGCCACGCGATGCCGCGTGGCGGATCTGGGCACCCACGCGGCCCGAGGCTACGGCATCGCCCGACATGTCGCGATAGTCGACAGACCCCTGGACAACATTGTCTTGGTCATACTCACGTTCCTGGTCGGCCGGGCCGGCTCCCACCGGTCCGGCATCGACCGGTTCCCCGCCGACGAGCTCGACGCGGGCGGTTCCGATCGGACCGCGTGAGGATGCCGCCGCCCCCTGCGCGGCGGCAACTCCCTCCGGCGTGCCATCCCTGGGCACGCCGTGCGCCGCCATGTCCTCGACGAGGTTCACGACGACGCGCGCATCGGTCCGATGTGCGGGAACGGTGACGGCACGCGTGCAGTCGCACGCGTCATACCTGGGGATGCCGACGGCGAGATACGCCGGGGCGGAAACAACGACCGTCACGATCAGAACACGCGGTGGGTTCCGCAAAGGTTCCAGACAGTTCTGCAAATTTTGTCATGAACCGCACGGCCCTTACAGTTCCGTGACGGCACCCGGTGATCGCCCTCGTCCCCACCGTGCCTCCCTATGCTGGTGGGATGTCCCGAGTCCTGGTCGTCGACGACGATCGCACCGTCGCCGAGGTGGTGGTCGCGTACCTGCAGCGGGCCGGGATCGACGCCGACCACGCCGCAGACGGGCACGCGGCCCTGGCGTCGGCCGCCGGCGCTCCGCCCGACGCCGTCGTGCTGGACCTCATGCTGCCGGGAATCGACGGACTCGAGGTCTGCCGTCGGCTGCGGCGGCTGCGGCCCGACCTGCCGGTGCTCATGCTCACCGCCCGCGGCGAGGAAGAGGATCGCGTCCTCGGCCTGGAGACCGGCGCCGACGACTACGTGACCAAGCCGTTCAGCGCCCGCGAGCTCACGCTGCGCGTCCAGGCGCTCCTTCGCCGGGCGTCCGGCTCGGGCGGGGCCAGCGCTCCGGACAGGGACGCTCCGGACAGGGACACGGTCCCGGCACGCGCCGACGGCCGCGACGGCGTTCTCGCGTCTCGGGGCGTCCCGGCGGACGTCGATCGCGCGGCCGGTGCGCCGGCGGGGTACGACGCGGCCGCACCGGGCGGCGAGGTACTGCGGGACGGGGATCTCGTGCTCGACGCCGGGGCGCATCGCGTGACCCGGCGCGGGCGGGAGCTCTCGCTCACGGCGCGGGAGTTCGATCTGCTGCGCTGGTTCCTGCGCCACCCCGGCCAGGTGCACGACCGTCCGGGCCTCATGCGCGACGTCTGGGGCTGGGAGTTCGGCGACCAGTCGACCGTGACCGTGCACGTCCGGCGACTGCGCGAGAAGGTGGAGGACGATCCGTCGCGTCCGGAACGCCTCGTCACCGTGTTCGGCGTCGGCTACCGCTGGGACGGCGGGGGCGACACGAGGACGGACCCGGGGTCGACGGACACATCCGGAACCGACGCACCGCGGCCGGACCCGGTACCGGACGGCGCGGCCCGCAGCACGGCAACAGGCGCTCCGGGGGCAGGCACAGCGGAGGACGCACCACGCGAGGACTCTTCGTGGACGACGTGATGCTGGAGGGCGTCGCGCTGTCGGCCGGCGTGGCGGCCGCGGTCGGCGCGGTGGGGGCGTTCGGTGTCTTCGCGCTGGCCCGACGGCGTGCCGCGGTGGCAGCCGTTCTCGCGCCGCTGGTGGTCGTGGTGTCGGTCGCCGCGGGCGTGTACGCGAGCGTGCGTGCGATGTTCCTGTCCGACAAGGACTCCACCACGGTGCTGCTCCTGCTGGCGGCCGCGATCCCCGTGGCGCTCGGCGTCGGGATGGTGCTGGCCGTGCGGATCTGGCGGATCGCCGCGGAGGCCGCGGCGGTCGCGGCCGCGCGGGAGCGGGACCGCGAGATCGAGGCCGGACGCCGCGAGATGGTGGCCTGGGTGTCCCACGATCTGCGCACGCCGCTCGCCGCCGTCCGCGTGCTCGCCGAAGCGCTCGAGGACGGCGTCGGTGACGAGGCCGAGACCGTGCGACGGATCCAGGCCGAGAACCGGCGGATGTCGGGCATGGTGGACGACCTGCTCGCGCTCTCGCGGCTGCAGTCGCCCGCGCTCGTCCTCCGCACGCAGCTCGTGGACCTCCGCGACCTCGTCTCCGACGCCGTCGCCGCCATCCGCCCCCTCGCCGACGCGCGGGACGTGCGGGTGGTGGAGGCCGACGGCGGCGGCGCGGTGGCCACCGTGGACGCCCGTGAGGTTTCCCGCGCCGCGGCGAATCTGCTGGTCAACGCGGTCCGTCATACCCCTCGGGGCGGGACCGTGACGGTCACGGCGCGTTCCTCGGCGGCCGGTTCGGCTCCTGGACGGCAGCGGGTGGCCGTCATCGCGGTGCAGGACGAGTGCGGCGGGATACCCGAGCCCGACCTGCCGCGGGTGTTCGACGCGGGATGGCGGGGAACGCGCGCCAGGACGCCGGAGCGGACCGCGGAGGACCGGCCCGCCGTCGGACCGAACCCGGGGCCGGCTCCGCACGAGAGCGGCGGCGCCGGCCTCGGGCTGGCGATCGTGCGCGAGGTCGCGGAGGTCCATGGGGGCTCCGCCGCGATCCGGAACTCCGGGCCGGGGTGCGTCGCGGAGCTCCGGCTGCCCGTCGGAGAGGAACCCGACATCGGAACGTGAACACTTCGCGCGGGAAGCCTTCTGCCGGGGGATGATCGGACCATGAGTACACAAACTTCACCCGAGACACGTCCGCGGGAGGAGTGGACCGGGCAGGTCGGCTTCATCCTGTCGGCGATCGGGTCGGCGGTCGGACTGGGGAACATCTGGCGGTTCCCCGGAGTGGCCTACGAGAACGGTGGCGGCGCGTTCCTCGTGCCGTACCTGGTCGCTCTCGTCACCGCCGGCATCCCGATCCTGTACCTCGACTACGCCATCGGACACCGGTTCCGCGGCTCGGCCCCGCTCGCGTTCCGCCGGATCAGCCGATGGTTCGAGACCCTCGGCTGGTACCAGGTGGCGATCTGCTTCGCGATCGCCGTGTACTACACCGCCGTGATCGCGTGGGCCCTGAGCTTCTTCTGGTACTCCTTCGGCCTGCGCTGGGGCGACGACACCACGACGTTCTTCCTGGTCGACTACCTCCAGGTGGCGGACGTCGGCGGCGAGGACCCGTGGTTCACGCTCGACTTCGTCCCGGCGGTGCTGATCCCGCTCGTCCTGGTGTGGGTCGTGACGATCGTCGTCCTCGCCGCGGGGGTGGCACGCGGCGTGCAGCGGGTCAACATCGTGTTCATGCCGCTGCTGCTCGTCGCCTTCGGCGTGCTGGTGGTCCGCTCGCTGTTCCTCCCGGGTGCCGCGGACGGGCTGAACGCCCTGTTCACTCCGGAGTGGAGCGCGCTGCGGAACGCCGACGTCTGGATCGCGGCCTACGGCCAGATCTTCTTCTCGCTGTCGATCGCGTTCGGGATCATGATCACGTACGCCTCCTACCGCAGGCGTCGCGGCAACCTCACCTCTCCCGGTCTGGTGGTCGCGTTCGCGAACTCCGGGTTCGAGCTCTTCGCCGGGATCGGGGTCTTCGCCTCTCTCGGGTTCCTCGCCGGGCAGCAGGCCGTGGCGGTCGGGGATCTCGAGGGGATCACCGGGCCGATCCTGTCGTTCGTGACGTTCCCCGCGCTGGTCTCCCAGATGCCGGCCGGTTCGCTGTTCGGCGCGCTGTTCTTCGGGTCGCTGGTGATGGCCGGGTTCACGTCGCTCGTGTCGATCCTGCAGGTGGTCTCGGCCGCGTTCCAGGAGAAGCTGTCGATCTCGCGCCGTCAGGCGGCGCTCGGCATCGGCGGGCTCGCGGGCGTGATCTCGGTGCTCGGCTTCTCGACGACGACCGGCCTGATCGCCCTCGACACCCTGGACAACTGGGCCAACAACGTGGGGATCGTCTCCTCGGCCGTCATCATGTGCGTGCTGGTGATCTGGGTCGGACGGCGCGGAGGGGAGCTGCGGTTCCATCTGAACTCCGTGTCGACGTTCCAGGTCGGGAGCTGGTGGACGTTCTGCGTCGGCATCCTGGCGCCGCTGGTGCTCGGCTGGATGCTCGTGTCGCGGATCCAGACGCTGCTCGTCGAGGGGTACGAAGGCTACGCCCCCTGGTACACCGGGCTCGTGGGCTGGGGAGCGATCGCCGCGTTCGTGGTCTTCGCCGTGCTGCTCACGCTCGCACCGTGGAGGTCACCGGTGGGTGCCTACGACGCCTGGCCACGCTACGACAAGGAGCACGCCCCCGGGGCGCGTGAGGGGAAGGGAGGTCCGGCATGAACGCCGGAGCGATCGTGCTGATGGTGGTGTCGCTGCTGCTCGTGTGGGGCGGGCTGGGCGTGAGCATCGCGATGCTCATGTCCCGTCCCGAGCGCACGGAGTGGCCCGAGGGCTGGGAGCGCGACGACGCGGACGCCTGACGTCCGTCGTGCGTCGCGCGTCGCGCGTGAGGCCGGCCGGTTGTCGGAGAAGGCCGGTCCGCTGTCGTGGTCGGTCGCTCGATGGACCGGCTTCCCGACATCGGACCCGCCGCCGACAACCGGCCGGCCTCATCGCTCTCACGCGGGCAGGATCTCCGTGAGGTAGCCGCCACGGAACTTGCCCCGCGGGTCCAGGCGCTGCGCCAGGGCGGCGAAGTCGTCGAAGCGGGGGTACATCGCCGCGAGCTCGGCGGGCTTCGCGACGAAGATCTTGCCCCAGTGCGGGCGGGCTCCCCAGGGGAGCAGCGCCGCCTCCAGGTCGTGCAGGACGGCCCGGACCGCGTCGTCGTCCGGCTTCCACGTGAAGTGCAGGGCGAGGGTGGCGCCGTCGAACGGGCTGAGCCACAGGTCGTCGCCGGCGACGGTGCGGATCTCGCTCGCGAACAGCAGTGGCGCCACCTTGGGACCGAGTTCGCGCATCGCCTCGATGGCCTCGGCCGCGTGCTCGCGTGGCACGAGGTACTCCGACTGGAGCTCGGCACCCGTCGAAGGCTTGTGCTCCGCGCGGAAGTGCGGGAGCCGTTCATGCGCAGGCCCCGGCACGCCGCCCTGGACGGTGCTGGCGGCAGGGTCCTCGCCCGCCAGCGGATGCATCGGCCCCGGGGCGTCCCGCGCGCCCAGGTCGAGCAGGACGTCGCGGGCCGGGCGACGCCGCTCGCCGGTCGCGTCTCCGGCCTGCCCGTCGGACGAACCGGCCACGCGTGACTTCAGCCAGACCTGCGAGACGGCGTCCTCGTCCCAGAGGGTGAAGGCGCTGACCGAGTACGCGGCCCCGGTGACCGCTTCCAGGTCGGTGAGCAGCGCCTCCCATGGCAGGTCGACGACGACGTCCTGGCTGACCTCGAACGCCGGATCGGTCGCCATCTCGACCCGCGTCACCACGCCGAGTGCGCCGAGACCGACCACGGCTCCCGGGAAGTCCGCGTCGCCCCGGCGCAGGGTGCGGGCCTCGCCGTCGGCCGTCACGATCTCGAGACCGACGACGTCGCTCGCGAGACACCCGTTGGCGTCGCCCGAGCCGTGAGTCGCGGTGGCGATCGCGCCGGCCAGCGAGATGTGCGGGAGCGACGCCATCGTACGCAGCGCCCGCCCCCGTTCCAGCAGGGCCGTTCCCGCCTGGCCGTACAGCAGCCCGGCGCGCAGCGACGCCACGCCTGTCGCGGCGTCGACGACGACCGCGGGCCGGCCGTCGTCGTACACGTCGAGCAGGACGTGGGTGCCGGTGGTGTCCGCGACGTCGCAGAACGAGTGCCGCGAACCCAGCGCCTTGATCCGGTCGCTACCACCGACCAGGTCCGCGAGTTCCTCCGGGGTGCCCGGCCGCGCGACCGCGCCCGCCGAGTACGTGAGGTTGCCTGCCCAGTTCGTTCTGACGTCGTTGCTCACGAGCACAGGGTGCCACTCGCGGGCCCGGACGCCGGAACCGGTCTCATCGCCGGCTGCGGAGAGGTCTCGTCGGGATGGTCCGGGCGCCGATGCACGGACCATCCCGGCGGGACCTGCCGGTCAGGCGGACGCCTTCTCCTCGATGAGCAGGCGCTCCGCGATGCCGACCATGTCCAGGACTCGCATGACCTCCGCCGACGGGTCCCGCAGGGTCACCGTCGCCCCTGTCTCCTCGCCCAGCACGAAGACCTGGAGGATGAACGCGACGCCGGAGGAGTCGATGAAGGTGACGTCCCGCGCGTCGACGACCACGGGCGCGGGATCCGGGCGGGAGGCGAGGGAGGCCATCGCCTGGCTGGCCGCCTCCCGGAGCTGGGCGTCGACCTCACCCCAGAGGGTGAGGATCGAGCCGTCGTACACATGTCGGCAGGTGATCCCCGAGGCGGGGCGTTCAGACGCTGTTGCGGGGTCGGAAGAGCTCGGGAGAGGGTCCATGTCTTCGTACACTCCGTTGTCAGTGCTTCGACCGATATTTGACGTGCCCTTGGCGCAGACTCACCTCACCGTGATGCGCGGGGCAAGGAATTCGACTGGGTTCGAGTCTTCACCCAACAGCCCGAAGAGTCCAGCCCCGACCGGTTACGTTCACGTTGCGCGAAGTCAAGATCACGTGACACCCCGCCAACGAGCCGGGGCGGGCGACAGTTCCCACTGTGGCCGCCTTCACCGTATTCCTCATGACTCTTGCGTATTTTGGTCAAGCTCTTGCCCGAGCATTCTGGTCGCCAGCGAGGCCGTGTCCGCTGCGTCCTGGTCGTCGTACTCGGTCCGCTCGGTGCGCCAGTACTCGGAACCGTCCCGCGTCCGGGTCACGAGCCCGAGGTCGACCATCGCCCGGCGCAGACCGACCGGGTCACGCGCCACGCGGGCCAGGCGCTCCGTGAGCTCCCGCTCGCCGATCGGCTCCAGCAGGTGCGGAAGCGCTCGCGTCGCGATGTAGCGCGTGACCGCGACCTTGTCGCGGCGGCGCCGGGGCAGTGTCTCGAGGCGACCGTCGAGGAGGAAACGCCGCGGGTCGACGGCGGCGGACTTCGCGGGGTCGGAAGGAGTGTTCATCGCTGTGCACTGTAAGGCGCGTGCGTGAATCCGCGGTGTCTCCGCGCCGGCCCGCGTCGGCACGGCAGGACCGCGCTCGCGGGCAACTGCGCGACGTCCCGAGGGAGGCGCGCCGAGACGCGGCGCCCTCGGCCAGGACGGCCACGGCGCCTGCCTACGGACCGGCTCACGGCCACTCTGTCAGACGCGGGCCGGATCGCCGGCGTCCTCACCGCCGGCGCTCTCGCCGTCTGGATCCTTCCCGTCGAGCCTCTCGCCGTCGGGGTCCTCGCCGTCGTCCCTTCGCCGGGCGAGGAACGCCGTCCCCGTCGAGCCGACGACGCCCGTCATCGCGTCCGTCCGGGACGACGGCGCATCCGATGGCGTGTCCGCGGGGCCGGAGGACGACGTCGAACTCGCCGAGTCGTCGTCGCCCGAACCGCCGTCCTCCGCGTCGCACGACGTGCCCGACCCCGAGTCGTCACCGGAGCCCGAGTCGTCACCGCCCTGGTCGTCACCGGAGCCCTGGTCGTCACCAGTGCCCGAATCCTCGCCCGCGTCGTCGCCTGACGCCGTGCCCGTGTCGCCCTCGGCGTCGCCGGCAGGGTCACCGGACTCGTCGCAGGAATTGCCGGGCTCGGTCGGCTCGCCGCTCGGATCGCCCGGATCGCTCGGCTCGTCGTCGGGCTCGCTGGGCGACGGCGACGGGTCACTGGGCGAAGGCGACGGGTCACTGGGCGAAGGAGACGGGTCACTGGGCGACGGCGACGGCCGCGGCCTGTCACTCGGCGAGGGAGACGGGCTCGGCTCCTCGTCGGGCTTGCTGGGCGAGGGTGACGGGCTCGGCTTGGGCGATGGCTTCGGCGGCTTGGACGACGGGTTCGATCCGTCCCCGGGATCCCTGCTCGGGTCGTCCGAACCGGCCCTGTCGCCGCCGTCCTTCCCCTTCTTGGTGTCCTTCCCGTCCTTCGTGTTCTTGGCGGGGACCGCCGGGGACTCGTCGCCCGGCTTGGGCTTCTCCGGCGGCCGGTACCGCGGGTCGTCCTCGGTGCTGATGTCCGACACGTCGAGTGCGCGGTTCGGGATGATCCCGGCCGCGAAGAACTCGAAGTGCCACGGCTCGGGCTTCGAGCCGTCCAACCGGGCCCAGGCCGGGTTGTCCCAGCCGTAGTCCGGGCCGTGCACCCGGAGCCACACGTACTCGGCGCTGCGGCCCGTGTTGATCGGCGCACCGAGATCGACGGCGATGCCCCAGCCGTGGTTGGAGGTGCCGGGGATCGCCGCCAGGGCCGGCTTGCTCGCACGGAGCGCCACCTGCGCCTCGTAGGTGCGGTACGAGTCGGTGATCGGAATGCTCCGGCCGAACCGTGCCTCGTACTCCTCGTTCAGCGCGCTGAGCCGTTCGGCCGCATCGCAGCGCAGCCGGTGCCCGGGCGCGAACTCGAGGGGGCAGAGCACCGAGAGCGGGATGCGTCCGTTCGCGAATCCGGCGGTGGACAGGGCGAACGCGTCCACGACGGACAGCAGGTTCTGGCGCAGGCCCGGGTCGCCTGAACCGGCGGCGCCGCTCGTGCCACCCGCCGGCACCGGGGCGACGACGAGCGGGTCCGCCGCGGTCGGGTCCATGAGCCGGGCCAGTCGCTGTGCCGCGAGGACGAGGTCCTCGTGCGTCACGAGGACGTCGTGATCATGGGTGTCCGTCTCCGCGTCGAGGCTCGCCGAACCGTCCGCGCCGAGGTCGTCGATCGGCTTGTCGTCCAGACCGTGGACGTGCGCGGCCTCGGTCGCGGACTCGACGTCCGCGTCGCCCCCGGGGCGGTCTCCGTCCCGGACGTCGCCCGCCTGCTCCTCGTCCGTCTGATCCGTACCGGTCTGCTCGTCGCCGGCCCGCTCCGTGTCGGTGCGCCCCGCGCCGGTCCCACCCGTGCCGGCGTCCCCGCCAAGCGCCTCGGCGGCGTCGCCCCGCCCGGACCCGCCGACCACGGACCCGTCGCGCGGGTCCAGGATGCCGGACGCCGCGCGGATCGCTTCCTGCTGCGCCCGGTAGGTCGTGTACAGCATGCCGAGCTCGGCGGCTGCCTGGGCCACCTGCGGGTCCATCGAGGCGCCCTGCTCCACGGCGAGCTGGTGCGCGCGCTCGAGCACGCCGAGCACCTGGTCGATGGTGATGTTCCCGTCCGAGACGGAGACCACGGAGGCTTCACCGGATGCGGCGTACGAGCGCAACGGTGCATCGGCGTAGCCGGCCCCGCCCCGTGGGAGGCTACCTCCCGAGCTGAGCAGCACGGCAGCGGCCACCGCCGCTCCCACGACGGCCGCCGAGGCCCGCCGCAGCCCCAGGCGGTGTGCGCGCACGAAGGCGGCACCGGGCAGCCTGGATCGCCGGCGCGACGGTGCCGCCTCCGCCGGCACGGTCTCGGGCAGCACACCGTCCGGCGCCTCGTCGGCACCGTCCGCGCGCTCCCCCCCGAGGGAATCGCTCGGGCTGCTCAATGGACACACCCCCTACGTCGATGGACGCCGACGCCGTGCCGTCGCTGACTCAGCTCCGTCACCACCTCGACCTCCCGGTTGCGCGCTCGCATCTTCGCACACGCCACTGACACCGCCCGGCGCCCAGTGAGCTGCGCACCGGCCGGCACTGCGTCCAGATCGGGTCGACCACCCATCGGCACTCTCCCCAGCCATCGATCGTGTCATCGTCTCCCGGGGCGATCAAGGCATCAGCCGTTCCGGGCACGAAGAACTGCCCCGGGGCACCTCAGCGCAACGGACCGACGGCGGCCGCGGCGGCCGCCACCACGGCCCCTCGGGTGACCAGGTTCGTCACGGCATCGATCTCGGGTGCCAGGACGCGGTCCGCACCGGGGCCGCCCACCGCACCACGAACGACGTCGTACACCGCACGCGTGCCCGGCGCGATCCGGTCGGGTCCCCACGGCGAGGCCGGGCGCGGCGGGGCCGACACGTCGGCCGGACGCCCTCCCTCGTTCTCCGCTCGTTCCGCGAGTCGCAGGTCGAGGGCACGGCACGCGGCCATGATCTCGATCGCGAGCACCCGGCCGAACCCGTCGACCGCCTTGCGAAGCTTGCGGGCCGCGGCCCAGCCCATGGAGACGTGGTCCTCCTGCATGGCCGAGCTCGGGATGGAGTCGACGCTCGCGGGTACCGCGAGCCGCTTCAGTTCGCTGACGATCCCGGCCGCCGTGTACTGGGCGATCATCAGCCCGGAGTCGACGCCGGCCTCGTGCGCGAGGAACGGCGGCAGCCCGTCGTTGCGGTGCTTGTCCAGGTGCCGGTCGGTGCGGCGCTCCGAGATGCCGGCGACGTCGGCCACGGCGACCGCGACGAAGTCCAGCGCGTAGCCGACGGGGGCGCCGTGGAAGTTCCCGCACGACTCGACGCGACCGTCGGGTGTGACCACCGGGTTGTCGATCGCCGCGGCGAGCTCGCGATCCGCGACGGCCGCCGCGTGGTCCAGGGTGTCCCGCGCCGCCCCGTGCACCTGCGGGGCGCAGCGCAGCGAGTACGCGTCCTGGACGCGGGTGCAGACGGGTGAGCCGTCGTCGTAGGTGGCGCGGTGGCTCGCCATGATGCCGCTCCCCGCGAGCAGGGCTCGGAGGTTCGCCGCCGATACCGCCTGCCCGGGATGCGGCCGCAGCGCGACCAGGTCCTCGGCGAAAGGCGCATCGCTGCCGAGCAGCGCCTCGACGCTGAGCGCGGCCGCGGCGTCGGCGGTCGCGAGGAGGTTGCGCAGGTCGTGCAGGGCGAGGACGAGCATGCCGAGCATGCCGTCCGTGCCGTTGATGAGGGCGAGGCCCTCCTTCTCCGCGAGGGTGACCGGCGTGATGCCCGCCTCCGCCAGTGCCTCCGCGGCCGGCCGAGGCGGCTCGGACCGGGCGGCTCCGGGGGAGACGGCGGTCGTGGCGCGTCCGGGCCCGGCCGGTCCGGTGGGCCCGGGTGCGACGGCGGCCTCGGGCGCGCCGGCCCCGGTGGCCGCCGTCGGCTCGATGCCCGCGGGTCGAACGACCCGCACCTCCCCCTCGCCCATGGCGGCGAGCGCGACGTGGCTCAGGGGAGCCAGGTCACCGGAGCAGCCGAGCGAACCGAACTCGCGGACGACGGGGGTGATGCCGGCGTTCAGCATGTCCGCGTAGACCTGTGCCGTCGCGGGCCGCACCCCGGTGCGGCCGGTGGCCAGCGTGTTCAGTCGCAGGAGCTGGAGGGCACGGACCACCTCGACCTCGACCTCCGGGCCGGCGCCGGCCGCATGCGAGCGAACGAGGCTGCGCTGCAGGTCGGTGCGGCGCTCGGCAGGGATGTGGGTGCGGGCCAGCGCACCGAAACCGGTGGACACGCCGTAGTGCGGCCGGGGGTCGTCGGCGAGGGCGTCGATGATCTGCCGGGTCTCGGCCATGCGCGTGCGAGCGGCGTCGGTGAGCGTGACGCGGGCTCCGTGGCGGGCCACGGCGACGACCTGCGCTGCGGTGAGCGGATCGCCGGCCAGGTCGACGGTGAGGGGGATCGCCGGCGCGGAGCCCGGGGTCGCCGGGCGGGCCGATGCGTGTGACGTGGTCATGGTGCCAGTGTGCCCCGGATCCGCCACCACGGCGGGTACCACTAACCTGGCGCTGCCTATACCTGATACATCACAATATGGCCGACCGATGGGACACAACGGTCCTGCCGCCAACCCGAGGGCCTCCGAGGTCCCCGTTCGAGGAGCACTTCAGCATGACTTCCCCTGACACCGAGACCAACACCACCGAGACCACGGCCCCCGACGCCGCCGAGAAGATCGCGGATGCCGTCACCGAGGCGACCTCGACCGACGTCGCCAAGGCCGAGGTCGTCGAGGAGGAGGACCCGCAGACGGTCGTCTTCAGCCTCGTGGGCTTCTTCCTCGCCTACATCCCGCTCGTCGGCGTGATCGTGAACGGCATCGCCGTCGCGAAGGCCGGCAAGGAGGGCTTCGACCTCTTCCTGGCCAAGTGGGGCCTCGTCCTGGCGATCCTGTCGACCGTCGGCGCCCTGATCCTGGTGGGTCTCGGCTTCTGGCTGGGCCTGGAGGCCGGCCGCTCCGGCATGTGAGACCGCTGAGCGCGGTTCAGTAGGGCCTCGCTGACCTTTCGGGCCGTTTCGAAGGGATTCGAAACCCTGGTGAACCGGAGTCGGTAGCGGTGGCCGGGTGCAGGGCGCCACGGGCTCTTGCTCGTGGCGTCCGGACGCTTGGTCGGCGTCCGCTGAGCCGCCCAAAATATCTCCTTATTTCACCCGCCGGTCATCCGGCCGACACGAGTCGCGGGAAGCATCGGGGACTGGCAAAACGCCAGTACAGTTCTCGGAAGGGAACCCCCAATGATGCAGGCACAGCCCGCTACGTCGTCGTCCACGAGCCTCGGGAACCCGCTGCGCGGGACCCATCTCCGGGTCGCGCTGGTCGCGGCCGCCACCGCGCTCCTCGTCCTCGCCTCGCTCGCCCTGCCGAACAGGGCCTACGCCTACCCGCCGGACATCCCGTCGAAGTCGCAGGTCCAGTCGGAGCTGAACGCCATCACGGTCCGCGCGGAGGGTCCGCGCACCGGGTACAGCCGCAGCCTGTTCCCGCACTGGATCAGCCAGGGCAACAACTGCAACACGCGCGAGGTCGTGCTGAAGCGGGACGGCCGCAACGTCGTCGTCGGCTCCGACTGCTATCCGGACTCCGGTAGCTGGTACAGCGAGTTCGACGGCCAGACCCGCACGGTCCCGTCCCAGATCTCCATCGACCACGTCGTCGCCCTCGCCGAGGCCTGGGACTCCGGCGCGAGCTCGTGGAGCACGAGCCGCCGCCAGGCCTTCGCCAACGACCTCTCCGGCCCGCAGCTCATCGCCGTGACCACCGAGGTCAACTCGTCGAAGAGCGACAAGGACATCGCACAGTGGGTGCCGCCGCTGTCGAGCAAGCGGTGCGCCTTCGCGAAGATGGTGATCCACACCAAGTACCGCTGGGGCCTGACGATGGACTCGGCCGAGAAGTCGGCCGCCCAGACGTACCTCAACCAGTGCTCGTACTGACCTCCCGCCGCTGAGCTCCCGGCCCCCGCAGCCAGAATCAGGTTGCGGGGGCTGAGAGAATGGTGGGTCGTGAGCAGCGAGCCATCCCCCAGCAGCGTGTCCGACGGCGCATCGGCGCGGTCCGGCGACGACGCTCCTGCTCGCAACCCTGCCGGATCCGGCGGCCAGCCGTCCGGCGAGGAACGATCCGGCGAGCGGAGAACCGGCGCGCGTCGATCCGGTCGATCGCGCTCCGGACGGAGCGGGCAGCGGGGTGCCCGCCGGCGTGGCGGCGCCCCACAAGGGCGGCCCCAGCGGATCACCCAGGCGGAGCTGGACCGGGCGGCCGCGAAGCGCGCGGCCGTCGTCGTGCCGCCCATCGTCTACCCCGAACAGCTTCCCGTCTCCGCGCGGCGCGACGACATCGCCCGCGCCATCGCGGAGAACCAGGTCGTCGTGGTCGCCGGTGAGACCGGTTCCGGCAAGACCACGCAGCTGCCCAAGATCCTGCTCGACCTCGGCCGCGGGCGCACCGGGCAGATCGGGCACACGCAGCCCCGCCGGATCGCGGCCCGCAGCGTCGCCGAGCGCATCGCGGAGGAGCTGGGGACGGAACTCGGCGACACCGTCGGCTACCAGGTGCGGTTTACGGACCGGTCCACCGACGAGACCCTCGTCAAGGTCATGACCGACGGCATCCTCCTCGCCCAGATCCAGCGCGACCCGCAGCTGCTCGCGTACGACACGATCGTCGTCGACGAGGCACACGAGCGGTCCCTCAACATCGACTTCCTGCTCGGCTACCTCGCGCGGCTGCTCCCGCAGCGGCCGGACCTGAAGCTGATCATCACGTCCGCGACGATCGACTCCGAGCGGTTCGCCCGCCACTTCTCCCCTGCCGCACTGGCGGAACGAGGCGGCGCGCCCGCCGCCGTCGTCGACGTCCTGCCCGATCAGGCGCCCGTGGTCGAGGTGTCGGGGCGCACGTATCCCGTCGAGGTGCGCTACCGGCCACTCGTCCCCGACGATCGGCGAACCGGATCCGGCGAGGACGACGACGGCGCACGCTCCGCCCGGGGTGCGGGAGCTGCCCCAGGCAACCGGAGGCCGCCGTCGGGCACGGATCACGCACGCGGCGGCGACCGGCGCACGAGGTCGAGGACGCCCGGGCGCGGCCGGGATGAGGAGAAGGACCTCGTCACCGGCATCATCGAGGCCTGCGACGAGCTCATGCGCGAGGGCCCGGGCGACATCCTCGTGTTCCTTTCCGGCGAGCGCGAGATCCACGACACCGCGGACGGGCTCGCGGGGCACCTGCGGGATCGTGCCACCGACCCCCGGCATCCGCAGTACACGGAGATCCTGCCGCTGTACGCGCGGCTGAGCAGTGCCGAACAGCACCGGGTGTTCCAGTCGCACTCGCACCGGCGGATCGTGCTGTCGACCAACGTGGCCGAGACGTCGCTGACCGTGCCGGGCATCCGGTACGTCGTCGACCCGGGAACGGCACGCATCAGCCGCTGGTCCAAGCAGACCAAGGTGCAACGGCTGCCGATCGAGCCGGTGTCGCAGGCCAGCGCGAACCAGCGCGCCGGGCGCTGCGGCCGCGTCGCCGACGGCATCGCGATCCGGCTCTACTCCGAGGACGACTTCGAGAGCCGCCCCGAGTTCACCGAGCCGGAGATCCTGCGCACGTCGCTGGCGAGCGTGCTGCTGCAGATGGTGTCGGTGGGGGTCGCCGAGTCGCCGGGCGACGTCGCGCGCTTCCCGTTCGTCGAGCCGCCGGACACGCGTGCGGTCCGGGACGGCGTCCAGCTCCTCACGGAGCTGGGGGCGCTCGAGACGACGTCGGACGGCGGGCGCGGGGACGACGAGCGCGAGCGCGCCGGCACACCCCGGACGCGGCTCACGCGGGTGGGCCGCATGCTCGCCCAGCTTCCGATGGACCCGCGACTGGCCCGCATGGTCGTGGAGGGCGACAAGCTCGGCGTCACGCGAGAGGTCGCCGTCATCGCGGCCGCGCTCTCGATCCAGGATCCCCGCGAGCGGCCCGCCGAGGAGCGCGAACAAGCGGATCAGCAGCACGCCCGGTTCCGGGATCCGTCGTCGGACTTCCTGACCTACCTGAACCTGTGGGAGTACGTGCGCGAGCAGCAGCACGAGCTGTCCGGGTCGGCGTTCCGGCGGCTGTGCAAGGCGGAGTACCTCAACTTCTTGCGGATCCGCGAGTGGCAGGACGTGGTGGCGCAGCTGCGGGAGATGTCTCGGCCACTGGGGATCTCGATGGGGTACCGGGCTTCCTCGGGAGCCTCGGGAGCCTCGGGGGCGGCGGTCGGTCCGGCAGGTGCGGAACCGGAACGGGCAGAGGCCGGGGCGCAGGTCGCGGCTGCTGGTGGGGAGAAGAGGCAGTGGGATGGGGACACCATTCATCGGGCCCTGCTCGCCGGGCTGCTGTCGCATATCGGGATGCAGGACACCGGAGAGGTGAAGGCCTCCGCGGTGGCGCACCTGCGCGGGGAGGCGCGGGAGCGGGCGCTGCGCCGGGCGAAGAAGCAGGCGCGGAACGAGTACATCGGGGCGCGGGGGGCGCGGTTCGCGATCTTCCCCGGGTCGCCGCTGAGCAAGAAGCCGCCGGCGTGGATCATGGCGGGCGAGCTGGTCGAGACCTCGCGGCTGTGGGCACGCGACGTCGCGCGGATCCAGCCCGAGTGGGCCGAGGAGCTCGCCGGGCCGCTCGCCCGCCACACCTGGTCCGAGCCGCACTGGTCCACCAAGCGCGGTGCTGCGATGTGCACGGAGAAGGTCCTGCTGTACGGCGTGCCGATCGTCGCGGACCGCAAGGTGCTGTACTCGCGCGTCGACCCCGAGGCGGCCCGGGAGATGTTCCTGCGGCACGCCCTCGTCGAGGGCGCGTGGACCACGCACCACACGTTCTTCGCGGAGAACCGCCGGCTCCTCGACGAGGCCGGCGAGCTGGAGGCGCGGACCCGGCAGCGCGGGATCGTCGCGTCCGAGGACGACCTCTTCGCGTTCTACGACGAGCGCGTGCCCGACCACGTGGTGTCGGCGGCGCACTTCGACAAGTGGTGGAACAGGACGCGGCGCGAGCAGCCCGACCTGCTGACCTTCACCATGGACCTGCTCGTCGGGGACGCCTCCGTGGACACGGACGCGTTCCCGGAGGTCTGGCCCCAGGGCGACCTGTCGCTGCCGCTCACCTACCAGTTCGCGCCCGGTTCCGGGGCCGACGGCGTCACCGTGCACATTCCGGTGTCGGTGCTGCCGCGCGTGGTGCCCGACGGGTTCGACTGGATGGTGCCCGGGCTGCTCGAGGAACTCTGCGTCGCGACGATCAAGTCGCTGCCGAAACCCGTGCGCCGCGACCTCGTCCCCGCGCCCGACTGTGCCCGCGAGATCGCGGCCTGGCTCCGCGCGGAGTGCCCGGCCTGGGCGGACATGGCCCGCGCCGGCGACATGGCCGAGCCGTTCACCGCCGCCTTCTCGCGGGCCGTGCGCACGGTCCGCGGGATCGCCGTCCCGGACGACGTCTGGACACCGGACCGGGTGGAACGCCTGCCGGACCACCTGCGCATGACCTTCCGCGTCTTCGAGCCGCACAGCTCCGGTTCCGGAGACGACGGCGGACGGGGCGACGGCCGGCAGGCGAAGCCGGGTCGCGGACGGGGCTCGGACCGTGGGGCGGGCGAGCGCGGCCGCGGGCTGGCGGAAGACGTACGGGACGGCGCGAACGTCGTCGTCCTCGACGAGTCGAAGGACCTGCTCCTGCTGCAGCGCAAGCTGGCGAAGCGCGCGGAGTCCGCGGTCCGCTCGGCGGTGAAGGGCGCCGTCGGTCAGGCGCTCGCGGAGGCCCGGGCGAACGCTGAGGTCGGCGGTCCGACGTCGTCGTCTCGCCAGGGTGGTTCCGCCGAGGCAGAGCGTTCCGGCGCCGTGGTGCCGCCTCGGCCGGCAGCGGGCGGCGGGCCGGCTGCCGGGTCCGGGCAGTACGCCGGCCAGGGTGCCGGCTCGGGCAGTGGCGGACGGCCTGGCGCCGGCGGGGCGGCGTCGGGCGGTGCACTCGTGGCCGAGCGGGAGGGCCTTGCCGGGTGGCCCGACGGGCTGGACGGAGGGGTGCTGCCGGAGGTCGTGGCGACCGACGTCGGCGGGGGCGTCGTCGTGCACGGGTATCCCGCGCTCGTCGAGGAGCGCGGGCCGAAGGAGAAGGGGAGGCGTGCCGCGACCGTCGCGCTGCGGATCCTGGCCGACGAGTCCGCACGGGACGCGGCGCATGCCGCCGGCGTCCGCCGTCTGTTGCTGCGTGCGACCGCGCTGCCGACGGCGCGCATCACGTCGCGCTGGTCAGGAACGCAGTCCCTCACGATGGCGTCCAGCCCCTATCCGGACACGGACGCACTGGTCACCGACCTGCAACTGGCCGCCGTCGCCGGCCTGACCGTTCCGGAGGCCGAGCGCCGGTACGACACCCCGCCCGGCGGGCCGGACGCCGCGGCGATCCGGAGCGGAGCCGACTTCGAGGCGGCGCGCGAGCACGTGCGGCGGCATCTGGAGGACGAGGTGCACCGGGTGGTCGGGCACGTGGTGGCGGCGCTGTCGGCCTACCGGGCGCTGGAGGGCGAGATCAGGGGTCAGTCCAGCTTGGCGCTCCTCCAGGTGCTCCAGGACGTGCGGGAGCACGCCGCCGGACTGATCCACGACGGGTTCGTGTCGCAGACACCCTCGCGCAGGCTGCCGCACCTCGTGCGCTACCTGCGTGCGGCGTCGCACCGGCTGGCGAAGGCGAGCGAGAACCCGGGACGCGATGCCGATCTCGCCTGGCGCGTCGGTGACGTGACGCAGGCGTGGGAGAAGGCCCGCGCGGCGTACGCCTCCGGGACCCCGGACGCGGCTCGAGCCGCGGAGCTGGCCGAGGTGCGCTGGATGCTGGAGGAGTTCCGGGTGAGCCTGTTCGCCCAGCAACTCGGCACGGACGGCCCGATCAGCGAGAAGCGCATCCGGAAGGTCCTCACCCCGACGGGGTGGTGAGGGATCAGTCGTCGTTGGGCATGAGGATCCAGAAGATGATGTAGGCCAGGACCTGCGGGCCGGGGAGCAGGATGGACGCGACGACCAGCACGCGCAGCAGGGTGACGTTCCACCCGAAGCGCCGGGCGATGCCCGCGCACACCCCGGCGATCATGCGGCCCTGGCGGGGGCGGGAAAGTGTCTTCGTGGTCATGCCTTCCACGCTACGGCCGGCGGCGATCCGGCGGTATCGGGTTCTCCCCCGGTTCCTCCCCTGATCCGGCCACCCACCCTCGGGGTCAAGAAAATCGTGCCGATCCACCCCGAGTTGGGGGACGCGGCAGCAGACGTGCCGGAACCCGCGCGTTTCGGCCGCGCGGATTCCGGCACCCGCTCAGCGGAAGAGGCGGCGGGTCTTGCCCAGGTCCAGGAAGACCGTCTCGCCCGTGGCGTCGTCGAGGGCGTCGTTGTCGGTGACGGCGTAGACGTGGCCGTCGCCGCCGATCGTAAGGCCCTCGAGCTTCTCCTGGGTCCAGCCGTTGGTCGCCCGCAGGCGCGGGAGGACGTCGATCGCGAGCTCCTTGTCCAGCATCGCGACCTCCCCGGGACGCGGGTCCCGGTGCGGCAGGTCGACCGTGTACACCGCCTTGAGCGCGGCGTCCGGGCCGTTGAGCTTGTCGCGTTCGATCACCGCGAGCGTGTTGCGGTCGACGACGGTCACCTCGGAGAGGCCGACCCAGTCGCCGTCGGCGGTCGGCCGCTCGAGCTCGTACCCGAACCAGGTCCACTCGGCGGTCGCCACGTCGTAACGGCCGATACGGGCGTAGCCGCCCGGGCCGTCGTCGGACGTGAGGCCGCGCTGCAGGGCGACGAACAGGTGCTCGCCGCGGCGGTCGACCGTCCCCGCCACGCCCTCGATCCCCCACTTGCCGAGGCCTGCTGCGATCTCCTCGGGGAGGCTGACGCTCTCCTCGATCTCCCCGGACTCCGACACGCGCACGAGCGCGTTCTCCGCGCCCGTCCTGCCTTCGGAGCCGAGCCAGAATCCGCCGCCGACGCGTGCGGGGCGCGCCCACAGGCCCTCGACGTCGAGCGCGGCCGGCTCGCCGCCGTCGGTCACGACGAGTTCCCCGTCGATCACGGCCGGTCCTCCCCAGCGAGGAGTCCGCACCGAGTAGAGCGACGTCGGCTCCTTCGCCGCGTCCGACGCCGTCCACAGGCGGCGCCGGTCCTCCGGGTCGGCCGAGAGGGCGCCGAGCGCGGTCCACCCGATCGGAGCGTCTCGCGTGACCTGCCGGTCCCCGTCGAGACCTGACGTGTACGCACCGGCCGTCCCCGCGGCGTCGCCGGACACGATCGAGGGGAACCGCGGCGTCCCGGCGGAGCGGGCGGACCTCCAGCCCTTGCCGAACACGGTCACCGCGGAACGGACGCCGTCCTCGGCGGAGTCCTCCTCCGACGACACGACCAGCAGGTTCCGCTGCGGGACCGGCAGCAGGCCCTCCGGGCCGTTCGTCGTGGCGAGTACCTGGACGAACTGCGGCGCGTCGGCGTCGGACACGTCGTAGACGGCCACGAAGTTCGACCGCTCCGACCCGACGAACGCGTACCGCGTCCCGCCGAGCTCGCTGACCGCGATCCCCTCGATCTCGACGCCCTTGTTCTCGGTCCGCCCGTCGTTGTGCAGGCCGACACGCGCCGCCAGGTGCTCCAGGGTGTTCCCGGCGTCCCAGGCGACCTCGCCCGTCGCGGCGTCGAAGACGGACCAGCCGCGGGTCCCGCCCTTCCAGTCGCCCTCGTTCGCGGTGGCGAGGTGCTGGTCGTCGATCCAGGCGATCGCGTCGGGCTCGCGCGGGGCGGCGTCGAGCGTTCCGGTGAGGTCGATCGCGTCGTCCTCGATCGTGTCGACGCCTGTCAGCGCCTGCTCCCCCGCCGAGAACACCGAGGTCACCTCGCCCGAGGCGACGTCGATCAGCACGATGCCGTTGTTCTCCTGGAGGGAGACGGCGGCCGTGGTGCCGGCCGGGTTGATCGCGACGTACTCCGGCTCGGGGTCCTCGGGCGTGTCCAGCCCGGCTCCCGCGAGAGCGGGGAGCGCGGAGCCGTCGGTCGCGGTGAGCGGGACGGGACGAGCGGACCAGCCGGCTGGGTCGGTACCCGGGAGGTCGACGATCTGCACGAAACCGGCCGGAGCCTGCGGGAGATCGCCCTCGTCGCCGCCCGGAGCGTTGTCGGCGGGAACGTCCTCGTCCCGCTCGTTCTCGATGGCGACGACGGCGTAGGCACCGTCGGGTGTGATCGCGATCGAGTCAGGCTGACCGCCCAGGTCGATCGAGCGGACCTTGGTGCGTGTCGCAAGGTCGACGACGTCGAGCCGGCCGCTCGGGTTCGCGTAGCTCTCCGAGGTGTTCACGACGACCAGTACGTGATCGCCCACGACGGCGACCGACGTCGGTTCGTCCTCCGCGTCGCCGAGCTCGGCGAGGTCGAGCGAGCCGAGCCCCCGCGGGTGGGCCGGGTCGGTGATGTCGAGAAAGCCGATGCGGCGGCCTGCGGCGTCGGTGTAGACGACCGTGCGGCCGTCCTCGCTGACGTCGGAGATCTCGGCCACGGTCTCGTCGGCCGGGTCGACGTCGGCCGGAGCGTTCTGGAAGACCGGGTAGGTGGCGAGGCGGTGGAACGCCTTGCCCTGGCTGGGGCCGAAGGTGGCCGGGCGGGAGAAGGAGTGCCCCGCGGAGGGACGGTCCGGGCCGTGCGCGGCGGCGGACGCGGGGACCAGCGCCGTCAGGCCGAGCGCGAGCGTGGCACCGGAGGCGATGAAGGCCGCGGTGCGGCGGCTGTGGGGTTTCTGGGTAGACACGGGTCCAGGCTCGTGGGGGTGGGTGGAGCGGGTGCCACCTCCAGGTTTCTCGGGGGTGGATTGCTCGTGAACGGAGGTTCCCGAGGCTTGGTTCGGGCACTGCTCCCGGCTCCGCCCTCCGGGCGAAGGGTGCCTCGCGCGGACGCGTTCACGGGCCCCAAGGGGCCCTCCACTTCGGGCTTTTACGTCCTCGCGAGGCACCCTTCGCCCGGAGGGCTGGGTTGGTCGGAGACGGCGAAGTTCCGAGTTGGTCGGCGGGCTGGTCGGCGGGGCTGGTCAGGGGTGGTCCAGGAGGGTGCGGATTTCTTGGTGGAGGGCGGCTGCTGGGTGGGGGATGGTGGTGTGGGTGCGGTCTCGGACCACGTGGCGGCCGGCGATGATCGTGTCCGTGACGTCGGCGGCGGTCGCCGCGAAGACGGCGTGGTCGAGAAGTGTTTCTCGTGACCATCCGGCCATACGGACCGATTCGAGCGAGACCACCGTGAGGTCGGCCAGGTCTCCGACGCGAATTCCGTCCCACGGGATGCGGCCGGTGAGCGCCGTCTCATGGGACAGCCCGATTCCCGCGGAACCAGGTCCCGCGGTTGGGTTGAGCCATCCCAGTGAGGCATAGCCCTCCCGTGTTCCCGCGCCGAGGAGCGTCGCGGGCGAGAGGTGGCCGCGGCCGAGGGTGCGACTGCGTTCGTCCAGTTCCAGACCTCGGGTCTCCTCGAACGGGTCGACGATCGCGTTGCTGTCGGAACCGACGCACAGGCCGATCCCGGCATCCGCAATCCGGCCGAGGTCCGGAGCGCCGTCCGCCAGATCCCGTTCCGTGGTGCGCGTGATGCAGGCCCGGGTCTCCGACGCGGCGAGCCGGTCGACGTCGTCAACGGTCAGATGTGTCGCGTGAACCGCTGTGGTGCGCGCGGACAACGCGCCGTGATCGGCGAGCAGTCCGGTCGGCGTGCGGCCGTGAGCGGCGAGGCAGTCCTCGTTCTCGCGAGGCTGCTCGGAGAGATGAACGTGCAGTGGTGCGCCGCGAGCCGCTGTCCGTTCCGCAACGGTCTCGATCGCCGACGGCGGTACCGCGCGCACCGAGTGAATCGCCGCACCGATCCGGACGAGGCCGTCGGGCGAACGGTCGTCCGCCGCTGGACCGGTCCCCGGCAGCTGGCCCGGAATCCGCGGGCGAGAGGTGGCGACTGCCGCAGCGGCCGCGACGTCGGCGGGGTGAGAACGCGCGATGGAGTCGACGCGATCCGCCCAGGATTCCGCGTCACCGTCGCCGAAACGGCGCTGTACGCCGTTCAGCGCGTCGCCCGCCACGCCCGCCGTGAGGTAGCAGGTGTCAAGCAGGGTGAGGCGGATGCCCGCGTCGTCGGCGGCGGCGATCAGGGCCTCCCCCATGGCGTTGGGGTCGGTGTACCGCTGCCCGCCGGGCGCGTGGTGCAGGTAGTGGAACTCGCCGACGACGCCGTACCCGGCCAGCACCATCTCCGCGTACAGCGCCCGGGCGAGGCGGTGGTACGAGTCCGGGTCGAGGCGTTCGGCGACGCGGTACATCTGCTCGCGCCAGGTCCAGAAGGACCCGGAACCGGGCCCGCGACCGCCGTCGTCCACGGAATGCGTCCTGCCGCGCAGGGCGCGGTGGAAGGCGTGCGAGTGACCGTTGGCGAACGCGGGCAGGGTGAGGCCGCGCAGCCGCGTCGCGCCGTCGGGCTTCCCGACGACGCCGGTCGTCACCTCGGTGACCCACCCTCCCTCGGTGCGGATCACGACGTCGGCGGCGACCCGGCGGCCCGTCCAGGCGTAGTCGCAGAACCAACTACTCATCGCGGGACGCGGACGCCGCGGGCTTCCGCCACCTCGGTGGCGCGGTCGTAGCCCGCGTCGACGTGGCGGAGGACGCCCATGGCCGGGTCGTTGGTGAGGACGCGCTCCAGCTTCTGCGCGGCCAGGGGCGTGCCATCGGCCACCGAGACCTGGCCCGCGTGGATGGACCGGCCCATGCCGACGCCGCCGCCGTGGTGCAGCGACACCCAGGTGGCGCCCGACGACGCGGCGGTGAGGGCGTTGAGGAGGGGCCAGTCGGCGATGGCGTCGGAGCCGTCGGCCATGCCTTCGGTCTCGCGGTAGGGCGACGCGACCGACCCGGCGTCGAGGTGGTCGCGCCCGATCGCGAGCGGTGCGCTGATCTCGCCGGACGCGACCAGCTCGTTGAACGCGAGGCCGGCCTTGTCGCGCTCGCCGTAGCCGAGCCAGCAGATCCGGGCGGGAAGGCCCTGGAACGCGATCTTCTCCTGCGCGCCGCGGATCCAGCGGTGGAGGCGGTCGTGGTCGGGGAAGAGGTCGAGGATGGCGCGGTCGGTCGCGGCGATGTCCTTCGGGTCGCCGGACAGGGCCGCCCAGCGGAACGGGCCCTTGCCCTCGCAGAACAGCGGCCGGATGTACGCGGGGACGAAGCCGGGGAAGTCGAAGGCACGCGAGTAGCCGCCCTGGCGGGCCTCGTCGCGGATGGAGTTGCCGTAGTCGAACACCTCCGCGCCGCCGTCCTGGAAGCCCACCATGGCCTCGACGTGCCGGGCCATGGACTCGCGGGCCCGCTCGGTGAAGCCCGCGGCGTCCTTCTCGGCCTCCGCGGCCCAGTCCTCCAGGGCGACCCCGAGCGGGAGGTAGGACAGCGGGTCGTGCGCCGAGGTCTGGTCGGTGACGACGTCGATGTCCACACCCCGGGCCAGCAGGTCAGGGAACACCTCGGCGGCGTTGCCGACCACGCCCACCGAGTACGCGCGCCCCTCGGCCTTCGCCGCGAGCGCCCGCGCGACGCCGTCGTCCACGGAGTCGGCGACCTCGTCGAGGTAGCGGTGCTCGACGCGCCGGGCGAGGCGCGCCGGGTCGACGTCGACGATCAGGCACACGCCGCCGTTGAGCGTGACGGCGAGCGGCTGCGCGCCGCCCATGCCGCCGCAGCCGGCGGTCAGGGTGAGCGTTCCGGCGAGGCCGCCGCCGAACTTCTTCTCGGCAACGGCGGCGAAGGTCTCGTAGGTGCCCTGCACGATGCCCTGTGTGCCGATGTAGATCCACGAGCCGGCCGTCATCTGCCCGTACATGGTGAGGCCGAGCTGTTCGAGGCGGCGGAACTCGGGCCACGTCGCCCAGTCCCCCACCAGGTTCGAGTTCGCGATGAGCACCCGCGGAGCCCACTCGTGGGTGGTGAGCACGCCGACCGGCTTGCCGGACTGGACCAGGAGGGTCTCGTCCTCGCGCAGGTCGGTGAGGGTGCGGACGATGGCGTCGTAGGCCGGCCAGGAGCGGGCGGCCCGGCCGGTGCCGCCGTAGACCACGAGGTCGTCGGGCCGTTCCGCGACCTCGGGGTCCAGGTTGTTCATGAGCATCCGCAGCGGGGCTTCGGTCTGCCAGCTGCGGGCGGTGAGTTCGGTGCCGCGGGTTGCGCGGACTGTGCGTGCTCCGTCCATGGAGGCGAGGTTACGCGGAGTGTCGGACGTCGGCCGCGCCCGAGCGGCACGTCCGGTTCGCCGGGCGTGGTGTCGGGTGAATCCCGTGCCGGGGTCGGCGAGCGGGACGGCTCGCATCGCTTTCGGGGCGCGCGGTCGGGTGCATGGGTAGCTCTGCCCATGTGCCCGGGTCACGGGTGCTGGTTGAGTACGTGATGTCGGCGGCGAACGCGCCGAGCGTCCGGACGCGGGACCGCAGGCCCGGACGTGTGCGCCACCACGGCGGAGGACGACAGTGCTTCGATGCAGGAGGGGACCTCGAATGCGTACCGGAATCCAGTACCGGCGTCCGGGTATCACCTCCTTGACCGGTCGGGTCGAGCCCCCCGCCTCCCCGGCCGGGTCCCGAGAGGCACGGCACCACATCCGGTGCCGTGCCTCTCGGTGTTTCCCCAGACGTCGCGCCGG
>NZ_JADBGR010000095.1:78445-90958 GCF_014892515.1 Myceligenerans pegani
AGTACCCCCACCGGCGCGACTCCCCAGGTTCCACTGCGGTGAACGGCACGACGCGTCCCCGGGAGGACGGCTGTGAGCGGAGGGATGCACGGCGCCGACGTCGAGGCGTTGCGCCTGCTGGCCGGACGGATCGATGAGGGCGGCAGGTCGCTCGACGGCGTGGTGACGGTCGTCGAGGCGGTGATCCCGGATCCGGGCGGCTGGAACGGACCCGATGCCGAGGACTTCCGTGCGGTCTGGGGCGGGGAGCACGCGGTGCGGCTGCGCGATGTGGCGACGGCGCTGGCCGAGGCCGCGGGCAGGATCCGCGAGAACGCGGACGCTCAGGAGGAGACGTCCGACGGTGACCCGGCCGGGCACGTCGCGGTGACGAGCGGCGCGGGCACGAGCCGTGTCGACGGCGGCGGAGACGCGCCGGGAGAGCCGGTGGGTGCCGGGGCGACGGCGTCGCCCGGTGGAGGCACCGCCGAGGTCGAGATCCGCCCGGCGGCGTTCGCCGTCGTTCCTGACGACGCGGGGGACGAATCCGGTGCCGATGTCGGCCGCGGGGCCGCCGGCGGTGGTGACGGGCGCGCCGGGAGCGACGACGGCGCCGACGAGTACCCGCCACCCGAGGTGGACCGCACCGTGGAGGCGGAGCCGCCGTCGGCCCGTACCCCCTTCGCGGGCGTCGACGGCCTGGAGCCGAACACCGCCTACGAGGTCGACGGCCGGGGAACCTTCTACACGGACGGGTCGGGTCGGGTCACGCACGTCGAGGCCGAGTACGGGCGAACCGGCGACCTCAACTGGGACCTGATGGAGCCGCAGCCCGACGTGACGTACGTGGTGGGCGACGAGCACGTCTTCGTCACCGACGACGCGGCCCGGACGGTCGCGGTCCACGTGGAGGACCTCCAGCTCGGCGAGGCCGATCGCTCGGAGAGCGTGCAGCAGCGCATCGGCGACCTCGGCGGTGACGGGTACGACGGCGGCCACCTGGTCGGCAACGCCTTCGGCGGCGGTCCGGAGGACCTCAATCTCGTGCCGATGCTCGAGGAGGTGAACCGCGGGGCCGGCGACACGTACTACGCCCTGGAGACGCGCCTGCGCGAGGAACTGAACGCCGACCCACCGTCGGACGTCGAACTGCACGTCTTCCCCGAGTACGACGGCGACAGCCCGGTTCCCCGCACCATCACCGTCGAGTACGCGATCGACGGGGAGGCCGAGAGGAAGGAGTTCGACAACGGCTGACACGATGGGGAGTGGACGGGACGAAGGCCGAGGAGCGAGGTGCTCGAAGGGAGCGTCAGCATGGACCCTGACTCGATGGACCCTGACTCGACGCACGAGGAGCCGACCGGACAGGTTCCGATGGTCCGCCAGGGAGAACTCGTCGGGGAGATCGCCCTGGCGGTGAGCCGCAGCGCGGCGGCCGGCGGCGACTGGGAGTCGGCGACGCTGCGGGTCCGCCGGCTGGCCCCCTACGGGGAGACGACGATGGCGGTGGCGAGACCGTCCGGCGAGGATCGTTCCGTCCTGCCCGACCGTTCGGTCGGGCGGCTCGTCAGGGACCTCCGCGACGTGATGTACCGGCCGGGCGCCGGGACCTGGCTGTCGATGGAACTGACGGTGCGGAGGGATGACGGGCACGGGAAGGTGGACGTCGCGTTCAACTACGACGACCGTCCCGCCTGGAGCGACGCCCCGAAGCCGCACCTCTACGCCAAGGACCTGCACAAGTACCCGCGCACCCTGGACCACACGCCCCGCTGGCTCCGCGAGGAGCTGGCGGCGGCCCGGCACTGACGGCACCGCCCGCGGACACCGCCGACCCGGGTACGCCCGTCGTCGGTCGGCCCCCGCGCGCGGATGTTCCAATGGGGCCGTGAGCTTCGAGCAGATGTGGCGTGACCTGGAGCCCCTCGGACTGTCCGCCCGGACCGGCGGATACTTCCGGCAGCCGTTCCTGACCGCGGAACGCGAGGCGGCGGCCTGGTTCGAGGAGGCGGCGCGGGCCCGCGGACTCCGCGTCGAGTCCGATGGGTTCGGCAACACCGTCGCCTGGTGGCATCCCGTGGACGACGACGGTGGACGGTTTGGCGCGACCGACCCGGGGGCCCTCTCCCGGCGGGGGAACGCCGTTCTCACCGGGTCGCACCTGGACTCCGTGCTGGACGGCGGCGCGTTCGACGGCCCGCTGGGCGTCGTCTCGGCGCTCGCCGCCATCGACGTGCTGCGCGACCGAGGAATCACGCCCCGCGTCCCGCTCGGCGTCGGCGTGTTCGTCGAGGAGGAAGGGTCCCGGTTCGGGCTCGCCTGCCTCGGATCCCGCCTCGCCACCGGACAGATCTCCTGGGCCGACGCCCGCGAGCTGCGCGACCGCGACGGCATCGCGCTCGGCGACGTGATCGCGGGGGACGACGGCGCGGGAAGGCACGATGCGGAGCCCGGGTCACCCGCGGGTACAGCCCCGGCGAGCGACCGGGACATCGGCGACAGGACGGCCGGCGGCCTGCTCGACGGGGTGTCCTGCTTCGTCGAGCTGCACTGCGAACAGGGCCGCGACCTGGTGCTGCGCGACGACGCGCCGGTCGGCCTCGCGAGCGCCATCTGGCCGCACGGCCGCTACCGGTTCGACTTCTGCGGCCACGCCGACCACGCCGGCGCCACCCGCATGGCCGACCGCCATGACCCGATGCTGACCTACGCGGCCACCTCGCTCGCCGCCGACGCCGCGGCCCGCGACCGGGACGGCGTCGGCGACGCGATCCGCCGCGCGACGTTCGGCCGCCTGGACGTGCGGCCGGGCGGCACGAACGCGATCCCCTCGCGGGTCAGCGCGTGGCTGGACGCCCGGGCATCGACGGACGAGGAGCTCGCGGACCTTCTCTCCGAGGTGGAACGCGCGGCCCGCGACCGGGCGGCGGCCGACGGGACCACACTCGACGTGACCGCGGAGTCCGTGTCGGGTGAGGTGATCTTCGACCGCGGCCTCACGAGCAGGCTGGCGGCGGCGCTCGGGGCGACGTCGGACCGCGACGTCGCGGAACGGGGCGCGGCCGAACGGGACGCCGTCGGCCGAGGGGCGGCGGACCGGCGTCGGCCACGTGCCCTGACCACCGGCGCCCTGGCTACCAGCGGCAACGCCGGCATTCCGATCATCCCGACCGGTGCCGGCCACGACGCCGGGATCCTCCAGCAGGCCGGTATCCCGACCGCGATGCTGTTCGTGCGGAACGAGACGGGCGTGTCCCACTCGCCCGAGGAGTCGATCACCACGGCCGACGCGCTCGCGGGAGTGGATGCCCTGGCGGACGTCCTCGCAGAGCTGATCACCAACCCGCCGGCGGCGCCACACCTCGGGGAGGCGGCACGATGAGCATCCTCCTGACCAACATCGGCGAGCTGATCACGAACGATCCGGCTCACGGCGCCCCGGATCTCGCCCCGGCCGGCGGCCCGGCCGCCGAGGACACGTCCTCGGCGGAGTCTCGGTCGCGAAACAGCGCGGGAGCCGCGAGAGGTACTGCCTCGGCAAGCGGCGTCGGGAACCTGCTCGGGATCGTCCGCGACGCGGCCGTCGTCGTCGGCGATGACGGCCGCGTCGCGTGGACCGGGCCCGCGGCGGCCGCCCCGGCGGCGGACGAGGCCCGCGACCTCGACGGGCGCGCGGTGATCCCGGGGTTCGTCGACTCGCACGCGCACCTGGTCTTCGCCGGGGACCGGGCCGCCGAGTTCGAGGCGCGGATGACCGGACGGCCCTACACCGCCGGCGGGATCCGGACCACCGTGGCCGCCACGCGCGCGGCGTCGGACGACGAGTTGCGCGCCAACGCCCGCCGGCTCGTCGCCGAGATGCGACGGCAGGGCACCACCACCGTCGAGATCAAGTCCGGCTACGGGCTGGACATCGGCGGGGAGGCGCGGGCGCTGCGGATCGCGCGCGAGCTCACGCCCGAGACGACGTTCCTCGGGGCGCACGTCGTCCCGCCCGGCACCGATCCGGCGGCGTACATCGACCTGGTGACCGGCGACATGCTCGAGGCCTGCGCGCCGCACGCCCGCTGGGTCGACGTGTTCTGCGAGCGCGGCGCCTTCGACGGCGACGCCGCCCGGACGATCCTGCGCGCCGGGGCCGCCGCCGGGCTCGCCCCCCGGATCCACGCGAACCAGCTCGGCCACGGACCGGGGATCGAGGTGGCGTGCGAGGTGGGGGCCGCTTCGGCCGATCACTGCACCTTCACGTCGGACGACGACCTGCGAAACCTCGCGGACTCCGGCGTCGTGGCGACCCTGCTGCCGTCGATCGAGTTCTCGACACGGCAGCCCTATCCCGACGCCCGCAGGTTTCTCGATGCGGGCGTCACCGTCGCGATCGCGACCGACTGCAATCCGGGGTCGGGGTTCTCGTCGTCGATGCCGTTCGCCCTGGCTCTGGCCGTGCGGGAGATGCGGATGTCACCGGCGGAGGCACTGCGGGCGGCGACGGCGGGGGGTGCGGCGGCGCTGCGGCGCACCGACATCGGATGGCTGGGGGTGGGAGCTCGTGCCGACCTCGCCGTGCTCGACGCGCCGTCGTACCTGCATCTGCCGTACCGCCCGGGGGTCCCGCTGGTCAGCGGGACGATGCTCGGGGGTCTGTGGGGCCTAGAGGTCGGCGCCACCTACTCGCGCGACCTCTGAGTCAGGTGGGGCGCACCACCAGGCCCAGGGCCTCCGCGAGCGTCGTCGCCTGGTCCGGGGTGATGATCGCGCCCTCGAGCGTGGTCGTGCGTGGGTCGATCGCGGACAGGTCGCTACCCAGGAGCGTCGCGCCGGACAGGTCGGCGAGTTCCAGGTCCGCGCCGGACAGGTCGCAGCCGGTCAGCACCGCTCCGCGAGCCTTGAGCTCACGGAGGTTCGCCTCGCGGAACCGGACACCATCGAACTGTGCGGAGGCGATCTCGGCGCGCGACAGATCGACGAACGACCAGTTCCCGCGCTCGGCCTTGACCAGGTCCAGCTTGGAGTTGCGGAACATGGAGCCCATCAGCTTGCAGCGCTCGAACGTCACGTCGAAGAAGTTGCAGCGGTCGAAGACGCACGCGGTGAACGCGCATTCGGTGAACGACGCCGCGTTGAACTTCACGCCCCGGAAGGTGCACTCCTCGAAGGTCGCGCCGACGCCGGTCGCCTCCGTGAGATCGACGTCCACGAAGGTGGTGCCCCGCCATTCGGCACCCGACAGGTCGCGCGCGTACCAGTCCTCGTCGGTGACCCGCCCGCCGGCTTCCGCTTCGCTCATGCCGGCCACCGTAGTGGGGCTGTCGGACATCGCCCTGCGGGGCCGTACGGCTCCTCGTGCCGCCCGGTGCGCCGCGCACCACCGGTCGCTTCCGCGGGAGCGGGCCGGGGGGACAGGACCAGTGGTGCGCCCCCGCTCGGTGGACGCCTCCGCTCACAGGAGCAGCGGGCGGACCTCCTGCCCCAGGAAGGTGACGAGCGCCTCCGGGTCCGGCTCCGATTCGAGCGGCTGGACGTTGACGGTGTCGGCGCCGAGGTCGGCGAACCTGCGCAGGCCGTCCGCGATCTCCTCGGCGGAGTCGCCCCAGACGCAGTACTCCTCGGGCGCGTCGGAGGGCAGGTCCCAGCTGGGCAGCCAGGCCCGGACGCGGTCTGGGGCGTCGGGGCCGGTGGCCGTCGCCACGGAGACCACCACCTTGAACGGGTCGGTGCGCCCGGCGTCGTCGTACGCCTTGCGGACCGTGTCGATGGCGGTCCGCAGCTTGGTCAGGCCGTTGCCGCCGTCGAGCGCGACGCCGTCGGCGACCTCGCCGACCAGGCGCAGCGTCTTGGGTCCGGTGGCCGCGCTGATCACCGGTGGTGCGGTGACGGGCGGCCAGTCGAGGGCGACGTCGTCCAGGGAGACGTAGCGTCCCGAGACGGTGAGGCGCTCCCCGGCGAGCAGGCCGCGCAGCGCGGTGGCGTACTCGCGCAGCAGGGTGAGCGGCGACGCGGCGCGAGCGCCGACCTGCTCCATCCAGCTCTGCACCCCGTGCCCGATGCCGGGTTCCAGCCGGCCTGGGAACATTCCCTCGAGCGTGGCGATCTCCATGGCGGTGAGCGCGACATTGCGCAGCGGCACCGGGAGCACGCCGAGCTGCACGCGGAGGTTGGCCGTACTCGCGAGGATCGCGCCCGCGGCGGCGATTCCCGTCTCCTTGAAGCAGTCCTCCCAGAGACAGATCTCCGCGAGGCCGGCGTCGTCGGCGGCACGGGCGATCGGCAGGTACTGGTGCGGGGGAAAGGTCGGTAGCAGAGCGCAGCCCAGTGTCGTCATGATGCGAGCGTACTCAGGAGATTCCTCCGGAGGCCGCTCTCGATGCGGAGCACAAGACGGTCAAATCCGGCTAGGCTCCCGGCCATGATCGCCGACCTGATCACCTCCGTGGCCGCCCTGCTGTGGCCGCTGCTCGTCCTCGCCGCGCTGCTGCTGCTCTGGCGTCCGCTCGCGGCGCTGCTGCGGAAGTCGGACCTCGAGCTGGAGCTCGGCGGGCAGCGGATCAGCATCACCCAGCTCAACGACCAGCAGAACCGGATGATCGTGGATCTGCAGAACCAGGTCGTGGCGTTGCGGGAGCGGGTCGAGGCGTTGTCAGGCGGCGGGGTGCCTGGTTGGCCGGCGTCCGGTGTGGACGGGCCCGGCGCCGGGCTCCCCGGGAGTCCGCCGTCCGACGTCGGCGGGCGCGAGCCGACGCCCGGAGCGCCGCCATCGGACGACGGCGGGAACGGCGCGCCCGGCATGCCGCCGTCCGGCATCGACGGGCGCGACGCCGGGGTACCCGGCCGGCCGCCGTCGGACGCGCACGACCATCGCCCCGGGGTTCCGGGTCTTCCGCCATCGGCGGCGGACGACGGCGACGGGCGCCCCGGGCAAGGGACGCGGGCGACCTCCCGCGAGGTTCTCTGGGTCGACGATCATCCCGAGAACAACGCCATCCTGATCGACGGCCTGCAGCGGGACGGTGCCGTGGTGACGCTGGCGCGCTCCACACGGGAAGCGATGGAGCGGCTGAGGTACGGCAGCTACGGCGCGATCATCTCGGACATGGGTCGCCGCGAGGACGGGACCGAGGTTCCCACCGCGGGCCTGACGCTCCTGCGAAAGGTGCGGGAGGTCGATCCGGCGGTACCGTTCGTCATCTACGGGAGTCCTGAGACGATGCGAGCCCATGGCGCCACTGCCCGCGCAGCGGGTGCTACCGACATGACGTCGTCCCAGATGACGGTTCGTGAGGTGCTGGGCGAAGCCGGGGTACTCGAGCGCTGACGGTGCCGGAGTACTCGGCCGTCGGCCGGGTGCCGGTCAACGCTGTCAGTCCGGTCACGGCCCTCTTCGATGCGTTCGATGCGGCCCGTGGTCCGCTCGGCCCCGACGAGGCGGCGCTTCGATGGTCCGCCTCGTCCGGACCGTGGCATCAGTCCTTGCGGACCCGCTTCGACACGAGAGAGATCAGGGCGGCCACACCGACCGCCAGACCGACGATGACGATCGCGATCACGCCGACCGCGATCAGTCCGGTGCTGTCGAGCGCAAACATCTCAAGCCTCCTTTGGCTGGAACGCCGGAATGCTAGCACCTCGTCGACAAGGCCTACGAGGGTCCTCAGGCCTGTTACCAGGCGGTAAGTCGTGAAATTCACCCGTGGGAGCGGGGCCATGTCCGGGCGATCGTTCGCCGGGATCTCCGGGTCCCCGGTGAGCGCTCTCGCGGACCCACGTGCCCGCCCGCGGCCGTCGTCGAACACCGACGAGAGGTCGGGCGAGGAGGCGGTGCCGTTGCGCGACCTCCTAAGCTCAGGACATGTCCGTCTTCCGCGAGCTGCGCGCGCTGCTCGCCCGCTCCGGGTTCCGGAAGTTGTTCGCGGTGCGGCTGGTCTCGCAGGCCGGCGACGGCATGTTCCAGGTCGGGCTCGCGAACCTGCTGTTCTTCTCGCCGGAGTCACAGGGCAGCGCGCCCGCGATCGCTGGGGCGTTCGCGATCATGCTCGCGCCGTTCACGATCGTCGGCCCGTTCGCCGGAGTCTTCCTCGACCGGTGGCAACGCAGGCAGGTGCTCGTGGTCGGCAACGCCGTCCGTGTGGTGATCACGGCGGCCATGGCCGTCCTCATGGTGGCCGACGGCGTCTCCCTGTGGATCTATGTCCTCGGGCTCGCGGCGCTGAGCGTGAACAGGTTCCTGCTCGCCGGGCTGTCCGCCGGGCTGCCGCTCGTCGTCGAGGACAAGAAGCTGCTCCTCACCGCCAATGCCCTGACGCCGACCCTGGGAGCGGGCGCCGCCTTCCTCGGCGGGCTGGGCGCGTTCGTCGTGGGGCAGGTCGCACCACCGGGCCGGGTGCAGGACGCGACCGCGCTGACGTGTGCCGCGCTCGTGATGGGGTGCGCCTCGCTGCTCGGGCTCCGGCTCCGGCGGGGTGAGCTGGGGCCGGTGGTGCCGGCGTCGGGCCGGGTGAGGAGCGAGGTGGTCGTGGTCGCGCGCGGTCTGGTCGACGGGGCGCGTTATCTCGCCGGCCGGCGCACGCCCGGCCAGGCGCTGCTCGCCATGGCGACGCACCGGCTCTGCTACGGCGTGGTGTTCATCGCGTCGATCCTGATGGCGCGGAACCTGTTGTCGGACCCGAGCGACCCGGCGTCCGGACTCGCTGTGTTCGCCCAGGTCGTCGGGGCTACCGGGGTGGGCGGCGGCGTCGCGATCGTGGTGACGGCGTGGCTCGGACGGCGGATGGCGCCGCAGAGCTGGATCGCGACGATGCTGCTGGTGGCGGCCGCGTCGCAGGTGCTGCTGGTGCCCGCCGAACCCGGGCTCGTCCTGATGCTGTCGGCCGCCGCCCTGCTGGGGATGGCGGCTCAGGGGGCGAAGATCGCCGTCGACACGATCGTGCAGCGCGATTCCGGCGACGAGTTCCGCGGCCGGGCCTTCGCGTTCTTCGATGTGCTGTACAACGCGGCGTTCGTCGGGGCCGCGGCGCTGGCGGCCGCGGTGGTGCCGGACATGGGGTGGTCGCCGGGGCTGTTCGGGGTGCTGGCCGGGGTGTACCTGGTAGCCGGGGTGCTCGTGGGGTTGCGGGGGGCGCGGGAGCCGCGTGAGGTGGCGGCGCGGGTTTGAGCCTGGCGAGCAGCTGGGCATCGGGTCGTGGCGAGGCGGCAGGCGGCTGCCTGGCCGGCGTCGACACCGGCGGCCAGGTCGGCGTCGGCGCGCAGGCGGCCTGAGCCGTGGTCGGTCCGTCCTTGAACGATCGGTCGTTTGAACGACCGATCGTTCAGGATCGGACCGACCGCAGCCACGGTCGATCACGGTGGGACCGACCAGCGGTACGACGTCGGACGCCTACAGGTTGCGGTCCGCATACACCGTCAGCGCGTCACGGACGAACGTCGCGCCCTCGGTGCCGCCGTAGTTCGCCGCGAAGCGGTCGTCGGCGACGTACATCTCCGCGAGGCCCACCAGGTACTCCTTGGTGGGCGCCTTCGTGCCGTGACCCGGAGTCCCGGGGATCCCGGAGAGCCAGTCGGCGTGCTGGGCGGCGATGGCCTGCGCCTCGTCGCCCGCGGGGTCGATACCCGCCGACGCGCCGTCGATCCACCTCTGGGTGAGAGCGGACGCCTTCGCCTTCCACTCCTTCTGCCCCTCGGGCCCCAGGCCGCGCCACCAGGCGTCGCCCTGGGCGTACGCGTCCTTGCCCCATCGTCGTTCGACCTCCTCCTTGTGCTGGGTGTGGTCGAACCCGTCGAACATGTCCTCGGCCATGATGCTCTCTCCTTTCTCCAGTGCGTCGATGGTCCGGTCCAGGCTGGCGAGCCGGCGCTCGACCAGATCCCGCTCCGCCCGCAACTGCTCGCGATGCGCGGCCAGCGCGCGAGCGACGTCGGGCTCGCAACGGAGCGCATCGCCGATGTCGGCGAGCCCCATGCCCAGGTCGCGGAGCAGCAGGATGCGCTGCAGCCGGACCAGGGCGTCCTGGTCGTACCGCCTCGCGCCGCCGGGTGCACGGCCCGCCGGCTCGAGCAGTCCGACCTGCTCGTAGTGCCGCAGGGTGCGGCTGGTGGTGCCCGCGATCCGGGCGATCTCCTGGATGGACCAGCTCATGGGTGCGACTGTAGGGGTTGACGTTGCGTCAAGTTCAAGTCGGCAGTTCGGGATGTTGGACGACGACGGTCGCGTGTTGCCTCACACCGGGGTGAAGCGCGGCGAGGATGCCGCGCGGCAACTCGGGAACGAGGCTGGTTGTGCGGGTGGGGCGACGTGGGAGCGCCCTCGTCCGCTGTAAGGAACCTCATGCCTCGCGCCGTCGGCGGCACCGGCTCGCGCGATCTAACCTCGGGAGGTGAACCTCCTCCTCGAGATCGGCGGCTGGGCGGGAACGGTGCTCGTCGTCTGGTCGCTGATGCAAGCGCGCGTGCTGCGTTTTCGCTGGCTGAACCTGACCGGGTCGGCGCTGGCGACGTTGTACAACGGGATCGTCGGGATCTGGCCGTTCTTCGCGATGAACGGCGTGATCGTCATCATCAACGTCTACTGGCTGATCAGACTGAACCGCGAGCGGCATTCCGCCGCGGCGTACGCCGTCGTCGAGGTTGCGCCGGACGACGCTTATCTCCTTCATGTGCTGCGGGTACACGCCGAGGACATCGCCGAGCATGCTCCGCGGTTCCGCGCCTCGCCGGGGCCGGATGAACGACGCCATGCCTTCCTCGTGCAGCGCGGCGACGAGACCGTGGCCCGAGTTTGGTCATTCGGGTTAGTGCGTGACGTCGTCGCGGTTCAGTGCGTCGAGGATGGTCTGCTGTGGGGTGGGGATCGCGGGCGGGAACGTGGCGGTGGTGCCGTTGATGGTGATCGTTGCCGAGCGCAGGGGGCGTAGCTGGCGCACGATGTTGCGGATCGCCAGGCCGGTGCGGTCCTGGGCCGCGCGGGCGACGGCCAGGGCGGTGAACACGATGGTCAGGTGCGCCTCGATCGCGTCGCGGGTGCGGGCGAACATCGGCCGGGCGGCCAGATCGGTCTTGCTCATCCGGAAGGACTGCTCCACGTGCCACAGGTCGTGGTAACAGGTCATCACCTCTGCCGGCGGCATCACCGTGGCCGGGATGTTGGTGACGTAGCCCTTCAGCCCGGCCAGCGCTCGGGCTCGGGCCAGTGCCTTCTCGTCCAGGGTGCGTGCGTCCCCGCTGGTCTTGACGAACCTCGTGGCCTTCGCGGTCCGGGATCCGTCGATCACGTCCCGGGCGCGGTTCTCCTGCAGGGTCAAGGTCGCGTTGTCGCGCACGAACCGTTTGCGGGAGAAGGACCACACCGCCCGCCAGGACCGCGTGTGCGTGGCCGGGTCCCAGACCGGTTCGCTGCGCAGCATCGGGTCGTTCTCGAGGTTCTGCCCGGTCTTCGGGGTGATGGTGTCGATGACCTGGGCGTCGGTGAACGCGTCCCCGTGCCAGCGGAAGTGGGACTCCAGGTCGATCGGTGCCTTGGTCATCCTTGAGCCGACGATGAACCCGAGCTCGGCGCGGTCCAGCTCGGCCAGGTTGCCCGCCGACAGCATGCCCGCGTCGGCGACCACCACGATCCCCTCGATACCGTGGCGAGCCTGGAACTGCTCGATGATCGGCACAATCGTCAGGCGCTCTGCCTTGTTCCCCTCGAAACAGCCGATCTCCAGCGGGAACCCGTACCGGTCCACCAGCAGGCCCACGACGATCTGCGGGTCGACTCGTCGTTCCTTGGAGTAGCCGACCTTCCGCAGCCCGTCCTCTTTCTCGGCCTCGAAGTAGAGCGTGGTGACGTCGTACAAACACAACGACACATCACCGCTGGCCTGCGCGTGATCGAAGCACAACCCGGCGATCTGGTCGCGGTAGCCGTTGCCGACGCAGCGGGCCAGGGTGCGGCGCATCGTCTTCTCGCTCGCCGGGCTGTGGCCCAGGTCCTTCAGAACCCGCCCCACGTCCAGGATCGAGGTCGGCTCCACGATCCGCGCGATCACCAGGTCCCGGAACGTCTCGTCCCCGATCCCGTCGAACCCCAGGTCGGCGAACACGCCTACCAGAGCGTCGAACAAGACACGCGAAGCGGTCGACTCCACCCGCGCGGGACCGACCCGCGGCGCCTGAGACGGGACCGGCTGGCCGCCGAGCAAGGCCGGCTCGCCAGGAGCCGGGACCAGTCCCACCGCGCGCGTCGTGGGCTCCAGACCCAAGTCAAGGACACCCTGCCGGCCGTCGGCAAGCAGGCCGCGGGCCCGTTCCAGCAGGAGGCCGAGCTCGGCCTCGGAGTGCGCCGACCCGAGGTGCTCCACGATCCGCTGACGACGCCCGCCGACGTACTCCGCGATCTGCACAGCCGTCGCCCCGGACGCGGTCCGGACCCGTCGAATGAACGCCACCCACCGAGCGTAGGCCAGCCCGTTAGTGCGTGAAACCGCGCACTAAGACCACCATCACCACAGGTCACAGCACTGCGCCAGCACGGATCAAGCCGAGATGACCAAACTCAGG